>NZ_JAEMTA010000055.1 GCF_016462545.1 Mycolicibacterium sp. | reverse complement strand
TGCGCTCATCCTCGACGATGATGTACGGCCACGTCGACACCCCGCGGCACTGGGTAGGACACCTCAACGTGTTGCGCGACATCCAGGACCGCACCGGCGGTTTCACCGAGTTCGTGCCGCTGCCGTTCGTGCACCAGTCCAGCCCGCTGTATCTGGCGGGTGGAGCTCGACCCGGCCCGACGCACCGCGACAACCGTGCGGTGCACGCGTTGGCTCGAATCATGTTGCACGGCCGGATCGATCACATCCAGACCAGCTGGGTCAAGCTCGGCGTCGAGCGCACACAGGTGATGCTCAACGGCGGCGCCAATGATCTCGGCGGCACGCTGATGGAGGAGACCATCTCCCGGATGGCCGGCTCCGAGAACGGTTCGGCGAAGTCGAAGGAGGAGCTGGTCGCGATCGCCTCCGGCATCGGTCGTCCGGCCCGCCAGCGCACCACCACCTACGCGCCTCTCGCCGCCTAACCCCTCCGCCACGTGGCGAGGCGGCTCAATCGCGCGCTTGAACCGCGTCACGGTGTCGGCACGTATATACATGGGACAACCCCGTCCTTCGCATGCCCAGCCCAGGAGCGACTCTTGTTGACCACCATCGCCGGCATCCCCGCGCATGCCTTGCTCGTTCACGCCATCGTGGTGCTCGCACCGCTGGTCGCCCTGCTCGAGATTCTCTCCGCTGTCTGGCCCGCTGCCCGTCGCCGCCTGGTGTGGCTGGTCCTGGCGCTGGCCGCGGTGACGTTGGTGCTGACGCCGCTGACCACCGAGGCGGGCGAGTGGCTCCTTCACAGCGGGGGCCAGCCGCGGCCGATCCTCCTCGAGCACGCCGAGCGCGGCGATTGGATGATCTACTTCTCCGTTGCATTGCTGGTGGTCGCAGTGGCCCTGGCGATACTGCACGTCCTCGAGAGCCGGTCCGACGCGCCGCGGAAGGTCGCGAGCGTCCTCGTTGCCGTCGTCGCTCTCGTCGTGGGTGTCTCGTCGATCGTGACGGTGGTGCGGATCGGGCATTCGGGCGCCGAAGCCGTGTGGGGTGGCCGGGGTTGACCGAGGTGACGTCACCTCGGACCCACACCACCGGCGGACGCCCGCGCGCTCGCGGACTCGCCATTCCGCTGACCGGTCGGCCCGGTCCGCTCAACGCGATCACCGACGTTCCCGGACTCGAAGTCGGAGAGGTCACGCTGATCGAGGGGGACGGCTCGCTCACGGTGGGTGCTGGCCCGGTACGTACCGGCGTCACCGCGATCCTGCCGCGTGGACGCGACGGTCTCGGACGGCCGTGTGCCGCGGGCTGGCATTCCCTCAACGGCAATGGCGAGATGACCGGTACCACCTGGATCGAAGAGGTCGGCGCGTTCAATTTGCCTGTGGTGCTGTCGAATACGCATGCCATCGGCGCTCTTCACACGGGCGTGGTGAGTTGGGTGAACCGGGTCCGCCCTCAGCTTGCCCGGCAGTGGCTGCTGCCGGTGTGCGGGGAGACCTGGGACGGCTACCTCAACGACATCAACGGCGCGCACGTGCGGCCCGAGCACGTCGAGGCTGCCCTCGATGCCGCTGCCTCGGGACCGGTCGCGGAGGGTTCGGTGGGGGGCGGCACCGGGATGAACTGCTATGAGTTCAAGGGCGGTAACGGGACCTCGTCGCGGGTGGTCGACTACGGCGCGCACGCCTTCACCGTCGCCGCGTTCGTGCAGGCGAACTTCGGCTCCCGTCACGAGCTGACCGTGGCAGGCCGGCACGTGGGGCCGCTGCTCGCCGACGACAATCCGATGGACTCCGACTGGTTCGCTGCGGACCTGGGGCTGCGGGCACCTCCCGGTGCGGGCTCGGTGATCGCCGTCATCGCGACCGACGCTCCCCTGCTGCCGGGGCAGTGCAAGGCGCTCGCCCGACGCGTGCCACTGGGGCTCGCCCGGACCGGTACGACGGGAAGCCACTTCTCCGGTGACATCTTCTTGGCGTTCTCGACCGCGGAGGCCGACGGTCTACAGAGTCAGTTCCCGGTCGACCCGCCCGCGGACGGCGAGTTCGGCACGTTGAGCTTCATACCGTGGGGTCGGATGGATGCCTTCTACGCCGCCGTCGTCCAGTCGGTCGAGGAAGCGGTGCTGAATGCGCTGGTGGTCAACGACGACATGGTCGGACGCGACGGGCATCGGTCGCCCCGGCTGCCGCTCGACGCGTTGGCCGGACTGCTCTGAATCATTCGGACCGCGGTCCGGAACAAAATCGGACTACGGTCCGTTTGTGATGGTGAGGCGCCGGGAAGGCCGGCCCCGAGCCAAGGAGATCCAGACATGACCGCATCCGTAGCGAACCAGTTGAGCACCGGCACCTGGGCCATCGACCCCGTCCACTCCTCGATCACCTTCTCCGTGCGCCACCTGGTGGTCAGCAAGGTGCGCGGCAGCTTCGGCACCTTCAGCGGCGCGATCGTCGTCGCGGAGGACGGCACCCCGTCGGTGTCGGCCGAGATCGCCGTCGATTCGCTGAACACGGGCAACGAGCAGCGCGACGGGCACGTGAAGTCGGCTGACTTCTTCGACGTCGAGCAGTACCCGACGGCGTCCTTCGTCTCGACCGGCGTGCGTGCCGACGGCGACGACTACGTGCTCGACGGCGACTTCACCCTCAAGGGCGTGACCAAGTCGATCGCACTCAAGCTCGAGTTCAACGGCGTCAACCCCGGCATGGGCCACGGCGAGGTCGCCGGCTTCGAGGCGTCAGTCGTGGTGAACCGCAAGGACTTCGGCATCGACATCGACATGCCGCTGGAGACCGGTGGCGCCGTCGTCGGCGACAAGGTCACCATCACCCTGGAGATCGAAGCGCTCAAGCAGGCCTAGTGTTCCATGCGATTTGTGCACGCGCAGTAGCGATGAACGCAACTGCGCGTGCACAAATCGCGGTGGGGAGGTACCTAGAGGCGGGCCGCGAGTTCGGTGCCCTGGCGGATGGCCCGCTTGGCGTCTATCTCCGCGGCGACGTCGGCCCCTCCTATGACGTGCGGCTCGATTCCGTTGCGGCGCAGCCCATCCTCGAGGTCGCGGACCGACTCCTGGCCCGCGCAGATGATCACGTTGTCGACGGCGAGCACCCGCGGGGCGGAGTGATCGGAGCCGAAGCTGATGTGCAGGCCGGCGTCGTCGATGCGTTCGTAGTTGACGCCCGAGAGTTGTTCGACGCCCTTGGCCTTCAGCGAGGCGCGGTGCACCCAGCCGGTCGTCTTGCCGAGTCCTCGGCCCTGTGGTCCCTTGGTGCGCTGGAGCAGATAGACCTCGCGCGCCGGTGGTAGCGCGATGGGGGTGGTGAGGCCGCCGCGCACCCCCTGCGCGTCGGGTGGATTCAACGCACCCCACTCGGCCCTCCACTCCTTGAGGTTGAGCGTTGGCGATTGGTCCGTCACCAGGAATTCGCTCACGTCGAATCCGATGCCGCCCGCGCCGATGACGGCAACGCGTGTGCCGACCGGAGTGCCGAGGATCGCGTCGGTGTACGACAGGACCATGGGGTGGTCGATGCCGGGGATGTCTGGCATCCGCGGCGTGACGCCGGTGGCGAGTACGACGTCGTCGAAGCCCGCCAGTACGTCGACGTCTGCGCGGGTGCCCAACCGCACCTGCACGCCGTGCTTGGAGAGCATCCGGGTGTAGTAGCGGATGGTCTCGTTGAACTCCTCCTTGCCGGGAATCCTTCTCGCCAAGTCGAATTGACCGCCGATCGTGGTGCCGGCCTCGAAGAGCGTTACGGCGTGGCCACGTTCGGCTGCGGTCACCGCAGCGGACAGGCCGGCAGGCCCTGCGCCGACGACGGCCACCCTTCTGGTGCGTCGCGTCGGACCGAGCACGAGGGTCGTCTCGTGACCCGCTCTCGGATTGAGCAGGCACGACACCGTCTTGTGCACGAAGGCGTGATCGAGGCAGGCCTGGTTGCAGGCGATGCACGTGTTGATCTCATCCGCTGCGTCGGCGGCGGCCTTGTTCACCCAGTCGGGGTCGGACAGCAGTGGCCGGGCCATCGAGATCAGTTGCACGGCACCGTCGGCCAGGATCTGCTCGGCTGAGGTCGGCATGTTGATCCGGTTGGACGCCACCACCGGAATGCGAACATGTTCGGCCAGCGTGTTGCTCACGTCGACGAATGCCGCGTTGGGCACCGACGTGACGATGGTGGGCACCCGCGCTTCGTGCCAGCCGATGCCCGAATTGATGATGGTGGCTCCGGCGGCTTCGACTTCGGTTGCCAGGGCTAGGATTTCGTCCCAGGTCTGGCCGTCATCGACGTAGTCGGCCAGGGACATCCGGTAGCAGATGATGAAGTCGTGGCCCACGGCTTCGCGGGTGCGCCGCACGATCTCGACGGGCAGCCTGCGCCGCTTCTCCGGAGTACCGCCCCACGCGTCCGTCCGCTTGTTGGTCCGCGGAGCCAGGAACTGATTGAGCAGATAGCCTTCGCTGCCCATGATCTCGACGCCGTCGTAGCCGGCCTCGCGGGCCAGCAGCGCGCAGCGCACGAAGTCGCCGATGGTCCCCTCCACGTCGCGCAACGCTCGGGGCCGGAACGGGTTGATGGGCGCCTTGATGGACGACGCACTGACCGAAAGGGGATGGTAGGCATAGCGCCCCGCATGCAGCACCTGCAGCAGGATCTTGCCGCCCTCGTCGTGCACGGCCGCGGCGATGCGACGGTGCCTACTAGCCTCTGACGAGGACACCAGCTGCGCGGCGAAGGGCAGCAGCCATCCGGTGCGATTGGGCGCGTAGCCCCCGGTGATGATGAGGCCGACTCCGCCGCGCGCCCGTTCGGCGAAGTAGGCGGCGAGCCGATCGGTGTCGCGCGATCGATCCTCGAGGCCGGTGTGCATCGAGCCCATCACCACCCGGTTGCGCAAGGTGGTGAAGCCGAGGTCCAAGGGCGACAACAGGTTCGGGTAGGGATTCGTCATCAGGGGTTGCCTCCCAGGGCAGTCAATACTTCGTCCAGCCAGTGCAGTGAGCCCTCCTCGGCGAGGATCCCGCCGCGGAGTACCAGGTATTGGTGCAGGGCCTGACCCGTCAGTGCGGATGGGTCGGGGAATTGCCGCTTCTCGAAACCGAGGTAGGTGTCGAGGAGGTGGGTTCGCTCGTCGCGGAGGGCGGTGACCTGGGTCCGCAAGGCGTCGGCGTCCCCGAACGCGGCGCCGCGGATCTTCACCGCTAGGTCGCGCGTTCGCGAGTCGGTCACCGAGCTGCCCCGGCCGGTCAGCGGCTGGCCGATCCACTGGGACAGTGCGTCGCGACCGGTGTCGGTGACGCCGTACACCTTCTTGTCCGGTTTGCCGTGTTGCGCGACGACCTCGACGTGGACCCAGCCGTCGTCCTCCATGGTCCGCAGGGTCCGGTAGATCTGCTGGTGGGTGGCCGCCCAGAAGTAGCCGATCGAGCGATCGAACCGCCTGGCCAGCTCGTAGCCGGAACCGGTCTGTTCGCTCAGCGACACCAGAATTGCGTGGGGCAGGGCCACGACCGGAGCGTAGGTGATACCGACGGTCCTATGCAACTAGTTGCACCTTGCGACGAGCCCAGACACGCCCAGATGCGACTAGGCGACTTGTATGTGCAACGTCTAGTATCAGTAACCGCGCGCCACCCGTGCCGGGCGGCGCGCGGAGTTAGGACACACTGAGACAATCGTGCAGGTACGAGCAACGCATACTTGCTTCGGCTTCTCGGCGGTCCCACCCAGGTCCCAACCGACCAGCAGCCCCCTGGACAGGAGAGACATCAGTGACGTACACCATTGCCGAACCCTGTGTCGACATCAAAGACAAGGCATGTATCGAGGAGTGCCCCGTCGACTGCATCTATGAGGGCGCACGCATGCTGTACATCCACCCCGACGAGTGCGTGGACTGCGGAGCCTGCGAGCCCGTCTGCCCCGTCGAGGCCATCTACTACGAGGACGACGTCCCGGATCAGTGGAGTGGTTACACCCAGCACAACGCGGACTTCTTCGTCGAACTGGGATCGCCCGGCGGCGCGTCGAAGGTCGGCCAGACCGACAACGACCCGCAGGTGATCAAGGACCTGCCCCCGCAGGGCGAGGAGAGCTGAGCGCAGCGAAGCCGACCAACGGGCGAGGAGAGCTGAGCGCAGCGAAGCCGAGGCTGCTCTCGGCGTCCCTGCCGGTCTTTCCTTGGGACACGCTGGCAGACGTCACGGCCGCGGCCAGGGCGCACCCCGACGGCCTCGTCGACCTGTCGGTCGGCACCCCCGTAGACCCCGTCGCCGAGGTGATCCGGGATGCGTTGGCGGCCGCCAGTTCGGCGCCCGGCTATCCCACCACGGCAGGCACTCCGGCATTGCGGACGGCCGCGGTGAACGCCCTGCGACGTCGGTACGGGATCACCGAGCTCGGTGCCGACGCGGTGCTGCCGGTCATCGGCACCAAAGAACTCATCGCCTGGTTGCCGACGCTGCTCGCGCTCGGCCGCGAGGACATCGTCGTCGTTCCCGAGTTGGCCTATCCCACCTACGACGTCGGTGCACGGCTGGCCGGCGCCGAAGTCGTGGCCGCCGATTCGCTGACTCAACTCGGGCCGCGGACCCCGCGGCTCGTCTTCGTCAACTCGCCGAGCAACCCGACGGGCGCGGTCCTCGGCGTCGAGCACCTCCGCAAGGTCGTCGAGTGGGCGCGCAGCAGAGGGGCGTTGGTGGCTTCGGACGAGTGCTACCTGGGCCTCGGCTGGGACCCCGACGCCGTCCCGGTCTCCGTGCTCCACCCCTCGGTGTGCGACGGTGACCACACCGGACTGCTGGCCATTCACTCGCTGTCGAAGACCTCGTCGCTGGCCGGCTACCGGGCGGGTTTCGTCGCGGGCGATCCCGCGGTGGTGGCCGAACTGCTCGCGGTGCGCAAGCACGCCGGAATGATGGTGCCGACGCCGGTGCAGGCCGCCATGGTCGCCGCGCTCGACGACGACGCTCACGAGGTGGTGCAGCGGGAGCGCTACGCGCATCGGCGCGAGGTGCTGCTGGCCGCCGTCCTCGCCGCCGGGTTCACCGTCGATCACTCCGAGGCCGGTCTGTATCTCTGGGCGACGCGCGACGAACCCTGCCGGGACACGGTCGCGTCGCTTGCCGAGCTCGGAATCCTGGTCGCGCCGGGGGAGTTCTACGGTCCGCGCGGCGGGCGGCACGTCCGGATGGCGCTGACGGCTACCGACGAGCGGATCGACGCGGCAGCCGCACGTCTGCGCTCCTAGCGCCGAGTGTGGACTTCTGCCACGCTCTCACGTGAATTGGCGTGGCACTACTGCACACTCGGCGAGCCAGGGACAGCCGGCCGCATCGAGTGCGGCGTACACCCGCTGGAGCACCACCGGCCGCCGGTACCGCAACAGCTCGGCACTCACTCGGATGATTCGCCAGCCGAGCGCGGTCAGCACCGCATACCGGTCGATGTCGTGGGCGAATTGGCCCGAGTCGCGCCAGTGCTGCTCCCCGTCGTACTCGACGCCGACGCGATACTCCTGCCAACCCATGTCGAGCCGCGCGAACGGGTAGCCCGAGTCGTCGAGGACGGTGATCTGCGTCTGCGGTCTGCGAAAGTTGGCTCCGACGAGCAAGAGTCGGGTCCTGGTCTCCTGCGGAGACTCCGCGCCGCCGTCCATGACGTCGAGCACCGTGCGCAACTGCACGAGTCCGCGCAACCCGCGGTGTGACGCGACCAGCGGATGCACCTGTCCTGGCGTCACACCGCACGCGTTGGCCAGTGCGTCGACCCGAATCACCGCCCTCTCCCATCCTCTTCGACGGCCTAGGTCGAAGACGGTGCGCGCCGGCGTGGTGACGGAGATTCCCCGGATTGTCGTGACCTCATCGTCGAGCAACGTTTCACGGTGGACGACGACGCCGTTGCCACTGGCTTCGGTACGGGTCAGCTCCGCCGGTTCATCGGGCGAGATCCATCGCGAGCCGTGGAGTGCCGACGCGGACAACCCAGCGACCGTGGCGCGACGCCCAGACCATAGCCAAGCCGCAGCGGCGCGGCGGCTCGCGGTGAGCTCCACGCCGTGGGGAAGGTATACGTTGCGATGGATCATCTGGTTGCGGCTGGCCAACGTGCGCCGGGTGAAGTGGCCGCGGGCGACGGCATCGGTGCCGACGAAGGGCTCGGTGGTGGGGAACACGAGACCACTCGAGCACCGGCTACCCACGCGCCAGCCTCGCCGCGGCCCTACCGCAGTCCGCCTCGTGGATGAAGTCCACACTGTGGACGACTCGAATGTGGACTTTCGTCACGCCCACACACGGGCTGGCGTGACAGAAGTCCACACTCGCGCTGGGGGGGTTAGCCTGCCCGCAGGCTCAGCGAAAGTAGCAGGCGCACATCGGGATCGGCCAGCGAGCTGCCCAATTCCTCCTCGATCCTGCGCACCCGGTACCTGACGGTGTTCGGGTGCACGTGCAACGACGCGGCGGCCGCGGCGACGTCGCCGAAGCTGTCCAGATACGCCCGGAGGGTGTCCACCAGCGTCTGATCCTTCTCGCGCAGTGCACCCACGCGTGGGTCGACGAGCCGATCGTCCGCCGCGATCATCGTGACGATCTCGTCGAGGAGCACGGTCGTGCGCGATTCGGCGAGCGAGGTCACCTGCCCGATCGCGCCCGGATGCCGCTCGGCGCTGTCGAGCACGCGATCCACCTCTCCTCGGGCCGCCGCCACGCCCGCCAGACCCGTTGAGGGAGTGGCGATCACTGCCCGTAGCTCCATTCCGAGTTCGGCCCGCAGCGCACCGATTGTGCCGCGGATCCATGACGACACGGCCGACGCCTTGCCGGTGTGCGGAAGCAACACGTAGACGCGCGACGGGCCCGCCGCCACCTGGGCGTCCCGCCGAAAGGCACTGGCGCTCAACGCGAGCACGTCAGCGAGTCGTGCAGGAGCGCCGGCGGCACCGTCGAATCCGATCACCGCCACGCGCCCGTCGGCCACGATGTCGAGATCACGCGCGGCCGCCGCCACGCGCGCATCGTCGAGTTCGACGTCACGCAAGCCCAGCAGTTCCTGCACCAGTACCGCGTGCGTCGACGGTGTGGCCGCCAGGCGCGAGATGATCCTCGCGGCAAGTACTCCGGCGCCGCGCAGCACGTCGTCCGCGTCCTCCGCCAGCGGTCGGGTGCCTTCCTGCAACCAGATGGTGCCCGCGAAGACCGGTCCGCGCCGACGGTCCGGCGCGGCGTGGTGGATCCCCACTGCCCGCCGCGGCCGCAAGCCGAGTTCGGGTCGGGCGTCGACGCGGACGACGTCACCGGTGGCGCGCAGCGCGTCGAAGATGCCCGCCCGGCCGATCCAGGCGAGATGCTCGGGCGGGCCTGCGCGGCCGAGGATCGACAGTCGCCGTAGGTCGTCGGCCTCGTCGTTGGACGCCGAGTAGGCCAGGACGTGGCTCTGCACGTCCTCGATGCTGACCATCGCGTGCGTGCGATCCGCGATCGACTGCGCCAGCCCGAACAGGTCGGTGCTCGAGTCATACAGCGGGTCAGCCCGGTCCCCGTGATGCTCGAAGACGTGGTCGACGAGTCGGTACAACCGTTCCCAACGGGCTCGCGGCTCGACCGCCACGACGGCGGTCCCCGCGGCGACGGCGCGAGCCACCACCGCATCGGACGGCTCCTTGACGAAGATCGCGGCGGGCGTCCGTCGTACCTCCTGCTGCACCAGCCAGGCGAGCACGTCGTCGTCGCCCACTCCGAGGATGAAGAACACGTCGGCCGACCCGGCGCCAACGGCCAGTCCGAGCCGGACGTCGTCGGCGTCGATCAGTGCGGCCGACGCCACGGGGAGGTCCAGACCGCGCGGGGCGTCCACCAAGGTCACCATCGTTGCGTCGAGTGCCAGCAGAAGCTGGCCCAGTCCGACGCCGGTCGTCGTCATATTGGCCGATGCTACTGCGCAACGGGGAAAGGTTTGTCCGATCGGCCAACTCATCGGGTTCGGCGATACGAGACCCTGATCACATGAGCGCATCACATGCCTTCGCCGCCATCACCGACGTGCCGGTTCCCCTCAACGAGCCCGTGCGCGACTACGCCCCCGGCAGCCCGGAGCGCAGCAGTCTGGTCACCGAACTGACCGCGATGAACGCGGCCGGGCCCATCGACCTGCCGCACGTGATAGCGGGCAGGCACCTGATGGGCAACGGCGAGCGCATCGACGTCGTCCAGCCGCATCGCCACCGCGCCGTCCTCGGCACCCTGACCAATGCCGGACACGCAGAGGCCAGCCAAGCCGTGGACGCGGCGATCGCTGCCAAGCAGCAATGGGCCGCAACACCGTTCGACGAGCGGGCCGCGGTCTTCCTGCGCGCCGCCGAGCTGCTCGCCGGACCGTGGCGCGACACGCTCGCCGCCGCCACCTTGCTCGGTCAGTCCAAGACGGTCTACCAGGCCGAGATCGACGCGTCGTGTGAGCTCGTCGACTTCTGGCGCTTCAACGTGGCCTTCGCCAGGGAACTGATGGCGCAGCAGCCCGTCAGCGCGGCCGGCGTGTGGAACCGCACCGACTACCGCCCGCTCGAGGGCTTCGTGTACGCGATCACGCCGTTCAACTTCACCGCCATCGCAGGCAACCTGCCCACCGCGCCGGCGTTGATGGGCAACACCGTCGTATGGAAACCCTCTGTGACGCAGACCTTCTCCGCGTACCTGACGATGCAGCTGCTCGAGGCGGCCGGTCTGCCGCCGGGCGTCATCAACCTGGTGACCGGCGATGGTCTCGCCGTGTCGGACGTGGTGCTGGCCGATCCACGCCTGGCGGGCATCCACTTCACCGGGTCGACCGCGACGTTCCAGCACCTGTGGCGGGAGGTCGGCACCAACATCGAGCGTTACGACACCTATCCGCGGCTGGTCGGCGAGACCGGTGGCAAGGACTTCGTGCTCGCCCACGCCTCCGCCCGCCCAGAGGTGTTGCGCACCGCCCTGATTCGAGGCGCCTTCGACTACCAGGGGCAGAAGTGCTCGGCGGCCTCGCGCGCGTTCGTACCGCGTTCGGTGTGGCAGCAGATGGGAGACGACTTCCTCGGCGCTACGGAGAAGCTCGCGTATGGCGACGTGACGGATCTGTCCAACTACGGCGGCGCGCTCATCGACCAACGTTCCTTCACCAAGAACGTCAAGGCCATCGAACGCGCGAAGGGCGCGGCCGGCGTGACGATTGCCGTCGGTGGCGAATACGACGACGGCGAAGGCTATTTCGTCCGGCCGACGGTGCTGCTGTCGGACGATCCGACCGACGAGGCGTTCAGAGACGAGTACTTCGGCCCCATCCTGGCCGTCCACGTCTACGACGACGACCGTTGGGACGACGTGCTCGGCGTCGTCGACGCCGGGTCGAAGTACGCACTCACCGGTGCGGTGATCGCCGACGATCGCGCTGCCGTGCTGGACGCGGAGAACCGGTTGCGCAATGCCGCAGGCAATTTCTACGTCAACGACAAGCCGACCGGCGCCGTCGTCGGACAGCAGCCGTTCGGAGGGGCGCGCGCCTCGGGTACCAACGACAAGGCCGGCTCCCCGCTGAACCTGCTGCGCTGGACCTCGGCCCGGTCGATCAAGGAGACGTTCGTCCCGCCGGTGAACCACGACTACCCCCACATGGAGGGATGACGATGAGCCTCTTCCAGAAGGTGGCCCGACCGGCCATCCTCGCCGCCGCGAGATCAGACGGACTCCGCCGCACGGCCGAACGGCTGCCGATCACCCGTGAGGTGGTGCACCGCTTCGTCCCCGGAGAGACCGTCGAGCATGCGCTGACATCGGTTGCCGAACTTCGTGATTCGCGCCGCTTCGTCTCGATCGACTACCTCGGTGAGGACGTCACCGACGCCGATGCGGCGGAGGCCACCGTGCAGGCCTACCTCGCCGTACTCGACGCTTACGGTCAGCGAGGCGAGACGCCCGACGTGCCACGACCGCTCGAGGTGTCGCTGAAGCTCTCGGCCCTCGGCCAGGCGCTACCCCGCGACGGCGAGAAGATCGCCCTCGAGAATGCGCATGTCATCTGTTCGCGCGCCCGTGATCTCGGTGTCTGGGTCACCGTCGACGCCGAAGATCACACCACCACCGATTCGACGCTGTCGATCGTGCGCGAGTTGCGCAACGACTTCCCCTGGCTCGGAACGGTTCTGCAGGCTTACCTGAAGCGCACCGAGGCCGACTGCCGGGAGTTCGCCGCGTCTGGTGCGCGGATCCGCCTGTGCAAGGGCGCTTACGACGAGCCTGCGTCGGTGGCCTACCGCGATGGTGCGGACGTCACCGATTCCTATCTGCGGTGCCTGCGCGTGCTGATGTCCGGCGAGGGGTATCCGATGGTGGCTTCGCACGACCCGGCCATCATCGACGCGGTACCCGCCATGGCCCGCGAATTCGACAGGGGCGTGGACGACTTCGAATACCAGATGCTCTACGGGATCCGCGACGCCGAACAGCGCAGGCTGGCCGAGAGCGGCAACCACGTAAGGGTGTACGTGCCGTTCGGCACCCAGTGGTACGGCTACTTCGTCCGCCGCCTCGCCGAGCGGCCGGCGAACCTGACGTTCTTCCTGCGCGCGTTGGCTGAGCGTCGGCGCTGAGAAGCCTGGCCGACGTTCACGGGCATTGCTCGTAGACATGGCCTTCGGTGCCGCGGGCGACGAGGTTGCGGTCTCGCAGGATCGTCACGGGAGCGCGGTCCGGTGAATCGCACACCTCGCTGAACGGGGCGGGCAGGTTGTCGGTGTACTCGATCTGCAGGACGTGTGGTCCGTACACCTCTGTGTAGCGTCCGCATTCGCGGTACGCCGCGCACTCCTCGGCGACGGCGAAGTCGAAGCCGACCTCGCGGCGCCCCGCATCAACTGCTTCGGCGGCGTTCTTCTGGCCGATCGCCAGACCGTGATCATGTGCGAAATCGGCGAAGGACCGGGCGAGTGCGATCGCGCCCGACCGATCGATCCGACCGGTGGCAGAGTCCGAGAATCGCGTGAAGGTGTCGAAGTTGTCGATTTCGACGGCGTCGAAACCCTTTGCCGCACAATCGGCTATCAGCGGTTCGAGCACGTCGAGAATCACGGTGCGCTGTCGCTCGGTCGACGGGTCGAGCACGTACTCGTCCGGCCAGTCGGGATCGGTGACGGGCGTTCCGCCGGCGTCGCGCAGGACGGCCTCGCCGTAGCGCTTCAGCCAACGGTCGCCGTCGTCGGGTTGGGACTGGAAGCCGTTCACGTAGCAGACGTCGTATGCCCCCGGCATGGGCTGGGCGGTGGCATCTCGGACCACGACGGCCAGCGGCCTGGTGTCGTCGACGCCGCCCAGCTGGTAGTCGAATGATCCAGCGGTGGGCGGCAACCGGATCCCGGTGGTGGGGGCGGTCGTCGAGCACGCCGTGAGCAGCGTTGCCAAGACCACCGGGAGCCAACCGCTGGAAGCCTTCGTCATCCCCGGGTTATGACGGGGCTCGGCTCGTGCAGCCGCAACATCATCCAGGCCGCCATGGTCTGGGCGTCGGTGATGGTGCCGTCGATGATCATCCGGTCGATCTGGTCGCCGGTGAACCACTCGCTGTGCATGTCCTGCTCCTCCACCTCACGCTCGTGCTCACCCTCGGTGATCCCGGTCGCCAGGAACACCCAACCGCGCTGGCTGCTCATGCCCGGCGCGACGTCGAGCTGGCCGAGGACGACCATCGACTCGGCCCGCAGTCCCGTCTCCTCGCGAAGCTCGTCGGCAGCGAGGTCGGCGGGGGGCGGCTCGTCGCCGTCGAGGGTCCCCGGGGCGGTGCCCTGCGGGAACTCCCATCGCCGCAGCCCGATCGGATAGCGGAACTGCTCGACGAGACGGAATCGGTCGCCGTCGGTGGCGATCACCAGGGCGTAGGTCGGTTTGTCGATGACGCCGTAGATGCCGACGGTGCCGTCCGGTCTGCGGATGTCATCCTCGCGAACGATCATCCAGGCGTTTCGGTACACCTCGCGCGAGGCGGTGCGTTCGATGGGATCCACGCGACCAGTATCGCGCCCGCGGTAGCGTTGCCGTCGTGCTGCTCGCCTCGCTGAACCCCTCCGCCGTTGCCGCCGGCCACGACCTCGGCGATGCGGTGCGCATCGATGGCGCGACGCTGAGCCGTAGCGACCTCGTGGGTGCGGCGACGTCCGTGGCCGAGCGGGTCGCCGGCGCGGGCCGCGTCGCCGTGCTCGCCACGCCCACTGCGACGACGGTGCTCGCCGTCGTCGGCTGTCTGATCGCGGGTGTGCCCGTCGTTCCCGTTCCCGCCGACGTTGGCGCCGCCGAACGACGCCACATCCTGACCGACTCCGGTGCTGCGGCGTGGTTGGGCGAGGTGCCCGCGGAACCGGAGGGGCTGCCGCACGTCCCGGTTCGGCTGCATGCGCGGTCGTGGCACCGGTACGCCGAGCCGTCGCCGGATTCCACGGCAATGGTCATCTATACGTCCGGTACTACGGGCCCGCCGAAGGGCGTGGTGATCAGCAGGCGCGCGATCGCAGCGGACATCGACGCGCTGGCGACGGCGTGGGCGTGGACGCCGGAGGACACCCTGGTTCACGGCCTGCCACTCTTTCACGTGCACGGGCTGGTCCTTGGCCTGCTCGGCTCGCTGCGCATCGGAAATCGCTTCGTGCACACCGGTAGACCATCGCCTGCCGCCTATGCGGCAGCAAGCGGTTCGCTGTACTTCGGAGTGCCGACGGTGTGGTCGCGGGTGGTCGGTGATCTCGATGCGGCGCTGGCGCTGTCGTCGGCACGGCTGCTGGTGTCGGGAAGCGCTCCGCTCCCGGTGCCGGTGTTCGACGACCTGGTGCGCCTGACCGGCCATGCCCCCGTCGAGAGGTATGGCAGCACCGAGTCTCTGATCACGCTCAGCACTCTCGTCGACGGTGAACGTCGTCCCGGTTGGGTCGGACTTCCCCTCGACGGGGTGCAGACGAGGTTGGCCGACGACGACGGTGCGCCGGTGCCCCACGACGGGGAAACCATTGGGCGCCTCGAGGTTCGCGGGCCGACGCTCTTCGACGGCTATCTCAACCGACCCGACGCGACGGCGGACGTCCTGGACGCCGACGGGTGGTACCGCACGGGTGACGTCGCCGTCATCGACGCCGACGGCATGCACCGCATCGTCGGGCGGGAGTCGGTCGACCTCATCAAGTCCGGCGGCTACCGCGTGGGAGCGGGGGAGATCGAGACGGTCCTGCTCTTGCACGCGGGGGTCGACGAGGTCGCGGTGGTGGGGTTGCCCGACGCCGACCTCGGTCAGCGGATCGTGGCATTCGTCGTCGGGAGGGCCGGGCCGCAGGAGCTGATCGACCATGTCGCCCAACAGCTTTCCGCACACAAGCGGCCGCGCGAGGTCCGCATCGTCGATGCCCTTCCCCGCAACGCCATGGGAAAGGTTCTCAAGAAGGAGCTGACGTGACGCTACGGTTCACCGAGGTGTGCATCGACGCGGCTGACATCCACGCGCTCGGTCAGTGGTGGGCCGGTGTGCTCGGCTGGCCTGCCGAGACCACCGACGACGGCGACGTCGTCCTGCGCGCACCCGCGGCGCAGGGGCCGGACTGGTTGTTCCTCGCCGTGCCTGACGACAAGGTCGTGAAGAACCGCATCCACTTCGACTTCACGCCTGACGACCAGCAGGCCGAGGTGGATCGGCTGATCGCGCTGGGCGCACGTCACGTCGACATCGGCCAGGGCGACGAATCGTGGGTGGTCCTGGCCGATCCCGAGGGCAACGAGTTCTGCGTGCTCTCGGCCAAGGACTGACACACTCCCATCACAGCTGCGATGGACGCCGGGCCTCCGGGTAGAGGCACAGCGGCCACACGTCGTCCTTTCCGTTGCCCCTCGGCCACCAATCATTGCCGCAGGCACCGAATCCCGAGCCCCCGCTCACCGAGATGGCCGTGCCCGGCTGCTCGACACCTACGTCCGTGACCTCGATGGTCACGGTGGCGCTGTCGCCCATCTCGCTGGTAGCGGCGAAGTACCTGAACGTGTCCGTGCCGACGAATCCGCGGTCCGGTGTGTAGGTGAACGACCCGTCCTCGTTGACGGTCACCTGACCGTTGCGCGGCTTCTCCACCAAACCGGCTCTCCAGCCCTCGAATCCGTAACTGGTCAGCACGCCGGCGTTGGCCGAGACGGTCAACGTCCGGTCCTTGCCGACGGTGTATGACTTGTCGTGGTACACCGGCGTCGGGTCGTAGACGACGACCGTCACGATCGCCGAGCTGACGTTCTCCCGGTCATCGGTGATGCCGTAGGCGAATTGGACGCTCCCCACGAAGCCCTTTTCGGGGGTGAACCTGATGGTGCCGTCCTTCTGCACCTCGGCCTTTCCGCCGTACGTGGGTGGCGAGAGGATCTCCACCGCGAGGGGGCGATCGCCGGGGTTGCGATCGTTGTCGAGCACGTCGATGGTGACGGCCGTGTCGATCGTCGTGCTCGCCGCGTCGTCCTCGGCCTCGGCCTCGGGCGGATCATCGAGCTGGACGACGGTGATGGAGACGCTCGCGTAGTCGTACGTCAGGGGGTCCTTGGGGTTGGTGATCCTGTAGGTGAAGCCGTCGGATCGGGTTCCCAGGAACGGTGTGTAGAGGAACGTCTGGGTATTCTGGTCGAACACGATCGTGCCGCCGGTGGGCTGGCCGTCGATCTCCACCGTCACCGCGCCGTTGCGAGGGAGGAGGTCGTTCGCGAGAACGTCGAGCGAGACCCCGACGTCATCGGAGCGCACCTCGAAGTCGTCGTCGTAGGCGTCGTACTCCGCGGCGGGCGTGACGGTGACTCTCACCTTCCCCGTGACGTATTGGTATCCGTCGAAGATCTGGTAGGTGAACGAGTCGACGCCGACGAAATTCGGGTCGGGCACGTAGGCGATGGCGCCCCCCGTGATCGCCTGGGTGAACCCGCTGGTGGGATCGCTGACGTTGCGCACCATCAGGGGGTCGTCGTCGGGATCCTCTGCGTCGTCCAGCGGGTTGAACTCCAAGGTCTTGCCCTGTACGACGGTGAGGTCGTAGTCGCGTACGACCGGTGGCCTGTTGTCCTGTTCGAAGTACACGGTGACCCGACCGGTGGCGGTGAGGCCGGCGAGATCCCGCATCGTGTAGGTGAATTGGTCGTAGTCGATGGCGTTGACATTCGGGGTATACGTGAAGGACCCGTCGGGCGACATCGTCACCGTGCCCTGACTCGGGGTGGTGTTCGACACCACCGTGAGCGTGTCACCCGGGTCGTAGTCGTTGGCCAACACACCGTTGCCGACGCTGACCTGAAGCGGGTTGCCGTTCTTGACCACGTAGACGTCGTCAGCCGTGAGGGGGGCGACGTTGGCGACGTTCACGGTGATGGTGCCGAGGGCGGAGGCGCCGGTGGCGTCGGTGACCCGGTAGGTGAAGACGTCCGCTCCAGAGAACCCCGTCCGAGGCGTGTAGACGAACGAGCCATCGGGGTTCATCGAGATGGTGCCTGCCCCCGGCTTGGCCACCGTGAACGTCAGCGTCTCGGCCACGTCGACGTCCGAGCCGAGGTACTGCACGGTATCGGAAACCGGTACGCCCCAGAAGGTGTCGTAGCCGTGGTCCTTGGCGACGGGGGCGTCGTTGACCGGTCGCACGGTGATGTAGATGGTGTACTGCGAGTAGCTGGTGCCGTCCTTGATCTGGTACGTCAGGTACTCGACCCCGTTGAAGTCGGGCTTTGGCGTGTAGGTGAAGGAGCCGTCGATGTCGATGACCATGGTGCCGTTCATGGGGGTGCCGAACAGCTCGTAGGTCATGGGGTCCCCGTCGGCGTCGGAGGCGGGGATCGTGCCCTTGAGGATGGTGTCCTCGTCCATCGTGAGTTCCAGGTGCTCCGACACGGGCGTGTCGTTGGCGGCCGTGACGGTCACGGTGACGGTGCGGGTGCCGGAGACCGTGCCGTCAGAGTAACCGTAGGTGAAGGTGTCGACTCCGTTGAAATCCTTTGCGGGCGTGTAGGAGTAGCGGCCGTCAGCGTCGACCACGGCGACGCCACGGGTAGCTTGCGCAGTCAGTGTGTAGGTGAGCGTGTCACCGTCGACGTCGGTCACGGGCAGGAATCCGTTGAGGTAGGTGTCCTCCCCGATCGTGGTGACGACGTTCGAGGCCACCGGAGCGTCGTTGACGGCGGTGACGGTGACCTCGACGGTGTAGCGCTGCGTCACGGTGCCGTCCGAGACGGTGTAGAAGAAGCCGTCCGCGCCATGGAAGTTGGCGTTTGGCGTGTAGGTGAAGGTGCCGTCGGAGTTGACGACCGCGGTGCCGTTCGCGGGATGGAAGAACGAGCCGTAGACGAGTGCGTCACCGTCGATGTCCGTCGCCTTCGGCAGTGTCCCGGTGTAGGAGCCGTCCTCGGCGAGCGTGATGGCCGTGTTGGATCCCACCGGAGGGTCGTTCGTAGGCGTGACGGTGATGGTGACGGTGGCCGACGACGTCGATCCCGAGAGATCGTCGAGGGTGTAGGTGAAGGAGTCCTGGCCGTTGAAGTCGTGGTCGGGCGTGTAGAAGAACTGACCGTCTTGTTGCAGGTCGACCGTCCCGTGGGCCGGCCCGGTGGTGAGCACGGCGACGCCGACCCCCGGAATGTCGTCGTTGTCTAGGACGTTGCCGTAACTCGGCAGAAAGTCTTCTTCGGTCGTGTACTCGTCGTCGACCGCCACCGGCCCGGGATCGGCGGCGACGACCGCTCGGGCTGCCAGCGCCGTGCCGTCGATCTGGTCGAATTCCCGTCTGCTCCAGGCCATGATGGCCAACAGCAGTGGTGAGGTGACGGGGGCCGCGGGGCCGGGCAAGACGAACGGGGCGATGGCCGCAGCAAGGATGGTGGCCACCGACGGAGCCTCGACGGGGGGCGGGGGCGTCTGCAGCTCGACCGCGGCGGGCGCACTCGCGATGGCGGTCGTGTCGAGGCCGGTGCTCACCGCAGGTGCGCGGGTGTCGACGGCGGATGACGTCGATGGGGCGGGGACGTCTTCGTCCGCCGTGGATGCCACGGCGGCAGCCACCGGGAGCGGCCGCGGTGCGGTGGCGGGCTGAGCCGATGCGACGGGCGAATCATTGTGCGCCGCAGGAGTCTTGGTCACTGCAGGCCGGGAAGTGCTGCTTGCCGGGTTGGCACTGGTCTCGATCACCGGTGCCTTGTCCGGCAGCGCTTCGACTTCTGGTTCGACGTCGGTCGCGGGTGACGTGGTCGAAGCCGTGACCGAAGGGCCATCGTCGCCGGAGGTGTGTGCGCCACCGGAGCTGCTGACGTTCATCTCGGGGACTGTGGGTCGGGTGGTCGTCGCCGATCCGGCCGATCCGGACGTACCGGACGTACCGGTCGTGCCCGTCGGTACGTCCATGGAGGCTGCGGGCGTGGCCGTCGTCGCCGCATTCGGCGAGGCATCGTGCGATGACGCTGAGGTCGTTCCCGCAGTGGTGGGATCGGAGCCGTCGTCGGCGTACGCCATGCCGGCACCGTGGCTGGTCGCCAGGGCCGCGCCCACGCCGAGCGCGACGGCGAGGGCGCCGATCCGACCGACATGACGCGCGTAGGTCGATTCCCGTGCGACGGCGGCGTTCAGCCGAAAAGCCGGGTACACCGCCTGCGCGAGGCCGTCGTTTCTGCGGTGGCGCGCCTCGGTTCGGATGGCACGGTGTCTGGGCGCTATGGGCATGACGAAATACACCTTTCGACTCATCCGGGGGCGTGTGTTCGTCGGTCGTGTCGACTGTCCGGAACCGACGTACGAAGCAGAACTTACGCGACAGTCAAAAGAGTTCGCTAGCAAATTCGAAATATTTCTCTGAAACTGCTCTTGGGAAATGGTCATCATTTGCCCATTGGGAGCCGCAATGGCGTTCATGTGCAATGCATGTCGTCCGTTCGGACGACTCTGCCTGATATCAAGATCAGCGACTGAATGCCGGAAGTTCGTGCAGCTAATTCGTCGATCTTGAATTTGCCACCCAGTGGCTGTAAAAGGTCGACGGCGAAATGGATAGAGCAACGCAATGGCGCACGCCATTGAAAATAATGTCAGTCGATGACACGAATTCATGTCGATGGTCGAACCATTGAGCACCGCTCCCGGCGTGCAATTGGTCGTCACAATGCATCCGGGTATGACGCGGTCCCACAGGAACTTCGCGCCTCGCCCACAGATCGCGGTGCCAAGATGGCCGCGTGCGCCGACTGTGGGGGTTGCTGATCTGTGTCGGCGTCCTCGCCGCCTGTAGTCCACCTACTTTCGAGCCACGTCCGTCGCAGACGCCGCCGATGGGGTGGAATTCGTGGAACTCCGGGATCCCCCTGAGTGAGCAGTCAGTGGAGGACACCATCGACGCGATGGTGTCCTCCGGTATGCGTGACGCCGGCTATCGCTACGTCAACCTCGATGCCGGCTGGGCCGCGCCCACGCGCGACACGGATGGCAACCTGCGGGCCGACCCCGTCCGTTTTCCCGACGGAATCGCCGCACTCGCGGCGTATGCGCACGACCGCGGCATGTACCTCGGCATCTATCACAGCCCGTTCAACCAAGGGTGTGGCCAGGACCCGCGGATCGGCGGCGCCGGTCACGAGCAAGCCGACGCGCATACCTTCGCCGCGTGGGGCGTCGACTACCTGAAGTACGACTGGTGTCGGCTGGACGCCGGGCACACCGAACAGGTGAAGTACTTCGCGGCAATGCGGGATGCTTTGCGCGCCACGGGTCGTCACATCGTCTACAGCATCAACCCGAACAGCTCGGGTGATCCCGGCGCGGGGTCCGAGTACGACTGGTCCCACATCGCGGACGTCAGCCGCGACGCGATGGACCTGGTGCCTGCCTGGGGTGACACGGGGCTTTGGGACGAGGGACTGGCCGGCGTCAGCCAGGCGTTCACCGCCGCCGGTCCCGTTGCGCCGCATGACGGCCCGAAGCACGTCAACGATCCGGACATGCTGGTGGTCGGCATCGGGTGGTCCCAGTTCGCCCTCGGGCACCCCACGATGTCATTGGGGCCGCAGCGACCCGATCTGACGGATGTCGAACAGCGGGCCCACTTCTCGTTGTGGGCGATGCTGGCGGCCCCGCTTCTGGCGGGTAACGACGTCCGGTCGATGGACGCCTCGACCCGGGCCATCCTCACCAACCGTGACGTCATCGCCGTCGATCAGGACGCGCTGGTGCTGCAGGGTCTACCGCTGCTCGACGACCCGCGTGTCATCGTCAAGCCGCTGGCCGATGGGTCGGTGGCAGTGGCGCTCTTCAATGACGATGCCGCCCCCGTCGCCATCCACACGGATGCCCATGCAATCGGGTTGTCGGGAACCGACTGCTACACCGTGCGAGACCTGTGGGAGCACACGGAGTCCACGACGAGCGCCGACATGGTGCGGACGGTTCCGGCGCACGGCGTTGCGATGATGCGCGTTTCGCGGTGCCGCTAGGCGTCAGTTGGCGTGCAGCGCTTCGTTCAGCGTGATGCCACTGCCATCGCGCGCCACCACCTCGACCGCTCCCGACACCGAATTACGGCGGAACAGAAGGTTGTTGGCGCCGGACAGGTCTCGAGCCTTGACTGTCTGACCATCGGAGGTCGTCACCTTGGTGCCGCCGGTGACGTAGAGGCCCGCCTCGATGACGCAGTCGTCACCAAGGGAGATGCCCAGCCCGGAGTTGGCGCCCAGCAGGCAGCGCTTGCCGACCGAGATGACCTCCTTGCCACCACCGGACAGGGTGCCCATGATCGAGGCGCCGCCGCCGATGTCGGAGCCGTCGTCGACCACCACTCCCGCCGAGATGCGACCCTCGACCATCGAGGTCCCCAGCGTGCCCGCGTTGAAGTTCACGAAGCCCTCGTGCATGACGGTCGTGCCCGCCGCGAGGTGCGCCCCGAGTCGCACCCGGTCCGCGTCGGCGATGCGAACACCACTCGGCACGACGTAGTCGACCATGCGCGGGAACTTGTCGATGCCGTAGACGGCCACCGGTCCGCGCCGACGCAGGCGCGCGCGGGTCAGTTCGAACCCGTCGACCGCGCACGGCCCGAAGTTCGTCCAGACCACGTTCGCGAGCACGCCGAAGACACCGTCCATGTTGGCGCCGTGCGGGGCGATCAGTCGGTGCGACAGCAGATGCAGGCGCAGGTAGGCGTCGAAGGCGTCGGTGGGCTTGTCGTCGAGCGAGGCGATCGTGGTGCGCACGATGACGGTCTCGACGTCGCGTTCCTCGTCGCGGCCGGTCAGTGCGGCCAGGTCGTCGGTGACCTCGGCCACCGACAACCGATTGGTCCCTGCCACGACGTCCGAGTCGTCGGTCGACAGTTCTGGCTCCGGGAACCACGTATCGAGAACCGTTCCGTCCGCCGCGATGGTGGCCACGCCGACGCCTGATGCTGAAGTCACGATGCCAAACGTTACTGGACTAGGTTGGAGCACTGTGGCTCCCTCTTCGGCACTTCGCGCAAGCGGCTCATCGCTGGACCTGCGCGCTGATCCGATCGAGTTGACCGCCGCACTCGTCGACATCCCCAGCGAGTCGCGGCACGAGAAGCGCATCGCCGACGAGGTCGAGGCCGCCCTGCGCGCCCAGGCCAAGGGCTACGAGGTCATCCGCAACGGCGATGCCGTGCTCGCGCGCACCAACTTCGGTCGACCGTCACGCGTACTGCTCGCAGGGCACCTCGACACGGTTCCCGCGGCCGACAACGTGCCCAGCCGACTGGTGGGCGACGAACTGTTCGGCTGCGGCACCTCGGACATGAAATCCGGTGACGCGGTCTTCCTGCACCTGGCCGCCACCATCGCCGAACCGTCGCATGACATCACGTTGGTGATGTATGACTGCGAGGAGATCGAGTCGAGTGCCAATGGACTCGGTCGCATCGAACGCGAACTCCCGGAGTGGTTGCAGGCCGACGTCGCGATTCTCGGTGAACCGTCCGGTGGCTACGTCGAGGCCGGCTGTCAGGGCACCATCCGCGTCGTCGTCCGGGCGGCGGGAACCAGGGCGCACTCGGCGCGAGCATGGTTGGGCGACAACGCCATTCACAAACTCGGGGCGGTACTCGATCGGTTGTCGTCCTATCGGCCACGCAACGTCGACATCGACGGGTGCACCTATCGCGAGGGACTGTCGGCCGTCCGCATCGACGGCGGCATTGCGGGAAACGTCATTCCCGACGCCGCGTCGGTGACCGTGAACTTTCGCTTCGCGCCCGACCGCAGCGTGGAGCAGGCCGTCGCCCACGTGCACGAGGTGCTCGACGGACTGGACGTGGACGTCGAACGGACCGACGCTGCCGCAGGGGCGCTTCCCGGGCTGACCAAACCCGCGGCGGCCGCGCTCGTCCAGGCGGCCGGCGGACAGGTGCGCGCCAAGTACGGCTGGACCGACGTCGCACGCTTCGCCGCGCTCGGCATCCCTGCGGTCAACTACGGCCCGGGTGATCCCAACATGGCGCATCGCGTCGACGAGCGCGTGGACGTCAGGCAGATCACCGCAGCCACCGAGATGCTGCGCAAATACTTGGTTGACTGACCTCGCTAACATGGTTCGCGAAGGATTGATCGACTCGAGGTGGGCTGAAGACATGGTGGGAGAAGACATCTCCGGGTGACCGGAGTTGGTCCGATCGTTCCCCCATGCCGTGGCCCGGTGCCGCGGACTCACCGAGAGATCTTTCGTATGTCTTCCATCGTGGTTTCCACGCTGACCTTCTCCTGGCCCGACGACACCCCCGTGTTCGACGACCTGTCGTTCACCGTGCCCGACGGCCGGACCGGCCTGGTCGCGCCGAACGGCGCTGGCAAGAGCACGCTGCTCAAACTCATCGCGGGGGAGTACCTGCCCACCACCGGTTCGATCACCCTCGACGGCACGGTGGGCTATCTGCCACAGACGCTTCCACTCACGGACGCCGGAGCCGATCGCACCGTCGCGGACGTCCTCGGCGTCGCACCCGTCATCGCGGCACTCGACGCGTTGGCCGCCGGCGACGCATCCGAGGCGGTCTTCACCGCCATCGGTGATGACTGGGACGTCGAGGAACGCTTGGGCGCCCACCTCGATCGATTGGGCCTGACGGATCTGGCGATGGATCGGCAGCTGGATTCGCTCAGCGGCGGGGAGGTGATGTCGTTGGGATTGGCGGCGCAGCTGTTGAGGCGGCCCGACACGCTGCTGCTCGACGAACCGACCAACAACCTCGACGTCGACGCCCGACAGCGGCTGTACACCGCGCTCGACCACTTTCCCGGCACGCTCTTCGTCGTGAGCCACGATCGGGTCCTGCTCAACCAGATGGATCGCATTGCGGAGCTCTACCACGGTGGGATCCATTTCTACGGAGGGTCTTTCACCGACTACGAGAACGCGGTGGAGGCGGCCCGGCAATCCGCGGAATCCGATATCCGTACCGCCGAACAGTTGCTCAAGCGGGAGAAGCGGCAGATGCAGACGGCACGCGAACGCGCGGCGAAGCGCTCGAGCACCGCCGCGCGCAACGTCAAGGACGCGGGCCTGCCGAAGATCGTGGCCGGCAAACTCAAGCGCGATGCACAGGAGTCGGCCGCCAAGTCCGACGACGTGCACGCCAAGCGGGTCGACGACGCGAAGGCCACCCTTGATCGGGCCGAACGCGCGCTACGCGACGACGACGCCATCGTGTTGGATCTGCCCGGCACCGAGGTGCCGTCAGGCCGCACGCTCCTCGCCG
The DNA here is from genome assembly GCF_016462545.1 of Mycolicibacterium sp. Taxonomy (GTDB): domain Bacteria; phylum Actinomycetota; class Actinomycetes; order Mycobacteriales; family Mycobacteriaceae; genus Mycobacterium. Next base: position 11,424 of record NZ_JAEMTA010000055.1, on the reverse strand, counting down.
CACGCGGTCTGCGAATCACGGTCGGCGACCGGGAGCTGTTCGGGCACAGTGGAATCGATCTCGACATCCGCGGCCCTGAGCGCATTGCACTGACCGGAGCCAACGGCGTGGGAAAGTCGACGCTGTTGCGGATGATCTATGGCGACCTGCCCCCGACGCACGGTGAGGTGCGGCGATCCGAGGGTCGCATCGCCTACCTGTCGCAACGGCTCGACCTGCTCGATCACGATGTCACCGTGGCGGAGGCTCTCGCGGTGTTTGCGCCGAGCCTGACGCACACCCGTCGCATGCATCTGTTGGCGCAGTTCCTCTTTCGTGGTGATGTCATCCACCTGCCGATGGGGACGTTGTCGGGTGGTGAACGGTTGAGGGCGACGTTGGTGTGCGTGCTCAACGCCGAGCCGGCGCCACAACTGCTCCTGCTCGACGAGCCGACGAACAACCTCGATCTGGTCAGCGTGGGACAGTTGGAGTCGGCGCTGAACGCCTACCGAGGTGCCTTCGTGGTGGTGAGCCACGACGAAGAGTTCCTGGAGGCGATCGGTGTCGAGCGTCGGCTTCGACTCGCCGACGGGGTCCTGTCCTAGGCGACGGCTACTGCGGGCGGGTCTGCGCGGGTTGACGTTCCGGTGCGGGCGGCGCGACTGGAGCCCTTTCGCCATCTGGGGATTGACCCGGCTGCGCGCCGTCGGTTCGGGTGGCCGGGCCGTGTCGCTGCTCCTCGGCCCGCTTCTCGGCAGCCTCGTCGTCTTCGCGTGCGCGTTCCTCTGGATCGCCGCCCTTGCCGTCGTCGCCCTTGGCGGCATCGATCGTGGCGGTCTCGGCCCCGGCGCCCTTGCTGGCCGACTCGACGATGCCTTGAACGCCCTGCATGACCTGCTGCGGCAGCTGCGCGAGGCCCTGTGCCAGCCCTTGTGCAGACTGGGCCATGCCCTGGGCGAACTGACCGACCTGCTGCCCGATCTGGCTCGCCATCTGGCCTGCCAATTGGGCGCCGCTGCCACCTGCACCTTCTGCGCCGGCGGCCCCCGTGCCGCCGGCTGCTGTGCCACCGTCTCCCGTGCCGCCGACTGCTCCGGAGCCTTCCAGCGCTTCGGCTGCGGCCCTGAGCTTCTGGGCGCCCTGCTGGTCGCCGTGCTCGTACATCTGGTGAGCCTTCGTCAGTAGCTCGGCGATGGTGTCGCTAGAACCCTTCGTCGTCGAGATGGTGCTCGCGCGACTCTGCGTCGCGCCGTCGAGCGCCGTGTTCACCGCGAACGCGATGTTGCCGAACGACTGCGCCACGTCAGCCGTTTGCGGCGCGCCCGCCCCGGTCAGTTGTGACAACCCGATGGCGACCTGCGAGTGAATGTCGGCCAACGGGGTCAGGCCGGCACCGTCGAGAGAGAACTCGTTCCCCATGGTGATCCTCCCTGCTTTCTCAGTTCGCCTTGGCTGGCCAGCCGGGCGAGTTGTCGACGTGCTTCCTGTCGATGGATGGGATCGAACGTAGACATGGTTCGATGCTTTCCTTGGTGATTGGCACCTGCGAGGAGTACTCCGTCGCCTCCCACTCGCCGAAGACGGAGTCGGCGGGGGCTCTTGCCGTTCCCTTCTGGTCGACTGGCGGTGACTCGCCCAATCGTCGATATGTCAGGCGATGGCGAAGAATGTCTTCACGGGGCGACTTGTCCTGCGTGATCGAGGAGGCCTCGCACACGTCGGCCGTGGCAGATCCGTCTGCAGCGACGTCGAAGGCGAGTATCCAACGCACTGCGTAGCCATACCACTCGCCCCCACCTCCGCCTGCCCGAGTATTGGTGCGGTCGGCCCGTTCGAATCCGGGATAAGAACCCTTCGCTCCGTCGAGCGTGAAGATCCGCGCTTCATAAGCCTCGGCGAATGCGCGGATGAACGTGCCGTCAGCGGTCATGAGATCGACGGAAGGCGTTGGCACCCAGTGATCCACGTACTGGATGCTGGCCGGAATGCGGTAACCGGAACTGGGCGGAGTTGGGCTCGCGCTCGATTCCGGGGGCGACGCAGGCGAACACCCCACGGCCAGCAGCGCCACGGTCATCATGATGCTCGCCATATGCCTACCGGGGCGCATCGCTCGCCGGGGTGCCGGGGTCGGGGAGTGCCTGGGGATGGATGTTCGTGTCCTTGAGGCCGCTGTCGTATCCATGATTGCCGTCATCCCAGTTGTTGAGGTAGCTCAGTGGGCTGGAGTCCAATATCGAATCGAATTTTGCACGGTTGGCATTGATGGCGTCCCAGTCGAGTCGACCATTCTGATCGACGAAATTCGTCGTACCGCCTGGTACTTCGACGTTCCGAAAATCGGACGCATGTGCTGGATCGGCATCGATATAGCCCTGCGCCATGTGGAAGTCACGAACGTGCCCGTCGACGAGGTGATTGAAGTTCTCGTCCGTCGCCGTGAGCGCCGTCTCCCAGGCGGCGTCGCTCATGTTGCCGGGATCGCCCTGTATGCCCAGAATCTCGTTCTTGAGCGACGGCTCCGCCACGTTGGCAAGTTGGACGGCGACGTCGCCGCCGGGCACCAGACCTGCGACCCCGCTGAGGATCTCCTTCGTCGTATCCCAGTGTCGCTCCTGGTCGCTGAACGCGCGGATGGCATCCCAGTCCTGATTCGTCTTCATGGCGTCCAGGGCCGAGTGGTTGGCGCCTGTCATCGCTTGCGTGAGTTGTCCGGCATGCCTGCCGAACTCGCTGTCCCCAGTTGCGCCAAATTCGTAGGCGAAGTGCTGCTCCCAGGAGGCAACCACACGGTTCAGTGCGTCCGCAGACGCCGGGTCGGTGTTCAGGACTTGGAACATGTTGGACAAGTCCTTGGTATCGCTGAACCCAGGGATGGCATCGGCGTTGATGCCGGGCACCTGCACGCCGTCGAAATTGCCGATGAAGGGGCTCAAGTTCTCGGTGAAGGTCTGCACCAAGCCCGAATTGACCTGGCCCAGAGTGTCGTAGCCGCCATGACCGTCGGGGAGGCGGGTGAACAATTCGTGGTTGCTGCTGATGAGATGTCCGGTGGCGTTGGCGGAGGCAGCAGCGTCAAACCCCTCCAATCCGGGCGTGTAGGCGTTCTTGCCCATCCAATCGAACATGTCCTCGACACCGTTCTGGCCATCGCCGAACTGGTGGGTGGTGAGATCGACGAAGGCATCCTTGCCACCGAAGTGGTCGAAGGTGGCGGCGCTCATACGTTGCGCACCTGCCGAATTCGGGTCGTTGGCGCCGGTGAGGAAATCGGTGACGGCCTGGTGGTCGCTGCCTCCGGTCGCGATCATCGAGTTGAGCGTGCGGTTCACGTCGTGGGTGTCGGCGATGCCGAAGGGGATGCCGCCCTTTCCGCCGTGCGAGTCCGGGGTGTCCGAATACACCGCGTGCCCCTTGTCGACCAGGTCCGAGATGCGGGCCGACTCGTTCACCATGGCACGGTCGACGTCCGAGCCCGCCCGCAGTTCCGGATTGCCCTGACCGAGCATGTCGTTGAGCGCATCGAACTGATGCAACGGAATCTGTGGGACCTGCCCTCCGCCCTGGGTCTTGTAGGTCAGATCGTCGTTGAGCAACGCCTGAATGTTCCTCGGCTCGTTCGTGATTCCGCCGTGGTCACCCGAGGCGGTCTGGATGTTCGGGTTCCCCATGATCTGGTACGCATCGCCCATTGCGGCCTTCAGTTCGGGGTGCTGCTTCAACGACTCGTTGACCTCGGAGGCGCTCATGCCGTCCTGCGCCTGCATCAATCCGCGTAGATAGTCGTACTGGCCCTGATCCATGGTGGCCGGCTTGCCCTCTTTGAGCGAGGCCGTCTGCTCCGGAGTCAACGTCGACGCCTCCCGTACCCGAGCCACCTGCTCCGGCGTCGCGTTGCCGTCTCGCACGGCCTTGAAGTCGTTCGCCGCCTGCTCGGCAGCTTTCTTCTCGGCCTCCTCGTCGCCCTTCTCGCCGAGGACTCCGTCGCCAACCCCCTCCTTCGGGCCGAACTTCTGATTGCCGAGCGCGGCGTATTCGCCACTGAGAGTGCGGATCTGGCCGCCGATAGTCGATAGCTCACCGTTGGACTTGGTGACGATCTGGCTGACCTGGCCAAGACCCTTCTGCACGATGGGCATCAGCAGCTGCTCGCGGTTCTTGCCGGGCGGCACGGATGCGGCGGCGTCGAGGACCCACTTGCGGACCGCGTCGAGATCCTGCCGCCCGGACGCCACCACGTGGGACGACGCCGTGACCTGCTTGCCGAGCCGCTGATCGAGATCGGCCAGTTGCGCGATGACCTTTCCGTGGTCCTTGTTCGCGGCGTCGTAGGCGGCCGATGCGGTGCCCGTCCATCGCGATCCCGGCGCGGCGGAGGCCACCGTGGTCTCGAGTTGCTGCAAGGTCGCGCTCTCGTCGAACTGCTCGCCCGTTTGGGGCACACCTTGGCCGAATGTCTCGCGCGCCGTGGACCACGTCGAGATGAACGCATCCAGCACGCCCACGAAAGCCCCCTCGATCGTCATGTGTGAAATAACTCTAAGGCCGCTGGGCGACCTCCCATCGCGGGAAATCCCGGCGTCAGCTGCGCGCAGCCTCGGCCTGCCGTTTGGCGTCTTTGGCAACGCCCATCATGCCGATGGCCTCGAACGCCGCCGCCGCCTCGTCCAACGCCTCGACGTCGCGGGCAGTGAACGCCCGCGCGTAGGACAGCGCCAAGGGACCGACCGCGCACGCCACGCCGAGTCGCTCGATGGCGTCGCCGGCACGCACGTCGCCGAGGCGTACCGCATCGATGAGCGCCCGCAGGGCGACCGCCGATTGCCCGCCTCGCTCGGCGGCGCGGGCCGACTCGCGTGCGGCGTTGACCGCCCCGGGTGCGTCGCGGCGGGCCGCCGCCGTCCAGGCCCTTGCCAACGAAAGCTCGGGCGCGAAGAGCATCGACTTGAGGCCATGGCGCGCTTCGGCTTTGGCGAGCATCCGGCCGGCGTCGACGATCCGACCGGCCTGGCCCAGCGCTTGGGCCAGCAGCATCCACGCCAAAGGCCCCCACGAGTAGCCCGTAGGAGCCAGCGCGGCGGCCGCGGTCTCGAGCAGCCCGATGGAGGCTTCGGCATCACCGCGAGCAAGTAGGACGTCCGCGACGAGGAGTTGACCGATGGCGTGACTGGGTTGCCCCGCCGGTGAACCGTCGGCGAGGTCCTGCGCCAGAGTCTGCGCGCGATCGAGCTCCCCTGACATCACCAAGGCGGTCGTCTGTCCGAAGGCGCTGGTGAATCGCAGCAACCCGGGGTGGCCCGCGGCGATGGCCTGCGCGGCGAGGTCGTCGACGTTCGCGAAGTCGCCCATCCGGGCGTTGCAGAGTGCCGCGGCGGCGGCGGCCCAGCCCACGGCCTGCTGATCGGCGTCGGGGGAGTCCAGAACGCCTCTGGCGATCCGCATCGCGCGTTCGGGGCTGCCCGCATTCATCGTGAACGTGCCGAGCAGTGCATCGAGCGTCGCACCCGCACCGTCGGACGTCATCCGGCCCCTGACCGTGTGCAGGAATGCGGTCGCGCGCTCCGGCTGGTCCAGCATCCAGAACTGGTTGGCCGCCCGGGGCAGCGCCCACGCCACCAAGTCGGATTCGCTGAGCGTCGACTCGTCGACCGCTGCCATCACTGCATCGGCGTCGCGCCCGCGACCCTGCCAGGCCAATGCCTGCGCGAGTGTGAGCCGGGCCGCGAGTGATTCGCCGTCGCGCAATGCCGCGCGGCCCAATTCCTCGGCGGTGGTGAGGTCGCCCCGCCCCAGGGCTTCTTCGGCAGCGGCCATCCCATCAGGTCCGTCGGGCACCGCCGCAGTGTATGGCGGTCGAACCCGCGTCCACTGGCGAACTCGGCGGTTCGAGCACCCCGCGGTTCGCCGGGTACGTTGCACCCGTGTCCGCTGAATCCCATGAAGACCACGAACCACGCGGCCCCTGGGCGGTCTGCGTGTACTGCGCCTCCAGCCCGACCCATCCCGAGTTGCTGAAGCTGGCCTCCGACGTGGGATCCGCAATCGCCGACCGCGGCTGGACGCTGGTGTCCGGCGGCGGGAACGTCTCGGCGATGGGTGCGGTAGCGGGTGCGGCACGGGCGCACAGCGGCCGCACCGTCGGAGTGATTCCGAAGGCGCTGGTGCACCGCGAGCTCGCCGACGTCGACGCCGACGAGCTGATCGTCACCGACACCATGCGTGAGCGCAAGCAGGTCATGGAGGACCGGGCCGACGCTTTTCTCGTTCTCCCCGGCGGCATTGGCACGCTGGAGGAATTCTTCGAGGCATGGACCGCCGGCTACCTGGGCATGCATGCCAAGCCGTTGGTCATGATCGATCCGCTCGGTCACTACGACGGACTGTTGGAATGGTTGCGAGGTCTGGTGGGTAGTGGGTATGTCGGTGCGGGCGCGATGGACCGCTTGATCGTCGTCTCCGACGTCGAGGCGGCCTTGGACGCATGCGCACCGCAGGAGTGACGGCCGATACACACAGATAGGGTTGGCTCGTGACTGACGAGAAAGCGGGCACCCGAGCCCATGTTGGGCTTCTGGACATCGCCCCGAGGTTGCCAGGACTGCTGAAGGACGCGCCCGTCATCGCACGCGGCGTGGTGACCGGATTCCTGGCCCGACCGACGGCGAAGACCTCCATCGGCAAGGTGTTCCAGGAACGTGCCGCGCGCTACGGCGACAAGCCGTTCATCAAGTTCGACGACGAGCGGCTGACCTATCGCGAAGCGAACGAGACGGTCAATCGGTACGCGGCGGTGCTCGCCGCACGCGGCGTCGGTCATGGTGACGTCGTCGGCGTCATGCTGCGAAACTCGCCGCATTCGGTGCTTCTCATGCTTGCCGTGGTGAAGTGCGGCGCCGTCGCCGGAATGCTCAACTACCACCAGCGGGGCAAGGTGCTCTCGCACAGCCTCGGGCTGCTCGGAGCGAAGGCGGTCGTCGCCGAGACCGACTTCATCGAGCCGATCAGCGAGAGCGGTGCCTCGACCGACGGGCTGATGACGCTCGACGAGTTGATTCAGCAGGCCGCCACTGCACCGGCAACCAACCCGGCCATCACGGCAGCCGTCCTGGCCGGCGACAAGGCGTTCTACATCTTCACCTCGGGGACCACCGGGATGCCGAAGGCCAGCGTCATGACCCACTACCGGTGGCTGCGTGCCCTGGCTGGTTTCGGCGGGCTGGGGATGCGGCTGAACAGCGACGACACGCTCTACTGCTGCTTGCCGCTCTACCACAACAACGCGTTGACGGTCGCGCTGTCGTCGGTGTTGAACTCGGGGTCGACGCTGGCGCTCGGCAAGTCGTTCTCGGCCTCGAAGTTCTGGGACGACGTCATCCGCTACGACGCGTCCGCGTTCGTCTACATCGGCGAGATCTGCGCCTATCTCCTGAATCAGCCCGCCAAGCCCACCGACCGCAAGCACCGCGTGCGCGTGATCGCAGGCAACGGGTTGCGACCTGCCATCTGGGACGACTTCACCAAGCGGTTCGGCATCGCGCGGGTGTGCGAGTTCTACGCGGCCAGCGAGGGAAACACCGCCTTCCTCAACGTCTTCAACCTGGACAAGACCACCGGCATCTGCCCGTCGCCCATCGCCTTCGTCGAGTACGACGAGGACACGGGCGGCCCCGCCCGTGACGGCGACGGTCGCGTCCGCAAGGTCAAGACCGGGCAGCCCGGCCTGCTGCTGTCCAAGGTCAGCAACTTCCAACCGTTCGACGGTTACACCGACAAGGAAGCCACCGAGAAGAAGCTCGTCCGCGATGCCTTCAAGGACGGCGACGTCTGGTTCAACACCGGCGATCTGATGCGTTCGCAGGGATTCGGGCACGCCGCCTTCACCGACCGTCTCGGCGACACCTTCCGGTGGAAGGGCGAGAACGTCGCGACCACCGAGGTCGAGGCCGCCGTGTCGACGGACGCGCAGGTGGAGGAGTGCACGGTGTTCGGCGTGGAGGTCGAAGGCGCCGGTGGCAAGGCCGGCATGGTCGCCATCCAACTCAAAGACGGTCAGGAGTTCGACGGAAAGGCGTTGGCCAAGTCCGTCTACGCCCACCTCCCGGGCTACGCCGTGCCGTTGTTCGTCCGCATCGCGGAGTCTCTGGCGCACACGTCGACGTTCAAGAGTCAGAAGGTCGAGCTCCGCAAGCAGGGGTTCGGCGGGCGGGACGACGAGAACGTCGACGACCCCGTATACGTCCTGGCCGGCCGTGAGGAGGGCTACGTGCCGTTCTACGACGACTACCCCTCCGAGGTCGTCGACGGCAAGCGCCCGAAGTCCTGAGCACGCCGAAGTCAGCGCGCCCGTAGCCTGGGAGGCATGCAGGCGACGTTCGTGGGCCGTCCGGTGGCAGGCGACCGCGCCATGATCATGGCGATCGTCAACCGGACGCCCGACTCGTTCTACGACCGCGGTGCCACGTTCACCGATGAGGCGGCCAAGGCCGCTGCGCATCGGGTCATTGCCGACGGCGCAGACGTCGTCGACGTGGGCGGTGTGAAGGCCGGGCCCGGTGTGGTGGTGGACGCCGACGAGGAGATCGCCCGCGTCGTCCCCTTCATCGAATGGCTCCGCGCCGCCTATCCCGATCAGCTCATCAGCGTCGACACCTGGCGCGCGTCGGTGGCCAAGCAGGCGTGTGCCGCAGGCGCGGACATCATCAACGACACCTGGGGCGGATCCGATCCCGGCCTGCCCGAGGTGGCCGCCGAGTTCGGTGCCGGACTGGTCTGTTCGCACACGGGCGGAGCCGTTCCGCGGACGCGACCGTTCCGCGTCAACTACGGGCTATCCGAGCGCGGAGTGGTGGACGACGTCGTGGCCGAGGTGACGGCAGCGGCCGAGCGGGCGGTCGCGGCAGGCGTCGCTCGGGACGCCGTACTGATCGATCCGACCCATGATTTCGGTAAGAACACTCATCATGGCCTTAGTTTGTTGCGCCACGTAAAAGATCTTGTTAATACCGGATGGCCCGTCCTGATGGCGCTGAGCAACAAGGATTTCGTCGGGGAGACTCTGGGTGTGGGCTTGACCGAACGCCTCGAGGGAACTCTGGCCGCGACAGCACTCGCCGCGCAGGCAGGTGCAGCCATGTTCCGGGTCCACGAGGTGGGGTCCACACGACGCGTACTCGAAATGGTTGCGTCGATCCAGGGCGTGCGTCCACCGGCGCGGACCGTAAGGGGACTGGCATGAGCTTGACACCTGAACTCGACGCCGCCGAGGCCATCGCGGGACACCGTTGGCTGACCGATCACACGTGGCGCCGACCGACGTGGACCATCGCCGAACTCGAGGCGGCCAAGGCCGGCCGGACCATCTCGGTGGTGCTGCCCGCGTTGAACGAGGAGGAGACCGTCGCCTCGGTGGTCGACACCATCACGCCGTTGTTGGGTGGGCTCGTCGACGAGATCGTGGTGCTCGACTCCGGTTCGACCGACGACACCGAGATCCGCGCCGTCGCCGCGGGTGCCAGGGTGGTCAGCCGCGAAGCCGCGCTGCCCGAGGTCGACCCGCAGCCCGGCAAGGGCGAGGTGCTGTGGCGTTCGCTCGCCGCGACCACCGGTGACCTGGTGGTATTCGTCGACTCGGACCTCATCGACCCGGATCCGATGTTCGTCCCCAAGCTGCTGGGTCCCCTGCTGACGACTGACGGCGTGCACCTGGTGAAGGGCTTCTACCGTCGCCCGCTGAAGGTCAGTGGCAGCGAGGACGCCAACGGGGGCGGCCGGGTCACCGAACTGGTCGCGCGGCCGCTGCTGGCCGCCCTGCGCCCTGAGCTGACCTGCCTGCTCCAGCCGCTGGGCGGTGAGTACGCGGGCACGCGGGAATTGCTGACGGCATTGCCGTTCGCGCCGGCGTACGGGGTCGAGATCGGGTTGCTGATCGATACTTACGACCGTCTGGGATTGGATGCCATCGCCCAGGTCAACCTCGGCGTCCGGACGCACCGCAACCGGCCGTTGACGGAGCTGGCCGCAATGAGTCGTCAGGTGATCGCTACCTTGCTTTCTCGTTGCGGGGTTCCCGACTCGGGGGTGGGCCTGACCCAGTTCTTCGCCGACGGCGAGGACTACACCGCCCGTACCTCGACGGTGTCCCTGGCCGACCGGCCGCCCATGGTCACGCTGCGACCTCGCTAGCCCCTTCGTCCCCACCTTCCGGCAGTATCGACGTCGTGACGTTGATACTTCTGTACCTGGTCGTGCTGATTCTGGTGGCGGTCGTGCTGTTCGGCGTCGGCAGCGTGCTCTTCGGCCGCGGTGAACGGTTGCCGCCTCTGCCCCGGGCCACCACCGCCACCGTGCTGCCCGCGTCCGAGGTCACCGGCGCCGACGTCGAGGCCCTCAAGTTCACGCAGGCGCTGCGCGGCTACAAGGTCAGCGAGGTGGACTGGGCGCTGGATCGGCTGGGCCAGGAACTCGACCAGTTGCGCGGCCAGGTCGCCGCCCTTCGGGCCGCCTACGGTGTCGACGACTTCGTCCCCGATTCGGACTCCGGGCGGGATGTGTACGACACCGACGTGGACGACGACCCGGACGACGTTCCCGCCGACGCGGCGCACCGACACGGCGCGGAGTGACCGTCGGTCCCGACCACGACGGTCGAACTCGTTGCAGCTGGGCAGATTTCAGTGGTGAGCGCTGGGCGGCGGACGACTCGGTGCTGTACCGCAACTACCACGACACCGAGTGGGGCCAGCCCCTGCGGGGTAGTCGGGAACTCTTCGAGCGGATGACTCTCGAGGCGTTCCAGAGTGGCCTGTCGTGGTTGATAATCCTGCGCAAGCGCGACAACTTCCGCCGTGCGTTCGACTACTTCGACGCCGGCAAGATCGCGCGCTACGGCGACGCCGACGTGGAGCGCTTGATGGCCGACGTGGGGATCGTGCGCAACCGCGCCAAGATCGCCGCGACGATCGCGAACGCGCGTGCGATCGCGGATCTCGACGTCGACCTGAGCGAGTTGCTGTGGTCGTTCGCTCCGGACCCGCGGCCGCGTCCGTCCGCGATGTCGGAGGTGGCGGCGGTCACGCCCGAGTCGACGGCGATGGCGAAGGAACTCAAGCGGCGGGGGTTCTCCTTCGTCGGTCCGACGACGGCATATGCGCTGATGCAGGCGACGGGAATGGTCGACGATCACCTCGCTTCGTGCTGGGTTCCGACCGTTCCGCGCGGCGTCTAAGTCGGGTCTTTGCACACCGACGGCCGCGGATAGGGAACAATGGTCGAAAGATCAGTTCAGTGCCGAGTGCTGTCGCCGGGTGGGCAGTCTCGGCCCCAACCCGTTCCGCATGCGCGGACCGGAGCATGCGGAAGGGAGCGCTCGATGGCGGCGATGAAGCCCCGGACCGGCGACGGTCCACTGGAAGCAACCAAAGAGGGGCGGGGCATCGTGATGCG
>NZ_JAEMTA010000054.1 GCF_016462545.1 Mycolicibacterium sp. | reverse complement strand
GAGCGAGGCCTGCGGGGCGGGGACAGGTGCCCGCGGGATGTCCTCAGCGGCCGGCGGCATGCCCCAGACCCGAGCCTCGCAACCATTGACGAGCAGCGCCACGCAGGCGACTGCCGATACCGTCATCGCCCATGTCGCCAGCCGCCCCCGCATAACTCTCCTCCAACCAGGTCCTGAAGCGGGCGAGCAGAGTCAGCGCTGCGCCCGCCAATCCGCCCAGAGTAAACGGCAGACGCAGATGACGCGGGGTGCGAGGAGGCCGACAGTCCCCGTGCGGGCCCTGACCGCCCCGATGCGTGATGTCCCCGCCAGCCGGATTGTAGCGCTCCGACCTGCAATGACAGGTGCCACGGCGTCCTATATTTCGTCGGCGAAGTCCGCCGTCAGCCACCGATCGGGACGCACGGTGAACAGCACGCTCGAGTCGTCACCCATCCCCGCCACGAAGGCACGGCCACCTTCTTCCCCGAGGTAGCGAATGGCGATCGCCTCGCGCACGTCCAGCGGAGCCGGCGTCGTCGTGTCCACGACGGTGCCCTCGACCACCACGTACTGGTAGGGAAGCTCTTCGCGCTGGACGACGAGTGTCACGACCCCGGCTTGCTCGATCAGCCGAGCCTTGCGTGACGACGCTCCGGTGTTGATTCGGATGTCACCGTCGGGGGTGACGTCGTACCAGATCGGAACGCTCGCAGGCGGCCGGCCGTGGTCTGCGGCAATGGCCAAGACCCCCACGTGCTTGTCGGCGAGGAAGTCCAGACGTTCCTGGTCCGTGAAGGCTCTCATGTGTCGAGCCAACATCGAGGCTCGCGGACCTATTCCGCACCGCCGCGAGCTTGCGTGATGTGCGGTCTTCCTGCGGGCGTGTCGCGCGCCGACACGCACGTTCGCGCAGAGATGGGGTTCAGCCTAGGGAGGCCTGGTACCGCCGCATGCCGGCGAGCCAGCGCTCGTAGTCGGTGCCCTTCCCGCGGTACATGTCGAGCACCGCGGGGTGGGGCAGCACCAGGAACCGACCCTCGCGGATCGCGTCGACGGTCGACGCGGCCACCCGGTCAGGACCGATGACCTCACCCGCTGTCGCCACTGCCGCCCCAGCCATTCGCGCCGAGGGATCCGATGAGCCCAGGATGGCGTTCAACAACGGGGTGTCGACCCCCATCGGGCAGACGCAGGAGACACCGATACCGTTGCCGCCGTACGTGATCGACAACCACTCGGCGAAGCCGACTGCCGCATGCTTGGTGACCGAATAGCCCGCTGCCCCGAGTTGGGTGAGCAAGCCCGCTGCCGATGCCACGCTGACGAAATAGCCTTCGCCGCGCTGCACCCATTCGGGCACCAATGCCTTGGCGGCCCGGATGTGGGCGCGAAGATTCACGTCGATGATCGTGTCCCAGTCCCGCTCGTCCTCGCCGAGACCGGGCGCGCCCATGATTCCCGCATTCGCCACGAAGAGGTCGACTGGGCCGAATTGCGCACGTGCAGTGTCGATTACGTCAGTGATGCCGTCGATCGACGCGGCATCTGCAGCGACGCCGACGGCGGATCCGCCGACAGAGCGGATGACTGCGGCGGTCTCCTGGACGCCGCCCGCGTCGAGGTCCGCGGCCACCACCGATGCCCCCGCCGCCGCCAGGGCGATGCTCAGCGCCCGCCCGATTCCGGAGCCGGCACCCGTGATGACGGCGACTCTGCCCTCGATCTGCATGCGGCCATTCTTACAGTGTGAGCCGCTCCCGCAGTTCGCGCTTGAGCACCTTGCCGTAGCTGTTCTTCGGCAACTCGTCGATGTACAGGTAGCGCTTGGGGCGTTTGAAGCGGGCGATGCGGTCGAGCAGGAGGGCGTCGAGATCGGGCTCGGTGGCCGTTCCGACGATGAAGGCGACGACCACCTCGCCCCAGTCCGCGTCTGGCGCGCCCACCACGCACGCCTCCGCGACGTCCGGGTGTTCGAGCAGCACCTCTTCGACCTCGCGCGGGTAGATGTTGCTGCCCCCGCTGATCACCACGTCCTTGGAACGGTCCCGCAGCGTGAGGTAGCCGCGTGCGTCGAAGCACCCCATGTCGCCGGTGAGTAACCAGCCGTCCTTCAGCGTCGCGGCGGTCGCGTCCGGATTCCCCCAATAGCCGGACATGACCACGTCACCGCGGCAGGCGATCTCACCGATCTCGCCGGTATCGGCCGGTGTCCCGTCGGCGCGCAGCACGGCGACGTCCACCCCGGAGCGCGCGTAACCGACCGAGCCGAGAACGGCGTCGTCGGCACCCACGTGATCGGCGCGGCGCAACCCGGTGATGGTCATCGGCGCTTCACCCTGCCCGTAGAGCTGGACGAAGATCGGGCCGAAGGCCGCCATCGCCTTCTTCAGGCTGTCGACGTACATCGGACCACCGCCGTAGACGATCGTGCGCAGGTTGCGCGGGACCGGACGGCCGGTGTCGACGAGGCGCTGCACCATCGTCGGAGCGAGGAAGGCGCTGCACCCCGGATGGTGCTCGCACAGATCGAGGAATTCCTCGGGTTCGAAGGCGCCCGTCGCCGGGATCACCTGCCGAGCACCGCGCAGCACGTACGGCGGAATGTATAGGCCGGAGCCGTGCGACATCGGGGCGCCGTGCAGCAGGCTGGAGTCGGCGTCGGGTGAATCGAAGTCGGCGAGATGCGAGACCGTCATCGCCATCAGGTTGCGGTGCGAGAGCATCGCGCCCTTCGAACGCCCGGTGGTCCCGCTGGTGTAGAACAGCCACGCCAGGGCGGCGAGGTCGGTGCTTCGTGGTGGCGCCAATGGTGTTGCGGCAAGACGACTCCGGTACTGCGGCGAGTCCACCGTCTCGACCAGGACCGGGGTCAGCGGGGTCAACTCCGCGGTGATCCTTCCAGAGGTGAACACCAGTTCGGCGCCGGCGTCGTCGAGGATCTGGCCCATCTCCCGGGGATGGAGTTTGTAGTTGATGGGGACGAAGACGCATTCGGCCGCCCAGATCGCGAACATCAACTCGACGAGCTCGGGCCGGTTCTCGCTGGCGACGGCGATCCGCGCGCCTGCGGCGCTGGTCGTCCGGATCGACGTGGCCAATCTCAGGGCGCGGTCGCGAAGTTCGGCCCAGGTGTGCACCCGCTGCTCGCCCAGGTAGACCGCGCCCCGGTCACCGTGCCGCGCAGCGGTCTGCTCCAGGACGGTGAAGACGTTCAACGGGCGACCCATTCCGACGACAGTGCGAAGTCGGACAGATACTTCGTCGAGCTCCAGCCACCGTCGACGACGATGGTCTGCCCGTTGATGAAAGCACCACCCGGCGAGCACAGGAACGCCACGGTGCTCGCGATGTCGTCGACGGTGCCGAGACGCTGGTGCGGCGTCATCTCGGTGTTGATCTTGCGGAAGCGCTCGTCCTCGAGACGCTCGGCCACCATGGGGGTCAGCGTCACGCCGGGAGCGACTGCGTTGCAACGGATTCCCTGCGCTCCGTATTGGCACGCGATGTGCGTGGTCAGCGCGGTGAGACCACCCTTGGCCGCGGAGTAGGCGCCGCCCCGCATTCCGCCGACCACGGCGAAGGTCGACGTGACGTTGATGATCGCCGATCCCGGTGCCAGGTGCGGGATCACCTCGCGTGCCAAGCGGAATGGCGCCCGCAGCATCAAGCCCAGGAAGTAGTCCAGTGCGTCGTCGTCGGTCTCGTGCAGCGGCTGGGGCTTTCCGACACCGGCGTTGTTGATCAGGTAGTCGATGCGGCCCCACCGCTCGAGAGCGGCGTCGACGATGCGGCGAGGGCCGTCGTCGGCGGTGAGGTCGACCGCCAAGGTCGCCACTCGATCGGGATCATCGACCGCAGAGGCCAATTCACCGAGGCGATGCTCGTCGCGGCCGGTGCCGAGTACCGCCATGCCGGCTTCGGCCAACTTCACCGCGGTGCCGAAGCCGATCCCACTGCTGGCCCCGGTGACGATTGCTACCTGCATGTCAGTCATCCACTTTCGACGGCGTTCAGCGTCGCCCGGATCCGGTGTTTGAGTACCTTCCCGGCGTCGTTCTTCGGCAGTTCCGCCCAGATCGCCACCTGCTCGGGCACCTTGAACCGGGCCATGCCGTGGGCTTCGAGGAACTCGCGGAGATCGGAGACGTCGGGACGACCGCCGTTCGAGGCCGCGACGATCACCGCGCACGCTCGTTCACCGGTCCGCGCGTCGGGCACCCCCACGATCGCCACCTCGGCTATCGCCGGATGCCCCACGAGCACGTCCTCCACCTCCTTGGGCGAGATGTTCTCGCCGTTGCGGATGATCACGTCCTTGGCTCGTCCGGTCACGACCAGGCAGTCGCCGTCCCAGCGCCCGAGGTCACCGGTACGGACGAAGCCGTTGGCGTCGAATGCGCCGAGCTCATCCTCGGGATGTCGGTAGCCCACCAGCATCTGGGGGCCGCGGGCGCGAATCTCGCCGTCGACGAGTCGGATTCCCGCGATCCCGGGCCGGCCGTCGGTGTCGGCGGCGCGATCGGGGTCATCGAGCGCACCCACGGTGGTGACGGGCACCTCCGTCGATCCGTACACCCGGCTCACGGCAGCCCGGTCGAAATACGCCGTGGCCCTGCGGATCAGCGATGGTGGTACCCCCGCCCCGCCGCAGATGAACACCTTGAGGTCGGGCAACCCGGTGCCCGCCGCCTGCGCTGCCGCCAGGATCTGTTCCAGAAATGGTGTGGCGCCGGCCATGTGGGTGCAGCGCTCGGAGGTCATCAGCGTGACCGCAGCAGTCGCATCCCAGCTCTCCATCAGTACGGCGGTGGAACCCGTTAGCAGCGGACATTCGAATGCATAGATCGAGCCGCCGATGTGCGCGATCGGCGAGGGCACCAGGAACGTGTCACCGGGGTCGATTCGCCAGTTGTCGCGGATCTGCGCGATCAATGCGTGGATGGTGTTGTGCGAGTGCAGAACACCCTTGGGGCGACCGGTGGTTCCGGAGGTGTACATGATCATCCGGACCGCATCCGGATCGAGCGTCGCCGGGCACTCGCCCGACGCCGCGTCGAACAGGTCGTCGTAGGAGGTGTGCGCTCCCGCAGCGCCACGGACGACGACCACCTCAGCGGGATCGTCGATCGTCGCGATCACCCGGCTCAGCATCGCGGAATAGTCGTAACCGCGGAAGATGGCCGGTACGAAGATGATCCGACTTTCGGCGTCGGCGAGGATGAAGCTCAGCTCGTGGTCGCGCAGCGACGGCAGGATCGGGTTCACCACCATCCCGGCCAGCGTCGCCGCGTGGTACACCACCGCGGCCTCGTGCCAGTTCGGCAGCATGAACGACACCACGCTACCGGCCGCCATCCTGGCGGCCAGCGCCCCGGCCAGGGCGTGCGCCCGCGCGTGCAGCTCCCGGCAATCCAGCCGGATCTCACCGTCGATCAGTCCGATTCGATCGGGTGTGACCCGGGCGGCCTCGCGAAGTGCGTCGGCCAGCGTGCTGCGGACCCAGAGGCCGCGGGCGTAGGCGTCGTCGTCGCGGGGCCTCATCGCGGGTCGGCCCTCACCCGTCGCAATGTCATGGAGTGCCGGAACCGGGACGCGGGATGGGTGTTGATGGTGACCTGGGCGACGTCTCCATCGGAGGTCTTGTACGTGCGGTGGACCTCCACGGCCGGAGTGCCTGCCGCGACCCCGAGCCCCTTCGCGAGTTCGGGGGTGACGAGCACCGCACCGATCTCCTGATGGACCTCGACGACGCTGACTCCGAACAGATCCTCGATCAGCGGAAAG
The DNA here is from genome assembly GCF_016462545.1 of Mycolicibacterium sp. Taxonomy (GTDB): domain Bacteria; phylum Actinomycetota; class Actinomycetes; order Mycobacteriales; family Mycobacteriaceae; genus Mycobacterium. The sequence goes on along the minus strand of NZ_JAEMTA010000054.1, from coordinate 30,963 downwards.
ATCGGCCCGGTGTGTCGCTGCAGCAGTCTGCCGACCGCGGCATAGGCGCGGTTGATGTAGTACTCGGTCCAGCAGTGCGTGTATTCGGCTCCTTCGGCCTCGCGGTAGCCGAGCACCGCGAGCCACTCCTCGCCCTCGGGAAGTCCGGTGCGCGAGGCGAGTTCGGCGTCGATGACGATCATCCGGGTGGCTTCGATCTCGAGCCCGGCGCCGCTGGCGAAGGCGAGTAGATCGTCGATGGTCATGTTGTCCTGCGCGTAGGAGTTCGCCGAGACCCGTGGCACGACCATCGTGCCGGTGCGTGGTCGGGAGGAGACCAGGTTGTCGTCGCGTAGGCGACGCAGGGCCTCGCGAACGGTGTACCGGCTGACCGAGAAGCGTTCGCACAGTTCGTGTTCGGTGGGAAGCTGCGATCCGACGGGGTAGACGCCGTCCACGATCTCCTTGCGCAGCGTCCGTGCTACCTGCAGGTAGCGGTGGTCGGCAGGCGTGACGCTCACGTCGTCAGACCTTCCGCAGCGCGAGCACGCTGCCCTCGCCGTCAGCCGACACGTAGAGTGTGTCGTCCGGTCCCGCCGCGATGCCCGCGAAGGGGCCCTGCGGCCCGGAGAACGGCGGCATTCCCCTGAGCGGCTTGGGCTCCACGCCGGGCGGCGGTCCGATGGCCAGTCCCTCGGCGATCGTCGTACGGGCGGCGGTGGCCAGATCGACCGAGATGACGGCCTTCTGACCGGCGTCCACGACGAAGAGGTGGCCGTCAACTACCAGGAGCCCCTGTGGACACTGCAGCTCGTCGACGACCGGGTCGGCGCCGGAGGCCGTCAGCCGGACTATCCGCCCGGCGCCCGACTCGGCGACGAGGATCTGTCCGTCGGAGGTCAGCGTGACACCGACCGGCCGATCGAGTCCCTTCGCAAGGGTGTCCACGTTGCCGTGGTGGTCCACCAGCAGCACCCGGCCCGCACCCTGTTCGACGACCACCACCCCGTTCGGGGCGATCGCGACGCCGTAGAGCTGATCGAAACCGTCTGCCAGGTAGTCACATTCGTTGGTCCCCGGCCGATACCGGGCGACTTGGCCGCCGGAGGTCGTCACCACGAACTCGCCGGGGGCAGAGGACGCCAACCCGCGAACGAAGCCCGGGTACCCCGGGGTGAAGAGCATCCCGACGGTTTGCAGCGAGCCGTCCGGGAGTACCACGTAGAAGTAGGTGCCGTCGGCGACGTAGACGCGACTGTCGTCACCGACCGTCAGATCCAGCGGCCAGTTGAGGGCGCCCGGCAGAACCGTTCGCGTCTCACCGCCGGGTAGGACCTCGGTGATGGCGCCGGTGAAGTTGGACACGAACAGGCGTCCGTCCACGAACGTGCAATTGTCCAGTCCCGGCGTCAGCTGGGCCAGTGTGCTCTGCGCGCCGGTGCGCGGGTCGATGCGGAGCACCTGTCCCGACGCGACCTGCGTGGACACCAGGCATCCGTCTGAATCGAACTTCACCGAGTCCGGAACTCCGAGCCCGGCCGCGACCGTCTCGGGAGCTCCGCCATTGGGATCGATGCGCCAGATCTCGTTGGCGCCCATCACCGGGAAGTAGAGCAGCCCGTCCGGACCGACCTCCATGGCGTTGGGGGACGGCACGTTCTCCAGGATGATGCGGGGTGGTCCGCCGGTCAGGTCGAACTCGAGCAGGCGGCCGCCTTCTCGGCATTCACCGACGAACAGGCGGCCGTCGTGAGAGGTGATGCCGTTCGCCGACGGAATGTCGTCGCGCAGTACCCGGGTGGTGCCATCGGCGTCGCGGACGCTGACGCGGCCATCCATGACCTCGGTCGCGAAGAGGTTGCCGCTGGCATCGAAGGCGACGTCGTCGGGCGCGATGATGTCGCCCCCCTTGGCGCTGATGGTGTCGAGTTCACCGGTTGCGAGGTCCAGTGCGCTGATCTGACTACCGGTGACCTGCGCGATGTAGATCCTGCCGTCGGGCCCCGTGCGCAGGCCGTTGGCGCCGAACAGCCGACTCGGTGCCGTCATCCGATCGAGTCGCCATCCCTCTGCGACGTCGACGGACGTCGGCGCTCCATATCGCGTCGTCGTTCGCCCAGTCACGAATCGGACGATAGCAAGTCAAGCTGGTCCAGACAATAGATCCGACGATCCTCGAAGTCAGCCTTGACGGGCTAATAGCGCTGCGGAATAGTGTTCTCGTATCGGTAGAAGATCATATGTTGTCCGGACAATAGAGCCAGCGATGGAAAGCGAACGATGACTGCGCACGAGGGGCTGCTCGGATTGGCCGGCCGCATCGTCGTGGTGTCCGGCGCAGGCGGTGGCGGCATCGGAACGACGATCACCGCCATGGCCGCGGAGGCCGGCGCAACGGTCGTCGCCGTCAGTCGATCCGTGGAGAATCTGCGGCAACACGTCGTCCCGTTCGCTGATCGCGGCCTCGCGGTCGTACCCGTACCGGCGGACATCTCCACCGACGACGGCATCGCCACCGTGATGGACGCCGTTCGGGCTGCCGACGGCGATCTCTACGGCCTGGTCAACGTGGCAGGCGGCGCCGCACCTGACACGTGGATGCCCGCGACGCGGGTGACGCGATCGGACTGGCGAGCGTTGTTCACCGCCAACCTGGAAACGACGTTCTTCACCAGCCAGGCCGTCGCGACCGAGATCAGGGCCAACGGCAACCCGGGATCCATCGTCTCGATCAGCTCGATCAGCGGACTCAACACCGCCCCGTTCCACATCGCCTACGGCACCGCCAAGGCCGCCATCGTCGCGATGACGCGCACCATGGCGCTCGAGTTGGCCACCGACGGCATCCGCGTCAACGCCGTGGCACCGGGTGTGACGGAGACGGCGGCATCGGCGACGTACGTCGACCCCGATCCCGAGCGGGACCGCGCCGCCATCGCGATGGGCAGGCGCGGCACGCCGACGGAGCAGGCCGGCGCGATTCTCTTCCTGCTGTCGGACCTGTCGAGCTACGTCACAGGGCAGACGCTGCTCGTCGACGGTGGGCTGGACCTGAAATGGAGTCACCTCGCAGCCGACCACACGTCCCTGTTCTTGAAGGACGAAACCTTCCGAGCCGAGATCAGTCGCCCATGACCCCTTTCCCGCGAGCGTGCGTGTCCGTACGGCGACACGCGATGAAAAGTGGCATCGAGCGCACGCTCGCGCCGGTCGCACGAGGAGAACGATGACCGACACCAAGGACGACGTGATCCGCGAAGTGGTCGAGGAGCTCTCGTCGCCGATGACGATCGGGGTGGAGGCCTACACGTCGGAGGCCTATGCCCGAGCCGAGCGGGACAAGCTGTGGCGCAAGGTCTGGCAGCAGGTCGGTCGTGTGGAGGAGATTCCCGAGGTCGGCAGCTATCTGACCTACGACATCCTCGACGACTCGATCATCGTCGTGCGCACCGGCGCGAACGAGTTTGCCGCGCACCACAACGTCTGCATGCACCGCGGTCGCCGCCTCGTCGACACGCCTGCCGGTGCCAAGAATGCCTGCGACCGCACCCGCAAGTCGTTCGTCTGCGGCTTCCACGGTTGGAGCTACGGGCTGGACGGCGCGTGCACTCACATCCGCGAGCAGGACGACTGGCAGGGTGCGCTCACGCCGGCCAGCACCCACCTCGCCCGCGTCACCGTCGACACCTGGGGTGGCTGGCTCTTCATCAACATGGACACCGATCCGGAACCGTTGGCGGACTTCCTGTTTCCCGCCGCCAAGATCCTCGACCCGTTCGGTCTGCAGAACATGCGCTTCAAGTGGCGCAAGTGGCTCGACTTCGACTGCAACTGGAAGGTCGCGATGGAGGCCTTCAACGAGACCTACCACGTGTTCACCACGCATCCGGAGTTCAACAAGTTCGGCGAGTTCAAGGGCTGGGCCAAGGCCCAGGGCAAGCACAGCAACATCGGCTATGACGCGCCAAAGGGATTGGACGAGACCAAGTCCAAGATCCGGCTCGGCACCGGTGACCCCCGCATCTCGACCGCCGAGATGCAGGTCTACACCATGGAGGAGACCAACGCGACCACCACTCAGACGTTGGTGAACGCGGCCAAGCGCCTCGTCGACGAGCTGCCGGAGGGCACTCCGGCCGACAAGGTCCTCGAGCATTGGCTCACCTCTGCCCGCAACGACGACGCGGCACGCGGAGTCACCTGGCCCACGATCCCCGCCGACATCCTGGGCCAGAGCGGCACGGCGTGGCAGCTCTTCCCCAACTTCCAGATCGGCCAAGGCCTGACCAGCGCGCTCTGCTACAGCGCCCGCCCAGACCCCAGCTACGACCCCAACAAGTGCATCTTCGAGGTCGCCGTCTTCGAGCTGTATCCGAAAGGCCAAGAACCGCAGACGGAATGGGTGTATACGCCCGTCGGCGATCCGAACTGGCTGTCGGTGCTGCCGCAGGACTTCTCCAACATGGCGGCCGTCCAACAGGGCATGAAGTCGCTTGGCTTCCCCGGCACCAAGCCCAACCCGTACCGCGAACGCAGCACCGTCAACCTGCACTACCAACTGTCCAAGTACATGGGCACCGGCGCACCCCAGGAACTGACGTGATTCGTGCACGTCTCGTAGCGGTCAGCGCAACCAACGGTGCACAAATCGCCATGAAGGAGAGATGATGAAGGTCAATCTTGGTACGGGAGCGCAGAACTCCCACGACTGGGACCGCGTCCTGGCCGGCAACTTCAGCAGCCCGGCCGAGACCCCCGACTGGCAGTGCGTCGAGGGTGCGTTGGCACTCGGCGACCTGGCCGAGCCGCTGGGTTTCGACGGCATCTGGTTCCCTGAGCATTGTGGCACCCCATATGGCATGACGCCCAACCCGATTCAGGCGCTCACCTATTTCGCGGGCCGCACCGAGCGGGTCGGACTGGGGACGTTCGTCGCCGTGGCACCGTGGTGGAACCCCGTCCGGTTGGCGCATCAGATCGCCTACCTCGACATCGTGTCCAAGGGCCGCTACAACACCATCGGCATCGGCCGGGGCGTCTCCAAGTCAGAGTTCGACGCCGTTGGCGTTCCGCGCGAGGAGAGTCGCGAGCGCTTCAACGAGTGTCTCGACATCCTCGAGTTGGCCTTCAGCGGCGAGCGCTTCTCCTACGACGGGGAGATCTTCTCGTTCCCCGAGATGTCCCTGCGCCCCGAACCCGTCAGCAAGGATCTGTTCTCCCGCATCTACAGTTCGTCGTCCACGGCCGAGTCACTGGAGATCCTGTCGCGGCGCGGAATGGTGCCCCTGTTCGTCGGGAACAAGCCGATCTGGGATGCCGGCCTCGAAGTGCAAAAGGTCAACACCTTCCGCCAGGAGGAAGGCTTCGAGCCCTGCCGGCCCAAGAACGTGATGTTCATGTACTGCACGCCGGACGAGCCCGACGCCAGGCAGACCGACGAGTGGATCTGGACGGCCAACCGCGACGTCACCGTGCACTACGGCTTTGCCGATGCCTCGAACTTCAAGGGTGTCAAGGGATATGAAGCCTATGCCGCACGCGAGGCCGGTGCCACCGCCGTCCTGGCCGAGGCCGTGCAGAAGCCGGAGCCAGGCACCAAGAAGATGCCCGGCTATCACGCGTCCAACCTGTTGATCGGAACCCCCACCACGATCTTCGAGAAGCTGAAGGCGGCCCAGGAGGCCTGCTCGTTCTCCGAGGTCACCATCGTGCCGCAGTTCGGCACCATGCCCTACGCCGATGCGATCGAGAGCGTCAAGCTGTTCGCCCGCGAGGTGCTGCCCGCCGTGCACGAGATGGCCGCACCGCTGCATCCGGGTGCGCTCCCGGCGAAGGTGCTTGCGTGACGGCGGTTCCCGAGGTGACGTCTTCTTGCGGGCCCACCGATACGCCCGGCGACATCGACATCCCCGCGATCCGCGAGAAGTACGCCGAGGAGCGTGCGAAGCGGCTGCGACCCGAGGGCGCCGATCAATACCTGGAACTCGACGGTGACTTCGCCGAGTTCGCCGAGGTCGATCCCTACACGACGGTGACGGAACGGGACCCCATCACCGAAGACGTCGACGTCGTCATACTCGGCGGCGGCTTCGCCGGTCTATTGGCCGGGGTCCACCTGAAGAAGGCCGGCGTCGGGGGGATCCGGGTCATCGAGATGGCCGGTGACTTCGGTGGTGTCTGGTATTGGAACCGCTTTCCCGGAATCCAGTGCGACAACGACGCCTACTGCTACATCCCGTTGCTCGAAGAACTCGACTTCATGCCGAGCAAGAAGTTCGCCGACGGCGCCGAGATCTTCCAGCACTGCCGCAATATCGGGAAGCACTTCGGCCTCTACGACGGCGCGCTGTTCTCCACCCAGGTGCGCGACCTGCGTTGGGACGGTGCGACTCAGCGCTGGCAGATCAGCACCGACCGGGGGGACGACATCCGGGCCCGGTTCGTCGTCATGGCGCAGGGCTCCTACAATCGCCCCAAACTCCCCGGCATCCCCGGCATCAAGGATTTCCAGGCGGCCGGCGGTCACGTATTCCACTCCGCACGTTGGGATTACGACTACACCGGTGGTGACGCCGATGGTGGTCTGGACGGACTCGCCGACAGACGTGTCGCCCTCGTCGGCACCGGAGCGACCGGCATTCAATTGGTGCCGCACCTGGGCCGAGATGCCCAGCAGCTCTTCGTATTTCAACGGACGCCGTCCTCGGTCGACGCACGGACCAACCCGCCCACCGATCCGGCCTGGGCGACATCCCTGCAGCCGGGGTGGCAGGAGGAGCGAAAGCGCAACTTCCACAACTGGTCGCCCTTCGTCGGCGTGGTATTCGGCGAACCAGATCTGGTCTGCGACTTCTGGACCGAGCTCGGCCGAAACCTGACCGCCAGGATCGCGGGCAGCGATGACCCTGCCGCGGTGACCATCGAGCAAATCATGGCGTTTCGGGAAGAAGAGGACTACAAGATCATGGAGCGGCTGCGTCGCCGCGTCGCCGAGATCGTCGAGGATCCTGCGACCGCCGAGGCGCTCAAGCCCTACTACCGCTTCATGTGCAAGAGGCCGTCCTCCAGTGAGCAGTATCTGGCTTCGTTCAACCGTCCCAACGTGACGCTCGTCGACGTGTCGGCCGCCAAGGGTGTGGAACGGTTGACTGACAAGGGGATCGTCGCCAACGGTGTCGAGTACGACGTCGACTGCGTGATCTTCGCGAGCGGCTTCGAGATCTCCACCGAGATCAGCCGCCGATTCGCGATCGACACCATCGTGGGCCGCGACGGCCTGTCGTTGTTCGACTACTGGCGCCACGATTACAAGACGCTGCACGGCATGACCAGCCGCGGCTTTCCGAACCAGTTCTTCATGGGGTTCATCCAGGGCGGCGTATCGGCCAACACCACGGCTATGTTCGAACAGCAGGCCGAGCACATCGCCTTCATCATCGCCGAGGCCCAGAGCCGTGGTGTCACGACGGTCGAACCCAGTCAGGAGGGCCAGGACGCCTGGATCTCGACGGTCCGCGAATCGTCGATCGACAACTCGGCGTTCGAACTCTCCTGCACGCCCGGCTATTACAACAACGAGGGCCGCGGGGGTGCGGAGCGCAACGGCTCGTTCCTCGGTGACTTCTACGCGCCGGGGTTCTACGCCTTCGGCGACCTGTTGACGGAGTGGCGCGCCAAGGGCGACCTCGACGGGCTGGAACTCGGCACGTGACCGCGTTCTTAGCGCACCGACTGCACGCTTGTTTGCGACCAATCTCGCGATCCGTGTACAACAAGCGTGCACTCGGCGCATGTCTGAGCTGAGGTTCGACGGCCGCGTCGCCGTGGTGACCGGCGCCGGTCGTGGGCTCGGTCGGGCGTATGCGCTGCTGCTGGCCTCGCGCGGCGCCAAGGTCGTGGTGAACGACGTCGGTGGCAACATCAGTGGAACCGGTGTCGACGACGGTCCCGCCCACGACGTCGTCGAGGAGATCAATGACGCCGGGGGAGAGGCGGTCCCAAACGCGGACTCCGTTGCCACCGCAGAGGGCGGCGAGGCGATCATCGCTACGGCGCTCGAGCACTTCGGCCGCCTCGACGTGCTGATCCACAACGCGGGCAACGTCCGCCGAGCCGCGTTGCGGGAGATGTCCCTCGAGGATTTCGACGCCGTCTTGGACGTGCACCTGCGTGGTGCGTTCCACGTCGTGCGGCCCGCGTTCCCGGTGATGTGCGACGCCGGCTACGGACGCATCGTGCTGACGTCGTCGATCGGCGCCCTCTATGGCAATCGCGGCGTGGCCAATTACGCCGCAGGCAAGGCCGGCGTCATCGGTCTGATGAACGTGGCGGCCCTCGAGGGCGCCGAGCACGGCGTGGCGTGCAACGCGATCGTGCCCGGCGCGGTGACCAGGATGGCCGAGGGGCTCGACACGTCGGCCTACCCGCCGATGGATCCCGGGCTCGTCGCACCGACAGTCGGCTGGCTGTCGCACGACTCGTGCCCGGTCACCGGTGAGCTCTTCGTCGCGATCGCGGGACGCGTCGCGAGGGCGTTCGTCGGCGAAACCGTTGGTGTGCAACGCTCATCGTGGACTGTGGAGCAGGTTGCCGAGCAGAGCGACGCCATCCGTGATGCCTCGGAGCCGGTCATCTTCCCCGTCGTGCCCTCGGGTCACGACGACCACATCGGTTACAGTTTCGCCATGGCGAGTCAGGCGGTGGATGGTGGCTAGCGGACCGCTGACCGGGGTCCGCGTCATCGATCTCACCGCGGTGGTGATGGGACCCTACTGCACCCAGATCATGGCCGACATGGGCGCCGACGTCGTCAAGGTCGAACCACCGGAGGGCGACAACGCCCGCTACATATCCGTGGGCCCGGCGCCCGGCATGAGTGGCGTATTCGTCAACGTCAACCGCGGAAAGCGTTCCGTGGTGCTCGATCTCACCACAGACGAGGGCGCTGCCGCGTTGCGCGGGCTCATCGCCGAGGCCGACGTCTTCATCCATTCGATGCGGGCGAGGGCGATCGCCAAGCTGGGCTTCGGGTACGACGAGGTGGCGGCGATCAACCCGAGCATCGTCTACACCAACTGCTACGGCTACAGCCGCCGCGGACCCGAGGCCGACCGTCCCGCCTACGACGACGTCATTCAGGCCCAGTCCGGGCTCGCAGCGGTACAGAAGCTGCTCACCGGGGAAACGACCTACGTCGGGACGATCGTCGCGGACAAGGTCGCCGGGCTGACCGCGCTCTACGCCACCATGATGGCGTTGTTCCACCGCGAACGCACCGGCGAGGGGCAGGAGGTGGAGGTCAGCATGTTCGAGACGATGGCGTCCTTCATGCTCGTCGAGCATGCCAACGGGGCGATGTTCTCACCGCCGCTCGGCCCCGCCATCTATCCGCGGACGGTGGCGCCCAACCGCAAGCCGTATCCCACCAAGGACGGCCACGTCGCGGTCCTGATCTACAACGACAAGCACTGGAACGCGTTCGTCGACGCGGTGAAGCCGGCCTGGAACGACGCGTCGTACGCGACGCTGGAACAGCGAGCCAAGCAGATCGACGTGATGTACGGGTTGATCGCGGAGACGCTATTGGAGCGCACTACGGCGGAGTGGCTGGAATTGTTCCGCGAGTTGGAGATTCCCGCGGCACCCATCCAGACACCCGCCGAACTGTTCGATGATCCGCACCTCAACGCCGTCGGACTCTTCGAGACGGTGGACACCACACACGGCCCGGTCCGGTTTCCCGGTGTGCCGACCTGGTTCTCGCGCACCCCGGGGAGGGTGGCCGGGCCCGCGCCCGAGTTGGGCGCCGACACCGCCGAGGTGTTGGCGGAACTTGACGGTGGCCTGCCGCGGGCACGCCCCTAGTTCCAGGCGCTAGACCGTTCGCGCCAACCGATCGGCCAGCAGCGCCGCAAACCGTGCAGGATCGTCCAGCACACCGCCCTCGGCGAGAAGTGCTGTTCCATAGAGCAATTCGGCCGTCTCGGCGAGGCCGTCCTTCTCCGCGGACTCGGCCAACGCCTGCCGCAACCCGGTAACCAGCGCATGGTCGGGGTTGAGCTCGAGAATCCGCTTCCCGACGGGCACTTCCTGCCCCGAGGCGCGATACATCCGCGCCAACTGGGGGGTGATGCCGAACGTGTCGGTGATGAGGCACGCCGGCGACGAGGTCAGCCGCGTCGACAGCCGCACCTCCTTCACGTGCTCGTCCAGCGTCTCCTGCAGCCAGGTCAGCAGTGGGGCGAAGTCCCCGTGCTCCGCCTTGTCCACTTCATCATCGGAGGCCCCGAGATCCACCTCGCCCTTGGCCACCGACTGCAATCCCTTGCCGTCGAACTCCGGAACCGACTCCACCCACACCTCGTCGACGGGATCGGTCAACAGCAGCACTTCGTAGCCCTTGGCCTTGAACGCCTCCAGATGCGGTGAGCGCTCGAGTAGTTGCCGGGACTCGCCGGTGGCGTAGAAGATCTGGGTCTGGTCGTCCTTCATCCTGCCGACGTAGTCGGCGAGCGTCGTGGGTGCCTGCTCGGAGAACGTCGACGCGAACGACGACGCCCGCAGCACTGCGTCGCGATTGTCGGCATCGGAGATCAAGCCCTCCTTGAAGACCCGGCCGAACTGCGTCCAGAAGGTCGCGTAGTCGTCCGGACGGTTGGCTTGCAGCTCCCTGATCGCCGAGAGCACCTTCTTGGTGAGGCTGCGACGGATCACCTTGATCTGGCGGTTCTGCTGCAGGATCTCCCGAGACACGTTGAGCGACATGTCCTGTGCGTCGACGACGCCCTTGACGAAGCGCAGGTATTCCGGCACCAGCTCGTCGCAGTCACCCATGATGAACACGCGCTTGACGTAGAGCTGGACTCCGGTGTGCCCGTCGCGATTGAACAGGTCGAATGGGGCCATCGACGGGATGAACAGCAAGGCCTGGTACTCGAAGGTGCCTTCGGCCTTCATCGCGATGACGTCGAGGGGCTCGTCCCAGGCGTGGGCGATGTGCTTGTAGAACTGCGCATATTCCTCGTCGGAGACTTCGGTCTTGGGCCTGGCCCACAGCGCCGTCCGCGAGTTGATCGTCTCAGTCTCCACGGTCACCGTCGGTTCGCCGCCCTCCTCGGCAGGCGGGACGGTCGTCTCGACCTCCATCCGGATCGGCCAGGAGATGAAGTCGGAGTACTTCTTGACCAGCTCCCTGATCTTCCACGCCGCGGTGTAGTCGTGCAGCTCGTCGTCGGCATCCTCGGGCTTCAGGTGCAACGTCACCGAGGTGCCCTGTGGCGCATCGTCCACGCTGGCGATGGTGTAGGTGCCGTCACCGTTGGATTCCCAACGCGTGGCCGAACTCTCGCCCGCCTTCCGCGTCAGCAGCTCGACCGCGTCGGCCACCATGAACGTCGAGTAGAACCCGATGCCGAATTGCCCGATCAGCTCTTCGGCGTCGCTCGCCTTATTGGCGTCTCCTAGCTTCTTTCGAAGCTCGGCGGTGCCGGACTTGGCGAGGGTGCCAATGAGGTCGACCACCTCCTCGCGTGTCATGCCGATGCCGTTGTCGCGGATGGTCAGCGTGCGCGCCGTCTTGTCCACGTCGACGTCGATGTGCAGATCCGACGTGTCGACGTCGAGGTCCTTGTCGCGGAACGCCTCGAGGCGAAGCTTGTCCAGCGCGTCGGACGCGTTCGAGATCAACTCCCGCAGAAACGAGTCCTTGTTGGAGTAGATGGAGTGGACCATCAGCTGCAACAGCTGCCGGGCCTCTGCCTGGAATTCCCTCTGTTCGACCTGCTCGCTCACGCCGCGATGATACTTCCCTCGCGATTTCGGCGTGATCGGCGGCGGTGAGCGCCGTGCGGTGAGCGCCGCTGATCACGCCGAAATCACTAGCCGAAGTGCACTCCCTGGGCGAGCGGGAGCTCGGAGCTGTAGTTGACGGTGTTGGTGGCGCGCCGCATGTAGGCCTTCCAGGAGTCAGACCCGGATTCACGACCGCCGCCCGTCTGCTTCTCACCGCCGAACGCGCCGCCGATCTCGGCGCCTGAGGTACCGATGTTGACGTTGGCGATGCCGCAGTCCGAACCGTCGGCCGCCATGAACCGCTCGGCTTCGCGCATGTCGGTGGTGAAGATCGCGGACGAAAGCCCCTGAGGGACGGCGTTGTTCAGCTCGATCGCCTCGTCGAGGGTGTCGTAGCTCAGGACGTAGAGGATGGGCGCGAACGTCTCGTCGTGCACCACCGCGGTCTGCGACGGCATGCGAACCACGGCGGGCTCGACGTAGAAGGCGCCCTCGCCGGCATCGCCCCCGACGGCACTGCGTTCGCCACCGATCACCTCGCCGCCGTCGGCACGCGCCTTGTCCAGCGCACCCACCATGTCGCGGTAGGACCGTTCGTGGATCAGCGGGCCGACGAGCGTTCCGTCGGCGGAGGGATCGCCGATCGGAAGGCTGCGGTACGCGGATGCGATCCGTTCGACCAGGGTGTCGACGACCGAGCTGTGGGCGATCACGCGTCGCATGGTGGTGCACCGCTGCCCCGCGGTACCGGCGGCCGAGAAGACGATGCCGCGGACGGCGAGATCGAGGTCTGCGGATGGTGCGACGATCGCGGCGTTGTTGCCACCGAGTTCCAGCAGCGACTTGCCGAACCGTTGGGCTACCCGCGGCCCGACTTGCTGACCCATCCGCACCGAGCCGGTGGCACTGACGAGCGCAACCCGCGGATCGTCGACCAGCTGCTCGCCGATCTCCCTGCCGCCCTGGATGAGTCGGCTCACGCTAGCGGGCGCGCCGACGTCGGCGGCGGCCCGCTCGATCAACGCCTGACAGGCGATGGCCGTCAGCGGCGTCAGCTCCGAGGGCTTCCACACGACCGTGTCACCGCAGACCAGGGCGACCGCGGTGTTCCAGGCCCACACCGCGACCGGGAAGTTGAAGGCGGTGATGACTCCGACCACGCCGAGCGGATGCCACGTCTCCATCAACCGGTGCCCGGGTCGCTCGGAGGCGATGGTGCGCCCGTACAGCTGGCGCGAGAGGCCGACTGCGAACTGGCAGATGTCGATCATCTCCTGGACCTCGCCGAGTGCCTCGGAGGTGATCTTCCCGGCCTCGATGGTGACGAGCGCGCCGAGGTCCGCCTTGTGCTCGACCAGCAGCTCGCCAAGGCGGGCCACCAGCGCGCCGCGCACCGGTGCGGGGGTGACCCGCCACGACGTGAAGGCCTGCGCGGCGTCGGCGATGGCCTCGTCGGCTTCGCGCGTGGTGGTCTCGGTGACGGTGAACAGGACGTCACCCGTGAGCGGGGTGCTGGCCTGCAGGCCATGCCCACCCGGTTCGCCCAACTCGATCGCAGAGCCGACGGACTTCAATGCCGCGCGGGCCCGGTCGCGGAGGTCCTCGGCGGTAGGAAGGTGTGCGGTGGGAACGGACTGCGTCATGATGCTGCTGCTTTCTCGTAGAGGTCATACGGGTCGTGAAGGTGATGGTCGATGACGCCGGCCAGCCAGTCGGCGCTGTAACCCGACTCGTCGGGTTCGGTGACGGGCGTGGTACCGCGGTCGAGGTTCGAGCGGAAGATACCGGCCGCTGAGATGGGCAGGAAATCCTCGTAGACAACGGGTTTCGTCGGATCGCCGCCGTGGTAGTAGGCCAGTCCGTCGGAGGCCAGCTCGGCGTGCGTGACCGGGAAGTGGCGACCCCACGCCTCCGCCGGGTCGGGTTCGCGCATGGCATCGTCATAGCGCTGGCGGCCCTTGCGGGTGAGTGCGACGCCGCGGGCCTCCACCTCACCGAACCGGACCCGCAGACTGCCCTCGGTCACCGCGCCATCGGAGCCTCGGAACCGACGCGGCTCGGCCAACGCCCGAAATGACGTCTGACGCAACAGCACGTCGGGTCCAGCCCAGCGAGGCGGGCCCTGAATGCGACCGGTCATGGCGACGCCTTGGGCGACCATCCGCCGATACAGCTCGTCGATGTCCACGACGCGCGGCGTCAGGTGGTTGACGTGAGTGGACCGCACGCCCGCGATGTCGGCGGCGACCGCCGACACCTGCGACAGCTCGGCATACCAGGCGGCGTCGATCGGCTCTCGGGACAGCGCGAACGCCGACACTGCGCGCGACACGAAGTCGTCGGCGCGCTCGGTCGAACAGCCACCGTCCGCCGCAATGATCCTGGCGTCGGAGATCAACGACGGGTCGAAGAGCTCCCGCTCGGCGAGGAACCGATGGACGCGGGCGCGTAGCTCGGGCTCGAAGAACCTGGCGTCGGCGGTCGCGAGCACAGAGGTGAAGATGCGGAAGGGGTTGTGCGCCAGCTCTTCCTGGTCGACGGGTCGGAACGCGGTCGACACCACCGGGACGGGCGAGGCCGCCTCACGCAGGTCATAGAAGCCGACCGGGTACATCCCGAAGGCGGCGAAGAGGTCGGCGACGGCGGCCAGTTCGCGGGGGCTGCCGACCCGGATCGCGCCATGGCGCTCGGCGGTGATCCGTTCGAGGGACCCGAGTCGATCGTCGCCGGCGTGGTCGCGGTTGACCTCGGTGCTGACCTCGACGAGCGTCGTGTACGCGGGAACTTCGGTGGCGTACAGGTGGGACAAGTCGGCCGCGAATCGCGCCCTCAGCTCGCCGATCGACACGCTCATGATGTCCGTCGCCTGGGATAGTCTCCGGCCATGGCCGACGCCCAGGAGGAGCTCGACGACATCGACCGGACATTGGTGCGCGAGTTGGTGGCGGACGGCCGGGCCACGCTGGCCCACCTCGCCGCGAGTGCGGGGCTTTCGGTATCCGCCGTCCAATCGCGTGTACGACGGCTGGAGACCCGCGGGGTCGTCATGGGATACCAAGCGCGGATTGACCCCGAGGCCGTCGGGAACATGCTGTCGGCATTCGTGTCCATCACCCCCATCGACCCCTCTCAACCAGATGATGCGCCCGCGCGCCTCGAACACATCGAAGCCATCGAGTCGTGCCACTCGGTGGCTGGGGACGAGAGCTACGTCCTCCTGGTGCGTGTCCGTTCGGCGCGGGCGCTCGAAGACTTGCTGCAACAGATACGAACGGCGGCGAATGTCCGCACCCGAAGCACGATCATCTTACAGACTTTTTACGAGGGTCGCGACTTTGTGCCGTAGAAAATCCTGCTGGATGGCGTGCGGAGCGTAAAAAATCCGTTAGGATCACGGTATGACCGCTGTCCTGCCTTCGCGCGACCTGAAGCCCGGCTCCCATGTGGCACCCGACGACGTGCGCGAGGTGCTCAGCCGCAGCATCCTCGCCGACGGCCTCGACTTCGTCCTCGACGTCGATCGATCGGCCGGTTCGTTCCTCGTCGATGCCCGCACCGGCGAGCGCTATCTCGACATGTTCACGTTCTTCGCGTCGTCCGCATTGGGCATGAACCATCCCGCCCTCGCCGACGACGACGCCTTCCGTTCCGAGCTCGCCTCGGCCGCGGTGAACAAGCCCTCCAATTCCGACGTCTACAGCGTGCCGATGGCCCGCTTCGTCGAGACCTTCGCCCGCGTGCTCGGGGACCCGGCCCTGCCGCACCTGTTCTTCGTCGACGGCGGCGCACTGGCCGTCGAGAACGCATTGAAGGTCGCCTTCGACTGGAAGAGCCGCTTCAACGAGAGCCGCGGCATCGACCCCGAGCTCGGCACCAAGGTGCTGCATCTGCAGGGCGCTTTCCACGGCCGCAGCGGATACACGCTGTCGTTGACCAACACCGACCCCAACAAGGTCGCGCGGTTCCCGAAGTTCGACTGGCCACGCATCGACGCGCCGTTTACCCGGCCCGGTGCGAACGTAGCCGAGCTCGAGGCCGAGTCGCTCCGGCAGGCGCGCGCCGCGTTCGAGGCAAACCCGCACGACATCGCCTGCTTCATCGCCGAGCCGATCCAGGGCGAGGGGGGCGACCGACACATCCGGGCCGAGTTCTTCGCCGCGATGCGCGCACTGTGCGACGAGTTCGACGCGCTGCTGATCTTCGACGAGGTGCAGACGGGTTGCGGAATGACCGGGACCGCTTGGGCTTACCAGCAATTGGGCGTCACCCCCGATGTCGTCGCCTTCGGCAAGAAGACCCAGGTGTGCGGCGTGATGGCGGGCCGACGCGTGGACGACGTGGTCGACAACGTGTTCGCCGTCAGCTCGCGGATCAACTCGACGTGGGGCGGCAACCTGACCGACATGGTCAGGTCTCGACGCATCCTCGAGACCATCGAAGCCGACGGACTGCTGGCCCATGCCGCCGAGGAGGGTCGCCATCTGCTCGGCAGGCTCGAGGACCTCGCCGCCGATTTCCCGGGCGTGGTGCTAGACCCGCGCGGCCGCGGCCTGATGTGTGCGTTCAGCATGCCGACGGCGGCCCAGCGCGACGAGCTGATCCAGCGACTCTGGGACCGGCACGTGATCATGTTGGCCAGCGGTCCGGACAGCGTTCGCTTCCGGCCCGCCCTGACGGCCACCCGCCAGGACATCGACGCGGCGATCGACGCCGTGCGCGCCGCGCTGACCGAGCTCTGCTAGCGGGGCCACTTCCCGCGAGCGTGCGTGTCCGCACGCGACACGCCGAGTGTCGGTGGCACCACACGCACGTTCGCGCCACCTATCGACCGACCGCGTCCGGTGCGGTGAGTCTGCGGATCGTCGACCCAAGCCGCGTGAGCTGTTCACCGCCGACGAGAACGCAGCCGTGCCGCTCCGCGAGTGTGCGTGCAGCAGGGGTGAAGTCGTGATTGGTGACGACCATGGTGTGCGCGCAGTCGTGCATCACGGCACCGGCCACGACCTCCTGGACGGCACCGGAGCCGACCGGTCGTGATTGCCGTTTGCATTGGATGGCAAGACGATTCGGTCTGCGGCCGACGATGAGGTCGACACCGAAGTCGCCAGTCACCGCCGTCATGATCACCGATGCCCCACTGGATCTGGCGATGCGTGCGACGTGATCTTCGAACTCGGTGCCGGACATGGCCTGCTTGGCGACGGCAGGGTCCTCCCGTGCGCCGGGGGTGCGTGCACCGCGGAGCACGCCGACGAGGAACGCGGGCAGTGCTGGTGCGAGCACCGCGGCGGCGACGCACCACGGCACGCCCAAGCCCGCCATGTACGCACCGACTCCCGCCGCGACCGCCACGACAACGTAGGCCTTCCACACGCAGCGAATGCTAGGCGGCGGGACCGACAGCGTGCGGCAGGCAAGCGGTTCGTCGGCACGTCCTCGAGCTGTGCGCTAGGAACCGCTTCTGCGGAGAGGCCCCGCCTCGCGAGCGTGCGTGTTGTGCCGAAATGTATCGGCGTGTCGCGTGCGGACACGCACGCTCGCGCTTAAAGGGGGGGTCAGGTGTTCAGCGCTCGCCACACCCGTGCGGGCGTCATTGGCAACCGATGCAACCGCGCGCCGCAAGCCCGCGCGATGGCGTTGGCGAGGGCGGGGGCCACCGGGTTGTACGGCGACTCGCTCATCGACTTCGCGCCGAACGGTCCGAGGGTGTCGTAGGTGTCGGCGAAGTAGACCTCCGTCACGGGTAGGTCAGCGAGCTGTGGAACGTGATAGTTGCGCAGATCGGTCGTGGTGACGGCCCCGTCGGGACCGGTGAGCATCTCCTCGTACAGGGCGCTGCCGATCCCTTGGGCCACACCGCCTTCGACCTGCCCGCGGCACTGCTCGGGGTTCATCACCACACCGGCGTCGGCGGCCTGTATCGACTGCAGGATCCGCACCTCACCCGTCTCGACGTTCACCGCGACGCGGAATCCCTGCACGTTGAACGCCACCGAACGCGGGGTGCCGTCGTGCCGCCCGTGACCGACGAGGGGCCGGGCGTCCGGCGCCGCCGTGATCGCGTCGCGGAGCTCCCGGCACGCCGCGAGCACCGCGATGCCGGCGACGACCGTGCCCGCCGAGCCGAACGCCCCGGTGTCGTAACCCGTTGCATCGGTGTCGGATTGGCGAATGCGCACTCGGCCGGGATCGATGCCGAGCTCGGATGCCACGATTTGGGTGTGCACGGTGGAGGTGCCGTTGCCGAACTCGGCCGTGCCGACCGACAGGGTGAAGTCACCGTCGGCGTCCCGCGAGAGCGAGGCGTCGGCGAAGTGTCCACGCGGCGGGATGGTCGCGATCATCGCGACGGCCATGCCCTCGCCGACCTGCCAGGGTCCGACCGCCGGCGGCGTCCCAGCACTGGACGCCAGTGCGTTTTGGACGAGGTCGAGGCACTGATCGAGGCCGTAGCTGCCGTACGTCAAGTCGTCGTCGGCAACGTGCGCGTCGGTGAACGGATCGCCGGGGACCACGACGTTGCGGCGGCGCACCTCGAACGGGTCGATGCCGAGGCGTTCGGCCAACTGGTCCATCGCCGACTCGACGGCGAAGATCACCTGTCCGAGTCCGTACCCGCGGAACGCGCCGGAGGGAATGTTGTTGGTGTACACCGCCTGCGCGTCCACACGCTTGTTCGGGCAGCGGTACACCGAGATCGACTCGCCGCACCCGTGAAACATCACGCCGGGGGAGTGGTTACCGTAGGCGCCCGCATCCATCAACACGTCGACCGCCAGCGCCGTCAGCACCCCGTCGGGTGCGGCCGCGACCGTGGCATCCACGCGGACGGGGTGACGGCATGGCGCGCTGATGAATTCGTCGGAGCGGCTGAACTCGTAGCGCACAGGCTTGCCGAGTCGAAGCACCGACAGGGCGACGAGGTCCTCGGTCAGCATCTCCTGCTTCCCGCCGAAGCCGCCTCCGACCCGTCGGGTGAACACGTGGACGTCGGAGCGATCCAGGCCGAAGACGTGACACAATTCGTCGCGTACTAGGAAGGGCACCTGTGAGCTGGTGCGAATCACCAACCGCCCGTGGTCATCTCGCCAACCCGTGCACCCGTGGGTCTCCAGGTGGGTGTGCTGGACGCGCTGGGTCTGCCAGCGTCCGCTCACGACAGCCCCGCCTGCGGCCGTTGCGGTTGCCACCCCGGCGTCGACGTCTCCGACGCCGCCGTGCAACTCGGCGACGAGGTTGCGAGATACGTCGGCGATGCGGGCGTCGGCGGTCTTGTCCCCGTGCACCAACGGCGCGCCAGTGGCCAGGGCCGCCTCGGGATCGAACACGGCTGGCAGTTCGTCATACTCGACTCGGATCAGCCGGCAGGCATCCTCGGCGATGGCAAGGGTGTCGGCGACGACCGCGGCCACGCGCTGACCGACGAAGCGCACGATGGAATCGAGTACGAACGAGTCGTCGGGGTCGTCGAGGCGGCTGTCATGACGTGCCGTCGAGAATGCGACGGTAGGGCTGTCGCGATGGGTCAGCACCAGGTGCACGCCGGGGAGTCGTTCGGCCGCCGCCGTGTCGAGCGCGACGATCCTGGCATGGGGAAGCGGACTGCGGAGGACGGCGAGGTGGAGCAGCCCGGTGACGTCGTGATCCATCGTGTACTGCTCGGTGCCCGTGACGACCCGCATGCCGGCCGGCGCGGCGACCGAGTCGCCCGCCCCGCCCGCCCTCTTCGTGTTGACGGCACCCGCGAGCGCATCGGTGATCGAGCGATAACCCGTGCACCGGCACAGGTTTCCCTTGAGGTGCTCGGGCAGGTCGGTGAGTTGCTCGGGCCTCAGCGCCGAGGTGGTGGTGATCATCCCCGCCGTGCAGAATCCGCACTGGAAGCCGGCGGCCTCGACGAAGCGCCGTTGCATGGGGTGCGGCTCGTCCGGCGTGCCGAGGCCTGCCACCGTCGTGACCTCGTGGCCTTCGGCGCGGAAGGCGGGGAAGACGCAGGAGTGCACCGGTGCGCCGTCCACTAGAACCGAGCATGCGCCGCAGTCGCCCGCGTCGCACCCCTTCTTGACCTCGAAGTGGCCGTGCTCGCGGAGGTAGGTGCGCAGACACTGACCGGGTCGCGGGTCGTCCTGCAGCGCTTCACCATTGATGATGATCATGGGCAATCCCGTTTCGCTTCTCGCGCATGAATCATGCGAGCTCCGCGACGATCTGCTCGGCGAGTATCAACGACACTGCGCGGCGCCAGTCGGGGTCGCCGTGCGGATCGTCGGTCCAGGCGTCGTCCGGGATCCTGGCATGGGCCTCTCGCACCGCCTCCACATCGGGCTCGGGCAGGGTGAAGACGTAGGGGCGCACGGTCGCTGCGGTGATCGACAGCACGAACGTTCCGTCCTGATTCATCCGGCCGATGACGACGATGCCCGAGCGTCCCAGCGGAGAGGGCGCCAGCTTGCGAAATGCGGTGCGGCCGCGCAACGCCGGGTCCGGCAGACGAACGGACCGCAGTACGTCACCGACGGCCAGCACGTTGGCCGAGTTGCCGGTGACGAAGTCGGTGATCGGCATCCGGTAGTCCTCGCCGTCGGCCCGCCACACCAGGACGTCGCCGCCAAGCGCGGACGCCAACGAGATCATCGACCCCGCCGGGAATGACAAACAGACGTTGCCGCCGACCGTCGCGGTGCGCTGAATCTTGAACGAGGCGAGCAGAGCCGAGCAGCATTGCCGAAACAGCGGGGCGGCCAGCCACTCCGGCCGCTCGGTGGGCAGGCCGTCCGAGAGAGCGGCGACCTGCTCGAGGGTGCAGGTCGCGGCCAATTCGAGGCCGTCGTCGGCGATGGTGATCGGCGCCCAACCCAGGTGGGACAGGTCCACCAGCCGACGGGTCTCGGGCTGCGGCTCGGAGAAAAGCCACGTTCCGCCCGCGATGAGGGCGTCCGTCGGGCCGAGCGGCCACAGTTCGTCGCGGCGCCGCGGCGTACTGATCGTTTCGACGGCGTTGAGGTCCACCTGTCGAAGGTAGTCAAGCTCCGTCGTCACCGCATGCCGGCGCCGACCGATGCTTCCTAGTGCAACTCATCGGTTGCATCAGCCGGGGTGATGTGCAACCCTCAAGTTGCATCAATCACCGACGAGGAGAGTAGAGACCATGGCATCACTCGACATCACCCGCAGCATCGACATCACGGCACCGGTGGAGAAGGTGTGGGCTGCCATCACCGAACCCGACCTGATCGCCCAGTGGTTCGGGGACACCGCGGAGTTCGACGCGACCCCCGGCGCCTCCGGCGAATTCGGCTGGCGCGACCACGGCGGCGCGTTCCGGATCGTCGTCGAACACGTGGACAAGCCGAAGACGCTCGTCTACCGGTGGGCGCGTGAGTTCGGCGTGGATCCCACGCCGGCCAATTCGACGTTGGTCCGATTCGATCTCACGGCAACCGCGGACGGGACGCGCCTTGACCTTCTCGAGACGGGTTTCGAGGAACTCTCAGACCCGGAGGGCGCGCAGTCCGGCAACGTCAAGGGCTGGTTGGCCGAACTCGGCGAACTGGTGGAGTTCGTGGAATCGCGGTGACCGACGCAACGGACGTGTCCGCGGTCCTCTCCGTTCTCGCGGACGAGACCAGGTGGCGCATCCTGTCCGAAATCGGCGGTGCCGACCTGTCGGCGAGTGCCCTGGCGGCTCGGCTCCCGGTGAGTCGCCAGGCAATCGCCAAACATCTGGCAGTGCTCGACGACGCAGGTTTGGTGCAGGCCGTTCGCGTCGGACGAGAGATCCGCTACCGGGCGGTGGGCAGCCGGTTGAGCTCGCTCGCGGTGGAACTCGACGCGATCGGCCGCCGCTGGGATCGGCGCCTCGAGGCGATCAAGCGCATCGCCGAAGCCGCCGAGTAGTGCGACGAGGCGAACGAGGAGAGCCCGGTCGGAACGTCCGACCGGGCCCTCCTACGAGAAAGACGCCTTACTCGGCGGCCTTTTGGCGCGCTTCGGCTGCCTCCGCGCTACCGCGGGCTGCTTCGGCTTCGGCTTCCTTCTTCGCGACGTCGCGCTGGGCCTCGGCCTTGTCCTGCTGAGCCTTGCCCTCTTCCTTGAGGCCGTCGCTGCCGGTCACGGAGCCGACCGCTTCCTTGGCCTTGCCCTTGACGTCTTCGACGACGCCCTTGATGCCTGCTTCGGGACCACTGTCCTTGTCGCTCATGGCTACCTTTCACTCGTTGCACTTCGGCATGGTCGCCCGCTTCTTGAGCGCCGTCCGCTCCCCGAGGGGGCGGGCATTCGATGTGTACCCGTGCCCTCGAAGGCTGCCCGGGGTCCGCACTGGCTAAACAGAAGCCGTGCCGCCATCGCGCAATTACGCCAAATACGTTGTTTTTGGCCCGATTTGGAGTGGGCGACGCCTCGGCCTGGGTTTAATCACCGACTGGTTGGGCATTCATGCCTTGAATGTGTACGGCATATCGAGCGGGAGGCCAGGCGATTATCGCGAGCAAGCCCGCGGCGGACGCACCCACCCATTGCCCAGAAGCACAATCAACTGGTGATCGGAGTGGTGGTGGTTAGCTGTGAGCCAGCTCGGGGTAATCTCGCCTTGAGATCACTTGGAGGGCGCGTGTCAGACGGTCAACACGACCACGACGGGGGGCATCGAAGCCCCCGATCCATCGAGGTACGAGTCGCGGCGAAGCTGGAGAATCTGGCGGTGCTGCGCACGGTCGTGGGCGCCGTCGGAACATATGAGGACCTCGACTTCGACAGCGTGGCCGATCTCCGGCTTGCGGTGGACGAGGCCTGCACCCGGCTGATGCGATCGGCCGCTCCGGATGCGACCCTGGTGTTGGTGGTCCATCCCCATGACGATCAACTGGTCGTCGACGTGTCCACCGCGTGCTCGTCACCCGACATCGTCGTGCCCGGTAGCTTCAGCTGGCACGTGTTGAGCTCGCTGACCGATGAAGTCAGTACCTTCCACGACGGCCATGGCCCCGACGACTCGCAGGTCTTCGGCATCTCCATGACGACGAGACGAGCGAGCTCGCTGCGGTGACACCGTCGTCCTCTCGGGGTTCGACGTCACGCTCGAACTCTGAATACGCCGACGTGGTCGACATGTTCCGCACCCTGCAGGAGCTCGCGGAGGGTTCGAGTTCGTTCACGCGTCAGCGTGACTCGATCGTGGAACGTTGCCTTCCGCTCGCCGATCACATTGCCCGACGTTTCGATGGCCGCGGTGAGCCGCGCGACGATCTGGTTCAGGTGGCGCGAGTCGGTCTGGTCAACGCCGTTATCCGCTTCGACGTGGATGCGGGTTCGGACTTCGTGTCCTTCGCGGTACCGACCATCATGGGTGAGGTCCGGCGCCACTTCCGGGACAACAGCTGGTCGGTGAAGGTGCCGCGACGGCTCAAGGAGCTCCATCTGCGGCTCGGGGCCGCGACCGCCGAGTTGTCGCAGAAGCTGGGCCGCGCTCCCACTCCGTCGGAGTTGGCCGCCGAGCTGGAGATGGACCGCGACGAGATCGTCGAAGGCCTGGTGGCCGGCAGCTCGTACAACACCCTGTCGATCGACGGGGCGGGCGGCGGAACCGAGGAGGCTCCCGCCATCGCGGACACGCTCGGTGACGTCGACCTCAATCTCGATCAGATCGAGAATCGGGAATCGTTGCGGCCCTTGCTCGCCAGCCTTCCGGAGCGCGAGCGGCAGGTGTTGCTCCTCAGATTCTTCGAATCGATGACACAGACCCAGATCGCGGAGCGGGTTGGCATCTCACAGATGCACGTCTCGCGACTTCTTGCGAAATCTCTTGCGCGACTGAGGGATCAACTCGAGTAGCGAGCTACGACAGCCAGCCCTGGTACACGTCCCAGGCGGCCCCCGGTGCCGGGGCGTCGTCTCGCGTGACGGTCGCCTGGATCAGGCCGTAGGGTCGATCGTCGGCGTTGAACACCTCCCTGTCGTTCGGCACCCCGAATGGCGACAGGTCATAGACGAATTGGTGCTTGTTGGGTGCGGACAGTCGCACCTCAGCGATGAACGGATATGTCTCCAGCACCGCCTTGCCCATCTCGAAGAGAGTCTGCTGCAGCGCCAGCGATTGCACCACGGCGAACTGCTTGACCAGTTGGGTCTTGATGCCCGCGAAGGTCGCCTCCCAGTCGACGTCGGTGGAGGTGAATCGCCACTGCGCGACAAGCGATGTCGCCATCACGCGATCGTGCGTCGGCTCCAGGATGGTGTACGGGTCGCTCAGGAAGCCGGCGAACTCCGAACCGGTGGACTTCAGGATGACCATGTCCTTCAGCCCCCCTACGACCCATTCACCGTCGGCGTCGACGGTTATGGCCGCGGTGCGGACCTCCTGGCCCTTGCGAATCCAGGTGTAATCGTGCTCGGCGCCGTCGACGATCGCCCGCTCCCAGGCGTACTCCTCGATCTCGATGCGCGCGCCCTCGACCGGTTCGACGTCGTCGACGAAGTGCCGCGCCAGCGTCAGGCCGTAGTCCTCGATGGACACCAGACCCTTCTCCTTGGCGTAGGCGTACGCGGTCTGCTTCTGGGTATCGGTGGGTAGCACCTCGGACTGATCGCCGGCCAGGTGGGCGGCACTGAAATCGCCTCGGAGGCAGGTGGATACGTTGACGTCGTGAATCTCGTGGCGGGGAGTGTCACGATGGATTCTGACGACGCGGTTCTCCGCCTTTCCGTACTGATTCTTGCCAAGGATGATCTTGGACACCGCTCAACTCCCTCGGTAGGTGGAATACGCATACGGCGAGAGCAACACCGGGACGTGGTATTTGCTTGCGGCGTCGGTGATTTCGAACACGATGACGACCTCGGGGTAGAACGTGGGGACGTCCAGCCTGGCGAAGTAGCCACCCGTGTCGAAGTGCAGGCGGTACACCCCGGCGGGCAGGTCGTCGCCCAGGGCGGCGATCCGCCCGTCACCGTCGGTGGTGGCCGTGGTCAACGGCTCGTCCAGCGCGTCGGTCAGGGTGACGGTCACGCCGGTTGCGGGCTTGCCGGACATGGCATCGAGGACGTGGGTGGACAGACTCATGTGGTCACCCTCTCCCGCGAGCAGACGCAAACGGCCCTGTTTCGGCGCAATTGAGGGCCCTTCGTGTCTGCTCGCGGTGGGGGTGGGGCCGTCACGACGCGGGCTCGCTCAACAGCCGTTCGAGGCGCAGGCGGTTGATCTTGGCCAACTCGCTGCGCATCACCCGTCGCTCGGTCTCGGCGTCGTTGTTCAGGCGGTCGACGAGGATGGCCAGCAGTTCCTCGGCGGAACGACCGCTCGCACAGACCAGATAGACGTAGCCGAACTTGGCGTCGTACTCGGCGTTGCTGGCAGCCAGCTCAGCCTTCACGGAATCATCTGCTGAGACCACCGCGGCCTGCTCGCGCGCCGACGACGCGTTGTCGACCTTCGCGCCGATGCGGGGATGACCGTCCAGGGCCGCGTCGATCTCACCGTCCGGAAGCTCGGCGAGCACCCGGTCGGCGCGGTCCAGCAGCGCGTCGACGTCGCGGAAGGGTCCGCCGGCGAGGACCCGGCGCGCCCAGATGGTCGACGAGCACACGCCGAAGAGCAGGTTCATCCGCTGGCGGTCGGTCAGCCCGTTGAAGCCGTCCAGGCCCAAAGCTCCCTGAGTGGGCATTACTGCAATTCGTTGAGCCGGCCGAACCGCGCCGCGGCGATGGGGTTGGCGTCGGCCACCAGGTCGTCGAAGCGGTAGTTCGCGATCTTGGCAATCTCGATCAGCGCGAACGCCTTCTCCGCTGGTGTCGAGTTGTCCATCCGCGACCAGCCGTTCTTGATCACGCGGTCGAAGTGTTCGGTTTCACGCGCGCAGATCACCAATGGAAAGCCGAAGTGCTCGCGGTAGGCGCCCGCCAGTTCGACGACGTCGTTGTGGTCCTCCTCGGCGAGGTTGCTCAGCGCGACGTGGTCGACGGCGAGCGCGTGGCCCGTCTCGTCCTCGGCGCCGAGGTCGTGGAAGGCGTTGATCAGTTGGAGTTGCTGCTCGGAGGATCCGGTCAACACCGCATCCTGGAACGCGTCGCGCAACGCCTTGGTGTCGGCGAACGGACGCTGCTCGAAGGCCCGCTCGACGGCCCACGGAACGTCCTGCACCACGTGCCCGAACACCTCGGTGAAGCGTTCCGCGGTCATCGAGTTCACTTCGTCGAGGCTAATGGTGCCACCGCCGGCCACCCGCGGCCCCTTGCTGATGCCGAGGTGGAAGAAGACGATGTTGAGCACGATCGCGGCGATTGCGCCGATGCTGATGCCGCTGCCGAACAGCAGGTCGATGCCGGGTGGCATGGCCTTGGCGACGTCGGGGTAGGACGTCACCCACAGCGCCAACGCCAGGCTGGTCGTCACGATGATCAGGTTGCGGTGATCGGTGAAGTCGACCTTGCCCAGCGTCTGGATGCCGACCACGGCGACCGTCGCGAACAGCGTCAGAGCCGCGCCCCCGAGTACCGGGTTCGGAATGGACGATACGATCGCGGCCACCTTGGGCAGGAACCCGAGAATGATCATGATGACGCCCGCGGCGGCGACCACCCAGCGACTCTTGACGCCCGTGAGCCGGACCAGGCCGACATTCTCCGAGAATGCCGTGTAGGGGAACGAATTGAAGACGCCGCCGATCACGGTGGCCAGGCCGTCGGCGCGCAGCACGTTGCCGATGTCGGAGGCCTTGATGCGCTTGCCGACGATCTCACCGGTCGCCATCGTGCTGCCAGTGGACTCGACCGCGGTGATCAGCAGCACGATGATCATCGTGATGCACGCGACGACGTCGAACTTGGGCATGCCGAACAGGAACGGTTGGGTGAACCCGATCGGTGCTGCCGCCGCGACCTTGTCGAAGTTCATGTCACCGAGGGCGAAGGCCACGACACATCCCACGACCAGACCGAGCAACACGGCGATGGTGGCCATGAAGCCGCGGAAGATGCGCTGGATGGCGACGATGACCGCGATGGTGCCGAGCGCGTAGAGCAGCCACCGGATGTTCGTCGGATCATGTTCGCCCGTAGCGGGATTGGTGACGGCGTCACCGGCGCCGACCGGAACCAGGCAGAGGCCGATGATGGTGATCAGCGTGCCCGTCACCACCGGCGGGAAGAACCGCAGCAACTTCACGAATATCGGCGCGATCAGGAAGGTGAAGACGCCCGCGACGATCACGGCCCCGTAGACGTAGAGCAGGCTGGCCGAGCCGCCGCCGTGAGCCAGACCGATCGCGATGATCGGAGACACCCCCGCAAAGGTCACGCCCTGCAGCAGTGGCAGCCGAACCCCCACCTTCCAGAACCCGACCGCCTGGATGATCGACGCGATGCCGCAGGTGAAAAGGTCGGCCGTGATCAGCTTGACCAAGTCTTCCTGCGGCAGGTTGATCGCGCCCGCGATGATGATCGGCACCAGCACCGCACCCGCGTAGAACGCGACGACGTGTTGGAAGCCGTAGGTGGCGAGCTTCGGCAGCGGGAGCACCTCGTCGACCGGGTGCACGCGCTTCCTCGGAGTGTTGGTGACCGGGGCGGACATCAATCAAGAATCGACCAGGTTGATGATGTTCGCATGTCGAGAACGCGCTCCGTGTCGGGCGTGGTGCTGGCCGCGGGGGCGGGCACCCGCTACGGTATGCCGAAAGTGCTTGCCGGACAGGGGGAGTGGCTTCGCTACGCGGTGGCGGCCTTGGTCGATGGCGGTTGCGATGACGTCGTGGTGGTGCTTGGTGCGGCCGTGGTCGAGGTGCCGTCGCCCGCGCGGGCGGTCGTGGCCGAGGATTGGCGGACGGGGATGAGCGCCTCGATCCGCGCGGGGTTGGCCGCCGCGGATGGTGCCGACGTGGTACTGCTGCACCTCGTCGACACCCCGGACGTCGGGGCGGACGTCGTCGCACGTGTGCGGGACGCGGTCGGTGCGTCGTCGTCGGGACTGGCGCGCGCCACGTTCGGCGGACGGCCAGGTCACCCCGTGGCGATCGCGCGGAAGCATTGGGCTGCACTGGCGCTGACTCTGCGTGGCGACGACGGTGCGCGCGCCTTTCTTTCGGGTCGGGACGACGTGATCGCCGTCGAATGCGGTGACCTCGCCACCGGCGTCGACATCGACGAATGAAGGCACCGATGCACCCGGCGGTGGTATACAGCTAGTACGCGGGGCTGGGGACTCCTCGCGGACGGTTGGCCGGCAGTCGGCCTCCGGGGGGCGGCGCCGTTGGCGCCACGGGGTAGAGGTCGTTCGGATATGGGGAAGAAGAAGACCGTCGTACTGATCGACGACATCGACGGCACTCCGGCAGACGAAACCGTCGAATTCGGCGTCGATGGTCAGCAATACGCAATCGAGTTGTCGTCGGCGAACGCCGAGGCGCTGCGTCGCACCGTGCAGGAATGGGCAGCTCGGGGGCGTCGGGTGGCAGGGCCCCAACGGCGATACCTCACGCGCGTCGACCCATGGCGCAAGCACGTCAGCGGTGACGAGGGCTTCGTGATCCGGGAGTGGTGCCAGGACAACGGCTACCGCGTCGGCCGCCGCGGACCGCTTCCGTTCGAAGCGGTGGATGCGTACCGGTCGGCGAACGCGAAGCGCTAGAGCAGTCCAAGGGCGGCCACGGCCGCGCGTTCGGATTCGAGTTCGGTCACGGAGGCGTCGATGCGCCCGCGCGAGAAGGCGTTGATCTCGAGTCCCTCGACGATCTGCCAGGCACCGTCGACCGCACGGACGGGCAGCGACGTCACGATGCCCTCCGGAATGCCGTAGACGCCGGGCGAGGGCAGCGCCACCGAGGTCCAGTCCCGGGCATCGGTGCCGTCCACCCAGTCGCGGACGTGGTCGATGGCCGCATTGGCGGCCGATGCTGCCGACGACGTGCCCCGAGCCTCGATGATGGCCGTGCCGCGGCTGGCCACCGTCGGGATGAAGTCGGTGGTCAGCCAGTCGGTGTCGGCGGCGTACTCAGCCCCGGCCCGACCGCCGACGTCGGCGTGGAAGATGTCGGGATACATGGTGGGAGAGTGGTTGCCCCACACCGTTACCCGAGAGACGTCGGTGACGTGTACTCCGGCGTGGGCGGCGAGCGCGGCGACGGCACGGTTGTGGTCGAGGCGCGTCAGCGCGGTGAATCTCTCCGCCGGGATGTCCGGGGCGTGGGCCGATGCTACGAGGGCGTTGGTGTTGGCGGGGTTGCCCACGACGACGATGCGGACGTCGGACGATGCGCCCGCGTTGAGCGCCCGTCCCGCGTCGGCGAAGATCGTGGCGTTGGCGGCCAACAGGTCGGCGCGCTCCATGCCCTTGCTGCGGGGCTTGGCGCCGACCAGCAGCGCGACGTCGACGCCGTCGAACGCCCGGACCGGGTCGTCGTGGATCTCCACTCCCGCGAGCAGATCGAAGGCGCTGTCGACGAGTTCCATCACCACACCCTCGGCCGCGCGGACCGCCGACGGCAGCTCCAGCAGTCGCAGCGTCACCGGCACGCCACGACCCAGCAGGGCACCCGCACCGATGCGAAACAGTGCGGCATAACCGATCTGGCCGGCGGCACCGGTGACCGTGACGACTTTCGGGCGGGCGGAGTCGAGGCTGGTCACGTGTGCACGCGGATGTTGAGGATCTCCGACGCATAGCGCCGAACCGTGTCCTCGGACATGGCGGCGGCATCCTCGTGACCGGGCCTCGCTCGGCTGTGCATGAAACCCGTAGCGGGGTTCAGGGTGATCTCGGCGAGCAGTTCACCGGTGGTCGGTTCGCACACGGCCCAGGTGTACAGAGTGTCGTCAGCCCAGCCGTCCGCGGCGTCGTGCACGTAGTCCAGGTCGGTCTCGCCGAGGTCGGCCAATTCCGGCCGATCATCGACGCGGTCGTCGTAGCGCAGGCCGCGGAGGTACCACGTGCCATTGTTGATCTCGACGGGTTCCATCGGCTCCTCAGCCGTCGAGTGGCCACCTGGTGTACGCCGTTCGCGAATCAGCGTGCAACAACTGGCCGCTCGACAGCGTCTAGTCCTTGATCTCGGCGAGGACGGTGCCCTGAGTGACTGCGGCGCCCGGCTCGACGGCCAACCCGGTGATGGTGCCGTCCTTGTGCGCCGTCACCGGATTCTCCATCTTCATGGCCTCCAGAACCGCGACGAGGTCGCCCGCCGACACCTGCTGACCCTCTTCGACCGCCACCTTCACCACGGTGCCCTGCATCGGCGCCGTCACCGCATCACCCGAGGCGGCGGCGCCCGCAGCGGCGCCACGCTTGCGCGGCTTGGGCTTCTTGCGAATGACGCCGGGTGCGGCACCGCCACCACCGCCGATGGCCAGATCGCCCGGTAGAGACACCTCGACGCGGCGTCCACCCACCTCGACGACGACCTTCTGCCGGGGCAGGGTGTCTTCCTCGTCGAGGGGGGCGCCAGCGGTGAACGGTTCGACGGTGTTGTCCCACTCGGTTTCGATCCACCGGGTGTGCACGGTGAAGCCGTTGTCGTCGCCGATGAAGGCCGGGTCGGACACCACGGCGCGGTGGAACGGGATGACGGTCGCCAGACCCTCGACGGTGAACTCGGCCAGCGCGCGACGCGACCGGTCCAGAGCCTCCTCACGGGTGGCGCCGGTGACGATCAGCTTGGCCAGCATCGAGTCGAACTGGCCGCCGATCACGGAGCCCGTCTCGACACCGGAGTCCAGACGCACGCCCGGTCCCGTCGGCGGATCGAACAACGTCACCGGACCCGGTGCGGGCAGGAAGCCGCGGCCCGCGTCCTCACCGTTGATGCGGAACTCGAACGAATGACCGCGCGGCGTCGGATCCTCGGTGATGTCGAGGGCCTCACCGTTGGCGATGCGGAACTGCTGGCGCACCAGGTCGATCCCCGAGGTCTCCTCGGTGACCGGATGTTCGACCTGCAGTCGGGTGTTCACCTCGAGGAACGAGATGAGACCGTCCTGGCCGACGAGGTATTCGACGGTGCCGGCGCCGTAGTAGCCGGCTTCCTTGCAGATGCGCTTGGCGGACTCGTGGATCTCCTTGCGCTGCGCTTCGGTGAGGAAGGGCGCGGGAGCTTCCTCCACCAGCTTCTGGAAGCGCCGCTGCAGTGAGCAGTCGCGGGTGCCCGCGACGACGACGTTGCCATGCGTGTCGGCGATGACCTGGGCCTCGACGTGGCGTGGCTTGTC
>NZ_JAEMTA010000053.1 GCF_016462545.1 Mycolicibacterium sp. | reverse complement strand
CCCCCGTCCCGCCGCCGCCCGGTGGTTGAGCAAGCCGATCTCGACGCCGTCGCGCTGCAACTGGGGCGCGAGCCGCGTGGGGTCCTCGAGATCGCCTACCGCTGCCCCAACGGCCAACCCGGCGTCGTGAAGACCGCGCCGAGACTGCCTGACGGGACGCCCTTTCCGACGCTGTACTACCTGACCCACCCAGCTCTGACCGCGGCCGCCAGCCGGCTGGAGTCGTCGGGAATGATGCGGGAGATGACCGAGCGTCTCGCCGACGACGAGGCCTTGGCCGCCGCCTACCGCCGCGCGCACGAGTCGTTCCTGGCCGAACGAGACGCCGTCGAATCTCTGGGCACGACGTTCTCGGGCGGCGGCATGCCCGACCGCGTCAAATGTCTGCATGTGGTGATCGCGCACTCGCTGGCCAAGGGGCCGGGCGTGAATCCCTTCGGGGACGAGGCGCTGGCCGTGCTGGCCGTCGAACCTGCGATGGCCGGAATCCTGAATCGAGAGGTGTGGACGGGTGACTAGGGTCGCGGCGATCGACTGCGGTACCAACTCCATCCGATTGCTGATCGCAGACATCAGCTCGGAGGGCCGACTCAGTGACGTGCACCGTGAGATGCGCATCGTGCGGCTCGGTGAGGGGGTCGATGCGACGGGCAACTTCGGGCCGGCCGCCCTGGCGCGTACCCGCGCCGCGCTGACCGACTACGCCGCACTGCTGCAGGAACATTCGGTGCCGACGGTGCGGATGGTCGCGACCTCGGCGACTCGGGACGCGGGCAACCGCGACGAGTTCTTCGCGATGACGGCCGAGGTGCTCGGCGTCGCCGTCCCCGACGCCGTCGCGGAGGTCATCACCGGCACCGAGGAGGCCGAGCTGTCATTTCGCGGCGCCGTCGGTGAACTCGATTCTGCCGCAGCGCCATTCGTCGTCGTCGATCTCGGCGGCGGGTCGACGGAGGTGGTCCTCGGTAGCTCGGCCGGGGTGGACGCGAGCTACTCCGCGAACATCGGCTGCGTGCGTCTCACGGAGCGGTGCCTGGCATCCGATCCGCCCACCGCCGCCGAGATCGCCGATGCGCGGGCCGTCGTCCGGGACGGGCTTGCGGCGGCGTTCGCGGCCGTACCCGTCGAGCGGGCGCAGACGTGGGTCGGTGTCGCAGGCACCATGACCACGCTGTCGGCGCTGGCGCTGAACCTGGCCACCTACGACTCCGAGGCCATCCATCTCTCGCGGGTCGGGTTCGGCGACCTGCTGAAGGTCTGCGACGGACTGCTCGCGATGACGCGTCGTCAGCGGGCCGCGCTCGGGCCGATGCACGAGGGCCGGGTGGACGTCATCGGTGGCGGCGCCATCGTGGTGGAGGAACTGGCGCGGGCTCTCGGTGAGCGCGCGGGAATCGACGAGTTGGTGGTCAGCGAGCACGACATCCTCGACGGCATCGCACTGTCGATCGCCTAGCGGGTTTCGAACCCCGCAGCCTCGGGTAAGAACCGTTTGCCCGAATGGGATGGGTTCGAGAAGGGGAGAGACCGTGGCCGATCAGAACTTGCGAGACACCGACGATCCGGCTTCGGAGATATTGGCGACCGGCGGTTTGGTCATGATGCTGGGCTCTGTCATGGCGGCGGTGATCGCGGTGGTGGCACTCGGCGACGGCGATTCGACACTGGCCGGGATTCTCGGTGCCGTGGCGTTGATCAGCTTCGCGGCGAGCCTGGTGTGCTTTGCAGCGGACAGCAACAGGTCCGACGACACCCCGCTGCCGTTCCCGAGTTGGTTGCGGGCCGAATCCGAAACGGCAGCGGAGTTGTCAGCCCTGCAGTAGTCGGTCGAGCCTCAGCGCCGCACGTTGCAGTTCGGCGGGTTTCCGCAGTGATGCCCGCCATCGCACGCGTTGCAATGGCAGGAGCACCCACCGGCCTTCTGATCTGGAACTCGCATCGCCATCCACCTCTGCTGAATCAGTCGGATATCCGCATATGACTTCTTGACAATAGTTCGGATCACGCTGAGGCGGTACCGGTCCGGGGAAGCTCGCGGTGGGGTGTCACGACCGCAGGATCGGTGTGAGCGCCTCGAGGACGCCGGCATCCTCGATGGTCGACGGCACCGGTTCGTCGAGACCGTCGGCGATGCCGCGCATGGTCTTGCGCAGAATCTTGCCCGAGCGGGTCTTCGGTAGCGCCGCAACGACGTCGATCCTCTTGAGGGCAGCCACCGCTCCGATGTTCTCGCGGACCGCCAGGACCAGTTCGCTGACCAATCCGTCGGCCGAGGCGCCTGACTTGAGGACGACGAAGCCACGCGGCACTTGCCCCTTGAGTTCGTCTGCCGCGCCGATGACGGCGCACTCCGCGACGGCGGGGTGGGTCGCCAGGACCGCCTCGATGGAGCCGGTGGACAGGCGGTGCCCCGCCACGTTGATGACGTCGTCGGTGCGACCCATCACGAACAGGTAGCCGTCCGCGTCGAAGTAACCACCGTCGCCGGAGAGGTAGTAGCCGGGGAACGCCTTCAGGTATGACGCGACGTAGCGGTCGTCGTCGCCCCACAGTGTGGGGAGGGTGCCGGGCGGGAGCGGCAGCTTGATGCAGATCGAACCCTCTTCGCCCGCATCGCATTCGGTGCCGTCCGGGTGCAGCACCCGCACGTCGTAGCCGGGCATGGGCACGGTGGCGGAGCCGGGTTTGACCGACATCGGCTCGACGCCCATCGGGTCGGCTGCGATCGCCCAGCCCGTCTCGGTCTGCCACCAGTGGTCGATGACGGGGATGCCCAACTTCTCCGACGCCCAGTGGTAGGTGGCGGGGTCGAGCCGTTCGCCGGCCTGGAACAGGTACTGCAGCGTGGAAAGGTCGTAGCGGGCCAGATGGGTGGCTTCCGGGTCGTCCTTCTTGATGGCCCGGATCGCCGTGGGCGCCGTGAACAATGCCTTCACCCCGTGCTCGGCGACCACCCGCCAGAACGCGCCCGCGTCGGGCGTGCCGACGGGCTTGCCTTCGTAGAGCACGGTCGTGGCGCCGAGCAGCAGCGGGCCGTAGACGATGTAGGAGTGGCCGACGACCCAGCCCACGTCGGACGCGGCCCAGTACACGTCGCCGGGTTCGATGTCGTAGATGTGCCTCATGGTCCACAGCAGGGCGACGGCATGGCCGCCGTTGTCGCGGACGATGCCCTTGGGCTTGCCGGTCGTGCCCGAGGTGTAGAGCACGTAGAGCGGATCGGTGGCGGCGACGGGGACGGGATCGACGGGTTCGGCGTCGGCCATCGCATCGGCCCACGACACGTCGCGGCCGGGCGTCAGATGGCCGGGGTGCTGGTCGCGCTGGAGGATCACGCACTTCGGCGTGGTGTGTTCGGCGAGGTGCAGGGCTGAGTCGACGATGACCTTGTAGTCGACGATGCGGGTGGGCTCGATGCCGCAGGACGCGGACACGACCACCGCTGGGCGGGCGTCGTCGATGCGGGCGGCGAGTTCATGCGCTGCGAAGCCGCCGAACACCACCGAGTGCACGGCGCCGAGGCGGGCGCAGGCCAGCATGGCGATGACGGCCTCGGGCACCATCGGCATGTAGATCACGACGCGGTCGCCCTTGTCGACCCCGAGTCCACGCAGGGCGCCCGCGAAGCGGGAGGTCGCGTCGAGCAGTTCGCGGTAGGTGTAGGTGCGCTCGGCGCCTGCGAGCGGCGAGTCGTAGATCAGCGCGGCCTGGTCGCCGCGGCCCTCCTCGACGTGCCGGTCGAGAGCGTTCGCGCACGTGTTGAGCTCGCCGTCCGGAAACCAGCGGTAGAAGGGCGGATTGGCGTCATCGAGGATGGTCTGCGGCTCTCTGGTCCACGTGACCGCCTTCGCCGCCTGCGCCCAGAACGCGCTTGCGTCTTCGATACTGGCGTCGAACGATTCGCGATACCCGGCCATACCGGGACCCTACTGCGTCGGGTGGTCCCATAACCTGAACTCGTGACGAGTCAGGTGCCGCCGATCGACGGCGTCCGTAGGTCCTTCGTGCAGGCGCGCGGGGTGCGCTTCCACGTGACCGAATCAGGTCCGCAGGACGGTAGGCCGGTGTTGGCGCTGCACGGCTGGCCGCAGCATCACTGGGTGTATCGGGATCTGCTGGCGGATCCGCCGCCCGGGTTGCGCATCATCGCGCCCGACCTGCCGGGTTACGGGTGGTCCGGGCCCGCGCCGCACCGGTGGGCCAAGGACGACGTCGCCGCCGACGTGCTGGCGTTGATGGACGCGATGGGCCTAGACCGCGTGCTGCTCGTCGGTCACGACTGGGGTGGTTTCGTGGGGTACCGAATGGTGCTGGCCGCGCCCGAGCGCTTCGACGGCTATCTCGTGATGAACATGGCACACCCCTGGGTCACCGCGCGGATCCTGGCGCCGCACGCCTGGCGGCTGTTGGCCTATCAGCCGCTGCTGGCCACCGTCGGGGTCCCGCTGCAGCAGCGCACCAACTACCTGCAACGCTTCATCTTCGGCATCGGTCCCGAGGCCCACCGCCTGGATCCCGAGGCGGTCCGCATCTACACCGAGCGCTTCCGCGATCCCGTCGTCGCGCGGACCGCGAGGGACACCTACCGCACCTTCCTGGTGCGCGAGATGCCTGCCGCGGCGCGTCATCCCGAGGAGCGACACACGTCCGTGCCGATCCGGGCCTTGTTCGGCATGGGGGACCAGGCCGTGCACCCGTCACTCGCCGACCCCGCCACCGCCAACGCCGACGATTACACGTTCGAGCCCGTCGACTCCGGCCACTTCGTCATCGACGAGCGTCCCGACCTGGTCCGCGCGCGGCTGATCTCGCTCGCCGAGGAAACGGGCTAGTCGTCGGGGGGCTTCTGTCAAGATCGATCGATGACCGAGGACTGGCGCAACGTCAACCTGGCGAACTGGGAATCGCGTGTCCCGATGCACACCGGCCCGGATGGCTATGACCTGGCGAGCTTCGAGGATCCGGGCTACCTGTCCCCGGTGGTCCGCTACGACCTGCCCCGGCTCGGGCGCCTCGACGGGCTCGACGTCGTACATCTGCAGTGCCACATCGGCACCGACACGGTGTCGTTGCATCGCCTGGGTGCGAAATCGGTTACCGGACTCGACTTCTCGCCAGCTGCGGTGGAAGCGGGACGGGCACTTGCCGCCCGCGCCGGAGCCGAGGTCACCTTCGTCGAAGCGGACGTGCACGACGCCGTCGACGCGCTCGGGCAGGCCTGCGCCGACGTCGTCTACACCGGCATCGGGGCGCTGTGCTGGCTGCCCGACATCCGCCGGTGGGCGGGCATAGTCGCGGCACTGCTGAAACCGGGCGGTCGACTCTTCGTCAGGGAGGGCCACCCGATCCTGTGGGCGATGAGCGATCCCCGCCCCGACGGCCTGCTGGTGATCGAGTACCCGTACTTCGAGACGGGCGGGACGTTGTTCGTCGAGCACGACAGCTACGCGGGATCGGGCACGGTTCCGTCGCCGGAGTCCATCTCCTTCAATCATGGTCTCGGCGAGATCTTCTCGGCGTTGCTCGACGCAGGCTTCACGATCACCGCGTTCGAGGAGCACCGGGAGCTGGCATGGAACTTCTTCGAGGAGGCGATGTCGCCGAGTCCGGACTTCGAGGGCGAGTTCGTCCTGACCGAGGGCGGTGAGCGGATGCCGATGACCTACACGCTGCAGGCGGTGAAGGCATGACCAGGAACGGAACGTAAACCGGGCGGATCCAGTCCCCTCCTCTGGATCCGCCCGCGTGTAGCAAATATAGACAACTTCGTACATCATTCGCAATCGCGAGCAGACCACTCGTTCGCCTACACTCGCTGAATCTCGAGAACCATCTGCGTCTACCCAGGTCGAGGCATGGACACCAGCAAGCGACTCAGCCCCGGACGGCACCAGCTCAGCCGCGACGAGGTCAGGGACAACCAGCGCGAACGCATTCTCGCCGCTCTCGAGACGGTGATGTCAGCTAAGGGATATGGCGACACCAGCGTGGCCGACGTCATCAAGAGCGCCGGAGTATCCCGGCAGACCTTCTACGAACTGTTCTGCTCGAAGCAGGACTGCTTCCTGGCCAGCTATGCCACGCGGCAAGCGTCGGTGATCGCACTCATTCTGTCGACCGCCGAGTCCGATCCTCCGATGAGTCGGTTCGACGCGTTGTTGAAGACGTACCTCGCAGTGATGGCGGCGAATCCGGCTCGGTCGCGCCTCTTCTTGATCGGGGTGTACGCGGCGGGGCCCGAGGGGGTCGCGGCGAGGCTCGCGCTGCAGCAGGAATTCGTCGACGGTGTCGCCGACGTGTTCGGCGCCCGCTCGGAGCAGGCTCGCTTCGACGCCCAGGTTCTCGTCGCGGCAATCTCGACGCTCGTGACCAACGCGCTGCTCGACGATGACCCGCAGGCGGTACTCAACCTCTACGAACCGCTCACCCGGGTGGCCCGACAGGTGATGTCTGGGGAGTAGGAGCTACTCCTGAAAGCGGTAGCCCATCCCGGCTTCGGTGAGCAGGTGCTTGGGATGGCTGGGATCGACTTCGAGCTTGCGCCGCAACTGCGCGAGGTACACCCGCAGGTAGTGCGTCTCCTTGGCGTAGGCCTGCCCCCACACCTCCTTGAGCAGTTCCTCGCGACCGACCAGCTTTCCCCGGTTGCGCACCAGCATCTCCAGCATGCCCCACTCGGTCGGGGTCAGATGAACTTCCGCGCCGTTCTTCGTGACCTTCTTGGCGGCCAAGTCGACTGTGAAAGAAGATGTTTCGATTACGGGCTGATCGGTTTCCGAGGCGGCGGTGCCGCGGCGCACGGCGGCTCGCAGTCGGGCCAGGAACTCGTCCATGCCAAAGGGTTTCGTCACGTAGTCGTCGGCTCCGGCGTCGAGCGCCTCGACCTTGTCCGAGGAGTCGGTGCGCGCCGACAGCACGATGACGGGCGCGGTGAGCCACCCCCTGAGCCCTTCCAGCACCTCGATGCCGGACATGTCGGGCAGGCCGAGGTCCAGGACGACGACGTCGGGCTTGTGCTCCGCGGCGGCCCGTAGCGCAAGCGCCCCCGTGGCCGCTGTGTCGACCTCGTACCCGCGTACCGACAGGTTGATGCGCAGGGCGCGCAGGATCTGTGGCTCGTCGTCGATCACGAGCACCCTCGTCTTGCTGCTCACTGGTCATCCCCCGGTGCGGCGAGGTCGACCACGACGGTCAGCCCGCCACCAGGTGTGTCCGTGGCGGCGATGGTCCCGCCCATGGCCTCGACGAAGCCCCGCGCGACCGAAAGCCCAAGGCCCACACCGGTGCTGTTGTCGTGGTCGCCCATGCGCTGAAATGGGGCGAACATCTGCTCCTCGGCGCCGCGAGCGACACCCTTGCCCTCGTCGACGACGGCGATCACCACCCGATCGCCCACTCGCGCCGCATTGACGCGCACCGGACCGTTGGCCGCATAGCGCAAGGAATTGTCGATGAGGTTCACCAGCACCCGTTCCAACAGTCCGATGTCGGCCATGGCCACGGCGTCGCCGACTTCGACCTTGACCCTGTCGGCTCCCGAACCGCCGAATCCGGCGGCGCCCCGGCTGATTCCGAGCAGCGACCGCTGCACGACCTCCTCCAGGTAGACCCGTCGCAGCTGCGGTTTGACGACTCCCGCGGCCAGCCTGGATGAGTCCAGGAGGTTGCCCACGAGCGCGGTCAGCTGATCGATGGACTCCTCGACCGTAGCGAGCAGCTCGGCGGTGTCCTCGGCGGAGAAGTCGATGTCGACGCTGCGCAGGCTCGACACCGCGGCCTTCGCAGCGGCCAACGGCGTCCGCAGGTCATGGCTCACGGCCGAGAGGAGTGAGCGGCGCAGTTCGTCCGCCTTGGCGATGGCCTCGGCTTGACTGGCGTCCTCGATCAGTTGGCGCTGACGGATCAGACCCGCCGCCTGGTTGGCGACGGCGCCGAGCACTCGGCGGTCACGGGCGGTGAGCGCCCGGCCGGTCATCAGCATCCAGAATTCGTCGTCACCGACCTCGACGGCGGTATCGGCGGAATCGACGTTGACACAGGGATCATCGCCGACGCACGCGACGATCGAGGATCCGCCGGGACCCTCTCGCAGCATGCTCACCGAGCGCTGAGAGTAGGTCTCTCTGACCCGCTCCAGAAGGGTGGTGAGATCGGCGCCGCGGAGAACGGAGCCGGCGAACAGCGCGAGGAGTTCGGCTTCCTGGGATGCGCGGCGGGCCTCGCGCGACCGGTTCGCCGCACCGTCGACAAGGGCCGCGACCGCGACCGCGACCGCCAACAGCACCACGACCGTCACGGCGCTGTCGGGTTCGGCCATCGTGAAGGTGTACTTGGGCTCTACCAAGAAGTAGTTGAGTAAGAGTCCGGAGAGCAGAGCCGACAGCGCCGCCGGAGCCACGCCGCCGAGCAGTGCGACCACCAGCACGCCGACGAAGAAGAGCGCGCTCTCGCCGCCGATGCCCAGGAACCGTTGCAGGAAGACCACTGTCACCGCGCACGTGACCGACGGGACGATGCCTGCGGCGAGCCAGGACGCGAGGTGCCGCTGTCGCGGTGTGAGCGACGACAGCGTCACACCGGGTTTGGTCTCGTCATGGGTGACCATGTGGACGTCGATCTTGCCGGAGTTCTGGACCGTGGCGGCGCCGATGCCCTCGTCGAAGATGCGGGCCCATCGGGACCGCCGCGACGTCCCGAGCACCAACTGCGTCGCGTTGATCTCGCGGGCGAATTCCAGCAGGGCGGCGGGCACGTCGTCACCGACGACGGTGTGCACGGTGGCGCCGAGGCTGGTGGCGAGTTCTCGGACCTTGCCCATCTGCGGGGCGGAGACCCCGGCCAGGCCGTCGCCCCGAACGACGTGCACGACCATCAGTTCTGCGCTCGACTTGGACGCGATGCGCGAGGCGCGCCGTACCAGCGTCTCGGATTCGGGTCCGCCGGTGACGGCGACGACCACTCGCTCCCGCGCCTCCCAGGTCGCGGTGATCTTGTTCTCGGCGCGATACTTCGCCAGCGCGGCGTCGACCTGATCGGCGAGCCACAGCAGCGCGAGTTCGCGCAGCGCGGTCAGGTTCCCGCGCCGGAAGTAGTTGCTCAGCGCGGCGTCGATGCGTTCCGGGGCGTAGACGTTGCCATGAGAGAGTCTGCGCCGCAACGCTTCCGGGGTGATGTCGACGAGTTCGATCTGAGCGGCTCCGCGCACCACCGAGTCGGGAACCGTCTCCTGCTGCTCGATCCCGGTGATCTGGGCGACCACGTCGTTGAGGCTCTCCAGGTGTTGGACGTTGACGGTGGAGATGACGGAGATCCCCGCCTCGAGCAACTCCTCGACGTCCTGCCACCGTTTGGTGTTCTTGCTGCCGGGGGTGTTGGTGTGCGCGAGTTCGTCGACGAGCACCACCTCGGGGTGGCGCGCCAACACGGCGGGCACGTCGAGTTCGGCGAATCGCCCGCCCCGGTAGTCCACGTACCGGGGCGGGACGACCTCGATGCCGTCGAACATCTCGGCGGTCTTCTTGCGGCCGTGGGTCTCCACGACCGCGGCGACCAGGTCGGTGCCGCGCTCCACACGTCGGTGAGCCTCGCCCAGCATCGCGAAGGTCTTGCCGACGCCGGGTGCCGCACCCAGGTAGATGCGCAGTTCCCCGCGCTTGGTTCCGGGTTGGGCGGTGCTCACGTTCTCATCATCCACCTGCCCGCTCAGCTCCTTGCGGGATACTTCTGATCGAGCGCGAGGTTCAACTCCAGCACGTTGACCCTCGGCTCGCCCATGAAGCCCAGGTCGCGCCCGTAGGTGTTGTCCGCCAGGAGGTTACGCACGTCGTCGGCGGTGATGCCTCGGGCCTTGGCCACCCGGCCGACCTGGATGTCGGCGTAGGCGGGGGAGATGTTCGGGTCCAGTCCGCTGCCGCTGGCGGTCACCGCGTCGGCAGGCACCGCCGGCTGGGCCGGAGCGGCACCGCGGATGGGCACGATCTGGCCGACGGCGTAGTCCTCGCCGTACTTCGCGCATTCCACCTTGACGCCCTCGTACGCAGCGAGGAACGGCGTCTTGGTCGTCGTGCACGGCTGGTTGAGACTCACGACCCGGGTGGGCCGTACGACGTTGCCCTGCGCGTCGCGAGGACCGATCACGGAGAGCACGGCGCCGACGCCGTCGCCGGTGCAGAACGGCCGCGACCCGTCGACACCTTCGAGGGTGCCGATGGCCAGGCTGCGCGAGCACACCAGCGTCAGCAGGCTGGCCTTGTACCCGGCGTCGGCCGGATCGGTGCCCGCCGCCACCTGGGCGGGGTCGGCGGGGGTGTCCACGACGTCCTCCGGACCGAGGTTGCTGGCGCTGGTGGCCAGCGGGTCATAGCCGTCGCCGGCGGCCGACGGCCGGCTCTGGAAGTACTGCGGTAGTGGGTTTCCGCTGGCGTCGGTGAACGACTGGCCGATCAGTGAACTACCGACCGGCTTCCCCCCGACGGTGATGATCGAGCCCTGCGCCCGATGGTCGAGACCGGGGAGTTGGGCGATGGCCCACACGACGAGCGGGTAGGCGATGCCGGTGATCACGGTGAGCACCAGGAGCGCACGAAGAGCGGCCCAGTGTTGGCGAATGAGGTTGGAAACATTCATGTTCAGGACATCCCAGGAAGAAGTTGGACGACGAGATCGATGAGCTTGATCCCGATGAAGGGGGCGACGATGCCGCCGATGCCGTAGATGTAGAGGTTGCGGCTCAACAGCTTCGACGCGCTACTCGGGGTGTATCGCACACCGCGCAGCGAGAGCGGGATCAGCGCGATGATGATGATGGCGTTGAAGATGACCGCCGACAGGATCGCCGACGTCGGACTGTGCAGGCGCATGACGTTGAGCAGGTCCAGTCCAGGGAACAACGCGACGAACATCGCCGGAATGATCGCGAAGTACTTCGCGATGTCGTTGGCGATCGAGAACGTCGTCAGAGCGCCTCGGGTGATGAGCAACTGCTTGCCAATCTCCACGATCTCGATGAGCTTGGTCGGATCGGAGTCGAGGTCGACCATGTTGCCGGCCTCCTTGGCCGCCGACGTGCCCGTGTTCATCGCGACGCCGACGTCGGCTTGCGCCAGAGCGGGGGCGTCATTGGTGCCGTCGCCCGTCATGGCGACGAGCTTGCCGCCCTCCTGCTCGCTCTTGATCAGCGCCAGCTTGTCCTCGGGAGTGGCCTCGGCGAGGAAGTCGTCGACGCCCGCCTCATCGGCAATGGCCTTGGCGGTCAATGGATTATCGCCGGTGATCATCACGGTGCGGATGCCCATTCGACGCATCTCGTCGAACCGCTCGCGCATGCCCTCCTTGACGACGTCCTTGAGGTGGATGACACCGAGCGTGCGCGCCACGCCGTCGCGCACCTCGCCGACCACCAGTGGTGTACCGCCGCTGGCGGACACCTCGTCGACGATGCCCGCGAGTTCGGGTGGCACGGTGCCACCGCCGGCGCGCACCCAGTCGGCGACCGAGGCGGCCGCCCCCTTGCGCAGTTGGTGGCCGTCCTCCAGATCGACGCCCGACATGCGGGTGGTGGCGGTGAACTCGATCCAGTTGGCGTTGTTCAACTCTCCCGGCGTGCGGGCCCTCAGGCCGAACCGCTCCTTGGCGAAGACGACGATGGAGCGACCCTCGGGGGTCTCGTCGGCCAGGCTGGAGAGCTGGGCGGCGTCGGCGAACTGCTCGGGTGTGACCCCCGGCAGTTGATGGAATGCTCCCGCCTGGCGGTTGCCGAGGGTGATCGTGCCCGTCTTGTCCAGGAGCAGTGTGTTGACGTCACCCGCGGCCTCGACGGCACGGCCCGACATGGCGAGCACGTTGCGCTGTACCAGTCGGTCCATGCCTGCGATGCCGATCGCGGACAGCAGGGCACCGATGGTGGTCGGGATCAGGCAGACCAGCAGGGCGACCATGACGATCCCGGTGACGCCGTTGCCGTCGAGGGCCTGAGAATCGAGCACGCCCGGGTTGTTGGCCTTGGAGAAGATGGCCAGTGGCTGCAGGGTGGCCACCGCGAAGACGAAGATGATGGTCAGCGCCGCCAGCAGGATGTTCAGCGCGATCTCGTTCGGCGTCTTCTGCCGGTTGGCCCCCTCGACGAGGGCGATCATCCGGTCGATGAAGCTCTCGCCCGGCTTCTGAGTGATCTTGACGACGATGCGGTCCG
Organism: Mycolicibacterium sp.; assembly: GCF_016462545.1. Classification (GTDB taxonomy): domain Bacteria; phylum Actinomycetota; class Actinomycetes; order Mycobacteriales; family Mycobacteriaceae; genus Mycobacterium. The sequence goes on along the minus strand of NZ_JAEMTA010000053.1, from coordinate 24,722 downwards.
ACAGCACCGTCGTGCCGCCAGTCACCGCGGACCTGTCGCCGCCGGACTCGCGGATGACCGGAGCAGATTCGCCGGTGATGGCCGATTCATCAACGGAGGCAATGCCTTCGATGACGTCGCCGTCACCCGGTATCGACTGGCCGGCTTCGACGACCACGATGTCGCCCTGCTGCAGCAGCGGGGCGGCAACCTCTTCCTCGGTTCCGCTGCCGCCGGGAGTCCAGCCGGTGAGGCGCCGGGCCATGGCGTCGGACTTGGCGCGTCGCAGGCTCTCGGCCTGGGCCTTGCCGCGCCCTTCGGCGACCGCTTCGGCGAGGTTGGCGAAGACGACGGTGGCCCAGAGCCAGAACACGATCAGCCAGGAGAACCACGTCGGTTCCCGGACGGCGAGGACGGAGCTCCACACGGCGCCGATCTCGACGATGAACATCACCGGGTTGCGCCACAGTGTGCGGGGGTCGAGCTTGCGCAGCGCGTCGGGTGTCGACTTCAGCAGCATCTTGGGGTCGAGCAGTCCACCCTTGACGTTGCCGCCCTTGGGTTTCGGTTCGTGCCGGTTGGGTGCCGCGGCGACGGTGGTGGTTGACATCAGTGAATTCCTTCAGCGAGGGGCCCGAGCGCGAGCACGGGGAGGAAGGTGAGGGCGACGAGGATCACGGTGACGCCGACGACCATCCCGACGAACTGTGGTCGGTGGGTGGGCAACGTGCCGATCGACTCCGGTGTAGAGCCCTGTTTGGCGAGGGAGCCCGCCAAGGCCAGGACCAGGATCAGGGGCAGGAAGCGGCCGAAGACCATCGCCAGACCGAGTGCGGTGTTGTACCAGGTCGTGTTGACGCTTATGCCCGCGAACGCCGAACCGTTGTTGTTGGCGGCAGAAGTGAAGGCGTACAACACCTCCGACAGACCGTGGGGACCGCTGTTGAGCATGCCGGCCCGTTGAGCCGGGAGCGCCATGGCAGTCGCCGTTCCGACGAGGACGAGCAACGGTGTGACGAGGAAGTAGCTTGCCGCCAGCTTGATTTCGCGCGGCGTGATCTTCTTGCCGAGGTATTCCGGCGTCCGGCCGACCATGAGCCCCGCGATGAACACGGTGATCACGGCGAGGATCAGCATGCCGTAGAGCCCCGAACCCGTTCCACCGGGCGCGATTTCACCGAGCTGCATGTTGAACAGCGCCATCATGCCGCCGAGGCTGGTGTAGGAATCGTGGAAGGAGTTCACCGCACCGGTCGAGGTGAGCGTCGTGGCGTCGGCGAAGATCGCCGAGTCGAAGACGCCGAACCGTTGTTCCACGCCTTCGGTGGCGGCGCCGATCGCGGTGGGGTTGGTGCCGTGGGCCTGCAGCTGGAAGAAGCTCATCAGCGTGACACTGATCAGGGCGATCGTGCCCATGACCGCGACGATCGCATAACCCTGCTTCTTGCTCTCCACCATGCGGCCGAACGTGCGCGGCAGCGAGAAGCTGATGACGAGCAACAGGAAGATCTCGATCCAGTTCGTCCACGTGGTGGGGTTCTCGAACGGATGCGCGGAGTTGGCGTTGAAGAAGCCGCCACCGTTGGTGCCCAGCTCCTTGATGGCCTCCTGGCTGGCGACCGGACCACCCGTGATGGTCTGCTGGACGCCGTTGAGCGTGGTCACGATCTGGTCGTGTAGATGGAAGTTCTGGATCGCCCCACCGACGACGAGGATCAGCGCCGCGACGAACGCGATCGGCAGCAGGATGCGAATCGTCCCCCGCACCAGGTCGACCCAGAAGTTGCCGAGGTCGGTCGTGCGACGGCGCGCGAATCCGCGGACCAGTGCGACGGCGACGGCCATGCCGACGGCGGCGGAGACGAAGTTCTGCACGGTGAGGCCGGCCATCTGAACGAGATGCCCCTGGGTGCTCTCACCCGAGTAGGCCTGCCAGTTGGTATTGGTGACGAAGCTGATCGCCGTGTTCCAGGCCAGGGCGGGCGTCATCTCCGTGGCCGGGTCATTCAGGTGCAGTGGGAGCTTGCCCTGGACGAGTTGGAAGACGAACAGGAACAGAATGCTGATGCCCGAGAACGCGAGCACGCTGCGGGCGTAGGCGCCCCACGTCTGCTCCGACTTGGGATCGGCGCCGATCAGGCGGTAGACAACCCGCTCGACGCGAGAGTCCTTGTCGGAGCTGTACACCCGATACATGTAGTCCCCGAGGGGCACGTGAACGGCGGAGAGCGCCAGGATGAGGAGGGCGAGGAAGGTGATCCCCGCTGCTGTCGTACTCACTAGAACCTCTCCGGGAACAGCAGGGCGGCGACGAGGAACAGCGCAAGGCCGATCGCGAGGACCAGGCCTACGGTGTTTTCAAAGCTCACAGTCGCTCGACCAACTTCTGCACCAGGCCGAGGGCGGCGAAGATCGCCACCGTCAGCACGACGTACACCACCACGGACATCTCGTCTCCATTTCGGTCGGGCCCGAGTAGATGGGCCGACTCAGGATTCAACGCCGAGCCCTTACGTAATCGGACGGCCTTGACGGTTTCTTGACGCCCGCGGTGTCTTCATTTACGCGGTCCTTGCGGACGCGGTGACCCGGGACACGTATGTCCAGCTAGAGGCCAGTCGGTGGATCTTTACGGTGGCCTGTGCGCCGGTCGATCTCGGACCCGGTCCGGCCATCAGGATCCCGTCAACGAACGGTGCCGAAGGCGTAGGAAAACCGTAGGTCTACCCGGTCGAGGGGCGGCTGCTTCGTAACTTGGGTCAGCACCGGCCCGCCTACCGAAGGAGCCACATCATCGACAGCCCTAGCCAGTGGGGGCCTGCGGCGTGGCTCCAGCTCGCCACCATCGTCGTCATCGTCGTCCTGCTTCACATACCGCTCGGTGACTTCATCGCACGCGTCTATTCGCCGAACCGCGACTGGCGGGTCGAGTCGGCGATCTACCGAATCGTGGGGGTGGACTCCGGCCAAGACCAGCACTGGACGCGGTATCTACGGTCACTGCTGGCGTTCTCGGCGGTGGGGGTGCTGTTCCTCTACGGCTTCCTGCTCGTGCAGACGCTCTTGCCGTCGCCGTGGGGCCGGCCGGGGATGACGCCGGCGCTGGCCTTTCACACCGCGGTGTCGTTCACCACCAACACCAGTTGGCAGAACTACGCCGGAGAGTCCACCCTCGGCCACGTCGGCCTGGCGACCGGGCTGGGGGTCCAGGCCTATGCGAGCGCTGCCGTCGGAATGTGTGCGGCGATCGCCCTGGTTCGTGGCCTCGCCCGCAGTCAAGCCTCGGGTGTCGGCAACTTCTGGGTCGATCTGGTCCGAACGATCGTGCGGATCCTCTTGCCGCTGTCGCTCGTCGTGGCCATTCTGCTGATCGGCATGGGTGTGGTGCAGAGTCTCGTTGACGTGCAAAGGATTCCGACGCCGGCCGGTGGCACACAAGCACTCCTCGGGGGACCCGTCGGTTCCTGGGAGTCGATCAAGCTGCTGTCGGGCGACGGTGGCGGAGCGTTCAACGTCAACAGCGCTCATCCCTTCGAGAACCCGACGCCGGTGTCGAACGTCGTCGAAGTCGTCGCGATGCTGTTGATACCGCTGTCGATGGTGCGGGCGTTCGGGGTGGTGGTGTGCGACAGGCGGCAGGGCCGTGCGCTGTTGGTGGTGGTGGCGATTCTGTTCGCATTGGGCGTGGCGGCCGTTGCGATTGCGCAGACCGTCGGGCACGGTACCGTCGCCGCTGCCGTCGGGGCGGCATCCGAGGGTACCGAGATGCGTTTCGGCATACCGGGAAGCGCGGTCTTCGGTCAGGCGGCGACGGCAAGCGCGGACGGTGCCGCGAATGCGTCCTACGACAGTTTCGCGAGCCTCGGCGGAGCCGTGCTGATGGTCAACATGATGCTCGGTGAGGTCAGTCCCGGTGGTGCGGGGAGCGGGCTGTACGGCCTGGTGATGATGGTGCTGTTGGCCGTCTTCCTCGGCGGCCTGATGATCGGCAGGACTCCCGAGTACCTCGGCAAGCGTCTGAACGCGCGGGAGATGAAGTACGTCGGCCTCTACATCCTCGTCGCGCCGGTCACCATCCTGGTGGGTTGTGCGCTGTCGATGGCGCGGTCCGATGGACCTCGATCGATGCTCAACACCGGGCCGCACGGCCTGTCGGAGGTGATCTACGCGTTCACCAGTTCGGTCGCGAGCAACGGCAGCGCATTCGCCGGATTCACCGGCAACACAACGTGGTTCAACGCCGTGCTGTCGATCGCGATGCTGATCGGCCGCTACGTGCCGATCATCGTGGTGCTGGCGCTGGCCGGGAGCTTCGCCGCGCAGCGGCCGGGTGTCGTCACCGCGGGGTCGCTGCGCACCCACAGTCCGGTGTTCGTGGGCCTCATCGTCGGGGTCACGCTCATCATGGTTGGGCTGGAGTACTTTCCGGCCTTGGCGCTGGGACCTCTCGCCGATGGCCTCGGCTAGCCGTACCCACCGACGGCCGTCAAGATGTCGTCAAGGTTTCGCCCCGGCGCGTCAAGAGTCCGACAGGGAGTCGTCCGGGTCGTCGAATCGGCGTCATCGTTGGCCATGCCATTAGTAGCCGAGTCCTGGCACCGTCAGAAGCACTTCCCCGCGTCACGATTGCGCGCCGTCACCCACGTACCCGCAGACGTCGACCCGGTGTCGATGTACGTCGGCTACCGCAAGGCGATGCCTGCAGTCGCGGTGATGTGTCCGGCGGAGGAACTGACGACCGCCGAGGTGGCGCGATGGGTGCGGCAGCACGGTGTCGCGGTGACTGCCCGATCCAGTTCTGAACTGGCGCTGGCGCTTTCGGCAGGAATTAGACCCACGCGACTCGTGATGCACGGCGATGGCGGTCAGTGGGCTCCGATCCGGTGTGCGGTCAACGCATCCGTTCGGCAGTTCGTCGTCGACTCCTGCGAGCAGATTCCCGTGCTCGAGCACTACGCGCGGCAGCGTCAGCAAGTTCTCGTCGACGTCGACACTCCTGATCTCGGCGCGGCGATCGCGGCAGTATGCGCGTCGGATCGGCTCGATCTCGTCGGACTGCACTGCCCGCTCGATCGGTCGCCGATCCACGCGGCGATCGCCGAGATGGCGCGGGTCCACCGGGACGAGGGAGTCGTCGCGAGCCGACTCAGTCTGGCCGGCGCGGTGGGCCCGGCGTCCGCGGCCCTGATCGAGGATGCGGTCGAGACCTCCTGCGCCGAGTCGTCGTTTCCGCGGCCCGCATTGGCGCTGACCCCTCGGTCGTAATCCGCAAGAACCCTCAGTGAACTCCAAGTTAAGTGACTGTCGCTTTCGTCAATAATGTGCGTGCCGCCTCGGCGGGACGCGGCGCGCATCAGCGTTCGTCATGCGTTGCCGGAGATCAGGCGGGGGTTGCTCGTGGAGGTTTCGATTCGGCCGTGGTTCACCACGGGAGTTGCTTTGGTCGGTGCGAGCGCCATCGCGTTCGCCCCCATCAACCCGACGGTGCAGTCGCTGCCCGCACCGGATGTCGCAAAGGTCAGTGCCGCGGTATCGCGGGACTTCCAGCTCACGGCCCTGGACATTCCTTACATCCTGACGCTGCCGATCGTCCGTCAGTATGTTCTCAACGACCTTCAGAACTGGGCGGTCTACCTGGCCGGCTTCGCCAAGGCCGGCGTCGGACTCGCGCAGTCGCTGCTGGCCATTCCCGGGGTGACCGTCGAGACGATCCAGCAAGTGGTGGCGCTGAACTTCGTGGGCGCCTTCGACACCGTCGCGACGGCAGTGCGCGACTCGGTGATCGCCGTCGGGGGACCGCTGTTGGACTCGATAGTGTGGCGCAACCAGAAGTATCTCCTCGTACAGGCCGCGCTGAGTGCGGCAACCCCGCAGGCGATCATCGACGTCGCCAACGGATTCCTCACGGCCGCAAACGGTGTCACGACCTCGCTGATCGTGGGCACCCAGGACTTCCTCGCCGCACTGCTGACGCTGGACCTGAGCAACATCGTCAACGCCGCCATCACCGCCACGCAGAACTTCGTCGTGGCCCTCGGCGCCGGGGCGGGAGCGATCGTCGGGGGGATCGAGGCCGCGCAGTTGGGCATCTCCACCGCACTGGCGACCACGCCGCCTCCCTTCCCGGGCGCCGCCGCCACGGTGGCGGACGTGTCTGCGTTCAGCACCTTCTCGGCCGAGAACACCGTCAACCTGTCGCGGACCGCGAACTCGGTCACGACTGCTCCCGAGGCGCCCGCCGCCAAGGAGCAGGTCGCTCCGCTGGTGGACACCGCACCGGCCCCGGTCGAGGCAGACCCGGTCGTCGCGGTTGCCAACGCCGACCCGCTTCCGCAGGACCAGAAGATCGTCCCGCCCGAGGTGGTCAAGGACGTGCCAGTGGTGCCCGAGGCGGTGAAGGATGAGACCCCGGAGTCGGCCACGCCACCGTCGGTGGACCCGCCGGTGAAGCCGTCGCCCACCCTGCCCAAGGACCCGTCGCTCACGCTCCCCAAGGACACCGTGAAGGACGTGGCCGGGCCCACGGGATCCGACCCAGGTGCGGGGCCTGCGAAGAGCGCCGGTCCCGACAAGGGTGCGGGTGCGGGTGCGGCGAAGGACGCAGGCAACGACGCGAAGCCGTCATCGAAGGGTGACGGCGAGTAGCGCTCTCGCGGAACCGATTGCCCTGAAACGGGTTTCGGCAGTAACTGACTGCTCTCGCGCGTGTCGGGGCAACTTTGCGGGGATCGGTCCCACGCGATGCCGTGACGGTTGGGTACCGTCCCTATGGGAGTGAGGCCCCCATAGCCCAATTGGCAGAGGCAGCGGACTTAAAATCCGCCAAGTGTCGGTTCGAGTCCGACTGGGGGCACCGGCGGCCCAGATGAAGGCGTCCATGACGCGCCCCTTGGCCTCCGGCAGGTCGACTCTTAGCGCTCAGTCGCCGGACTGCGAGCCGCCCTCGACTGGGCGACCTTTGTCGCCCCATGCTGATCTCGCACATCACCGCGTTGTTCTGGGCGATCAAGATCCTCGCCACCACGTTGGGTGAGACGGCCGGCGACTACTTCTCCCAGACGCTGGAGTTGGGCACCTTCGACTCTGCGATCATCCTCGTCGCAGTCTTCCTCGTCGCCGTGACGTTCCAGTTGCGCGCCAACCGTTTTCATCCCGCGCTGTTCTGGTTCGTAGCGATTCTCACCAGTACTGCCAGCACGACGATCCCCGACTACATCAACTCCACCTCCCATCTGGCTCAGGCCACCGGCGCGCTGATCCTGGGTATCGGGCTGGCCGTGGTGCTGCTGGTGTGGTGGCGCAGCGGCCAGACCCTCAACGGGGAGAACGTCGCCACCGTGGCCGGTGAGGTGCTGTTCTGGATCGCCTTCATCCTGACCCGTCCGTGGGGCGCCGAGGTTGGCAACATCCTGAGCAAGAGTCGCGATCATGGTGGGCGATCAGACGACCGAGATTCGGCGTCATCCGCTGGCGCCATTGACGTCGCACCCAACTGGGTCTCCTCGGCTCGCTCATCCGCCCTTTGGCCGTGCCCACGCCCAATTGCCGTAGTCGGTAATGAACGCGCGCGAAAATTGCAGTAGTCCATTCCGCATCCCACCGACCACCTGATCCCTGAAGATGAGCGCGAATGGCGAACGCGCCGGTGGAAGGTGGACCTCATCATGGTTGCAACTACAAGGAGATCGCGCGGGTTGGCGATCGCGGCCGCCGCTGTCGTCGTCGTGGCGACGGTGGGCGCGTGCAGTTCGAGTTCGACGCCGTCGGCGAGCTCGTCGAGCGCCACGTCATCGGCATCCGCCTCGACCAGCGCCACCAGCGCCACGAGTGCCGCTCAGGCCGCGCCCGCCCAGATGATCGTCCCCCTCGGCAACGAGCCGTCCGGCACCACGACGTTGACCTGGGACCCGCAGACCAAGTTCATCACCGCGAAGATCGAGATGGTCGGCCTGACCCCCGGCAGCAAGCACGCGATGCACATCCATCAGGGCAGCTGCGACAAGCAGGGCGATGTGTTGGTCCCGTTCCTCGACGTCACCGCCGATGACAAGGGACGGATCGACACCTCGGCGATGAGTGCGCAGCCATCCGAGACCGGGTTGGCGGCGGGCACGTTGTTGAACATTCATCTGGCGCCGGCCAATGAGATGGGTGCCCCCGGATCGCAGACGTACATGCCGATCTCGTGCGCCGACATCAACCCGGCAGCCGGGGCGACCCTGCAGATGGCTCCGTTGCCACAGTTCGGCAATCACCCGCAGAGTCAGGCGATACTCAACTACGACCCAGCGGCGAAGACGCTCACGGTCACGGCCCGGGCAACCGGTCTCGTCGCCGGCAGCGCGCACGCGGTGCACATCCACAGCGGCTCGTGCGACTCACAGGGCGCGGTGAAGTTCCACCTCAATGATCTGGTCGCCAAGGCCGACGGCGTCGCCGAGACCACCACGGTCGTTCCGAACGTGGACGAGGCCCCGCCGGCCTCAGGCTGGTACGTCAACGTCCACCTCGGGTCCGGCGACCAAATCGAGAAGGACGGCAAGCCGACGCTGTACTTCGAACCCATCCTGTGCGGCAATGTCACTGCCTAGCAACGGAGTCGACGCCATGACCTCCACCGTGAAACGGCCCGCCGAGTTGACCGGTCGGGTGGTCCGCCGCGGTGACGCCGATTTCCCCGTGGCTCGAGCCAACTGGAATCTGCTCTTCACCCACGATCCGGTGGCGGTGGTATTCGCTCGAGAGACCCAAGACGTCGTCAACGCGCTGGCCTGGGCGAGGCAAAACGGCGTCGCGGTCCGCGCCCGCAGCGGCGGACACTGTCTGGAGGGCTGGTCCAACGTCGACGACGGGCTCGTGATCGACGTCAGCGAGCTCAAGTCGGCGACGGTCGACGTTGCGTCGAGCACCGCGACGGTCGGTGCCGGACTCAACCAATTGGAGGCCGTCACCGCGCTCGGTCAGGCCGGAATGGCCGCGCCGACCGGAACCGAGGGCACGGTCGGACTGGTCGGGGCGACCCTCGGCGGCGGTTTCGGACTGCTGACCCGCGCCTTCGGCATGGCGTCGGACAACCTACTGGCCGCCGAGATCGTCGTCGCCTCCGGTGCCGACGGGGCCGAGGCGATCGTCGTCGATGAGAACGAGAACGCCGATCTGCTGTGGGCGCTGCGTGGTGCGGGCAACGGCAACTTCGGGATCGTCACTTCGCTGACCTACCGGGTTCATCCGCTGACCCAGACCATCTACCTCACCGCGACGTGGCCGAGTCTCGACGATCTGCCCGCCGTCTTCCAGGCCTGGCAACGCTGTGCCATCAGCACCGACGATCGCCTCACCACGCAGCTCGAGATCACCACCGTCGACTTCCAGATGGTCGGCGTTCTCGCGGGCGGGTCGAAGGACGAAGCGGCCCAGCTTCTCGCACCCATCCTGTCGGTCAGGAACCCCGAGGTCTCGATGACCGACGGGAACTGGTCGGAGATCTACGCGGGGTTTCAGATACCGACCGACGAGGAGCCCGTGAACTGGAAGTTCAACTCCCAGTTCATCTCCGAACCATTCCCGGCCGAGGCGGTCGACCTGATCATGTCATTCCTGGCGAAAGCGCCTACGCCGCAATGCAACTACTTCACCAACGCCTTCGGCGGCGCCGTTCGGCGCAGTGAGCCGGCCGGTGGATCGGCGTTCGCGCACCGCAATACGCTGTTCTACGCCGAGCCGGGTGCGGGTTGGGGCGGCGCCCGCGGGGGCCTGCCCGAAGATCGATCGGCGACGCCCGATCCGCTGACGCCACAGTGTCTGGCCTGGATCTCCGAGTTCACCGAGGCGTTGGCCCCGTACGTCGATGGCGCCTACGTCAACGTGCCGAATGCCGGCGCAAAGGACTGGGAGAGCGCCTACTGGGGCGCCAACGTCGACCGCCTTCGCACGGTCAAGGCGAAGTACGACCCCGACGACGTCTTCACCTACGAGCAGAGCATTCCGTCCACGTCTTCGCAGTGATACCCGATTCCATGACGGTGCAGGCGATGTCGCGATCATGACACCCCGTGAACACACGAAAGGCCACAAACCGAAGTGACACAAACTACGACGGGTGACGAAGCCGCAGACGACATCTGTCGGGACTGCGGATACGAACCGGAGCTGAACCGGTCGCTGAACGGGTTCCAGATCTTCGCCGTCGCGTTCGCGTCGATGTCCGTGGTGATGGGCATCTTCGCGACCTTCGACGACGAGCTGCGCAACGCCGGGCCGGTGGGGATCTGGCTCTTTCCCATCATCGGGGTCGGGCAGCTGTTGGTGGCGCTGGTCTATGCACAGTTCGCGGCGCGGATACCGCTCAGCGGCGGCGCGTATGCGTGGGCCTCGCGACTGGCCAGCCCGCGGATCGGCTGGGTGTTCGGGTGGATGGCCTTCCTCGGCGCCCTGGGCAGTCCGGTGGCGATCGACAACGCGCTGGCGACACAGGTGCTGATGCCACTGTTCAACATGGACGCCAATGAGACGACCGGGCGGCTGATCACGGTGGCGCTCTTGGTGGTTCAGGCTGGAATGGCGATCGCAGCGACGCGCATCGTCGGTTGGGTCAACTCGCTGTCCGTGGCGGTCGAGATCGGAATCCTCGTCGTCCTGGGTATTGCGTTCGCCGCGGTCGTGGTGATCACCGGTGACGGCCACACCGAGAACCTGTTCTCCCGCGGCGTCGCCGAGGGCAACGCCAACTACTTCGCCATCGGCGGCGGATTGATGGCGGCCGCGCTCATGGGTCTCAACACGCTGGTGGGCTTCGAGGTCGCCGCCAACATGTCGGAAGAGGCCGAGGATGCCGTACGAACCGTGCCGCGGGCGATCATCGGCGCCACCGTGGCATCCGCGGTGCTGGGATTCGTCTTCCTCCTCATCTTGACGGTGGCGATCAAGGACGTGCCGGCGGCGTCGGCGAGCAACTCCTCGGTCGCCGAGATCATGCGCCAACAATTCGGACCGGCGTGGGAGCGGCCCTTCCTCGCCGTCATCGCCGTGGCGTTCTTCGGAGGTGCTCTGGTGGCCATGGCCTCGACGTCGCGCTACATCTTCGCGATGGCGCGCGACGGACGCTTCCCCGCACACAAGGTGATGCAGCGCGTCAATCCGCGTACCCGCACCCCCATCCCCGCGACGCTGCTGGTGTTGGCCATCGGCATCGCCCTGATGATCGTGTTGCCCGGTGATGCCCTGATCCAGCTGCTCGCGTCGAGCACCATCCTCGGTATCTCGCTCTACGGCATGACGGTGATCCTCTATCTGGCCGTTCGCAAGAAGTTCATCCACAGCGCGGAGGGCTTCGACCTCGGGCGGTTCGACAAGCCCGTCGCCATCGCGGCACTCGTGTGGGTGGTCATCACGGCATTCATCGTGTTGGTGTCCTCGATGACGTTGGCGTCGATTGCCATCGATGTTCTCCTGCTCGGCATAGGTTTGGCCTACTTCCTCTACATGTGGAAATTCGACCGCGCAGCGCTCGACAGCGAGCCAGGTGACCCGGCCATGTTCAGCGAGCACGGCGCGTAACCGACACCGGACTCCCGCCAGCCGAGCGCGCGCGAACCAACGGTGACATTCTGCGCACCGTGCTATCCATGCAGCTGTGCGCAATCGAGACGACGAACACGCCGAACAACGGACATGACCGGGACGATTCGTAGCCGGCTGGGCCGCGTCCTGTGCTGGGGCATCCCACTCTTCGTGGGCTTCTCCCTCGCGTGCGCATGGGTGGCCGCGGGCGGCTTCTTCGCGCCCGGTCACGACGCGTACGGCGAGGTCCCGATCCCCGGCGAACGCGTGGTCACATTGCCCGCCGGCCCCGCCCGGCTGTACGTGCAGGAACGCGGGTACTTCGGCAAGAACGAGGAGGTGAACATTCCGAGCGGCATCGCCGCCATCGTCCGGCCTGTGGGCGGAGGAGCGCCGCTGGTGTTGCGCTCGACTACGCATGGGGCCGTGACGACCACCGAGCGCGAGTCGTGGACCACCTACGCGGCTTTCGACGCTCCCGCGGCGGGCGCATACCGCGTCACGGTCCTCGATCCCGGCCATCACGGAGATGCGAGCCACACCGTCACCGTCGGCAAGGGCCCGTGGGCACCGGTGGCGCCGTGGGTTTTCGGGCTGGGAATCCTGTTCGTCGCCATGGGGATTGGCTTCCTCGCCGACAGAATCCTGCTCCGAGCGGCGAGCCGTACCGGAGTGACGGCCTAGGGCAGATGACGCGTTGTCCGCGGCCGACTGACGCTCCGGGTATCTCCACCGCTGTCGCGAAAAGGGCTCAGCAAACGATTGGGGTGAACTACGCTGACGCGGACAAGGAGGTAGCCAATGAAGACCGTGCTCGCAGTCATCCTCGGAGTCGGCGTCGCAATCGGAGTTGCGCCGTCCGCCGCCGCCGCGGAGGCGGACTACCTCAACCAGCTCCAACCCCGACTCGCCTACCTCAGCAGCGAACAGTTGCTGTCGGAGGGTTACAAGGTGTGTCGATTCATCGGCGTCGGGCGGCCCTCGGCCGACGCGATCCCGGTGGTGATGAAGGACTTGAACGTGACGGTGGCCGCAGCCATGGCCATCATCCCGGCCGCCGTCACACAGCTTGATTGCTGATTCCGGGAAGATCCCCGCGAGCTGTGCGGGTTCCTATGGTGGAAGGCAGACCACCACAGGAATGAGGCACACCCATGACCGCAGACTTGCCCGACACCGCACTCGAGTTGCGCTCCTTGGTGACGTCGCAGGGCACGCTGGAGCTGTCCCTGCACGACGTCCCAGTCCCGACGCCGGCCGACAATGAGGTGTTGGTCCGCGTAGAGGCCGCCCCCATCAATCCGTCGGATCTAGGTCTGCTCGTCGCGACCGCGGACATGACGGCCGCGACCGTCACGGGCACGCCGGAGCGTCCCGTGGTCAGCGCGCCGTTGGCGCACGGAAGCCTCGATGCCTTGTCGGCGCGACTCGATCAATCGCTTCCCGTGGGCAACGAGGGTGCGGGCACCGTAGTGGCCGCAGGTTCGTCGGCGGCCGCGCAGGCCCTTCTCGGAACCACCGTCGGTATGGCAGGCGGTGCGATGTACTCCCAGTACCGCGTGGTCGACGCTGCGGCGTGTCTCGCACTGCCCGACGGTGCCACCGCCAAGGAAGGGGCGTCGTCCTTCGTCAATCCCCTGACGGCTCTCGGAATGGTGGAAACCATGCGGCGCGAGGGGCATTCGGCCCTGGTGCACACCGCTGCCGCATCGAATCTGGGCCAGATGCTGGTGAAGATCTGCAAGGCCGACGGCATCCCGCTGGTGAACGTCGTGCGCAAGCCCGAGCAGGAGGATCTGCTGAGGTCGATCGGCGCAGAGTACGTCTGCAACTCGACGTCGTCGACGTTCACCGCGGACCTCGACGACGCGCTCAAGGCGACGTCCGCGACGCTGGCGTTCGACGCGACGGGCGGCGGCACGCTCGTCAGCCAGATCCTCAACGGCATGGAGCACGCCGCGAAGGCGACCGCGTCGGAGTACTCGCGCTACGGCTCCACCGTGCACAAGCAGGTCTACGTCTACGGTGCACTCGACACCAGCCCGACCGTTCTCACCAGGAACTTCGGCATGGCGTGGGGTATCGGAGGCTGGCTGCTGACGCCGTTCCTGCAGAGCGCGGGCGCCGAGACCGTCGCCCGACTTCGAGCGCGGGTGGCCGCCGAGCTCACGACGACCTTCGCCAGCGCCTACACCCGCGAGGTGTCGCTGTCGGGGATGCTCAGCCCTGACGCGTTCGCCGCCTACGTCAAACGAGCCACGGGTGAGAAGTTCCTCGTCACCCCGCAGGCGACCCCGTAGCTCACCGCCCGAGATCCCACTGACCGAAGTCGGCGGCCAGGACATCGTCGGCGTCGACGTGGATGCCGCCCAAGACGACCGCCGGGTCCGAGGCGGTGAAGACGGAGGTCTGGTAGAGGACGGCCGTGCCTTCGCGCGCGCCACGCGACCAGGCCCTGGTCTGCCAGGCCCACCGGTGTCCCGCCGTGCTCGAATACCCGATGACGTCGTCGTCGCCCGCCCAGGCGCACGCCCGAGAATGCCCGTAGATACCGGTGCGGCCGACACTCACCACCGAGTTGATTCCCCGAAACCATTCGGCGGCAACGGATGTCCAGGTGTAACGGTCGATGTCCTCGTCGACGCTGAAGAAGATCGGCGCCGAATCCGGACCTCCGGCAGCCGAGTGCAGACGCAGCGCGGTCTGACCGTCCGCGACGCCGCCGTCGTATCCACGGGTGTAGTCAGATGGCGTCGGCCATCCGGGTTTGCCGTACTGATAGTTGCTGACGACGTGAAGGCCGGCGGCGCGCAGCGCGTCCGCGTATCCGCGACTGACGGGCTTGAAGTCGAAGTTCGCGCCCGGGCGGGACTCTGAAACGAAGACGACTGCTCCGAGATAGCCTGCAGCGCTGATCTGATCCGGCGCCACGAGGTGCTCCGCGAAGTCGATCAGCTGGGGCGTGGCCGCCGCTGCTCGGGGCCCGCCGAGCGCGCCCAGACCGACCGCCGCGGGTGCGGCGAGCAGGTACCCGAGGGCTCTACGTCGTGACGCCGGAATTCGTTTGGTGCGTGCACGCGGTGGCGGCGAGTCGACCATCGCGTGATGGTACTGGGAATGTGTCCGTGGACGTCGTTGATCGCCCTCGGCGTTCATCCGGATTCTCCCCTTCGGCAAACGCAAAGGTGCTAGCGTTCGCGACGCTGACCACCCGCGCAAGAGACTGGAGTACCTGCAGATGAAGTTGACTCTGTCCACCGTCGGCGCGGCGGGTGCGATCGCGCTCGTCGCCGTTACCGGCGTCGCGTGCAGCAGCGGATCGACGACCGCGACGTCGTCATCGTCATCGTCATCGGTCTCCTCCAGCGCCAGCGCGACCTCGAAGGACGCTGCGCCGGTGGACTATACGACGCTGCTCATCAAACCCGAGGACATCGTCATCCCCGGTGACACGTTCACTGCGTCCGAGCCGCAGCTGAACCCCTCGGGCGCGCAGGGTGTCGCGGTCGGTTTCAACAACGCTGACCAGACCCGCAGCATCGGCGATTCCATCGTGGTTCTGCCCGATGCCGCCGCCGCAAAGACCGCCATGGACGGCGCGGTCGCCGCGCTCGATCAGTCGATCGCCGACCCGGCGCCGCAGCCCGCCGAGGTGGGCACCAACGGCGTCGTGGCGACCGGTACGGCACCCGACGGCTCCAAGGCCGTCACGGTGGTGGTCTTCACGCAGGGGACCGCTTTCGTGGTGATGGAGTTCGACAGCGCCGCCGGTGATCCCGTGCCGGTCGACTTCGCTACGAGCTTGGCCCAGAAGCAGGCCGACGCGATCAAGAGCGGGCTGGGCTAAGCGGCTCAGTCACACGACGGTCTGCCACACCGCCGCAGCGATCAGCTCGGGCACCAGAACCTCCGTGAGCAGGCGAACGTCATCGTCGTCGTCACCGGGGTAGCGAAGAAGTTGCCGGGCGCCGGGGACGTCGCCACCGACGCCGACGACGATGCTGCCACGGGCGGTGGTCCACTCCGCCAGCTGCGTTTCCCACGACGAGCCGGCGAAGACGAGCAGCCGGTAGTCCGTGGTCTTGGTCAGGTAGACGTCGACGTGACTCCAGTCCCCGGTCTCGCACCCGACCGCCGGTAGTCGCGGACCCTCGCGCAACATCAGGGCGCCCTGCTGGGCCGAGCAGAACCGGTGCGCCGGGGCGGCCAAGTGAGTCCCCGCGGGTCCGAGTAGTAGTTCGGATAGCGTTGGTCGCCAATCGGATTCGGTATCGAGTAGGTGTCTCGAGGCAGCGGCCGCGGCGCCGATCGCATCGGCCAGCGCACCGGTGTCCCCTCCGAGGAGATGGCACTCGAGGGCCATGAGCAGAGCCAGCGTGTGCTGATAGCTGCGGCAGGCCACCCCGCCGAGCTCCGGTTCGGCGGCGAGGTCGACGACGGCGCCGCACCGTTCGGTGATCGTCGAGCCGGGGGTATTGGTCAGCGCGACCGTATTCACCGTATCGGGCAGTCTGCCGAGGGCATCGAGGGTTTCGATCGATCCGCCGCTCGCCGACGTCGCCACGACGAGAGTATCCGCGCCCCACCTGGGAAGCAGGCGCGACGACGCCAGTTCCGACGTGGCCACCACGCCGTGCGCGCGCATCCGGGCCGCAGCCACGCCACCCGCGTACGCCGAAGAACCCATCCCGAGCAGGACCACCCGCTCGACGTCCCTCGGTACGACCTCTGTCCATGGATTGCCGTCGGCCAGCGTCGCGGCGAGGCGGTCGAGGACGTCGGGCTTGCGATGGAGATCGGTGGCGAAACCGTCTGGCTTCACGAGTGGGTCCCTTCGGCGAGGAGAGCGGGTAGTGCGGTGTCGGGAACGTACATCCACCTCCGAAGATGCTGTGCGGCGTAGATGATCTCGCGAAGTACCTGCTGCACGCGGAAGGCCGCGAGGTGGCGGCCGTCGTACAGGTCGGCGTGCCCGAGCCGACTGAGACGGTCGGTGTACGCGGCGAGGAATGCCGTGCGACCGGCGGCGTCGACGTCGGCCAGGGCCGTGGGGTCGAGGGGGGTGTACTTGGCGGCCACGATCCCGGCGTGCACCAGTGACTGGATCATCCCCGCGACGTCGAGCGCCGCGGGGATCGGCAACATCCGTTGCGCAGCGGCAAGAACGGGATTGCCGTCGAAGTCGGTCACCACGAAACGGTCGTGGGCGAGCAGGATCTGGCCGACGTGGAGGTCACCGTGTCCCTCGATGATCGGGGTACCGGCAAGCCCGCCGAGTCCGTCCAGAATGGCCTCGATCTGAGGGCGGCACCCGCGGGCGTACGTGGCACTGATGGAATCGCCCAGGGCGCAGACGGTCTCGAGAGTGTGGAGCGCATCGTGGCGCCACCGCTCGGCGTCGGCTTGGGAGGCGACGGTGACCGTCGCGGACAACGCCGTATGTAGCTCTGCGATCACCGTGCCGACCCGGTGCGCCGCAGCCACGACGGCGGCGGAGTCGTGGTCGCGCGCGGCGTCGGTGATCACGTCGACCGCCCAGGTCCATCCGTCGACTGCGCCTGGCAGGTAGTCGTCGACGGTGGCCACCAGGGTCGTGGCGCCGTTCGGCGGCGTCCAGGTGACCAGTCCCCAGGGCACGGGCATGCCGCCGAAGTCGGCGTCGCGCAGCAGGCCGATCCGTCGCGGCGCCGGATGCGGTCCGTCCTGAAGGTGGGTCGCCCACTTGACCACGGCGAGGTCGCCGACGATCACCGACTCGTTGGTCTGGTCGACGCCGACGGACCTCTCGCCCTTGGCAATTCGCGAGGTCCACGACTGGACCGTGAAGGCATCACGCGTCACCGAACCGTGGGCCAACAGGTCCACCAGCGCGTCGGCCACCCCGTCGCCCGGGTGCGCGCGCCGCCAGCACCCCGCCGCGTCGCGCGCCTCGGGTACCGCGGCGAGACCGTCGGCGACGGGAACGATCGCCAGGCGCGTGCCGTCGGTGAGGTGTAGGGCATCGAGCAGGTCAGTCAACCGAACCCCGGTGCTGTGCGGCCACCCGTTCGATGACGTCGGCGCCGACCCGCAGGCCGTCGCGACTGCGGATCTCGGCACCGATGCGGTCCAAGCGGGCCCGCAGGTCGGTGTCGGCGAGCAGTCGATCGACGGCGTCGGTCAATTCGGCGTCGGCGAAGGCGTAGGTGTCCAGCCGCTCGCCAAACCCGAGTTCAGCGATGCGCTGGGCGTTTTCGTACTGGTCCCAGAACAGTGGCAGCACGATCAGCGGCTTGCCGAAGTGCAGTGCCTCGGTCGTGGTGTTGTTCCCGCCGTGCGAGATGACCAGATCGACCTGGGGGATCACCTTGGTCTGCGGGAGCATCTGGGATCCGATCATGTTGTCCGGCAACGTGATCTGATCGGCCTGGGGGCCCTTGCTGACGATGAAGCGATGGCGCGTGGTGCCCAGCACGCTGACCAGTCGGCGCATCAGTTCCACGTCGGCCCCGCCTAGCGAGCCCAGCGAGAGGTAGATGAGCGCGCTGTCAGCGGGCCGATCGGCCAGCGCGGCGGGCACGACGTAATCCTCGTCGGTCTCGCGCACGCTGGAGTCCATCCGGGTCCAGGTGTCGTCCAGCGGCCGGGCTTCCAGATAGTCGGCCTCGGCCGGGTACACGTAGAGGTTGGCGGCGTTCGCCCGTGGCATGAACTCCAGCTCGGGCAGCGGCTCGGCCCCCTGCGCCCGTACCCACGCATCGAAGTCGGCCCACAGCGCCCGGTGAGTGCGGTCGAACTCGGCGCGGTAGGCCTCCCACTGGTGTGGCTCGGCGCTGGGCAGGCCCGAGAATGGGGGCGGCACATCGGGACCCGGGACCTCCAGCGGACTACACGAGACGATCCGCACGAACGGAGCGCCCGCGGTCGCCAGCGCCGGGAAGAGCACGACGTTGTCCTCGACCAGGACGTCGGGGCGGTGCTTGGCGATGATCTCGCGCAGCCGCGGCTCGCAGTACTTCGCGCCGTCGATCAGGGCCCGGTAGGTGGGTTCGATGAACGACTCGAGCTGCTGAAGAGTGGGCTTGCGGAACTCCGGTGCGGTCTCGGCGATGAAGTCCGTCCAGAACCTGCCGGCGTCCTCGTCACCGGCGTCGGCAGCCGGCTCAGCCAGATCGACGAGTTCCTCGATGAAGCCCAGCGGTGCCAGCTTGCCCGCCCAGGAACTCTCCGCCGCGAACACGATCGTGTGGCCGCGGTCGCGCAGGATGGCCGCCAGGCCAATGCACTGGTTCGTGGGTCCGTAGGCCGACTCCGGCCAGAACATGATCGTCAGTGGTGTCGGCATGGGGGCGACGATACTGCGCTCGTGCGTCGCGGGGCGTGGTGATTCGTCAGCCGGCGACGGCTGGACGGAGGAAGTCGCCCGACACGGTGATGGCCGGGGCGGACGTGTCACCGCCGACGACCAGCGTGGCGAAGGCGATGTCACCGGCGATGCCCGCGAACCAGCCGTGTGAGTGGGTGTTGTCGCCGAACTCGGCGGTGCCGGTCTTACCGCCGAGACCCGGAACGTCCTGCAGCGCAGTCGCCGTGCCGTCGGACACCGTCTGCAGCATCATCGTTCGCAGGTCGCTGGCGATGCTGGGTGGAATGGGCGCGGACGCGGTGTCCGCCGTCGTGGTCTCGCCGACGACGAGGGTCGGGGTGATCGTGGACCCGTGGCCAAGGCTGGCCTCGGCGACCGCCAACCCGAACGGGCTCACCGTGACGGTGCCCTGACCGATTCCGTTCTCGACCTTCTGTGCCGGCGTGTCGGCGTTGGGAACACGTCCGGTGATGGTGGTGAGGCCCGGAACGACGTAGTCCACACCAATACCGAACAGCCGCGCCATGTTCGGCAGCGCGTCGGCGGGAAGCTTGTCGGCCAGCGCGGCCATCGTCGTGTTGCAGGACTTCGCGAACGCCGTCGACAGCGGCACGGTGCCCAGATCGAACTCGTCCTCGTTCGGGATCGTACGGTTCTCGACGGTCACCGTGCCGGGGCAGGGCTCCGGAGTCGTCGGCGTCGCGAGACCCGCCTGAAGGGCAGCGGCCGTCGTGATGGTCTTGAAGGTCGAACCGGGCGGATAGGCCCCCGAGAAGGCGATCGGGCCCTGCGCGTTGGCGGCGGCGTTTTGTGCGGCGGCCAGAATGCCGCCGGTCGAGGGGGAGATGGCCACCAGCACGGCGGCTCGGGGCTCGGTGGCGACCGCCTGCTGGGCGAGCAGTTGCAGCCGAATGTCGAGCGTCGTGCGCAGGGGTGGGGTGTCGCCGGGCGGTGCGGAGGTGAGTTGCTCGGTAGGCTGACCCTTGTCGTCTACCAGCATCACCGACCAGCCCGCGGCATCGTCGATGGCCTTCTGCCACAACGCTTGTAGCCCGTCGATGGCCGGTGAGGACAGTTCCCGGTTGGCAGTGAGCAACGCGCCTTGTTCGACCACGGAGACACCGGCGATTTGCTTGAGCTGATCGCCGACTCCGCCGAGATCCTCCTGGCGGAGCTTGATCACCGTCACGACGTCATCCTGTGTGGCGCTGAACTGCGAGGTGATGGTCTCGGCGGTCACCGAGGCGTCGAACGGTTGTAGCAGCGCCGCGAGGGCGGGGGCGGAGTCGAGGTGTTCACGCGTCAGGTTGACGACGCCGATCGTCTGCCACGTCAGCAGCGGTTGCCCGTCGCGATCGGTGACCGGGGTGAGGAAGTTCTTGTCGTCACTGTACTGAAAGGTCGTGCCGGGCTGCAATTTTGGATGTAGCACGGTGGTATCCCAGTGGACGTGCCAGTCGTCGCCAGACTGCGTTGCCGTGGCGGTCGCGTCGTAGGTCAGGGTCTTGTTGGGCCCCCACGACCACGAATAGGTCAGCTTGGCGTTCTGGTCGTCGTCACCGGGCTTGACGACGTCGACCTTCAGTGCCACGTCCTTGCCCATGCCGGTGAACATCGAGGTGATCGCAGCGCTCGCGGAGTCTCGATCGTCGGTGCTCGCGGCGGCCGCGCCACCGTCCTTGCGGGCCAGCGCCTCGGCAAATGCACGAAACGCGTCCTGCGGTCCCGGACTTGAGAACAGCGAACAACTCGTCGAGCCGATCAGCAGAAGGCAGAGCAGAATCGGTAGTACGCAACGCTTGGTCATGACCCGTCGAGCCTAACCACGAGCCAGGCTGGAATGCGCCAAGCCGCTAGAGCGATTCGGCGATCGCGGCCGGTGCTGGATGAAGTCGTGTGGAGATCAGCTGGAGATCGTGGACGGCGGGGACGCCCCGAGTGCGTGGCGGTGATGAGTGCGCGTGGACCTGCGCGAGTCTGGAACCGTCTGCGGGTAGCGCCGGTGCAGGCCGTCGATCAAGCGGTGGGCTTCGTACAGTTCGCGGCGCAGCAGACCTGCGACGGGATCCTTGCGGGTGTTCCCCCGTGCACGTGCGCGGCTGGTGCGGGCTTCCGCGGCCTCGAGCTTGTGAGAGATGTCGGCGACGTGTCCGTACATTTCGCTCAGCAGTGCCTTTGCCTGGGCAATTCCAGCGTCGTCGACCACGCCCGGATCCTCTCACCATGTCCTTCCGTCCGCATAATCGTGGCGGGTCGGAGCGGGTTCGGTAACGACTGCCGATCTTCGCGGTACGTCAATGTCGTTGATGCTGAACCTGATTGACACCGAGTCGCTCATCGTCGAGGTCGTGGGTGAGGGTCGGGCAGTGTCGCACCGAGTCTGCTCGAGGCCGGCACATGAAACGCATAGCGTGCAAACCGTGGCCGTGTCGTGTTCAAAATGTTACTGGAGTAGAGCAGTGTTCCAGAAGTTACAGCAGTGATTCGGTTTCGTGATCCACCGAGGAGACCCCATGACCGTCATTACCGGCTTGATCGACGTCTCGGCGAAGGCCACGAGTGCGATCGCCATCTCCGTGGGGATCGTGGTCGCCGCCAGTGCCGCTCCTGCGACGGCTCGAGCCGACGCGGCGAGTGACACCTTCCTCGCCGCGCTCACCAAGTCGGGTGTCTCGGTCGCCGATCCGAACATGGCCGTGACGATGGCGCAGTCCATCTGCCCGCTGCTCGTCCAGCCCGGCGGCAACTTCGCCTCCATCGCGTCGCAGATGGGCGGCACCAACGGAGTTTCGCCGGGAATGGCGAATCTCTTCACCAGCATTGCCATTTCGATGTATTGCCCCTCGATGATGGCGTCACTGGCCAACGGCAACTGGCTTGGTCAGGGCGCGCAGATGGGCTTGCCGGGACTATCGGGATTGTCCGGCCTCGGCATCCCTGGCATCTGACGGGGGTCAGTAACTCGCCGCCAGCGCGTCGACGGCGGCGTCGATGGCAGGAATGGTGGCAGGCCCGTATCGGGTGACGATCTGCTCGAGCGCACGGGCGACATGCGGTCCCACGGCGGCGGCAGCCAGGGTCTCCTCAGCGATGACGATGCCGTTGACGACGTGCCCGGCATGTAGTCGACCGTCGCGAGCGACCTCGTAACGCCAATCGGCGATCTGGAGGCGCTCGGGCTCGGATCTGAACAATCCGCGTTTGGCCGGCACGTGGATCACTCCGGGCAAGCCGGTGAATACGTTGACCACCAACGCAACTCCGCCGGGTCCCGACAACGCGTCGGTCACGGTCCGGCTCACCTTCGCGACGTCGAGGCCGTCCATCAGCCGCTCATCGGCAGGACGAGGGACGGCATGATCGCCTCGCCGCTCCCGGTGCGTCGCACGGCGGTGCCCGCCGCGTAGAACTCGACGGTGTGCATTCCCCATGCATAGTTGGAGATCTCGAAGCCCACGCCCACGACGCCGTTGGCGCCGTCGCGCTCCGCTTCGGCCTGCATGCGGGACATCGCCAGCTCGCGGGCCTCGTAGTTGCCCTGGGTCCACTGCGGCATCTCCGTGTTGCGCCCGGCCTGCTTCAAGGTCTGCATGAAGCCCTGCACCGCGACGTGGAACACGCAATTGCCCATGACGAACGCCACGGGCGTGAAGCCCGATCGGAGCAACGTGGTCATGTCCTGGCCCGTCAGGTGGCTGCTGAACGCCTGACCGTTCGGTCGGCGAAATGCTCCCGGCTTGGCGGAATAGCGCACAGCGGTTCCCACGGCGATGAACTCGAGGTGCTCGCCCTCACCCTGGTGTCGCCACTGCAGTCTGACCCCGACGACCCCGTCGGCCTGGACGGCGTCGGCCTCGGCTTGCATGCGCGCCATGGCATTCCAGCGCGCACGGTACGTCGCCTCGGTCAGCACGGGAAGCTCTGACTGCTGCCTGATTCCGGTGAACTGATAACCGACGTGATAGACCGACACGCCCATGACGAGATCGATCGGTTCGAAGCCGGCGCCCTGCAGAAGCGCGAATTCGTTGATCGACAGATCGGAGGTGAAGAGCTTGTCGGCATGCGACAGGCGCTCGCCGGCCACTGGATCGAGTGGGTTCGGTTGCATCGGAGCGCACCTTCCTGTGGGTGCGCACAGAGTATGGGCCGTCCCTGTGAATCAGGTGGGAATTCCGACGGTCGATCAGCCGAAGTGCGTGCTCGGCCGTGGTAGTTCGACGCCATCGACCACCACGTCGACCTTCTCGTTGTAGAAGGCGATCAGGCCGGTGATGGCCGCCACGGCCGGCAGCGGGTACTCGTAGCTCCAGGCCAGGTCACGGTGGACGGCCTCGCCGAGGCGGACGGACCAGTAGCCCGTCGTGGTGCCCTTGTAGGGACACAACGTCACGGTGTCGCTGGACTCGAGGTGGTCGAATGACACGTCGGTGCGGTCGATGTAATACCTTGTCGGCAAGCCGGTTTCGAAGAGCAGGACCGGACTACGCGTCTCCGCCAGGACGGCGCCGTCGAGTTCGACCCTGACGTGGCGATGCGAGCGCAGCGCGTCGACGCGGGCATAGGGATTGCGCGGATGGCCGAGGATCATCTCGTCTTCTTCGAACCACTCGACGCTGGTCCACTCGAACCGCACGTACCCGGCGACCGGTCCGCCGCCGTCGGCGTCGAACACCCGTACCGCGGGCTTCTCGTCGGAGCTCCCCGCGATCGAGTACAGCTGTGACGGGCCGAATTGCACCCGTTGGGAATGATTTTCGTCCACGAGGAGTGCGGTGTTCACGTCGGCGAGCGGAATGTAGTACTGCGGGTAGTACGGAACCTCCCACACGTAGCGCGCCGCGATGGTGTCGAAGATCGGCTGGCCCCCGACGAAGCCGCGCACGCGCCGAGGCGCAGGTTCGACGCGGCCGCGAACCGCGGCCATCTGTGGGTAATCCGGAAGGCTTCCCGACGTCATGACACCACCATAGGATTACCGGCCATGGACTTGACGAATACCACCGCGTTGATCACCGGCTCCAGCGGCGGAATCGGCGAGGAGTTCGCACTCCAGCTGGCCAGGCGTCGGGTCAACCTGGTCCTGGTCGCGCGCCGGGCCGACAAACTGGCCGAACTGCGCAGCCGGCTGCTCGACACCAGCCCCGGCTTGGACGTCGACGTCGTCGCCGCGGACCTGTCGCTGCCCGGTTCGGCCGCCGACCTCGCGGGGAAGGTGACCGAGCTCGGGCGCCGGATCGACATCCTGGTCAACAACGCGGGTGTGGGCTTGCACGGCGACTTCGTCGGGCAGGAGGTCACCGCGAACGCCGCGCAGATCCAGCTCAACTGCGTGACGTTGGTGGAGCTGACCGGGCTGTATCTGCCTGCGATGACGAGGGCGCGGCGCGGGATCGTCCTGAACGTCGCGTCGACGGCGGCGTTTCAGCCGACCCCGGGGATGGCGGTGTACGGCGCGACCAAGGCGTTCGTGCTGTCGTTCACCGAGGCGATCTGGAAGGAGACCAAGGGCAGCGGGGTGCGCGTGGTGGCGCTGTGCCCAGGGGCCACCGACACCGAGTTCTTCGCGCGCACCGGCGAGGAGTTCCTCACCAGTGGCAGGCAGACGTCCAAGCAGGTCGTCGACACGGCGATGGCCGCACTGGACAAGTCGACGCCCACCGTGGTCTCGGGCGTGAAGAACGCACTCCTGGCCACCGGGTACCGGTTCACGCCACGGCGGGTCATGCTCGAGGTGTCGCAGCGGCTCCTGAAGTCCAATTAGCGCCTCGGCTGCCAGAGCTTCCGCGATGCCGACGCCGACCCCACCGAATCCCCACCCGGCCAGGTGCGGCGCGTG
>NZ_JAEMTA010000052.1 GCF_016462545.1 Mycolicibacterium sp. | reverse complement strand
CCGAAGTCGGTCACCGGGTTGCCGTAGAGGATGCGGTTCTGGGCGTGGGTGATCGCCTCGTAGAAGGCGTGCTCGCACATGCCGATCGACGACGAACATAGGTTGAACTTGCCGACGTTGACCGTATTCAGCGCTGCCGCAAAGGCTTCCACGCCGGTATGCAGGATGTCCTCGGCCCGCACCGGATAGTTCTCCAGCCGGAAGGTACTCACGTAGATCTGCATGTGCACGACGTTGTCGATCAGGTGATAGTTCTCCTGTCGACTGTCGGCTGCGAAGAAGACATAGCCGTCCTGGCCTTCGACGTCGCCCCGCCTGCCGAACACCGACACGAGGCTCGCGACGTTGCCGTTGCCGATGTAGTACTTCTCGCCCGAGGCCCGGTAGAGGATGCCGTCGGCTCGATCCTCCTCGCTGGCCGGCGTCAGCACCATGTCGGTGCTGTAGACGTCGGCGCCGTGTTCGCGCTCGGACAATCCGAACGCCATCACCTCCCCCGCATCGAGGTCGTCGGCGGCCCTGAGCTTGGCGTCCTTGTTCTCGCTCTGCCAGACCGGTCCGAGCCCGAGAATGGTGACCTGTTCGGTGTACCAGTAGGTCAGCCCGTAGAAGCCGAGGATCTCGGCGAGCGCGGCGTTGCGTGCGCCGTCCCAACGCTTGTCGGGATTGCCGTCGGCGAATTCGGACGGCGTCAGAAACGTGGCGAAGAGCTTCTCCCGCTTGACGAACTCGACGAAGTCGGCGGGCCACTGCGCCTTCAGGTCGTCGTCGAGGATTCGCTTCTTGCCCTGGCCTTCGAAGAAGTCGATGGTGGCGCGCAGCAGCCTGCGCGTCTCGGCGTCGAACTCACGGGGGTCATAGGTGTTCGGATCGAAGAGCAGGCCGTCCCCGGGGGCGGGAGCGGTGCGACCGGGGGATGTCGAAGTCATGTCGCGAGCCTAGGGCTGCGCGGGCTGGATCGGCGCCGGAACGAACGGTAGACCCGGGATGGTCTGGTACGGCAGCGTCGGGATCACCGGCTGCGGCGTCGTCGACGACGGTGGCGGCTCCGTCACCGTCACCGTCGAGGGTGCGATCGTCGTGGTCGTGCTGGGCGGCGGTGCAGGCGCCTCCGTCGTGGCCGGAGGCGGTGGGGGTGTCTCCGACGCGGGTGGCGGTTCCTGGGTCACGGTCACGGCCGGCGGTGGCGGCGCCTGCTGATAGACGGTCTGCTCCGGCGCCGGGGTGTCCGCAGGCGGGGCATCCGACGCGGGTGGGGCCACCCCGGAGGCGGGCGGAGCGGTCGTGGCCGTGGCCGGGGTCGACGAAGGTGCGGGCGTGGGCGACTCATCGTCGCGCAGCAGGTAGAACGCGACGGTGCCGATCGCCAGCAGAAGCGCGATCGCGGCGGCCGCGAGCACGGCGGCGGGACGGCGGTACCAGGGCACCGACGCAGCGAGCGCTGCCTCGTCCTCGTGATCGGCGAAGGCGATCTGTGGCCTGGGGTCATGGGGCTCGTACTCGGATTCGTCGTAGCCGGCTTCGGGGGCCGCAGGCTCGGGGATGTCACTCGCGTCCGACCAGGCGAGAGCCCGGAACGTCGACGATGCCGGTGCGCCCGTGTCCACGGTGGGCGCCGGTACGACGGGGGCCACGGCGGCGGGAGCCATCGAGGTCGCACCGTCGGGCGTCTGAGCGCGAACTGCCTTCAGTGCACCGCCGATCGCTGCGGCCAACTCCGGTTGCGCCGAGGTGATGACCGGCACCCGCAAGCGCTCTGACAGTGACGTCACCAGGATCGGGATGCGTGCGCCACCGCCGACCGCGGCCACCGCGGCGAGCTCCCCCGCTCGAATTCCGTTGCGCGCCAGGGTGTCCTGAACGACGTCGAGGAAACCGTCGATTGGCTGCCGGATCGCTTCGTCGAGTTCGGTGCGCGTGACCCGGACGTCGGTCCGACGGCCCGGCAGGTCGACCGCCAGCGACGTGCCCGACGCCGTCGACAGCCGCTCCTTCGCCGCCCGGCACTGTCCGCGCAGCCTGCCGAGGTTTCCGATGGCAGACGTGCCCGTCAGGTCCACCGAGCCGGAGCTGGCGAGGTCGGCGACCACCCGGTTCAGCAGCGCCGCGTCGACGAGGTCGCCGGAGAAGTCGGGATGACGCACCGTCGGGCCGATGGGCTGCAAGCCGTTGGCGGCGTCGACCAACGTCACGCTGGCGCCGGTGCCGCCCACGTCGCAGAGCGCGACGATGCCGCGCGTCGGCAAGCCCGGTTCGTCCTGCAGGGCGGTGAGCGCTGCGGCGGCGTCCGACGTCAGCAGTGCGGGTTGATCGAGCGCGCCGCGCAACGCCTCGACGGCGGCGGGCCGCCAGTGCGCCGGGTGAGTGATCCCCACCGGCTCGGTGGGCGGCCGACCGCCCGTGAGGGCCTGCAGCAGCGAACGCAGGGCGTCGGCGAGCAAGACCTCGGCGCGGTGCGACGATCCGTCGGAGGCGACGATCGCGACCGGATCGCCGACACGGTCCACGAAGTCGGTGATGATGAGGCCGCGCTCGGTGAGGTTGGGGTTCTCGCTGGGCAAGCCCACCTCGGCGGGGCGGTGCGGGAAGCGGGTGAGTACCGGCGATCGGGTCACCGCGGACCTGCCGACTGCCACCGCCCGCAAAGCGGTCGCGCCTACCGAAAGTCCTATTCCGTCTGCCACGTCATCGAATTGTGCCCTGCCCAGCAATCAACGGAAGATCCAGAGGGGTCACCCACCCCGGCGGGAGGTCATTCACGGCGGGTACGGCGTTGAGTGCGCGGAGTCCGGTGGCGAGGCAGCCCGCCGCCGCGGCGTCGCGGCCCGAGCCGTCGGTGAACCGGAATGCCGTCTCCTGAAAGATGCTCGGGGTGCCCTCGATGTCGACCCGGTACACGTCGTTCTCGGTCCCCGACGGCCAGTCCGGTGCGGCATCCGCTCCGATCCTGTTGACGTGCTCCAGTTGGATGCGCGTCTCCCCCCGGTAGACGCCGTTGATGGTGAACCGGACCGCGGCGACGTTGCCGGGGGCGATGACGCCCTTGACCGTCTTGCGCTCCTCGGGAGTCACCCACTTGTCCCAGGTCGTGGTGATCTCGTCGAGCTCGATGCCCGCAGCGTGCGCGATCATCGGCACCGTTGCGCCCCAGGCGAAGACCAGGATGTCCGGTGTCTCGAGCAGCGGCCGGTGCTCCGGCGGCATGCCGATGCCCATCTCGAACTCGTAGTCGCCCTCGTAGTTGGTGTAGTCGAGTATTTCGGAGGCGCGCACCGTGCGGATCTCGGAACACAGTCCCATCAACGTCATCGGGAACAGGTCGTTGGCGAAGCCCGGGTCGATGCCGGTGGTGAAGCACGACGACTGGCCCGCCTCACAGGCATCGGTGATCGGCTGAATCCAGTTCGGCGGGTTGAGGTGCATCGCTGGCCACACCCACGGCGTCATCGACGTCGAACACACGTCGATGCCGGCCCTGAGGAATCGGGTGATGAGCTCGATGTTGTCGTCGGCGTGCGCGGCCGTCGGCCCGTAGTGCACCACCGCGTCCGGTGTGAGCGCGATGAGGGCATCCACGTCGTCGGTGGCGATCAGTCCGATCGGAGCACCGAGACCGCAGACCTCGCCCACGTCGCGGCCCACCTTCTCGGGATTGCTCACGCCGACGCCGACGAGGTCGAAGAGGGGGTGCTTGACGATCTCGGCGATCACCATCCGCCCGACGAAGCCCGTGCCGAACACGACGATCCGCTTGGTCATCAGCGGCACCGCTTCAGGCCGCCGGGGTCGCAGTCGAGCGGATACCGGTCGACCGGGATGGGGAGCGGCTCCTGGAACGCGAGGGTGAAGGGGTACTTGACGAGGTTCGGGGCCACCTCGCCGTTGCAGGCTCTGGTGTTGCTGACCGACCGGGTCCCCGTCATCGTGAGATCGTCGAACTGGTAGGTCTCCTGGATCGGCGCCGTGCTGCCGTCCGGGCACGGCATGCCGTCCTTGATGTTGGTGGTGAACTCCCACTGGCCACCGGTCAGGCGGGCGTCGCCGCCGCTGACCAACGACGACGGCATCGGCCCGACGTGGAGCCGGCAGGCTACGGGTAGTTCGAGGTTGTCGCGAAGGTCTCCGACGGTGGGAACGCAGCTCGGGTAGATGATCCACTGGGCGTGCACGTCGCCTTGCGTGTAGCTGTACACGCCTTGCATCACCTGGTCCGCCCGAGCCGGACCCGCCAGCCCGAGCAGTGAACTCGTCAAGACGGCAGCGACGGCGAGCACCCTGGCGATCGTCATGGGATCGAGTATCGCACCGCGGCAGACGTGAGAAGGTGCAAACATGACTGCTCTGACCAACAAGGTCGCATTGATCACCGGAACCTCTGCCGGACTTGGGGCCGCGACGGCCAAGCTCTTTGCCGAGCGCGGCGCCTCGGTGTTTGGCATCGCCCGCGACGCCGAGCGGATGGCCGAAGTGTTCGCCGACGTGCCCGGCGGCAGGTACTCGTCGGTCGACATCACCACGCCAGCCGCGTGCAAGCAGGCGGTGGCCGACTGCGTCTCGGCGTTCGGCAGGCTGGACGTCCTGGTGAACGTGGCCGGGTTCCACCAGATGCGGCACACGCCGACCATGTCCGACGAGGACTGGGAACACGATCTGGCGGTGAACCTCAACGGCCCGTTCTACCTCTGTCGTGCAGCTCTGCCGCACCTGCTCGAGGCCGGCGGCAACATCGTCAACGTCGCCTCGATCGCGGGCGTCGAAGGCGAGGTCTACTCGGCGGGGTACTGCGCCGCCAAACACGGCCTGGTCGGGTTGACCCGCGCCCTGGCCGTCGAGTTCACCAAGGACAAGCTGCGCGTCAACGTGGTCTGCCCCGGTGGCATGCCGACGGCGCAGGCCACCGAGTTCCAGGCACCGGAGAACGCGGACTGGGATCTCATCATGCGGATCGCCTCGCCCCGAGGGTTCATGGAGACCGTCGACGTCGCCAAGGCGATCGCGTTCCTGGCCAGCGACGACGCGGCGGCCGTCCACGGCGCGGTGTATCGCGTCGACAACGGCAAGGGCGCGGGCTAGCGGCAGCGTCACTCGCTGGTGGCGGGGCGTTCACCGTTGCGATGTCCACTGCGAGTGCGCCGTGCACGCCTAGCTGCCACAATCGCGCGGTGACCGACGTCGTAAATTCAGCTGCCGCCGAAGCCTCGCACCT
Organism: Mycolicibacterium sp.; assembly: GCF_016462545.1. GTDB lineage: Bacteria > Actinomycetota > Actinomycetes > Mycobacteriales > Mycobacteriaceae > Mycobacterium. Next base: position 31,858 of record NZ_JAEMTA010000052.1, on the reverse strand, counting down.
CCGCTCCGGATTGGACGCCGCCGACCTGCGGGAGGCGATCTCCGACCACCTGCGGTACTCGATCGGCCGGCCCGCGGCCGCACTGCGGCCCGACCATTACTACCGCGCGCTCGCCCTGGCGGTGCGGGACCGCATGCAGGACAACCGGGTAGCGTCCACGCAGCAGTCGCTCGATCAGCGCGCGAAGGTCACCTGCTACCTGTCGGCCGAGTTCCTGATGGGACCGCAGCTCGGCAACAACCTCCTGAACCTTCAGATCGAGGATGCCGCCCGGACGGCCCTGGACGCGCTCGGCCAGGACTACGACGAGGTGCTCGCCTGTGAGCCGGAGCCGGGCCTCGGCAACGGTGGCCTGGGGCGGCTGGCCGCGTGTTACCTCGACTCGTTGGCCACCCTCGAGCGTCCGGCCATCGGCTACGGCATCCGTTACGAGTTCGGCATCTTCAAGCAGGACTTCTCCGACGGTTGGCAGGTCGAGCTGACCGACAACTGGCTGGCCGGCGGAAACCCCTGGGAGATCGCCAAGCCCGACGTGACCTACCTGGTCAACTGGGGCGGCCACACCGAGCACTACATCGACGACGCCGGCGCCGATCGCATTCGGTGGGTGCCCAAGCAGGTCATCAAGGGGGTCGCCTACGACACCCCGATCCAGGGCTACGGGGTGCACACCTGCAACGTGCTGACGCTGTGGAGCGCCCGCGCCGTCGAGTCCTTCGCGTTGGATGCCTTCAACACGGGCGACTACTACAAGGCGGTCGAATCGGAGGTCACGTCCGAGACGGTCACCAAGGTGCTCTACCCGAACGACGAACCCGAGGCGGGCAAGCGGCTGCGCCTGCTGCAGCAGTACTTCTTCGTGTCGTGTTCACTGCAGCACGTCGTGCACATCATGGACGACCTGGCCGACGTGTCACTGCACGAACTTCCCCAGCGATTTGCGTTGCAGCTCAACGATACCCATCCCTCGATCGGGGTGGCCGAGCTGATGCGCATCCTGGTCGACGAGCGTCGCCTCGACTGGGACGAGGCGTGGACGATCACCGTCGCGACGTTCGGCTACACCAATCACACCCTGCTTCCCGAGGCGTTGGAGAAGTGGTCGCTGAGCCTGTTCGGCGAGTCACTGCCGCGGCATCTCGAAATCATCTACGAGATCAACAGGCGCTTCCTCGACGAGGTGCGGTCGAAGTTCCCCGGCGACGTCGAGCGGGTACGCCGCATGTCGCTCATCGGCGAGGACGGTGGTCAGACGGTGCGGATGGCCTACCTCGCCACCGTCGGCAGCCACGCGATCAACGGCGTCGCGGCCCTGCACTCGGATCTGTTGAAGGCCAGTGTCCTCAAGGATTTCTACGAGCTGTGGCCCGAGCGCTTCTCGAACAAGACCAACGGCGTCACGCCGCGGCGGTTCCTCGCCCTGTCCAACCCCGGGCTGCGCGGACTGCTCGACAGCACGATAGGCGACGGCTGGCTCACCGATCTGGACCGCCTACGCGGCCTCGAGGCCTATGTCGACGATCCCGATTTTCGGATGAAGTGGCGGGAAGTCAAGCGCGCCAACAAGTCCCGGCTATCCGATTTTCTTCACACCACGACCGGCGTCGAGTTGGATCCCACCTGGATGTTCGACATCCAGGTCAAGCGCATCCACGAGTACAAGCGCCAGCATCTCTCGGTCCTGCACATCATCAGGCAGTACTTCCGGCTCAAGACCGATCCCACCCTGGAGATCGCGCCACGCGCGTACGTCTTCGGGGGCAAGGCGGCGCCCGGCTACTTCATGGCCAAGCGCATCATCAAGCTGATCAACGCCGTCGGCGAGACGGTCAACAGCGATCCCGACGTGAACAAGTTCATGAAGATCGTCTTCGTGCCCAACTTCAACGTCCAGAATGCGCACCTCATCTACCCCGCGGCGAATCTCTCGGAGCAGATCTCCACCGCGGGCAAGGAGGCGTCGGGCACCGGCAACATGAAGTTCATGATGAACGGAGCCCTGACCATCGGCACCCTCGACGGCGCCAACGTCGAGATCCGCGAGGAGGCCGGGCCCGAGAACTTCTTCCTGTTCGGCCTGACCGAATCTGAGGTCGAGCAGGTCAAGCGCGACGGGTACCGCCCCGGCGACTACGCCGACGGCAACGCGGAGTTGAAGTCCGTGCTGGGGCTGATCTCCTCAGGACAGTTCTCCCACGGTGACACCGAGGTGTTCCGCCCACTGGTGGACAACCTCGTCCACGACGATCCCTTCCTCGTCCTGGCCGATTATCAGTCGTACGTGGACTGCCAGGATCGGGTCGCCGCGGCGTGGCAGGACAGGGACACCTGGTCGCGGATGTCGATTCTCAACACCGCACGCAGCGGAAAGTTCTCGTCCGACCGCGCCATCACCGAGTACTGCGACGACATCTGGAACGTGGGTCCGGTGACCGTCGAGGTCTGACGGTCACCGAACAGGTGGGGGCCAGACCGCGGCGACGCGCGTCAGCCCTGCTCGGCGGGAAGGGGTGCGCCGACCGGAGCCGGCGTCGCCTGCGGCACGCCCGCCAAGCTGTCGACCACCGGACGCTGATCCGGGCAGTAGTAGTTGATGCCCGCCGAGAGGAACTGGTAGATCGACTGCTCGGAGGTCCCCCGCGGCAAATTCGTCTTCAAGAACACCGCCGCCTCGGTCGCGTTGGCATCCAACCCCGTCCGCAACCGCTTGCACTCGATCTTGCCGATCCACGCGTTGTAGTCCTTCGGACCGTAGATGCCATACACGTGCAACTCGTTGGCGAAATCGGTGTCGGGATCGGCGTTCGCCACCCCCACCCCGGCCGCAGCCAACGAGAAGGCAGCAATCGCCGCCGCAGCAAGTCCAGTCCGCATGAAGGCCCTCATGGCCGAAGCGTATCGCTGGTTGGCTCCCGTTGCCCGACCACTCCCGGCCTCGGACACTTCGCGTGGTACCCCAAGAGTTTGGCGATGAAGTAACGTGGTTATGCCTGCTAAGTATTCGACGCCGTCAACGCTGGAGCCACGCTGATGCCCATGATCAAGACCACCATCTCTGCCGTCGCGGTCGCCGTCGGTCTGTCCGCCGCCGTGCTCGGGGGCGCCGCCGTGGCGAGCGCGGATCCGCCGCCTCCGCCACCCGGACAGGGTGAGGTGCCGCCGCCGAATGCGCCGCGAAAGACGGCTGAATTCTGGGACGGCGAGCCCGTGGTGTGGACCTCGATGTGGGGCGGCCGCTGGGGCGTCTGGAAGAACGGCCAGTTCCTCACCCTGTCGTCGAACATCAACACCGGCGGCGGCTAGCCGCGACGGCGGGCCAGCGCTCGCGTCAGCCCTGCTCGGCGGGAAGGGGTGCGCCGACCGGAGCCGGCGTCGCCTGCGGCACGCCCGCCAAGCTGTCGACCACCGGACGCTGATCCGGGCAGTAGTAGTTGATGCCCGCCGAGAGGAACTGGTAGATCGACTGCTCGGAGGTCCCCCGCGGCAAATTCGTCTTCAAGAACACCGCCGCCTCGGTCGCGTTGGCATCCAACCCCGTCCGCAACCGCTTGCACTCGATCTTGCCGATCCACGCGTTGTAGTCCTTCGGACCGTAGATGCCATACACGTGCAACTCGTTGGCGAAATCGGTGTCGGGATCGGCGTTCGCCACCCCCACCCCGGCCGCAGCCAACGAGAAGGCAGCAATCGCCGCCGCAGCAAGTCCAGTCCGCATGAAGGCCCTCATGGCCGAATCCCATCGTCGATCTGAAATACGTTGCGCGAGTGCGTGATTCGGGTTGTCTGCGTCACACGCCAGGGCCGTTGCGCTAGAGGTCACGCCTAATCGTCCATTTGCCCACACCTCGCGGTTATCCACCATACAGTTATATAGGCTAATCTCTCATTTCAATCTCAGGTAGCCATTGTGGGTAGGGGTTATGACCAAGGTTTTGCGCAGAGCATGGATCCCGATCGTGATCATCATCGTGGTCGTGATCGCCGGCTTCACGGTGAGCCGCGTGCGCACCTTCTTCGGAGCCGACGGAATTCTGGTCACGCCCAAGAACTTCGCCGACGACGCCGAGCCGTTCAACCCCAAGGTCGTGAAGTACGAGATCTTCGGCAACGGGTCGTACGCGGACATCAACTACCTCGACCTGGACTCCAAGCCGGTGCGGGTGGACGGTGCCGCCCTGCCCTGGTCCCTGACGTTGAGCACCACGGCGCCATCGGTGCTGCCGAACATCGTGGCCCAGGGCGATGGCAATTCCGTCTCCTGCCGCATCACGGTCGACGACGAAGTCAAGGATGAGAAGACCACCGACGGAGTGAACGCCCAGACCTTCTGCCTGGTGAAGAACGCATGAGCGGACCCACTCACCGCGCGCCCGACCACGAACCGACGACCGACGCGATCCCGACGTCGGGCCCGGCGGTGAATCCGACCCGCCACCGCCTGCCGAAGCTGATCCGCACCCTCGCGCTCCCGGTCATCCTCGGCTGGATCGTCATCATCGCCGTGATGAACATCCCGCAGGTCACGCCGCAGCTCGAAGAGGTCGGCAAGCTGCGGTCGGTCTCGATGAGCCCGAACGACGCGCCGTCGGTGATCTCGATGCAGCACGTCGGCGAGACGTTCAAGGAGTTCAAGTCCAACAGCTCCGTGATGATCGTGCTGGAGGGCCAGGACAAGCTCGGCCAGGAATCGCACGATTACTACGACGAGCTGGTCCGCAAGCTCGAGGCCGACACCAAGCACGTCGAACACGTCAACGACATGTGGAGCGATCCACTGACAGCGGCGGGATCGCAGAGCAACGACGGCAAGGCCATGTACTTCCAGGTGTACCTCGCCGGCAACATGGGCGAGGCGCTGGCCAACGACTCGGTCGAGGCCGTGCAGAAGATCGTCGCCGGCATGACCCCGCCGAACGGGATCAAGGCCTACGTCACCGGACCCTCGGCGTTGCAGGCCGACCAGCACATCGCCAGCGACAACAGCATGAAGCTCATCGAGAGCGTCACCTTCGTCGTGATCATCGTGATGCTGCTGTTGGTCTACCGGTCGATAGTGACCGTGCTGCTCGTGCTCGTCATGGTGGTGCTCGAACTCGCCGCCGCCCGCGGCATCGTCGCCTTCCTCGGCTTCCACGAGATCATCGGGCTCTCCACCTTCGCGACCAACCTCCTGGTCACCCTCGCGATAGCCGCGGCGACGGACTACGCCATCTTCCTCCTTGGCCGATATCAGGAAGCGCGAAGTCTGGGTGAGAGCAAGGAAGACGCCTACTTCACGATGTTCAACGGCACCGCCCACGTGGTGCTGGGCTCCGGCCTGACGATTGCCGGCGCGACCTTCTGCCTGAGCTTCACCAGACTCCCCTACTTCCAGACCCTCGGCGTCCCACTTGCCATCGGCATGGTCATCGTCGTCGTGTGCGCGCTGAGCCTTGGACCCGCCGTGGTCACCGTGGCCAGTCGCTTCGGGCTGCTCGAGCCCAAGCGGGCGCTGCGTACCCGCGGGTGGCGCAAGATCGGCGCCCTGGTCGTGCGCTGGCCCGGACCGATCCTGGTTGCGACGATCGCGCTGTCGCTGGTCGGCCTGCTCACCCTGCCCGGCTACAAGACCGACTACAACGACCGCCATTACCTGCCCACCGACCTGCCCGCCAACGAGGGCTACGCCGCGGCGGACCGGCACTTCTCACAGGCCCGGATGAACCCCGAGCTGATGATGATCGAGAGCGATCACGACCTCCGGAACTCGGCCGACTTCCTGGTCATCGACAAGATCGCCAAGGCCGTGTTCCGGACCCCCGGCATCGGTCGGGTGCAGTCGATCACCCGGCCGCTCGGAACTCCCATCGAGCACACCTCCATCCCGTTCCAGATCAGCATGCAGGGCACCACGCAGCAGATGAACCTGAAATACCAACAGGATTCGTTCGCCAGCATGCTCAAGCAGGCCGACGAGATGCAGGGCATGATCGAGAACCTCGAGCACATGTTGGTTCTGATGAAGCAGCTCAACGACGTCACCCACGACCTGACCCTGAAGACCAAGGACATGGTCGCGACCACCAACGAGCTGCGCGACAACATCGCCAACTTCGACGACTTCTTCCGACCCATCCGCGCCTACCTCTACTGGGAGCCGCACTGCTACGACATCCCGTTGTGCTGGGCGACGCGGTCGGTGTTCGACACCCTCGACGGCATCGACGCCCTCAGCGATCAGCTGGGCGGCTTGGTCACCAACCTCGACGCGCTCGACAGGCTCATGCCGCAGCTGATGGAGTCGCTGCCGCCGATGTTGGCCACCATGAAGTCCATGAAGGTCATGATGCTGACGATGTATCAGACCCAAAAGGGCATGTCGGACCAGATGGCGGCGATGCAGGAGAACTCGACCGCGATGGGCGAGGCCTTCGACGCCTCGAAGAACGACGACTCGTTCTATCTGCCGCCCGAGATCTTCGACAATGCCGAGTTCAAGAAGGGCATGAAGAACTTCATCTCGCCCGACGGGCACTCGGTGCGGTTCATCATCAGCCACGAGGGCGATCCGATGAGCGCAGAGGGCATCGCGCACATCGACGCCATCAAGCAGGCGGCGAAGGAAGCCATCAAGGGCACGCCGCTCGAGGGGTCCAAGATCTACCTCGCAGGCACCGCGGCGACGTTCAAGGACATGTCGGACGCGAACGTCTTCGACTTGATCATCGCCGGCATAGCGTCGCTGGCCCTCATCTTCATCATCATGTTGCTCATCACGCGTGCCGTCGTCGCGTCCGCGGTGATCGTCGGCACGGTGGTGTTGTCGCTCGGGGCGTCGTTCGGGTTGTCGGTGCTCATCTGGCAGCACATCCTCGCCACCCCGCTGCACTGGATGGTGATGGCAATGTCCGTGATCATCCTGTTGGCGGTCGGCGCGGACTACAACCTGCTGCTGGTGTCTCGATTCAAGGAAGAGATACACGCCGGCATCAACACCGGAATCATCAGATCGATGGGCGGCACCGGATCCGTCGTGACCTCGGCTGGCCTGGTCTTCGCCTTCACCATGATGTCGATGGCGGTGAGCAGTCTCACGGTCATCGGGCAGGTCGGCACCACGATCGGCCTGGGTCTGCTGTTCGACACGTTGGTGGTCCGGTCCTTCATGACACCCGCCATCGCCGCGATGCTCGGCAAGTGGTTCTGGTGGCCGACGCACGTGCGGCAGCGACCCAAGCCCGAAGCATGGCCCAGTCCGGCCAAGGATTCCGAACCCGCCCCGACAGTCTGAGGAGACACGAGATGAACAAGGGTCTGCGCACCATCGCGCTCCGTAGCGGTCTGCTGGCCGCCGCCTGTGGTGTCGCCGCCACGACGTTGGCGGGTACGGCCGCCGCCGACGCGAGCGATGACTTCCCCATCCCGCACCGGATGATCGTCACCACCTGCAACGCCGAGCAGTACCTGCAGGCCGCCCGCGACACCAGCCCGGTCTACTTCGAGCGCTACATGATCGACCGGAGCAACCGCCCCGCCGACGTCCAGCAGCAGGCCTTCGACCGCATCCACTGGTTCTTCTCACTGGACCCGGTCGCCCGCCGCCAGTACTCCGAGGACACCGCCACCAACGTCTACTACGAGAACGTGGCCACCCACTGGGGCAACTGGGCCAAGGTGTTCTTCAACAACAAGGGCGTCGTCGCCAAGGCCACCGACGTCTGCATGAACTACCCCGCCGGCGACATGTCCGTCTGGGACTGGCCCGTCACGCCGTAAGCACTGCAACGAAGGATGGCCGCCGAGTAACGCACTCGGCGGCCATTCTTCGTCTCTGATCCCTAGTGCAGCGGGCGGCGCCTGCGACCCATGAAGACCGCCAGGGCGACGGCGCCGATGCTCAGCGCGCCGCACGCGATGGCGACCGCGATGAGGTAGACGTCACGCTTGTTCATACCGGCCGGCGACTCGTCGGAGGCCAGCGTCAGCTGGTAGTCACCGGGCAGCGGGCCCGGCTGGGGATCGTCGAGACCCGGGAACTGTTGAGTCTTGTGCACCTCGAAGCTGCGCTCGCCGGAGGGACTCTGCTTCCACTCCCCCCACGCGGGCGTGACACCGTCGAGGAGCACCTTCTGCTCGCCGAACTGCCGGTCCGGACCGACGTCGACGATCTTCGACACTCGGAAGGGCTGGTAGGTGGCGTCGGGGTAGCGCACCTGGACGGGGACGTTGGAGTAGTTCACCAGCGCGGGCGGAGGCGGCGGGAGGGGCAATCCCACACCCGGGAAGTACCCGCCTCCGAAGAAGCTGCCGACCGCGACGTTGAGCACCTGGTTGATCGGGTTGGTCACCAGGGCCGTGAAGCTGTACGCGGCGTACTGGGCAACCTCGAGGACGATTCGCGCCAGCGGTGGGATCCACACCACGCGAGGTGCGTTCTGATACACGTACACGATGCGCACCGGATCGCGGTACGGGTTGCTCAGCACCGGGCGGTAGTACTGGTCGTACTCGACCCAATCCGGTTGCCACTGACGGACGTTGCGGTCCCAGTTGCCCGCGAGCCGCACCTGATCGTCGTTGCGCTGTCCGTTGCCCAGGTCGATCGGGTTCCGATCCCGGCCCGGCAGGTCGATGATGCGCGAGATGTCCGCGATCTCCTGCTTGGGCGCCTCGACGGGCTTCTCTTCGACGATCGTCGCAGCCTTGGCGATCTGGACGTCGGCGTCGGGTGCTACCAGCGTCTGCGGAGCGACCTTCTCGATCACCTTCGGAGTGGCCTCGGCCGACGAGGAATCCGCCGAGGACGACTCACGGCCGTTTCGCGCGGACTCCGACGACGACGAGGATTCCGACGACGAGGAGGATTCCGACGACGAGGATCCGCTCGTCGGGGTGGGCGCGCTGGTACTGGTACTCGAGGTCTGACTCGTGCTCGACGTCGGAGGCGCGGGCTCGGCCGACGGCCCGACCGAGGTCGCCGTAGCCGTCGACGGGGACTTCGACGCCGACTCGCTCGGGGTCACCGGACTCGGCGACGCGGACGTGGGCGTCACGGAGGGCGCACTGGTCGGCGCGGAGCTGCTCGCTGCGACCGACGGTGGAACGGATCGCGTCGAGGTGATCACCGGTTCCGAGCTCGGGGCGACGGGCTCGGGGGCACGCGTCCGAGTCGGCGCCTCCACGCTCTGCTGGACGGTGGGCGTGGCGACGGGAGCCGGTGCCTCGACGGTTTGCTGCACCGTGGGCACCTCGACGGGCGACGACGCGACGGATGACGGGATCTCGGCCGCCGTGGTCTTCTCGACGGGCGTTTGAGGAGCCTCGACGACCGGCACGGGCGCGGTCGTGGTCGTGGGCACGACCGGTTCGTCACCCGGCTTCGCGAACGCGGGCGCGACGCCACCGGTGAGCGCGGTCAGTGAGATGATCACCCCGGAGGCCAATACGGCACTCGCCGTTCGCGTGCGACAAATCTTCAACGGTGCACCCATCGTGGCGCCACTCCTTCGGTCTCGCCCCCGACGCTGGTCACGGACCAGCAGCCTCACAGTCTCGTTCACAAGGAACATCGGTTCGCGGGTGAATATTCGTTACACCGGCGGCACGGCCAGTGCCCGCGCGATGCTCCCCCGTTGCCGCTGGCCTCCGGAGAGTTCGTGCTCCGGGCACCCGCTGCCGGGCGGTTGGGCACGCCGTCAACGATGGCAAACCTGCACACCGATCGTCGGCCATCGAGCGGCAGCCGCGAAGGGAAGCCTCAGGACGATCAACGCAAATCACCACCGTCGGCCAGTACCTCCAAAACGGTGATGAACTGTCGGCGGGTGCCATACGCTGGCTAACTACTCACGGCCGTGCGCCGTGGGCGATCGTTCAGGTTCGCCGGGGAGGGCGTCAATCGTGGGCAAACATCGCAAGGCACACCTCACGAGGTGGAGCCCGTACCTGACCACCGGTATCGCGCTCGAGGTGGCCACGTTGTTCACCTTTGCCTACGCGACCGACGCCCACGTCATGCCGAATCCCCTGCTGGTGGCCACCACGACGGTGTTCGTCGACGGCACCAAGTCGCTGACCGGCAACGAGAAGGGCATCTCGCCCTACCGGATGGTGGATTCACTTCAGGGCACCTACGCCCAGGCCAATCCCGACGACGACCGGTTCGTCACCTACCCGCGAAGCCTCGGCCCCCTGACCGGAGCCGGTGACCCGACCTACGACGACTCCGAACGCGATGCCACGACGAAGACCGTGCAGGCCGTCAAGGATGCGCGCATCGCGAACCCCGACGACACCATCGTCGTCGTGGGCTACTCGCAGGGTGCCGGGGCTGTCTCGGAGGCCATGAAGCAACTCGAGACCGACGGTGTCGACACGTCCAACGTCGACTTCGTCCTGGCCGCCAATCCGCGTCGCAACGACGGCGGCATCCTGACGCGCTTGCCCGCCGGGGTGTACGTGCCGGTGATCGGCGTGACCTTTGGTGGCGGCACGACGCCGCAGGCCAGCCACGTTCTGCAGATCACCAAGCAGTACGACGGGGTGGCCGACGCCCCCAAGTACGTCATCAACGTGGTCGCCGACGTGAATGCCGCGATGGGCTTCTACTACCTGCACCCGGGTTACTACGAGACGGTCGATCCGAGCGCGGTGCCCGCCGACGACCGCATCGTCTCGACGAGCGCCGACGGCAGGATCACCGACGTCCTCGTCAAGGCGCCGGTCGGCGGATTGCCGCTCACCATGCCGCTGCTGCAACTCGGCGTGCCGAGACCCGTCGTCGAGGCTCTCGACCCGTTCCTGCGGGCCGTCATCGAGACGGGATACGACCGACCCAGCGGCCCCGGCTCATATCCAACGCAGCCCGTGCCGTTCCAGTTCACGCCGCCGCCCGCCACGTGGGTCTCGGACGTGCAGTCGGTCGCGGCTGGCGCAGTGCAGACAACCCAGGCGGCGACGGCGGTGGCCCAGCCGACCGAACCCGATCCCCAGGCACTCGCCAAGAAGTCGACGCCCACCCCGGTGATCGCCTCGACCTCGTCCTCGCCGGGTGCGACGGCAAGCCCCAACAAGGTCACCCCGGTCCGTCACCCGACGGGCGGCTGGAAGCCAGGTGACCTGCTGCGCTCGGTCCTTCGCCCATTCACCGGCGGCGGGTCGTCTGCGACCGATACCACTACGTCACCGGCCACCACGCCCGAGCCCGCGTCCGCACCGGCCGCGGAGTCGGGAACACCGAGTGCCGAAGGTTCGACGTCGACGTCGTAATCCACTGCGGGACAGTCGACCCGTCATCCGTTCGACGCACGCCTTCTACGACGTCGCATTACCGTAGGCGGATGGGGGTGACGTGGCGTATCGGCTGGCTCGAGATCCCGGTTCACGGGGTGTTCGTCGGCCTCGGCGTCCTCGTCGCGAGCGTGGTCTTCTTCCTGGAGGCCAGACGCCGTGGCGCTCTAGGTGAACAGTCGCTGGTCGCGGTCACGGGCGCGTTGGTCGGCGGAGCGATCGGGATGCGGCTCTCCGGACTCTTCGAGCATCTCGATCCCCACCTCAACCCCACCCTCGCGCAGGCATGGGCGTTCGGCTCCCGCAGCATTCTGGGCGGACTGCTCGGCGCGTACGTCGGAGTGCTCGTCGCCAAGCGACTCATCGGCTACCGCGGCAAGACGGGGGACCTCTTCGCCCCCGCCGTCGCACTGGGCATGGCCGTGGGTCGCATCGGATGCCTGCTGACCGAGGCCCCTGGGCGACCGACCACCCTGCCGTGGGGAATTCACGCGCCCGCCACCACGCCGGAGTGCCCCGGATGCCTGACCGGGCAGGCCATGCATCCCTCCTTCGTCTACGAGATCGTCTTCCAGCTCGCCGCATTCGGCGTTCTGCTGTGGCTGCGCTCGCGCATCACCCACCCAGGCGAGCTGTTCGTGCTCTACGTCGCGGCGTACGCAGCGTTCCGGTTTCTCGTCGAGTTCACCCGCGCCAACGAGACGGTATGGCTGAATCTAACTCGGCCCCAATGGTTCCTACTCGTCAGCATGGTCTTCGTCGGGTTCCGATTGCGACGCGGTCACCGCCGCGGTTATTACGAGGCACTCGTTCGACAGCAGAGGATTTCGTCATGACCGGTCCCCCGCCCGAGCCGCCTCCACCGTCGGGTTGGTATCCGCCGCCGCCGGGCTGGTACCCACCCCCGCCCCCTCCTCCGAGCACGACGGGCACGGTCGTCGGACTCGCCGTCGTCGGCGTTCTGCTGTTCGGTGCGATGAACCTCGTCATCGGGTTGGTCGTACTGGCCCTCGCCGCGGGGAGCGGCGCAGCGGTCGTGGGGGTCGGCGCCGCGATCCTCGCCCTGATCGCGTTCGGCGGCGGCGCGGGGCTCATCGCACTGCGTCGACCGTGGACCAAGGGCCTCGGCATCGGGCTGATGATCGGCTGGGCCCTGCTCTCGATCACCAGCGTCGGCTTCTGCACGGGACTCAATCCCGAGATGTATACCGGGGGAATCTGAGTGATGGGCATGCCGTTGCGCGATGATCGAATCCTCCGGTACGTCAACGCCTTCTGTCCACAGTGCCACGCCGAGGATCCGCACCGGTCGCTCGCCGACGTCGCCCGACTGTCGGGCTGGCTGGCGGCCAGGGATGGCCGGGTTTGGCTCGAGCGCGCCTGCGGCACACACGGTCTGGTGCGGACGATGTACGACGAAGACCCCGAGATCCTCGCCTACCTCGAGGAGTGGACGGCGCCGACCAAGTCACACACTCCCGACGTGGCGGGCAACTTCGATCCCGTCCCGTCGGCGTATCTGCGCGGACTGCCCGAGATGCAGACCCAGCACACGTGCATCCTGTTGGCCGACGTCACCGAGGCGTGCAACCTGCGCTGCCCGACGTGTTTCACCGAGTCCGGCCCCGACCTGCACGGGGTCGTTCCCGTCGCCGAGATCCTCGCCAACGTCGACCAGAGACTGGCGCGTGAGAACGGCAAGCTCGACGTCGTGATGCTCAGCGGCGGAGAACCCACCGTCCACCCTGACCTCGCCGAGCTGCTCGACGAGCTGATCCGGCGCCCCGTCACGCGAATCCTGGTCAACAGCAATGGGCTTCTCATCGCCCGCGACGACCACCTGCTCGACCTGCTGACCCGCCATCGCGAGCGGGTCGAGGTCTACCTCCAGTTCGACGGCATCTCCGCCGAGGCGTCGCGGCACCACCGCGGCGGTGATCTGCGAGCACTAAAGGCAGCGGCCGTTCGACGTCTCTCCGAACGCGAGATCTTCACCACGCTGGTCATGACTGCAGCACTCGGCGTCAATGACGGCGAAATTGGCGACGTCGTCACGCTCGCCCTCGAAACTCCCTATGTCAGTGGGGTTTCCCTGCAACCACAGTTCGGCTCCGGCCGCTCCGGCACCATCGATCCGATGGACCGGCTCACGCACACGGGGGTGCTGAAGCGCCTGGGCCCGCAGACCGACGGACTGGTGAGCTGGCGCGACCTGACCGCCCTGCCGTGCTCCCACCCGCACTGCTGTTCGGTCGGTTACATGATCCGCGACGACTCCGACCAGTGGCGTTCCCTGACGTCCCTGATCGGGCACGATCGGCTCAAGGAGAATCTGGGGCTGGTGTCCAATCGAATCGCCGACAGCGAGGTGCCGCGCGACATGCGTCTGGCCGTCCGCGAGTCGCTGCTCGGTCTGCTCTCCGAACAGTCGTCACTGTCGCATCCGGAGATGGGCGAGGTGTGGCGAAACATCTGCGAGAACTGCGATCTGGGCCTGTCGACGCTGTTGACCTTGGCCGCGTCGGGACTGCCGGGACGGCGCCGGAAGTTGCGGCGGATGTTGGGTGAACGGGTCGTGCGGATCACCGTCAAACCGTTCATGGACATGTCGACGATGATCGAGGAGCGACTCGTCCAATGCTGCGTGCACGTGGGCACGCGCTCCGACCAGGACCAGTGCGCGCCGTTCTGCGCGGTGCAGGCGTGGAGTCCGCTTGGGCGACAGCGCTTGTCGGCCAGCGCGACGTCCGAGTCCCTGGTCCCGCTGCCCTTGGCGATCGCCCCTCACTGAGCGAGCCGACGGGGAAGGTGGCGACCAGTAACGGCCTGAGCGGTCACCATCGCAGGGCCGTAGGGCAGTCAGCCCATCTTGTCAGTCATCGCGAGATGGGTTGGCTGCCGGTCCCGTTCGATGTGGGCGTAGGCCACCGACTCGGCGACGCGCTCGTTTCCCGACGCGATCGCGTCGCGGAGCAGGACGTGATCGTGGAACGCCTCGTCGGCGGGCAGCCCGCTGGTGAGGAAGAACAACCAGGTGATGCGGCCCGAGATCGACCCCATCAGTCTGATCATCAGCTCGTTCGACGACGCCTCGATGACGGCCTCGTGAAACGCGGTGCTCGTCCTGGCGATGGCGTAGGCATCGCCACCGGCCACCGTCTGCTGCGCCTCGTCCAACGCCCGGTTCAACGCATCCATCGGACCACCACGTGAGACCTCCCGTGCGGCGTAGCGAGCCGCCCCCGCCTCCAGAGCCAGCCGCACGTCGAACAGGTCGTCGATGGCCTTGGCGTCCCATTGGGACACCACCGCTCCCCGCCGCGGTCGGGAGTGCACGAAACCGTCCCGCTCGAGCCACGGCACCGCTTCCCGCAGAGGTACTCGGGACACGTTGAGCTCCTCCCCGATTCGCTGTTCGGGCAGCCTGCTCCCCTGGGGGTATTGGCCGAGGATGATCCGTTCCCTGACCGTGGAGTAGACGAGCCTCGAGAGCGACGGCGACGAGGAGGGTTCCGTCACCCGGCGATGCCGAGCAACGAGAAGTTCAGCTCGTTCGCGCCGATGTTCTGGCTCTCGGGCACTCCGGTGAGCCACTTCTGCGCGACGACCCAATCCCGGTTGTAGGACAGGTTGAGGAAGCAGCCGGTCTGGCCGTACAGATCGCCCGCCTTGACGTAGGTCGCGGTGTCACCCGTGCCAAGTGCCTGGCCCAGCAATTCGTTGACTTCCTTTGACTCGCAACCGAAGTAGTTGATGCCACCGGAGGCATCCCAGAAGACGTGGCCCCACATGTACGGATCGCCGCCATCGGGGCCGTTGTTGCCGTCGATGAACGCGTCGGGTCCGGTGGGCGGATCGTTGATCCAACCGAACACCGTCGACGTGTCGTAACCCTGCGCGGACGCGGTGAGCCCGGCGGTCTGCAGGTTTGCCACCACGATATTGGCCATCGACTGAGCGTTGACGTTGCCGTTGGCGTATCCGATGACCAGTGTCTTGGGTGCGTTGGCGGGCAGTCCCGCCACGTAGCCCTTGAGAGCGCCGCCGTCGAACGAGATCGCCTGCTTGTCGGCTCCGCCGGCGATCATGCCCTTGGCGTACATGGTCGTGGCCACTTCGGACCGCTTGCCGAGGACCTGGTTCACCAACGTCGCCTGGTCGATCGACTTGAGGAACGCAATCCTCGCCTCGGGCGTCTTGAAGAAGTCGTGGCTGGGGTTCACCGTCACCAACGCACCCTGCAGCGTCGGCAGGAAGTAGTTGGACACTCCTGCAGCCTTGGAGTACTTGTCCAGGCTGGAGGATGGCAACGCCGCCACGATGGTGTCGACGGTGCCGTTGTCGAAGGCCAGCTCGAGAGCGGATTCATCTGTGTAGACCGGCAATTCGATCTTCTTGAAGGGTGACTTCTGACCCCAGTATCCGTCGTACTGGGTCATCTCGTACTTGACGCCGGTCTGAGCGGTGCTCAGCTGGTACGGACCGGTGCCCAAATCGTGTGAGGAGAGGTAGGTCTGGGCGTCGTCGGAGCCGGCATTGGCCTTGAGCCCCTCCGGCGATTCCATCTTCGGACCGAACGGTGAGGCGAGATAACTCAGGAACGCGGTGTTGGGCTTGGTGAGGGTGATCACCGCGGTGTAGTCGTCGGGCGTCGCAACGCTCTTGACCGCCTCGACCATGTACGAGGCGCCCCCCTTGACCGCGATGCGGCGCTTGAACGCCACGTCTACTGCGGCGGAGGTGAACGGGGTTCCGTCGTGGAAGGTGACACCCTTGCGGAGGTGGAAGGTGTACACGTCGTTGCTCGGGTTGACCTCCCACGTCTCGGCCAGTCGCGGCGCGATCTCGACGGTGTCGGTGTCGTTCTTGTACTGGACCAGGCCCTCGTAGGCATTGATCATGATCGCAGTGCCGTTGTTGGCGTAGTAGATGTCGGGGTCGGGCGGCTGGCCGATGTCGCCGAGCAGGCCGACGGTCAGGGTGCCGTCGGTCGGGGCTGCGGCGCCACCGCCACCTGAGGAGTTCGGGGTGCCCGAACTACAGCCCGTCATCGCGAGGATCAGGGCGGCGCCGACGGCGACACCCGTCCGCATTCTTCTGGACATGGTGAAACTCCTTTTCTCAGTGGTCATTCGGCGGTGACTCTCGGGTCGGCAAGGGCCTGCAGGAGGTCCACGACGACGTTCGACAGCACGTAGATCGCTCCCAGCACCAACGTGACCCCGGCGATTGCCGGGAAGTCTGCGACCGGGATGGACGCGGCAAGGTAGTTACCGATGCCGGGCCAAGAGAAGATCTGTTCGACGACGACCACGCCGGCGAACATGAATCCGAGCTGCAGTCCGGCCATCGAGAGTGCCGGACCAATGGCATTTCGGACCACGTGGTGCACCACCACCTGGGTTTCGGTCAACCCCTTGGAGCGTGCCGTCCGGACGTAGTCGACGCCGAGAACGCCCTGCAGTGACGACCGGAACACCCGGCCGATCGCGACCGCGGGCGCAATGGACAGCACGACCGCAGGCAGCAGAAGGTGTTGCAGGGCATCGGCGAATGCGTCTGTCTGGCCGTGCAGCAGGGTGTCGAACAGTTGCATTCCGAACGGGCCTGGGTCCTGGAAGTCGCCGACTCCTCTGGCGGGCAACCAGCCGAGCTGACCGAAGAAGACGATGATGCCGACGAGCGCGAGGAGGAACGGCGGCGCCGTAGCCAGCAGCAGCAGGACGCCGCGACCGACGGAGGCGCCCGGCCAGCGCAGGGCGCCCGAGAGGGCGTACAGCGCGGCCAGGGCGAGCGCGATGAGGAATGCGGCGACGACGAGTTCGGCGGTGGCGGGAAGGTAGGTGGCGATGTCGGCGGTCACGGGCTGCCGAGTGCGCAATGACCGACCGAGGTCACCGGTGGCGAGCCCGCCGAGGAACCGCGCGAATTGTTGGAACATGGGGTCGTTCAGCCCGAGCCGCTGCCGCTCCGCGGCGACCATCTCGTTGGACGCGTTGGCTCCGACGTAGGCGCGGGCGGGGTCGCCGGGCGACACCGACTGCAAGAGGAAGATGACGAACGAGAGGATCAGCAGGATCAGCACGGCGGTCGCGAACCTGCGCAGCAGAAAGGTCGTCATCCACTATCTCCGCACCGGTAGAAGACTTCGGATGGCGTCGCCACCGAGGTTCGCGACGAGGGTCAGCAGCAGCACCGCGAGCCCGGGGATGCCGGGCACCCACCACTGGCTCAGCAGCTGACTCAACGTACGGGCGGTGTCGGCGCCGAGCTCGGGTGCGGGCGCCTGCTGACCGAGTCCGAGGAATGACAGCGCCGCGAGCAGCAGCACGACGTTGCCGATGTCGAGGCTGGCGGTGATGATCGCGGTCGGCACGACGCCGGGCAGCAGGTGGCGGGTCAGGATGCGGGTCCGGCTGGTCTTGGCCAATCTGGCGGCCTCGACGTGCGGGCGCGCGGCCAGCGACTTGACCTCGCCCCGCACGATGCGGGCGTAGTAGGGCCACCAGACCAGGGCCACCCCGATGAGGGTGTTGGTGAGCCCGGAGCCCAGGGCGGCGACGATGGCGATGGCCACCAGCGCGCCCGGCAGGGCGAGGAAGAGGTCGGTGATCCGCATGAGTAGCAGGGAGTCGACCCAGCCGCCGGTCGCTCCGGCGATCAGGCCGATGGTGCCACCGATGAGCAGACCGCTCGCCACCACGACCAATGCGCTCAGCCAGCTCACCTGTATTCCGATCAGCGTGCGGGACAACAGATCTCGACCGATTCCGTCGGTACCGAGCAGGTGTCCCGGGCTCAGCGGAGGCAGGTTGATTGCACCGACGGGCTGGATCGGGTCATACGGCGCGAGCACTTTGGCGAAGAGGGCAAGGAGTGTCACCGCGACGAGCAGCCCGACGAGTGCCCACGCCGCTGGCCGGGCGAGGTGCGCACCGCCGACCGCAACGGGACGCGAGCGCCAGCGAGGAACCAGGGTCGCAGGGCCCATTCCCGGGTCGCTTCGCTCCTGCCCGCCGATCATGACGCGATCTCCGGTACCGCGGCCAGCAGGGTGCGGGTGTACGCCTCGCCCGGCTCGGACACCACCTGCTCGGCAAGTCCAAGTTCGACGATGCGGCCCGCCTGCATCACGGCGATGCGGTCACCCATCAGACGCGCGACGGCCAGGTCGTGGGTGACGAAGAGGACCGTCATGCCGATCCGGGCCCGGAGATCCCGGATGAGGGCCAGCACGCTCTTGGCGAGAGATGCGTCGAGCGCGCTCGTCGGTTCGTCGCACAGGAGCACCGACGGCGGGACCATCGTCGCGCGGGCCAGCCCGACGCGCTGACGCTGACCACCGGAAAGCTCACCGGGCCCGGCCTTTGCCACCTCGGGCGGCAGGTCGACCGCGGCCAGCGCCTCGGTGATGCGGTCTCGAACGTCATTGCGCGACAACTTCAGTGGACGCAACCGCTCCCCCAGGGTTTCGCCGATGCTGAGCCACGGGGTCAGCGACGAGCCCGCGTCCTGGAACACCATCTGCGGGTCGCCGTCGCCGGCCAGCGCGACCGAGCCCGAGGTCGGCCGTTCCAGACCTGCGACGATCCGCAGCAACGTGGACTTACCCGATCCGCTCTCGCCGACGATCGCCAATGCCTCGCCAGCACCTATCTCGAGGTCGACACCGTCGATTGCGGTGATCTCGTGCCTGCGGCGGCCCCGCCCCACTCCGAACGTCTTGCGGAGGTCGCGGATCGTGACGGCGGATTGCGCTGGCTTCAGCTCGGATTCGGAGGACGGGAACCGCTCGTCGCGGGGCATCGTCAGCGTGAGTCGCGACGCGAGCAGCGAGCGCGTGTAGGGGTGCTGCGGCTGGCGTACGACGTCGGTTGCCGTGCCGATCTCGACCAGCTCGCCGTGATGGAGTACCGCGAGGCGGTCCGCGATCTGGTCGGCGACGCCGAGATCATGGGTGATCAGCAGCACCGAGCAGCCGAAGTCGTCACGCAACTCGCGGAGCAGATCCAGCAGTTGTGCCTGCACGGTGACGTCGAGTGCGGTGGTCGGCTCGTCGGCGACGATCAGGCGCGGGCGGCCGGCCACCGCGATCGCGGCCATCACGCGTTGCCGGAGCCCTCCCGACAGTTCATGCGGATAGACCCGCAGGCGCAGTTCGGCATCGCGGACCCCGACGGTCTCCAGCAGTCGCACCGACTCGGCGTCGTCGTGGGTGGATTCGCCGATCTGCCTGCCGATCCGCATGGTGGGGTTCAGCGACGTCATCGGGTCCTGGAAGATCGCGCCGAGCACCTCCCGCCGCACCCGTCGCAATTCGTCGCGGGGGGCGTCGAGCAGGTCGACACCGCCGACGGTGACCCGTCCCTCGGTCACGGGATGCGACTCCGGAGGCAACAGTCCGAGCAGGCTGAGCGCGAGAACGCTCTTGCCGGAACCGGATTCGCCGACCAAGCCGAGGATCTCGCCAGGCTGGACCTGCAGGTCGACGTGGGTCAGCACCTGGCTGCGGATGCCATTGCGCACCAGCGACAGCGAGAAGTCGTCGACCACCGCGACCGGGTTGGGCATGGGCTCACTCATCGAACAACTCCGGTGACTCGATGACGGCACGGTGGATCTCGCGGGGGGTGGTGAGCCAGACGCCGTCCGTGGTAGCGATGCGTTCGAGCGCGCGACCGATCGCCCCCAGCCGGAAGGGGACGCCGCTGATGAACGAGTGCAGCACCACGCTCATCACCAGCGGGGTGCGTTCCGCCGCGGCGTGGAGTTCGGTGAACTCGTCGTCGATCATGTCCGCGAAGTCGCGGGCGGACACGCTGCGGCCCACCATCGTCGACGAGTCGTTGAGTTCGGCGGCATACGGGATCGCCAGCAGCGGGCCCGATTCGGTGCGCAACCAGACGGGCTGATCGTCCAGGCGCAGATCGAGGAGATACCGATATCCTTCCGCGGCCAACAGGTTCAAGGTGGACGGGGTGTGGCTGAGCCATGGGCTGGACCAGCCGCCGGGCGCCGTCCCCTCCTCGGCGCGGATGCGATCCGCGACGTCGGTCAGATAAGCCCGCTCGGCATCGGGTGCCATCCCGGACAGCGTGTCCGAGTTGGAGCGGCCGTGCCCGACGATCTCGGCGGCCGCGGCGCGGGCGGCGTCGAGGACGGCGGGCGCCTCGTCGTACACGTCGGTGTTCAGTAGCACGGTGGGCGGGATGCCAAGGCGCCGAAGCAGATCGAACAAGCGGAAGGCGCCGACGCGGTTGCCGTAGTCGCGCCAGGCCGTGTTGACCAGATCGGGGGCGGGTACGTCGCTCAGCACGTCCTCGGTGTGGCCGTCGCCGAACCGGTAGGACTCCACGCCCACGCATACGACCACCGCTAGTCGGGCGCCGTTCGGCCAGGTGCCCAGGGGCCGGGCGGGCAGCGACGAGTAGTCGTACCCGGCGGGGTTCGCAGTGCGCTCGGCGGTCACGGTGCCACCCAGCGGCTGAAGCCCACGTCGGTGGCGGCAGCCCTGCGGACGATGTGCTGGTAGGCAGGGTAGAGGTCGTCGGCACCGCGCCGCGCTGCCCGAATGGCGGGGAGCTTCGCGGCGAACAGCTCGCGCGCCTCGTCGAGCAACGCACTCTCGTCGACGCTGGTGACGTGCCCGTGTTCGGCGACCACGCGGCCCGCCACCATCGTCAGGACGACGTCGCGACCGTCCTCGCAGTGCACCAGTTGCTCCCTAAGGTCATTGAGAGGTGTGAAGGCGACGGTGTGCAGGTCGATGAGTGCGACGTCGGCGAGCATCCCCGGTGTGATCGCACCGAGGTCGTCGGATCGCCGTGTCGCGCGGGCACCGCCGGACCACAGAGCGGTGAGAATCTCTGCCGCCGTTGGCCAGTCGTCGCTGTCGAGGCCTGCCACGTTGTGGATCAGGCCGGCGGTCTTGGCGACGGTCCACACGTTGACGGAGTCGTCGCAGATCGCTTCGTCGGTGCCCAGCGCAACGGGGATGCCGTGTTCCAGCATCGCTCGCCACGGCAGAACGCCACTGCCGAGACGCAGATTGCTGACGGGGTTGTGCACCACCGTCGAACCAGCGGCGGCGATGGTGGCCATGTCGGCGTCGTCGACCCAGACGGCATGGATCACGTTGGTGTGGGGCTTGAGAAGGCCTGCGGCCGCGGTGTACTGGACGAGCGAGCGGCCGGCGAACCGGGATTGCTCGGTCATCAGGGTGCGCTGCACCTTGGTCTCGAGCATGTGGGCGTACAGCGGCAGCCCGTGGCGTTCGGCGAGATCGTCCAGCGCGGCGAAGTAGTCGAGGCTGACGCGCTGCGGTGCGGAGATCGAGACGGCGGCACGGATCCGGTCGTCGGCAGCCCCGTGCCAGGTGCCGATCAGATGGTCGTAGGCCTCGAGCAGCTGGGCGGCGGGCGCCGGTGCAGCCGCACCGAAAGACTGAATGACGTCGGCGGCCAGATCCTCGACGAAGGGCAGCTTGTCGGCCTCCGACAGCTCCGGCTGATCCAACGCGAGGAAGGCCCGAATCCCGCTGTCGCGGTATGCCGATGCCACCGCGTCGATGATCTCGGGGTCGGGGAATGGCATCAGGAACGCGTCGTCCTGCACACACGTGATGCCGCGTTGCAGCATCTCGATGGCCCCGAGCATGGTCCGCAGGTAGGCCTCGCGTGGGCTCGGCGCCAGGGTGGGGTCCGACGGCGACTCGAAGAGCATGAACAACTCGAGGGGAAGGCTCGGAATGGAGCCCTTGAGGTGGTTGGCGGGTGAGTGGAAGTGCGCGTTGATCAGACCGGGCACCAGCAGGTGTCGGTTGCCTCCCTCGACGATCCTCGCCCCGGGTGGCGCAGCGAGGTCCTCGCCGACGGCCCTGATCCGGTCGCCTTCGATCAGTACGTCGGTCGGGCCCGTCATCGCGGTCGGCGACGCCTCGTCGTAGCTCAGCACTCTTCGGAACAACACGCTCATGGCAGCTCCACGGCGGCAAAGGTGTTGGCGCGCGACGTGTTCAGGCCCATCGCCACCAGACCGGCGGCGATGCCGACGGCAGCCGCCACCCCGTCGACGACGGGTACGTCCAAGGCCCGCGACAGCGGCTCGACGAGGTCGGCGAGACCGGCGCACCCGAGGACGACGGCCTCCGCACCGTCGGTCGCCATGGCCGCTCGGGCGGCATCGGCGAATGCGTCGAGAAGGTGGCTCGAGCCCTCCACCAATTCGGCGACCGGCACGTCGACGGCGACGACGGTGCAGCGGTGCTCCAATCCGAGCGCGCGGACCACGCGGTCGCTGTGCGCGATGGTGCGCGGCGGCATCGTGATGACGACGAAGCGGTGCGCCACCAGGCACGCGGTCTGCAGGGCCGCCTCGGTCATCCCGACGACTGGGCACGTGGCGACTTCGCGGGCCGCCTGCACGCCGGTGTCGCCGAAGCACGCGACGACGTACGCGTCGGTGTCCGATTGGTGTGTGCGTACGAGTTCCAGCACGCCGACGGCTGCGACCGCCTCTTCGGCGTGGCTCTCGACACTGGCTACCCCGACCCTCGGGTTGACGCCGGTGACCGTCGTCCCCATACCCGAGACTGACTGTGCCGCAGCGGTGATGGTGTCGGTGAGGGCCGCGGTGGTGTTCGGGTTGATCACGGTGATCCGCGTCATCGATCCACCCCGCTTGTCGCGGAGACGGCCGCGAGGAGCGCGTCGACGCCGGGCCCGCTGACCGCGATCCTGGCAGCCGCGGCGCCGGCGCGCGCCGCAGCGTAGACGTCAGCGCTGCGGAGATGCTCCGCCGCGAACGCCCCGCAGAACGCATCACCGGCGCCGGTGCTGTCCACCGGTTCGACGACGTCGGCGGGAATCAGGACGGGTTCGGGATGCCGACGGGTCGCCACCAGGCAGCCTGCGGCCGCCTGCTTGATGACGACCGCCTGCGGACCGAGCGCCAGGAAGGTCGCCGCCGCGGCGGGCAGGTCCGAGGTCTGCGCGAGCGCGGCAGCCTCGACCTCGCTGGGCAGGAACACGTCGCAGACCCGGACGGCATCGAGCAGTTCGGCAACGTGGCCCGCGATGTAGTCCTCCTGCGGATCGAAGTAGATGGTGGCCGCGGTGCGGGTTCGCAGCCACGCGGCCAGGTCGAGTTGGGCGTGCAGCGCCATTGCGGACAGCAGCACGCCGGAGGCGTTCAGCACATCGTCGGAGATGTCGGTCGGTCGAACCGACAGAGCCTCGAAGTGCTCCTCGCCGAGGATAAGGTCCCACACCCGGCCGCCCTCCTGGTCGTAGCGAATCACGTTGCGCACCATGGGCATATCGCGCCGCGGTAGCGACTCGGGGTCGGTTCCGGCCACGCGGAGTGCTGCCAGCAGCGCAACCGGCGCGTCGGTACCGAGTGGCGCGAGGATCGCGGGACGTCCGCCCACCACGGTGGCGCCGAGCGCGGCGAAGAGCGCGTCACCGCCGACGGATTCGACCCTCACCCCGGCCGGGGAGACGGCCTCGTCGACGGTGAGGTTGCCGATGCAGACGAGCCTCGGGGTTTCACTCATCGCGCACCGCCGCGGCGTAGCTGCTCAGTCCGAGGTGGTAGCCGACAAGCTGGACGGCGAGGAGATAGAGCAGCGGCGACAGCGACTCCGGCACCGCGGGCATGGTGATGACCTGCGCGCCGAGCTCGTCGAAGGCGCGCTCCCCCACGGTGGTCACGACGTAGAGCCGCCCGTCCCAGCGCAGTGCGTCCCGGCCGGTGTCGACGGCGCGCGGCACCGAGGGCCCCGACGGAGCGATCAGGAACAGCGGCTCGCCCGCCTTCTGCGAGTTGTAGTGGTGGTACTCCTCGACCTGAATGTCGACCGCGTGCAGCGTCGTGCACTCCTTGACCTTCGCCGCGCCGACGATTGCGGACGCGAGGTTCGGCCCGGCGCCGGAGAACAGCACATTCCGAACACCAAGCGCGACTTCGGCTTCCGCGATTGCGGCAATGACCGGGTCGATCCTGGCGAGCACCTCGGCCATCCGATCGGGAAGACCGTCGAAGGCCGCGCGCAGGATGGCCGCCTCGGCCGGGACCCGACGCTCACCGACTCGGATGGCGAGTTCGAGGAGCAGTGCCAGCGCCGCGGTGGACGACTGCGTGGGCCAACCGACCCGGGTCGCCTCGATCTTCAGCGAGGTACTGGCCTCGGTCTGCAGGGTCGAGCCGGCTGTATTGGTGATGGCAACGGTATACGATCCGCGGTGTTGCGCCATGAGAAGCGCTTCGACGGTGCGAGTAGTCTCGCCCGAGCTGGAGAGCGCGATGACCGCCGAGTCCGCGCCGATCAGATCCGCTTGGTAATACGCGAACTCCAGGCTTTGCACCGGCTCGCACGGCACTCCCAGCATGCTTTCGAGCGCCTGCCGCGCTGCCACCATCACCGCGAGCGAATCCCCACAGCCGACCAGCACGACCCGACGCACACCGGCCGCGAGCTTTGCGGCAATGACGTCGAGAGTCGTTGCGTTGGAGCCCAACGTTGCGCGGATCGCAGCTGGCTGACCGAACAGTTCGGGGCCGGTTGCCTCGACTCGGAAGCGCAGCTTGGCGTCCAGGGGATCGTTGCTGGGCAATGCCAGGATGTGGGCGCGTTCGGCGTCGGAGACCCGCTGCACCACTGCGCGCTGCCGAGCGTCCAGCGGGCTGACGTCCGCGTCTAGAAGTGGGCTCGCGGGAACATTCATTGGATCCGACCGCTCCCGTCCTCGAGTCTCGACGCGGGGCGTCCGTCACCCTGCGATAGGCCAAACGGTATACCGTTTGTGTTTCTCGGGTGTGACGATCGATGGCGGTTCTGTTACCTATCTTCGGCGGGCCGATGAAACTCCACGACCGCGGCGCTACTCTCGTCGCCCTCGGCCCGCAGACCCGCAATGACACCGTCGACGTCGGCCGCAGGGCGGTTCTGGCTGAGTTTGAACTTGGCCTCGACGCGGTCGATCGCGACCTCGATCCCGACGATCGCCCGCAGCTGCCCGTCGATGAACCGCTCCGGCGCGTCGTCGACCGACCACGGAGCGGGCCGTCGCCCCTCGTGGTGCTCGGTGAGCCGGCGGACGAGGTCACCGAGCCAGGCGGTGTCGTCATGGATGGTCGCCGTGCCGTGAACGTGGGCGACGACGTAGTTCCACGTCGGCACGACCCGTCCGTGCTCGGCCTTGGACGCATACCAGCTGGGCGTGACGTAGTAGTCCGGTCCCCGGACGATCACCAACGCTTCGCGGCCGTCGACGTGGCGCCAGTGCTCGTTGTTTCGCGCGAAATGTCCTTGCAGCGTTGCGCGTGCGCGGTCGTAGACGAATGGCAGCAACGTCGCTTCGAGCCCCATGGGACCTACGGTGACGAGATCCGCCGCACCGTTGCGGGACAGCAGTTCGTGGACGGCCTCATCGTCGGGCGCGAAGTGGTTGGGCACGTACATCAGAACCATCTTCCTCTTGCGGGGAATATGCTCGCACCGGCGACACCAACGAAGTCCTACGAAGGGGCGGCGAGATGACCAATCGCACTCAAGCGGAGCGGATGGGGTCAGGCAGGGGCTTCATTGCCGCGCTCGATCAAAGTGGTGGGTCGACACCAAAGGCCCTGCGGCTGTACGGAATCGAGGATTCGTCCTACTCCTCTGATGCCGAGATGTTCGACCTGATCCACGCGATGCGGTCGCGGATAGTGACGTCGCCGGTGTTCGGCGGAGACCGAGTCCTCGCTGCCATTCTCTTCGAGGAGACCATGGACCGCGACATCGCGGGCAAGGCCGCGGCGACCTATCTCTGGGATGACAAACGCGTCGTGCCCTTCCTCAAGATCGACAAGGGACTGGCCGACGCCTCGAACGGTGTGCAGTTGATGAAGCCCATCCCGGATCTCGACGGTCTGCTGGCTCGCGCGGTCGCCAAGGGCATCTTCGGCACCAAGGAGCGTTCGGTGATCGGCGCAGCCGACACCACGGGCATCGCCGAGGTCGTCACCCAACAGTTCGCCGTGGCCGATCGGGTGCTTGCGCACGGACTGGTCCCGATCCTCGAGCCCGAGGTCACCATCACGATCGCCGACAAGCCAGAAGCCGAGGACATGCTGCGGGATGCGCTCGCAGACCACCTCGACGGCATTCCCGACGGCCAGCAGGTGATGCTGAAGCTCTCGCTGCCGACGGTGGCGAACCACTACCTACCGCTGGTGACGCATCCGAAGGTGCTGCGCGTGGTAGCGCTCTCGGGTGGCTACTCGCGCGCCGAGGCCGACGCGCTCCTCACGCAGAACACCGGGCTGATCGCGAGTTTCAGCCGCGCCCTGACCGAGGGCCTTTCAGTCCAGCAATCCGATGAAGCGTTCGACGCGACGCTCGACGCCGCAATCCAGTCGATCTACGACGCCTCCGTCGCGGGCTGAGTCAGGACGCAGAGACCCACCTCGCGCCGCCGGACGGCGAGGTCGACCCGATTGCGGGCAGTATTCTTCCCGAGTGACTGCGATCGACCCGGAGAACCTCGCAACGTGCCTTCGGGTGCTGTCCGAGGTCGAATCGCTGCCTCCCGAGCACCCCGACGCCGTGGCCGTCCGGCGCGCCACCGCGGGCATCTTCAAGGCCGTCAAGCAGGCCCGCCGACACGCCAAACGCGACGCGGTGGCGTCCGCGGACCGCGCGGTCATCGCGGCCACCGCCACCGGTGCGCCCGGCCGCATCGACGACGAGACGCAGGGCCTGCCCCTGGTGTCGACGGCGGCAGGAGCGACCGCGGGCACACTCCTGCGCTCGCGGGCCTGCTACGCGTGTAAGAACCACTACACGCTGGTAGACGCCTTCTACCACCAGCTCTGCCCGGACTGCGCGACGTTCAACAGGGCCAAGCGTGAGGCCCGCACCGATCTGAGCGGCCGCCGAGCCCTGCTCACCGGCGGCCGCGCCAAGATCGGCATGTACATCGCATTGCGGCTGCTCCGCGACGGCGCCCACACGACCATCACAACCCGGTTTCCGAACGACGCCGTGCGCCGGTTCGCCGCGATGCCGGACAGCGCCGACTGGCTGCATCGCCTGCGGGTCGTCGGCATCGACCTCCGCGACCCGGCCCAGGTCGTCGCGCTCGCCGACACGGTCGCCGCACAGGGGCCCCTGGACATCCTGATCAACAACGCCGCCCAGACGGTCCGCCGGTCCCCCGGTTCCTACGCGGCGCTCGTCGAAGCGGAGCGCACCACCCCACCCGAGTTGGTCGACGTCATCACCTTCGACCACGTCAGCGACGCCCACCCGGCCGCGCTCGCCGGGAGCCTCGCCGAGCACCAGACGCCACACGCGGTGACATCTCCCGAGTCGCTGCGCTCCAGCGCGCCGGTCACGGAGTTGGCCCTGACCGCCCGCAGCGCGTCCCCTGACCGGATCGCCGCGGGTACCGCCATCGACGCCGGCGGTCTGCTGCCCGACACCGCGTCGATCAACAGCTGGACGCAACGCGTGCACGAGGTCGACGCGATGGAGCTGCTCGAGGTCCAGCTGTGCAATCAGACGGCGCCGTTCATCCTGATCAGCCGACTGCGCCGGGCGATGGCCGCCTCGACCGCGCGCCGCAAGTACGTCGTCAACGTCTCGGCGATGGAGGGTCAGTTCAGCCGCGCCTACAAGGGCCCGGGGCATCCGCACACCAACATGGCGAAGGCGGCGCTGAACATGCTGACCCGCACCAGCGCGGGCGAGATGCTGGAGCAGGACGGCATCCTCATGACCGCGGTGGACACGGGCTGGATCACCGACGAACGCCCGCACCCCACCAAGATGCGTCTGGCCGACGAGGGGTTCCACGCACCGCTCGACCTCGTCGACGGCGCCGCACGCGTGTACGACCCGATCGTCCGCGGCGAGGCGGGTGAAGACGTCTACGGCTGTTTCCTGAAGGACTACTCGCCGAGCAACTGGTAGCCGCCGACGTGCCCGACGAGCCTGCTGCGCCGTTGTCCCGGCGCCCCCACGTCATCCGACTGGCGCTGTTCGTCGCCTTCCTGCTCGGGCTGTTCTATCTGGTGGCCGTCACCCGGATCGTCGACGTCGACGACGTGCGCCGCGTGGTCGCCGCGACGGGTCCCGCCGCGCCGCTGACCTACGTCGTGGTGTCGGCTCTGCTGGGTGCTATCTTCGTGCCTGGCCCGATCCTGGCGGCGGGCAGCGGCGTGCTGTTCGGACCCGTGCTCGGGACGTTCGTGACGCTGTTCTCCGCCGTCGGTACGGCCTGCCTCACCAGCCTGGTCGGCCGCCGTGCCGGGCGGGACAGTGCGCGGGCGTTGCTCGGGGTGAAACGGGCCGACCGCCTGGACGATCAGGTTCAGCGCCGCGGGCTGTGGGCCGTCGTCGGCCAGCGATTCGTGCCCGGGGTATCGGATGCGCTCGCGTCGTACGCGTTCGGCGCCTTCGGAGTTCCGTTGTGGCAGATGGCCGTTGGGGCATTCATCGGATCAGCGCCGCGGGCCTTCGTCTACACCGCTCTCGGTGCGTCGATCGGCGACCTGTCGGCACCGTTGGCCTACTCGGCGATCGCGGTGTGGTGCGTGACCGCCGTCATCGGGGCCTTCGCCGCCCATCGTGGATACCGCGCCTGGCGTGGGCGTCCGACGAAGGACACTAGTCAGGGCTGACCCAGCACGCCGGTGAGCTTGCGGATCGTTGCGACCTCGGCGGCACGGTACGGACTGCCGTCCGGCCGGAGCAGATCGCTGAACCAGACCTTGGGCTCCGACGGGTCGGGCTTGTCCCACGTGTCCCACGGCAGATACGTCTGGGTCTTTCCCGCCACCAGACCCCAGTTGAAGGCTGCGACGTTGCGCCGCTTGGCAATCGGCAAGATGCCCTCGATCGTGCTGCCCTGGTCGCGCGCCAGGTACTCGGTGCAGAGGATCGGCCGTCCAAGCGGCGCCAGCTCATCGATCCTGGCCTCGAAGTCTGCGGGTGAGCCGTACGAGTGAAAGCTGATCACGTCGGAATTGTCGAGTTGGATGCCCGCGATGGTGCTGCGACTTCCGGAGCCCCAACTCCCCTGCCAGACACCACTGGTCAACGGTTGGACCGCCCCGACGGCCCGCGCCCACTGAAACACCTGCGGCAGTAGAGCAGTGACCAATTCCAGCTTGTCGCTTCGCTCCGTCTTGCGGTAGACCTTCGCCGGGTTGTCGGGCTCGTTCCACAGATCCCATCCCAGAACGCGCGGATCGCTGCGGAACTGACTCATCACTCCCGTGACGTAACTCTGAAGCGTGGCGGCGTACTGGGGATCACCGAGACGATCGGCACCCGGGCTCTGCACCCACCCCGAGTTGTGCACGCCGACGACGGGTGCGTGCTGCTGACCGAGCTTGGGGTGTGGATCCCAACAGGAATCGAACAGGACGAACAGCGGCTTGATGCCGCGACTGGCCGCGACGGCGACGAACTGCGCCAGTCGGCTTTGAAAACCTCGGGGATCCTGCGCCCACAGCAGGTCGTGGAGGAACACCCGCATGGTGTTGAAGCCGAGCTGGCGAGCAATGGCGAACTCGGCGTCGATGCGGCGCGGATCGTAGGTGCCCTGCTGGAACATCTCGATCTGATTGATGGCGGTTGCCGGGATGTAGTTCGCGCCGACGAGCCAGCCCTGAGATTGGTACCAGGCGTTAGCTCGGTCGGCGGACCACCGGCCCGTGTCGGCAGTGGCCCGCGGAAGCCGAGCCAGTGCGGCGCCGGCTGCCAGCACGAGCGGAAGCTGAAGTGCAGTTCGGCGGTCCACCAAGCCACCGTAGTTTTACCGCGCGAAGTGTTCCGACCTCCCGATCGTTTCGCAATCGTTGCGGTCTTGAATCGTTATCCGCGTGGGGTGACGCTGGCGAACCTCGTCCCCTGCTGACCTGCCTCGGCAGCGCTCAGGTGGCGCCATGGGTACGATTGGCCCGATCTTGGTAGTCGCCGTAGAGAAGGGACATGTCGCGTCATGAAGAAGATCCACGTCGGCGTGGCCGCCACGGCGATGGGCGCGTTGGCCATGCTTTCGGCCCCACAGGCCTCCGCCGAATTCGACAGGGCCGCCTACCTCCGGTGCATGGTGTCGGATTCGATGTCCGTCGGGGGCCTCAGCCTGGATTCCAGCAGTGCGGCGAAGCTCGGTGCCGAGGCGTACGCCGCCGTGGGCGGACAGTCTCAGAGTGCCCAGCAGGAGGAGATCGCGGCCCTCGCGAAGAAGCATCAACTGTCCGAGTCGGTGGCGAATCTCATCGTTCAGTGCGCCCAACGCTCGGGCACCTGAGTCTCTTTCGCCGGGTTGCGTTGCAGCAGAGCATGGTTGACGCGCAGCGTTGACCAGGGGTGAGGCGGCTCGCGCCAAGTAGGTTTGACTCGTCACCAGTGACCACGGACGCCGCAACGGATCAACTAATCCCTTGTGTCACTTGGGTTTCACTAGTCACAGCGGCGGATCTTCTTGTCGGTGGGTCGAACTAGTGTTCGGGTATGAGTTCGGATCGGGTCGCCACCGCGGTCGCCGCCTACGTGGGCGCGGTCGCGGAGTTGGTCGAATTGGACTGCGACGGATTCACCCACCCCGAACTGCTGGAACTGTTGGGCTCGTTGGAGACGGAGGCGTGGCGGCTGCCCACGCTCGAGCATCGGATCCTCGCACGGCTGCAGCGCGAGGCCTCCCCGGTCGAGTTGGGCGCGAAGTCACTGAAAGCCGTATTGACGCAGCGGTTGCGGATCTCGGGGCGTGATGCCACCCGCCGCCTCGCCGAGGCCACGCAGTTGGGTCCGAGGACCGCGTTGAATGGGGAGCCGATGGCGCCGCTGCTGGCCGAGACGGCCGCCGCCCAAGCGTCGGGTTCCGTCGGCCCGGAGCACGTCGAGATCATCCGCTCCTTCACCGACAAGCTGCCGGGGTGGGTCGATCCCGCGACTGGGGAGCAGTCCGAGGCCAGCCTGGTGCGGATCGCGACCCTGACCGGGCCCGAGACACTGCGCAAGGACGCCGACACCCTGGCCACCCTGATCGATCAGGACGGCCCCGAACCCGACGACCGCGAACGCGCCCGCAAGCGCTGCATCCACCTAGGTCCGCAGGGCCCCGACGGGATGAGCCGCATCAGCGGCTGGGTCACCCCGCAATTTCGGGCCACCATGGAACCGATCAACGCCAAGCTCGCCGCACCCGGCATGTGCAACCCCGACGACTGCGAGCCGTGCACCTCCGGCACACCGAGCCAAGCCCAGATCGACGGCGACACCCGAAACCTCGGCCAGCGCCAACATGACGCCCTGATCGCCGTCGGCCGCACCGCGTTGAGTTCAGGCGAACTCGGCCAGCACAACGGGTTACCCGTCACCGTCATCGTCTCGACCACCGTGCAGGACCTCGAAAAAGCATCTGGGTCCGGGGTGACCGCCGGCGGGACGCTGCTGCCGATGAGTGATCTGATCCGGATGGCCAGCCACGCGATCCACTACCTGACGGTGTTCGACAAACACACCAACGAAGCCCTCTACTGCGGGCGCACGAAGAGATTGGCGTCGGTGGGGCAGCGCATCGTGCTGCACTCCCGT
>NZ_JAEMTA010000129.1 GCF_016462545.1 Mycolicibacterium sp. | reverse complement strand
TCACCGTGTGGACCGACGACGAACCGGACCGGAAGCGGATCGGCGAGTACTACCACGACGTGCTGAGCCAACTCGGGTTCAACGCCACGCTGAAGGTGATTGCGGGCGACGTGTACTGGACCACAGTCGGCAACCAGTCCACCCCCGACCTCGACACCGGCTTCGCCGACTGGTTCCAGGACTTCCCCCACCCGGACGACTTCTTCCGGCCGTTGCTGAACGGGGCCAGCATCCTGCCCACCAACGGCAACAACCTCTCGCGCGTCAGCATCCCCGCGCTCGACGCCAAGATGAACGACCTACGCAAGAAGCGACTCGAGGAGCCGGGCGTGGAGGGCGAGTACGCCGCTCTCGACCGCGCCTACATGGAGCAGGCGGCCTGGGCGCCGTATGGCAATGAGCAGTACACGACGTTCTTGTCCGAGCGCATGGACTTCGACAAGAGCTACCGGCATCTGCTGTTCGCGCAGGACTACACCTCGTTCGCCATCAAGTAATGGCTGCACCGTTCACCGAGGTAGTGGTTCCCGACGAACCTCCACTACCTGCGGGGATCCCTGCTGCCGAGATCCAGGGGCGCAGCCCCTGGTACCTCGCGGGAATTCGTCTGCGACGCAACAAGGTAGCGCTGGCGTTCGGCGTGCTGTTCATCGTGATCGTGGTGCTGTGCCTCGCCGCACCGCTTTGGGCCGATCACGTGGCACACACCACGCCGGACGCCAACCACATCACCGACACGATCGACGTCGACGGCCAGCAGGTCGACATCGTGTCGCCGGATGGCACACCCGTTGGGCCGGGCCTGCGCGGTCAGTATCTGCTCGGCGCCGATCAGAACGGCCGAGACGTGATGGTGCGCCTGCTGTACGGCGGCCGCACGTCGTTGTTCATCGGCGTTGCCGCGGCCGCGATCACGACCGTCGTCGCAGTCGTCATCGGCATGCTGTGCGGTTACTACCGCGGGTGGATCGACGCAGTGCTCTCGCGGGTGATGGACGTCGTGTGGGCATTCCCCGTACTGCTCCTCGGAATCGCGTTGGGCACGGCCCTGGCAGTCGGCGGCCTCGACGTCGGATTCGTCACCATCGCAGGTGATTCGGTGTGGATCCCGATCCTCATCATCGGACTGGTCTACGTGCCGTACATGGCGAGGCCCATCCGCGGCGAGATCCTCGCCCTGCGCGAGAAGGAATTCGTCGAGGCTGCGGTAGCCCAGGGCAAGGGCCCGTTGCGGATCATGATCACCGAACTGCTACCCAACGTGGTGTCGACCATCATCGTGTTCTTCACGCTCAACATCGCCAATGACATGCTGCTGGAGTCGGCGCTGTCGTTCCTCGGAGCGGGTGTCCGCCCACCCAGCGCATCGTGGGGCACCATGATCGCCGATGGTTACCAAACCATCTATACGGCACCGCACCTGACCATCATTCCTGGCCTCATGATCGTGCTGACCGTTCTGTCGCTCAACGTCTTCGGCGATGGCCTCCGCGACGCACTCGATCCGCGCGCCAAGATCCGACTGGAGCACTAGCCTCATGCTTCGTTTCGTCGCCCGGCGACTGACCGGGATGATCGCCGTGCTGTTCGCGATCTCGGTGATCGTATTCCTCATCTTCAACGTCATCCCCAACTCGAACCCCGCCGTCCGGATCGCGGGCAAGAACGCCAATCCCGAGCTGATCGCAAGGGTGAGCAGCGATCTCGGGCTCGACCAGCCGCTGGCCGTCCAGTACCTGACGCTGATGCGGAAGATCTTCACCGGACAGTTGACGTCGTATGCGAGCGCGCAGAACGTCACCGATCAAATCTGGCGCGGGCTGCCGGCCACGCTCTCGCTGACCGTCGGCGCGGCGGTCCTGTGGATGGTGCTCGCGGTCGTGTTCGGCTATCTGAGCGCCATTCACGCCGGCAGGTTCACCGACCGGGCTCTGACGATCCTGTCGCTCGTCGGCATTTCGATGCCCGTGTTCTGGCTGGCGGCCATTCTGCTCTACTTCTTCACCTACAAGCTGGAGATCTTTCCGACGAGTAGCTACATCGCGCTGTCGGAGGACCCGTTGCGGTGGGCGGCGCACCTGATACTGCCGTGGCTGACCCTTGCGGTGCTGTACGTCGGCTTCTACAGCCGGGTGCTGCGGTCCAACATGCTCGACGTGATGAACGAGGACTACGTGCGGACGGCCCGCGCCAAGGGGATCAGCGAACGTCAGGTGCGCATCCGACACGTACTGCGCAACTCGATGATTCCGATCGTCACGCTGTTCGGTCTCGACTTCGGCGCCGTGGTCGGCGGCGGAGCCATCCTCACCGAGACGGTCTTCAACATCAACGGAGTGGGGCTCTACGCCGGGCGGGCCATCGGCAGCCTCGATCTGCCGCCATTGATGGGCGTCACCATCTTCGGGGCGTTCTTCATCGTCTTCTTCAACACGGTCGTCGACATCCTGTACGCGTTCCTCGACCCCCGCATCAGGCTAGGAGAGGCGGCGCCATCGTGATCCTGGAAGTAGATGACCTACACGTCAGCTTCGCCACTGACGGCGGTGTGGTCCACGCCGTGGACGGCGTCTCGTTCCAGCTCGACGCCGGCGAGATCCTCGCCATCGTCGGCGAATCGGGGTCCGGTAAGAGCGTCACCGCGCAGACCGTGCTTGGCC
>NZ_JAEMTA010000012.1 GCF_016462545.1 Mycolicibacterium sp. | reverse complement strand
TCGCCGACGAGGGCATCGGCGGCGACATCTACCTGTTCAAGAACAACACCGACTCCGCGGGCAACTCCTACGGCTGCCACGAGAACTACCTCATCGTGCGGGCCGGCGAGTTCTCCAGGATTTCGGACGTGTTGCTGCCGTTCCTCGTCACGCGCCAATTGATCTGCGGCGCGGGCAAAGTGCTGCAGACGCCCAAGGCCGCCGCGTTCTGCCTCAGCCAGCGTGCCGAGCACATCTGGGAGGGCGTCTCGAGCGCGACCACCCGCAGCAGGCCCATCATCAACACGCGCGACGAGCCGCACGCCGACGCCGAGAAGTATCGCCGCCTGCACGTCATCGTCGGCGACTCCAACATGTGCGAGTCCACCACCATGCTGAAGGTGGGAACCGCCGCCCTGGTCCTCGAGATGATCGAGGCGGGGGTGCCGTTCCGGGACTTCTCGCTCGACAACCCCATTCGCGCGATCCGCGAGGTCAGCCACGACCTGACCGGACGCCGCCCGGTTCGGCTGGCGGGCGGACGACAGGCCAGCGCCCTCGACATCCAGCGGGAGTACTACAGCCGCGCCGTCGAGCACCTGCAGACCCGTGAGCCCAACGCCCAGATAGAACAGGTCGTGGACCTCTGGGGGCGGCAGCTCGACGCGGTGGAGAGTCAGGACTTCGCGAAGGTCGACACCGAGATCGACTGGGTCATCAAGCGCAAGCTGTTCGAGCGGTACCAGAACCGCTATGACATGGAGCTGTCCGATCCCAAGATCGCGCAGCTAGACCTGGCCTACCACGACATCAAGCGCGGCCGCGGCGTGTTCGATCTGCTGCAGCGCAAGGGTCTTGCCGCGCGCATCACGACCGACGAGGACATCGATGCGGCGGTCAACGAACCGCCGCAGACCACCCGCGCGAAACTCCGCGGCGAATTCATCAGCGCCGCGCAGGCCGCGGGCCGCGACTTCACCGTCGACTGGGTGCACCTGAAGCTCAACGACCAGGCGCAGCGCACCGTGCTGTGCAAGGACCCGTTCCGGTCCGTCGACGAGCGGGTGAAGCGGCTCATCGCCAGCATGTAGCGCGGCGGCGTCCGGCCCCGGCCGCGTCGGGCCTTAAGCTCCACTGGTGGGGATCTCCAAAGTCGAGCGCCTGATGAATCTCGTCATCGCGCTTCTGTCCACCCGCACGTTCATCACGGCCGAGCGGATCCGCGAGACCGTGTCCGGCTACGCCGAGAGCCCGAGCGACGAGGCCTTCTCACGGATGTTCGAGCGGGACAAGAATGAGTTGCGCGATCTCGGCATCCCGTTGGAGACGGGTCGCGTGTCGGCGCTGGACCCGACCGAGGGTTACAAGATCAACCGGGAGGCGTACGCGCTGGCGCCCGTGGAGTTGACCGCCGACGAGGCGGCTGCGGTCGCCATGGCGACCCAGCTGTGGGAGTCGCCGGAGTTGGTGACGGTCACCCAGGGTGCACTGTTGAAGCTGCGAGCAGCGGGGGTGGATGTCGACGCGCCGGAGTCCGCCGTCGCGATCACCGCAACCGCGGCGCTCCCGGGTCTGCGGGGGTCCGAGGACGTGCTGGGAATCCTGTTGGGCGCGATCGATTCTGGGCAAGCCGTCCGGTTCAGGCACCGCGCGTCCCGCAGTGAGCCCTACACCGACCGCACCGTCGAGCCGTGGGGTGTCGTCACCTACAGCGGTCGCTGGTATCTGGTCGGGCACGACCGCACCCGCGAGGCGACCAGAACCTTCCGCCTGTCCCGCATCGACTCCGACGTGACGGCCGTCGGCCCCAGGGACGCGGTGCGCAGACCCGACGGCGTCGACCTCCGCGACATCGTGCACCGTGCGGTCGCCGAGGCGCCGCCCAGCGCGCAGGCGCGGGTGTGGGTGGCCGACGGCCGTGCCACCGTGTTGCGACGGCAGGCTGCGACCTCGATCGCGAGGACCCTGGCGGACCGCGGCGGTGACGAGATCGCGCTCGACATCGGCAGACAGGACCGGCTGGCCCGCGAGATCGCGAGCTGCGGTGCCGACGCCCTCGTGCTGGAGCCGGAGTCGTTGCGGGAGGACGTGATCGAACGGTTGCGGGCACAAGCGGAGGGGGGCTTTGCCAGTGTCGAGTAGCGTGTCGACCCGCCTGGTGCGGCTGCTGAACATGGTCCCGTACTTCCAGGCGAACCCCAGGATCACGCGCGCCGAGGCTGCAGCCGAACTCGGCGTCACGGAGAAACAGCTGACCCTCGACCTCGATCAGCTGTGGATGTGCGGGCTGCCCGGGTACGGTCCCGGCGATCTCATCGACTTCGAGTTCTCCGGCGACACGATCGACGTCACCTTCTCGGCGGGGATGGACCACCCGCTGCGCCTGACATCGCCCGAGGCCACCGGGATCCTGGTGGCCCTGCGCGCGCTGCTGGAGGTCCCCGGCATCGTCGATCCGGAGGCCGCCCGGAGCGCGATCGCGAAGATCGAGTCGGCGGCCGGCACCGCGACTGGTGCTCGCGAGGGCGCCGACGCCGCGATCGACGAGCCCGCACCGATCGAGAGCGGGACGGCCGCAGCGGTTCGTGGCGCGGTGCGGGACGGTCGCGCGCTGTCGATCGACTACTACTCGGCGTCTCACGACACCCTGTCGAGCCGCGTCGTGGATCCGATCCGCGTCGTACTGGTCGCCGACCACTCCTACCTCGAGGCGTGGTGCCGCTCATCCGAGGGCGTCAGGTTGTTCCGCTTCGACCGGATCGTCGACGCGCGGGTCCTCGACGAGCGGTCCAACCCGCCGGAACCCGCCGTGCAGGCCCGCCCCGACACGTCCCTCTTCGACGCCGACCCGTCGCTGCCCGCGGCAACGCTGCTGATCGACCGGTCCGCGGCGTGGATGTTCGATTACTACCCGCTGCGGGTGCTCCGGGAACTGCCCGACGGCGCTTGTGAGGCGGCGATGACGTATGCCTCCGACGGCTGGATGGCGCGTTTCGTGCTCGGCTTCGGTTCGGCAGTGCGCGTGCTGGCACCGCAGACGCTCGCCGACCGGGTTCGTGACTCCGCGGTCGCGGCGCTGGAGGCCTATGACGTCCTTCCCGCCAACGAGGGCGGGTAGACTCGTCCACAACATCTGGAGGTGTCCAAATTGGGTGGTCTACAACCGTGGCACTGGTTGATCGTCATCGCGGTTTTCGTGTTGCTGTTCGGTGCCAAGAAGCTGCCGGACGCGGCTCGTTCGCTCGGCAAGTCGATGCGCATCTTCAAGTCGGAGATCAAGGAGATGCAATCCGACGGCAAGGACGACGAGGTGGCCAAGCCCGCGCCGCCGCCCACGCCGATCACGTCGGAGCGGGTCGATCCCGTGCCGGCACCCGAGAAGTCCACCGAGCAGCGACCGGCCTGATCGACTCGTCTCTTCGGCGCGCCGCGAGGCAGCGCCGCTGAGTGGCGCCCACACAACCCGTGCAGACCCCCGGAATCTTCAAGAAGCTCGACCCGCGTCGGCGCCGTGCGAAGGCCAATCCCGACGGCACGATGTCGCTGGTCGACCATCTTCAGGAGCTTCGTAACCGCCTGTTGATCGCGGTGGCGGCCATCTTGCTCACCACCATCTTCGGTTTCTTCTGGTACACCCACGGTTTCTTCGGCGTCCGCAGTCTCGGCGACTGGCTGCGCGAACCCTACTGTTCGCTGCCCGCCTCGGCACGCGCGACCATCGCCCCGGATGGCGAGTGCCGACTGCTGGCGACCGCGCCGTTCGACCAGTTCATGCTGCGGCTCAAGGTCGCGCTGACGGCGGGTGTCGTCCTCGCGTGCCCGGTGTGGTTGCAACAGTTGTGGGCGTTCATCACACCCGGTCTGTACAAGAAGGAGCGGCGGTTCGCCTCGGCCTTCGTCGCCTTCGGCGCGATCCTGTTCGTGACGGGCGCCGTCCTCGCCTACGTCGTGCTGTCGACGGCATTGAGCTTCCTCCTGACGGTGGGCAGCGACGTCCAGATCACGGCGCTGTCCGGCGACCAGTACTTCAGCTTCCTGCTCAACCTGCTGCTGGTGTTCGGAATCAGCTTCGAGTTCCCGTTGCTCATCATCATGTTGAACTTGGTCGGGATGCTGCCCTACGAACGCCTGAAGGCGTGGCGTCGCGGTTTGATCTTCGGCATGTTCGTCTTCGCCGCCTTCGCGACGCCGGGTTCGGATCCGTTCTCGATGTTGGCGTTGGCATCGGCGTTGACGCTGCTCCTCGAGTTCGCGATTCAGACCGCCCGCTTCAACGACAAGCGCAAGGCGCGCAAGGCGGCGCTGGAGGAAGTGCCCGACGACATGGCAGCGCCCCTGGACGACGTGGAGCCCGTTGCGCCGCCGAGTGCCGTGCCCACCCCGTCCCGGCTGGGCATCGATGACCAAGCCACCTGACACGACGCCCGGCATCACCCAACTCGAGGGGTTCACCGAGCAACTCCCGTTCTCGCTCGACGACTTCCAGATCCGCGCCTGCAAGGCACTGGAGAACGGCCACGGCGTCCTGGTCTGCGCACCGACCGGGGCGGGTAAGACCGTGGTCGGGGAGTTCGCGGTGCATCTCGCGCTCGCCGCGGGACGAAAGTGCTTCTACACCACGCCGATCAAGGCGCTGAGCAACCAGAAGCACAACGATCTGGTTCAGCGCTACGGTGCCGAGCGCATCGGTCTGCTGACGGGCGATCAGAACATCAACGGCGACGCCCCGGTGGTCGTGATGACCACCGAAGTCCTTCGGAACATGCTGTACGCCAATTCCCCAGCGCTGCAAGGTCTTTCCCACGTCGTGATGGACGAGGTGCACTTCCTCGCCGACCGGATGCGGGGCGCCGTCTGGGAGGAGGTGATCCTGCACCTCTCCGAGGACGTGCGGCTGGTCAGCCTGTCGGCGACGGTGAGCAATGCCGAGGAGTTCGGGGGCTGGATCCAGACCGTGCGCGGCGACACCACCGTCGTCGTCGACGAGCACCGGCCCGTTCCCCTGTGGCAGCACATGATGGTCGGCAAGCGGGTCTTCGACCTCTTCGAGGGGGCCGAGACGACGGCCGATCGGACGAGGACGCTGGTCGACCCCGACCTGATCCGCCACATCGCCCACCGACGGGAGGCCGACCGGCTCTCGGACTGGCAGCCGCGCGGTCGTGGCCGCAACGGTGGCCACCGCGGCCGGCCCACGCTCTACCGGCCGCCGTCGCGCCCCGACGTGATCGGCGTCCTCGACCACGAGGGGTTACTGCCCGCCATCACGTTCGTGTTCTCCCGCGCCGGTTGTGACGCAGCGGTGAAGCAATGCCTGCGCTCATCCCTGCGACTCACCAACGAGCAGGAGCGGACCCGCATCGCGGAGGTGATCGACCGGAGATGCGCCGATCTCGACGACGCCGATCTGGTGGTCCTCGGCTACTACGAATGGCGTGAGGGGCTGCTGCGCGGACTCGCGGCCCACCATGCGGGACTGTTGCCGGTCTTCCGGCACACGGTCGAAGAGCTGTTCACCGCCGGGCTGGTGAAGGCCGTGTTCGCCACGGAGACACTCGCGTTGGGGATCAACATGCCCGCGCGCACCGTCGTGCTCGAGCGGCTGGTGAAGTTCAACGGCGAGCAGCACGCCCCCCTGACTCCGGGGGAGTACACGCAGCTGACCGGCCGCGCGGGCCGTCGCGGCATCGACGTCGAGGGCCACGCGGTGGTGCTGTGGCAACCGGACGTCGAGCCCGCCGACGTCGCAGGCCTGGCATCCACCCGCACCTTCCCGCTGCGAAGCTCGTTCGCGCCGTCGTACAACATGACCATCAACCTGGCCAACCAGATGGGGCCCGAGCAGGCGCACCGCCTGCTGGAACGGTCGTTCGCACAATTCCAGGCGGACCGCTCGGTCGTCGGCCTGGTCCGTGGGGTGTCGCGCGGAGAACGGATGATGGACGATCTCGCCGCGGAGCTCGGCGGGCGGGACGCACCGATCCTGGCCTACGCGCGGTTGCGAGCGAGTATCTCCGAGCGCGAACGATCCCAGTCACGGGCCTCGAGACTGCAGCGCAGGCAGGCCGTCAACGACGTGCTGGCCGCCCTGCGGCGAGGGGACATCATCACTATCGGTCAGGGGCGTCGCGGCGGTCTCGCGGTGGTGCTCGAGCCCGCCGGGGACCGTGACGATCCACGGCCGTTGGTGCTGACCGAGGATCGCTGGGCGGGCCGCATCTCGTCGACGGACTTCTCCGGAGCATCCGCCCGCGTGGGGTCGATGACGCTGCCGAAACGCGTCGAGCACCGGCAACCGCGGGTACGCCGCGATCTCGCGTCGGCGTTGCGCTCGGCGGCGGCCGGGCTGCGGGTCCCCGCACCGAAACCCAAACGTGGTCAGCAGGGCCAGGATCGGGACCATGACGTGGATCCCGAACTCGCCACATTGCGCGAACAGTTGCGGGCCCATCCCGCCCATCACCTCACCGACCGGGAAGACCGCGTGCGGGTCGCCGAGCGGTTGCTGCGGATCGAGCGGGACAACGCGGACATTCAGAAGAAGGTCAACGCCGCGACCAATTCGCTTGCGCGGACGTTCGATCGGATCGTCGAGCTGCTCACCGAACGCGGCTTCATCGACGAAGGCCCCGACGGAGCTCCCAAGGTCACCGCCGACGGGCTGCTGCTGGCCCGCATCTACAGCGAGAGCGACCTGCTGGTCGCCGAATGTCTGCGCCGCGGAACGTGGAACGATCTCGACACCGCCGAATTGGCGGGCGTGCTGTCCTGCGTGGTCTTCGAATCCAGGGGCGACACGCCCGGCGGCTCATTGGTCGTCGACGGCGCCACGCCCGCGATGCGCCGCGCCATCTCCCAGACACGCCGGTCGTGGTCGGAGATTCGGGCCGACGAACAGCGCCACCGACTCTCGACCAGCCGCGAGCCCGACACCGGATTCGTGGCGGCCGTCTACCGCTGGGTGACGACGGGAGATCTGTCGGCGTCACTGGTGGCCTCCGACGCCTCGGGCAGCGGATCACCCTTGTCGGCAGGCGATTTCGTGCGGTGGTGTCGCCAGGTTCTCGATCTGCTCGACCAGGTGCGCAACGCCGCCCCGACACCGGCCCTGCGAACGACCGCGAAACGCGCGATCGACGCGATTCGGCGCGGCGTCGTGGCCGTTGACGCAGGGTAGTCTGTGGCGAAAGTTCGGTAGTGACGGACGTTGAGTTTCACCGCACAGAAGCAAACAAGGAGAGACGATGAGCGGACCGCAGGGATCCGACCCCACCCAGCCGTGGGCGGGTCAGCAGCCGGCCGACCCCGCTTGGCAGCCTCAAGCTCCTGAACAGCAGCCCCAGCCCGAGCAGCCCGCCTGGGGACAGCAGCCCCCGGCCTATGGCGCCCAGCAGCCTCCCGCATATGGCGGCCCGCAGTACCAGCAGCCGCCGTACGGTCAGCCGCAGTACCAGCAGCCCGACCAGTACGCCCAGCAGCCCACCGCATACGGCCCGACGTCCTACCCGCAACAGCCGCAGTACGGTCAGCCTCCGCAGTACGGTCAGCCTCCGCAGTACGGCCAGTACGACCCGAACCAGCAGTTCGGACAGCAACCCGGCCAGTACGACCCGAACCAGCAGTTCACGCCGTACTCCACCAGCGACGCCGGTTCCAAGAAGTCGATGGGCCTCGTTCTCGGCGTCGTCGGTGCCCTGGTGGCAGTCGTACTGATCGTCGTCGGCATCCTGGGTTTCTGGAAGCCAGGCTGGTTCGTGACCACCAACCTCGACGTCAACGCCGCGCAGTCCGGCGTGCAGCAGATCCTCAGCGACGAGACCAATGGCTACGGCGCGAAGAACGTCCAGGACGTGAGCTGCAACAACGGTGCCAACCCCACTGTCGTCAAGGGCGGCACGTTCGACTGCGAGGTCAGCATCGACGGCACCAAGCGCCAGGTCACGGTGACCTTCCAGGACGACAGCGGCACCTACGAGGTCGGCAGGCCCCGCTAGCGGGAGGGGAGTCCATCGAGCGCCTTCTGCAGGCGCGCGATGGACGAGGTGACCCCCAGTTCGCCGGCCAGTTCGGCGACCCTGCCCGGATCCCGGGCGACCAGTGGCAACACGTCCGATTCGGTCGACATCGCGACCTCCGCATCGGTCGCCACCCGGACCACCCGTTCGGCAGCGGTCACGTAGTCGGTCGCGGCCACGAGCTTCTTACGCTGTGCGGCAGGAAGTTTCGACGATTGATCGGCCGCGGCAGCCATGATCCGGTCCAGTGAGCCGTGCTGGGCGAGCAGGATGGAGGCCGTCTTGTCGCCGATGCCCGCGACGCCGGGCAGACCGTCGGAGGGATCACCGCGCAGGAGGGCCAGCTCGGCATAGGCGGCACCGGCGCGCTCGAGCGGCACGCCATACTGCTCGGCCACCTCGGTGGGGCCGAACAGCGTCGCCTTGGACAGCCCGCGGCCAATGTAGAACACCCTGACCCGGACGGGTTCGTCGGCGACGAGCTGCAGCAGATCCCGGTCGCCGCTGACGACGACGACGGGGTCGCGCCGTTCACCGGCCGCCAACGTGCCGAGGACGTCGTCGGCCTCGTAGCCGACGGCCCCCGCGGTGGCGATGCCGAACGCGTCGAGCATCGACATGATCATCTCGACCTGCGGGGTGAGGTCGTCGGGGACCTCCTCGACGTCCGGCTGTCCCGCCGCACGTTCCTCCTCGACACGGTGCGCCTTGTACGACGGGATCAGGTCCACCCGCCACTGCGGTCGCCAGTCGAGGTCCAGGCACACCACCAGTCGCGCCGGGCGGTGCTGGGTGATCAGCGTCGCGACGGTGTCGAGGAAGCCGCGAAGGGCGTTCACCGGGCGGCCGTCGGGCGCGGTGATGGACGACGGGACGCCGAAGAAGGAGCGGAACCACATGCTGGCACCGTCGAGGAGCAGCACGGGTGCTTCCGTCATCGAGCCGTCTCCATTCGGAAGAGGTAGGACCCTGCAGTGATCGCCTTGTCCCCGTTGCCCTCGTCGCGCAGCACGACCCGGACGGCGACCACGCCGTCCGCGCCGGCGCAGGGTTCCGCCTCGACGCGGAAGGGCCCCGCCTTGCCGCGGGCCAGGAACATCACGTGCGACGACATGCCTTGCAGCAGATGTGAATCTACGAGCGTCGCGGCGGCGTCGGCGGCAGCGGTCTCGAGGATGACGAACTGCGGTCCGATGTGCAGTGCCGCATCCGGTGAGGCGAACTCAGCCGAGAGTTCCGGCAGCGACCAGTGTCCATCCGGCCTGCGCCGGCCGCCGAACACCTGCCACAGGGGAGGCAGGTCGGGTGAGTCGACGACGTCGATGTCGTCGACCTCCATCTTGGGCAGACCGTCGGGCGGCGTGCCGAGGCTGACGCCCTGGCCCTCGATCAGGGCGAGGATGCGGTCGGGTCGGTCGGCGTCGACGATCTTGGCGCGGCTGTACCCCATCTGCCTGCCGACCTTCAGGGTCTCCGAGACGACTTCGATGCGGTGCACGTCGCGGCCGGGGTCCAGAATCTGGCAGGAATGGATGACGGGGTTGGGCACCGCCTCGAGGTCCGACATGTGACCGCTCTCCGGCGCCGAGATGCCGAGCACCGCGAGCAGCAGTCCACCGGTCGGATTGCGCATGTCGTGTCGCAGCGTCACGGTGTCGTCGACGGCGCGCGGGTCCATCGAGGCGTACTTGCGGCCGATGTAGCGGTAGCTCAGCAGACCGCCCCAGCGTTGCCTCAGCTCGTCGGCGTAGGCCTCGGGGTCGTGGGTGAGATCGCGGATGTCGCGCAGCATCCGACTGACAGTAGCGTGCGGTACTGCCGTCGCGACGCCGACGGCCACCCGATCGAGGTCGCCACCTACCGGCGCGCCGATTAACCTCGACTCCATGGACAGCGGCAGATTCAGCACCGACGTGTACGCGGGACGGCTGCGGGCGGCCACGGCCGCGGCGGTAGACGCCGGCCTCGCGGGACTGGTCATCACACCCGGCTACGACCTGCGTTACCTGGTGGGATCGCGCGCGCAGACTTTCGAACGGCTGACGGCGCTGGTGCTGCCCGCGACCGGTGAACCCACCGTGGTGGTGCCGCGGATGGAGTTGGCG
This sequence comes from Mycolicibacterium sp., assembly GCF_016462545.1. Taxonomy (GTDB): domain Bacteria; phylum Actinomycetota; class Actinomycetes; order Mycobacteriales; family Mycobacteriaceae; genus Mycobacterium. The sequence goes on along the minus strand of NZ_JAEMTA010000012.1, from coordinate 106,081 downwards.
TCGCTGAAGGACTCCGCCGTGCTGGAACTGGGCCTGGCAGTGCGGGACTGGGTCGATGGCGACGACCCGTACCGCCTGGTCGCCGAATCGCTGGGGGGTGGAACGATCGCCACCGCCGTCACCGATTCCATGCCCGCCCTGCATCTGCTGCCACTGGCGGACGTGTTCGGCGTGGTGCCCGTGCTGGCGACCGACGTGCTGCGTCGACTGCGGATGATCAAGGACCCTGCGGAGATCGACGCGCTGCGCAAGGCGGGCGCCGCGATCGACCGGGTCCATGCCAGGGTGCCGGAGTTCCTGGTGCCCGGCCGCACCGAGGCCGACGTGGCGGCCGACATCGCCGAAGCCATTGTCACCGAAGGGCATTCGGAGGTGGCGTTCATCATCGTCGGGTCCGGGCCCAACGGTGCCGATCCGCATCACGAATGCTCGGACCGCACGCTACGAGCGGGGGACGTCGTCGTCGTCGACATCGGCGGGCCCTACGAGCCCGGCTACAACTCGGACTCGACGCGCACCTACAGCATCGGCGAGCCGGACGCCGACGTCGCACGGCGGTACGCCGTGCTGCAGCGCGCGCAGCAGGCGGCGGTGGCGGCGGTGCGGCCAGGTGTCACGGCCGAACAGGTCGACGCCGCAGCACGCGAGGTGCTAGCCGCCGAGGGTTTGGCAGAGGCCTTCGTCCACCGCACCGGACACGGCATCGGCCTGTCGGTGCACGAGGAGCCCTACATCGTGGCCGGCAACGATCTGCCGCTCGAGGAGGGGATGGCGTTCAGCGTCGAGCCGGGCATCTACTTCGCCGGCGAGTGGGGCGCCCGCATCGAGGACATCGTGATCGTGACCGCGGACGGAGCGATGTCGGTGAACGACCGGCCGCACGACCTACTCGTGGTCCCCGCCTGACGTCGACGCCCGGCGATCAGGCGTCGGGGCCGCGATCCAAGAGCTCCGACGAACCGAGGACTCGTTCGATCCGTACCTCGATGACGACGCGACGCGGGTTCACCCGCGGAGTCCGGTAGCGCTGGGCGTAGCGAAGTTCGGCGTCGCGGACGGCATCGGCGTCGGCGTTCACCGTCGAGCTGCCCTCCAGGGAGAGCCACCGGGCGCCGTCGACCTGGCTGAGCACCGCGACCCCGCGCTGGTCGGCGTTCACCGCCTTCTGGGACCCACCCGTCGTGATGACCCGCGCGATGTGCGTCTTGGGGTCGAAGGTGAATCCCACCGCGACGACGTGCGGGGAATTGTCGGACCGGAGGGTGGTCAGCATGGCGAGATGTCGTTCGGTGAGGAACGCCAGCGCATCGTTGGTCAGCCGCGTCGTTGCCTTCGCCATCGGTGCCTCCTCCCCGGTCGCTTCGCTCCTGCCGACCGATGCCCAACCTAGCGCAGGACATAATCGCAACCATGGAGGACACGGCGGGCGCGAACGTGGTGGTGATATTCGGCGGCCGCAGTGAGATCGGGCTCGACGTCGCGACGCGTCTGGCCGGCGGCGCCACCGTCGTGCTGGCCGCGCGCGGTGCCGATCGGCTGACCGACGAGATCGCGAGGGTGACGGCGGCCGGGGCCGCGACCGTGGGAGTCCGCGAGTTCGATGCCGACGCACTCGACTCGCACGCGGCGCTCGTCGAGTCGATCGTCGACGAGTACGGCCCCATCGGGACGGCCGTGGTTGCCTTCGGGATTCTGGGCGATCAGGCGCGGGCCGAGACGGACGCCGCCCATGCCGCCGCCATCGTGCACACCGACTACACCGCCCAGGTCAGCCTGTTGACGGTGGTGGCGGCCACGATGCGCCGGGTCGGCCGCGGGACGATCGTGGTGTTCTCCTCGGTGGCCGGGGCGAGGCCGCGCCGGGCGAACTACGTGTACGGCTCGGCCAAGTCGGGATTGGACGCGTTCAGCCGCGGGCTGGCCGATGCTCTGCACGGCAGCGGCGTACGCCTGCTGCTCGTCCGGCCCGGTTTCGTGATCGGCCGCATGACCGAGGGCATGTCACCCGCACCGCTATCGAGTACACCGCAGCAGGTGGCCGATGCCGTGGTGAGGGCGCTGGGCAGGGGTCGCGACGAGATCTGGGTGCCCCGCGCGCTCGGGGTGCTGGTGTTCGGTCTGCGGCTGTTGCCGCGCTCGGTGTGGCGGCGGCTTCCCCGATGATCGTCGTCGTGGGCATCGGTGCCGACGGAATGGCGGGGCTGCCCACCGCGTCGCGGCTCGAATTGAGCAGGGCCACCACGATTTACGGGTCCGCTCGCCAGCTCGCCCTGCTCGACGATTCCGTCCCGGCGCGCCGCCGGGAATGGCCGTCGCCCTTGCTGCCCGCGCTCCGCACGCTGCTCGACGGTGCCGACGGCGACGTTCACGTCGTCGCCAGCGGTGACCCCCTGCTGCACGGCATCGGCACCACCCTGATCCGGTTGTACGGGCCGGATGCGGTGTCGGTGCTACCCCATGTGTCGTCGGTGACGCTGGCCTGCGCCAGGGTCGGCTGGGCGGTGCAGGACACCGAGATCATCAGCCTCGTCACCGCGGCACCGCACACCGCCGTCCGTCGCGGTGGGCAGGCGGTGGTGCTGTCACGCGATGGCACCAGTCCCGCCACGCTGGCCCGACTACTCGCCGAGACCGGTCGCGGAGACTCGGAGTTGACCGTGCTCGAGCAGCTCGGTGGTCCCGGGGAGCGGCGGCGGTCCGCGACGGCGCGGGAGTGGGCGGGCCGCCCGCCACAGGACGTCGATGACCTCAACGTGATGGCGGTGCGCTACCTGCCCGACGATCGCGTCGCGCAGGTGCTTCCCGACGACGACTTCGCCCACGACGGCCAGATCACCAAGCAGTCGATCAGGGCCGTGACCCTGTCCGCGTTGGCGCCGCGGCCGGGTGAACTGCTGTGGGACGTGGGGGCGGGTTCCGGCAGCATCGCCGTCGAGTGGTGCCGCAGCGGATCCGGTTGTGCAGCAGTGGCGTTCGAACGCGATGGCACGCGACGCGCGCGCATCGACGCGAATGCCGCGGCGTTCGGCGCCGCCGTGGAGGTTCGCGGCGCAGCGCCGGATTCCTTCGCCGGCGCACCGCAACCCACGGCCGTCTTCGTCGGTGGCGGACTGACGCATCCCGGGCTGCTCGACGCCTGTCTGGATCATCTGCCGGTGGGCGGCCGGCTAATTGCCAACGTGGTCACCGTGGAATCCGAAGGTCTTGTCAGTCAATGGTATTCGCGGATCGGAGGGACGTTGCGACGCTTTCAGCACTACAGCGGTGAACCCGTCGGCGGATTCACCGGATGGCGTCCCGCAATGCCCGTCACCCAGTGGGTGGTGACCAAGCGATGACCGTCTACTTCATCGGCGCCGGACCGGGGGCCGCCGACCTGATCACGGTGCGCGGCGAGCGTCTCCTCCGACGGTGTCCCGTGTGCCTGTACGCGGGGTCGATCATGCCCGACGACCTGCTGTCGCTGTGCCCGCCGGACGCTCGCGTCGTGGACACCGGGCCGCTGACGCTCGAGCAGATCATCGCCGAACTGACCGACGCGCACGCCGCGGGACTCGACGTCGCCCGCCTTCATTCGGGTGACCCGTCGATATACAGCGCGCTGGCCGAGCAGTGCCATCGCCTCGACGCAGCCGGGGTCGACTACGAAGTGGTCCCCGGGGTGCCCGCATTCGCCGCGGCGGCCGCTGCGCTGGGCCGTGAACTGACGGTGCCCGGCGTCTCGCAGACCGTCACCCTGACGCGGGTGGCGACGCTGTCGACGGCGATGCCGGAGGGGGAAGATCTACGGACGCTGTCGGCGCCCGGCGCGACCCTGGTCCTGCACCTGGCCGCCGCCCAGGTCGACGTGATCGTCCCCGATCTCCTGGCAGGTGGCTACGACTCCGAAACACCCTGTGCGGTAGTGGCTTACGCCTCGTGGCCGCAGGAGACGGTGGTGCGGTGCCGACTCGGCGAGCTGGCCGAACGGGTGCACGCCGCGGGTATCACGCGCACCGCCGTGATCGTGGTGGGTGACGTGCTGGCCGCGGACGGCTTCTCCGACAGCTACCTGTACTCGGCGGGGCGGCGCCGGGGGAGCAGGCACTAGTGCGGGTGCTTCTGCTCGGCGGAACGGCGGAGGCGCGCGCACTGGCGGGCGAGTTGCATCCGCACACCACCGTCATCAGCTCACTCGCCGGTCGGGTCCCCGATCCTGCGCTGCCGGTGGGGGAGGTTCGCATCGGCGGCTTCGGAGGTGTCGACGGGTTGGTCCGCTGGCTGGCCGACGCGCACGTCGACGCCGTCGTCGACGCCACCCACCCGTTCGCCGCGCGCATCACCGCCAACGCGGCGACAGCCTGCGGACAGGCGGGTCTACCGCACGTCGTCCTGGCCCGCCCCGCGTGGCCCGTCGGTGACGCGTTGGTGGTCGACTCCGACGTCCATGCCGCCGACGTCGTGGCGCGCAGGGGATACGAGCGGGTCTTCCTGACCACCGGACGTTCCGGTAGTGCGGCGTTCGCGGGTGTCGACGCCTGGTTCCTGATCCGCGCCGTCACGCCCCCGGACGACGACGAGTTGCCCCCGCGACGGGAACTGCTGCTGTCGCGAGGCCCGTACCACTACGAAGAAGAGCGGAAGCTGTTGTCCGACTATGGCATTCAGGCCTTGGTGACGAAGAACAGCGGCGGCGACATGACCAGGGCGAAGGTGCTGGCCGCCGATGACCTCGGAATCCCCGTGGTGATGGTGGACCGCCCTGCCCTGCCCACCGGCGTGCACGCGGTGTCCACCGTCGCGGACGCGGCGCAGTGGGTCAGCGCCCTCGGATGAGCTCCAGGCTGCCGAGGTCACGAATGGCCCGGCAGCCGCGTTCCAGCATGACCAGCATCATGTCGTCACCGCGCTCGGTCGAGATCGAGAACGCGCACCCGAGCACGGACAGCAGGGGTACCTGCAGCATGCCGACGCGGTAGTCCCGCCAGCAGGTGTCACGGTCGTAATCGGTGATGCCGTAACCCATCAGCTCGGCGTAATAGGTGGCGACCAGGTCCTCGTCGGCCGCCGCGCGGGCGGCGGGCAGCAGGCTGGTGCCGGTGAAGTACGCCAGATCGCGCGCGGGCAGGCCGATCCCCAACGTCTGCCAGTCGACGATGGTGACCCGGGTGCGTTCGGGGTCGAAGAGCATGTTGTCGAGGCGATAGTCGCCGTGCGTCAGCGCGAAGCGGTGGCGGTCCGCCAGCAACCACGGCGTGACCAGTGACATCGCCTCGTTCACCGTGTCGCGGTCCTCGGCGGTCATCCGTTCGCCGAGCCGGTCCAGCGTCATCTGCGCGGCCATCACGGCGATGTCGCCGAGCCCCTTCATGGATTCCTCGGTCGTCATCGACATGACCAGGCCGGGGAACTCCGGCCACCGAGGGTCGCACCACGTGGGCCCGTGCAGGCCCGCCAGGGCGCGCACGGCGAGGTCGGCCTCCACGATCGTGCAGCCAGTGATCTGGTCACCCTGGACCGCGGGCGCCAGGTCGGCGAGCAGGAGCACGAATTCGCCTCCGTCGTCGGAGATCTCGCAGTGGTAATGCCGGGGGATCGGTACCGCGACGACGTCGGCGACCTTCGTGTAGAAGGCGTGCTCGGAACGGTAGCTCAGGGCCACCCGCTCACGGACCTCGTCGTCCTGGGACGACAGCTTGATGGCGAAGGTGTCGGGTAGGTCGGCCGCGTCGTCACGGTAGGTGACCGCGAGGCGATAGGTGGCACCCGTCTGGCCGGTCCCGATGGGGGTGACGTCCACTGCGTCGACCCCGACGTTCAGCACGGACTCCACCCACTGCGGCGTCACGTCCGTGGGGTTGCGTGGAATGGACGGGGCCGGTGCGGAGGGCCTGGTCATGACGCGAGACGGTAGCAGGCGGGCGTCAGGACGGATAGCGCCGCGGGGTGAACACGCGGTCGACGGTGCCACCGACGGATTCGGCCTGCTGCCACTGTGTCTGAGACGAGCCGACGATCAGAAGGCAACGCATGTCGACGTCCGCGGGATCGAGGTCGGCCAACCGCACCACGGTCACGTCTTCGCGCGGGCCGGCGACGTCGCGCCCGATCACCACCGGCGTTCCGGGATCGCGGTGTTCCAGCAGGAGATCGCGCATCGCGGCGACCTGCCAGGTACGGGTCTTCGAGGCCGGGTTGTAGATGGCCAGCACGAGATCCGCGATGGCGGCGGCCCGGAGTCGGTCCACGATCACGTCCCACGGCTTGAGCCGGTCGGACAGCGAGATCACGGCGTAGTCGTGTCCAAGTGGCGCGCCCACCCGACTCGCCACGGCCTGTGCGGCGGTCATGGCGGGAATCACCCTGACGTCGACGCCGGGCCACTGCTTGGCCTCCTCCAGTACGGCCGTCGCCATGGCGAACACACCCGGATCGCCGGACGAGACCACCGCCACGTCGCGCCCCTGTTCGGCCAGTGTGCACGCGAGCCGCGCCCGGGCCTCCTCGTCGGTGTTGTCGCTCGGATGATGCCGCTGACCCTCGCGGCGCGGGACGCGATCGAGGTACGGTCCGTAGCCGATCAGGTCGCTGGCCGCCGCCAACTCGCGGCGCGACTGCGGTGTCATCCAGTCGACGTCACCGGGTCCGAGGCCGACGACGACGACGCTGCCGACGTGGCCGGAGGCGGGCTCGTCGTGCACCGCCATCCCCGGCAGCATGGCCAGCGAGAAGTAGGGGACGGTCGAATCGTCGACGTCGGCGGCGGGGGATACCCGCTGGCGATCGGTGCTCGCCCGCTCGACGTAGTAGGCCTCGTCCAGCCGGCCGACCGCCGAGAGAGCTTCCCGCACAGCGGGATACGACCGACCGAGCTTCATGATCACGGCGGCGTCGGTATCGGCGAGTCGACGCTTGAGCTCGGCAGGCGGCAGCGTGCCCGGCAGGATGGACAACACCTCGTCACCCTGGACCAGTGGACGTCCGACGGCGGCCGACGCCGCGCTCACCGATGTCACCCCCGGCACGATGACTGCGTCGAACCGCTGCGTCAGCCGGTTGTGCATGTGCATGTACGAGCTGTAGAACAGCGGATCGCCCTCGGCCAGTAGCGCCACGTCCCGGCCCGCGGCGAGGTGGACGGCGATGCGGTCGGCCGCCAGCTGATAGAAGTCCTCCATCGCGCCGGCGTAGCCACCCGGATGGTCGGTGGTCTCCGTGGTGACCGGGTAGACCAGGTGCTCCTCGAGTTGGCCGGGTCGCAGATAGGGCTCGGCGATGGCACGGGCGATGCTGCGTCCGTGGCGGGCGCTGTGGTAGGCCACGACGTGGGCCGCGCCGATCACGCGGGCCGCCTTGACCGTGACCAGTTCGGGGTCGCCGGGGCCGAGGCCGACGCCCCACAGCGTGCCGGTCGTGCTCATTCGCGTTCGCTCGCAATCGCATTGACGGCCGCGGCGGCCATCGCACTACCGCCCCGGCGCCCCGTGACGACGAGGTACTCCATGCCGCGGGGTCGTTCGATCAGCTCGTCCTTGGACTGCGCCGAGCCGACGAAGCCAACGGGGCCGCCAAGGACGGCGGCGGGCACGGGCGCGCCGTCGTCGAGGAGTTCGAGCAGGCGAAACAAGGCGGTGGGTGCGTTACCGATGGCGACGACCGCGCCACCGAGCCGCTCGGCCCACAGGTCGACGCCGGCGGCGGACCGCGTGCTGCCCAGGTGCGCCGCCAGATCGGCCGCTCTTGGATCGGCCACCAGCGAGACGACCTCGTTGTCCGCGGGCAACCGCGAGCGCGTGATGCCCGCCGCCACCATCGACGAATCGCAGAGCACCGGCGCCCCGGCCGTCAGCGCACGGTGGGCCGACGATGCGACGCCGGGGGTGAAGGCCACGTGCTCCGCGACGTCGACCTGACCGCACGTGTGGATCAGGCGGACGACGACGCGCGACACGTCGTCGGGGAAGCGCGCCAGATCGGCTTCCTCGCGGATCATCGAGAACGACTGCCGATAGATTTCGGCAGCGTCGCGGATGTAGTCGAGCACCTGATCACCCTACGGGTGGCGTGGTTCGTAACCGCTTGCGGTCGCAACCAGCACCTCACCGATCGGGGGACTACCGCAGGCGCGCTCGCATCCCACGAAGTGCCGGTGCACCCCCGGGGCCCCGTCATGCACCGCCAGCGCGGCGTCCTCGCGGACGTCGGCCAGCGAGTGCGCACAGCCCGGGCTGCCGGTGCAGGCGCTCACGTCGAGCCACGGCGAGGAGTCGTCGAACACCAGCCCCAAGGGGGCGAGCACCCGTACCGCCGCATCGGCGATGCCCTCGTCGAGATCGCAGATCAGGACCGAGCGCCACGGCGTGATCACCACCGGGGATCCGACCGCCGCGAGGTACTCGGCGACCCTGGTCCTCAGGACGCCGAGGGGTACGGCGGCTCCGAGCGTCACCAGGCCGTCGTCCTGCGCAATCCATCCGACCGGGGGTCGCACGACCGGAGGCCACGTCGCCCCCGCGTCGGCCGTGGGCGACAGCCCGCCCAGCAGCGGCGCGACGTCGACGAGTTCGGTGGTGCGCCAAGCGTTGCCGCGGATCTCGGTGAACCGCTCCGCCACGTCGATCAGCGTCGCGACGCCGTCGGCGGTGCGAACACCGGTGTCGACGCCGGCGATCAGCACGGCGGCGGTGTCGTCGTCGAGGAAGTGCAGGCCGACATCGGCCCCGAGTCCGGACACGTCGCCGCGGCCATCATCCACCGCGAACAGGAATCGGCCGGGCAGGCCGGCGAGTCGGTCGCTGGCCCGGATCGCCGCATCGACGGCGCGCACGAGGTCGCGAACGTCGGCAATACCCCCCTGGCGGCCACTCAGCGGCGAGGCGATGACGTTGCGCACGCGCTCGTGGCTGGGCGACGGCAACAGACCCGCGGCCGCGATGGCGTCGGCCAGGGCGCCCGGATCCGTCACGCCGCGCACCTGGACGTTGCCGCGGGACGTGAGTTCCATTGCGTGGGAGCCGAACCGGGCGGCAGCCAGCGCCAGAGCCTCCAGCTGAGGCGCCTCGATCATGCCGCCGGGCAGGCGGACCCGCGCCAGCGCGCCATCCGCTGCCTGATGCACCTGGAGTGCGCCGGGGCAGGCGTCGTCGTCGCGGAGCCGGGCCATCCTCCTACGGTACGGCGATGAGACGGGCGGGCGCCACGACGTCCGAGTAGTGCGAGGCGTCCCCGGTGATGACGCGACTCGGCCTGCCGTGCACGTCGACCGGGACGTCGCCCGCCAGGGTGACCCGACTCAGTCGGCGGTACTGGTCGTCGTAGTCCGAGACTGCATAGTGCTGAGTCGCGCGGTTGTCCCAGATGGCCAGGTCACCGGGTAGCCAGTTCCAGCGAATCGTGTTCTCCAGCTTGGTGACCCGTGCCTGCAGAAGCTGCAGCAGCGTGCTCGACTCGGTGCTGCCGAGGCCGACGAACCTCTTCACGAAGTGGCCGAGCAGCAGCACTCGCCGCCCCGTCTCCGGGTGCACGCGCACCACGGGGTGCTCGGTCTCGTAGAGGTCGGAGACGAACTCCTCGCGGTACTGGCGGGTGTTCGCGGCGACCTCGGCGTCGGTGGCGTCCTCCGCTGGATCTTCACCGACGTCCTTGATGTAGTCGTAGTCGTTGGTGTGGATCGCCCGCAGGTTCTCGGCAAGGGCGGCCAGCGGCGGGGGCAGTTGGTCATAGGCGGCTTCGGTCGACGCCCACGACGTGGTCCCGCCGTACTCCGGCAGCGAGATGGCGCGCAGCAGCGAGGCCTTCGGGATGCGGTCGACGAACGTGACATCGGTGTGCCAGGAGTTCGCCTTGTCGTAGCGCGAATCGATCGGAAGTACATCGGCCCCTCGCGACGTCACCGTCGGATGCGCGATCGTCGGCGTGCCGAGCGTCCTGGCGAAGGCCAGCTGACTCTCGTCGTCGAGGTGGTGTTGGTCGCGGAAGAAGATCACCTTGTGCGTCAGGAGTGCGTCGTTGATCGCCGTGACCGTGTCCGCGTCGAGGTCGCCGTCGAGCCGCACGCCGTCGACTCGGGCACCGATGTTCGCGCCGAGTTTCACGACGACGGGGGAGTTGGGCATATCTCAATTGCCGCACGGATGGCACGTCCCGGCAATATTTCGGGTGACGACGATTCCAACTGCGCCACCTTGGCTCGCGCGGTGACCTTCGTCACGTTCTCACCTGGCGAGTTCCGTGCCACACGAAAGCCGTTTATCCGGTACCGCCGGTATTACCTTGCTTGAGAAGCTTCGTTGGCCAGCCACATTCACCGCGGGCCGCGGAGACGACACAGGAGGATCGGCAATGATGGGACTCTTCGCCTTCGCGGCGCTGGTGCTGGTGCTGCTCGCAGTTCTGGGCCTGCCCTACCGCGAGTCGTGGTACGGCAGGTGGGGTAACTACGACCGCTGAGATGCGGTAGGAATGGTGGGTGAATCAGCCCACCGTTCTGCTGCTGTCCACGTCGGACACCGACCTGATGACGGCCCGCGCCAGCGGTGCGAACTACCGGTGGATGAACCCCACCCGGCTCGTCGACGGTGAGCTCACCACGCTGCTGGACGGCGCCGACGTGGCGATCGTCCGCATTCTCGGCGGATACCGGAGCTGGCAGCAGGGCATCGACGCCGTCGTCGCCGCGGGCGTGCCCACCATCGTCATCAGCGGTGAGCAGGCGCCCGACGCGGAACTGATGAGCCACTCCACGGTGCCCGCCGGCGTTGCCCTCCAGACGCACGTCTACCTCGCGCAGGGCGGCGTCACCAATCTTCGACAACTGCATGCCTTCTTGAGCGACACGTTGCTCATGACCGGTTTCGGCTTCGCACCGCCGGAGTCCACGCCGGCGTGGGGCGTGCTGGAGTGCCCCGCGGGCCACGGTCCCTCGAACGACGGTCCGCGCGTAGCGGTGCTCTTCTATCGTGCTCAACACCTAGCGGGCAACACCGCGTACGTCGGCGCGCTGTGCCACGCCATCGACGAGGCCGGCGGCCAACCCGTCCCCATCTACGCGGCCTCGCTGCGCACCCCGGAGCCGGAGCTGCTCGAGCTTCTCGGCACCGTCGACGCCCTGGTGACGACGGTGCTGGCCGCAGGCGGAGCCGTCCCAGCGACCGTGACCGCCGGTGGCGCCGACGACACGTGGAACGTGGCGCACCTCGCGGCGCTGAACATCCCAATCCTGCAGGGGTTGTGCCTGACGTCGTCACGGAAGCAGTGGAGCGACAACGACGACGGCATGAGTCCGCTCGACGTGGCGACCCAGGTGGCCGTACCCGAGTTCGACGGCCGGATCATCACAGTGCCGTTCTCGTTCAAGGAGATCGACGAGGAGGGTCTGATCTCCTACGTCGCCGACCCGGAACGGTGCGCACGAGTCGCGGGGCTCGCGGTACGGCAGGCCGCGCTTCGCCACGTCGCCCCCGCCGACAAGCGGGTCGCGCTGGTGTTCTCCGCCTATCCCACCAAGCACGCGCGCATCGGCAACGCCGTCGGCCTCGACACCCCAGCCAGCGCGATCGCGCTGCTGACTGCCATGCGCGAGGCCGGCTACCGGATCGGCGACGTGCCCGGCGTCGAGGCCCAGGACGGCGACGCCCTGATCCACGCGCTCATCGAACGCGGCGGACAGGACCCGGACTGGCTCACCCAGGGCCAACTCGAGGGCAACCCGATCCGGGTGTCGGCCAAGGACTATCGCGCCTGGTTCGCCACGCTGCCGAGTGAGCTGGCCGACCCGATCGTCGAACACTGGGGCCCGCCACCCGGCGAGCTGTACGTCGACCGCAGTCGCGATCCCGAAGGCGAAATCGTCATCGCCGCAATGCAATCCGAGAACGTCGTCATCATCGTCCAGCCGCCCCGCGGGTTCGGCGCCAATCCGATCGCGATCTACCACGATCCCGACCTGCCGCCCAGTCACCATTACCTGGCGGCCTACCGCTGGCTGGACCGCGACTTCTCCAATGGCTTCCGAGCGGACGCCGTCGTGCACCTCGGCAAGCACGGCAACCTGGAGTGGCTGCCCGGCAAGACGCTTGGCATGTCGTCGACGTGCGGCACCGACGCCGCCCTCGGCAACCTGCCGCTGATCTACCCGTTCCTGGTCAACGACCCTGGCGAGGGCACGCAGGCCAAGCGCCGGGCGCACGCCGTCCTGGTCGATCACCTGATCCCGCCGATGGCACGCGCCGAGAGCTACGGCGACATCGCCCGGCTCGAGCAGATGCTCGACGAGCACTCCAACATCGCAGCCCTTGATCCCGGCAAGCTGCCCGCCATCCGTCAGGAGATCTGGACGCTGATGCGGGCGGCGAAGATGGACAACGACCTGGGCCTGGAGGACCGCCCCGACGAGGACGTGTTCGACGACATGCTCCTCCACGTCGATGGTTGGCTCTGCGAGATCAAGGACGTCCAGATCCGCGACGGACTGCACATCCTGGGCCAGGCGCCCGGCGGCGAGACCGAGCTGAACCTGGTGCTGGCCATTCTGCAGGCGAGGCAACTGTTCGGCGGCGAGCAGTCCGTGCCCGGGCTGCGGCAGGTGCTGGGATTGGCCGAGGATGGCAGCGATACCCGCACCGCCGTCGACGCCGCCGAGGCGGGCGCCCGTGACCTGGTCGCCGCTCTCGCCGCGACCGATTGGGACCCGGCCGCAGTCGATGGGATCACCGGTGACCCCGCTCTCGCCGCCATCCTGCGCTTCGCGGCCACCGAGGTGGTGCCACGCCTCCGGGAGACCGATCGGGAGATCTCGCAGATCCTCCGCGCGCTCGACGGCGGCTTCATCCCGGCCGGGCCGTCGGGGTCGCCGTTGCGGGGCCTGATCAACGTGTTGCCCACCGGGCGCAACTTCTACTCGGTCGACCCCAAGGCGGTCCCGTCGCGGCTGGCATGGGAAACCGGTGTCGCCCTTGCAGATTCGCTACTCGAGCGCTACCACGCCGATCACGGCGAGTGGCCGCAGTCGGTCGGCCTTTCGGTGTGGGGCACGTCGGCGATGCGCACCTCGGGTGACGATGTCGCCGAGATCTTCGCTCTGCTCGGCGTCCGGCCGGTGTGGGACGAGGCCTCCCGGCGCGTCGTCGACCTGGAGACCATTGCCCTCGCAGAGCTGGGCCGGCCGCGCATCGACGTCACGGTCCGCATCTCGGGGTTCTTCCGCGATGCCTTCCCGCACGTCGTGATGATGCTCGACGACGCCGTCGCTCTGGTCGCCGCTCTCGACGAACCAGGCGAAGACAACTACGTCCGCGCGCACGCTCAGGCCGACCTCGCCGAACACGGCGACCAGCGTCGTTCCACGACAAGGATCTTCGGCTCGAAGCCAGGGACCTACGGGGCAGGGCTGCTGCAGCTGATCGACAGCAAGAACTGGCGGGACGACGCCGATCTCGCGGAGGTCTACACGGCGTGGGGCGGCTTCGCCTACGGTCGCGGCCTCGACGGTGCGGCCGCCAGTGACGACATGAACAGGCAGTACCGGCGGATAGCAGTGGCGGCGAAGAACCTCGACACCCGCGAACACGACATCGCCGATTCCGATGACTACTTCCAGTACCACGGCGGCATGATCGCCACCGTGCGCGCGCTCACCGGCCGTGACCCCGCGGCCTACGTCGGGGACAACACCAGGCCCGAGGCGGTCCGCACCCGCACCCTCTCGGAGGAGACGACTCGGGTGTTCCGGGCCAGGGTGGTCAACCCGCGCTGGATCTCTGCGATGCGCAGGCACGGCTACAAGGGCGCCTTCGAGATGGCGGCCACCGTCGACTATCTCTTCGGCTACGACGCCACGGCGGGCGTGATGGCCGACTGGATGTACGAACGCCTGGCCGGCGAGTACGTCCTGGACGACGAGAACCGCAAGTTCATGGACGAGTCGAACCCCTGGGCGCTACACGGCATGGCCGAACGGCTGCTCGAGGCGGCCGGGCGCGGCATGTGGGCCCAGCCCGAGGCCGCGACCCTGGACGGGCTTCGGCAGGTGCTCCTCGAGACCGAAGGTGACCTCGAAGGTTAGGGCGATAGATTGTCGGCATGCCCGCCACGTTCGCCGAGGTCGCGAAATCCGAGTACGTGCTGTTGACGACGTTCACCAAGGACGGTCGACCCAAGCCGACCGCCATCTGGGTGGCCCCGATCGGCGACCGCGTCGTCGCCATCACCCAGGAGAAGTCCTGGAAGGTCAAGCGCATCCGCAACACCCCGCGGGTGACCATCGCCGAGTGTGACCGCGGCGGCAAGCCCAAGGGTGAGGCCGTCGACGCCGTCGCCGTGATCCTGGACAAGTCCGAGACCCCGAAGGTCTACGACGCGATCGGCAAGCGGTACGGGCTGATCGGCAAGGTCTTCAATGTGTTCAGCAAGCTACGGGGCGGCGCGAAGAACAACGTCGGCATCGAGCTGAAGGCCGCCTCGTAGTGCCCACCTTCGCCGACGTCTACGACGAGAAGTACCTGCTGCTGACCACGTTCACCAAGGACGGCAGGCCCAAGCCGACACCCGTGTGGGGCGTGCCCGAGGACGGCAAGCTGTTGATCAGCACCGACGACGGATCGTGGAAGACCAAGCGCATCAACAACACTCCGCGCGTCACGATTCAGAAGTGCGGCGTGCTCGGCAAGCCCAAGGGCGAACCCGTCGAGGCGGTGGCCCGCAACCTGCCGAAGTCCGAGACTCGGCGGGTGTTCGACCTGGTCACCAAGCGCTACTGGTATCACGCGTGGTGGTGGATCCCGCAGGCGATCATCCGCGGCGGCGTCGACAAGGTGCACGCCGCGATCGAAGTGCACGCGGTCGAGACGGCCCACTAGGAACCCCGGCGTCCTGCGAAGCGTTGTGACGGTATGGCTATGCGGCTCTTTCTGATCTACGTCCTCGTCGAACTGGCGGTGGTGGTGGCACTGGTTTCCACGATCGGGTTCGGGTGGACGTTGCTGCTGGTGCTCGGCACGTTCGTGCTGGGTCTCGTCCTCGCGGGCTCGCAGGCGAAGCGCCAGATCCAACGGTTGCAGGCTGGCCTCGCCTCGCCTCGCGGCGCGGTGCCCGACGGCGCGCTGGTGGCACTCGGCACGGTCCTGACGGTCGTCCCCGGGCTCGTCACGTCCGCGGTTGGTCTCCTCCTCCTGATTCCGCCGACCCGGGCTGCGGCACGGCCGCTGGTCACGGCGCTCGCCGCGCGTGGCCTCGGTCGGGTGCCCCTGATCGTGACGACGACTGGTGGCGGCTCTGCGTATCGACCAGCAGGCGGTGAGTTCATCGACGGCGAAGTGATCGACGTGACCGACGTGGAGCAGCCCCGCCTGCCCAAGCACCCCGACGTCGCTTGACGACCCTTCTGGTCGGCGGCCAGATCTACAACCCGACCATGCCCGACGCGACCGCACTGGCGGTCAGCGAAGGACCCGACGGCGTCGTGGCGTGGTTGGGTACCGACGACGTCGCCCGCCGACAATTTCCGGACGCCCACGTGATCGACCTCGACGGCGGGTTCGTCACGCCCGCGTTCGTCGACAGCCACGTCCACGTCACCGCGACCGGGCTTGCGCTCGTCGGCCTCGACCTGTGCGGCGCGGCCTCACGCGAGGAAGCACTACGGCAGATCGGGGACTACGCCCGCCGCACGACCGGCGTGGTCTGGGCCCACGGGTGGGACGAGTCGCGGTGGCCGAATCCCGTCGCGCCGACGACATCCGACCTCGACGACCTGGTGGGCAACCGCCCCGTCTACGTAGCCCGCGTGGACGTGCACTCCGCGGCGGCCTCCACGGCGCTGCGCAGGACGGTTCCCGAGTTGGCGGCCGCGGCCGGTCACCACGATCAGCTGCCGCTGACAGCCCATGCGCACCACCTGGTTCGTGCCGCGGCCAGAGCCCTACTCACGCCCGCCCAACGTCTCGAGGCGCGGCTGGCCGCCCTCGATCTTGCGGCGCGCTCCGGCATCGCAGCGGTCCACGAGTGCGCCGGGCCCGACATCGGCGGCCTCGACGACTGGCACGAACTCCGCAGCCTGGACCACGGCGTCGAGGTCGTCGGCTACTGGGGTGAGGCCGTCGGTTCCGTCGCGCACGCTCGAGAACTGTTGGGCGACACCGGAGTGCGCGGACTCGCGGGAGATCTCTTCGTGGACGGCGCCCTCGGCTCACGCACCGCGCGGCTGCACCAGCCCTATACGGACGCGCCCGGCTGCGTCGGAAACACGTACCTGAGCGACGACTCCATCGAAGCGCACTTGGACGCGTGCACCGAGGCCGGGATCGCCGCCGGGTTTCACGTCATCGGCGATGCTGCGGTCTCCTCGGTGGTGGATGCGCTGGCCCGCGTGGTGGACCGCCACGGTGCGCCCGCCGTGGCCCGCTGCGGCCACCGGCTCGAACACGTCGAGATGGTCTCCGAGGCGCAGGCCGGGCTGCTCGGCTCCTGGGGTGTGATCGCCAGTGTGCAACCGAACTTCGATGCGCTGTGGGGTGGGCCCGACGGCATGTACGCCCAGCGGTTGGGTGCCGAGCGGGCTGGTCGGCTCAATCCGCTGGCGCTGTTAGCATCCCAAGGCGTGCCACTCGCCTTCGGTTCCGACAGCCCGGTGACCGGGATGAATCCGTGGGAGACGGTGCGCGCGGCGACCGCTCACCGCACCCCGGGCAGCTCACTGTCGGCGCGGGCCGCGTTCGCGGCGGCCACCCGCGGCGCCTGGCGGGCCGGTGGCATGCGCGACGGCGTCGCGGGAACCCTGACGCCAGGGGCGCCGGCGACCTACGCGGTGTGGGACGTTCCCGGTGGCCTGTCGGCCCTCGAGGTCGCCGCACCCGCCGATGCCGTGCAACGGTGGTCGACCGATCCCCGCTCTCGAATCCCCGCGCTACCGCGGCTCTCGCCCGACGCACCCCTGCCCGTCTGCCGCCAGACGGTCCACCGGGGTGTCGCCATCCATGGCTGAGCGCAACCTTCGACCCGATTGGCCGCGGGTGGCCGCGCGCCTGCGCACGGCCCTGGTACCGCGCGCAGTGCGAATCGCCGCCTCGATCGCCGCCGGCCTGCTGGTGTGCGTCAGCTTTCCGCCGTTCAACTGGTGGCCGTCGACGTTCGTCGCGTTCGCCCTTCTCGCGTGGGTGCTGACCCATCCCTCGACCACGAAGTGGGGGGGCTTCGGCTACGGATTCCTCTTCGGGCTGGCGTTCTACGTGCCGCTGTTGCCCTGGATCAGCGGTCTCGTCGGACCCCTGCCCTGGCTCGCCCTCTCGGCGATGGAGGCACTCTTTCCTGCCGTCTTCGGGGTTCTCGCCGTCGTCGTGCGGCGCCTGCCGGGGTGGCCGGTGTGGTTCGCCTGCCTGTGGGTGTTGGCAGAATGGCTGAAGTCGACCGTGCCGTTCGGCGGATTCCCCTGGGGCGTCGTCGGATTCACGCAGAGCGACAGCCCCCTGTTGGTCATCGCGCACTTCGGCGGAGCGCCACTGGTGTCCTTCGCGGTGGCGCTCGTCGGCTTCGGCCTCGGGGCACTCGTCATCGAAGCGGTCCGGTGGTGGCGGAGCGACCACATGGGTCGCGCGCTTCCCCCGGCCGTGATGCTGCCCGGCGTCAGCGTGGCACTCGTCCTGCTGACCGTCGCGCTGGCCACCCCCTACGTCCGACAGTCCGGGTCGGGCGCGGGGGAGGACCCGACCACGACGGTCGCGGCCATCCAGGGCAACGTGCCTCGGCTGGGTCTCGAGTTCAACGCGCAGCGACGCGCCGTGCTCGACAACCACGTCCGCGAGACGCTGCAACTCTCCGAGGACGTCCGAGCCGGTCGTGCGCCACAGCCCGCGGTCGTCATCTGGCCGGAGAACTCGTCGGACATCGATCCGATCGCCAATCGCGACGCCGCCGACCAGATCGCCGTCGCCGCCGATGCGATCGGGGCACCCATCCTCGTCGGCGCGGTCGTCTCGGCGCCCGGGTACACGCCCGAGGATCCGCAGGCGACGAACACCGTGATCGTCTGGGACGGGACCGACGGCCCGGGTGAACGCCACGACAAGAAGATCGTGCAGCCGTTCGGGGAGTACCTACCGTGGCGGAGCTTCTTCCGATTGCTGTCGTCGTTCGCCGATCGTGCGGGTTACTTCGTGCCGGGCGACGGAAACGGGGTGGTCCATGCCGCAGGAATCCCGATCGGCGTGACGACGTGCTGGGAGGTGATCTTCGACCGCGCGGCCCGGGAAGCGGTCCTCAACGGAGCGCAGTTCATCGCCGTCCCCACCAACAATGCGACGTTCGACGAATCGATGAGTGCGCAGCAACTCGCCTTCGCCAGGCTCCGGGCCGTCGAACACGACCGCTACGTCGTGGTCGCCGGGACCACCGGCATCAGTGCCGTGATCGGACCAGACGGACGCGAGATGGCGCGCACCGCGTTCTTCGAGCCCGCCTACCTGGACGCCCAGATCAGGTTGAAGACCGGCCTCACCCCAGCCACCCGATGGGGCCCGACAGTGCAGGGATTGATCATGTTCGTTGGCGCTGCGGCTCTCGCCTGGGCGATGCTGCACAATGGAGCGTTCGCAGAGAAGCTCGCACGTCGCCGCCAGAAGGTAGCCGACGGCGAAGAAGTCGATGAAGGAGTGGATCGCGCATGAATGACGGTGGCGACCGCCCCAGCCAGCGCACGCTCGTCATCATCCCGACGTACAACGAACGGGAGAACCTGCCGTTGATCGTCGGAAGAGTGCATGCGGCACGCCCCGACGTCGACGTGCTCGTCGTCGACGATGGCAGCCCTGACGGCACGGGTGAATTGGCCGACGAACTGTCGCTGGCCGACCCCGACCGCATCCATGTGATGCACCGCACGAACAAGGCGGGCCTCGGCGCGGCGTACCTGGCCGGTTTCGCCTGGGGCCTCGGCCGGGGGTATTCGGTGCTGGTCGAGATGGATGCCGATGGCTCCCATGCCCCCGAGGAGCTGTACCGGCTGCTGGACGCCGTCGACGCGGGCGCCGACCTGTCGATCGGCTCGCGCTATGTGGACGGCGGTCAGGTGCGCAACTGGCCCCGACGGCGGATGGTGCTGTCTCGCACCGCCAACGGTTACTCGCGGATCTCGCTGGGCGTAGACGTCAACGACATCACCGCCGGCTACCGCGCCTACCGGCGGGAGGTTCTGGAGAAGATCGACCTCGCCGCCGTCGACTCGAAGGGCTACTGCTTCCAGGTAGAGATGACCTGGCGGACGATCAGCGCCGGGTTCTCCGTCGTCGAGGTGCCCATCACGTTCACCGAACGTGAGCTCGGCAAGTCGAAGATGAGCGGCTCCAACATCCGCGAGGCGATCTTCAAGATCGCCGCGTGGGGTGTGCGGGGCCGTATCGACCGCGCTCGCGGCGCGGTCCGCTAGCTCCGCAGACTCAGCTGCTGCTGCCTCGGCGCCGAGTCTTGATGATGTCCATGCGCTCCTTGAGCAGCTCGTCGAGTTCTTCGACCGAACGCCGCTCGAGCAGCATGTCCCAGTGCGTACGCGGGGGCTTGACCTTCTTCGGCTCGGGCACGTCGCCATCGATCAGCGTGCCCTCCATGCCGTTGCGGCAGGGCCAGGTGCCGGGAATCTCCGCCTCGTCGGCGAACGGGACCTCGAACTCCTCGCCGTTGTCGGTCCGGTAGCGCGCCATCTGCCGCGGCGCCAGGTCGTGGTTGCGGTCGGTCTCGTAGCTTACGGCTCCGAGTCGACTACCTCGCAGGACACGATCAGCCATGATTACTACTCCTCTACGCAAGTGTTCCGCGGGTATCAACGCAGCCGAATGGCACGAAGTTCCCGACGCGACTGTCCATGATACCGGGATGCGTGCCACGAGCCGTTTACAGTCGAGTGCCGTGGCGCCTGAAACCCGACGACGTAGCCGAGTGCAACCATGTCGTTGGTGCGGTCGCGAGGTTCCCGACGCATCGATGGGGCGGCGTCGCCAATATTGCAGGCAGTCCTGTCGCCAGCGCGCCTACGAGCAGAGGGCGATGGTGAAGGGGACCGCGGTCGCTCCCGACTCTGTGGTGTTGACCGCCGACGAGGCGGCCCAGTTGTCCGACCGCGTGTACCAAGTCCGCTGTGCCGCCGAGGACATGGCCACCGCCATCTCGGAGGGTGCCGACATCACGGAGCTTCGAGACCTCTGTGACGAAGTGTTACGCGCGGCCAAGGCGGCCGACGGCTGGCGATGAACCCCGCCGTACAGGCGTTTCACAGCTAGGATCGGTGTTCATGTCGGTCGGCCGGGTGTGGCGATTCGACGACTTCGTGCTCGACACCGCGCGGTACGAACTGCGTCGGGGCGATTCCGTGATTCGCGTCGAGCCGCAGGTGTTCGACGTCATGACTCAGTTGGTCGGCAACCACGAGCGGTTGGTCACCAAGGAGGAGTTGTTCGATTCCGTCTGGGGCGGTCGCTTCGTCGGTGAGGCAGCTCTGACCAGTCGGATCAAGGCGGCCCGCCATGCCCTGGGTGACGATGGTGAGTCCCAGCGCTACATCCGTACCGTCCGCGGCCGCGGTTACCAGTTCGTGGGCACCCTTGTCGTCGACGAGCCTGCCGTCGCGACTACCCCCGAACCCTCGCCACCGCCGCGTCAGCACATCGCGTTCTGCCGCGCGACCGACGGGGTCCGGCTGGCCTATGCGGTGGCCGGCGAAGGACCCCCGCTGGTGCGCGCAGCCAACTGGATGACGCACCTCGGGTACGACATCGAAAGCCCGGTGTGGCGTCACTGGGTGCGCGATCTGGCCGTGGGACACCGGTTCATCCGTTACGACGAACGCGGCTGTGGCCTCTCCGACTGGGAGGCCGAGGACTTCACGTTCGACGCCTGGGTCTCGGATCTGGAATCTGTGGTGGAAGCTGTTGGACTGGAACGCTTTCCGCTGCTTGGAGTATCTCAGGGGGGCGCCGTGGCGGTTGCCTACGCAGCCCGGCATCCCGAACGTGTGACCAAGCTGATCCTGTGCTCGGCCTATGCCAGGGGACGCGCAGTGCGCGCCAGCGACGACGACGAGAGGCGCGCGGCCGAGCTCGATCTCGACCTTGCCCGGGTCGGGTGGGGGCGCGACGACCCCGCGTTCCGGCAGGTGTTCGCCGCGCAGTTCCTACCTGACGGCACGCGCGAGGACTGGGAGGCATTCGACCACCTCCAGCGCCGGACCACCTCGCCAGACAACGCGGTGCGCTTCCTCGAGGAGTTCGCGGGGATCGACGTGCGCGACATGGCCGAACGGGTGGCCTGTCCGACGCTGATCATGCACGCGCGTGACGACCATCGGGTGCCGATGCGCTACGGCGAGGAGCTGGCCGCGCTGATCCCCGACTCGCGGTTGGTGTCGCTGGCGAGCAGCAACCACCTGCTGACCGAGACGGAGCCGGCATGGCGGGTGTTCCGTGCCGAGGTGGCGACGTTCCTCGCCGAGTAGCCGGCCGTTCTCCATGCAATCTCCACAGAATCTTCATGTGCGCCCGCGACGTCGCGCCGATCATGATCAGCATGAGAAACATCCTTCGCACCCTGATCCTCGGTGTCCTCGCGCTCGTCGCACTGGGCACCATATCCGCCTGCTCCAGTGGTTCGTCCACCGACGCGGCCTCATCGGCGTCGTCGACCCAACCGACCGCCGCCACTCCGGCGTCGTTTCCCCGGTCCGCCAGGTACATGGCCGACATGGAGGCCGGCGGCAAGAAGATGACCATCGGCATCTCCGTCGACGGTGACCAGGTCGCCGCCTACGCGTGCAATGGCATCGACGACGAAGCGTGGTTCTTCGGCAACCAGGCCGACGGAGCCATCGACATCACCTCGAAATTCCGTGACACGCTCTCGGCGTCGTTCAACGGCAGTGACGTCACCGGCGATCTGACGATGAACGGCACCAAGTACGCGTTCACCGCCGCCGCGGTATCCGCCCCCGCCGGCATGTACACCGCCGACCTCGACGGAGCGCGTGCGTCCTGGATCGTGCGGCCCGACGGTTCGGTGACCGGCGTGCAGTTCAACGGTGGCATCAGCGGCCGCGACTTCGAACAGGCCGAGTTGCAACAACTCAACGCCGCGCAGTTCCAGACCCAGGTCCGCAACAAGCGCATCCTGCAGCAGGCGGATCAGTCGGTCAGCCTGCAGAACGGGACCCTGACCTCGAAGATCAACGGCCGCAACGTGACCGGCAAGGTCGTGACGGGAACCACGCGCTTCGCCTGACGGTCGGACCTTTGCATCAGCCAGAGCCGAATGCTTTCAGAGGGCCGCGCGACTCCGTAGCGTCGGTTCATCGTGACCGCCTCCATCGAGCTTGCCGCTGCCACCACGGTGGCGTCTCCGGCAACCAAAGCCCGCCTGCGGCAACGCAAGTGGGCTTTGGTGCGGTTGGCCTCACCCATCATCCTGTTGGCGCTGTGGCAACTGGGCAGTGCGATCGGTCTGATCCCGCAGGACGTCCTGCCCGCCCCGTCCCTGATCTTCGAGGCGGGCATCGAACTGCTCGAGAACGGTTCCCTCCTCGACGCCTTGCGGGTGTCGGGTGTCAGGGTCGTCGAGGGTCTACTCCTGGGTGGTTTGGTCGGTGTCACGCTCGGCGTAGCCGTTGGGTTGTCCCGCTGGTTCGAGGCGACCGTCGACCCGCCCATGCAGATGGTCCGCGCCCTGCCACATCTCGGCTTGATCCCACTGTTCATCCTGTGGTTCGGGATCGGTGAACTGCCGAAGGTCCTGCTGGTGGCGCTGGGCGTCAGCTTCCCGCTCTACCTCAACACCTTCTCCGCGATCCGCCAGGTGGATCCCAAACTCTTCGAAACCGCTCAGGTGCTTGGCTTCTCGTTCTGGCAGCGGTTCCGCACGATCATCGTGCCTAGCGCAGCCCCGCAGGTGCTCGTCGGGTTGCGCCAGTCCCTTGCCATCGCCTGGCTAACCCTGATCGTGGCCGAACAGATCAACGCGGACAAGGGAATCGGCTTCCTGATCAACGACGCCCGTGACTTCCTCCGCATCGACGTCATCATCTTCGGTCTGGTCGTGTACGCCATGCTGGGCATTGGCACGGATGCGATCGTCCGGGCCGCCGAGCGTCGAGCCCTGAGGTACCGCTCGTGACGGTGACCTCCGAACGACGAACCGGAATCGCAGGTGAGCTGCGCAACGTCGACAAGTGGTACGGCGAGCACCACGTGCTAGCTGACGTATCCGTGCGCATCGGCAACGGCGAGATCGTCGCGCTGATCGGCCGTAGCGGCTCCGGCAAGTCGACGGTGTTGCGGGTGCTGGCGGGCTTGTCGACCGATCACTCCGGCGACCGCGTGGTGGCGGGCGCGCCTGCGCTGGCGTTTCAGGAGCCCCGGTTGTTCCCCTGGCGCGACGTGCGGACGAACGTCGGATACGGGCTGACCCGCAGCCGGTTGTCCCGGGCCGAGGTCGGCGCCCGCGCCGACCGGGCGCTGGCCGACGTCGGGCTGGCCGATCGCGCGGACGTCTGGCCACTGACCCTGTCCGGCGGCCAGGCCCAACGGGTGTCATTGGCCAGGGCATTGGTGGCAGAACCCGAGTTGCTGCTGCTGGACGAGCCCTTCGGCGCGCTCGACGCGCTGACGCGACTCACCATGCGGGCGCTGCTGCTCGAACTGTGGCGGGAGCACAGATTCGGCGTGTTGCTGGTGACCCACGACGTGGACGAGGCCGTGGGACTCGCCGATCGGGTGCTGGTCCTCGATGAGGGCCGCGTGGTCCACGAGCTCGTCGTCGACGATTCAAGGCGCTCACCGTCGGACCCGTCGGCGAATACCGAGCGGTATCGCGCCGAACTGCTCGACAAGCTCGGCGTCCAGCTCTGATCCATCGCATCTGAAAGACACCCGAAGGGAACTGTCATGCCCGCATCCAGACGAGTGATCGCCATTCGCGTCGCGGCCCTTCTCACGCTGATCGGTGTTCTGGCCGGTTGCGTGTCGCGTGAGGATTCCGCCGGTACGCAACAGGCGCCTGCAACGGTGCCGCTGTCCGAACTGTCCGACGTCACGCTCCATGTCGGTGATCAGAAGGGGGGGACCGAGTCGCTACTGCGCGCCGCGGGCGCACTCGACGATCTGCCGTACGAGGTCGACTTCTCCACCTTCACCTCGGGACCACCGCAGATCGAGGCGGCGACTGCGGGCAAGATCGACTTCGCCATCACCGGCAACACCCCGCCGATCTTCGGCGCCGCCTCCAACGCGAAGGTGAAGGTGGTGACCGCCTACGAGAACGGCGGCGACGGTGACCGGATCGTCGTGCAGGCTGATTCGCCCATCAAGACCGTCGGCGACCTTCGCGGCAAGAGCGTGGCCGTCGGCAAGGGCAGCTCGGCGCACGGCCATGTGCTGGCTCAGCTCCAGAAGGCAGGTCTGACACCGGCCGACGTGAAGCTGATCTTCCTTCAACCCGCCGACGCACTGACCGCATTCACCAGTAGGCAGGCCGATGCGTGGGCGATCTGGGATCCCTACACGGCTCAGGTCGAACAGCAGGTGCCCGTGCGGAGCATCGCCCAGGCGACCGGTGTCACCAACGGCGCCGGGTTTGGAATCGCCTCGGACGCAACGCTGGCCGACCCGAAGCGCAACACCGCCCTGCGCGATCTCCTGGTGCGCTACGCGAAGGCGACCCAGTGGGCGCAGGACCACCCCGACGAATGGGCGCGTAGTTATTCGTCCGCGGTGGGCCTGGCGCTGCCGGTCGGGACCGTGGCGCAGACCCGGAGTCTGCGGGCGTCGACCGCGCTGTCCGATCAGCTGATCGGTTCGGAGCAGACGCTGGCCGACCTGTTCGCCGAGACCAAGCAGATCGCGTCGGCGCCCACGTTCGCCGACTGGGTCGACCACCGCTACGACGACGTGCTCAAACCCTTTCTGACGAATGGAAGTTGACGAGGTGCCCGCTCAGGTTGGATCGTCCCCTCCGCGGGCGCAGGTCGAATTGCCCGCTCCGCGGGCGAAGTTCTTCTGGTTTCTGCCGACCAGCGGTGACAGCCGCTCGATCGTCGCGTCGTCGCACGCCTCGTCGAACCAGGTCCTGCCGCCGAACTATCGCCCTCCGACCCGTCGCTACCTCGCCGAGGTAGCGCGTGCCGC
Source organism: Mycolicibacterium sp. (assembly GCF_016462545.1). Taxonomy (GTDB): domain Bacteria; phylum Actinomycetota; class Actinomycetes; order Mycobacteriales; family Mycobacteriaceae; genus Mycobacterium. Next base: position 80,954 of record NZ_JAEMTA010000012.1, on the reverse strand, counting down.
GGACCGCCTCGGCTTCGAGGGAGTGCTCACTCCGACCGGAACCTGGTGTGAGGACGCCTGGTTGACATCGGCCGCGCTACTCGCCGAGACCGATAAGTTGAAATTCCTGGTGGCGTTCCGCCCCGGCCTGGTGCCCCCGACGCTGGCCGCCCAGCAGGCCGCGACGTTGCAGCGCTTCTCCGAGGGAAGAGTCCTCCTCAACATCGTGACCGGTGGTGACGACGTCGAGCAGCGCCGGTTCGGCGACTGGCTGGACCACGATCAACGCTATGCCCGCACCGGCGAGTTCCTTCACGTCGTCGACTCCGTATGGCGCGGGGACGGGCTGGACTTCCGCGGCGACCACTACACCGTGGCGGACGCCCGCGTCTCGGCGCCGCCTGATCCGTTGCCGCAGATCTACTTTGGCGGCTCATCGCCCGCGGCGCTGCCGATCGCAGCGCAGTACGTCGACGTGTATCTGACGTGGGGGGAGCCGCCGCAAGCTGCGGCGGCGAAGATCGCGAGGGTCCGCGAGCTGGCCGAGGCGCGTGGACGCAACCTGCGATTCGGCATCCGCCTGCACACCATCAGCCGCGACACCTCGGCCGCGGCATGGGCCGTCGCCGACGAACTGGTATCCGGCCTCAGCGAGGAACAGATCGCCAAACAGACTGCGCTGCATTCGAGTTCGCAGTCCGAAGGGCAGCGCAGAATGACGGCACTGCACGGCGGTCGGCTGGATCGGCTGGAGATCTACCCCAATCTGTGGGCGGGGGTGGGCCTGGTCCGCGGGGGAGCAGGCACGGCCCTCGTGGGTAGCCACCAGGAAGTCGCCGATCTGATCTACGAGTACCACTCGCTGGGCTTCGACGAGTTCATCCTCTCGGGCTACCCGCATCTCGAAGAAGCGCACTGGTTCGCCGAGGGCGTTCTTCCGTTACTGCGACACAAGGGCGTTGCCTAGACCTGGGTTGGCTACCCTCCAGATGTGGACGAGTGGTTTGAGCACAGCCCCTTCGTCGGGTTCGTACCGTGGATCATCTACTGGGTGGTCGCCGAGGGCCCGAGCACGTGGATGTTCGGTGCCCTGAGCGCAGTGTTGTCGGCCATCATCCTCGGCATCTCGATGGGGCGCGGGGGCCCAAGGTTGCTCGAGGTCGTGACGATCGCCTTCTTCGTCGCGGTGACGGCGGCCGGGATGATTCTCGGTGCACACGACCGCGACTGGATGGATACCTACGCCACGACTCTCTCCAGCGGTGTCCTCGCGATCATGGCATTCGGATCACTCGCCTTCACACCCTTCACCGAGCAGTACGCCAGGGAGACCCGGCAGATGGCGGAGTGGGAGAAATCGGCGCTCCGGCAGACGAACAAACTCCTCACGCTGATGTGGGCGCTCGTCTTCGCGCTGATAGCGGTGCTCGGCTACTACGCGTCCCAGGTGCCGGAGACTCAGGACTGGACCAACTGGGTGATCCCCATCGTGGTCATCGTCGGTGCGGTGGGTATGACCCGGGCCTACCCGGCCCGGGTCCGGGAGCGGGCCCGACCGGCGGCGTAGAACTTGTCGGTGGGACGGTCTACTGTCGAACACATGTTCGATGTCGTGGATTGCCTTGCCGATGAGGCGGCGTTGGTGGGGCGCATTGCCGAGCTGGAACGCTCGAAGTCGGCGGCGGCCGCCGAGCAGGCAGTCCTGACCGCCGAACTCGATGCCAAGCGCCGGTCGCGGGAGGCCGCGCAGGGCGTGCCCGCCGCTAGGCGCGGTAAGGGCCTGGCCAGTGAGATCGCCCTGGCGCGCCGCGACTCCCCGAACCGCGGCGGGCGCCACCTCGGATTCGCCCGCGCCCTGGTCCACGAAATGCCCCACACCCTGGCAGCGCTTGCAGGCGGTCTGCTCTCGGAATGGCGGGCCACCCTGATCGTGCGGGAGTCGGCGTGCCTGAGCATCCAGGACCGCCGCACCCTCGACGCCCGGATGTGCGCCGACCAGGCCGGCCTGGAGGGCAAGGGCGACAAGCGGATCGAGGCCGACGCCAAGGCCATCGCCTACGAACTCGACCCGCACGCCATCGTGGACCGGGCCGTGCGGGCCGAATCCGAGCGCACCGTCACCTGCCGGCCCGCACCGGACAACATGACCTACGTGACCGCGCTGCTGCCGATGCCCCAAGGCGTCGCGGTCTATGCCACCCTGCGCCGGGAAGCCGACACCTGCGGTGACGGCCGCGGCCGCGGCCACGTCATGGCCGACACACTGGTCGAACGCATCACCGGCCGCCCGGCCGACGTCCCGGTCCCCGTGGCCGTCGAGCTCGTCATCACCGACGAGAGCCTGCTCGGCGGTGACCAGACACCGGCCCGGGTGCCCGGCTACGGACCGATACCGGCCGCGATCGCCTGCCGGCTCGCCGCCGACGCCGCGGGCGATGAGCGCTCGACGGCCACCGTGCGACGGTTGTACCGCCACCCCAAGAGCGGGGCCCTGGTCGCGATGGAATCCCGGGCCCGCGCGTTCCCCACGGGCCTAGCCCGCTACATCGCCCTGCGTGACGACACCTGCCGCACCCCGTACTGCGACGCCCCGATCCGCCACCTCGACCACGCCGCCGACCACGCCGCCGGCGGAGCGACCAGCGACCTCAACGGACGCGGCACCTGCGAGGCGTGCAACTACACCAAACAAGCCCCCGGCTGGCGAACCACCACCCGGCGCGACGAGGACGGCACCCACGGCTGCCAAGTCGTCACCCCCACCGGCGCCCGCCACAGCTCGAAGGCACCACCCCTGCCCGGCAGGCTCGGCCGTCGCCCAAGCCACCTCGAAATCGCCTTCGCCGACATACTCGCCTGGCGCACTGCCGCCTAATTCGGGTCAGCAGGTGAACCGGAGTCCGATGTCTGCGGGCGGGGTCGCCTTCTGGAGGCAACCGAACGGCTCGATGCCGTTCGCGCTCAACGCGACTGCCGTCTGGTGGGCATAGTCGACGCAGAAGAGACCCGCCGCATCGGCACGGCACCGGTAGTCGCCGAACGCCAACGTCCGTCCGGCCGGTAGTTCGGCGCCCGTGCCATCGACGAAGGGACCCGGATCGCCGTGTGGCGAGCCGATGTCGATCGTCGTCCCGGCGTAGTCCACCCAGTTGTCCTTCCACGCGGTTTCGAATCCCGTCGGGCGCGGCGGTGGATCCTTCAGCTTCACCAGGCAGGCCAGGGCACCGTCCTGGAACCGGTTGGTGACGCAGTTGTTCTCGGTACCCGCGGTAATGAAGGCCACCCCGTCGCCGAGGTTCGTGATCTCGCCTCCACGGGTCATCGAGTGGTAGCCGGCGACGTCGGCGGGCGTGCCCGCCTCGATCCAGCGGATGACCTCGGAGATCGCCGCGCCGCGGGCAGGAGGAGCAAGAGGGGGCTGCGTCGAGGTCGGGGGCGACGTCCGCGGCGGGTTCGAACTCGTCGGAGTGCTGGTGGCCGAGCGGGTCTCGGCCTGGTTCGCCGAGCCGTCGGTTGTCGTCGAACAGCCTGCTACCAGCGCAGATAGGGCGACGAGTAGGGCTATTCGCATGCCGCCAGGGTAGCTGGCACAGTCGCCACGGCACGTCAGGCACGTCGGCCCGGCAGTTCTTCGCTAACGTCGGGTCATGCACGATCGCACCATTCGGGTGACCGTCGACAGTGGCGTCATCGAGGGATTCACCGCCGACGGCGTCCACCGCTGGCGCTCCATCCCGTTCGCCAAGCCTCCGGTAGGGCGCTTGCGCCTGCGGGCGCCGCAGCCGGTCCAGCCGTGGCCGGGCGTGCGGTATTGCCACGGCTATACCTATTGCGCACCCCAGCAGCGCAGGTACACGTTGCTGGGCGTCGGCAGGTATCAGCCGATGAGCGAGGACTGTCTGACGGTCAACGTCGTTGCGCCGGAAGCTCACTCGTCGGAAGACGAGCCGTTGCCGGTGATGTTCTTCATCCATGGAGGCGGATACATCCTCGGCAGCTCGGCGACGCCGATCTACGACGGCGCGTCCATGGCGCGACGAGGCTGTGTCTATGTTTCGGTGAACTACCGGCTCGGGGCGCTTGGCTGTATGGACCTCTCGGCGCTATCGACGCCCGAGCACCCCATCGACGACAACCTCTACCTGCGCGACCTGGTCATGGCGCTGCGCTGGGTTCGCGACAACGTCGCAGCCTTTGGCGGCGATCCCGACAACGTGACGATCTTCGGCGAGAGCGCCGGTGCGCATGCCGTCGCGACGCTGCTCGCGACACCGTCAGCCAAAGGGCTCTTTGCACAGGCCATCTCCGAGAGTCCGGCGAGTGGCATGGCGGGCCCGCCCGACGTCGCCGCCGCATTCGCCGACGACCTCGTCGGCGTGCTCGGGGTGGAGCGTGACGAAGCTGCCGCCGCGGTGATGACGGCGCGACCCAAGGAACTGGTCGACGCGCTCGACACGGTGATGCGACGCGGCATGAAGGAGATGCGTGGCGCATTCATCGTCGGCCCGACCTTCGACACCGAGTACCTGCCGCAGGATCCACTCGAGGCCATGCGGAACGGCACCGCACACCGAGTGCCACTCATCGTGGGCACCAACGCCGACGAGGGTCGGCTTTTCACCCGCTTCCTGCAGTTGCTGCCCATGACCGAGCCCGCGATCGATCTGCTCCTGGCCGATCTGGACGTCGAGTCGCGCAGCCGGATCACCGAGGCGTATCCCGGCTACCCGAGTCCCAGTGCCTGCATCAGCCTCGGCGGCGACTTCGCCTTCGGAACGGCGGCATGGCAGATCGCCAGCGCCCACGGCAGGCACGCGCCCACCTACGTCTACCGGTATGACTACGCACCGCGCACCTTCCACTGGTCGGGCTTGGGCGCCACGCACGCCACCGAGTTGTTCGCCGTGTTCGACGTCTACCGCACCCGGTTCGGCTCACTGATGACCGCCGCCGCGGATCGTCGTTCGGCCCGCCGGGTCAGCAACGACGTCCAGGGCAGATGGCGCACGTTCAGCCGCACCGGAGTGCCGGGCGACGGCTGGCCGCAGTACACGGCCGATCAGCGCGCGGTCATGGTCTTCGACAGGAACTCGCACCTCGAATACGACCCCAACGCCGATCGGCGACAGGCGTGGGAAGGGTTCACGCTGGCCGCGAAGTAGGGCATCTGCGGTTTCTCCTGATCCCGCTGCGGGTGCGCGGCCGATGTGGTCGAGTGGTGTCGTGACGCATCCACTGGACCCACTGTCGGCCGCCGAATTCACCGCTGTCGCTGCGTTGTTGCACCGCGAACACCAGGTAGGAGCCGCACCGTCGGCGACCTCGGAGAGGGGTTGGCGATTCGCCTCCATCGAGATGCTGGAGCCGAGCAAGGACGAGCTGCGTGCATTCGAGGGGGACGGCACCGTACCCGCTCGCCGCGCCACCGTGATCTGCTTCGACCGGTCGACCAACCAGACCTTCAAGAGCGTGGTCTCGCTCAGCGATGATCGGGTCGAGACCTTCGAGCACGTGCCCGGGGTCCAGGCCAACTTCACCGTCGACGAGTTCATCGAATGCGATCAGGTGCTGCGCGCCCACCCCGACGTGGTCGCCGCCCTCGCTGCACGGGGCATCACCGATCTCGACAACGTGTTCATGGATACCTGGACCTTCGGCGACGCCGTCGCCCCACCCGAGTACCGCGACCGCAGGCTGGGCTGGTCGGACACCTGGCGCAAGGATGCCCCCGGAGCCAACCCCTACGCACATCTGGTCAGCGGTCTGCACTGCGTCGTCGACCTGAACAGCATGGAGGTGCTGCGGGTGGAGGACGGTGGTCCGTTCGCCGGCGGGGGACTCGACACGCCGGACGTGATGGGCGAATACGTACCCAAACACGTACCGGAACGCATCCGGTCGGCATCCACTCGCGAGCCGCTGAAACCGCTGCTCGTCACCCAGCCCGAGGGGCCGTCGTTCACTCTCGACGGCAATCTCCTGCGATGGCAGAACTGGTCGCTGCGTGTCGGCTTCAACTACCGGGAGGGCATGACGCTGCACACGGTGCGTTACCGCGACGGTGATCGCGAACGCTCGGTTGCGCACCGGATGTCGTTCGCCGAGATGATCGTGCCGTACCGCGATTCCTCCGCCGATCACTACCGCCGCACCGCATTCGACATCGGCGAGTGGGGCCTCGGCTTCATGACGACCTCGCTCGAACTGGGCTGCGATTGTCTCGGTGAGATCCGCTACCTCGACGCCGTCATGCACGACAGCAAGGGCGATCCGTACACCATCACCAACGCGATCTGCATCCACGAGGAGGACGGTGCCGTGCTGTGGAAGCACGTCGACCACGACGCGGGCGCCGAGGTACGTCGGATGCGTCGCCTGACCATCTCGTTTCACGTCACGGTCGCCAACTACGAGTACCTGGTCTACTGGCGCCTCTATCAAGACGGCAACATCGAATGCGAGGTCCGGGCCACCGGCATCATGGTGACGACTCCGCTCGCGCCCGGTGCGCCGAACCCGAACGGGACGCTGGTCGATGAGCGCACGTATGCGCCGTATCACCAACACTTCCTGGTCGCGCGCCTCGACATGGACGTCGACGGCAATGACAACACCGTGTTCACGTCGGAGTCCTACGCTGAGCCCATGGGTCCCGACAATCCCTACGGGCTCTCACTCGTCACCCGGAACGTCCCGTTGCGCACCGAGTCCGACGGCAAGCAGGACTTCGACTTCGCCACGCAGCGGGCGTGGAAGGTCGTCAACACCAACGTCACCAACTCCCTGGGCACCCATCCCGCCTACAAGCTGGTGCCCGGCGGAGCGATCCCGCCGATGTTCGATCCAGCTTCACCAGTGTTGAAGCGCGCCAACGTGATCGGCCACACGGTGTGGGTGACGCCGAACTCGGCCGACGAACGTTGGCCGGCGGGTGAGTTCGTCAACCAGTCGGTCGAGGACACCGGTCTGGGGCTGTGGACCAAGGCGAACCGGTCCATCGACAACACCGACGTCGTGCTCTGGTACGTCTTCGGGCTGCACCACATCACCCGTCCCGAGGACTGGCCCGTGATGCCGGTGGACGTGGTGTCGTTCTGGCTCAAGCCATTCGGCTTCTTCGACCGCAATCCGGCCCTGGACGTGCTGCCCGCGTCGTCCGACTCCTGTCACTCCGGGAGCTGATCACGTGGCCGTCACGAATGCCCTGATCGAACGTCCTGCAGACCTGACGGCCGACTGGCTGACGGCGGCGATCGGCGCCGGGGAGGTCGTCGACTTCGCGGTCGATCGCATCGGCACAGGCCAGATGAGCGAGTGCTATCGGGTGTCGCTCACCTATGCCGATGGCCAGAACGGCCCAGCGTCGGTGGTACTGAAAGTAGCAGCCGCCGATCCGAGTAGCAGGCAGACCGGTCTCGCGATGGGCCTCTATGAACGCGAGGTGCGGTTCTACACGGAGATCGCGCCGGGGCTGGCCGCCGGGAGCATGATCGCACCGTGTCATCACGCCGCCTACGACCCGACGACCGGCGTCTTCGACCTGCTGCTGGGGGATGCTGCGCCCGCCGTCGTCGGTGACGAGATCGGTGGTGCGTCGATCGAGCAGGCGAGGATGGCGCTCACCCAACTGGGCCGCGTCCACGGACCCCTTCTCGGCGACGCCGCCCTGGCGGGCGCCGAGTGGCTCAACCGGGAGTCGCCGCTGAGTCAGAGTCTGATGGCCGCGCTCTACGCGGGGTTCATCGAGCGCTACCGCGACGACATCGCCCCCCAACACCGCGAGGTATGTGAGCGGCTGGTGGCAGCCTTCGACGCCTACCTCGCCGACGAAGCCGCATCGGGCCGGCCACAGGGTCTGATCCACGGCGACTATCGCCTGGACAACATGCTCTTCGGTGCCGACGGTGCCGATCGCCCACTCACCGTGGTGGATTGGCAGACCGTCACGTGGGGTCCGGCCCTCACCGACGTCGCCTACTTCCTCGGCTGCGCACTGCCAGTCGAGGAGCGCCGCGCGCACGGCGACGGCCTGGTGCAGGCCTATCACGACGCGCTCGGACCAGGCGCCGCACTCACCATCGACGACGTCCGCGACGGTGTCCGTCGCCAGAGCTTCTTCGGCGTGATGATGTCGATCGTGTCGCCCATGTTGGTCGCGCGCACCGAGCGTGGCGACCGAATGTTCATGACGATGATCGAGCGGCACTGCACGCACGTGCTCGACACGGATGCGTTGAGCGTCCTCCCCGAGCCGTCGACACCGGAACCGTTGCAGCCCAACGCCGAAGACGAGGGAGTGCACCTACCGACCGATGAAGCGCTGTGGAGCGAGAGCTGGTACTTCGACTTCGCCGACCCCGGCCAGGGCGTCGGTGGCTGGCTGCGGCTTGGCCTGATCCCGAACCAGGGCCACGCCTGGATCAACGCGCTGGTGTGCGGCCCGCACATGCCCACCATCGCCGTCCTCGACTTCGAGGCCGAGCTGCCCGAGGACCACGGCCGCGTCCATGGCGACGGGGTGGACCTGGAACTCGACGCCGTCGTACCGCTGCAGTCCTACCGGGTGTCGCTACGCGGCCGGGGTGAGGCCTACGACGATCCCGCCGATCTCCTGCGGGGCGTGTCCGGCCGCCCGGTCGACCTCGAGATGGACCTGGTGTGGACCACGGCGGGCACGCCGTACCAATACCGCCTCTCGACCCGGTACGAGATTCCGTGCACGGTATCGGGCACCGTGACCGCGGACGGCCGCGCCTACGAGTTCTCCGGCGTCGCCGGGCAGCGGGACCATTCGTGGGCGGCGCGGGACTGGTGGAGCATGGAATGGGTGTGGAGTGCAGTGCATCTCGAGGACGGCACCCATCTCCACGGCCTCGACCTGAGGATTCCCGGCGCCCCGCCGATGGCGGCCGGGTACGTCCAGCGGGACGGCGACGTCATCGAACTCCAGACGGTCGTGGCCCGAGAGACGTTCGGCGAGAACGACTTACCGATCGGCACCACGCTGGAGATCACCCCGGGTGACACCACCGCGACCATCGAGGTGCAGGGGCACGCACCGGTTCTGTTGACGTCGACCGACGGCCGGATCAGCAGGTTTCCGCGGGCCTGGGCCACCGTGACGACCACCGACGGCCGGACCGGTGTCGGCTGGCTGGAGTGGAACCGCAACCAGCCGTGACGGTTCTCAAGTCGGTCGTGCTGTTCGTGCTGGCGGCGCTGTTGGAGATCGGTGGCGCCTGGTTGGTCTGGCAGGGCATCAGGGAACATCGGGGCTGGCTCTGGGCGGGCGCAGGGGTGCTCGCCCTGGGTGCCTACGGCTTCGTGGCGGCATTCCAACCCGACGCGAACTTCGGGCGGGTGCTCGCCGCGTACGGCGGGATCTTCATCGCGGGCTCGCTGCTGTGGGGCATGCTCGCCGACGGGTTCCGACCGGACCGCTGGGATGTCACGGGTGCGACCATCTGCCTGGTGGGCGTCGGCCTGATCATGTACGTACCGCGTTAGCTCAGGTGCGCGCCGTCGTCGTCGAGGTCGTCGCGACCCAACCCCATGGGTGTCGCCGCGGGAATGTCACCGGCACCGATGACCGACCTGGTGATTGGCGTGAGGGTGCGGAAGAGCAGTTCGAGCTCGGCGTCGTCGAGAGCATCGAACGCCGGCAAGGACAACGCGTCGGTCGAGTCCTCGAGATGCTGCTTGAATGCGCGTCCCGAATCCGTCAGTGCCCCTTCGGTATCGAGGATGCCGCGAGCTGAGAGCCGGGCGGCGCAGAGGCGCCACTCCTCGTCGTCGTACTGACGGCTGCGCATGATGAAGTCTCGAGGTACCCGGTCGGCGACCGCGTGCAGGACGTTGCAGTCGCGCCCACCGATGCCGTTGGCGACGAGGACTGCGACGTGTGCGTCCCCGCGTTGCTCGCGCAGCAGGGTGGCGGCATGCCAGAGCCGGGCAACGGGCTCCTCGGGCCAGGGCAGCGCCCGGTTGGCTGCGAAGATCGGGCGGCCGTCCGGAGTGGCGGCGGAGGCGGCCTTCGCCAGCAGGTCCGCGGCGATGCGCACGGTATCGCCGTCGGTCACGCCGCAGCGGCGCAGGGCCGCCACCGCGGAGGCTTCCCGCGCGCGTAGGACGTCGGCCGGGCTCGCCAGCTCCCACGCGCCGGGTAGCGCACCTGCCACGTGCGAGGGCGCGAAGTTGTAGAAGACGGCCGCGACGACCTCCGGGGAGACCGGACCCAGCGGTGCGGATCGTGCCGCGAAGTAGCCCATCCAGAATCCGCGAAGGCCAAGTTCCTTGAAGGCCTTGCGGGATTCTGGCGCGAAGTACGTAAGCGCATGGACGGGTTCGAAGCGGTCGAACAGCCTGCGGGCCGTCGTCGGCGTTCTACTCATGCGATCCCTCCCCGGTCGAGCTGACGTCGCTCATCGCCTCTTCGATGATCTCCCGCATCGCGCGCTCGGCAGCCTGTTCGTCGCGCAGCCGAATGGCCCGGGCGACTTCGTCGTGCAGCGCGATGGCGACCGGGTTCGGAGTCTCCGGCATCAAGCCGTGATGGGTGCGCCCGGTCAGCACCTCTGCGACGACACCGTTGAGGGCCCGGAACATCTCGTTGCCGCTGGCCTCGAGAAGTGTTTGGTGAAAGACCTTGTCCGCCAATAGGTATGACTCCAGATCACCGGATCGGCCGTGCATCACCATGTCCGAGACGGCGGCCGCCATGATGCGGCACTGATGGGGATCGGCGCGGCGGGCGGCCAGGGCTGCCGCCGTCGGTTCGAACCCACGGCGCAATTCGGACAGCGACACCAATTGCGCTGTGCGGTCGCCTGATTCGAGCCGCCACCGAATGACTCGCGGATCGAAGACGTTCCACCGCTCCGCGGGTTGGATGGTGATGCCGACCCGGCGACGGGAGGCGACGAGGCCCATCGATTCGAGGACCCGTACCGCCTCGCGGGCGACGCTGCGCGACACACCGTACTGTGCCCCGACACCCTCGAGGTTGATGACCCCGCCTGCGGGCAGAGCCCCCGACACGATCTCGGCGCCGATGCCCGTTAGTACGTTGTCATGCAGGGCGCTGACGTTTGACGGGGCGGTCACGCCATACATCTTGTCATAAAGTTTGCCAGGTGACTTAAAGACGTATTTTTTGAGCACAGGGTTGCAATAGGCAGACTATTGCGGCACTCTGTGTGATGCCAGACACAACGGGATGGCATCGGATCTGGAGGTAGGCGATGGCAGCGCCAATCGTGGTGATGGGTGTGTCGGGCTCGGGCAAGTCGACCGTGGGCGCGGCCCTCGCACAGCGTCTGCGGGTTCCCTTCGCCGACGCGGACGACTTCCACCCCGAGGCCAACATCGCGAAGATGACCGCCGGCCACGCCCTCGACGACGAGGACCGACGGCCGTGGCTGGATTCGATCGGGGAGTGGTTGGCCGCTCACGCGGACGGCGGCGTGATGAGCTGCTCAGCGCTCAAGGCCGCCTATCGCGATCAACTGCGGGGCCACTGCGCCGGCGTCCAGTTCCTGCACCTGGTCGGGACCCCCGAGGTGATCGGGCGCAGACAGGCAAGCCGGCCGGGCCACTTCATGCCCGCCTCGCTGATGGCCTCGCAGTTCGCCACCCTCGAGCCGCTGGCGGCAGACGAGAACGGCGTCGACATCGACGTCGACCAGAACATCGATTCCATCGTGGACGAATACATCACGCTGACTGAACGGACGATCGGATGAACACCGCAATAACCCTGCTCGCCGACGACGCGCCGAAGCTCACCGAGCCGGTGGGCTCCGGCTGGCACCTGGTCCTGGCGTTCCTCATCGGCATCTCAGTGATCGTCGTGCTGATCACGCTCGTCAAACTGCACCCGTTCCTGTCCCTGATGTTCGGCGCATTGACGGTGGGAGTCGTGGCGGGGGAGAACCTCACCACGGTGCTGGCCTCGTTCACCAAGGGTTTCGGGGACACCGCGGCGAGCGTCGGCATCCTCATCGCGCTCGGTGCGATGTTCGCCAAGCTGCTGGCCGATTCCGGCGGCGCCGACGAGATCGTCGACACCATCGTGGGACACGCCTCGCCGCGCACGCTGCCGTGGGCGATGGCCCTCGTCGGCGCGATCATCGGCCTCCCCATGTTCTTCGAGATCGGCCTCGTGCTGTTGATACCGGTGATCTACCTGGTGTCGCGTCGTTCACAGCTCTCGCTGATCACCGTCGGAATCCCCGCTCTGGCAGGCCTTTCGGCGATGCACGGGTTCGTGCCACCGCATCCGGGTCCGTTGACCGCCATCGGGCTACTCAATGCGGATCTCGGCGTCACACTGGCTCTCGGCGTCGTGGTGGCGATCCCGACCATCGTGCTGGCGGGACCCCTGTTCGGAAAGCTCGCGGGAAAGTGGGTCGTCGTCGATGCGCCCGACACCTTCGACGCGGACCGCTTCGCCGACGGCGAGACGCGTCGGCGACCCTCGTTCGGCGTCACCCTGTTCAGCGTCCTGCTGCCCGTCGCCCTGATGCTGGGCAAGGCGCTGGTGGACATCTTCATCAAGGACAAGTCGAATGTGATCCGGCTGGTGTTCGACACCCTCGGTACGCCGCTCATCGCGCTGCTCATCGCCGTCATCGTCGGCATGTTCACCCTCGGCCGCGGCGCGGGGATGACGCGCAACGAGATCACCACGTGCATCGAGTCCGGGCTCCCGCCGGTAGCCGGAATCATCTTGATCGTCGCCGCCGGCGGCGGGTTCAAACAGGTGCTCGTCGACACTGGCATCGGCACGCTGCTGGCCCGCTGGGCCGAGGTCGCGAACATCTCGGTGCTGCTGCTGGCGTGGCTGATCGCGGTCTTGATCCGGCTCGCGACGGGGTCGGCGACGGTCGCCACGATCACCGCCTCGTCGCTGATCATCCCGCTGGTGGACGGAATGCCCACCGGTCAGGTCTCCCTGGTGGTCCTCGCCGTCGGCGCCGGATCGCTCTTCTTCTCCCACGTGAACGACGCCGGCTTCTGGCTGGTCAACCAGTACTTCCGACTCAGCGTCGGCCAGACCATCAAGACGTGGTCGATCATGGAGACGGTGTTGTCGGTCAGCGGTCTTGCGGTGGTGTTACTGCTCAGCCTGGTGATCTGACCCAGCTGGCGGGCCTACCCCTTCAGTACCTGGGTGCCGCCCGCCAGTTCGTCGTGCTTGCCCTGTTTGGTGGGGCTGGCGCTAATGGTCACGGCGATGACGATGATCGCGATCACCCCGAGCAGGCCGCCGATGAACGGGACGATGGGCAGCAGTGTGAACGCGTTGCGGATCGCGGACTGCTTCAGATCGGGCTTCGGGACACCACCGGGTCCGCGAACGCTCAATCCGAGCGCCCGCTTTCCCGGCGTCCACCCCTGCGAGACCTCGAAGGCCACGAAGTAGACGAACATGAGAAGGCCGGTGAACAGCCCCGTCACCATGATGTTCGACCACGTATCGGTGACGAAGCCAACGATGAGCCCGACGATTCCGACGAGGAGTCCGTCGATCACCCTGGCGAAGAAGCGTGGCAGTAGCGCACCCGCCTCGACGCGGTCGTATCGGGGTGCGCCGTACTGCGGGTCGAAGCCGCCGGTAGTCATGGAGCCAATCTACCGGCGGCATCAGCCCGTCAGTTGATGCGCTTCTCGAGTTCCTTCTGCGCGCGCTTGAGATCCTTGCGGGTCTGCTTCGCCTGCTTGCGACTTGCCGTCGCGAGCTCGGCACCACGATCCTGCGCGATCTCCGCCAATTCGGTGCCACGGTCGCGAGCCGCCTCGGCGAGCTCGTATCCGCGTTCGCGGGCCACACTGGCGAATTCGGCGCCACGGTCCTGGGCGAGCTCGGCCAACTCGTATCCGCGCTTGCGCGCCTTCTTCGCCAGCTTGGGTGCTCGATCGCGGGCCACGTCGGCGAACTCCGTGCCGCGCTCGGCCGCCACGTCGGCCAGCTCGGCCCCGCGCTCACGGGCGACGTCGGCCAGTTCCGAACCGCGCTCCAGCGCGACGTGGGCGATCTCGCGGCCCCGCTGTCCCACCCGGTCGACCAATTCGCTGTCGATGAGTGCGTTCGGGGCGTCCGGTGCGCTCGGCAGCACGGCGGTCACCCGCTCCGACACCTTGCGAGCGGCGCGCTTGCCGCGCCAGCCGAGGGAGGGCTTGCCCTCGGTGTCGACGGCGGCGATGATCAGGCCACCGATCAGGCCGACGTCGGAAAACAGTGCCCGACGCTCGGCAGCCTTGCGGGCGGGATCGGTCTCGTTCCAAAATGCGTGTCCACCAAGGCTTCCCGGCACGACGCTGACGGCGAGGGCCGCCGACGACAGACGGGGCAGGCGGCCGGTCGCAAGGAGCAGGCCGGCGCCGATCTGCACACCGGCAGTCACCTTGGCGACGGTCTCGGCATTCGTGGGCACATTGGGGCCGACGGGATCCGGCAGCTTGCTCAAACCCTCGAGGGTGGGACGGGCGGCATCAGCGGCAGGCTTGGGACTGCGCAACGCCTCCACACCACGGGTGATGAAGGTGGTAGCCAGCATGGGACGCGCGATTCGACGGATCAACATGCGCGGATGATACCCGGTGGCGCCGGTTCCAAACCCCGATCTCGAGGGGCCCGCCACGGTGCGATGTCAGCTGGATTGCAGCCCTGACAACAGGATCTCGGCAAGGCGACTGGTGGTGGCCACTCCGTCGTCGTAGCCGCCTGCGCCGCTGAGGGAGTTCATCATTGCCAACGTGTATCGCTGCCCCGCCCCCGCGAAGCCAACGGAGTTGGTGACCCAGCCCCCCTGTTCCAGCGACCATCCGTCCTTGTTGCCGGGCGCCATCGCGGGACCTGCGCCCCAGACCCCCCACTGCTGGTTGGGGGCGACGTTCTGCAGCTCGTAGACGATGGCGGCGCGCTGAGCCGGATCGAGTCTGGTCAGCACGTAGTTGATCAGTCTGTCGAGGTCGTTCGCCGTGGCCTTCTGAAATCCCCAGTAGGGGTAGATGCTGCTGAAGCCCTTCTGCGGTTGCAGATCGGTCATGCCGTAGCGCGGGAACGCCGCGTTGTAGGCCGTGTGGTCGGGGCCGCCGAACTTGGACCATAGAGCGTCGGCCGCGTCGTCGTCGGATGAGTGCATCATCGCCGACATCTGGGTTCGGTCCGCGTTCGTCAACGCGATCGAGCCCGCTCGGGCTCGGGTCAGGAGATCGACGACCATCGCCAGCTTGATCGTGGACGCCGTCCATACCAACTCACCGGCGTGCGCGTTGCGATACGTCGCCCCGGTCGCGCGGTCTGTCAGTACGTAGCCAACCGAACCCGGGCGGGTCGCCAAGTAGGCGTCCGCCGCGGCGATACGGGTCCGCAGATCGTCGGCCGTCGCGGCCGGTGGCGCCGCCAGCCCGGCGCACCCGATGACGAGCACCGCCGCAACGATGAGAGGCCATTTCATCCGACCAGCTTCGCACTAGGGTGGTGGTCCTACGAACCGAAGGAGGTCGGCGTGGCCCTCGTTGCGGGTATCGACTCGTCCACTCAGTCCTGCAAGGTCCTGGTCTGCGACGTTGACAGCGGTGACATCGTGCGCTCCGGTTCCGCGCCGCATCCCGTCGGGACGGAGGTCGACCCGGCCGCGTGGTGGACCGCACTCGGCGAGGCCGCGTCTGCCGCCGGCGGTCTGGACGACGTCGCCGCGGTCTCGGTCGGGGCTCAGCAACACGGCATGGTCTGCCTTGACTCGGCGGGCAACGTCGTGCGAGATGCACTGTTGTGGAACGACACTCGGTCAAGCGATGCGGCATCGGCTTTGATCGACGAGCTCGGCGGGCCCGGGGAGTGGGCGGCGCGCATCGGCGTGGTCCCCGTCGCGTCCATCACCGCGACGAAGCTGCGCTGGCTCGCCGACAACGAACCCGAGAATGCCGACGCGACCGCCGCCGTGTGCCTGCCCCACGATTGGCTGACATGGCGCTTGTCCGGTTCGACCGACATCGGTGACATCCGCACCGATCGCAGTGACGCCAGCGGCACCGGCTACTACGCGGCCGAAGACAGCAGCTACCAACCCGACCTTCTCGAGTTGGCCACCCGCGGGCGGCGCCCCGTGGTGCCACCCGTGCTCGGACCCTTCGAGGCCGCGGGGCGGACCACCACCGGCGCCGTACTCGGAGCGGGAGCGGGGGACAATGCCGCTGCCGCACTGGGTCTCGGAGCGGCCGCGGGGGACTGCGTGGTCTCGCTCGGAACCTCCGGCGTGGTCAGTGCGGTGGGTGACGCCGCACCCCACGACGCGGAGGGTCTGGTCGCCGGTTTCGCGGACGCGACCGGGCGTCAACTGCCGCTGGTGTGCACCCTCAACGGCGCGCCGGTACTGGCCGCGGTGGCGAAGATGCTCGGCGTGGACTTCGAGGAATTCGACCGGCTCGCACTCTCCGCGCCGCCCGGCGCGGAAGGGTTGACGCTGGTGCCGTACTTCGACGGGGAGCGATCACCCAATCTTCCGGACGCCGCCGGCGCCCTGCACGGCGTCACCACTCGAAACCTGTTGCCAGCCAACGTTGCCCGCGCTGCAGTCGAGGGCCTACTCGCCTCGATCGAATTCTGCGTCCAGCAGATCTCCCGCCAAGGCATCGAAGTCGAACGAGTGCTCATGGTGGGTGGAGGCGCCCGTTCGGAGGCCGTCCGACGCATCGCGCCCGCCATCCTCGGCAAGCCGGTCCACGTGCCGACGCCGGGCGAGTACGTGGCGCTCGGCGCGGCCAGGCAGGCAGCGTGGGCGCTGTCGAAGGAGGAGGCACCACCGTCGTGGAACTTCGGCGTGACGGCCTCCTACACCGCCGAGCCGACACCCGAGGTGCTCGATCGCTACCGGGCGGCACAGCCCCTCACGCTGGGCCAGCGTCGCGCTTGATCTGACCAATCGCGGTTGGCCGCGGCCAATCATGTTGGGGTAGCGCCTCTTTCCCGGGACGTAGACCGTCGAGGAGCAGTCGCAGCGGTGGCCAGTTGGCGCGTCCGCGGCGAGTCGCGGCGTAGGCGGTCATGACGACGGGCGGCTCGGCGATCCGCAGCACGGCAACTCCGTCGCGCACGGGGCGATTCATCGGCAGCAAGCCGACACCGTAACCGGCCAGGACGAGATCCTCGACCATGTCGAGACTGTCGATCTGGTGCGTGATGTGGGGCGTGAACCCCGTCAAGGCGGCGAGCGTGCGCACCGCATCCTCGTCGGCGGTGTTGCGGGAGTTGACGATCCATGACGCATCGGCGTACCGACGCAGGTCGGCCGACGCGCCGACGGCATCGCCGGCGCGCACGCCGAGCCCCCACGGAGTCGACCACAGCGCCATCGTCTCCAGGACGGGGTCCGGTGACGCCGGCGCCAGGTTGTAGTCGTAGACGAGGGCCAGGTCGAGATCGTCGTCGACGAGCAGGCGAAAGGCTTCGACGGGTTCGTATTCGCTGATGATCGCCTCGACGCGGGGATGACTCGAGGCAAGGTCGGCCAGGACCGGAAGCAGGGACACCCGGATACCGGTGGCGAACCCGCCGACGCGAAGGGTTCCCGCCGGTTCGGCGTCCGGATCCAGGTCGAGCCGGGCCGTGTCGACGGCGGCGAGGATGGTGACGGCATGGTCGGCGAGCCGACGGCCGGCAGGGGTAAGGCGCACGCGTCGGCCCTCGGGCTCGATCAGTGGGGCTCCGGCCTCCTTGGCCAGCGCCGCAATCTGCTGCGACACCGTCGAGGTGGTCAGGTGATTGGCCTCGGCGACCGCGCGCATCGATCCCAGCCGCGACAGTGCGAGCAGTAGCTGCAGTCGACGGGTGTCCACGTCGACATTGTCCGCAATTCGCGAACGGTTGGGGCGTCATCGATCGAGGACCAGCCAAACCTACGTCGGCCTCGTGCGACGATTCCGGAATGACCGCACCCTCGGCGCACTTCGTGCCCACGGCCGCAGACACGTTTCTCCCCACGTCGAACGCGCTGAGCCGTTGGGGAGCGGATCAACTGAACGGCCCCGCGCTGGTCGGGCTCGCGGCGCGCACACTCGAGGAGCGGTTCGGCCTCGACGAGTTCATGCCGGTGCGACTGACGGTGGACCTGTTCAAGGCGGCCCGCAGGATGCCCACGACCGCGACGGTCCGGCTGATCCGCGACGGTAGGAGGGTGCGCAACTCCGAGTGCGAGCTCCTTCAGGACGGTGTGGCGGTGGCGAAGGCGACCATGGTGCAGTACCGGCGGTCCTCCGCGCCTCGCGGCGAAGAGTGGTCGGCGACAATGGATCTGCCCCTACCCACCGACGTCGACGACGACTCGAGCTTCCTGCGAGTGGGAAGCGACGACGGCGGTTGGAGCCCGAACATCTCGGATCACCGAAACACGTCGCGGAAGCGGTTTCTCAATCGCGCCATCGACGTGATCGAGGGTTCGGCCAACTCGCCGTTCGTCAACGCCGTCTACGCCGCGGAGGGCACCAGCCTGGTCGCCAATCTCGGCACGGCGGGTATCGGCTACATCAACGGGGATTTGACCGTGGCCCTTGCCCGGCTGCCGGTGGACGAATGGATCTGCGTGCAGGCCGATTCGCATTGGGTGGCCGACGGCGTCAGTACCGGGGCGTCCACGTTGTACGACCGCAACGGGGCGTTCGGAACCGGCGTGATCACGGCCATCAGCAACCCGGGCGCCCAGATCGAGTTCGCCGACGACGCATCGGTGGCGAACAGCCTGTGAGCTGACCATCGTTCGCATGTTGCGAACGGTATGTCCTGGAATATCACGTGGACGCGAACGGTCGTGGTGCCCTTCAATGCAGGTGTGAGGACGAACCAGACCCGCACCGGCGTCCTGATGGCGACCGGTTCGATGCTGTGCGTGCAGCTCGGCCTGGCACTGTCTCTCGGCCTCGTCGACCGGATCGGCGTCGAGGGCGCCGCATGGTTGAGACTGGCGTGGGCAGGTGTGTTGATGCTGCTCATCGTCCGCCCGCGACCGTCGGCGTTCACCAGGAGCACCTTCCTCACATGCGTGGTTCTCGGCGTGGTCACCGCCGCCGTGACCCTGCTTTTCATGGCGGCGATCGCTCGAATTCCGCTGGGGACGGCCAGCGCTCTGGAGTTTCTCGGCCCCCTGGGGGTCGCCGTCATTCAGGGCAGGGGCCGCCACCGCTATGTCTGGCCGGGCGTGGCCGCCGTCGGTGTCGTCCTGCTGACCCAACCATGGGCGGGCACCATCGATCTGGTCGGCGTTCTGTACGCCCTGGCCGCCGCGGCCTGCTGGGGGTGCTACATCCTGTTGACTCAACGCGTCGGTGACGGGGTGGAGGGCATCAACGGGTTGGCAGTGTCGATGGCCGTGGCCGGGGTGTTCTCTACCGTCGTGGTCGGATCATCCGTGATTCCCCGGATCACCCCCGAAATTCTGCTGCTCGGAATCGGTCTCGCGATTCTCCTACCGGTGATTCCGTTCAGCTTGGAGATGATGTCGCTGCGCAGGCTGACGACGGCATCGTTCGGAACCCTCATGAGCCTCGAACCCGCCTTCGCCATGCTCATCGGATTCCTGGTGCTGTCGCAGGCGCCCGGCGCGGCGGGTCTGGTCGGAATTTGTCTCGTGGTCATCGCGGGCGTCGGCGCCGCCCGTACCGGAGCCCGCACACCGGTCCTCCTCGACGTCACCTGAGTAGCTAGTCTCGGACGGATGGCACGGGGGTTCTCCAACAAGACACGTCGGACGCCGCTCCAGCCGGACGTTCGAGATCCCCGTCGGGATGCCCGCTGCCAAACAGTGGTGGCGGAACTTTCTCGGCACCGGTCACCCGATCACGCTGGTGGACTTCGATGGACGGGATCGCGCGGGACACGCGGTCGCCCACCGCGATGACCGGGGCCGAGTGGCCGTAACGGTCCGACTAGACACGCCCTGATCGGGCGCAGGTCCTCGAGCGTCAGCAACCCGACTCGGCGTTGCCAGCTATCGATTCACAGCCATGCCCGCCGAGGTGTCTCGGCAGGCGCGTGACCCTGCCCGCCGCGTAACCCTCGATGGGGCTGCAAACGCCATCCTCAACAACTCGCAAAGAGATTGCTGGATGTGACAGATTCTGCGTAAACACGAGCTAGAACATTGTTTATACCAAAAGTATTATATTGCTTTCACGCGAACCATCCGGTGTGCGGCGAAGGCGGAGTGCTGATGACGATCGAGCTGGCGACGACACCGACGAAGGCGCAGGACGCCGCGTTCATCTCCTGGTGGGACCCGGCAAGCGAATGCACGGTGACGATGGCGGAACCGGCAGCCGTGCCCGAACTGTTCGCCGAGTACCACGCCGGCGCAGTCGCGAGCTACGCCAAATACGGGGTCAGCGCCGCAATCGACGATGACGCCGAACGCTGCGCCGACGACACCGCCTTGTTCTGGGCCATGACCGACGTCGACGGGCGCATCGTCGGCGGGGTGAGGACGACGGGCCCACTGACATCTCCCGAGGACTCGCACGCCGTCGTCGAATGGCGGGACAGGCCGGGGGAGTCGGCAGTTCGCGGCATGCTCGCGGATCGGATCCCCTCAGGGGTGATCGAGATCAAGGCCGCCTGGATGCACGCCGAGGGCGCCCGCAATCCGCATCGGGCGAAGCTGCACGCCCGCAGCGGTTTTCACCTCACGACCTTCTTCGGCGTCGACTACTACATGGCGACGTCCGCGGCGCACACCCTGGAGCGATGGCGATCGACGGGCGGGGTGGTAGCTCCCATCCCCGCGACGCCATATCCGGACGAGCGATACCAGACCAAGATGATGTGGTGGGACCGAAGGACGTTCACCGTTCACGGTGAGCCCGCTCAGGTCGGTGCCATCGTCGTCGAGATGGAGCGGATCCACCGGAGACGGCGGGCCGGTGACCACGGTCGCTCACTCTGCGGAGGCGGCGCCCGGACGCTCTCGCCCAGGGTTCGCAGCGTGCTGTCATCTCATCGGTCGCGAGCCGGCCAACAACGTCAGCTCCGAGAGGAATCGAACCATGTCGTATGAGCCGCGCGCCGGCGGCTGGCCTTGTCCGCGTACATGGCACGATCGGCATCGCGGAGCAGCGTTGCCGCATCGCGCGCATCGTCAGGTCTGACTTCGACCACGCCGATGCTCGCCCCCATCTGCGCGGTCGAGCCCACCAGTTCGATGGGTTCCACCAGAGCGCGGCTGATCGATCCGGTCAGGTGCGCAAGCTCGTTTCCGCAGGCGAATCCGCCGAGCAGCACCACGAACTCGTCGCCGGCAAGCCGGCACACGACGTCGCCCGGTCGGACCGATGCCCGAAGCCGCTGCGCCGCAGTCTGAATGACGGCGTCACCGGCATCGTGACCGAGGGAATCGTTGACACCCTTCAGGTCGTCGAGGTCGACGAACAGGACTGCGGCCAGAGTTCCCTCCGCGTGCAGTCGCCCGGCCTGTTCGACCAAATGAACCCGGTTGGGCAGGCCCGTCAGCGCGTCGTGACTGGCTTGATGGGCGAGCCGCTCGGCGGTCGAGCGCGTCGCCGTGATGTCGCGAAACGACACCACTACCGCCGAGTCCTCACCCTCGTCCGGGTTGAGTCGGCGCGCGTTCATGGCCAACCACATGCGGCGACCGTCTTCTCTGTTGATCGTGAACGCCTCACCGACGTAGGGCGTGCCCGTCCGCAGGGTGCGCAAGATCGGACGGTCCTCCGGATCGAGCGGGACGCCGTCGGGGCCGTACATGACGGTCTCTCGAGAGTCGATCCAGTGGCCGACCAGAGCGTCGTAGTCCGCTTCATCGTCCGGCAAGGTGCCGAGTAGTTGACTGACCGCGGGATTGACGGAGATGACCCGGCCGGTGTGCGCCAGCACCACCACCGCTTCGTCGAGTGTTGCCACCACCGTTTCGAAGTGGCGTTCGGCGCGGCGCAACGCCGTCTGATCCGAGCACAGCAAGACGTACCCGTCGTCCATTGCGGCGGCAGACACCCTTATCGCGAGACGGGAGCCGAGAGGCCGGTAGTGCGTCGCGTTGACGATGCCGCCCGCGGCGACGATCTTCGATGGATCCAAATCGGCGCCAACGGCGTCGGCGACGGGTCGCCCCACCACCTGGTCCGCGGAACGGTCGTAGATGTGTTCGGCGGCCGGATTCCAACTGGTGACCACACCCGACGCGGTCGTCGCGATGATCGCGTCGCTGACGTGGTCCACCAGCGCGGCCTGATAGCGCAGTGCGGCCTGCGCTGCCTTCTGTGCCGTCAGATCGCGAAAGATCACCTGATGGGCGGGCTCGTCGTTCCACGTGCTCAACACCGACACGGCTTCGACGTCGATGGTGCTGCCGTCGAATCGCTCCATTACGGCTTCCGACGGTTCGGAGACGTCACCCGCTTCGCGCAGACCCGCGATGCGGTCGAGCATCGCGGGTATGGAGTCGGCCTGGACGAACGTCGTGATCAGGTTCCCGACGATCTGATCGGCGGACGACGCCCTCATCCAGCGCACGGCTGCCGCGTTCACGTAGACGACCCGCCCCATCTGGTGCACACAGATCGCATCAGGGCTGTGCTCGAGGAGCTTGCGGAATCGCTGATCCGGAGTTTCGGAATTCACGCCCCCCGTCACCCCCGAATCCCTGCTTCTCGCCCCAGTCATTCACCCAGCTGGTCAATATCGACCGGAGGGCGGTTAATCAATGGTAACGACGCTCCGCAGGGGGCGTGTACAGCAAAGAGAAAGAGGCCAACATGGCATACACGGATACGAACGTCATCGGCATCGGCGCTGTCACCGGCTACGGCTGGGGGCGAAAGTCGCTGTGGGACGGCCTGCTCAGCGGTAAACCGGCTGCCGCCCTGTTCGAGGGCTACGGCACCGACGGCGACGGCGCATGGTTGGCCAAGGTTCCGTCGGGCGGTGACCGGGCAGACGGAGCCAGCCGGTCGGCGCGCGCGATGAGGTACGCCGCGAGGGAGGCGCTGGCCGATGCGCGGGATCGCGGGTGGACGCCGGGACGGCGAGTCGGACTGGTGCACGCCGTCGTCATTCCCGAGGTCGAGGAGTGGCGGCAGTTCTACGTGGCCGAGGAGGGACGACGCGCAGTACGTGACTACCTTGCGTTGATGCCGTCGACGGCGGTGTCGATGCTGATGCAGGAGTACGAGTTTCACGGTCCCGCCATGAATGTGTCAGCGATGTGCGCATCCGGAAACGCGGGTCTGATCACCGCGAAGATGTGGCTCGACGCCGACGTCGTCGACGACGTCGTATTCATCGCGACCGACCTGTCGCTGACGCCAGAGAACGTCGAGCACTTCGTCAAACTGGGCGTTGCGGTGGTGGACTCCGAGCCGCTCGACGCGTGCCGCCCGTTCCAGTCGGGCAGCCGTGGGTTCGCCGTCGGCGAGGCATCCGTGAGCTTCGTCCTGTCCTCCCGCGGAGAGTCCGCGTACACCTCCATGCTGGGCGGTGCCATGACGCACGATGCGTTCCACGTGACCTCCGTCGACCCGGCCCGCACGTACGTCGACGAGTGTGTCCTCGACGCGCTGCGGATCGCGGGCGTCGATCCCATGGACGTGCGGTACATCAACGCGCACGGGCCCGGCACTCGGCAGTGCGACAGGGCGGAGGCAGGCGTCCTCGACGACCTGTTCGACGGCAAGCCGGCGATCTACTCGGTCAAGCCACTCGCCGGACATTGCCAGGGCGCTGCGGCTGCAGTCGAGTTGGCCGCTGCGGCAATGGGTTACGAGTTCGGGGTCATCCCCGCGCCACCGAGGGTGGCGCCGGGTCACCGCAGGCTCCTCGACGGCGCCACTCCGATGTCCCGCGGCATCACCCTCAAGACGTCGCTCGGAATGGGCGGTCAGAACTCAGCCGTCGTGCTAGCCCCGCCGCGATGGGCGGCTTAGACGTCGATTCGCTTGCGGCGGTAGAGCGTTCCGGCTGCCAGCAGCACCAGGCTGATCGCCAGGATTGCAGTCGCCAGCACGTCGATCTGGGGCGGCACGGCGGCTTTCGTCGCAGCGTTGACGAACAGCGGATAGGTCACCGTCGACCCGCTCACGAAGTACGTCACGATGAAGTCGTCGAGCGACAGCGCGAACGACAGCATTCCTGCCGCGACGATGCCTGGGACGATCAGGGGCAGCGTCACCTTGAAGAACGTGCGGGTCGGGCTCGCGCCGAGATCCATCGACGCGTCCTCGAGTGTCCAGTCGAACCCCCGAACCCTGGCGCGGACCGTCATCGCGACGAAGCTGATCTCGAAGGCCACGTGTGCGATCAGGATCGTGGTGAAGCCGGTGGCCCAACCGAGGTCGAGGAACAACGTCAGCAGTGACGCGCCCATGACCACCTCGGGTGCCGTCAACGGCAGGACGAGGAAGGTGTCGACAGCTCCGCTACCGCGGAATCGCTGGCGCACGAGGGCAATTGCCAGGAACGTACCGAGAACGAGCGCGATCAACGTCGATAGTGCGGCCACCTCGAGGCTCGTCTTCAGTGCCTCGGCCAACGCCGGATACTTGAACGGGTCGGCCCAGTTGTCGAGCGTGAACCCCTGCCACGTGTAGTTGAACTTGCCAGACGGCTTGTTGAACGAGAACAGCACGATGACGAAGATCGGCACGAAGATGTAGAGCAGCACCAGCGCTGCCACCACCCTCAGTGCGACATCTCCGAGTTTGCCAGTACCCATGATCGAGCGCCTGGCCCTGGTCGGCGGCCCATCGATCAGGTCCACGACCGCGGCGCCTTCCTGCAGCGTCATGAGAAAACCACCGTCATACCAGATCCTCCGTGCCGAGAGCTCGCGTGTAGGACAGGACGCCCGCCAGGATCATCGCCATCAGCAGGAAGCTGAGCGCGGCGGCGCCGGGATAGTCCTTGACCACCAGGAACTGCTTCTGAATGACGTTGCCGATCATCGTGGTCTGGGTGCTGCCCAGATAGTCGGCATTGATGAAGTCACCCATGGCGGGGATGAACACCAGGAGGCTGCCCGCCAGCACGCCCGGTATCGACAACGGCAGAATGATCTTGCGGAACGCCCGGAAGCTCGTCGAGTACAGATCCTTCGAGGCCTCCAGCAGCCGGGGATCGATCTTCTCGAGACTGACGTACAGCGGCAGGATCATGAACGTCATCGAGTTGTAGATCAACCCGCCGATGACGGCCCAACTCGTGGACAGCAGCCGCCCGTCGGATGGCAGCAGCCCGATCGAGTTGAGCGTCTGCACCACGATCCCGTCATCGGCCAGGATCGTCTTCCAGGCCAGGGTGCGCACTAGGAACGTCACGAAGAAGGGCAGCACGACCAGACCAAGCAACAGGTTCTTGTATCGCCCCGACTTGAACGCGATGACGTATGCCAGCGGGTAGGAGATCACCAGCGACACCACGGTGGCCGTGAAGGCATACAGCAGCGACCGCAGGATCTGGTCCTGATATGTCGACAACGCGTGCGCGTAGTTGCCGAAGTCCCACGCAAACGTCAACTGCGGCAGATAGATCGAGCCGCCCATCGTCGACAGCGACGTCTTGAACAACGACCAGAACGGCACCACGAAGAAGATCGCGAGATAGACGAGCGCCGGGGCGATCATGAGGTACGGCGCGATCTTGCTGCGCTGGCGACTGCTGCTGGCTACTCCTGCCATGTGTCAGCCCGCTGCCTAGCCACCGGTGACGGCGGCGTACGCCGTGTTGAACTGCTGGGTCTGCTCATCGGTGAGCGCAGCCCAGGTGTGCAATTTGTCCTGGAAGTCCTGCGGCGGGTTGATGAGTTTGTTGGCCGCGAACTTCGGGTCGATCTTGTTGAGTTCGTCGGTCATGTCTGACAGCACGGGCACGTACTGGACGAACGCGACGAGCTTCGCGTAGTTCGCGCGGTCGTAGACGTAGTCGATCCATGCCTCGGCCGCGTGCTGGTTCTGCGTCGTGTAGGGGATGGTCATCGTGTCGATGAACCAGTCGCCGCCGGACTCGGGGATGATGAACTCCAAATCCGGGTTGTCGGCCTGCAGCTGGACGACGTCACCCGAGTACGCCTGGGCGATCGCGATGTTGCCCGCGGCGAGGTCGTCGGCGTAGTCGTTGCCGGTGAACCGGCGGATCTGGCCCTTGTCCTTCTGCTCCCTGACCAGATCGACGGCCTTCTGGACGGAGTCCATCGTCGGACTGGCCACGTCGCCGCCCTGCGACGTCATGATCATGCCGAGGCCGTCCTGCATGTCGGAGAGCAGACTCACCTTGCCCTTGAACTTGGGGTCCCACAGGTCGTCGATCTTCGTGATGGCGCGGCCCGTCGCGGCCTTGTTGTACGCCAGCCCCACCATGCCGCTCATGTACGGGGCGGTGAACTTGCGGCCCGGGTCGGACTTGTCGTTCAGCAGATCGGGCCGCAGGTTCTTCTTGTTGGGCACCCGCGTGTCGCTGATCTCATTCAGCCAACCGAGCTGCTTGAGCCGCAACGCCATGAACTGGGTGGGCACCACGAGGTCGGCGCCGATGTCCTGCTTGCGCGAGAGCGGCTCCTTGTTCTTGGCGAACCACTGCTCGTTGTCGTTGAAGTCTTCCTTGTAGTCAACGGTCAGTCCGCTGGCCTTCTGGAACGCCGCGACGAAGCCGTCGGCCATGTACAGCGGCCAGTTGGAGATTCGCACCGTACCGGAGGCCGGCTTGCCGTCATCGGGGGGCGCCGCGGACGTACTGCTCGAACTCGTCGTGCTCGACGACCCGCACGCCGCGAGGAACGACCCGCCAAGGCCGAGCGCGGCCGCCGCAGCGGCGCCGCCCCCGATGAAGCGTCGCCGCGAGGTGCGCGTCGCCGCGAGCCGCGCCATCGTCCGGGGATCGATCTCGTTAGCCATGGGGTTGCCTTTCGTGGTGCGGGGGAGTGGTTGTCGGAGCGGGGATTTCGACTGTCAGGGCTCGGGAGGAGCGTCGAACATCTCCTCCAGGTCCTCGGTGGTCGGAATGTCGGCTGCGGGCAAGACCAGCGATGCGTCCGGAGCCCACGCGACGTGGACCTGGTCACCCGGCCGAAGCAGCGGCAGATTCTGTTCGGTCCCGACGTGCGCGACGATCGGGGAGCCGTCGGGGGCGTCCATCGACAGCCGCACCACCGGACCCTGGAACGTCAAGTCCGTCACCGTCGCGGACACCGTGGCAACGTCGCCGTCGGGCCGATCGATCGACACCCGCACGCGCTCCGGCCGCACCATCAGGGTGGCGTGGCCGCCCGCTTCGATGGCGGTGTCACCGGGTTTGGCCCGCAGAGTCGTGCCCAGCACCGAGAGTTCGGCGAGGCCACCGTCCATCCGGAGCTGCCGGCCCGGCCACAGATTCGCCTGCCCGATGAAGCTTGCGACGAACACGGTCGACGGCCGGTCGTAGATCTCGGTGGGGCTGCCGATCTGCTCGACGTTGCCCGCGTTCATCACCGCGATGCGGTCACTCATCGTGAGCGCTTCCTCCTGGTCGTGCGTCACGTAGACGAACGTGATCCCGACCTCGCGCTGAATTCGCTTGAGCTCGAACTGCATTGCGTGGCGCAACTTGAGGTCCAGGGCGCCAAGTGGTTCGTCGAGCAGGAGGGCGCTGGGGTAGTTCACCAGCGCTCTGGCCAACGCGACGCGCTGCTGCTGGCCTCCGGAGAGCTGTGCGGGCTTGCGCTTCGCGAAGTCGGTCAGACGGACGATCTCGAGAAGGTCGTCGACCCGCTTCTTGACCTCAGCCTTGTCGACCTTTTGGCTCCGCGGTCCGTAGGCGACGTTGTCCCACACCGTCATATGCGGGAACAGGGCGTAATGCTGGAATACCGTATTGACGTTGCGCTTGTGTGGGGACACCGTCGAGACGTCGACGCCCTCCAGGCGAATCGCACCCTCGGTCGGTGTCTCGAACCCCGCGATCATGCGAAGCGTGGTCGTCTTGCCGCAGCCAGACGGGCCGAGCATCGAGAAGAACTCGCCGGACGCGATGGAGAAGTCGGCATCGGCGACGGCGACGTAGTCGTCGAATCGCTTCGTGACGTGGTCGATCTCGATGACCGGTTGACCCGGCTCTCGAGTGCTCGAATGTTCTCCCGTGGCGCTGTCGACGGCAGTGCCGTGTGTGCCGCTCAGGACGACCTCCCTGTTTCTCGGCACGAAGTGCGGGTCGCGTGAGAGCGAGTATCGGCCCGGTCAGCCCCCGTGCGCTGTGGCTAAACCTTCGCCGATGTAGGCGACCTTCGCAAGCGATTCCGCAACGAATTTACATTTCGACAATGGAATCCCTCGTTGCGAAGGTTGCTCTGACGCCGATTCCGCGTGGCGCCGATCGCCGCGACAAGCGCTCGTCGGTGACCGTGATCGAATGAGCGCATGACACAGGAGGCCACGACGCCGAGGGTGCCGCACAGCGCGCTCACCGCGTCGCCGTTCAGTGGCAAGACCCCCGACGGCGTCGGTGACCTGTCGGTCGAGACCCACGGCATCGCGCCGGTCCCCGGTGATCGGCGGTACGGAACTCCGCGCCGCTTGTTCACGGTGTGGTTTGCCCCGCAGGTCAACATGACCGGCGTCTTCACCGGCGCGCTGGCGATCGTGCTCGGGCTCGGATTCTGGCTCGGGCTGCTCGCCATGGTCATCGGCACGCTCCTCGGGTCGCTGGTCGTCGGGTACCTGTCGACGTGGGGACCTCGGACGGGCACGGCCCAACTGCCGAGCTCGCGGATGGCCTTCGGCGGCGGCGTGGTGCTGCCCGCCGCGCTGCAGTGGCTGTCGTCGATCGCGTGGGATGCGCTGGTCGGTCTATTCGGAGGAGAGGCGCTGGCGCTGCTGCTCGGCATTCCCTTCTGGGCGGCCGTGCTGATCGTCCTCGGCGTCCAAGGCGTCGTCGGCTTCTTCGGCTACGAGGTCATCCACCGGCTGCAGGCGGTGCTCACGGTCGTGCTGCTGGTGACGTTCGTCGTGTTCGCCGTCAAGCTCGTCGGTGGGCACGACATCGTGAGCGCGCCCGTCGTGCAGGGTCCCGACCTCGTCGGCGCCTTCGTCCTCGAGGTGACGATCGCGTTCAGTCTGGCGGTGTCGTGGGCGAGTTATGCCGCGGACTTCAGCCGGTATCTCCCGGCCACCTCATCGCGACTGAGCGTCTTCGGATACACGTTCGCCGGCATCTTCGTTGCCTATGCATTCGTGCAGTGGATCGGTATCGCGGCAGGCGACCTGGTCTCGGAACAGACGGCCGAGGGTGTGCGGACGGTGATGGGCGGCGGCTTCCTCGGCGGGGTGGCGTTGCTGGTCATTGCGCTGGCGTCGATCGGGTCGGGAGTGATGAACGACTACAGCGGATCGCTGGCCCTGCAGACACTCGGACTCAGAGTCCGCCGACCGTTGTCGTCGGTGGTCGTGACGGTGCTGGCGTTCGGCCTCATCCTGTGGCTGCACACCGCGGACACGGCAGCACGCTTCCAGAACGTCCTGCTCTTCGTCAGCTACTGGATTCCGGCGTTCGTGGCGATCGTGTCGGTGGACTGGTGGCTGCGCCGCACGGGACGCGAGGTCATCGACCCCGCGCTCGAGCACACGCCGCGAGCCGACGTGATCGCGGCGTGTGTGACCTTCGTGGTGGCCTACGCCGTCGCCGTGCCCTTCATGAACACCTCGATCTTCACCGGTGCCGTCGCACAGAAGTGGCATGGCGCCGACGTCGCGTACTTCGTGAACTTCCTCGTGGCGCTCGCGCTGTACGGCGGCTATCGAGCGCTGCGCGCGCGGCGCTAACCTGTCGTCATGCGTGCACTCACCCTCGCCAAGACCGGCGCAGCCGCCGCGACCACCGCCGTCCTCGGCGGTCTCGCGACCGGGCCGGTGGTCCAGTCGGACTGGTACCAGAAGCTCCGCAAGCCCAGTTTTCAGCCGCCGCCCCAAGCCTTCCCGATCGTCTGGCCGCTGCTGTACACCGACATCGCCATCGTGTCGGCCGCCACCATCGACGAGCTCGAGGAGCGCGGCCAGGCGCAGGAGGCCCGCACGTTCTCCGGTCTGCTCGCCCTGAACCTCCTGCTCAATGGCAGCTGGTCGTGGCTCTTCTTCAACCGTCGCCAACTCGGACCGTCGGCGGTCCTGGCCGGAGCGCTCGCCGTCAGCAGCGTCGACCTCACACGGCGTGCCGTCGAGGTCAAGGGTGCGCCGGCCCGGACACTCTGGGCCTACCCGCTGTGGTGCACGTTCGCCACGGCGTTGTCGAGCCGCATCTGGTGGCTGAACCGCTGAGCCGACGGCCTCAGCGCACGGTGGCGAAGAACGCCCGCACGTCGGCGACCCACAGGTCGGGCTGTTCGAAGGCCGCGAAGTGACCGCCGCGCGGCATGGTGGTCCAGTGCGTGATGTTGTAGTTGGCCTCGCACCACGCGCGGGGTGGGCGACTGATCTCCTTCGGGAAGGACGCCACACCCGTAGGTAGCTCGACGCGCGGGCCGGACCGGGCGGCGGCCGTGTTCTCCCAGTAGAGACGAGCCGACGACGCGCCGGACGCCGTCACCCAGTACAGCATCACGTTGTCGAGCAACTCGTCGCGGCTGAGCGCGTTCTCGGGGTGACCGTCGCAGTCGGTCCACGACCAGAACTTCTCGATGATCCACGCCAGTTGCGCGGCAGGCGAATCCACCAGTCCATAGCCGAGCGTCTGCGGACGGGTCGCCTGCTGTTTGAAGTACCCGGAGTCGACGTCGCGGTAGTACTTCAGGGCCGCGAGTGCGATCTTCTCCTCGTCGGTCGGGTTCTCCAGCGCGCTGGCCGGCGGTCTCCCGAGCGGCATGTTCGTGTGGATTCCGATGCAGTGACCGACGTGTCGTCCGATGTCGGTGGTGACGGCGGAGCCCCAGTCGCCGCCCTGCGCGCCGTACCGGTCGTAGCCGAGTCGCACCATCAGCGTCTCCCACGCCCGGGCGATCCGGTCGGTGTTCCACCCCGTCTCGACGGGCTTGCCGGAGAACCCGTACCCGGGTAGCGACGGGCACACCACGTGAAAGGCGTCCTTCGCGCTGCCGCCGTGCGCGGTGGGATCGGTGAGCGGGGCGATGACCTTCTGGAACTCGACGACCGAGCCCGGCCACCCGTGCGTGAGCACCAGCGGAAGAGCCTCAGGATGGCGAGATCGCTGATGGATGAAGTGGATTGGGAGACCGTCGATCTCGGTGGTGAACTGGTCGAAACGGTTCAGCGCCGCCTCGCGCGATCGCCAGTCGTAGTCGTCGGCCCAGTACGCCGCGAGTTCACGGGTGTACGCCAGCGGGATGCCCTGGCTCCAGTCGTCCACGCATTCCGGCTCCGGCCACCGGGTGTCGGCGAGCCTGCGGCGTAGATCGGCCAGCACGTCGTCTGCTACGGCGATACGGAAGGGCTCAACGGTCGTCATGGTGTGACATTGTCGTCCTCCACGCCACGAGGAATCGACACCTGGGTCGCATGGGCCCGTCCGCGCAGCACGATGGAGCCGTGCGCGACCCAGTGGCCTCGCTCGTGATCGTCGGCGCGGCCGATGGCCGCACCGGAGGCCATGGCTCGACCGGGGATGGTCTTGGCGGAATCGGCAAGTCGCGCAGCCTCATTCACGGGATCGCCGATCACCGTGTACTCGTAGCGGTTCTCGGCACCGATGTTGCCTGCGAAGACGGGTCCGGCAGACACCCCGATGCCGAAGTCGACGACCGGCAGCCTGCGCAGGTCCGCAGCGAGAGCGCGGGCGGTGCCGAGCGCCGCGTCGGCAGGATGATCCCTGCCGAAGACGATCAGCGCCGCGTCGCCCTGGAACTGATTGATGGATCCCGCATCGTCGTCTACTGCGGCGACCACGATCTGAAAGAAGTCGTTGAGGATGTCGGCGACCTCGGGTGGGCTCAGTGTGGCAGCCAGGGTGGTGGAACCCGCGAGATCGATGAAGAGGATGGCCACCTCGCGAACCTGCCCGGTGAGCGAGTCGTCGCCCTCCATGGCCAGCCTCGCGACAGAGGGACCGACGTGTCGGCCGAAGAGCTCACGGATGCGGTCACGCTCCGCAAGACCCTTCACCATGCTGTTGAATCCCCGCTGCAGGCTGCCGATTTCGGATTGCTCGTACACGTCCACCGTGCGTCCGATGCGGCCCTCCTCGACCTCCGCCATGCCGTCGACCACGTCCCGGACGGGATCGGCGATCGAGCGTGCCACCAGGATCAGCGCGCGCAAGCCCAGCAGAACCGAGACCACCGCCAGGACGACGATGGGAACGTCGACAGACGCCGTCGCCGGGATCAACCAGCCCTGCGACGTGCAGAGGATCAGACCCACGATGGTGGCGCTGGGCAGCGCGCTGTTGACCAACCACATCATCACCAGTCGGGTGGCGATACCCGGTGCGGTGATGCGATCCTTCGATACGTCCTCGGTGGCCGCGGCGACGACGGGTCGATAGATGCGTTGGGTGAAGAGGAGGCTGGTGCTGACGGTCGAGGTGCCGCCGAACCCGACCGCGAACGCGATCAGCAGCGCCGGGCCGACGCCCCCGGCGAGGTTGGGCACCAGCAGCACGATGCCGCTGACGGCCCACGTCGCGAGAAGCAATGCGGACTGATGCCGCACGATGTTGATCGCTCGCCGACGTTGCGCAGCGTCTGGCGTCGTCCCCGCTGCGAACCACCGCAGCGACGGCGCGATGTGCCGATACCCGCCGACCGCGACCGCGACGGTGCCCACCACGACGACCGCGGCGAGGAGGATCAGGTTCGACTGGGTCAGCAGCGCCTGGGTGTTGCCGAACGTCTGCCCGGTCAGGGACCATACGACCGCGAGCACCTCGGCGGTGGTGACCAGATGCGCGAAGGTCAGCCCAGTTACGTATCGCGCGCAGAGAGTCGCCATCGACGTCCGAGGCGGCTCACCCGCTTCGTCGTGCGGCATGGCGGCGCCGTTCCTGGTTGCTCGTGGCGCCGTCCCCGACACCCGTCACCGCTTCGGTGCGCGTACGCAGACGTTCGGCGCTCACGGCCAGGAAGTCGAGGATGACGGCCAGTTCCGTGTCGGAGTAACGCTGCCACAACTGGGTCGCCGATCGCTGCCACGACGCAAAGATCTCGTCGTCGACGAGTTCGCCGACCTCGGCGTGCAATAGGGCCCTGCGCCGATCGGCGGGATCTGGCTCGCGGCGCAGGAAACCTTTGGCGGCAAGTCGGTCGATCAGATTGGTCACCGAGGCGGCCGCCAGGCCCGTGTGGTGACCGAGGTCCCCAGCGCTCATGGGGCCGAGTCGCTCGAGTACTCCGAGCGCCTTGTAGTCGGTGGGATGCAGGCCCAGTCGAGCGGCCAACACGGAATGGAACAGAACGGTGGCATCACCGTATTCGCGACCAACGCGCCGAAGCTGTGCGAGAAGCTCTGTCCGCGAGGCCTTCTCGCTCACGATGCGACCACCAGCGCGGTGAGTGTCGCGGCGCAGGTGACGGCGTCGAGGGGCATGCGGAGCACGCTGCGTCTCGCCCACCGCACGGCGGCAGCGCGATCGACGGTCGCCGGGTCGGCCTTCTCGAACACCATCGCCTTGGGGACGAACTCGGCGAACGACCAGATTCTGGTGATCGCGTGGCTCGCCAGCGCAACCAGTAGCGCGGTTCGCACCTGAGACTGGTTCCAGCTGGCGACGAGACCGACGAGCAGCGCGACCTCGAACGCGGCGTGCGCAGGAATCCAGAACCTGCGACGGGAGACGCCGCCGTTGTGTGGCTGCACGATCCCGGGACGGTCGGGCCAGACCGGGTCGAGGACGCGGTATTCGTACAGGCCGCCGCCGAGCTGTGCGCACGCCAGGAGCACTACGACGGCGAGCAGGACGACGACCGCGGTGGACACTCCACAATTATTACGGCCGACCGTAATATTGGTCAAGCCGCCAACCTGACCCATCGGTAAGATGACTTCGACGGGCTGTGTACAGTCGTTCACCGAGCAACGACTTGGTAGCCACGCGCACTTTCGCCGTCCACCTACGCGCGGGATCTATCCGCCGAAAGGACCACTCGCATGACGTTTTCCCTAGAGCTGTCCGATGACGTGATCGAGGTCCGGGACTGGGTCCACGACTTCGCTGAGAAGGTCGTCCGGCCCGCCGCCGCCGAGTGGGATGAACGCGAGGAGACCCCGTGGCCGATCATCCAGGAGGCCGCCAAGATCGGCCTCTACTCGGTGGAACTCTTCGCCACGCAGGCCGCCGAGCCGTCCGGACTCGGCATGCTCACGGTGTTCGAGGAGATGTTCTGGGGCGACGCGGGCATCGCGCTCTCGATCCTGGGCACCGGCCTCGCCGCTGCGTCACTGGCCGCGACCGGGACACCGGAGCAGCTAGGGGAGTGGCTGCCGCAGATGTTCGGCACCGTCGACGAGCCACTTCTCGCGTCCTTCTGTGCGTCCGAGCCGGGCGCCGGCTCTGACGTCTCCGCCATCATCACCCGCGCCCGCTACGACGAAGCCAGCGACGAGTGGATCATCAACGGCACCAAGACGTGGGCGACCAACGGAGGCATCGCGAACGTGCACATCGTCGTCGCGTCGGTGCATCCCGAGTTGGGGTCCCGCGGGCAGGCGACGTTCATCATTCCGCCGGGCACCAAGGGTTTCAGCCAGGGCCAGAAGTTCAAGAAGCACGGCATCCGAGCGTCGCACACCGCCGAGGTCGTCCTCGACGACGTCCGCATCCCCGGCCGACTGATCATCGGGGGCAGGGAGAAGTTCGAGGAGCGGATCGCCAAGGCGCGGGCCGGCAAGAGCTCGGCCGGCCAAGCCGCCATGAAGACCTTCGAGCGGACCCGCCCGACGGTCGGCGCGATGGCGCTGGGCGTGGCACGGGCGGCCTACGAGTACGCCCTCGAATACGCCCAGCAGCGCGAGCAGTTCGGTCGGAAGATCGGTGACTTCCAGGCCGTCGCCTTCAAACTCGCCGACATGAAGACCCGCATCGACACGGCGCGTCTGTTGGTGTGGCGGGCCGGCTGGATGGCCCACAACGACAAGCCGTTCGTCAACGCCGAGGGTTCGATGGCCAAGCTCGCGGCCAGTGAGACCGCGGTCTACGTGACGGACGAGGCAATTCAGATCCTCGGCGGCAACGGCTATACCCGTGACTATCCCGTCGAGCGCATGCACCGTGACGCGAAGATCTTCACGATCTTCGAGGGCACCAGCGAGATTCAGCGCCTGGTGATGGCCAGGGCGATCACCGGCCTGCCCCTGAAGTAGCGGCAGTCCGGCGGGACGTTAGACGACGACCAGCCAGATCGCGATGTAGTGGCACGCCGCTGCGGCGGCGGTGAACGCGTGAAAGAACTCGTGGTAGCCGAAGGTGTGCGGCCACGGGTTCGGCCACCGCACGCCGTAGAGGACCGCGCCGACGTTGTAGAGCACGGCACCCGCGACGAGTAGGGCAACGACGGCGACGCCACCCCCCGCCAGGATGGCCGGAGCGAAGAAGACCGCCGCGTATCCGAGCACGAGGTAGAGGGGCACGCCGAGCGAGCGGGGCGCCGACGGCCAGAACATCTTGAGCGCCACGCCCGCGGCAGCGCCGGAGTAGACGATCGTCAGTACCAGCTTGGCGGTGTGCGGCGGCATCGTCAGGAGGGCGAGGGGCGTGTAGCTCCCCGCAATGAAGATGAAGATCATCGAGTGGTCGGCACGCTTCATCCACTTGTACGTGGCCGGATTTTGCCAGCGCACGCGGTGATACACCGCGCTGACGGTGAACATCCCGATGATCGTCGCCGAGTAGACGAGAGTGGCCACGCCAGCCATCGGAGGCCCGGCAATCCACGCCACGGGAACGAGCACGGCACCGGCCACGATGGCGCACACCGCACAGACCAGGTGAATGAAGCCGCGCAGACGCGGTGCGTGGAAGAAATCGGTGACCGTGTCGCCGATGACCTGGGGCAGGTCGTCGTCGCCGCGGAGGATCTTCGGAATGCCGTCGAGAGCCGTTCGCTCCGATTCGGCCGATCCATCGACCGCGCCGCCCATTGTCGAGACCGATCTTTGCTCGTTCAAGACATCTCCGCCGTCGAGGTTGAGCCGTTGCCAATCGGCGAGGCCGCCGCAGTGTGCGTCGAGCCTGGGGTGAGGCTACCGAAGATCCGGCAGCCATGATCAGTTGACGTGCCGACCGCGAGGTGAAGCTCTGGTGTCGATCGGGTCACCGTTGCGCTGTGTCAGCCCCACTCGTGGTTCATCGCGCGGGCCTCGACCGCCGCCTCGGTCGACACCGTGCGCCTGCGGCCACGCGACAGCGCGATCAACACCATCGCAAGTGCCGCGGTCACTGCGCCCGCGAGGAATATCGTCACGAAGGCGTGCTCGGGGGGCAGCCCCGTACCCGCCACGGTTCGGTCCAGTACGACGGCCACCACGGCGGCGGCGATCGAGCTGCCGACCGTGCGGGCGATGGCGTTGACGCCGGTCGCCACACCGGTCTCGCCGCCGTCGACCTCGCTGACCACCAGGGCTGGTAGAGCCCCGTAGGCAAGGCTGATGTAGGCGTTGGTCCAGATGCCCGCGACGATCACCTGCCACGGCGCAGAGTGGGCCAAGGCCAGGCCGAGGAAGCCGAGGATGCCGGCCATCGCGCCGCTGACCAGGACCGGTCGAGCGCCGAAGCGATCGATGAACCTGCCACTAAGCGTCGCGGTGACGAAGCCGGCCACCGCTCCGGGAAGCAGGAACACCAGGCTGGCGTGCAGGACCGACGCGCTGAACCCGTATCCGGCGACCCCGCGATCGATCTGGACGAACTGGGTGAGGCCGAGGAAGCTGAAGTACAGGCCCATCCCGACGAACACGGTCGCGAGGTTGGTGAGCAGCACCGGCCGACGCGTCAGCATCTCGGTCGATACCAGCGGATGCGTCAGTCGGCGCTCCCACACCCACCACCCGATCAGGACGATGACACCGAAGGCCGCGGATCCAACAGTGGCTGGAGCGAACCATCCCCAGGAATTGCCCTGGGTGATGGTGAGCAGCAACGCAGACAGGCCAGCCGCCAACCCGGCTGCGCCCAACCAGTCGATGGTTCCTTCGGCGCCACCCGGTCGAGACGGGATCGCGACGAACGCCACGGCGATCACGACGACCACGAAACCGGTCGTCAGCCAGAACACGCGGTGGTAACCGGCGGCACCGTCCATCAGCAGACCCGTCACCACCAGCCCCATCCCGCCACCGAAGCCCAGCGTGCCCGACAGCACGGCGAGTGCGCTGTTGACGGCGCCGTCGGGCAGTTCGTCACGCAGGATCGCCACGCAGATGGGATACAAGGAGTACGACACGCCCTGCAGCACGCGGGCGACGATCAACAGCGCGAGCGAGGTCGTCGTCGCTGCCAGGATCGAGCCGATCAGGACGACGACCAGTACGACGACCAGAACCCGCTTCTTGTCGAGAAGGTCGGCGAGTCGGCCGATGAGCGGTGTCGACGCGGCAGCCGCCAAGAGGTTCGCGGTCACCGCCCAACTGACGGCTACCGACGACGCGTCGAGTTGGTGCGCGATGATGCCGAGGATCGGGACGACGGCGGTTTGGAGCACCGCCACCGTCAACGCCACCAGGCTCAGGGCGGCGACGAGCCGTCGAGGGTGGGGGTAGTGGGCGTCGGCGTCCCGCGTGCGCGGCGCGGCACCCAGACCGCTTTTTCGCATTGCTAATTATGTCGTCTACTGAAGAGTCGGCGAAGTCGAGGTCCTTCCTGGCACCGCCGCCTATCGTGAAGTCGGTCGTATCCGAGGGGACGAATGACGCGCAGGTTCGAAGGCAAGGGCGTACTGATCACCGGCACGGCGTCGGGGATCGGGAGGGCGACGGCCGAGCGGCTCCTCGACGAGGGCGCCTACGTGGTGGGCGTCGATCGCGCGGCCGACGCGCCCCATGGGATCGACGCCAAGGACTTCTCTCATCGCTCGGCCGACGTGCTCGATGCCACCGCCATCGAGGCTGCCGTCGCAGCCGTGGTCGCGGCGACCGGGCGACTCGACGGCGTCGTGAATGCAGCCGGCGTCGCCGGGGGAGGACCGGTCCACCTCCTGCCCGACGACGAGTGGGACCGGGTCGTCGGCATCAATCTCAAGGGCACGTTCGTGGTGTCGCGCGCCGCGCTCGCGCAGATGGTGCGCCAAGACCGGGTAAACGGGGAGCGAGGCGCCGTCGTGAACCTGGCCAGCATCGAAGGTCTCGAGGGCACGGCAGGCGGCAGCGCCTACAACGCGTCCAAGGGCGGTGTCGTGCTGCTCACCAAGAACACCGCCATCGACTACGGGCCCAGCGGTATCCGTGCCAACGTGATCTGCCCGGGCTTCATCGAGACCCCGATGTTCGATTCGGTGATGGGAATGCCCGGGTTCGAGGCCCCCCGCGAATCACTGCGCCACGAGCACAAGCTTCGACGCTTCGGCCGCGCCGACGAGATCGCGTCGGTGGCGGCCTTCCTACTCTCGGCCGACGCCAGCTTCGTCAGCGGACAGGCCCTCGCGGTGGACGGCGGCTACCTCGCGGGCCGCGACCACGGTGTGACCGAGCTGATGGGACTCGGCGAGCAATAGGCCTTACGGCTGCCGATCGGGGACTTAAGCCTCCTCACCGCGGCGAGCCATCTCCCTACCGTCAGTGATGCGGGTCACGGCAGTGGCGCGCGTTCTCGTGAACGGGAGTGGGTCATGTCAGACACCGTCGTTTCCAGGCCTCCCGAGGCACCGCGCTCG
The DNA here is from genome assembly GCF_016462545.1 of Mycolicibacterium sp. Lineage (GTDB taxonomy): Bacteria > Actinomycetota > Actinomycetes > Mycobacteriales > Mycobacteriaceae > Mycobacterium. The sequence goes on along the minus strand of NZ_JAEMTA010000012.1, from coordinate 42,201 downwards.
GCCGGCGCGAAGACCGGCCTCGGCATGGCCGCCCTGACCGCGATCGTGGTCGGCTCGATGATCGGCAGCGGCATCTTCGCCCTGCCGTCACAGATGGCGGCCAGCGCCGCTCCCGGTCCGCTGCTCATCGGTTGGGCGATCACCGGCGTCGGCATGCTCACGCTGGCGTTCGTCTTCCAAACTCTGGCCCGCCGCAAGCCGGATGTCGACGGCGGGGTCTACGGGTACGCCCGCGCGGGGTTCGGCAACTACATCGGCTTCACCTCGGCCTTCGGCTACTGGGTGTCGGCCTGGGTGGGCAACGTGGCCTATCTGGTGTTGTTGTTCTCCACGCTCGGCTACTTCTTTCCGCAATTCGAAGGCGGTGCAACGGTTCCGGCGATCATCGGGGCATCGATCGTCCTGTGGGTCGTGCATGCCATGACGCTGCGGGGCGTGCAGACCGCTGCCCTCGTCAACGTCGTCGTGACGGTCGCGAAGGTCGTCCCGATCCTGGTATTCATCGCCATCGCCGCGGTCGGCTTCAAGGCCGGGCTGTTCTCCGCCGACGTCTGGGGGCGTGCCACTCAGATCGACGGAGCACCGCTCGGCGACACCATGACTCAGGTCAAGAACATGATGCTGGTCACCGTCTGGGTGTTCATCGGCATCGAGGGCGCATCGGTGTACTCCCAGCGCGCCGCCCGGCGCAAGGACGTCGGCCGGGCCACGGTGCTCGGGTTCGTCGCGGTGCTGGCCTTGCTGCTCCTGGTGAACGTGCTGTCCTATGGCCTGATGGCGCAGGCCGAACTGGCCGGCGTGCCCGATCCGTCCATGGCCGGCGTGCTCGAGAACGAGGTCGGCAGCTGGGGTGCGGCCTTCATCTCGATCGGCCTCGTGATCTCACTGCTCGGCGCGCTGATCGCCTGGGTGTTGCTGTGCGTCGAGATCCTGCGACTGCCCGCCCTGGAACACGTGATGCCGAAGGCCCTGGCACGGGAGAACGGACACGGTGCTCCCGCGAATGCGTTGTGGCTGACCAACATCTGCGTCCAGGCCCTGCTGTTGTGGACGCTGGCGAATGCCAGCACCTACACCAACCTGGTGTACCTGGCGACCTCGCTGATCCTGCTGCCCTACCTGTGGTCCGCGGCGTATCAGGTGCTGCTGGCCGTGCGGGGCGAGACCTACGAGTCGGGCGGTGGGCGCGCCCGCAACCTCGTCGTCGGCATCGTGGCACTGGGTTACGCGGTGTGGTTGGTGTACGCGGGGGGCTGGCAGTACCTCCTGGTGGCTGCGATGTTCTACCTCGTCGGCACCGCGCTGTACCTCTGGGCGCGTCGGGAGAGTCACCTGCCGTTCTTCACCAAGCCGGAACTCGCCGTCGTCTCCGTCGTAGCGCTGACCTCCGTGCTCGCCGTCGTGCTGATCGCCACCGACAACCTGTCCGTCCTGTGAACGCGACCGAATCCAGGCTCGGCGTCTGGTCCGAGGCGGGCAAGCTGCGGCGGGTCATGGTGTGCGCGCCGGGCCTGGCCCATCAGCGGCTCACCCCCGACAACTGTCACGAGCTGTTGTTCGACGACGTGATCTGGTTGCAGCAGGCCCGTCGCGACCACTTTGACTTCGTCGCCAAGATGGTCGATCGCGGCGTGGAGGTCCTCGAACTGCAGGATCTGCTCGCCGACGTGGTCGCCAAACCCGATGCCCGCGACTGGGTGTTGGACCGCGAGGTCACCGACGACTTGGTCGGCCCGGCGCTCACCCACGAGATCCGAGCCTGGCTGAGTGAGCTGGCCCCAGATCGGTTGGCGGAGTTCCTCATTGGTGGCGTCGCCTTCCAGGACGTGATCGACGAGGTGGACAGCGGATTCCTGTCGCTGTTCAACGAACTGGATCCGGCGGGGTTCGTCATCCGGCCGCTGCCCAACACCCAGTTCATGCGCGACAACTCCGCGTGGATCTTCGGCGGCGTGACGCTGAACCCGATGTACTGGCCGGCGCGACGCCAGGAGACGCTGCTCACGACCGCGGTCTACAGGTTCCACCCGGCCTTCGCCGACGAGAAGTACGACGTCTGGCTGGGCGATCCCGACGGGCAACCCACCGATCACGGGTTGGCCAGCCTCGAGGGCGGCGACGTGATGCCGATCGGCAAGGGAATCGTCGTGATCGGCATGGGCGAACGTTCCTCGCATCAGGCGATCACGCAGGTGGCACGAAACCTGTTCGCGGCCGGCGCGGCCGAACGGGTGATCATCGCCAGGCTGCCGAAGACCCGCTCGGCGATGCACCTGGACACGGTGTTCACCTTCTGCGACCGCGACCTGGTCACGGCGTACCCTCCCGTCGTCGACGGCATCGTGGCGATCAGCCTGCGACCCGATGACGGCTCGCCGTCCGGTCTGGACGTCCGCCGGGAGCCGAAGGGGCTGATCGCCACCATCGGCGACGCGGTCGACGTCGACTTCAGGGTGGTCACCACCGCCGGCGACGTGTACGGGATTCAGCGCGAACAGTGGGACGACGGCAACAACGTCGTCGCACTCGAGCCGGGCGTGGTGATCGGTTACGACCGAAACACGTTGACCAACACCGCGTTGCGCAAGGCCGGCGTGGAGGTCGTCACCATCGACGCCAGCGAGCTGGGCCGAGGCCGCGGCGGCGGCCGGTGCATGACCTGCCCGATCCAGCGCGATCCGCTCTACTGACCTCAACCCCGGAGGAACCCGGCCATGGCGTACAACAACCGCAACCGCAGCCTGCTCAGCCTCGTCCATCACACCGACCGCGACCTGCACTACCTCCTCGACCTGGCCCGAGATCTCAAGCGCGCCAAATACTCCGGCATCACCCGGAATAGCCTCGCCGGCAAGAACATCGCCCTCATCTTCGAGAAGACCTCGACCCGGACCCGGTGCGCCTTCGAGGTGGCGGCACACGACGAGGGTGCGCACGTGACCTACATCGATCCGACGTCGTCGCAGATCGGGCACAAGGAGTCGATGAAGGACACCGCGCGCGTCCTCGGCCGGATGTACGACGCGATCGAGTACCGCGGCGCGGGACAGGAGATCGTCGAGGAGCTCGCGGAGTACGCCGGGGTCCCCGTCTTCAACGGGCTCACCGACGAGTTCCATCCGACGCAGATGCTGGCCGACGTCCTCACCATGACCGAGCACAGCCCGAAGCCGTTGCACGACATCGCCTACGCGTTCCTCGGCGACGGCCGCAACAACATGGCCAACTCACTGCTCCTGGTCGGCGCGAAGCTGGGGATGGACGTCCGCATCGGCGCGCCCCGAAGCCTGTGGCCGAGCGACGAGCACGTGGCGATGTGCCGGGAGTTCGCGGCAGCGTCCGGGGCGCGGATCACCATCACCGACGACCCGAAGGAGGCGGTCGCGGGCGTCGACTTCATCCACACCGACGTGTGGGTGTCGATGGGGGAGCCGGTCGAGGCGTGGGGGGAGCGGGTCGACATGTTGCTGCCCTTCCAGGTGAACGCCGCGATGATGTCAGCGGCAGACAATCCGCGAGTCAAGTTCATGCACTGCCTGCCCGCGTTCCACAATTCGGAGACCACGGTGGGCGCCCGGATCGCGGCGCAGTACCCGTTCCTGGCCAACGGCGTCGAAGTCACCGACGACGTCTTCGAGAGTCCCGCCAACATCGCCTTCGAACAGGCCGAGAACCGGATGCACACCATCAAGGCGGTCCTCGTGGCCGCGCTCAGCTGAGCGGCGGTCGGTATGCGGATCGTGATCGCGTTGGGCGGCAACGCGCTGCTGCGGCGCGGGCAGCCGATGACGGCGGACAACCAGCGGGCCAACATCCGCGTGGCGGCCGAGTGCATCGCCGCGGTGGCCCCCGGCAACGAGATCGTCGTGGCGCACGGAAACGGGCCGCAGGTGGGGTTGTTGGCGCTGCAGTCCGCGGCGTACCACGATCTCGGTCACGGGGTGGCGCCGTATCCGCTCGACGTGCTCGGTGCTCAGACGGAGGCGATGATCGGTTACGTCATCGAGCAGGAGCTCGGCAACCTGTTGCCGAGCGAGCAACCGCTCGCCACGCTGTTGACCATGATCGAGGTAGATCGCGACGACCCGGCCTTCGACCATCCCACCAAGCCGATCGGGCCCGTCTACGACCGGCAGACCGCGGAGACTCTCGCAGCCGCCGGCGGCTGGTCCATCGCCCCCGACGGTGACGGGTTCCGTCGTGTGGTCGCCAGCCCGAAACCCCTCCGCATCTTCGAGATTCGCCCCATCCGCAGCCTGCTCGAGCAGGGCACGATCGTGATCTGCGCCGGTGGGGGCGGAATCCCCACGATGTATGACGAGCATGGCACGCTGCACGGGGTCGAAGCCGTCATCGACAAAGACCTGGCGTCGGCGCTGCTCGCGGAACAGCTCGACGCCGATCTGCTGGTCATCGCGACCGATGTCGACGGTGTCTACACCGGCTGGGGCACTGACGAGCAGACCCGCTTGGGCCGGGTTACGCCCGAGGAGATCGCGCTGTTGGATCTGCCCGTCGGGTCGATGGGACCAAAGGTGGCGGCGGCGTGTGGTTTTGCGCGCAACACTGGCAACGAGGCGGTCATCGGGGCGCTTGCGGACATTGCCGCCATCGTGCGCGGTTCGGCGGGTACCAGGGTTCGCACGAGTCAGCGGGCTAGGGTCAGCGCATGACTGCGACGGCCTGGACACTGGACGCCTCCGTGGGACGCTTGCTTCTGCAGACCGGTGTCGCAGGTCGGGCGGCGCGGCTAGGTCATGAGCTGACCATCGCGATGAACACCTGGGAGGCCGAGGTCTCCTGGGCTGAAAATGAGCCGATCGCAGTGGAATTGACGGTCGAGGTGTCCTCGCTCGAGGTGCTGAAGGGTGAGGGTGGGGTGAAGGGGCTCTCGGGTCCGGAGAAGGCACTGGCGCGGTCGAACGCGCTCGGCGCTCTCGACCTGAAGCACCATCCCACGATCCGGTTCCAGTCGAGTGACATCGAGAAGACCGACGACGGTTACCGACTCACCGGGTCGCTCGAGATTCACGGCACGGTCAAGCCGTGGACGATCGACCTGCACACCGAGGATCTCGGCGACACGTGGCACGTGTCGTGCGAATCGGTGATCCGCCAGACGGAGTTCGGGGTGAAGCCCTACTCGCTGTTCATGGGTTCGGTGAAGGTGGCCGACGACGTGACGATGTCCTTCACCGCGAGCTGGGCCAAGGACGACTGACCGTCACAGGAGTGGTTGACCCCGGTACCGCACGTTGCTAGGGCGACGTCTCACCTCCGTCGCATGATGCCGCGCGTACCGAAGGTGAAGCGCCGCAAGCGGTCCGGCGAGAGCCAGGACGAGCAGCAGTAACACCACGAAGGTCAGTGCGGTCGCCATGTGTCCCGACTCTGCGCCGGTCCGGGCGCGATCAACAGTGGCAGTGATGCCACTAGTAGGCAACATGCTGCCATGATGACGCCGCGGCCGAATGCAGGTAGCCCGCTACGCGTGAGCGCGGGTGTGATCCCGCCATACGTTCAGCACGCGGAGAAGGACTCCGCCGCGGCGTTCGAGGAGCAATCACATGAAGACCTACCACGTTCGGCCGGGGGACACGCTCTCGGAGATCGCCCTGCACGAATACGGCGATGCCACCCTGTATCCGGTGATCTCGCGACAGAATCACCTGCTCGATCCAGACGTGATCACCGCGGGCCAGGACCTGCTCATCCCGTATGTGACCGTTCGACATCACGTCACCACGGCGGACTCCACGGAAGCCCGAACCAAGCTCACTCTGCACTACTACGGAACGGACGACCCCCGGATTCAACTGATCTGGGAGATCGCGAATGGCGTGGCGCAGCGCGAGATACAACCGGGCGCCTGGCTACTGATGCCGGATCTGGCCTCCGTGGGCCACCACACCGTGACCATGCCGGAGAGCCTCGACACCCTGGCGGACCGTTGGTACGGCGAGATGCACCTGGCGGAACTGATCCGGTTGGCGAACGACATTCCCTCGAGAGACGATGTCGCCGAGGGTCAGACGTTGATCGTGCCCGGGCTGAATCGTCGGGTGCAGGTCGCGGGGGACACACTGGAATCGCTGTGCCGCGACCAGTACGGCGACGCCGACCTCGCAACCCGCGTGGCGGTCGTAGCGGCGGCCAACCGCATCGACGATCCCAACTCGGTCGTCAGCAGCCAGGTGATCCAAATTCCGTCCTAGGAACCGAGGTGGCGTGGCGCGCGCGGACTCCGCGCGCTTCGGGACGGGTGGGTACGCTCGGGGTCCGTGGATGCGCAGGGGAGGGCAGCTAGTGCTCGGCGACCGATGGGGTGTCACCGCTGACGAGGTTTCCCGGCACTACCCGTGCGACGACATCGTCGCGGTCCCGGTGTTGCAGGCGTGGCGCGGTGTGACTGTGCAATCAACGCCGACCGCTCTATGGCCGTGGGTCGCGCAGATCACGCTCGCGCCGTACTCCTATGACTGGATCGACAATCTAGGGCGACGGTCGCCGCAGGAGCTACGCGCACTACCGGATCCTGTTGTCGGGCAACCATTCACGAGGGCTGCAACTCGACCGGTCGGACGCATCCTGTCCGTCACGCCGACGGTGCAGCTCACCGGTCGGATCACCGGCGCCGTGATGTCCTACGTCCTCGAGCCCGAGGGCGATGCAACCCGCTTCCTGATGAAGATCGTCACCGCGCGAGCTCGCTGGCTCTCGCCGCTGATCTCGGTCGGCGACCTGGTGATGGCTCGCCGCCAACTACTCAACATCAAGGAACTCGCCGAAGGAGCCGCATGACGTGCCCCCAGGGCGGAGCCGATCTGGCACCATTGCGGAGATGGATGCGCGTGTCGGTTCCGGTCCCGACGATCCGTTCGACGATGCAATCGACGACGCCCTGAGCTCTTTGCCTGCCGATCTCCGAGCGGCGATAAGCAACGTCGAGATCGTCGTCGAGGACGAGCCTCCCGCAGGACAGCCGCTGCTCGGCCTGTATCGCGGCGTACCGCTGCCGCAACGGACCGGCATGTACAGCGGAGTCCTTCCCGACAAGATCAGCATCTTCAGCGGGCCGATCACGCGACTCGCCGCCGGCGACACGGATCGTCTGCGCCGCGAGGTCAGGCACGTCGTGCTCCACGAAATCGCGCATCACTTCGGGATCAGCGACGAGCGGTTGATCGAGCTCGATCGCTACTGACTGCACGAGTTTGGCGTCGGCTCAGTCGGTCACGGCCCACGTTCCAGCATTGGCGGCGACCAGCCGATCGGCGAGGCCCGCCTCGTCGAATGCCGTGCGGACGATGTCGATGTCCTCGCTGTAGATCGACCAGCCCTCGATGTGGGCGATCATCACGCGCGGGACACCGAGCACCGCGGCCACGTCGGCGGCGCGTTGACCTGTCAGCGTCAGCGGTCGGCCCTGGTTCTTGGTGGGCAGGCGTGAGGCTCCTGCGAACAGCACCGCGACGTCGATGGCGGGGAACCGCTGGGCGATCTGCGCGACGGGCAGCATGGATGCGTTGTCGCCGCTGACGTACACCGTCGGCAGGCCGGCGGCCTGCAAGACGAATCCCGTGACCTCTGCGTTGACGTGCCCCGAGGCGTCGCGGGTTCCATCCAGGGGTCCGTGGACGGCCGGTACGGCGGTGACCGTGATGTGCCCGACGCCGTCGACGCGGGCGAATTCGGTACTGCCCCAGGTGGACAACCCGATGGCGGGTCCGCCCAGGCGTTCAGCGGCCCCTGGCCCGGTCACGATGGTGGGCACCTCGGCGGTGGCCCATTGCCGGCCGGCAACGTCCAGGTTGTCGTTGTGGTCGTCGTGGCTGAGCAGCACCGCGTCGACCGGGCCCAGCTCGGAGGCTGCCACCGCCGGGGCGATCAGCTTGGCCATCACCCCGTAGTCACGCGGATCGTCGAAGGTGGGGTCGGTGACGAAACGCGTTCCGGCGTAATCGATGACGACGGTGGGTCCACCGATCACCCCGATGCCGAAGGAGTGCCGGTCTGCACCGATCGCGGTCATGTGTCGCTCCCGTCGAATGGTCCCTCGTTACCGGCTAGCCGCCATTTCTGAATTTACGGGACTCACTCGTCGCGGTTGAGCGTTCTGGGGAGCAGCACACAGGGGGGGCGCAACCGAAGGAGCAGTCATGAACACCGAACATGTCGTCGCACTGGTATCAGGGGCCAACCGCGGACTCGGTCGCCAGTTCGCCACCGAGTTGGTCGCGCGGGGCGCGAAGGTCTACGCCGCCGCACGCCGGCCCGAGTCGGTCGACATTCCCGGGGTCATTCCCATTCAGCTCGACATCACCGATGCCGAGTCCATCCGGCGCGCCGCCGAGACGGCCTCCGACGTGAACGTCGTGGTGAACAACGCCGGCGTCTCGACCCGCGCCACCTTGCTCGACGGGCCGCTCGAGGACATCCGCCTCGAGATGGAGACGCACTACTTCGGCACGCTGCAGGTGGTCCGCGCGTTCGCGCCCGTCCTGGAGCGCAATGGCGGCGGCGCGTTCCTCAACGTGCTCTCGGTGCTGTCGTGGCTGCACCCGTCGACCAGTGGCGCCTATGCGGCGGCCAAGGCTGCGGGCTGGGCCATGTCGGATGCGCTGCGAGATGAGTTGGCGCCAAAGGGAATCAGCGTCACCACTCTGCACGTCGGTTACATGGACACCGACATGGTCAGCTACATTCCCGCCGACCAGAAGACCGATCCCGGGGTTGTCGCCAGGCTCGCCCTCGACGGTTTATACGCCGGCGACCGCGAAGTGCTGGGCGACGACCTGAGCAAGCGTGCGAAGGCGCAGCTGTCCACGACCGCGTGAGCGCGCCTGGGAGTGGCTAGTCGATTGACTTCCACTTGTTCGTTGATAGTGACTGTCACGATAGGTACCGTCGGGCGATGGGAATCCTCGACGGCAAGGTCGCACTCATCACCGGCGCCGGCCAAGGGGTCGGCCGTGGCATCGCAATGGCAATGGCAAGGGAGGGCGCGGCGATCGCCGTCGTCGACCGCAATCGCGAAACAGCACCAGCCACAGTGGATCTCATCGAGGACCTGGGCGGCACCGCGCTGTACCGCATCTGCGACGTCAGCAAGTCAGACGAGGTGAACGCGTGCGTCGCCTCGGTCGTCGAGACCCTCGGCACGGTGGACGTCCTGGTGAACAACGCGGTCGACGCCAGGGTCGGCATTCCCCTGCAAGACCTCGATGACGAACAGTTCCTGATCTCCTTCGCCAGTGGGCCCTTCGCGTCGTTCTGGTTCATGCGGGCGTGCTTTCCCCATCTGCAGGACGGCGGGCGCGTCATCAACCTCCGGTCGGGAACGGAGAATCAATCCATGGTGGGCTATGGCGCCTACGTCGCCGCCAAGGCGGCGGTCGGCGGCCTGACTCGTGCAGCGGCTCGCGAATGGGGTCGCAAGGGCATCACGGTGAACGCCCTCGTCCCCTTCGCCCTCACCCCAAGTGCCGAGCAAGATCTCGCAGGCCGGCCCGGACGCCTCGAGGCCGTCTACCGACAGTTGTCCATTCCGCGGTCGGCCGACGTCGAGGCCGACGTGGGGCGTGCCGCCGTCTTCCTGGCCGGGCCCGACGCCTCCTTCATCACCGGATGCACCCTGTCGGTCGACGGCGGCGGCTCCTTCTTCGCGTAGGCGCATACCTTCAACTCCCCACGGATACCAAGGAGAAACGATGGCAACGTTGAACGAGCGAGAGCAGCGGGCGCTCGAGTCCTACCGCGCGTACGTCGCGCAGCGCGAACGGTGCGTCGCGGGCGAGGCTGCGTGGTCGACCATTGGTCAGTGGTTCACCGACGACGCGGTCTTCATCGACCCGGCCTGGGGCCGAGTGCAAGGCCGTGAGGAGATCGCTCGGTTCTTCGACCACTCGATGAACGGCTTCGAGGGATGGAGCTTCCCCGAGGAGTGGACCATGGTCGACGGCGACCGCCTCGTCACCTTCTGGTGGAACCGCGTGCCCGGCACTCGCGAAGACGGTGCGCCGTACCAGGCGCCCGCGTTCTCGTTGCTGCACTATGCGGGTGACGGCTTGTTCGACTACGAGCTCGATCTGATGAACATCACCGAAGTGGGGGAGCTGCTGGCCGCGTCCGGCTGGTTGCCCGGTGCCGACATGACCTTCCCAGGGCCTCATCCCGACCGAAACGTGACCCCGCCGCGCCTCACGTCTCCCTGACCGTGACGAGCTCGCGCCACCAGCGGTGATAGTAGCCTCGATATTGACAGTGACTCTCATTCGTGGCTTGAATGATCCCCATGGCGATTCGAGTGGTGCAGTGGGCGACCGGCGGCGTGGGACGAGCGGCGATCGAGGGGGTGCTCGCGCATCCCGACCTCGAGTTGGTGGGCGCCTGGGTGCACTCGGACGCCAAGCACGGGAAGGACGTTGGCGAACTCGTCGGCGTCGACCCCATCGGCGTCAGTGCGACGACCAGCATCGACGACATCCTCGCGCTCGACGCTGACTGTGTGGTGTACAGCCCGCTCCTGCCCAACGAGGACGAGGTGGTCGCACTCCTTCGCTCCGGCAAGAACGTAGTCACACCCGTCGGGTGGGTGTACCCCGATCTGGCGAACTGCACCGCCATCCTCGAGGCCTGCGCAGAGGGCGGAAGTACTTTGCACGGCACGGGTATTCACCCCGGCGGCATCACGGAGCGGTTTCCGCTCATGGTCTCGGCCTTGACCGCGGGGGTCACCCACGTGCGGTCGGAGGAGTTCAGCGACATCCGCACCTACAACGCCCCGGACGTGGTGCGCCACATCATGGGGTTCGGCGTGACGCCAGAGGAGGCGATGGCCGGGCCGATCGTGGACTTGTTGGCCGCCGGTTTCAAGGCCTTGGTGCGAATGATCGTGGCCGAGATGGGTTTCGACGTCGACCCGGAGCTCGAGACGACGCAGGAGGTCGCCGTCGCCACCAGTCCGATCGAGACGCCGGTCGGCGTGATCGAGCCGGGACAGGTCGCCGCCCGAAAGTTTCACTGGAGCGCGGTCGTCGACGGGACGCCCGTGGTCACCGCGAGCGTCAACTGGTTCATGGGCGAAGAACACTTCGACCCCGCCTGGAGTTTCGGCCCGCAGGGTGAGCGATTCGAGGTCGAGATCAGCGGCGAACCCGACGTGTTGCTGACCTTCAAGGGCCTGCAGCCCGAGACCATCGAAGAGGGCCTGGTCCGCAACCCCGGCATCGTCGTCACCGCCAACCACTGCGTCAGCGCGATCCCGTACGTCGTCGCGGCCGATCCCGGCATCAAGACCTACCTCGATCTGCCCTTGCTGGCCGGCCGTGCCGCCCCGCAGTTCGGGCTGGGGCGCAGGAAGTGATCCTCGACGAGTTCCGACTCGACGGTCGCGTGGCCGTCGTGACCGGCGCCGGCCAGGGCATCGGCCGCGGCATCGCCCTGGGACTGGCCGAGGCTGGTGCACGCGTCGTCGTCGGTGCGCGCACCAAGGCCGACCTCGAGGAGGTCGTCGCTCGCGTCGAGGAGGCCGGCGGTAGCGCGCTCGCCGTCGTCACCGATGTGCTCGACGACAGTGCACGACGGCGGCTCATCGATTTCGCCGTCGAGCACTTCGGACGTCTCGACATCCTGATCAACAACGCCGGCGGCACCGGCCCGCGGGCTGCGATGGCGACGTCGGAGCGCTTCTTCGACATGGCGATGAAGTTCAACGTCACCGCGCCGTTCCTGATGAGCCAGCTCGCCGCCCAGGCGATGGTGGACACCGCGGGCAGCGGATCGATCGTCAACATCTCCTCGCGAGCGTCGGACATGGTGCTCAGCTCGTTCGTCGCCTACGGCGCGGGCAAGGCGGCGCTCAATCAGATGACGCGCACCCTCGCAGGCGAGTTCGCACCGCTGGTCCGCGTGAACGCCATCATCGTCGGCGGCGTGGCGACCCAGGGTCTGGAGGTCGTTCTCACCAACGACGAGTTGCGCGCCCAATTCGAAGCCAACACTCCGATGGGTCGGCCCGGAACGCCGAAGGACATCGCCTGTGCTGCACTCTATTTGGCTTCACCTGCGTCGGCGTGGGTCACCGGTAAGTTGCTTCATGTCGACGGTGGGTGCGAGCAACCGGCGATGGACGTCCCGGTGCCGCGGCTGCGCCCGAGCCGGTGACGTATGAAGGACGAGCTGCCGAGGGTCGTCGTCGCGGGATTGGGTGACATCGGGATCCTCACCGCGATCCGGCTCGCCCGCCACGCCAGCGTGCTCGGGATCTCGTCCAAGCCCGAGCTGGTGAGCGGGCAGGAACTCGGCGTGCGGTTGGCGCGGCCCGATGACTGGGCCCGTGACAACCGCATCACCTTCGATCGCTATCGCCGGCTCGACGGCGTGCGACGGGTCCATGGCGTGCTGAGCGGCGTCGACCTGGACGCACACGAGGTCACCGTCCACCTCGCCGACGGCAGCGTTGTCGTGGAACCGTATGACGTGCTGGTGGTCTCGACCGGCGTGAGCAATGGGTTTTGGCGCAAGGCCGACCTTCAGTCACGCGAGGAGATCGACGCCGAGATCCGTGGGCATCACCAGGCCGTCGCTGCGGCGAGCTCGGTGATCGTGGTCGGCGGGGGAGCTGCCGCGGTGAGCGCCGCGGCCAATCTCCGAATCCGCTGGCCCGACAAGCAGATCGATCTCTACTTCCCCGGACGGCGGGCCATCCTCCAGCACCATCCGCGTGCCTGGGATCGGGTGCGCAGTCGCCTCGTCGACCTCGGCGTCGGTCTTCATCCCGAGCATCGCGCAGTCGTACCCGACGGGTTCGTGGGCGAGGAGATCACCCGCGAGCCCGTGCACTGGAGTACCGGGCAGCGCCCGGCCGAGGCCGAGGCCGTCGTGTGGGCGATCGGCAAGGCGCGGCCCAACACCGACTGGCTGCCCGACGCCCTGCTCGACGACCAGGGATACGTCGAAGTCGGTGCGACGCTTCAGACACCCTCCCACCCAGAGGTCTTCGCCATCGGCGACGTCGCTGCGACCGACCCGTTGCGTTCCTCAGCCCGCAATCGCGCAGATGGAGTGCTGGCCAACAACATCCGCGCCTACTTGGCGGGCAGGCCGCTCAAGGACTACCGTGCCTCGCGTTCCCGGTGGGGGTCGGTGCTCGGCGTCCAGTCCGACGGCCTGCTCTTCTTTGCTCCCGACGGTCGCACGATCCGGATTCCGGCGTGGGTCATCCACCGGGTCTTGCTTCCATGGGTCGTCCGACGCGGGATCTACCGCGGCGTTCGGCGCGACCAGAAGCGGTAGGCCACCAGAAGCGGCACGATGGCCCACGGCAGATTCATCGGTAGATAGACCCAGAGGTTCGGGGGACTGTCCGGTCCGAGGAACGTCTGCATGAAGTAGAAGTACATGTTCATCACGGCGCTGGTGGCGTAGACGAGGGCCAGGGTGGGAAGCCACGGCCACGATGCGAGTTTCCAGAGGCCGATGGTCAGCACGATGAGCAGGGGGAGCTGAACGAAGGCGTCATACAGCAGCGAGGCATGCAACGTGGGCGGCATGACCAGGTGCTGCGGTTCCTGCTCGACGGCCCAGGTGTGCAACCAGCGCAGCACCGGCCACGGACTGTCCGGCGCCACTGGCAATCTCAACGCCTCCGGCAGGCTGAGCGCGACGGCATTGACGATCCCGAGGACGAAGGCAGGCAGCAGGACGTAGTCGAGTCGGCTCCGGACGAGGGCGCTCGACGTGCGTGGAATCGTGGTCACTGGCGTGAGCGCCGACGGCGCGACGGGGGGATCGGGGTGGCGAGCCCACGGGTCACCAGCTCGAGCGCCTGCTCGGTGAGGGTATGTAGGGACTCACTCTGGTCGTGGGTCAGCCAGTATTCGTAGGCGTATTCGACTGCAGCGACGGCCGCGCGGACCAGCACCCCGGCGCGTATGTCGACCGAGGGCACCGTGCCGTCGAGTCGCGACGCGACGGCGCTGATGAGTTCGTCGCAGTCCTCGCGATTGAGCACGGAGGCTCGGCGTAGCTCGGCCGGCGCCGACGCCATCGCCCGCCGCCACAGTTCGAGGGTCTCGTCGTCGTTCACGAACTGCGCTGTGCGGGTGAGGATGGCCGCCGCGATGGAGTCCGCGATGTCCTCGTCGGGCGGTCGGGCGTGAAAGTTGGCGACGATCTTCGCTCGTCCGCGCTGGGCGGCGCCGAGCAGGAGATATTCCTTGCTTGGTACGTGCCGGAAGAAGGTGCTTGGCGATATGCCTACCGCTGCTGCAATGGCTTCGGTGGTCACGTTGTCGAAACCGTCTGCGGCGAAAAGCCTTAGCGCGGCCTGCTGGATGTCAGAACGCAGCGCGTTGCGCTGCCGTTCGCGCAGCGAGAGCGGTGCGTCGTCCTCGGCTCGACCGGACTTCTGTTGCTTGACGGGCATGCTCACCTCGTCGTTCTTGGTTACATGGGTGCCCGATCGCAGTCTTCCCAAGATGCGACTTACTGTCAATATCAACGTTGCTCTTGTATTGACTGTAGTTGTCAGACGAGAACGGGCTCACAGCGCACACCCGCGCGGCCGGACGCCTCTGCCCGGCGACCATGCAAAGTCAGCTTCACAAACTTGTCACGCCGATCGGTATCATCTGAGCATGGGGGTGAGCTTGGGGGCGTCTCGCTGCGCGGTAGTTGTCTCGCTGGTTTCCTGTGTCGCTGTCATCATGGGCGGTCACGCTCAGACGAGCGATGCTGCGACTGCGCAGCCGATCCTGACACCTACGGCTGTCAGCGAACATCTGTCGAAGGATGCTGTGGCGCAGGACGACTGGACCCTCACTGTGCCCGAGGGTGTTGTAAAGCGCCTCTCCGAGGAAATATGAGCGCCCCTGAGCGGTTCGTTCTTCGGCGCGGATTCATGCCGATCAATCATCGATATGAGCTCCGCTCGCGAGGGGCCGACGGGACGGTGGGACCGGTTGTAGCCTGGGTTCGAGCGGCGTTCAAATTGTCTAGCGTGTATGTCACGTTCTACGCCGACAAGGCGCGTGCGCAGCCACTTTTCGGCCTCGTGGGCAGAACGGGCGAGGATGGCTATAGAGTCACTGACTCCGACGACCGACTGATCGGTGAGATTCGAAAGAACGCTGTTGAGTCCGTGCTTCGCTCCACGTGGGAGCTGACTACTCCGGAGGGACTGACGGCGGTTGGACGAGAACGCAGTGCAGGTGTTGCGGCTGCGCGGCGTGTCCTGGACCTATTCGGCACGTCGCCATTGCTCTTTCACTTCGACTTCGTCACCGAAACGGGAGACGCCGTGCTGTCATCGGAGCGCCAATTGTCGATCCGGCCTCGCTTCCACGTCATGATTCCTCTGCTCCCTGACGGCACGCAGCTGGACTGGCGCATGGGCGCCGCAATGGCCGTCGCACTTCACACCCTTTAACGTCTCGGGGGCCTCACCGGCCCGCAGCAGCGATACATCGCCACGCTGCAGAATCAAACCCGGCAGCTCCTCAGCCATGCGCACATCCGAAAGCGATGTATTGCTATAGCACAGTGCTGCAATGTGATTCGTCACTGTGACGAATTACCGGCGAAGTGGACGGGGAGACGCGGGCGGGGCAACTGTTGATCACATCGTCGCGATCGCGCCGCCAACGGCCGGCGACGGGATCGCCAGTCGTGGACTGGCAGCTGGCCGCGAACAACCGGCTACGGAATGCCTTCCGCGTACTGACAACGGATGCTCACTGTGGCCGGGGCTCCTAGACAGCTTGACGACGCCCTGAGCAACGCCGATCACCAATCACCACGTGTGCAAGCATTCCCATCGAATGCAACTCGCAAGCTTTTTGTGCCGATAAGCGACATTATGTCAACTTAGCCACTGCACGTTGCATCAGATGAACCATCGCCTGGAACGGGCCCGCTCCCCACGGTATGGATCGCCCCTTCGGGGCAAGTTGTAGTCGTGGTTCACCACTTGTTCCAGTGCATGAAGTCATCAGTGTCCGCACGCGGGGCGGCTCGGAAGTTGGTGCCGATGGTGTATGCCAGCGGGCTGAGCGCGGCTTGAACCACAGTATCAAAGGGCAGATCGAGCACGGCGGCCATCTCGCGCTCGTAACTGAGATGGCATGTCGTCCAGGCGGTTCCGAGCCCACGTTCGCGGGCCGCCAGCATGAAGCTCCAAAACGCCGGGATGACGGACCCCCAATTGCCGGCCTGTCCCCGAACAGAGTCCAACTGGGTACGGTTGTCGACGCGTAGGCACGGGATGACCAAGACCGGCACGTCGTGCAGATGGGCGTCCAGGTGGTGCAGGCTGGCGGCGACGCCGGCCCACTGGTCGGAGTCGAATGGCATCCGGGTCATCGAGCCGCCGGCGAACTCGGTCCGCAGCCCACGACGCCAGATCTCGCTCACCTCGCGCCGGGTAACGGGGTCTTCGACAAAGATCAGATCCCACTGCTGGCGATTACGACCGCTCGGCGCCTGCCGCGCGATCTCGACGCACTCCTGGATCAATGCCCGCGGCACGGAGCGCTGCAGGTCGAGTCGCTTGCGTACGGCCCGGGTGGTGGTGAGCACCTCGTCTGCCGAGAGACCGACCCGAGCCTGTGGTGAATTGAGCGCGGTCATGACGACGGCGTTCCCTGTGAGCGTCCGGGTCGTGGTTGAGCCTTCAACGTTCCTCCGCTGTGTCGTTGTTCGACAACGATCGATCGTGGACTGGCTGCCGACGAAGAGCGTTTGAGCCACCCAGCACGTACATGTTTGACCGTTCGTTCCAACATCATTACGGTAGCAGGCGTGGCTGGAGTGCGACAGTTCGACACCGACCGCGTGGTCGAGAAGGCTATGAACTTGTTCTGGGAACGGGGCTACGAAGCGACCTCGATGCAGGACCTGACCGAAGCGCTCGGCGTGGGTCGCGGGTCGCTGTACGCCGCGTTTGGCAGCAAGGACGGCTTGTACCGGGCGGCGCTGGCGCACTACCTCGGCCTCATGGCCTCGGCCATGCTGCACACCCTCGAAGGGGGCGGCGACGTACGTACTACCGTGCGCAACGCACTGCTGGGACGACTCACGTCGGCCGCCGAGGATCCGGCGCGACGCGGCTGCATGCTCGTCAATGCTGTCTGCGAACGCCTACCGGGCGATGAACACACCCATCAGACCGTGTTCGAGGTGACCTCGGCCAACCGGGACGCCTTGGAGAGGGCCTTGGCGGAAGCCGTAGTGCGCGGCGAGATAACCCCGGCGTTCGACCCCCGCAGCCTGGCGGCCTTCCTGGTGGCGTGCCTGACCGGCCTTCTGGTGTCATCAAAGATCGATGCCGACCTGGCGTCGCTGACCCGAACTGTGGACATCGCCCTCAGCACACTGGACGGACGATCACCGACGTCCGCCAGCGCGGATTGGCCACGGTGACCTTTCCCGCCTCGGCAGAAGCGCCGA
The DNA here is from genome assembly GCF_016462545.1 of Mycolicibacterium sp. Lineage (GTDB taxonomy): Bacteria > Actinomycetota > Actinomycetes > Mycobacteriales > Mycobacteriaceae > Mycobacterium. Next base: position 24,753 of record NZ_JAEMTA010000012.1, on the reverse strand, counting down.
ACCCAAGGCCGCCGGGTCGCCGACCGCGATCCACGTCCGACAGCTACCTGACGAATCCGCCCAGCCAATCGCTCCAGGGAGAATCGCCGTGAAGATCTTGAAAACCTACGCCCGGATGTTCGTTGCCGACCTCGACCAATCGCTGCCGCTCTATGAACGCCTCGTAGGGCGGCCCGCCGACATTCGGGTCCGGTTCGAGGAGGCCGAGCTGGCCGCCGTTGGCGACTTCCTGCTCATCGCGGGAACTGCCCCGGCCACCGCCCGCTACCGCGACACCGTCGGACCCATCATCGTCGACGACATCGACGATACCGAGAAGGTCCTCGCCGGCATCGGCGCGCACACCCACCGCTTTCCCGCACCGACGGGCGAAGGGAGTTACATCCGCCATCCCGACGGCGTCGTCGTCGAATACCTGCAGTGGAACGCCGAGATGATGAGCCGAGTCTTCGGCAATCCGCCTGCCGGGGCGGAGAACACGGCGAAATCGAATGTGGCGGGTTACCAGTAGTAAGTTGGTTGCCCGCACGACTTGCGAATTGCGACTACCTCACACTCCCGCCGGTCCGCCCGAACGAGTTGTCTTGCAATGCAGGCAATCCGCGAACTGCAGCTCAGTCACGCCGGTCGGCCAACGCCAAAGGATTCGCGATGGACGGCGGACTCACTGCTCAGCCGAGGCCGACAGCCAGCGGCCTCACACGACGCCAGGAGCGGTGGGCGAAAGAGCCTCTGGCGGGCGATATCTCACGCAGTTCGCGGCTCCCTGATCTAGCACGGGAATGCCCCTCGCCGACCGCACCTCCGACGAACGAACACCGGCCCCCTGCCGTCGGACAGCGGGCCGGTGTCGTAGCGGCAGAGAGTCAGACGGCCAGCAGGCGGTCGAAGAACTCCCGATAGCGCTTCAGGGCGATCCGCAGATCCTCGGTCGAGGCCTCCTCGCCGCGGGCCCACTGTTCCTCGAGCCGTGAACGCGCTTGGCAGAAGCCGGACGTCAGCTGATCGACGACGTCGGAGACCAGTCCGTCGGCCTTCTGCACGCACTCCTTCGGGTCGTCGACGAAACTGGCCTGGACGCTGTCCCACCGGGCGCGGAGCCCGACCATCTCATCGTCGGCGAAGAGGTTGTCCCCGATCGCCGCTGAGCTTCCACCCGCAGCGCCGGTGGCTTCCGTGCTCGATGACACGCTCTGAACGCCAGACGGATCGGTCACCGACCCCTGCTGCGAGAGGTGGTAGCCGGACGGATGGTTCATCTGCTCGTCCGACGGCTGGGCGAGACGCTCGTCGCTCGGTTGCGCCACGGTCTCCATCAACGGCGGCTCCGACGTCGGTCGAGAGCCGAGGCCCGCTGACTGATCGGCGTAGCCGGAGTTCTGGTCGTTCTCCGGCGCGGCGCCCTGCCAGGTGGCGTAGTCCTGCCGGTCGGCGGGACGCCGATCGGTCGACGGGTCGACAGACGGGTCGTAATCCGTGTGCTGATCGTGGGTGGTCATGCGCGTGCCTCCTGTGACTTGTCCTTCTCCGATTCGAGCAACTTCGTGAACAGTGCGCGGTAGTGGACGAACGCCTGCCGCTGCTGCTCGGTGCCAACGTCTCCCCTCTGCTGCGCGAGGTGAATGTCGTGCGCTGCGCGGTAATCCGCGACCACCGTGGGGTGGTCGACCGAGATGTCGGCGGCCTGGCGGTCGAAGTCGTCCACCGGGTAGCCACGCTCACGCATCACCTCCGTGACGAGCAGATCGGCTTCTCCCACCGCGCTCGACGGATGATCGACGAACGCGGTCTGTACGGCCCGCCACCGGTTGGCGAAGCCGTCCAGCGCCCCGGGGCTCAGGGGCCGGATGTCGAGCTTGTCCCGCTTGCGCTCCCGGGCGATGAGTTCCTTCTCGGCGGCCCGCTCGTCGCCGGCCTCGGACACCGTGCGGTCGTACTCGGGGCCGAAGCGCTGCTTGAGCCGGCCGGAGTCGCGTCGACCCCGGGTGGCAATGACCACTGCTACGATCAAGATCACGACAGCGATCGCGACCAATATCCATATCCAACTGGGCATTTCGACTTAACCTCCCATGCTGAGCAGGGCGTACCCTGCAACTTTCGCGAAACCGCCAGTACCTCGGGGCCAAGTCCAGAACGGCCCGAAGCCGTTGTCGCGCAGCGTTTCCGCGTAGATGACCGCTGATCAGGCCGAAGCGCGATGAGAAAGGTCCCGCATCCCTGAACTCGGGCTCTCGGTGCCCCCTTCCCTGTCGACCAGGTGCTCGGCGTGCACTCAGTCGACCACCGTCGGGGGGTCGCGCACCACACCCCTAGGGAGGGATGTAAGCGCCTATCCGCGGGACACCCCACACCCGAACGTTCGGTGAGCGGACAGCGCTGGGCGAACACGCTCAAGGCTCAACCTCCGGCATACATGGCCTGGCGGCTGGGCCAGCAGCGCATTCCTTGCCGAATTTCGTTGTCGGCCAGCACTTCGTCCGCCCCGGACTCCAGGTCGTCAAGTGCCTGGCGGATCACGTCGGCCGGGTTATTCTTCGGCATGTCGACGCCGTCCAGCATGTCAGTGTCGTTGGCTAACAGGTGTAGTCCGAGAACTTGGGTGCGTTGGCCCGCCCGTGACGGGTCGAGGTAGACAAGGTGGCCCGGAAGTTCCTCGAGTCGCTCAGGCAGGAGTGAGAGTGAACCGCGTCTCGCCCACCGGGCCGCTGGTACCGCAGGGATTGGGGCCGCTGAGTGTGTAGAGACCGTTCGTGCCGTCGAGATTGAAGGTGGCGCGGGTAACCACGTCGACCGGACGCCCGTCGGGGCAGAACGCGCCACCGGGAATGAACTGGTCGAGCACGTACTGGGTGCCCTGGATGTACGCCTGTCCTTGGTCGGTGTTCAACGTGAGATTGAAGATCGAGATGCAGCCGGCGCCGCAGCTCGTCACCCGAATCAGGTTGTCGGTGACGATCCCATTGGCCATGACGCTGTGGTAGTTGTAATTCCCCGGAGCGAGATCCGCGTTGGCGGGTGCCGCCAGTCCGAGGCTCACGGCGGCGCAGCCCGTCGCGATCGCCGCGATGATCATGTTCTTCATGGCGTCGAGTGAATACCGTCCAAGCGCCTACCGATCCCAATTTCGCAGAATCAACCCGCGTTGATCGGTGCACGCGCTGATCTCCGGAACTGCGTCGCGGTGGAGAAACTGCTGCGGCCACAGTGGGGGTAATCCCCCACCTACAGGGGGGTGACTCAAGGCAACACTGGCCATGTCGAACCGCATGCTGTTAGTCATGACCTTGGTCGGCGCGCCTGCGGCGCGGGCCGACGGCGTGCTGCCCGAGAATGACCAGAGCATGCTGGGCTGGCTCTACGTCTTCTGCGGGGTCGCAGCCGTGACACTGCTGCTGCCGTGGGCCACCGCCAGCCGCCGCGCCGTCAATCCTTCTGTGCCCATACCGGATTCATTACCATCAACCGGGGAGCAACGTTCACGACGCAGATCCGTCTGGGGGACGTCTTCCACATCGCCGGCAGTCCGCTGGGCAACTCGACACGGTGATCGCCAGAGGCATGGCCAAGGACCCGACGACCGACATGCGACTGCGGTCGAGTCGGCGGGCTTCGCCGCGCGACGTATGACTGAATTGGCGTGCCTACTCCGACCCTTCTGGGCAAAGCTTGTCAGGCGGGTCTAGGAGGCTCGGGCAACGTTGAGAGCCAAGGTTGTATGCGCCGTATCCTGGTGGGTCGTCCGCTCGCCCAAACGGTGTACCCACCCCTGGCCGCCCAAGGTGATCCCAGCGGACCGGGGTGCCTGGAAACGACACTGAGTAGCCATCGGGGTCCGGTAGCGAGGGCGCGAACACGGCCCGCAAGACGCAGTAGAGGCCGTCGTCGATCAGGAACTGCTTGGGGCTGAGGGCGCGGCGCTCAAATGTCGCCGTGGCAAGGGTGTCGTCGTAGAACCCAGTGCTGTTGCCCTGCAACTGAATGCGTGCACCATCGCGCATTCCGCGATTCTCACCACGACCGGAGCACGAACCGTTGGGCAGGACGTCGAACGAATCTGCGAGCTGCCACGTCACGAGCACGGTGTGATCGGTCGCGGAAATGGCCGGCGGCGGGACCGGCGTGTGCGGCGCGCTGGACTTTGGCACGCCGGTCGAGCAGGCAGCCGCCACCCCCGCGGCCAGCACAGCTGCCAACGTCAACGACACGCGGGAACTCCGCCCCATCGTCATGTCGTCTCCTGGTCAGCCAGGTTGTGCTTGATCGGAGATCACCCGTCGGCGGACGGTGCAGTGTGGGGCTGTACGTCCCTGGGGCCGGACCGTGACCGCGCTATGGTCGAAGCCATCCTGACCCGGAGTTTTCCACTGAAAGTCAACGGTCTCGGAAACGAACAGTTCTCGGAAGCCGGTGGACACTTCGACGACTTCACCCGGGGCCGCCACTGGTGTGTCGTCGCCCCATAGGTGGCTGTAGTGAACCCAACAGCCGCCGGGGGTGTCGAGAGAATCGATGATTCCCCACCCGTGCTCGCGATGCCACTCCCGTACCGTGCCTACTGACCACACCACTCGACCATAGCCCGGCAAAGCAATCCATCCCAGGTCGATGTCGGACACTGTCAAGTCGACACAGTGCACCCGTGAGTTGTGGTCGCGCGGCAGCACATCGCGATTGCGGTCATTGCCTCAGACGGCGACGGCGGCACTGCGCAACCGAAAATCGGTTGCTGGACGGTGTGGCCGCGGCGTTGACTGGGTGACATGGATGAGGGGGAACGAGACCGACTGGTCAGGATCGCGGCTCGACGATCGAGATTCCGCATCTCTATCGAGACGGGCTGGGAAGGGTTGCGTGCCAGTGCGATCGGATCCTCATGGGGACGCACGACGTCGGTCGTCGAGATCGTGGGCGTTGAACCGTGGGCTATTCGTGCCGAGGGGTCGCGATGAGGCTCGGCGACTACGGTGTCCAGCCAGCAGTCACGGGAATCTCACCCTTTCAGGACAATTCAGGCTCGGGCACCGGTAGCTGGCTCGCGCCTTCCGGGCGTAGCCCGTCGAAGATGATCGCCAGGTATCGCCGCCACAAGTCGGGCGGCGGATTCGGGTGACCGTCCATCACGTGCACCGGTGCGCACATGAGCAGAAAGACGTCGGTCCCGGTGACATCGGGCCGGATCGCGCCGGCAGCGCGGGCGTTGGCCACGAGCTTCGCCACACCGGCATGTACCTCTTCGCGAATGGCGATCACCCTGGCGTCGTTCGCGCTGTAGCTCTGCAGATAGGTCAGATCGTGCTGGCGCCGCTGGTCGGCGGCGATGGTGAGGAACTCCAGCAGGGCCGCACCGGGATCACTCGCGTCCGCCAGCCGATGCGCGGCGTCGGTGAGGGTGACGAGGTGCCCGCAGACCAGGGAGGCGATCAGGTCTTCCTTGGAGGCGAAGTGCCGAAACACCGTGCCCTTGGCCACCCCGGCGCGACGGGCGATATCTGCGACCGAGGCCTCGACGCCACGCTCGGCGAACTCGTCCTCGGCCGCGGCCAGTAACGACTCGCGGTTGCGCGCGGCGTCGGCGCGCAGGGCACGAACGGGTGATGTCACCCCTGCATGCTACCAAGTTGACCATGCGGTCACCTTCTGCCTACAGTGACGGGGACAAGATGACCCGATGGTCATCTTTTGGTTCACTCGAATGACTGTGGAGGACAAATGAAATTGGCAGGCGCCACGGCTTTGGTCACCGGCTCCAATCGCGGCATTGGGGCGTCGTTCGCCACCGAACTCTTGCGCCGCGGGGCCAAGGTGTACGCCACGTCACGACGGCCCGACCTCGTCGACATTCCCGGGGCCGAGGTGGTGCCCTTGGATATCACCGATCGAGACTCGGTCCGAGCTGCCGCCGAGCTCGCCGATGACGTCGACGTTCTGATCAACAACGCCGCCGACACCGCGGGCGGCAGCCTGGTGACCGGCGAGATGGAGGCCATCCGGTGGGTGATGGAGTCGAACTACTTCGGCACGTTGAACGTCATCCGGGCGTTCGCACCGGTTCTCGCCCGCAACGGCGGCGGTGCCATCGTCAACGTGCTGTCGGCAGCCGCGTGGCTCACCGTGGACGGTAACACCGCCTACGCTGCAGCCAAGTCAGCCGAGTGGGGGCTCACCAACGGCGTGCGCCTCGAATTGGCAAGCCAGGGAACGCAGGTCGTTGGTCTCGTGCCCGGACTCATCGGCACTCAGACCTTGTACGACTTCGCCCGCACGGCCGGGATCGAGTTCTCCGAAGGCGCAGTCACCGAACCGGCCGCACTCGTCGAGCTGGCCCTAGAGGGGCTGGAGGCGGGCGAGATCGAGATTGCCGACGCAATCGGGCTACAGGCCAAGGCCACGCTCGCCGGGCCGCCGCAGGCGTTCACCCTCTGAGGCTCGGATGCCGACAATCGACAGGCGTGGTGGGCGGGTACCGTGACGGACGCATCCGCCCTGTTCGGCAGTCGATTTCGGCGCCCCGACGCCACCCCGCTTACCGGCCAGATCGAAAAGCTCTGCATGCGTTGCGAATTGGATACTCGTTACATGTCGCCTCTCTGGTTGCTCGGACTGACCAACGGTTGATGTCATCGCGGATTCGTTCGCGCGGACCACGCATCTAGTTCTCAGCGGGACCGCTCGTTCGATGTATTCCACCGACTTCACCGATGGCGACGCCGCAACCTCGGAATAAACCCGCACCCGATGAGCTTGGCTCAGGGGTCGACCCTTCCGACCAAGGAGCATCCATGACTCGTCCCGTCCGCGTCGCCGTGCAGATCCAGCCCGGCGGCACGCCCGACTACGCCACGTGGCGCGACGCCGTCCTGGCCGCCGACGACCTCGGCGTCGACGTGATCTTCGGCTACGACCACTTCCACCGCCCGACGATGGAGGGCATCGTCGACGGCAAGCCCGTCCTCACCGACGAGCAACCCGACGTGCCCAATTTCGAGGGTTGGACCGCATTGGCGTCGTGGGGCGAGATCACCTCCCACGCGGAGATCGGACTCCTCGTCACGGGGGTCGGCTACCGCAACGCGGACCTTCTCGCCGACATGGCGCGCACCGTCGACCACATCAGCGGCGGTCGGCTGATCCTGGGACTCGGAGCAGGCTGGTACGAAAAGGATTACACCACTTACGGCTACGACTTCGGCACCTTCGGGTCCCGCTTCGATCTGTTCGACGAGAGCCTGCTTCGCATCGAGAAGCGGCTCGCCGCACTCATTCCACCCCCCGTGCGCGAGCTCCCAATCCTCATCGGCGGCACGGGGCCCAAGCGCTCGCTGCCCGCGGTTGCCCGACACGCCGACATCTGGCATGCATTTCAGGATCTCGACGCGTTCCGCAAATCCAGCGATCGCGTCGATGAGCTGGCAGCGACGTACGGCCGCAGCGGCGCCGACATCGAACGCTCGACGCTCTGGGAAGACGAACACAGCGCCGATGCCTTCCGTGAGGCCGGTGTCACGCTGTTCCAGACCGAGCTCACCGCCGATGACGGTTACGACCTCACGTCCCTCAAGCAAGTGTTGACGTGGCGGGATGGCGCCTGACGGCTGAGGCCCTTTGCTTCCCCTGGCGCAGACGGTCGCGGAACTAGTCGACGACGCCGTGCGGCACGTCGTCGCCAAAGACCGCACCACATTGTCCGCACTGCCGGGCGACCTCTGCACTTCGCAAAGACATCGCTCGCTCATGGGTTCTGGTGGCCGGCTCGCTATCAGCGGGTGTTGCGGCGAGGTGTCTGGCGAGGTCCGCACCGTCGAACATGGCGAGGGTGACGCACTGTCCGGCGAACGGCGACATGAGATGTGCGGCGTCGCCGAGTAGGGTCACACCCGGCACCGACTCCCAGCGATGATCTGCTGGTAACGCGTGGATGTGACGCAGGACGGGTCTCGACGCGTTCGCCGGCACCAGATCGGCAAGCGCGTGCGCCCAGCCCAGCAGGTGGTGCGCCAGCAGATCTCGGATGACGGCATCGTCTGCGATGTCGAGGGATTCAACCCACTCCCGCGACTCGTTGGCCGCAACGTATCCGCTCATCATTGCCGTCCGCGTTGTGTTGAACCAGGATGCCCAGCCCCGGCGACACGGCCATGATCGTGCCGCGACCGATGACGTCCTGGCCTTCGGACGATAGCTGACGACCGCCGGGCGACTGGATCGTCGCGAAGCACGTGCGGGTGCAGACCGGCTCGACGTCGGAGACCACTCGCCGCATCGTCGAGCACGCACCGTCGGCACCGACGACGACCTCCGCGGCGATCGATGAGCCGTCGCGAAGGAAGACCGTGGGCTCGTCAAGTTCCGGACCGGCGTCGGCCACAGGCGCCACCGCCATCCCCGGTGGATGGTGCCGGCGGCCAGCCATGCGTAGTTTCGTGATGGCGAACCAGAAAGTGTTGCACAGCAGCAGGTTCACACCGTTTCCAATTCACCCATGGGAACGGTGTGTGGGTCTCCAGCAAGTACGAGCGGATGAGTCGTATCGACTAGGCGCCCCGGGTGCTGATAGCTGATCGCCAGCACCTGTCGCACGCGTCCGCTGCGCGCTGCGACGTAGGGCTCAAGCGTGGGGAGCACACGACGCGAGCGATTAGCGTGACGGGCGCGAAGACGAGTGTCCGCGACCGTTAGCGAGCTGACACCACGACTGTCGGCGAGTCGGCCAACATGCGCCACTGGTGGAATGGCGACGTGCTTACCCAGCGGTGAGCGATCTACTCCTCATTGGTGCGTCCGCGGCCGCGCCGCGCCGAAATTCGCTCGGGTTGACGCCACGAACCCGTTTGAACGCCGCACTGAACGCGAACGCATCGTTGTACCCGACGGTGCCTGCCACGTCCGCGATGGTTGCCGCGGTCTGCTCGACCAGGAGGTCCGCCGCGAGGCTCATCCGCCAGCGGGTGAGATAGGTCAGCGGAGGCTCGCCGACCAAATCGGTGAATCGCTTGGCCAGCGTCGACCGCGATACCCCGATCCGCCCGGCCAGCGAGGACACGGTCCACGCCGCGGCCGGGTCGGCGTGTAACAGGCGCAGCGCGTCGCCAGCCACCGGATCCCGTTGCGCGGTCCACCAAGCCGGGGGCTGACCTCCGGGCCGGTCGAACCACTCGCGCAACGTGCAGACCAGCATCCAGTCCAGCAGCCGATCCAGCACTACTTGTTGGCCCGGGGCGTCGATGGCGACCTCCGCGGCGAGGTGGTCCAACACGGCGTCGCCCGTTCCCCCGGCCTCCACGCGCAACACCACCGGCAGCGCCTCCAGCAGCCTCCGACTGATTTCACCTCGAACGGGATACGCTCCAACGATCAACGTGGTTGCAGCCGAACACGTTTCCGTGTGATCATGCCAGCCGAGCCGGTGTCGTGTACCGCCCTGCTCAGGCGTCGCGCACGACTCACCACAAAGGATCGGTTCCGCCGCGGTGTCGAGTACGTCGACGAAGTGGAACGTCCCGGGTCCCCGCACGACGATCGTCTCGTAGGCGCCCAGCGATTCCGGTTCGCCATGCTCGGGGACGATCCAGCCTGACCCGCCCAGCACCGTGCACAACGTCAGCGGTGCGCCGTCCACGAAGTGCAGTGACCAGGGCGGGGCGTGTGTCGAGCTGCCAAACAACGAGCCCCGCGCCCGTACCGCGCGAATTACGTCATCGAAGACGTCCACCCAGTCAGATTAGACGATTGGACAGGCAATCCGGTCGCTCACCCATGGATTCGTCCGGCCAGAGACCGTTCACTGGAAACATGACCGACACCACGACCACGGTGACTCTCGTCCTTGGCGCCACCGGCAAGACGGGGCGGCGCGTCGCCGCCCGCCTACGGCTGAACCGAACGCCCGTCCGAGCCGCCTCGCGGTCCAGCGCGACTACGTTCGACTGGTCCAAACCCGAGGGCTGGGACGCAGCACTGCGCGACGTGGCCGCGGTCTACGTGGTACCCCCGAGCGTTCCCGGCCCGGTGCACGAGTTCGTCGCCCGCGCCGAGGCCGCCGGGGTGCAGCGCCTGGTCCTGCTTTCCGGGCGTGGCGCGGACTCCTGGGGCGATACCACCTTCGGATTGGACATGCGCTCCGCCGAGGAAGCCGTCCGCGCGTCGGCACTCGAGTGGACAGTGCTGCGTGCCAACAACTTTGACCAGAACTTCAGCGAAGAACTCTTCCATGCCCCGATCATGGCCGGCGAACTGGCGCTTCCCGCAGGCGGCGCGCCGGAACCGTTCATCGACGTCGAGGACGTCGCCGAGGTCGCGGCCACGGTCCTCGCCGAGCCCGGGCGGCACGGCGGGCAGATCCATGAGTTGACGGGCCCACGGTCGATCACCTTCGCCGAGGCCGTCGAGCTGATCTCCCGGGCCGTCGGGCGCCCGGTCGGCTACCGGCAGATCTCTCCGGCCGCCTACTCCGCTGCGCTCGTCCAGGACGGGTGGACCGAGAACGACGCCCACCACCTCGCTGACATGTACGTGCTGATGGAGCGCGGTCTGATCGCAACGACGACCGACGGCGTTGCCGACGTGTTGGGGCGGCCGCCCAGGACCTTCGAGGACTACGCCCTGCGGACCGCAGCGACCGGAGCATGGGGCCGATGAGCGATCCCCTGCTGACCCCGGAGGACCAGGAGCTCGTACGCCGACCCCTCTATGGCTTCCTGACCGTCGCCGGCGGCCCCACCCCAGCCCAACCGAGACCGGTGTGGTTCGAGTACACCGATGACGGTGTCATTCAGATCTTCACCGCGCCTGGGGCATTGCGGGTCCGGCACCTGCGGAACGACCCGCGCGCCACCATCGTGGTGGCCGCACCGGTGGGTGAACGCGAGCGCTGGGTCTCGGTGACCGGGCGCACCACCGTCGAGCTCGACGGGGCGTCGTCGTGAAACAGCACGATGCTGGGGGGATTCGCGTTGCGAACGGGCCTCGTGTCGATCAAGACCTTTGCCCAGTCATCGGCGCACAGCACCTTTGAGACCGTGAACGGCTCATCGGGCGGACCACCAAATCGGCGTAACGCGGCCGATTCCAAGACCTGGGCAGTCACCGCGGAGCACAACCCTTTGGTCGTGGCGATGGGCGCAGCCGACGGATCAGTATGCGCCGCGTCTCGCGAGACGCCCGTGCACGCGGTTACCGATGCAGCGAGGACGCCGCGCATACCGCGGCCTACTCGATCCTTTTCACTGCACTCCCCTTCCTAGCTCTTCGACGACACCGTCCCATGGGCTGATTACGGTCAGCAACACTGTTGTCTTGGGCACGCCGTGACCCTTTCCAACGAACAGACCGCCGGTGCCAACAAAACTCATCGGCTCGGTCCTCACCCGCCCACCGTCGTGACGGGGACCAGGCGCCCGGCGGGCCAGACCACCGGCCGTCCGTCGGCGCCCATGGCCCGCCTACCGCGTCTACGCGCTCGTGCAGGCGCTTATGTTGTACACAGCTCGTACTTAACATAGCTAAGCAATATATTGGGTGGGAGGTTGGTTGTAGGTAGGGACCGATCGGGACAACCCCAACCCGATGTCTATGGCGATCACCGATCTTCGGTTGAGCTGCCGTTCGGTACCAGAAAGGACATGAACGATGATGAACGCGAAGAGGATTCTTGCCGGTATGGCAGTTGCGGGTGGCCTCGCGGCGGGCGCCTTGGGCGTCAGCACCGGCGTCGCCAGCGCGGAGACTGGCCATGACGCCCCGGTGCCGGCCAGCTGGGCCACCGACCGAGGCGACCACGGCGGCTGGGACGGTGACCATGGCCGTGGTGGCGATTGGAACCGCGGTTGGAACAACGGCGGCTGGAACAACGGTTGGAACAACGGTGGCGGTCCCATCCCAGGCGGTTGGAACGGTGGCTGGGAGCCCAACGGCGGCATCTGCATCGGCCCCTTCTGCGTCTAGCAGCACGTCTGATCCACGCGAGAGCGGTGACCCCACATCGGGTCACCGCTCTTTCGCGCGTGAGGGGCAGCGACGACTAGTGAACCACCGACTGCTGCAAGCCATCGACATCAAGAGTCGAAGGTCTCTATTGGCCGCTCCCAAGGGTGAGTTACGTTGAAATCGGCTGCAGAATGCGCTGTGCACTGAGTTGCAAAAGCATTGTAGGACAGCGGAATTCTCGCGAACTGGACCCCGCGACAAAGGAGAAGCGATGATTGAGGTGCTGTCAAACATGCCACGGGGAGTGACCGGCCTCCGGGTGTCGGGACGTCTGCACGGTGACGATCTGCGCGAATTCAAGACGACGATGGAGGAACTCGTCGAGACCGGTGAGATCAGAATCGTGGAGGTCATCGCGCCGGATTACGAAGGCATCAGCCCCGGTGGCATGGTCGAGGACCTGAAGCTGGGCTTCGGTACCTTGATGAAGCATCACTCGGATTTCAAGCGGGTGGCAGTCGTGTCCGACAAGGACTGGGTCGTTCACATGATGCACGCCTTCGCCTGGATGGTCCCCGGCGAGTTGCGCATGTTCGGCCTCGATGAACTCGAGCTGGCCACGCAGTGGGCCGCCGGCTGACTGGCGGCCCGACGACACCTGCTGCGCCTTTCACGCCCAGGGGCTACGGCTTCGCGTCAACGGGACAACGACGGCGGAAGCCAACACAACCCGCCTAGTGTGGCGAAAGCGTCTCTCTGCCAATGCGATTCGCTGCTTAATCGATGATCGACGTCATCCACTAGAGCTGAACCTGACGCCGGCCGAGGACGGGCGACTAGACACCTCGTCGGCCGCATTGCACACCACCCAACCGAAGTCGGGCAGTCGGCGACACCAGATATCGAGGTCGACCCGCTTATACGACGGGAAGCCATGAGCTTCCCCGTCGTCAGAGAACTCGTACGTCAACCCGTCGACGCGCCGCACGAACTTCACACCAGACACCCCGTCATCCTTGCCGACAACCACCCAGGTAGGTACGACGTGTCGCTCACGCATCCCCATGGGACTACTACACGCTAGGTAGTCATAGTCTCGGTCGCGACGATGACGGTCATCGCACGGTTTGACATGCATTCAACGCCATGGAGGAACGATGCCGAAGCTGAGCCCCTCCCCTGACTTCGATGCCGAATTCGACTACGTCATCGTGGGAGCGGGCAGTGCGGGCTGCCTGCTCGCGAACCGTCTCAGCGCCAACCCCGATCACCGGGTGCTCCTGATCGAGGCTGGCGGCAAGGACGACTGGTTCTGGATCAAGGTGCCGGTGGGCTATCTGTACACCATCGCCAACCCCCGCACCGACTGGTGCTTCACCACCGAGGCTGACCCAGGTCTGGCCGGCCGCAGCATTCACTACGCGCGCGGCCGTGTGATCGGCGGCTCCTCGTCGATCAACGCCATGATCCATATGCGGGGACAAGCAAGCGATTACGAGCTATGGGCGCAGGCCACCGGGGACGATCGTTGGCGGTGGGGTGGCCCGGACGGCTCCGGCGAGACTCTGGCGATCTACAAGGAGTTGGAGGACTACTTCGGCGGAGCCGACGAGTGGCATGGCGCCGGTGGTGAGATCGCCGTCGAGCGACCGCGGGTGCGCTGGAAGATCTTGGACGCCTGGCAGTCCGCCGCCGAACAGGTGGGCATCTCCCCCATCGACGAGTTCAACCGCGGCGACAACGCTGGCAGTGCGTACTTTCACGTCAACCAACGGCGCGGCCGTCGCTGGTCGATGGCCGATGCCTTTCTGCATCCCGTCGCCCATCGACCGAATCTCACCGTCTACACCGACACCCAGGCCGTGAAGCTGTCGATGGACGACCAGGTCCACGAGGATCAGCGGCGCGGTGCCTGGATCACGGCTCGACGCCGTGCCACCGGTGTGCGGTTGCTCAAGGATGGCCACATCATCGACATCCTGGCTCGCCGGGAGGTGATCCTGAGCGCCGGCGCAATTGGGTCGCCGCATCTCATGCAGGCCTCGGGTCTCGGCCCCGCCGGGCTCCTCGCCCAGCATCAGGTGCCGGTGGCCGTCGATCTGCCGGGCGTCGGTGAAAACCTCCAGGACCACCTGCAGTTGCGCACTGTCTACCGGGTGCGGGGCGCCCGGACCGTCAACACGCTGTACCGCAATTGGATAACCCGTGCAGGCATGGGACTTCAGTACGCCCTGCTGCGCTCAGGGCCCATGACCATGCCACCCTCCACGCTGGGCGCGTTCGCCAAGAGTGATCCCGCGTTGGCCAGTCCCGATTTGGAATGGCATGTGCAGCCCTTGTCCTTGGCCAAGTTCGGCGAACCGCTGCACCGTTTCGGAGCAATCACACCATCGGTGTGCAACCTGCGCCCCACCTCGCGGGGTCATGTGCGGATGACCAGTGCAGATCCGCTGACCTACCCGAGGATCAACTGCAACTACCTGTCCACTGACGCCGATCGTGAAGCAGCGGTGCGGGGCTTGAGGATGACCCGGCAGATCATGGCGGCACCGTCCCTGGCCCGCTACCGCCCGGAGGAGCTGCTTCCCGGCCCGCAGTTGGTGAGCGACGAAGACCTCCAGCAGGCGGCATGCGAGCTCGGTACGACCATCTTCCACCCGGTGGGCACCTGCGCGATGGGAGCCTTTGACGCTCAAGGCCTTCCGCGGTCGGCTGCCACAGTCTTGGACACCGACTGCCGGGTATACCGCGTCGCGGGCCTTCGAGTGGTTGACGCTTCGGCGATGCCGACCATCACGTCCGGGAACACCAACGCGCCGGTCATGCTCATCGCAGAGCGCGCAGCGCGGGCGATCCTCGGGTAAGTCAGAGCCCGGAAGGTACGACCTTGCCGTTGACCGTCACCTCGACCTGGTTCGTCTTCGCGTCGTAGGTGATCTTGCCGTGCTCGAAGGTCGTGACGAGGAGATCGCCGACGGTGTTCTCGTCACTGGTGGGCGCGCCCAGCGGGCCCACTGAGCCATTATCGCCGGTGACCGACGGCACGCCCTGTGGGTCGCGCTGGACATTCCAGGCCTCCCGGATCCTGCCCCACGTGATGTACCCAGGCGTGCCCGGGTCGCCGTTCTTGGCAGTGATCACGCCGCCCTGGAACTGTTGGAACACCACGCCGCTCTCCCGCGCTCCAGCATTACGGTCACCCGTCAGTGGTTTGCCGAGAGCCTGGCGCTGATACTCGGTTGCCGACGCGTACTTGGCCGCAATGGGACCGGTCAGCGTGACCTCGACATCTCTCTCCCCGGTGAGTTTCACTTCGGCGGGCGGGGTTGCAGTCTCGGAGGTGGCGATCAACCCGACCTGTGGCGCCGACGCATTGATGCTCTGGCCATTGCTGCAGCCCACGGTGAGCAATGCAACGGCGGCCAGGCCGACGACTGCCGTATGCCGGTATGTGATCGTCCTCATGGACTCACTCTCGCGTCTCCCCACGATGCAGGTCAAATGCCCGCTGAACCGTAGGCCTCTCAGTCTCAGGCGTATCGCCCGGCGAGCACTCGATTCGACGCTGGTATGTCGGACTTCTGAAACCCGCTGCTCTCGGTGGCCGGGGTCGTGTCGGGTAACTTTCATTCACAGTGCGATGGTCATCCGACCAACGCCCGGAGGACGGTGATCGTGACTCGCTTCAAGGACCGGGTGGCAATCGTGACGGGCGCCGGATCCCCGACCGGCCTTGGTGTGGCGGTCGTCCGCCAGTTGGTGGCCGAAGGTGCGCGAGTGGTGTTGGGCGCGACCACGGATCGAGTTCACGAGCGGGCCTCGGAGTTTGGGGACGCGGCGATTGGTGTCGTCGCCGACCTCACGGTCGACGGCGCCGCCGACGTTCTCGTTCGAGAGGCGATGAATCGGTGGGGGCGCCTCGACGTGCTGGTGAACAACGCCGGAATGACCTCGGTGTCCTCGGGCTGGGATGCCGACGACGACGTCGCGGACCTGTCCTTGGCCGACTGGGACGCCGCGATGGCGCGATGGCGCCACTACGGCCTTCCTGATGTGTCGGGCGGTCGTTCCGGTGATGCGGTCGGCTGGGTACGGACGCATCGTCACGGTCGGGTCCACCACCGGCACGGTCAATGCGATGCCCGGTCAGGCGACCTACACCGCAGCCAAGGCCGCCCTGGTGGGACTTACGCAGGCGCTGGCACTCGAGGTGGTCCGTAACGGCGTGACCGTGAATGTCGTTGCGCCGGGCTATGTGTCAACTGGCTCGCAGCTGCCCTTCGAGGCCGCCGCGGCGGCCGAAGGGGCAATGGGTCGCAGCGGCACGCCTGAGGAGGTTGCGTCGTGCGTCTTGTTCCTCGCGCACGAATCGGCCTCCTTCGTCACCGGTTCGGTGCTGGTGGCCGATGGTGGCCACCACCTGCCCGAGACGCGCCTCGGTCGCTGAAGGCTCGCACCGCGGTGATGGCGCCGTTTGGCGCTCGCCGTCGGAAACGAAGGCTAGTGCACCGCAGGACCGAGTCATCCTCAGGGACGACGTAACTCGGTCGCCAACGTCTCTTGGCCGGCCCACGCCGCCAACCGGGCCAGACCGTCGGCCTCCCGCCCTCCCGCAGGTGCGGTGTAGACGTTCAGGTATAGGCCGGGTTCGGCGGGAAGGTCCAAGGACTCGAAGTTCAGATCGAGCCGGCCGACCACCGGATGGTTCACACGCTTGCTCCCGTGCCCGTGCAGCCGCACGTCCTGAGATTCCCATTGCTGCCGGAATTGCTTACTGCACGTTGATAATTCGTCTACGAGCGCAATCAGCTCCTCGTCGTGGGGATTTCGGCCCACTTCCATACGCAGCGTCGCGGCCACATTGCGCACCACCTGGTCGTAGTCGACGAAGAATCTCTCGGCCGCCCTGGGATTCAAGTAGACGAACCGTGCCGTATTGGCGGGCCGTCGCGGGTCGGCCAGCACCGGTGCGTACAGCGCGCGGCCGAGGTGATTGATGGCGAGTAAGTCGTGGCGTCCATTGCGGATCCACGCCGGCGCAGCAGTCATGGCGTCGAGCACCTCTTGCAGCGCCGGACGCACCGTCGCGCGAGGTTCGCAGTGCCGTCGTCCGCTGGACTCTCCTGACCGGTGTGCGAGATGGAACAGGTGATCGCGCTCCGCTTCGGTGAACTGCAGGGCCATGGCCAGCGCGTCGAGCACGCCCTCCGAGGTGCCGGCTAGGTTGCCGCGCTCGATGCGCACGTAGTACTCGACCGAGACCCCAGCGAGTATCGCGACCTCTTCACGACGCAGACCCTTGACCCGACGATTGCCGCCATAGGCGGGCAGGCCGGCCATCTCGGGCGCAATGCGGGCCCGTCGCGACCTCAGAAACTCGCGTATCTCGGTGCGCAGATCGAGCGTGGCGTCCATTCACTCACGGTAGGCCCGCACCACGGGCGCAGGGAGGTACCGCCAGTACCCGGACGCCGCGGCGATCTACGCGGTGGTGGCGATCCCTCCGTCGACGGGAATGATGGTGCCCGTCAGGTAAGCGCCTGCCCGGCTGGCGAGGAACACGGCGACACCCGCCATGTCGTCGTCGCGGCCGATCCGGCGCAGCGGAGCAGACGCCGCGATCACCTCGCCGAACTCGTCGAGGGTCGCCGCCATCATCGTCGACGGGAACGGTCCCGGCGCCACCGCGTTCACCGTGATGTGCTGCGGGCCCAGTTCCTTGGCAAGCACTCTGGTGAGTTGATGCAGCGCAGCCTTGCTGCTGGAGTACGAGTAGTTGGGTCGGTTGGGAATGTGTATGGCCGCGATGCTGCCGATGTTGATGACCCGCGCGGGATCGTCGGCGGTCCCGGCGCTGCGAAGTGCCGGCAGCAGCGCCTGCACCAGCCAAAACGGCGACTTCAGGTTGAGGTCGATGACCGTGTCCCAGGCTGCGTCCGGGAACGTCTCCAACGGCTCGTCCCACATTGCACCCGCGTTGTTGACGAGGATGTCGAGACTCCCTGAATCGGCCGTGACGAGTTGGGCGAGGCGCTCGCACTCGTCGTGTCGGGACAGGTCCGCGGGGACCGCCAAGACGTCGCCGAATTCGGACAGCCTTTCCTGCGCCTGCGCGCATGCTTCTGCGTTGCGCGAGCTGATGACCACGCGGGCGCCAGCTTGGAGGAGCCCGCGCGCGATCATCATCCCGATGCCCCTAGTACCACCGGTGACGAGACCGCACTTACCACTCAGGTCGAAAAGCTCTGTATGCGTTGCGAATTGGCTGTTTACCACGTGGAGTCTCCCTCGTTGGCCGGACAAGACCGTCAGTTGATGCCGTCGTGTCACGCTATGCGCTATTCCAGACGCCAAGGAGATCCCCGCAGTACGGGTACTGCCAGAGTCCCCCTCGTCCACGCGCTGATCGGCGGAACGCCCACCACGACACTCCAACGGTGCCGTCGGATCCGAAGGCTCGCTCCGGTTCGGCGCAGCGAAAAGAGGGCACCCGCATTCCGACGCACATTCCGGCGGGATGCCCCCGGCGGATGCACTAGGAGGATCTGCCCATGACGATGCCCAGCGACGCCGCGGATGCGGTTGATTCCGAAGGAACCAACGAGGGCCCACGCGACCACGACGGTGTCGACACCGAGCACGCGGCCTACGTCGACGACGACAACGTGCCCCATCCCGGTGATGCACACGAGGCTGGCTGAGTTCGGGCTTCGTCAGACATCACCCACCACCGTCGCGTACAGCAGCGAATCCCGTCGGGTTCCGCGAACGGTGAGGTGGCTGCGCATCCGTCCTTCGAACCGGAGCCCGGCCTTCTCGAGGACCCGGGCCGAGGCTCCGTTGTCCGGGTCGCACGTGGCGGCGATGCGTCGCAACATCAGGTGCTCGAAGCCGAAATCAACGAGCAGGCGGGCGATGTCGGTCGCATAGCCCCGTGACCGCTGGCTGCGGTTCAGTACGTAACCGATCTCGCCGCGGCGGTGCGACACATCGGTGACCCGGATCTCGCCTGACCCGATGAGGGTGCCAGACGCGAGGAGGACTGCGGCCAAGGCGAATTCGCGTCTGTCGGGCGCGGAACTGCTCGCCGTTACGTGTGCGATGAACGCCTGACTCTCGGCGATGGAGTTGGGCCCCCACGCGGTGAATCGAGTGACGATGGGATCTGCGGCATAGGAATGCACCGCGGCCAGGTCCGCCGCGACGAACTCGCGCAGCATCAACCGATCGCCGAACAGACGGACGCCGCTCTGCGACACCACCGCATCCCGCCCCGGTCCGTGCGCCGGCTTGACGAGAATCCGATACGGCACGTCGCTGCTACTCATGTCACCCACGTCGACGAATCCGCACTGAACGGCGAAGCGCAGACTCCGAACGTTCCAGGCCTGCACGACGGCGCGCAGCGGCCGGTCCGGGTAGCGGCGTGCCAGGTGGTCCAATACCGCCTTGCCGAACGTACGACCGCTCCCCTTGCCGACGACGTCGGGATCCATCCCCACCCCGACGTCGACGAACGGCGGATCGGCATCGAGGCCGGGCACCCGCGCGGCCGACCCGACGCAGACGAATCCCACCACGGCGTGGGCGGAGTCGGTCACTGCCGAGTACAGATGAAGCTCCTCCAGGAGGCCGGCGGGAGAGGATAGATCGTAGGTGGACCATCGCTCCCGGTACCGCCACCCGGCCACGCGCCTCGCATCATCGACGCTCATCGGACGCACCAGGAGGCGAGACGTGGCGTCCATGCCGTCGACGATAGGTGCGGATACGGCTCGCGCACCAACCGTTTAGGACCCCATCGCCGCGACGGACCATGATGGAGGTCATGACCCGGCGGCAGATAGCCCAGGCGAATCGATGTACCTGGACGCTGGCGGCGTTGTGCCTACTGATCGTCGCGGTCGGTGGTTGGGCGCTGCTGCGACCGGATCCCAGCCCATCCGGCCCGGTGCCGACGGTGGCCGGTGTCTCGACGTGCCCTCTGGCCACCCTGCCTCCGCAGGTGGCCGATACCGTGCGGTTGATTCAGTCCGACGGGCCGTTTCCCTTCCCCCGCAACGACGGAGTGGTGTTCGGCAACCGCGAAGGCCACCTGCCCGACCAGACCCGCGGGTACTACCACGAATACACGGTGATCACTCCGGGTGCCTCGAACCGCTCGACCAGGCGCATCATCACCGGCGGTTCTCCCTCGACCGATCCGCCGCAGTACTACTACACCGGCGACCACTACGACTCGTTCTGTCTCGTCGCGGACGTGCGGAGGCGAGGATGACGCCCCAGCAGCACCCGGACCGTCCCGTCGTCTTCCGGATCGACGGACGAAAGGTCACGTCGGTCAAGGACTTCTACCGCGAGATCGGATCTACCGTCAACGGTCCCGGGGGATACTTCGGGCGCAATTTGGATGCGCTCGCCGACTGCTTGCGGGGCGGATTCGGCACACCAGAGGATCGCCCGTATGCGTTCGAGTGGGAACACAGCGCGGCGTCCCGACGTCACCTGAAGGACGCGCGGCACGGGCAGCGATCGTTCGTCGACTCCGTACGGGACGTCTTCGAGGATGCGGGAGTCCCGCTGAACCTGAGGTGAGCTCGGCTGTAGCGTGGGCGAGCGTGAATCAATCTCGCACGTCTGCCTCCCTCGTGTTCGTGGCCTGCGCCACGCCGCTCGCCATGATGCTTGCCGCCTGCGGCTCCGACGCGGGCGCCGAACCGGGTCAGACCCCCTCGTCAGCGGCGAGCAGCTCATCCGTCGCCGCCCAGCCGAGCTCGTCTCCCGCCGCTCAGGCCGCGTCGTGCCCGACGGCACCGCCGGTCACCGGTGGCACACCCGAGTGGACGTTGGCCGGTGCCACCGGCAGCCTCGCGGTGACCGGATCGACGGACGCGGCGGCGCCCGAGGTCAAGGTGACCGGGCCGTTCAGCGTCACGGAGACCCAGGTGCACACCCTGCAGGCCGGTAGCGGACCGGTCGTCGCGAACACGGCCACCGTGTCCGTCTGCTACATGGGTGTCAACGGACGCGACGGCACCGTGTTCGACAGCAGCTACGAACGGGGCGAGCCTGCGGAGTTCCCGCTCGACGGTGTGGTGCCGGGCTTCCAGAAGGCCATTGCCGGACAGAACGTCGGGTCGACGGTCGCCGTCGCCATGGCCCCTGCCGACGGGTACCCCGAGGGTCAGCCGAGCGCCGGAATTCAGAAGGGCGATTCGCTGATCTTCGCAATCAAGATTCTCGGCGTCACCGGTTGAGCCAATCCGGTTGAACCCCTTCTGCCACAACCTCATTCGATGCCGCTAAGCAGTTCGTCGCGGACCAGTTCGTAAGGTTGGTGGAAGTCTCCGGCGGCCGCGGGCGGCTCGGTGTGGACGACGAAGCCCCGTACGTCCCCGCGGCAACCCACCGCCGTGCGAATTCTGCGGTGAGCCGACGCGACGTCGACGAGGCGAGATTGGCGGATGAATCGAGCTGCAGGATGTAGGCCACGACATGTAGTTTGACGCGTACCGGTCTGGCCGCTCCCGTGAGGATGATGCACATGCGAATTCGACGCGTCGTGCTCGCCGGCGCAGGCATCGTTGCCTCGACGATCGTCGGCGCGGCCAGTGCCCACGCCGCTCCCCCGCTGCCCACCCCCGACCAGGACAGCGCCGAATGGACGGTGACCGACGGCTACCTGGTCAAGCAGAGCGAATGCACGCCGGACACACCGGGTGACCCGCAATCCATCACCTGGGACGCGCCGGGGTTCATTCCGGCAATCGGCGGATCCGGCATGATCCACGACGGGAACCCTCAGCTCGGCGGCCAGTTCGCAGCACACTGGGTGCCGTTGCCCGGCTATTGGGACGTCGAATATCAGTTCTGCTGAGCCTCGGCACGACCCCATCGCGTTACCCTTCCCCCATGAGTAGCCTCCAAGTGCCCGGCGGCGTGGTGCATCAACTGCCCGCCGACCTGCGGCAGGCCCTCATCGCCGACGAGGCTTTCCTCGCGGCCTGGAACGACATCACTCCGCTCGCGCGCAACGAGTTCATCTGCTGGGTGGAGGACGCCAAGCAGGAGAAGACCCGGGAACGCCGCATCCGCCGGACTCGCGAGGAACTCGAGGAGGGCAAGCGCAGGCCGTGCTGCTGGCCGGGCTGCAAACACCGCGAAAGGACCGGGAGACTGGCGGGAAAATCGTTGGCATGACGCGCGATTGATGCGCCATCCTAGCCCAGTGCACATCCACGACTTCGCCGAGAAAGGCTTCCTCAAGGTAGAGGCATCGGTGCCGCGCTACGTCGCCGAGGAGGCTCGGCAGGCCCTGTGGACGCAGATCGGACTGTCGCCGGAGCGCCCCGATACCTGGACGAAGCCGGTCGTGTGGGCCGCCGACCTGACCGGCGACGGTCCGTTCGGCGCGTTGGCGCGCAGCCCCGTGTTGGCCGCCACCCTCGACGCAGTGTGCGGGGTCGGCGGCTGGGAGCCTCGCGGTTCTCTAGGCAACGTTCCGATTCGCTTCCCGGTGTCGCCCACGGACGACGACCGCGGCTGGCACGTCGACCTCAATACGATGATGGCGGACGGATCGTGGGTGGTCAGTGGCCGCCCGCACACGCTTTTGCTGCTGACGCTCCTGTCCGAGGTGGGCCCCGACGACGCGCCGACGCGGATCCGCATCGGCTCTCATCGCGACGTTGCGGCCGTCCTGGGCGAGCAGCCGCTCGACGCTCGCGAATGCGGTCGGCTCGTCGACGCGGCTAGTGCTCACCGCGACATCGCGCTGGCGACGGGATCACCGGGTGACTTGTACGTGGTACACCCGTTCACGGTTCACGCCGCCGACGAACACCGCGGCTGGACTCCGCGATTCATGGCACAGGCACCAGTGCAGCTCGCCGAACCCCTCGGACCGCACACACCGTCACCGCTGGCGGCGGCCTGGCGCCGTTGACCTACTACCCCGCGGGGGCGGGAAGGATCGGCGGCGCAGCGGGGTCGGCGGGCGGTGGCGCCTGGTATCCCGGAGGGGGCGGACCGTTCAGCGGGTAGTACCCGGGCGGCAGCGCCGGCCCGCCGGTGTTCGGAGCCGCCTGAGTCGGAGCGGTGTTGGATTCGGGATAGTTCAAGGAGACGAACCCGGGCGGTAGCGGTGGCGGCGGGCCCGCGCCCGGGGGCGGCGGCGCTCCAGCCGGCATACCGTCGGGCGAATCACCGACGCCGTAGGGGTCCTTGGCCTGATGCCAGGCATCCCTGAGGAAACCCAGCGGACCGGATCCCGAGCCGTACTGCTGGTTGGCGACCTCGGGAACCACCGGCGCGCCGACGGGGGGCGGTGCGGGAGGGGCGTCTCCGCCGGCCACGACCTGCTGGTCTGGCGCGGGTGCAGCGGGAGCGCCCGGAACCGGCGTGTAGGGCGCCTCCGGATCGGCGGCGGCCTGACCGGCCATGGCCAGTGCACCGCCGCTGATCAGCGCGCTCGCGAACACGATCTTCGCGGTGGTGACGGCTCTGACGCGTCGTCCTTCAGTCATGAAATCCGGGTGTCCTCTCTGATGGCGCTCGGCCATCGTCCCATACATCGCCTCCGCGCGACCCGACATCGTTGCTGGCATCGACGCGGCCCTGGCTCGCACGCCACCTGTCCAGCGCTCGACGATCCCGCTTGGTAGGCCGACCGGCACCTCTGTCTCGGAAGGCCACCGGAATGATGACCGTCGGAGGTGGCGCGGGCGTCCGATCGAGGAAGCAGGTCACGGCATCGGCTGCGCCCACTCGCTTCTGGATGACGCGCACGACCTCGACGATCCGGGTGGTCTCCCCGACCCGTGCCCGTACCTCGTCTCCGGGCGACACCGTCGTCGACGGTTTTGCCGGTCGATCGTTGATCCGCACATGGCCACCGCGGCATGCCGCCGCGGCGTCGGGCCGGGTCTTCGTCAGGCGGACCGCCCACAACCACCGATCCACCCGCGTGGACTCCCCACCAACGCTCACGAGACGGCGTCCGAGGCCGCGCGTCTGGCCAGCCAGTCGCGCTGTGCGCGGACGAAGTTCGCGTCCACCAGGGCGCCGTGGCCCGGGACGTACACGGCGTCGGAGCCGCCGAGTCGCAGAATCTCGTCCAGTGCCCGGGGCCACGCGAGCACGTCGGACTCGTCGTTGATGGCGGGGTCGGCCGACTCCTCGACGAGGTCACCGCAGAACACCACGGTGCGTTGTGCCGGGGTCACCGCCGGGATGACGACGACGAGGTCGTGGTCGGTATGCCCCGGGCCAGGGAATCGGACGTGGACCAGTCGGTCACCAAGGTCGAGGTCGGCGTGCAGCAGCAGGTGGTCCGGTGCCCGCACCGCGGCGATCGCACGATCCAGCTCTGATGGGTCGGCGCCGTAGCCGATGGCGTGGGTGCGAACGGCGTCCAACCCCGTGGTCAACGCCTCGCCGACGGCGGGGGCGCCGTAGTGCACGGCGTCGCCGAACCACGCCGATCCGAGTACGTGATCGAAGTGGTCGTGGGTCATGACGAGGTGGGTGACTACTCCCCCGGTGATGGTTGCCACGTCCTCGGCTATGGCCTGGGCCTCGAGAAGCGTTGTGCCGCAGTCGATCAACAGGTGTGAATCGCTACCCCGGATCAGCCCGACGGTGACGTCGAGGAACGGCAGGCGGCACCGGTACACGCCGTCCGACGGTGTCTCCCATGCGTAATGCACATGTCAAAGGTAGCCGCGTCGAGCACGATCAGCCCGTGAAGCGGCGCTAGCTCTGCGGTGGTGGTGGGGGTTCGAAGGGTTGGTACCACCACCAGTTGGCGCGTTCCCCGGTCGGTCCGCG
>NZ_JAEMTA010000051.1 GCF_016462545.1 Mycolicibacterium sp. | reverse complement strand
CATGACCGAAGACGACGACTCAGTGGACGCGTGAACGGCTGCCACCAGCGCAGAGACGAAGAAAAAAAGTGCCCCCGGCAGGATTCGAAAGTGCCGGGATAGGCGACCCAGGCATACCGCGTGACCTGCCAAGTCTTGCCTCTAACAGGTATTTAAGGCCGAACGGGAGGTGACACGCGAAGACACAATCAGGCGTAGAATCACGTCTGTATCGCATGTTAATCGCACGGCGAGAGGTTTGCGGCCATGGCCAACACCAACGGGCACCGGGGCTGGGGCCATATCCGCAAACTACCCTCAGGGCGCTTCCAGGCGTCCTACATGGACCCGAACGCCAAGGAGGTCCGCCACTACGCGCCGATGACCTACAGCGCCCGCGTGGACGCCGAGCACTGGCTAACCAACGAGCGTCGGTCGATGGAGCTGAAGCGCTGGGTGGCACCGGCGCTGCGGCGGGCTGAGGCGAAGATCAAGGCTGAGTCAGTCGCCGACTACGCCAAGCGCTGGATCGCCGAGCGCAAGCTGCGCCCCCGCACCCGCGAGGGCTACGAGTCCAAGCTGCGGTTGCACATTGCGCCCACCGTGCTCGGTCGCACACCCGTTGCCGCCCTGACGCCGCAGACGGTGCGGTCCTGGCACTCCGGGCTCGGCGACGAACACCGCACCCGCAACGCACACGCTTACGCAATGCTGCACGCCGTGTGCGCTACCGCCGTCGGCGACGGCCTGCTTGTGACCAACCCATGCCAGATCACGGGCGCGATGAACACTTCGGCCAAGCGTGCGCCAGTCATTCCAACTGTTGTACAACTGGCGGCGCTGGCCACCGCGATGCCCGAGCGGTTCACAGCGCTGATTCTGCTCAAGGCGTGGTGTGGGCTGCGCTGGGGTGAAGTCACCGAGCTGCGACGCAAGGATATCGACAACGATGCCGAGGTCGTCTACATCAGCCGAGGTGCCACGCACCGCAACGGCAAGTGCCACATCGACACCACGAAGCAGAAGAAGGCCCACGCCGTGGTCATCCCGCCGCACATCCGCGCCGACCTGAAGCACCACCTCGACGTGCATGTCGCGAAAGGCGAAGAGGCGCTCTTGTTTCCGCCCACACGCGGCGGCTGTCATCTGAATGATCGGGTGTTCCGCGACTACCTGGATCCGGCGCTTGAGAAGGCCGGGATAAAGGGCGGCATGCGGGTGCATGACCTCAAGCATTACGCGGGCACGCAGACCGCCCGTGTGGCCACCCTGGCAGAGACGATGAGCCGGTTGGGCCATAGCACCGTGAAGGCGTCGCTGATCTATCAGTCGGTGGTCAGTGGCCGCGACGCCGAGATCGCGGAGGCGCTATCGGAGTTGGCCACGGCGGCGCAACAGAAGCCAAGTGCGACGGAGTAATTCGGAGTTTCGGTGCGCCACCTGGGAGTTACATGCGTGGCATCTGAAATTTTCGGGCGATGTAGGACATAACCCGTCGTGACGTGTCACACTGATCTCATGGCAGAGGTCTGCCCAGATCCGTGGCCCTGGTCCGACGATCGCATTGACCGCTACCGCCGGGTCGCTCACATGTACCGCGACCGGCTGGCCGACGAAGCGCCTGCAGCCTGTGCCGAGATCGACTTTGCGATGCGCTCGTTCGGGCAGGACTGGATCGTGGGCGGCTACGTCTCCGACCCCGAGGAGCTCTTCACCACCACAAGGTTGGCTGAGCTGGCCGACGTCTCCGAGGCCGCCGTGAGGCAGTGGGTGAAACGCTGGCCCCTGCGCCGTATGGGGACAGACCGCGATGGCCGCGCCCTGTACCGATGGGGCGACGTGATAGAGCACCACGCGGAGAGTAAACGAAAGAAGCAGTCCGCCAAATAGTTTGGCATCCCAAAGACAAGCCCTCGGCAATTTCAGTCATCGCCGGGGGCTTCTTCATTGCCCAAGGACCGAGAGGAAACACCATGGGTCAGAAGAAGGTAACCATCTCGCAGGTGGCCGAGCAGTATGAACTGTCCACGCGCACGATCCGGCGTTACATCGCCGAGGGCAGGCTCACCGCCTACCGGATCGGCCCGCGAGTGATCCGCCTGGACGCCGAGCAGGTACGCCGCCAGCTCGACGGCGACCCGGTAGGCACTTCTGACGGCGTGGCGTAGCTGCACTACCGAATTCCGCACGCCACAAGACAACCCCGGCAACGACCGGGGTTTTTTCATGCCAAGACGACGACAGGTGAGCGCATGACCGTCGATGAGAACCTGGGGCCACTCGAGAACGACGGCGGCCCGAGGACAAATGCCAAGGCCACCAACGCGACCGCCACAGGCGGCGATACGGAGCGCGCTACCGCACGGGCCGACGTCGTCGCCTACATCGAGAAGTGCTACCCCGGCCTGGCCGGCAAGCTGTTCACCCCCATCGGCCACCGCCCCCGCTGGTTGGATGGCGGTAAGTACGGGCACACGGACTTCAAGGGCAACGTCAGCTTTGACTACCCGAGCGACGACCTCGACGCCAACGTAGACCGGCTGCTTGAGCAGGCGCAGAGCGCCGATGTCTATGTTTGCCCGAACCTGATGCATAAGGACCGCACACCCGGTTCCTGTGTGGGTGCAAAGGTGATTCACGTCGACTGGGACGGCGACCCCAACGATACCGAAGCCGTGCTCGAAAAGGTCCGCGCGCTGGACGGCTTCGCCGTTGCCTCAGGCACACCGGGGCATATCCACGCCTATGTGCCGTTAGCCGAGCCGGTCCACGCGGCGCGCGCCAAGCTGCTGTGCAAGGCATTCCAGGCCGCGCTGCCGCCGGGGTCGGACAAGGGTAAGCACTCCGTCAACGATCTGTTGCGCCCGCCCGGCACGATCAACCACAAGACCGGCGCGCGGGTGGAATTCCTGATCCGGCCCGGCGCTGACCGCTGGGATCCGATGGCGCTGGAGCAATACCTCGGCATGTGTGCGGATGCCTCTGGGAATGGCTCGGGCGTAACTAATCCGGCACAGGTCGCCGTGCCGGTCGACCTGGCGAACTACCCCCACGTGCGGGCGGCTCTGCAGACGTCGGTGCTCAAGCAGGACGGCACCGTCGACCGGTCTAAGACCATCTACGCGGTCCTGGGGGCCTGCCTCGACGACGGCCTCACCTTAGCCGAAGCCCGAGCCGCCGTCCGCAGTCGCGCCGACCTGGCCGACAAGCTCGATGGAGTAGGCGGCGACGACGCGACGCGGATCTGGCTCAAGCTCGTCGACAAACAGCAGGGTCCGCAGCGGATCACGGGCGATCATCGGTGCGATGAAGCGCCAATCAGCAAGGGCGACAAAGAGAAGACTCACATCGAAGGTATGCCGAGGCTTTGGCGCGCGACCGACCTCAAGGCCGCCGCCCAACCGCGCTGGCTGGCCAAGGGTCGCATACCGTGCGCCGCCGTCAGCCTGCTCGTCGGCGACGAGGGCATCGGTAAGAGCCTGCTGTGGGCGTGGATCATCGCCGCCGTCACCACCGGGAAGGCGTTGCCCGAGTTCGGGATTCCAGCCCGTGAACCTTCGCGGGTGATCATCGTCGTCACGGAGGACGGCTGGCAGGACACGGTGCTGCCCAGGCTGGAGGTCGCAGGAGCCGACCTGAACATGATCCAGGTGATCTGCACGGAGGAAGACGGCAGCGGCTCCCCATTGTTCCCGCGCGACCTCGACCTCATCAGGGACGCCGACCCGCCGCCGTCTGCGGTCGTCGTCGATGCCTGGCTCGACACCGTCCATGCGTCGCTGTCGGTGCGCGACCCGCAGCAAGCCCGCCAGGCATTGCACCCCTGGAAGGAGGTCGCCACCACTACCGGCGCGGCCATCCTCCTGCTGTGCCACACCAACCGGGTCGCCACGCCCAACGCACGCGACCGCTACGGCGCGACAGGGGAATTGCGCAAGAAGGCACGCATGACTCTCTACGCGCAGGCCGACGAGGACGGCTGTCTACTCGTCGGGCCCGAGAAGGCCAACGGTGCCAAGACGCTCCCGGCGTCGAGGTTCAAGGCCGCCTCGGTGCAGTACTGGCCGCCCACCGAGGAACACGACGGCACGGTGCCGCTGCTGACCTACCTCGGGGAGTCGGAGCAGACCGCGCGCGAGCACCTCGCCGAGGGTTACGCCGTCGACCACGAGCCGGGAACCGATGACGGCGTCGGATGGCTCGCCGCCTTCCTGGGTGGGGGGCCGCGATGGTCGGTCGACGTTCACACCGCACGGGAGGAGGCCAACATCAGCGAGAAGAAGCTGCGGGCAGCAAAGAAGCGACTCAACGTCGACTCTCGGCGTGCTGCTAATGACGGGCCGTGGTTCATGGCACTGCCTCAGCACGCAGGACGTCAGCCCGACGCCCAGATGGCCCCCGTCTCGGACGCCTGGACATGTGGGACATCTGGGGGACACCTGGAAAACCCACCTGCCCTCTCTACCAGCCAAGACAGTCAGAGAGTCGATGGAGAGACACGGGGACACCTGGACGACGCCGAAGCGCGCCGGCCACGCCTCGGCGAGCGTTGCACGGTGTGCCTGGAGCACCCACTGTGGGCACCGGAGTCCATTCGGCGCGGCATATGCGAGCCCTGCTGGCAGAACTCCAAGAGCAGCAACGTATGAACCGCCGCCAACGCCGTGCCGCCGGGTTCCGCACCAAGGTCGACGAACTCCAACATCTCGCCGCCTGCCCGGACTGCGGCTCAGAGGTCGAAATCGAACGGGTCGCGGGCCGGATCTACAACGCCACCGTGCGACACGACGACACCTGCCCGTGGCTCACGGCGTTTCAGCGCGACGGCGGACTGGGTGTGCGATTCGTGCGACGGGACGACCCGTGAGCGCCCAACCGGTTCCGGGCTTACTGTCACTCAACGACTCTCGCGCCAGGGGTTGAAAGAATGAGCGCCTCAGGACTTCCCCTGAGTCATAACACAGTTGAGAACTGGGACGTTCGTATCGGTCGATATTTGACGTCACAGGGGGAAGCTCTGGTCTCACCTCGGATCGCCGCCTGGCTCGAGGAAACGGCGGGACTGACGAGCGACAGGAGGATTCTGCTGCGTGGGACGGATCCGGAGGCGTACGCCGTGTTGGCAGCGCTCCACCTCGCCGCGCTTCATCACCGTTCCGGGGTCGGAACGAAATCGGCTACAGGGACCGGAAATTCGCGAGAATTAGGTACGTGGTTGACAACGGCGGAGGCCGCGAAGGAACTGTCTGTTACCGATAGGGCCGTTCGGAAACGGATTGCCGCCGGTCGACTTCCGGCGACCAAGCACGGTAGTCGATGGCTGTTGAACCGTGACCACGTTCAGATCGCCCAGGCCCTGGCCTGACTACAAAGGGAGCAAGCAATGGCAATCAGCGACTACGACAGCAAAAGGGCAGTCGTTGCTTCGATACAACAGCAACTCGAACAGCAGTGTGACACCATTCGGCGCAACCGGTCCTTGAGCGACGCTGGCCGGAAATCAGAACTCGCGAAAGCCGTTCTGGCCGCGCGCACCCGCGTCGATAAGTTGCGCTCAGATTTCGTCGCTGACCGCGAGCAGCGGGGCCACAAACTACACAAGATCGTGTTTGGAGACTTGACTGACTTCGGGGCGTCCGAGGTGATCGCCCACCGAGATGCTCAAGACCGAGCCGCGCAACTTGACACCCCTGACGATGCGAAGGCGATGCTGCGGCGTGCCGGTCAGACTGGCGACCACTCGCTGGCATGCGCCGTAGCAGAGGCGGCCTATCGGCGAGGGTGGGTCGAGGTCTCGCAGGACTACGCAGATCAGGCGGGCAAGCGTGGGGCGCTCGACCTACTTATCGACTCCACGACTGGCCGTCTGACCAACTTGGCCGACAGCGCGGTCTTCCGAGTGCGAAATCCCGAAGAACTCAGTGCCGCAACGGAACCTGTGCTCCGCGAACTAGCAGAGGTCCACGCGCCTGGCATGGAGCCGACGAGTTAGGGCTCAGCGCCTGGCCGGGATTTCATCTAATGCGGGGGCTAATGGCCGAACTGTTCGATCAGTGCTGAGGTCTCGACGCTGACGGTGGTGACCTTCTTGATCAGGTCGACGATGAAGTGGGGATCGTCGTGCTCGTCGCACCAATCATTCGGATCGTTAACTATGCCCGAGGGTTTGTCGGTCTTCACCTGGTAGCGATCAATGATCCATTCCAACGCGGTCCGCGAGCCCAACATGTAGTTGTGAGCGTCGGCAGGGATTCCGGTGATCGTAATTGTTCCGTTGTAAACGATTGCTGATCGGTCAGTCTTCGAGCGCCAACGCATCTTGTCGACGCGCCATGTCTCACGGTTGTCGGTGTTGGTCCCCGGCTTGAGTTCGACGTTAAGCGGATACGGTTCTACTGCTTCGTAGTCCAAGTGGAGCTTGGAGAGATTCCGACCAATATCAGCGACCGTCACGAATCGCGTGATGCTGCCAGGTGCCGGAATATGCGGAAGCATCTTCTTGAGATCCGCCGCGTACTTGGTCCGGTAGGCCGGATCATGCAGAACGCCGTAGACATAGAAGAAGATGTCGTCCTTCGTGACTTGATCGCCAACTTCCTTGCGGTACAACGCGAGAAACTCGTCGGTGATATTGTCCACTCGCTTGTAGCCCCACTCGTCGACGTCATCGCCACCGAAATCGAACTGGCCGGTACTCTCTGAGCGGATGTAAGTCCAACGAGGGAAGAACTGGCCGCCGCTACCAGCGCCGGTAACGTGAAGATCGGGCATCGAACCAATCATGATGGCAGAGAACGGAACTGCGGAGCCTTCACCGACTTGATAGATACCTATGTTTTTATGGTGTGCCGTCGGGAACATGCTCGGCAACTGATAGATCATGTCATTGACGTGCCGGTCAAGATAGCTCCACTGAACGCAGAACGGTCGATACGTTGATAGCCGAATTGCATCATCAGACCAACTGATTGGGTGCGCCCTCGCGAGATCTTGCCGGAGCCCCCGATTCCAACTGATTCGACCGGTACCTGTAAGGGCCGGGTTGCCGGTGAGATACTCGTTGACATCTGCGTCGACTGGCTTGGCCACCTGCAGAAATTTTTTTTCAAAGTCCAGACGGACCTGATCGTACTGCGATAGGAATTCCACCAGATTATTAACAAGACGGGCACGGGAGTAGTTGTAGCACCATGCATCTCGGCCAGTCTTCAACCCAGCGGAATAGGTAGAGAAAACCTTCTGCCCAAGTGAATCACCCTTCTTGTCGCCGATGACCGGCCACACTCCAAAGGCCTCGTCTCGCTGGTTGACCCAGTCTCCCTTTGCGCTTGGAGCCAGAGTTGACCACTCGCTATCGTCGCAGTTGCTGTCCGACAGAATCCGCAGCTTCTGCTCGCGTGTCAGGTAGTCGCCGATGTCTCGGTAGGAAATACGGCATTGGCCGACATGCGCTGCGTCCTTCACCCCGATGAAGATCGCCACGGTGTTCCGGCTGCCAGAGCCAAAGACCTTCCCACCCTCCATACGGGACAACTCGCCCGCCGTGCGTTGGTTACCACGAAGATTGAATATGTAGATTTCGCTGAAGTCTTCGACCAGGGTCAACCGCATTCCATCGTGGGTGTTTCCATCCACCCAGCCTCCGTTGGAGACGAAAGCGACGATTCCCGATTCCCCGATTCGGTCGGACGCCCAACGAAACGCGCGGATATACGAGTCGTAGAGGCTGTTCTTGTTGGTGGCCGTTGACCTCTTCGCGTAGGTGTCCTCGATCCGCGCATCGAGGCTGGTGTACTTCGTATTCGCGTTGAGATCATTGGCGCTGGTCTGCCCCACTGAGTAGGGCGGATTGCCGACGATGACATTGATCGGGGTGTCGAGTTGGCGGACGATGCGCTCGTTATTGGCGGCAAACACATCCAAGTCAAGAGTGTCGCTCTCTTCACTGATCTGGAACGTGTCCGCAAGAATGATGCCCGGAAAGGGCTCATAGTCATCCGAGATCGCCGTCATTCCGGTCAGTGCGTGATAGGTGGATTCAATGTTGACGGCGGCAATGTAGTAGGCCAGCAGCATGATCTCGTTGGCGTGCAACTCGTTTGCGTACTTGCGGGCGAGATCACTCGGGGTGATGAGACCGGATTGCAGTAGTCGGGTGACGAAAGTGCCGGTCCCGGTGAATCCATCGAGTACGTGAACGCCCTCGTCCGTCAGTCCGCGACTGAACGTCTCCCTCGACACATGATCTGCTGCACGCAGAATGAAGTCGACGATCTCCACCGGCGTGTAAACAATGCCCAGGGCGTCGGACTGTTTCTTGAACGCGGTCTGAAAGAATTTCTCGTAGAGATCGGCAATGAGACGTTGCTTGCCTTCGGCGCTGACCACCTGCTCGGCCCTAGCGCGAACCGAAGAGTAGAACTTGTCCAGGCGGGCGGTTTCGGCTTCCAGACCGCTGCCGTCGAGTGCGTCGACCATCGCCTGCATGACTCGCGACACCGGGTTACGGGAGGCGAAGTCGTGGCCGGCGAAAAGCGCATCGAATACGGGCTTGGTGATCAAGTGCTGGGAGAGCATGCTGATCGCATCGACACGGGTGATCGAGTCATTCAGGTTGTCTCGCAACCCCTTCAGGAAGCGGTCAAACTGTTCGAGCACTGCCACGTCTGCATTGGGAGCTTCCAGGATCGCGTTCACGCGGGCGATCTGCGCGGTCGCAATGTCGGCCACGTCGGTGGCCCACTGGTCCCAATACACACGTGTGCCGACCTTGTCGACGATGCGGGTATAGACCGCCTCTTGCCATTGCGACAGCGAGAATAGCGCCATCTGACTGGGGCCGCCGCCCACAGTGTCCGCATCAGGAGGGTCGTCGGTGGTTGGCCCGATGTGGCCCCCAAGCAAGCGGTCGACACCCAGGCCCTTCTTGACGTCCGATCCGCTGTTCAGCGTGATGCTGTTGATCATCGCGTCGAAGCGCTCGTCGTGTGAGCGCAGCGCGTTGAGCACTTGCCACACCACCTTGAACCGAACGTTGTCCGCCAACGCGTCGCCGGGTTCTGTTCCGGCGGGCACTGCAATTGGCAGAATGACGTAGCCGTATTCCTTGTCGGGGGACAGACGCATCACCCGGCCCACGGATTGCACGACATCGACGATTGAGTTGCGGGGATGCAGGAAAAGCACTGCGTCCAGCGCGGGTACGTCCACGCCCTCGGATAGGCAGCGCGCGTTGGTGAGGATGCGGCATTCGCCCTCGGCGACAGGGGATTTCAGCCAAGCCAGTTCGGCGTTGCGTTCCAGTGCGTTGTACGTGCCGTCGACGTGGTGCACTTCGCAAACCAATGCCCGGTTGGTGTCGTCTACCCGGTGCCCCTGGTCCTCCTGTTGGTCGAGGGCGTTTTGGTAGGCCTCGACCACTCGCGGGAACATCTCGGCGACTTGCTTGGACGCTTTGATGTCACGGGAGAACGCGACGGCGCGCCGCATCGGCTGCGCGTCGGGGGCGAAGCTGGGGCTGCCATCGACCGTCGCGCCTGCACGTTTGGCCAAACCGTTCCAGCAGCCGACGATCTTGGATGCGTCGTCGAGTGGTAGCTCGCCGAGAGTCGCGAGTTGCTGCTGCATGGGGGCCGCGATCACGGATTCATCGACTGTCAGTACCAGCACCTTGTAGTCGGTGAGCAATCCGCGCTCGACCGAGTCGCCGAAGGACAGGTTGTGGAACTCGGGGCCGTAGGTGAGTTCGTCGTCCATCGACACCAGTTCGGCGGAGTGCTGATCGGCCTTGTCCTTCACGGCGTCGCCGTAGATGCGTGGTGTGGCCGTCATGTAGAGCCGTCGAGATGCGTGCAGGTAATCGTTGTCGTGGACGCGAACGAAGTTCGATTCATCCTCTCCGGCGAGGGTGACGCCGGTAGTCCGGTGGGCCTCGTCGCAGATCACCAGATCGAAGTCTTCGACACCGAAGGCCTGGGCCTCAGCGACTGTAGGGAGGGACTGGTAGGTGCTGAATACGACCGTGAGTCCTTTGGCACGCTTGCGGTGGTTCATCTCGGCGACGAGCTTCGCCGCGTTGGTGGTCACCGGGATTGGCACGTCGTAGACGTTGAAGTCCTCCGCGTTGCGGAGGCGGCCAACCTTGGTGTCTGAGCACACCGCGAACACCCGCATGTCCAGTTCGCTCTGGGCGGTCCACTCCCGCAGCGACTGGCTCAGCAAAGAGATCGACGGCACCAGGAACAGAATTCGAGCACTACCGCCCGCGTCGTTCGCAACCTTCTCAGCGAGCTTGAGCGCGGTAAACGTCTTGCCCGTGCCGCACGCCATGATCAGCTTGCCGCGATCATTGCCAACGGCGAATCCCTTCAGGACGGCATTGATGGCGTCGTCCTGGTGTGGCCTGGGCAGCTTCTTCTCGGCTGGGGCAAGGTCGATGGTGAGCGTTCCCTGCGGCCAGGCGATGTCCCAGTCGATTGGAGATTCGGCGATGTCGGCCATGTTGATGCGCTGGACTGGGGTGATCTGATCGTCGAGCGCATCTTCGGCGTTCTTGCCCCACTTGTCAGTGGTAGAGATGATCACCCTATTGGTGAAGGGGTTTTTGCCAGATGCGGTGAAGAACGAGTCGATGTCGCCCTTGGCGAGAGTGTGGGTGGGTTCGTAGAACTTGCACTGGATCGCGGTGTATTCGCCGGTGTCGCGTTCACGTGCCACCAGATCGATCCCAGTATCGGGTTTACCTTTGCGGTCGGGCCAGTCGATCCACCGCCACACGTCGGTGTACTGCTGCGTCAGCGCGGGATCCAACTCGAAGTAGCGCACCATCAGCTTCTCGAACAACGTGCCCCGGTCGACATTCGTGGGTGCTTGCCGCAGCACGTCGATCACGTCATTGATGGAGCCCAACGCCGATTCCCCTCCGATTCGCTTCCCCTGCGCCCCCATGTTTGCAGACAGCGCCGACGAAGTGCCTCGGAACTCGCCTAGCGGCGGATTCACGTTCCGAACCAAACACGTTTCCCTGGGCGACACGTAGGGCGTTGATCATCAGTCAGCCCCGGTCAACGCCGGGGTAGCAAAAGCGGCGCACAGTCAGCGGCGTTCGCAGGGCGATGACCGTACACCGTTCGTCGCGACAGTCGCCTCCGACGGAAGGAGATTCTGACGATGAAGTGGAAGAAGACGGGCTCGGATCACGTGTCCGGGCCGTACCGCATTCACGCCGAGGGCGATAAGTGGCACGTGGACATGCCGGTGAACGGCGGGATCTTCGCAGAGGTGTCGCTGGCGAAGGCCTGGTGCAGTGAACATGAGCAAGAGCGCCGCCTCGACGAGCACGTCGCCAAAGTCGTGGCCGAAGCGCCGCCGCTCTCTTCTGAGCAGGCCCGCAACGTCGCGCGCATCTTTGACATCGAAGGCAGTCGAGCGCAGAGGCGGGCCGAACGCCAACCTCACCCGGCTAGCGCACCGCCGCCGCGAGGGCTCACGAAGCGCAACCTGCCAGGAGCCCCGGAACGGTCCAACGAGGAGGTGCTGACGACGGTGCGCAAGGAGTGGGAGGAGGGGCTGGCGAAGACCCCAATGTACTCAATGTGGTTCACCTCGCCCGAAGATATGTTCCGGTGGCGCGTCCAGTTTGACTGCGGCTGCATCGAGGACTGGTGCAACACCTCCGACGATCCGCAATCGCTGCTCGACGCGACGCGGCACAATCCATTCGCCTTCCTCGATGGCAAGAAGAATCTGCCGCCGGGTGAATACCTCTGCAAGGGAATACATCTGAGGCCGGATCTTCCATTGCGTGAGGTCATGTCGTGGGACGAGCTGCTCTGCGAGAAGGTAATCCCGCTGGACCCGGTCGAGCCACCGGACTGGTGGGGCAAGGCCATGGCCAACAGGGCGGAGCACAAGGACGCCACGGGCGACGAGTTCGATGGCGAGCCGGAGGAGAGGTGCGAGGACATTCGGCGGGCCGAACCACAGACGGTCGTCGAGTGGACGGCGACCTTGACGTGTGGTCATGGCATGAAGACGACGAAGGATCTCGACTGGACACCGGACCAGGGCGTCATCCGTTCGTGGGAAACGGTGGCAGACGTACTCGAACGGCACGCGAAGAGGGGCGTCGAACCGCGCGGGTTGACCGCCAAGATGCTCGCCGCCGGGTGGCCCGACGATTGGCTCGACATGGACTGCAGCTTGTGCCCCATCGTGCGCAAGCCGGTCGCCTACGAGCCGCTGGGCTGGCTGGTGCCGCCGCCGAAGCCCCCGCGCAAGCCGCGCCAATACAAGTCCCCGAAGGAGCTCAAGGCGGCCCGCCTTTGGCAGGTTGAGCGCGAGGCGAAAAAGCTACGCGCAGAGTTGAAAGCGCTAGAGCGCAAGGAAGACCCAAGCTAGGCCCTCGATGGCGCGCGAGCCCCCTGGTGCCCCTGGGGGGATGCCCTCGACCGCGTGTCCAGTAACCCGGGACGCAATGCGTCTGCCTGTCTGTATGAATTGAGCCAATTCTTCATCAGGCGGTGAATTAATTGCGATTCCGACTTATGATGAGTTCATGGCACCCCGAGGGATGAAGCCAAAACCGCAGGGCGCAGCCCGATTCCGTGGCCAGCACGCGCACGGCTGGTTGGAGGTTGACGAGACGCCGTTCGATGGCGGTCCCGAACTCCCGCCATTCCGTCGCAATGGGTCCCCGTGGCCCGATTGGATGTACGAGAGATGGCAGGTTTGGCGGACGATGCCGCACGCTTGCCTCTGGCGCGAGCCCGACTGGCAGTATGCGTTGGACACGGTTGAGCTAGCGGCGGCGGCCTTCCAGGCTGAGGCCAAGGTAGGCCTGTTGGCCGAACTGAGGCTTCGTGAGAGGCAGCTGGGCACGACGTGGTCGGCTCGTCAAGATATGCGAATTCGATACGTCGAGCCCCATGGTGTGTCTGTCACTCCGTCGATAGTCGCAAGCCTTGAAGAGTACCGGGGCCTCTAAACCGAGCTCTGGAACCTACGGATCAGATCTACCTCAAAAGGGTGTAGGTCAGGGTGGTCAGATACCGATACCTCCGCGAGTGTTTCAAGAACAGTGTCGAGCGACTCCTCATGATTGGATTGAGGTGGTAGCACGCGCAGCGATACCTCGGCTGGCACTCCATATTCCTCAAGCGAGAGCAGCAGTGGGCGCATGAACCCGGATTCGACTCTCCCGGCGTAGGGCGCAAAATTACACGGATCCAGGCCGCGACGAAGTTGAATCTCACGCGTGATGCGGTCGACCGCAATGATGAGTGCTGGCAGGTTATGGCTGAGCCAGAACCGAGAGAAGTCGAAAGCGAGTTCGATTCGATCATCGAGAGTCTCATTCGCACGCCAAAACTCTCGATCGCCCCCCGCGAATTCTTGTATCAACAGCTTCGTAACACCGTCCACCGCTGCCGTCCGTCCAACGTAATACGTGAGTTGTCGTGGTGATGTCGCGCCATGCGCAGTGACCCCGGGCGGAGGTAAATACTCCCAAATAAGCTCGATGATCCGCCCTACCGCATCATAAGTCGGATACGGGGTTGACCAGCTGAGCGCAAGCAAGGCTGAGTCGCTCAGGCCGCCAAGGTATTTCGCGAGCGAGACCTGCGCTGTCGGGTCAACCCCCAAATTTTCGCGAAGCGTAGATTCCGAAACCAAATCTTGTTCCAGTACATCGGCCAGTCTCTCGTTGCTTTGGTCAGTGCGATCGTGCGCGTCGACTGTGATGAGGAGCGAATCGGGAGCCAGATCGCTTTGCGTGAGTCCAGGAAAGTCCACGTCCGGCAGCACAGCGGGAGGCGAATCGTGAAACAGATAAACCGTACCGACGAAGTGCTTGAACATGCGCCCCGCGCGCCCTCGGATATTCGAGAACGTGAAGTAGTCATATGCACGATTGGCAATATTTCGATCGACGATTATGACGCGCTTTGCCCGTGTGTTGACACCCTCGATCAAAGAGTTTGTACAGATCAGCGTGTTCAAGCTCCCGTCATTGAAGCTTTCAACCATTAGTTGAGATAGCCAGCGAGGCAATCTGCCGTGGTGCAGCCCGACCCCGCGTTCAAGTGCTGCTGGAAGCGACCACTCCGGGTGGTAGTTGGAACGGAGCCAGTTGGCGGCCTGGGGTAGCCCAGGTGTTTTGTTCGGAGATGGTGGTTCTTCCATGATCCAGGACAGAATCTTCCTAGCACGCTGCGGACTCTGGCAGTACACAAGTGTTGGATCATCCGAGTCGGCAAGAATTTCGAGTAAGAATTGTCTTCGCTGGTCATCGTTCTTTGGTCGAAGCCTGATCGTGTCCGCCGCGACAGTGGCGTAATCGGTTCGAAAGAACGCTGCCCGTACGTCCGGTGGCAACAATCCGTCGATAGAACTGATGCTCGGACCCGCCATATAATATTGAGCACCAGTCGCGAGCAGGCGGCGCAGCGCTTGATTCAGCAGCGACGCGCGAGTGCTGAGTTGATTGCGCCTTCCATCGACTTCGGCGAGTTTGTAGAACTCGTCGATAAAAAACAGGTCAATAATTGGCAATTGTTCCAGTGCAAGAAATCGCTCTTGCGTGACAACGAAAAGATTCTTGACTTCGAACGATTGGCCAGGGTGCGTGATTACTTTGTACTGCTCAAACTTGCTTAACCGCCGACGTGTCTCATCAATGAGTGCGATAGTGGGAACAATTATGACTATATTGGAATAGTCATCGGTCGAGATCAGCGAGTCTATGATTAGACTCTTGCCAAAACTGGTTGGCGCAGAGAGTATGACATTCTCCCGATTTCGCAGTCGCTGATATATCTGAGCCTGGACGCGGTGGAAGACAACGTCGTTCATGGCGTCGGGACGGTGCATCTCCAAAGCAACAAGATCGGGGAATGGCAACTGCGCCCCGCTGTCGAGGTCGGCGATATCACTCTGGAGATATGGAAATAGCCCATGTTGTCGTGCGAGTGACCACAATATATCGCGGTGGTGCGTGAACTCAGCTAGCCGATCGAACGCGCGGATAACAAGATCTGTTGAGGAACGCGCCTCGGCGGTCTGCGTCGTATATGCGGCGATCTCCGCCAGGAGGTCGAACTCGTCGTCGATTTGTGGCGCTCGTAACCGAGCGACTAGGTTTTCGTAGCTACTTGCCAACCTTTCAGCCTCTCGTCAAACTCGTCAATGAGCGCCCTTTTTGTGGCCATTGGCATTAATATCAAGTGTATCTGAACGGTTCGTGGCAGAATGATATTGCTGAGCCGCCCACGAAAAATCTGCCATTCGTCGCGAAGCTCATTTGTGATCTTTTCAAGATAGCCATCCGACCACTCCGAATGCCCAATTGTCGTCGGGCTGTCGAAGGTGATGAAAACCGGAATTACTACACGCTTAAATACCTCGTCGAGGCTCAAGGTGCGACTCAAGAGTGCCTTTATTTCCGTCTCATGTATCCAACCTGCAGGTATTTTGTCGCAGATTGCGGCAAACTCGGTACGTAGATAATCGGCTTCTAAGTGTAATTTTAGCTCGTCTAGGACTGCAGTCATGGCCGAATTGCTATCCTGATAGAATTTCGACTCGCCAAGCCAAAGCTGCAACTCGCGATCTCCGCCCCCCGGCGACTCAACGAGGTGTACCGCATCGAAACCTTTAACGGTGTCGTTCGGCGCATCTTTAAAATAGATTCTGGAAATAATCTTCTGACTATGCATGAAACGCCGC
Source organism: Mycolicibacterium sp. (assembly GCF_016462545.1). Taxonomy (GTDB): domain Bacteria; phylum Actinomycetota; class Actinomycetes; order Mycobacteriales; family Mycobacteriaceae; genus Mycobacterium. Next base: position 23,675 of record NZ_JAEMTA010000051.1, on the reverse strand, counting down.
AAGATTATGTGCAGTAACAGCTCTCCGACTTCGCCCCGTCTTGCGTAATTCGGTGACTTGTAGATACGGGAGAGGGCTTTCGCGATCAACTGGATCGCATTGGCGTGGCCGAATCCCTCGAGTTCCGAAGGTGTCAGCACCCAATCGAGTGCCCAGTTGAGGAGGTCAAGCGACAGTTGAGAGCATCGCCAACAACCGTCTTCGTAGCCTGCGCACACGCCTAGTAGGTGGACAGAGTCGTCCAGTTCCTGCACGACTACTTCGAGAACCGACTCCGGGAGCGCCTCAGTCGTCATCTGAGCTCAGGAGCGCGCAGTCGCTGCGCATAGGCGGCCCGAGCTATCAGTGGCTGCATTTGTCGGCAAGTTCTCCTACGGGCCATCAGCACCGCGTTGGCGGCTTCCGGTTGGCAGTATTGCAGCCAAGAGCGCGTGCCACGCGTAAGCGGAAGGCTCAGCTCTTTGTGTCTAGCGGCCTCGTTGATCTAAGGCTGGAGCGAATTCGACTTCTTTGCTGGTCAGGAGGCTCGCTGGTCGGCTATCGCACGTTAATCGCACGGCCACTGGATACTGGAGCGGAAAACACCGCCTGAGCAGGCACCTAACAAAGTGCCCCCGGCAGGATTCGAACCTGCGGCCTTCCGCTCCGGAGGCGGACGCTCTATCCCCTGAGCTACGGGGGCGCATGCTGTTCAAGCCGCGCCGATGGGCTTCGACAGCCTAACGCATGCGCAGCGGGCCGATCGCACCCTGCGCTCCTGCCCGCCGTAATCAATTCGGGTAGTGGCCACCTCAGACCATAGGATGATGCCCCGTGACCCCAGCCGATCTGGCCGAGCTGCTCAAGACGACCGCCGCCGCGGTACTGGCCGAGCACGGGCTCGACAGTGCCGCCCTACCGGAGACTGTCGTCGTCGAACGGCCGCGCAACCCGGAGCACGGCGATTACGCCACCAACCTGGCGCTGCAGCTCTCCAAGAAGGTGAGCGTCAACCCGCGTGAACTGGCTGGCTGGCTGGCTACGGCACTGGCCGACAGCGCCGGCATCGCCGGGGCCGACGTCGCCGGGCCCGGCTTCGTCAACCTACGAATCGAGGCGTCCGCCCAGGGCGTCGTCGTCGACAACGTGATCGGGGCCGGATCGGCCTACGGCACGTCCGACGACCTCAAGGGCGAGAAGATCAATCTCGAGTTCGTCTCCGCGAATCCCACCGGACCGATTCACATCGGCGGTACCCGGTGGGCGGCCGTCGGCGACGCCCTCGGCCGCCTGCTCTCGACTCAGGGCGCCGACGTCGTCCGTGAGTACTACTTCAACGACCACGGCACACAGATCGATCGGTTCGCCAATTCGCTCATCGCGTCGGCGAAGGGGGAGCCGGCCCCCGAGGACGGCTACGCGGGCGCCTACATCGCCGAGATCGCTCAGCAGGTGGTGGCCGCCGCTCCCGACGTGCTGAGTCTGCCCGACGACCAGCAGCGCGAGACGTTCCGCGCTCAGGGCGTCGACCTGATGTTCACCCACATCAAGAAGTCCCTTCACGACTTCGGCACCGACTTCGACATCTACACGCACGAAGACTCGATGCACACGTCCGGCCGGGTAGATCAGGCCATCGCGAAACTGCGCGAGACCGGCAACATCTACGAGAAGGACGGCGCAAGCTGGTTGCGCACCACCGAATTTGGTGACGACAAGGATCGGGTCGTCATCAAGAGCGACGGCAACCCGGCCTACGTCGCCGGTGACCTCGCCTACTACCTCGACAAGCGCCAGCGCGGATTCGACCTGTGCATCTACATGCTCGGCGCCGACCACCATGGCTACATCGCCCGGCTCAAGGCCGCGGCTGCCGCCCTAGGCGACGATCCAAACACCGTCGAGGTGCTGATCGGACAAATGGTCAACCTGGTGCGCGACGGCCAGCCGATGCGAATGAGCAAGCGCGCGGGCACCGTGATCACCCTCGACGACCTCGTCGAGGCGATCGGGGTGGATGCGGCGCGGTACGTGCTCATCCGCAGCTCCGTCGACACCCCGATCGACATCGACCTAGCACTGTGGTCGAGCGCGTCCAGCGAGAACCCCGTCTACTACGTGCAGTACGCGCACGCTCGGCTGTCGGCGCTGGCCCGCAGCGCAGCCGAACTCGGCCTGATCGGCAGCACCGAACACCTGCAACTGCTCACCCACGACCGCGAGGGCACGCTCATGCGGACCCTCGGCGACTTCCCGCGAGTGCTGAAGACCGCTGCTGCACTTCGTGAACCACACCGGGTGTGCCGCTACCTCGAGGATCTGGCAGGCGACTACCACCGCTTCTACGACTCCTGTCGGGTCCTGCCGCAGGGGGACGAGACGCCGACCGACCTTCATGCTGCGCGACTCGCGCTGGGCCAGGCCACCCGTCAGGTGATCGCCAACGGCCTCGAGATCCTGGGCGTGAGCGCACCGGAGCGCATGTAATGGCCCATCCCGCTGGTCCCCGCCACGCCGAGGACACCCGTCACGGCAATGCGCCCGCTCTCCCGCGGACACCTGCGGAGATGCTCGCGCTAGCTCCAAACGTGTGGCCACGCAACGCCGTCCGTGCCGCCGACGGCGAGGTCGCGATCGCAGGCGTGCCCGTCACCCAGCTTGCCGCGGAGTACGGCACGCCATTGTTCGTGATCGACGAAGACGACTTCCGGTCGCGCTGCCGCGACATCGCCGCCGCATTTGGTGGCGGCGAGCACGTCCGATACGCGGCCAAGGCGTTCCTCTGCACTGAGATCGCCCGCTGGATCGACGAAGAAGGGCTGTCGCTCGACGTAGCCAGCGGTGGCGAGCTCGCCGTCGCGCTCAACGCGAACTTCCCGCCCGAGCGAATTGCGCTGCACGGCAACAACAAATCAATCGACGAGCTCGAGATGGCCGTCAAAGCGGGCATCGAGCACGTGGTACTCGACTCGATCACCGAGATCGATCGGCTCGACGCCATCGCGGGCGAGGCGGGTGTCCTGCAGGACGTGCTGGTGCGCGTCACCGTCGGCGTCGAAGCGCACACCCACGAGTTCATCTCGACCGCGCACGAAGACCAGAAGTTCGGTCTCTCGCTGGCCAGCGGCGCCGCCATCGATGCCGTCCGCCGGGTGTTCGCGGCCGATCACCTCCGCCTCGTCGGCCTGCACAGCCACATCGGTTCGCAGATCTTCGACGTCGCCGGGTTCGAACTCGCCGCGCACCGCGTGATCGGGTTGCTACGCGACGTGGTCGCCGAGTTCGGCGTCGAGAAGACCGCGCAGATGTCCATCGTCGATCTCGGGGGCGGTCTCGGCATTTCCTATCTGCCGCAGGATGATCCGCCTCCGATGGAGGACCTCGCGGCCAAGATCGGCGCCATCGTCGTCAACGAATCGGCCGCCGTCGGACTGCCGGCGCCGAAGCTCGTCGTCGAGCCTGGTCGCGCCATTGCGGGCCCGGGCACCGTCACGCTGTACGAGGTCGGAACGGTGAAGGACGTCGCCGTCAGTCAAACGGCACATCGTCGCTACGTCAGCGTCGACGGCGGGATGAGTGACAACATCCGGACCTCGCTGTACGCGGCCGAATATGACGCCCGGCTGGTGTCACGCGTCAGTGAGGGGCCGCCCGTGTTGGCCCGGATCGTCGGAAAGCACTGCGAGAGCGGTGACATCGTCGTCCGCGACACCTACGTGTCGGACGACGTCGCACCGGGTGACCTGATCGGGGTCGCTGCGACCGGTGCGTACTGCTATTCGATGTCGAGCAGGTACAACCTGCTCGGCCGTCCAGCCGTGGTGGCAGTGCGCGACGGATCCTCGCGCCTCGTTCTGCGCCGCGAAACGGTGGACGATCTCTTGAGCCTGGAGGTGACCAACTAATGGTGGACAACGAGAAGCCGGTCGGTGTAGCGGTATTGGGACTCGGCAACGTCGGCAGCGAAGTGGTGCGGATCATCGCCGACAGCGCACCCGATCTTGCGGCCCGGATCGGCGCGCCACTGGAATTGCGCGGCATCGGGGTCCGGCGGGTCGCCGACGACCGAGGCGTGCCGGTCGAGTTGCTGACCGATGACATCGACGCCCTGGTGTCCCGCGACGACGTCGACATCGTCGTCGAGCTGATGGGCCCCGTCGAGCCCGCGCGCAAGGCGATTCTCGCGGCGCTCGAGCGGGGCAAGTCGGTGGTCACCGCCAATAAGGCGCTGATGGCGCAGTCCACCGGTGAGTTGGCCCAAGCCGCTGAAAGAGCCCGCGCGGACCTGTATTTCGAGGCTGCGGTCGCGGGTGCGATTCCGGTCATCCGACCGCTGACCCAGTCGTTGGCCGGCGACACCGTGCTACGCGTCGCCGGAATCGTCAACGGCACGACGAACTACATCCTCTCGGCCATGGACGAGACGGGGGCGGACTACTCGTCGGCCCTGGCGGATGCGAGTGCGCTCGGCTATGCGGAAGCGGATCCGACCGCGGACGTCGAGGGATACGACGCCGCCGCGAAGGCCGCCATCCTTGCGTCCATCGCGTTCCACACCCGGGTGACGGCCGATGACGTGTACCGCGAGGGCATCACCAAGGTCACCTCGGCGGACTTCGAGTCGGCCAGAGCGCTCGGCTGCACCATCAAACTGCTCGCGATTTGCGAGCGCATCATCAACGACGAAGGCCAGCAGCGTGTCTCGGCTCGCGTCTACCCGGCTCTGGTGCCGCTGGAGCACCCGTTGGCATCCGTCAACGGTGCGTTCAACGCGGTCGTCGTCGAGGCCGAGGCCGCCGGACGGCTGATGTTCTACGGTCAGGGCGCGGGCGGAGCACCGACGGCGTCGGCCGTGATGGGTGACCTCGTGATGGCCGCCCGCAACCGGGTACAGGGCGGGTTGGGACCACGCGAATCGAAGTACGCCGAACTGCCGATCGCTCCCATCGGATTCATCCCGACGCGCTACTACGTCAGCATGAACGTGGCGGACCGGCCGGGCGTGCTGTCCGCTGTCGCCGCGGAGTTCGGCAAGCGCGAGGTCAGCATCGCGGAGGTTCGCCAGGAGGGCATGGTCGACGAGGGCGGTCAGAGGTGCGGCGCCCGCATCGTCGTCGTCACCCACCGCGCGACCGATGCCGCGCTGTCGGAAACCGTTGACGCCCTTGCCGATCTCGACGTCGTATCGAGTATCAACAGCGTGCTGCGCTTGGAAGGAACCAACGAATGACCTCCCGCACCGCCGTGCACCAACCCTGGCCCGGCCTGATCGCCGCCTACCGGGACCGGTTGCCCGTCGAGGACGGCTGGACTCCGATCACTCTGTTGGAGGGCGGCACGCCGCTCATCGAAGCCAAGAGACTCTCGGAACAGACCGGCTGCACGGTGTACCTGAAGGTCGAGGGACTCAATCCCACGGGCTCGTTCAAGGACCGCGGCATGACCATGGCAGTGACCGAGGCGGTGGCCCGCGGCCAGAAGGCCGTGTTGTGCGCCTCCACGGGAAACACGTCGGCCTCGGCGGCGGCCTACGCCGCGAAGGCGGGCATCACCTGTGCCGTGCTGATTCCGCAGGGCAAGATCGCGATGGGCAAGCTCGCGCAAGCAGTCATGCACGGTGCCAAGATCATTCAGATCGACGGAAACTTCGACGACTGTCTCGAGTTGGCCCGCAAGTTGACCGCGGACTTTCCCGCGGTGTCGCTGGTCAACTCCGTCAACCCCTACCGGATCGAGGGTCAGAAGACGGCGGCGTTCGAGATCGTCGATGCCCTCGGTGACGCGCCGGACGTGCACGCTCTGCCGGTGGGCAATGCGGGCAACATCACCGCGTACTGGAAGGGCTACACCGAGTATCACCGCGACGGGCTGGCGCAGAAGGTGCCGCGCATGCTCGGTACGCAGGCCGCCGGCGCCGCCCCGCTGGTGTCGGGAGCGCCCGTAGCCAAACCCGAGACGATCGCCACCGCCATCAGGATCGGCTCGCCGGCATCGTGGAACTCGGCCGTGGAAGCGCAGCAGCAGTCCAACGGTAAGTTCCTGGCAGCGACGGACGAGGAGATTCTCGCCGCGTACCACCTGGTGGCGCGCAGTGAAGGGGTGTTCGTCGAGCCTGCCTCCGCCGCAAGCGTCGCGGGCCTGCTGAAGTCCATCGATGACGGCTGGGTTCAGAGTGGCTCAACCGTGGTGTGCACGGTCACGGGCAATGGGCTGAAGGATCCCGACACCGCTCTGAAGGAACTGCCCCCCGTGACGGCCATCGCCGTTGATCCCATCGCCGTCGCGGCCGAGCTCGGGTTGGCGTAGCGGAGTTGGCGATGAAGATGCTGCCTGCGGGGCTGGCAGCCACCGCCGTGGTGGCGGCCTCGAGCGCCAATCTCGGTCCCGGCTTCGACAGCCTCGGCTTGGCGCTCGGGCTGTACGACGAAATCTACGTGGAGACAACCGGATCCGGTCTCGACATCGAGGTCGAGGGTGAAGGCTCGGGTCAGGTTCCGCTGGATTCCACTCATCTCGTGGTACGTGCCATCGAACATGGTCTGCAGGCGGCGGGGATGTGTACCGGCGGTTTGATCGTTCGCTCCCGCAACGCGATTCCGCACTCGCGTGGGCTTGGATCGTCTGCCGCTGCCGTCGTAGGCGGGCTCGCGGTAGCGAATGGCCTTGTTGGGCAATTGGATTCACCGCAGATGTCTGACGCCGATCTGGTCCAGTTGTCCTCGGAGTTCGAGGGACATCCCGACAACGCGTCGGCGGCCGTGCTCGGCGGCACGGTGGTGTCGTGGACCGAGGGTGGGGGAGCGTTGCCGCGGTACGCGGCCGCCCAGTTGCGCCTACATCCGGCCATTCACCTGTTTCCGGCCATTCCGGAGGTGCGCTCGTCCACGGCGGAGACGCGGGCGGTGCTTCCGGATGAGGTCAGCCACGCTGACGCCCGCTTCAACCTCAGCAGGTCAGCGTTGATGGTGGTGGCCCTCACCGAACGCCCCGATCTGCTCATGGCTGCCACCGAGGACCGCCTGCATCAGCCGCAGCGTGCCTCGTCGATGCCCGCCTCGGCGGAATACATCGGGATACTGCGCCGTTGTGGGGTGGCAGCGGTGCTCTCTGGTGCCGGGCCCGCCGTGCTCGCATTCAGCACCGCACCAGAACTTCCAGCAGAAGCGTTGGAGTTCGGCGCGGCGCATGGGTTCGCCGTCAAGGAGATGTCGGTTGGCCAGCATGTTCGCTGGGCGCCGGCCAAGGCGGTCGGCCGAGGCGTCCGGGTCACGACCGGAACTGAATAGTTGACATGCTTCACACCAGGATCAGGCGTGTTTCTTGCTTCCAGGGGCGATGCGGGTTATTCTCGCTTTCGTCCAGCAATCGCAGCGTCTGTGCCTGCGCCTACACTAGGACGACTCACAATCCTTCTCGTGGATGACGATTCTCCGCACGGCGGCGAATCTCGGCGATCACCGTTGCAGCAGCAATGGTTGCACAGGCAATGGTGGGACTCAGGGCATGCAGTAAGCATTTGATAGCCCGGCATCCAGCGGATCAGCTGAGTGCGACGAACCCTCGCAGAATCGGATCAGCGAGGGAAAGAAAGGAAATCCGTGACTGATACGGACCTCATCACGGCTAGCGGCAGCAGCGACGACGTCGATCTGTCGAACACCGTGAATTCACCAATCGTGGAAGCGGTTTCGGCTGCATCGGCCGAACCTGCCAGCGCGCCGTCCACCGGAGGCGCGTCGGGCTCCGTCTCGGCATCGGGCGACCGGCCGACCGCCCTGACCGCGATGGTGCTCCCCGATCTTCGGGCGCTTGCCGGCCAACTCGGCGTCAAGGGTTCCTCGGGCATGCGAAAGAGCGAACTGATCGCCGCCATCCGCGAGCACCGCGGTGAGACCAACGGCGCAGGCGCTGCGGCCGCGCAAGCCGCTCCGGCGGTCGCCGAGCAGCCCGCACCCGCCGCCGAGGCCCCCGCCCGCCCGCGCCGTGAGCGTCGCGGTGCGTCCCGAGGCGCAGGCTCGGCAGTCGAGACTCAGGACTCCGCCGAGCAGGCTGTCAAGGACGAGACTCAGGACAAAGCCCCCGAGGCGACGGCTGCGACCGAGCAGAAGGCGCCCGAGGACAAGGTCGCGCCCGAGCAGAAGGCGCCCGAGGACAAGGTCGCGGAGAAGAAGAACGCCGACCGCTCCGACAAGGCCGGCGATCAGCAGGACAAGAACGTCGGTGACAAGAAGGACAACGCCCAGTCCGACGGCTCCCGCAACAACGACCGTCAGGGCAATCGCGGCAATGACGGCGGCAACAACAACGGCGGCAATGCCAACGGCAATCGCGGCAACAACAACAACGCGAACAACAACGCCAACAATGCGAACAACAACAACGCCAACAACAACAACGCGAACAACGATGACGACGACGATGGCGACGGACGCCAGGGTCGGCGTGGTCGCCGGTTCCGCGATCGCAGGCGGCGTGGTGAGCGCGGCGACGCCCAGGGCGGTGGCGGCGGCGACCGTGACACCGAGTTGCGCGAAGACGACGTCGTTCAGCCCGTCGCAGGCATCCTCGACGTCCTGGACAACTACGCGTTCGTCCGCACCTCCGGCTACCTGGCCGGAACCAATGACGTCTACGTCTCCATGAACATGGTCCGCAAGAACGGTCTGCGTCGCGGCGATGCGATCACGGGCGCAGTACGCGTCGCCCGAGAGGGTGAAGGCGGCGGCGGCGGCGGCGGCAACAGCAGCCAGAACCCGCGGCAGAAGTTCAACCCGCTGGTGCGGCTCGACTCGGTCAACGGCGGTCCCGTCGAAGATGCCAGGAATCGCCCGGAGTTCGGCAAGCTGACCCCGCTCTATCCGAACCAGCGCCTGCGTCTCGAGACCACTCCCGACCGGCTGACCACCCGTGTCATCGACCTGATCATGCCGATCGGCAAGGGACAGCGTGCGTTGATCGTCTCGCCGCCCAAGGCGGGTAAGACGATGATTCTGCAGAGCATCGCGAACGCGATCACGACGAACAACCCCGAATGCCACCTGATGGTGGTGTTGGTCGACGAGCGACCTGAAGAGGTCACCGACATGCAGCGCTCGGTGAAGGGTGAGGTCATTGCCTCGACCTTCGACCGCCCGCCGTCAGACCACACCGCGGTCGCGGAACTGGCCATCGAGCGCGCCAAGCGTCTCGTCGAGCAGGGCAAGGACGTCGTCGTATTGCTCGACTCCATCACCCGGCTCGGACGCGCATACAACAACGCGTCGCCCGCCTCCGGCCGCATTCTGTCCGGTGGTGTCGATTCGACGGCGCTGTACCCGCCGAAGCGTTTCCTCGGTGCGGCCCGCAACATCGAAGACGGTGGCTCGTTGACGATCATCGCCACGGCCATGGTCGAAACCGGTTCCACCGGTGACACGGTCATCTTCGAAGAGTTCAAGGGCACCGGCAACGCGGAGATCAAGCTCGACCGCAAGATCGCGGAGCGTCGCGTCTTCCCGGCGGTGGACGTCAACCCGTCCGGTACCCGCAAGGATGAACTGCTGCTCTCCAACGACGAGTTCGCGGTCGTGCACAAGCTGCGCCGCGTGCTGTCGGGGCTGGACTCGCACCAGGCGATCGATCTGCTGATGAGCCAGCTGCGCAAGACGAAGAACAACTACGAGTTCCTGGTGCAGGTCTCCAAGACCACGCCGGGAGGCATGGATCCCGACTAGCAGTCACCAGCAGTCGACGCGGCCCCGCACCTCGGTGCGGGGCCGTTTCCGTTCTGCTAGGACAGCTTCGGGTCGGCGCGGAGTCCGGGCATGACGTAGCGGCGGACGTGCCTCAGCGCCGCGTCGCCGTCTGCATGGTCGAGGTGCTGGCCGGGGACCGTGGCCAGTGAAAGCAGTGCCCGCGCAACCCATTCCGATGCCTCGTCGATGTCGACGTCGGCGTGGATCTCACCACGGTCCCGTGCCGCGATGAGATATCTGGACCAGAACTCGCCCAGATCCGGCACCAGGCCGAGGACGCCGGCGCCCGCACACGCCGCGAACTCCTCCGGCTCGTCCATCCGCAATTTCATCAGCAATGCGCCCGGATCTGCGTAGGCCGACCGGCCATGTCGGATGCCCGCCGCGATCTGCTCGTCCAGGCCGTCGATCTGCTCCAGCATCGCGTGCGATTCAGACCAGTAGGCGTCGTTGAGTCGCACTATCGCCGCGCCGAGAAGTGAGTTCTTGTCGGGGAAGTGCCGATACAGCCAGCCTCTGGAGACGCCGGCCGCCTCGGCGACCTCGGACACCGTCGTGGATCGGATGCCCTTCGCGCGCAGACATCGCTCCGCTGCATCGATGAGCCGATCCCGCACGCTCTTGGATGCCGGCCGGGGTGCGGTGGCGCTCGTCAACGGCGGACTCCTGTTCGTTTCTCGGCGCGACGGGTGGGACTGATGCATTCTGCCCGTTGCCAGACGGTACCGTTTGGCAGGTCGGCAGTAGACACTTCACGGATTCTGTTCATACTCGGGACTGAGGTAGCCAACGATGGCGGACACACTCCAACAGCTGCTTCGGACTCGAGCCGAGCAGGATTCGATCGCGATCTTGCGCGACGATCGGTCGTGGACCTGGCGTGAGCACCTCGCCGCCGCACGTGCGCAGGCCGCCGCCGTGATCGCGATGGCGGATCCGTCGAAGCCGTTGCACGTCGGCGTGCTCATGGGTAACACCCCGGACATGCTGACCGCCCTCGCAGCGGCAGGGCTGGGCGGCTACGTGCTGTGCGGCATCAACACCACGCGTCGCGGGGACGCGTTGGCCCGCGACATGGCCCGGGTCGACTGTCAGCTGGTGCTGACCGATCCCGAGCACCTGCCTCTGCTCGACGGCGTGGATCTGCCCGGTATCACCGTGATCGACGTGTCGACCGCGGACTGGGCGGCGCAGGTCGACGCCGCGCCCGCGCTGATACCGCACCGCGAGGTCGGTGCCGACGACACGTTCATGATGATCTTCACCTCGGGGACCAGCGGCGAACCCAAGGCCGTCGAGGTGCCGCACGCAATGGTGCTGTTCGCCGGCAGTGCGCTCGTCGAGCGATACGGACTCACCGACTCCGACGTCTGCTACCTCGCGATGCCGCTGTTCCACTCGAACGCGGTCTACGCGGGGTGGAGCGTGGCACTCGGTGCCGGCGCGGCCATGGTTCCCACCGCGTTCTCCGCGTCGAGGTTCCTGCCGGACGTCCGCCGCTACGGGGTCACCTACATGAACTACGTGGGCAAGCCGCTGGCCTACATCCTCGCGACCACCGAACAGCCCGACGATCATGACAACCCGCTGCGGATCGCGTTCGGCAACGAGGCCGCCGACCGCGACATCGAGGAGTTCGGCCGCCGCTTCGGATGCGCGGTCTGGGACGGCTTCGGCTCGACCGAGACCGCCGTGATCATCACCCGTCCCGACGACTGTCCGCGCGGTTCGATCGGCAAGGGATTCCCCGGCGTCGCCATCTACGATCCCGAGACCGTCGTCGAGTGTGACGTCGCCCGGTTCGACGAGGCGGGCGCACTGATCAACGCCGACGCGGCGACGGGGGAGTTGGTCAACACCAGCGGCAGCGGGCTGTTCCGCGGGTACTACAACGATCCCGGTGCCACCGACCAGCGATTGCGTGACGGGATGTACTGGTCGGGTGACCTGGCGTACCGCGACGCCGAGGGCTGGATCTACCTCGCGGGCCGCACGGCGGACTGGATGCGCGTCGACGGGGAGAATTTGACCACCGCCCCGATCGAGAGGATTCTCTTGCGGCTGAACGCAATCAGTCGGGTTGCGGTCTATCCGGTGCCCGACGAGTTCGTGGGCGACCAGGTGATGGCCGCGATCGTGCTGCGCGACGACGCCCAACTCACCCCCGTCGAGTTCGAGGAGTTCCTGAAGGCGCAGCGCGATCTGTCCCCAAAGGCCTGGCCGCGATACGTGTGGGTCGCCGAGGATCTGCCGAGCACGGCCACCAACAAGATCCTCAAGCGCGAATTGATCGGTCTCGGTGTCGACCCGTCGGGGCGCGTCGTGTGGAGGCGCGACGGCACCAGCTTCAGCCCGTCGGCGGACTCGGCAAGCGGCCGGAATACGCGCCCACCCATCGGCGTTTAGGAGGTTGGCGGCTGACCTGGCATAATCGACCGTCGACCCCCTCGGTTCCGGTTCACGTCTGAAGACTCAGGTCAGTAATTTCAGGCGACCCGGCGGCCAACGATTGAAGAGGACCATCATGAAATCGGGTATTCACCCCAACTACGTAGAGACCACCGTGGTCTGCGGCTGTGGAAACAGCTTCCAGACGCGGAGCACCAAGGAGAGCGGCCACATCGTGGTCGAAGTCTGCTCCCAGTGCCACCCCTTCTACACCGGCAAGCAGAAGATCCTCGACAGCGGCGGTCGCGTGGCCCGCTTCGAGAAGCGCTACGGCAAGCGCGCCGGCGCCGGCGAGAAGGCCGCAACCGACAAGTAGTCAGCCAAACGGCGCCCGTACCGACGCATTCGTGCGAGGGACGGGCGCCGCTTGCGTTGTGCTGATAGTTCTTCGAAGGAGGGCTCGATGGCTGCCACCGATGCGGCGACGAGGGTCGACGCGCTCGTCGCCGAGCACGCCGACCTCGAACGTCAGCTCTCCGACCCGGCCCTGCACGCCGATGCGGGTGCGGCTCGAAAGGTGGGCCGCCGCTTCGCGCAACTCGCGCCGATCGTGTCCACCCATCGCAAGCTGGAGACGGCCCGGGGTGACCTCGAGGCCGCCCGCGAACTCGCGACCGAGGATGCGTCGTTCGCCGCCGAGGTCCCCGACCTGGCAGCCCAGGTCGCCGCGCTCGAGCAACAACTCAGTGATCTGCTCGCGCCGCGCGACCCGCACGACGGGGACGACGTGGTCATGGAGGTCAAGTCGGGGGAGGGCGGCGAGGAGTCGGCGCTGTTCGCCGCCGACCTGGCCCGCATGTACATCCGCTACGCCGAGCGGCACGGCTGGAACGTGACGGTGCTCGACGAGACCTTCTCCGATCTCGGCGGCTACAAGGACGCCACGCTCACCATCGCCAGCAAGGGGGACGCGGCCGACGGCGTCTGGTCGCGGCTGAAGTTCGAAGGCGGCGTACATCGCGTGCAGCGGGTGCCGGTCACCGAATCTCAGGGACGGGTGCACACCTCGGCGGCAGGCGTTCTGGTGTATCCGGAACCCGACGACGTGGCGGAGGTGTCCATCGACGAGTCGGACCTGCGCATCGACGTCTATCGGTCCTCCGGCAAGGGCGGGCAGGGCGTCAACACCACCGACTCGGCGGTCCGGATCACACACCTCCCGACGGGCATCGTCGTCACCTGCCAGAACGAGCGTTCGCAGCTCCAAAACAAGGCCCGCGCGATGATCGTGCTGGCCGCCCGACTGCAGGCACTGGCCGAGGAGCAGGCGTCCGCCGACGCGTCAGCCGACCGGGCCAGCCAGATCCGCACCGTCGACCGCAGCGAGCGCATCCGCACGTACAACTTCCCCGAGAACCGGATCACCGATCACCGCATCGGATTCAAGGCGCACAACCTCGACCAGGTCCTCGACGGCGAGCTCGACCCGATGTTCGACGCGCTCGCCGCCGCGGACAGGCAAGCCAGGCTGCAGGAGCAGTGACGCGTCTGCGGCGAGCCATCGACGAGGCGGCCCGCACGCTGGCGCAGGCGGGAATCGACAGCGCCCGCGTCGACGCCGAATTGCTCGCCGCGCACCTCGCCGGTGTCGACCGCGGAATGCTGCGATTCCACGAGCCCGACGGCTCGTTCTTCGACGGCTACCGCGCCCTCATCGACGCTCGTTCGCGTCGAATTCCCCTGCAGCACTTGACGACAACGGCCGCATTCGGCCCGCTGGTGCTCGAAGTCGGTCCCGGCGTGTTCATCCCGCGTCCCGAGACCGAGTCGTTGTTGGAATGGGCCCTGCAGCAGGGGTTGCCGCCGGCCCCCGTGATCGTGGATCTCTGCACCGGGTCGGGGGCGCTCGCCGTGGCACTGGCGGATGCCAGGCCGGCGGCCCGCGTCCTCGCCGTCGAGGACTCCGCCGAGGCGCTCGCCTACGCGCGACGAAACTGTGCGGGCCGCAACGTCGAACTCGTCCACGCCGACGTCACCGTCGCCGGTTTGCTCGCGGGGTACGACGGCACCGTCGACCTGCTGGTGGCGAACCCGCCCTACATCCCCGAGGGAGCCGCCCTGGATCCCGAAGTGGCCGAACACGATCCGGCCCATGCCCTGTTCGGTGGGCCCGACGGAATGGGCATCATCGGTCCCATCGTCACGCTGGCCGCCAGGCTGCTCCGCCCAGGGGCGTGGACGGCCGTCGAACACGACGACGACACTGCGGCGTCGACCGTCGCGCTGTTCGAGGAGTCGGGCGCCTTCACCGACGTGACGTCGCGTCGTGACCTCGCCGGTCGCCCCCGGTTCGTCACGGCGAGGCGGAAGGGTTCACAGTAGGAACATGAGTGAAACGTTCGACTGCGCCGACGCGGCCCTGCGGCCGGTCGGCATCGCATCGGCGATCAGCGCACTGAAGGGTGGCCGTCTGGTGGTGATGCCCACCGACACGGTCTACGGCATCGGCGCGGACGCGTTCGACGGCGCGGCGGTCGCCGCACTGCTGGCCGCCAAGGGACGCGGTCGCGACATGCCGGTACCCGTCCTCGTCGGGTCGTGGCACACCATCGACGGTCTGGTGTACTCGGTGCCCGAATCGGCCCGACAGCTCATCCGCGCCTTCTGGCCGGGGGCGTTGAGCCTGGTGGTGCAGCAGGCACCGTCGTTGCAATGGGATCTCGGGGACGCGCAGGGCACGGTGATGCTGCGCATGCCCTTGCATCCGGTCGCGATCGAGCTGCTGCGCGAGGTCGGCCCCATGGCGGTCTCGAGCGCCAACATCTCGGGCAGGCCCGCCGCCGTGACCGCTGCCGATGCCCGCGATCAGCTCGGTGACTTGGTCGAGGTGTACCTCGAGGCCGGACCGTCCGCCCAGGGCGCGGCGTCGACGATCGTCGACCTGACGGGCGCGCAGCCTCGCATATTGCGCGAGGGACCGGTCACGGCGGCGGCGATCGCCGACGTCCTCGGCATCGATGCGCAGACGCTCACCGGCGTGACGCCGACCTAGGTCTCAGGTCGGTCCAGTAGATTCCACGGCGTGGAGGGCCTGCTTGCATTGTCAGACCGCGGCGCCGGCGTCCCGCTCCGCGAGCTGGCACTCGTCGGTCTGACGGCAGCGATCGTCACGTACTTCGCGACGGGCTGGGTACGCGCCCTCGCCACCCGCCTGGGAGCCGTGGCCTATCCGCGTCAGCGCGACGTCCACGTCCAGCCGACCCCGCGGATGGGTGGTCTGGCGATGTACGTGGGCGTCGTCGCCGCCGTGCTGCTCGCATCGCAGTTGCCTGCGTTGACGCGTGGGTTCGTCTATTCGTCCGGGATGCCCGCGGTCGTCGTGGCGGGCGGGCTGATCATGGCGATCGGCCTCATCGACGACCGGTGGGGCCTCGACGCTCTGACCAAGTTCGCGGGCCAGATCACGGCCGCGAGCGTTCTGGTCACGATGGGCGTGGCCTGGAGCGTGCTGTACATCCCGATCGGCGGTGTCGGCACCATCGTGCTCGACCAGGTCACGTCGATCCTGCTGACGCTGGCGCTGACGGTGTCGATCGTCAACGCCATGAACTTCGTCGACGGTCTCGACGGGCTCGCCGCCGGTCTGGGTCTGATCACGGCGGCCGCCATCTGCATCTTCTCCGTCGGATTGCTTCGGGATCACGGCGGCGACGTGCTGTTCTACCCGCCCGCGGTGATCTCGGTGGTGCTGGCGGGCGCCTGTCTGGGTTTTCTGCCGCACAACTTCCATCCGGCGAAGATCTTCATGGGCGACTCCGGCTCGATGCTGATCGGGCTGATGCTGGCTGCCGCGTCGACCACCGCCGCCGGCCCGATCTCGCAGAACGCCTATGGCGCGCGCGACGTCTTCGCGCTGCTGTCGCCCTTCCTCTTGGTCGTCGCCGTGATGTTCGTGCCCGCGCTCGACATGTTGCTGGCCATCGTGCGCCGCACCCGCGCCGGACGCAGCCCCTTCAGCCCCGACAAGATGCATCTGCATCACCGACTGCTCCAGATCGGACACTCGCACCGACGGGTCGTCCTGCTGATCTACATGTGGGTGGGCATCGTCGCCCTCGGCGCGGCGAGCACGATCTTCTTCGACCCCCGCTATACGGGCGCGGTCATGCTGGCGGCCATCGTCGTCGCCGTCGTGATCACCCTGATTCCACTGGTGCGCCGGGGCGGTTCAACTCCCAGTGAGCTCTCAGACTAAGGTGTACGACGTTAAGTAGTAGGACCCCGTTTAGGCCTGCCTACCATGTGGTACGGTGCTGGCAGAACCCGAAAAACCTCGCGGGTTGCCGGCCCGGCCCATCGGTTTGAAGAAGCCGATCGGGGCCGATGTACGACCGACAAAGGGAGCTACCCCTTGGGTGATTCCAGCGCGACCGATGCCCTCCGATACGCTCAGCGGGCACGCGCCGGGTCATTGTTTGTCAAAGGGGACAGCTTCCGTGAAAGCGTGGATTGAGGTGAGTCAGTGACGACGCCAGCGCAGGACGCGCCGTTGGTGTTCCCATCCGTGGCATTCCGGCCGATGCGTCTGCTGATCGTCTGCGTGGCGCTCACCGCCGTGGCCCTGGTGGCCTCCGGATTCCTCGGCCACATCTTCTTCGGAGCCTTCTTCGGCGTCGGTCTCGGCCTGGGTTTGCTGAACGCGTTGCTGGTCCGTCGCGCCGTCGAGGCGATCACGGCCGAGGACCACCCCCTCAAGAAGAAGATGGCCGTCAACTCCGCCACGCGGCTACTGGCCATCACGGCCATCGGGCTGACCATCGCGATCGTGTTCAAGAAGCACGACGGCCTCGCAGTGCTCTTCGGGCTCGCGATCTTCCAGGCGGTGCTGGTGATGAGCACCAGCATTCCCGTCATGAAGAAGATCCGCGCCAATGGCTTGGACGTCCTGGAATCGGAATCGAAGGATTGAGCAGACGGCAATGAATGAGACCTTCCTCGCCGCCGAGGGTGGAGCACCGATTCACGTCGGTACCCACGAGTACGTGTTCCAGTTCCTGGGCATGACGTTCAACGGTGACACCATCATCTCCACCGCGATCGCCGCCGTCATCGTGATCGCGCTGGCGTTCTTCCTGAAGTCCAAGGTGACCTCGACCGGGGTGCCCGGCGGTGTGCAACTGTTCTTCGAGGCCATCACCATTCAGATGCGCCAACAGGTGGAGGCAGCGATCGGCATGAAGATCGCGCCGTTCGTGCTCCCGCTGGCGGTCACCATCTTCGTGTTCATCCTGGTGTCCAACTGGCTCGCGGTCCTGCCGGTCCAATACGGCGGATCCGATGGCGCTGCAGGCGAATTGATCAAGGCGCCGGCGTCGGACATCAACTATGTGCTCGCGCTCGCAGCCTTCGTCTTCATCTGCTACAACGCCGCCGGTGTGTGGCGCCGCGGCGCCTGGGGCCACGCCAAGAAACTGGTCAAGGGCCACGTCACGCTCATGGCGCCCATCAACATCATCGAAGAACTCGCCAAGCCGATCTCGTTGGCGCTGCGACTCTTTGGCAACATCTTCGCGGGCGGCATCCTCGTCGCGCTGATCGCGATGTTCCCCTGGTACATCCAGTGGGCGCCCAACGCCATCTGGAAGACCTTCGACCTCTTCGTCGGTCTGATCCAGGCCTTCATCTTCTCGCTGCTGACGATCCTGTACTTCAGTCAGTCGATGGAACTCGATCACGACGATCACGACACCAAAGAAGGCGCACCCGCGCACTAACAAGCAGCCAGTACGACCCGTACGACCAGTAGTCCTGGTGGTACCACCACCAGTTACCAAGGAGGAAAAGGAATGGATCCAAACGCCCTCATCACGGCCGGTGCACTCATCGGCGGTGGATTGATCATGGGTGGCGGCGCAATCGGCGCGGGCATCGGCGACGGCATCGCCGGTAACGCGCTGATCTCCGGCATCGCGCGGCAGCCCGAGGCTCAGGGCCGCCTGTTCACGCCGTTCTTCATCACCGTCGGTCTGGTGGAGGCCGCGTACTTCATCAACCTGGCGTTCATGGCGCTGTTCGTCTTCGCCACGCCGGGCCTGCAGTAGTCCATCGGCATGGGTGAACTTGGTTCAACTGTCCTGGCGGACGGCATCAACCTCCTGGCGACCAGCCAGGCGGCGGAAGAGGGTGGCGGAGGGAACAACTTCCTGATCCCCAACGGCACCTTCTTCGCCGTGCTGATCATCTTCCTGATCGTGCTCGGCGTGATCACGAAGTGGGTTGTGCCACCGATCAGCAAGGTTCTCGCCGAACGCGAGGCCATGCTGGCCAAGACGGCTGCGGACGGCCGGAAGTCGGCCGAGCAGGTCGCAGCCGCGCAAGCCGACTACGACGAGGCCATGGCCGGGGCCCGCACCGAAGCCTCGTCGATCCGTGACGAGGCCCGCACGGCGGGCCGTCAGGTGATCGACGAGAAGCGGGCCGAGGCCAGTGGAGAGGTCGCCGAGACCGTGCGTGACGCGGACGCTCAACTGTCCGAACAACGTTCGTCGACCCAGGCGGCTCTGGACTCATCGGTGGACGGCTTGTCCACCACCTTGGCCAGCCGCATCCTCGGCGTAGACGTGAACTCGGGCGGGAGCCGCTAAATGTCGACATTCATCGGCCAGTTGATCGGTTTCGCGGTCATCGTGTACATCCTGTGGCGTTACGTCGTGCCGCCGATCAAGGGCCTCATGCAGAAGCAGCAGGACGCTGTGCGTACGGCACTCGCCGAGAGTGCCGAGGCGGCCAAGAGACTGGCCGACGCCGACGCGATGCACGCCAAGGCTCTCGAGGACGCCAAGGCCGAGTCGTCGAAGGTCACCGCAGAGGCGAAGCACGACTCCGAGCGCATCGCCAGCCAGTTGCAGGAACAGGCGGGCATCGAGGCCGAACGACTCAAGGCCCAAGGTGCACAACAGGTTCAATTGATGCGCCAGCAGCTCATCCGGCAGCTCCGCCAGGGTCTCGGCCAGGAGTCGGTTCAGAAGGCCGACGAGTTGGTGCGCGCTCACGTCGCAGACCCCGCCGCGCAGGCGGCCACGGTCGATCGCTTCCTCGACGAGCTCGACGAGATGGCACCGTCGAACGCGGCGATCGAGACGGGCGCCTCGGCTCGGCTTCGCGCCGCCAGCCGTGCCGCCTTCGCCGCGCTGACCAAGGAATTCGATCAGGTGGCCGGCAGTCTCGACGCAGCCGGACTGAACAGCTTGGCCGATGAGTTGGCCTCTGTGGTCAGGCTCCTGATCGCAGAGCCCACTCTCACCAAGCACCTTGCCGAGCCGACGGACGATCCGGCTCCCAAGGTTCGCCTCGTCGACCGGCTCCTGTCGGACAAGGTCGGCGCCCCCGCCGCCAACGTGGTCAAGACGGCTGCCTCACAGCGCTGGTCGACGGAGTCCGATCTGGTCGACGGTGTCGAGTACGCGGCCCGTCTGGCTCTCCTCAAGCGCGCCGAGGTGGAGGATCAGGTCGACGACGTCGAGGACCAGCTGTTCCGGTTCGGTCGTGTTCTCGACGCCCAGCCGCGGCTCACCGCACTGCTGAGCGATTACACCACCCCGGCTGACGGTCGAATCGCGCTGCTGGACAAGGTGGTTGCCGGTACGGGTATCGACGGCATCGCTGCGGCTCTGCTCTCGCAGACCGTCGGCCAGCTTCGGGGCGAACGCGCCGACGAGGCCGTCGTGGATCTCGCCGAGCTGGCGGTGGCGCGTCGCGGTGAGGTCGTCGCGCACGTGGATGCCGCCGCCGAGCTCAGCGACGCCCAGCGGACCCGCCTGGCCGAGTTGCTGACGCGGATCTACGGGCACCCCGTAGCCGTCCAGCTCAACGTGGATCCCGAGCTCCTCGGCGGACTTTCGATCACCGTCGGTGACGAGGTGATCGATGGCTCCATCGCATCCCGACTGGCCGCCGCACAGAACCAGCTGCCGGACTAGTCCGACCAGACTCCCGAACCCCACAAGACCCGATAATCCAAAGGCAGGAAGACGAAGAACATGGCAGAGTTGACAATCTCCGCTGCTGACATCGAAGGTGCCGTCGAGGAGTACGTATCCTCGTTCTCCGCCGATACCGAGCGCGAAGAGATCGGCACGGTCATCGACGCCGGAGACGGCATCGCGCACGTCGAGGGCCTTCCCTCGGTCATGACGCAGGAACTCCTCGAGTTCCCCGGCGGCGTGCTCGGTGTCGCACTGAACCTCGACGAGCACAGCATCGGCGCGGTGATCCTGGGCGACTTCGAGAAGATCGAGCAGGGCCAGCAGGTCAAGCGCACCGGCGAGGTCCTCTCGGTGCCCGTGGGTGACGCGTTCCTGGGTCGCGTGGTGAACCCGCTGGGCCAGCCCATCGATGGCCAGGGTGACATCGCCAGCGACGCGCGTCGTGCGTTGGAACTGCAGGCGCCGTCGGTGGTTCAGCGCCAGGGCGTCGAAGAGCCGCTGCAGACCGGCATCAAGGCCATCGACGCCATGACCCCGATCGGCCGCGGACAGCGTCAGCTCATCATCGGTGACCGCAAGACCGGCAAGACCGCGGTCTGCGTCGACACCATCCTCAACCAGCGCGAGGCGTGGGCCACTGGCGATCCCAAGCAGCAGGTGCGCTGCGTGTACGTCGCGATCGGCCAGAAGGGCACGACGATCGCCAGCGTCAAGCGGGCCCTCGAAGATGGTGGCGCGATGGAGTACACCACCATCGTCGCGTCGCCGGCCTCGGACCCGGCCGGCTTCAAATGGCTTGCGCCCTACACGGGTTCGGCCATCGGCCAGCACTGGATGTACGACGGCAAGCACGTTCTCATCGTGTTCGACGACCTCTCCAAGCAGGCCGACGCCTACCGCGCGATCTCGCTGCTGCTGCGTCGTCCGCCGGGCCGCGAGGCGTTCCCCGGAGACGTCTTCTACCTGCACTCTCGCCTTCTGGAGCGTTGCGCGAAGCTGTCCGACGAACTCGGCGGTGGTTCGATGACCGGCCTGCCGGTCATCGAGACCAAGGCCAACGACATCTCGGCGTTCATCCCGACCAACGTCATCTCGATCACCGACGGCCAGTGCTTCCTGGAGTCCGACCTGTTCAACCAGGGCGTGCGTCCGGCCATCAACGTCGGTGTCTCGGTGTCGCGCGTCGGTGGCGCCGCGCAGATCAAGGCAATGAAAGAGGTAGCGGGAAGTCTCCGCTTGGACCTGTCGCAGTACCGCGAGCTGGAGTCCTTCGCGGCCTTCGCCTCCGACCTCGACCCGACGTCGAAGGCACAGCTCGAGCGCGGCAGCCGGCTGGTGGAACTGCTCAAGCAGCCCCAGTACAGCCCACTGTCGGTCGAGCAACAGGTCATCGCGATCTTCCTCGGCACCAAGGGACACCTGGATTCGGTTCCCGTCGAAGACGTTCAGCGCTTCGAGGCAGAGTTCCTCGAGCACGTCGCGGCCAGCCACGAGGGCATCCTCAGCGACATCCGTGAGTCGAAGAAGTTCCCGGAAGAGGCTCAGGACAAGCTGACCGAGATCGTCAACGACTTCAAGAAGGGCTTCGCCGCCACCGACGGTAGCTCCGTGGCCGTCAACGAGGCCGATACCGAGGCGATGGACGAAGAAGACGTCGAGAAGGAATCGGTCAAGGTTCGCAAGCCGGCGCCGAAGAAGAAGTAGGTAGGAGACATGGCAGCCACACTGCGCGAGCTACGTGGGCGCATCCGCTCCGCCGGGTCGATCAAGAAGATCACCAAGGCCCAGGAGCTGATCGCAACGTCGCGGATTGCCAAGGCGCAAGCGCGCGTTCAGGCAGCTCGGCCGTACTCGGACGAGATCACCAACATGCTCACCGAGCTCGCGGGTGCCAGTGCGCTGGACCACCCGCTGCTCGTCGAGCGGGAGTCGCCCAAGCGCGCCGGTGTGCTCGTCGTGTCCTCCGACCGCGGGCTGTGCGGGGCCTACAACGCCAACGTGCTGCGGCAGTCCGAGGAGCTCTTCGCGCTGCTGCGCGACGAGGGCAAGGAGCCCGTCATCTACGCGGTGGGTCGCAAGGCCTTGGGCTACTACAACTTTCGCCAGCGTGAGGTGAAGGAATCCTGGACCGGCTTCTCCGAGCGCCCGACCTACGAACAGGCCCGCGAGATCGCCGACGTCCTGGTGTCGGCGTTCATGGCCGGCGTCGACGACGAGGGCGACGACGCGGGCGGCGACGGCATTCTGGGTGTCGACGAATTGCACGTCGTCTTCACTCAGTTCAAGTCGATGCTTTCGCAGTCGGCGGTCGCATTGCGGATCGCACCGATGGTGATCGAGTACGTCGGCGAGCAGGAGAGCGGACCGCAGACGCTGTTCTCCTTCGAGCCGAATGCCGAGGCGCTGTTCGACGCGCTTCTGCCGCGGTATATCGCCACCCGCGTCTACTCGGCGCTCCTCGAGGCTGCCGCGTCGGAATCCGCATCGCGTCGCCGTGCGATGAAGTCGGCGACCGACAACGCCGACGACCTGATCAAGGCGTTGACGCTGGAGGCCAACCGCGAGCGTCAGGCCCAGATCACCCAAGAAATCAGCGAGATCGTCGGTGGCGCCAACGCGCTCTCCGACGCCAAGTAGCCCTCGATACCCACATCCCCGGAAGCGAAGAGAAGCGAAGAGACAATGACTGCCACCGCAGAAGATTCCAAGACCGCTGGTCGCGTGGTCCGCATCACCGGCCCGGTCGTCGACATCGAGTTCCCGCGCGGCTCAGTTCCCGAACTGTTCAACGCGTTGCACGCCGAGATCACCTACGAGCAGATGGCCAAGACGCTGACGCTCGAGGTGGCCCAGCACCTCGGTGACAACCTGGTGCGCACCATCTCGATGCAGCCCACCGACGGTCTGGTACGTGGCGTCGAGGTCACCGACACCGGCAAGTCGATCTCCGTGCCCGTCGGTGACGGCGTCAAGGGCCACGTGTTCAACGCCCTTGGCGATTGCCTCGACGAGCCGGGCTACGGCGAGGACTTCGACCACTGGTCGATCCACCGCAAGCCGCCGCCCTTCGCCGAGCTCGAGCCCAAGACCGAAATGCTCGAGACCGGCCTGAAGGTCGTCGACCTGCTGACCCCGTACGTGCGCGGCGGCAAGATTGCCCTGTTCGGTGGTGCCGGCGTCGGCAAGACCGTGCTCATCCAGGAGATGATCAACCGCATCGCCCGCAACTTCGGTGGCACTTCGGTGTTCGCCGGCGTGGGGGAGCGCACCCGTGAGGGCAACGACCTCTGGGTCGAGCTCGCCGACGCCGACGTGCTCAAGGACACCGCGTTGGTGTTCGGCCAGATGGACGAGCCGCCAGGCACGCGTATGCGCGTCGCCCTGTCGGCGCTGACCATGGCGGAGTACTTCCGCGATGAGCAGAACCAGGACGTGTTGTTGTTCATCGACAACATCTTCCGGTTCACGCAGGCCGGCTCCGAGGTCTCGACACTGCTTGGCCGCATGCCGTCAGCGGTGGGTTACCAGCCCACCCTGGCCGACGAGATGGGCGAGCTGCAGGAGCGCATCACCTCGACCCGTGGTCACT
>NZ_JAEMTA010000103.1 GCF_016462545.1 Mycolicibacterium sp. | reverse complement strand
CCCCCGTACGCCGCCCCGCCGCCGTACTCAGGGCTCCCGTACCCGTATACGGCGCCGCAGTCGTCGTACGGTCCGCCGTTTCCGACGGCCCAGATGACGCCGGGCGGCGGAGCGGGTCGGGGATGGATCGTCTACGGGGTGGTGGCAGCGGTGTTGTTGGCCGTCATCGGCGGCACGATCGTGTTCTTCGCCAACGTGTTCTCGAACGTCGACTCGATCATCGATACGTTCGCAGGCACTCCGACCGTCTCGGGTGGGGGCGGCGGGCCGTTCGATGCACCGTCGAGTCCCAGCGGGGGCAACCGCCCCGCGGCGCCAACGATCGGCCCGTCGGTTCCGGTCGAGCAGCCCGGCGGGACCATCGGTGTCGCTGGTGTGGGAAGCAACAAGACGATTGCGTGCAACGACAGCATCGTCAACGTCAGCGGTGTGAGCAACACGGTCGTGATCACCGGGCAGTGCCGCAGCGTCTCGGTCTCGGGCGTCGAGAACACCGTCACCGTCGAGTCGGCCGCGGCCATCACCGCGTCCGGTTTCAACAACCGGGTGACGTACTCGTCGGGCGATCCGGAGATCGCCAACTCAGGTGACTCAAACGTCGTCGAGCAGGGCTGAATTCTGGCTTCGATCAACGACTTTGAGGTCGGCCCGCCGACCTCGGGGATGATTGGCCGACGGACCGTACCGATCGTTGAAACGCCCGTGCCGTGCCGATCATTCCGCGCTAGGAACGCCGCCGGCGCGCGGTTGCCGAAAAGGAACGGAAGGTGAACCCCAGGAGGCCAGCGAACGGTTGGTTTTGGCGCCTAGTAGCTCACGGCGTCACAGCAGCCTCAATAGCCCCGTACGTCAGTTAACTTGCTACCGGGTCGAGAATATCCCGCCGTGTCGCCATGTGATCTGCCGCTCACTTTTTGCTACCAAAGGTAAGAGTTCGTCAGGTGCACTCTTGCTCAGGGATTTCTCGACCGCGTTGCCACGGCTGCATACGTGCAGGCAGATCGACTCTAAAGGGTTGCGTCCCAAAGGTAACGATGCCATAACGAATTGTTTTATAAGCAGGCCCTGAGAGGTTGAGGGGGAGGTCGTCGAAGCCGCGATTCGCGCCTCTCGGAAGGCCGTGTTTCGTCGCTACAATCGACTGCGACCACGCTCCCATCGGGGCGTCGACCAGATCGAATCGATTGCCGGCGCGAGTGATGCCGGCGGAGGTGCCGAGAATCATGGCTAATGTTTTTGCACGCTCGAACAGCGTCACCGTAGAAAATCAGGACGTCGCGCTACTGAAGTCGGCCACGGTCGGCCGCGGCCCGATATCCGACATCGCCATCGACGGCGACACCGTCGTGGTGTCCAACTTCGGCGACGACTCGATCGCCGTCCTCGACGCCGACACCCTGGACGTGCATGGCGACGTGTTCACCGGACAGCCCACCATGGTGGCCGTATCCGACGACCGCGCCTTCGTCGCGGTGTCGTCGGCCAGTTACGACGCCATCGCGGTGATCGACACCGTCAGCGGCGACGTCGTGAAGGAATACCCGCTCTCGTTCAACGTCACGGCCATGGAGACCAGTGCCGATGGAAAGCGCATCTACGCGGGTCGGGCTGGCGACGACGGTGTCGACATCGCCGTCCTCGACGTCACCGCGGAGCGCGTCGGCACCATCTACGTTGCCAAGGGTGCGGACGCCGCCATCGACGCGATCCGGCTCGACGCCACCGGCCGTCGTCTGTACGTCGCAGTCTCGGACGCACGAAGCAGCCGTCTCCTCACCATCGACGTCGAATCATCGCGGGTGCGAAGCACATTGGAGATCGGAGCGCCCATCCGCGGCCTCGAGCTCGGGATGGACAGCACCGCCTATGTGCTGACCTCCGACATCGCCGAAGGCGGCGTGCTGTACGTCGTCGACCTCGTCAAGAACCAGATCACCGATGTGGTGACCGTCGCCCAGGCGCCGACACAACTGGCCCTCAGCGCCGATGGGGCGCGTGCCTACGTCGTCGACTACGACCACGTCGCAGTGATCGATACGGAGCATCGCGCCCTGGTCACGCAGGTGACCGTCGGCGCCCGTCCGTCGGCGATCGCACTGCGCGGAGACCGGCTGTACGTCGCCGACTACGACTCCTGCGTCACCGCGTACGCGGTCGCGGCGCCCACCCCGATGTTGTACTCGCAGTTCGTCGCAGCCCCGTCGCTCGTCGCGCCGGCACTGCGCGAACTCGTGCCGGCGGTCTGACGTCCGTCAGCGCCACTGGTAGCGAGTCTTGGGGCGGCCCGCACCGCCATAATCGGTGTGTCGGGTGACGGTGCCGTCATCCGCCAGCCGTTCGAGATAGCGCCATGCGGTAACCCGCGACACGCCAACGGTTTTGGCGACCGCATCGGCGGTCAAGCCGTCGGGGTTGTCGCGGATCGCGCGGGCGATGTCGTCGTTGGTCTGCGTCGCCGCACCCTTCGGGGCCACTGACTTGTCACCGGCCACCCGCAACTCCGCCATGGCGCGATCGACCTCAGCCTGGCTAGCCGCGTCCACGCCCGCGGGCAAGGCGGCACGGTATCGCCGATAGCGTTCGAGCCTGTCTCGAAACGCCGCGAACGTGAACGGCTTCAACAGGTACGCCAGGGCACCGTGCGCGACTGCCGCACGAACCATCTCCAGGTCGCGCTCGGAGGTGATCGCGATGATGTCCGGTGCGGGACGCAATCCGGCGAGTGCCGAGGCCAGGCTGATGCCACTGGCGTCCGGCAATCCGAGGTCCAACAGGACGAGATCGATGGGCGTCTCCGCGGTCGACGCCTGCGCCGCGGTCTGCATGGCCTCGCGTGCCGTGTGGACCACCGCCACTGCCGAGAAACCCTCCAGCCTGCAGAGATACGTGCGGTGGGCTTCGGCGATGAGGGGATCGTCTTCGACGATCAGCACAGAGATCACTCGACCCCCCCTGGCACCGTCACCGTGACGACGGACCCGTAGGTCACGTCGGCGGTCAGCGTGCCGCCGTGGCGCCGAACCACCTGGGCGACCAGCGCCAGGCCGAGGCCATGTTGATCGGGGTCGATGCCGGACTTGGTCGAGTAGCCGCGCTGCATGGCCCGCTCGAAGGCGTCCCCGTTCATACCCGCGCCGCTGTCGGCGACGCGCAACAGCAACTCTGCGTCGTGCAACGCCACGGTCACCTCCACCCAGGGGTCCGCGCGGTCACACGCGTCCATGGCATTGTCGATCAGGTTGCCCAGCACCGTGATCATCTCCTGGGCGGAGAGTGGCACGTCGTCGGCGTCGGACGGCAGGTGCGTGTCCTCGGTGATCGTCAGGGCGATGCCGCGCTCGTCGGCCTGGGCGGTCTTGCCCAGCAGCAGCGCGACGAGTGCCGGTTCGCCGACGTCGTGCGACAGGCGGTCCACCAGTCGCTGCGACAGTTCCAGCTCGTCGGTGGCGAATCGGACCGCGTCGTCCGGCCTGCCCATCTCGACCATGGTGATCACGGTGTGCAGCTTGTTGGCCGCTTCGTGTGCCTGGGCGCGCAGCGAGTCGGTCAGGATCTGCAGCGAGCTCAATTCGCCCAGCGCACCTTGCAATTCGGTGCGGTCCCGGACGGTCACGACCTCCGAATGGGCGGAGTCGGCGACGCGGGAACGGTTGACGACCAGCACCCGGTCGTCGGTGACGTGAACCTCGTCGCGAGCGCCGGGGGCGTAGGCGCGCAGGAACTCCGGCAGATCCGCCTGCGTCACACGCCCCGGTGCCAGCCCCAACAATCGGCGTGCCTCGTCGTTGACGAGCACGACCCTGTCGCGGTCGAGGACGATGAGTCCCTCGGATACCGAATGCAGGATGGCATCGTGATGTTCGTACATCACCCGCAGTTCGTCGGGCCGCAGGCCGTGCGTCTGGCGTAGTAGACGGCGCCGGATGGCCCACACGCCGACGAACGAAAGTGCAAGGGCCCCAAGGCCGACGGCGGCGATCATCGGCCATTGGTCGCGCCACCTCTGCGCCAGGGTCTGCTGCGTGATGCCCGCGGAGACCAGTCCGATCACCCGACCGGCCGCGTCGCGCACCGGTACGACGGCGCGGATGGACGGACCGAGCGTGCCGGTGTACACCTCGCTGAACGTCTCGCCGCGCAGCGCGGGTCCGATGGTCCCGAGATAGTGGCCGCCGATCTGGGTGGGGTCGGTGTGGGTGAACCGGGTGCCGTCGGGGGACATGATCGTGATGAAGGCGATGTCGGTGTTCGTCCGCACCGCCTCGGTCACCGGCTGAAGGATCTGCGTGGCCCGCCCGGACTCGATCGCCTGCGCCGTCGAGGGGGAGTCCGCCAGCGCGGTCGCGATGCTCACCACCTGCTGGCGGGCCGCGGAGTCGCCGTCCCGGCGGGCGTCGAACAGGGCCAGCACGCTGCCGACCAGTACGACCACCGCGATCACCGCGATCTGCAGGGCGATCGCCTGGCCGGCCAACGAGCGCGGCCACCACGTGCGCATCGGACCTCCGGATCGTTCCTGATGAACGTAATGAACTAAAGCGTGACCTGGGTCACTTGAGGGAACACCATCCTTGCAGACCACATTCGCTGGACGATCGCACCAACAAGGAGCAGCTGCCATGACCGACCAACTGGACACGTCCTCCCCGCCGAAGAAGCGCGACCGTACGCACTGGCTCTACATCGCCGTGATCGTCGCGGTCGTCGCCGGTGTCGCGGTCGGCCTGCTGGCCCCCGACGTCGGCAAGAGCGTCGGCGTCCTGGGCACGATGTTCGTCAGCCTCATCAAGATGATGATCGTTCCGGTCATCTTCTGCACCATCGTGCTGGGCATCGGCAAGGTGCGGGCCGCCGCGACCGTCGGCAAGGTCGGCGGGCTGGCGTTCGTCTACTTCCTGGCGATGTCGACCGTCGCGCTGGCCATCGGCCTGGTCGTCGGCAACCTGCTCAGTCCGGGGACCGGGCTGAACCTTCAGGCGACCGCCGACAAGGGCGGAAAGCTGGCCGAGACCGCCCATGAAGCGGGCGGGCTGATGGAGTTCGTCCAGCACATCATCCCGACCTCGCTGCTCTCGTCGCTGACGGAGGGCAACGTACTGCAGGCGCTGTTCATCGCGCTGCTCGTCGGGTTCGCGCTGCAGGGCATGGGTTCGGCGGGCGAGGGCATTCTTCGCGGCATCGAGGCGGTCCAGAAGCTGGTGTTCAAGGTGCTCGCGATGATTCTGTGGCTGGCTCCGATCGGTGCCTTCGGCGCCATCGCGAACGTCGTCGGCCAGACTGGCTGGAGCGCCGTCACCCAGCTGCTGACGCTGATGCTCGGCTTCTACGTCACCTGCATCATCTTCGTGTTCGGCGTGCTCGGTGTCCTGCTTCGTGCGGTGGCCGGGGTGTCGATCTTCCGGCTGGTGCGCTACCTGGCCCGGGAGTACCTGCTGATCTTCGCCACCTCGTCGTCCGAGTCGGCGCTGCCCCGCCTGATCGCCAAGATGGAGCACCTGGGCGTCGAGAGGACGACCGTCGGCGTGGTGGTCCCGACCGGCTACTCGTTCAACCTCGACGGCACGGCGATCTACCTGACGATGGCGTCGCTGTTCGTGGCGGACGCCATGGGCAAGCCGCTGGCCCTTGGCGAGCAGATCTCGCTGCTGGTGTTCATGATCGTCGCCAGCAAGGGCGCCGCGGGCGTCAGCGGTGCCGGCCTGGCCACGCTGGCAGGTGGATTGCAGAGCCATCGTCCCGACCTGCTCGACGGCGTCGGCTTGATCGTCGGTATCGACCGATTCATGTCCGAGGCACGCGCGGTGACCAACTTCTCCGGCAACGCGGTGGCGACGATGCTGGTGGGCTCGTGGACCAAGACCATCGACGGCGAACAGGTCGAGAGGGTGCTCAGCGGTCGGGATCCATTCGACGAGTTGACGATGGTCGACGACCACGATTCACGCGCCGAAGAGCCTGCGCAGGCGAAACTCCCTGCGTCGGCGTAGGGCGCACCATGAGAAGGACCCGGTCGGGATCTCCCCGGCCGGGTTCTTCCGTTTCCGACGCGCCTCAGCGGGTGCAGTCCAGCGAGACGGAGATCGTCTGACTCGTGACCTGCGGGATGAGCACCCGCTCGCCGCGGTTGCCGGGCCCGACGAACGGAACCAGTTGCGACGTGCTCTGCGGATTGCGCACGCTCGTCACCTCGCACTGCGAGATCGGCGCCGTTCCGAGCTTGTCGATCGTGACCGTGTAGCCCTCGGACTGGAGCCTGCTGATGGTCTCCTGCGCCGTCTCTGCGCTCGCCGTCACCGCAGGCGCCAGAGCGGCTGCGCAGACCCCGAAGGCGGCTGCGGCGATCATCGACTTCGTACGCATGGGGCGCCTTCCTGTCAGGTTGCTGGCAATCATCCACTACCGGCCGCGCAAACGGAACTGCACGGCATTCGCCTCACGCGGAGCAATCCAGCGACACGGAGATCGAGCGACTGACCACCACCTCGATGATCCGATACTTCCGGTTGCCATTCTGGTCCCTGGGACCGTAGTAGTCGCGGACGTTGCGGGTCTGTTGCTGCGGATTGCGGACGCTGGTGACGGTGCAGTCTTCGATGCGGCCGCTTCCCACCCGGTCGACGTTGACGGTGTAGCCCTCGGACTGCAGTTGACTGATCGTCTCCTGCGCCGTCTGGTCGGCATGCGCGACGGCGGGCCCGACGAGGGACATGCACACGGCTGTGGCAGCAGTGGCCACTGTGGTGACGAGTAACGATGGACGCACGGGCGCCCCCAATCTGAGGAGTGAATCGTTCACCTGTACATCGCCTGTGGTGGCCGTTTCGTTCCACACCGCTCGAACCGCCAACGCCGGCCGTCGACGCCACTACGATCGCGGCCAACACGATGAGGAGCTCAGATGCAGAGCACGATGCAGGACGTTCCGCTGACCGTCACCACGATCATGCGGTACGCCTGCGCGGTCAACGGCGATCGCACGGTCACCACGGCGATGGGCGAGGGGCGCCACCGCACCAGCACCTACCGAGAGCTTGGCGAGCAGATCGGCCGGCTGGCCAACGCCCTGCGCGAACTGGGCATCACCGGCGACGAGCGGGTCGGCACGTTCATGTGGAACAACGCCGAGCACCTCGCCGCGTACCTCGCGGTGCCGTCGATGGGCGCCGTGCTGCACACCCTCAACATCCGGCTGTCGCCCGAACAGATCGCCTACATCGCCAACGAGGCCGAGGACAGGGTGATCATCGCCGACCTGTCGTTGACCGCCCAGCTCGCGCCCGTGCTGCCACTGCTGGACACCGTGCACACCGTGATCGCGGTCGGCGACGGCGACATCGGACCGCTGAGGGAGTCGGGCAAGGCCGTGGTCCGCTTCGACGAGGTGCTGGCCCGTCAGTCCCCGCAGTTCGACTGGCCGGAGATCGTCGAGACCGACGCGGCGGCGATGTGCTACACCAGCGGTACCACGGGAAATCCCAAAGGTGTTGTCTACAGCCACCGTTCGAGCTATCTGCACGCCATGACCACGTGCACCGCCAACACGCTGGGGATCGGGGCCGAGGACTCGGTGCTGCCGATCGTGCCGATGTTCCACGCCAACGCCTGGGGGCTGCCGTATGCGGCGCTGATGGCGGGTGCCGACCTGGTGCTGACGGATCGCTTCCTGGACGCGAAGTCGATCATCGACGTCATCGAGACCCAGCGGCCCACCGTCGCCGGCGCGGTGCCGACCATCTGGAATGACGTCATGCACTCGCTGGATTCGTCTCCCGGCCATGACATCTCGTCGCTGCGCCTGGTGTCCTGTGGCGGATCGGCCGTACCGGTATCACTCATGAAGGCGTTCGAGGAGAAGTTCGGCGTCCAGATTCGACAGTTGTGGGGGATGACCGAGACGTCGCCGGTGGCGACGATGGCGTGGCCACCGCCCGGCGTCTCCGAGGAGGAGCACTGGGCCCTGAGATCCACGCAGGGCAGGCCGATGTGCGGCGTCGAGGTCCGGATCGTCGACGACGCGGGCGATCCACTTCCCAACGACGGCAAGGCAGTCGGCGAACTCGAGGTGCGCGGGCCGTGGATCACCGGCTCCTACTATCGCAACCACGACGAGTCCAAGTTCGCCGGCGGCTGGCTGCGCACCGGCGACGTGGGCCGCATCGATCCGCTGAGCTACGTGACCCTGACCGACCGCGCGAAGGACGTCATCAAGTCCGGCGGCGAATGGATCTCCTCCGTCGACCTGGAGAACCACCTCATCGCCCACCCCGCGGTGTTGGAGGCTGCGGTGGTGGGCGTACCCGACGAGCGTTGGGATGAGCGGCCGCTGGCCGCCGTAGTGCTGCACGAGGGTGCCGAGGTGACACCGGCCGAGCTGCGGCAGTTCTTGGCGGACAAGGTCGTTCGCTGGTGGTTACCCGAACGGTGGACGTTCGTCGATCAGGTGCCGCGTACCAGCGTCGGCAAGTACGACAAGAAGACCATCCGCGCCAGGCACGCCGACGGCGTCTACGAGGTGCACGAGCACCGCGACTAGCGTTCGGCGCGTTGGTAGGCCGTCACGACGGCCGCGCCGCCGAGGCCGATGTTGTGCTGCAGCGCGGCGGTGACACCGTCGACCTGACGCTTGTCGGCGGTGCCGCGCAGCTGCCAGGTCAACTCGGCGCACTGCGCCAAGCCCGTGGCGCCGAGCGGGTGGCCCTTGGAGATCAGCCCGCCGGAGGGATTGACCACCCAGCGGCCGCCGTAGGTGGTGTCGCCGTTGTCGACCAGCTTGGGCGCCTCGCCCTCGCCGCACAGCCCCAGCGCTTCGTAGAGCAGCAGCTCGTTGGCCGAGAAGCAGTCGTGCAGTTCGATGACCTGAAAGTCCTCCGGGCCGAGACCGGACTGGTCGTATACCTGCCTGGCGGCCTGCACGTTCATGTCGTAGCCGATGATGTTGGCCGCGCTGCCGTCGAAGGTGCTGGCGAAGTCCGTCGTCATGGCCTGTCCGACGATCTCGACGGCCTGACCGGCCAGCCCGTTATCGGCCACGAACTGTTCGCTCACCACGATGGCCGCTCCCGATCCATCCGACGTCGGCGAGCACTGCAGCTTCGTCAGGGGGTCGGAGATCATTCTGGCGCCGAGGATGTCGTCGAGGCTGTACTCCTCCTGGAACTGCGCATACGGGTTGTTCACCGAGTGCTTGTGGTTCTTGTGACCGATCTTCGCGAAGTGTTCGGCCGTCGTGCCGTACTTCTTCATGTGCTCGCGGCCCGCCGCGCCGAACATCCACGGCGCCACGGGAAATGCGAACTCGTCGATCTCTGCGAGGGCCTTGACGTGGTTGCCCAGCGGGGACTCGCGGTCCTCGGCGCCACCGCCGAGTGACCCGGGCTGCATCTTCTCGAAGCCGAGCGCGATGACGCAGTCGGCCAGGCCGCCGCGGATGGACTGCGCCGCGAGGTAGAGCGCGGTCGAACCGGTGGAGCAGTTGTTGTTGACGTTGACGATCGGGATGCCCGTCATGCCCAGTTCGTACAGGGCCCGCTGGCCGGACGTCGAGTCGCCGGAGCAGTACCCGACGTAACCCTGTTCGACGGCGTCGTAGGAGATGCCGGCGTCTTCGAGCGCCTTGGTGCCGGACTCCTTGGCCATCTGCGGGTAGTCCCACCCCTCGCGGCGGCCCGGCTTCTCGAACTTCGTCATCCCGACTCCGACGACGAACACCTTGTTCCTGGTCCTGGCCATGGCTCATCCCTTCGCTACGCTGCGTTTCCTGGCAACATAACAGCGACGACGCCCGCCGCGACAGATCGCCTCAGCTGTAGTTCAGCCACCAGTTGTGCAAGTCGTCCATGTTGCTGCTCTGCACGTCGGCCAGCAGCAGATCGTCGTCCTGGGTCCAGACGACGTCGGCGTTGCCCTGGTACGTGCCGCATGCGATCGAGCCCGCTACCGTATCGGGGGTCGCCTTGTAGTGCCACGTGATCGGTGAGTCGGCGTCGGCGCCAGGGCAGCGGAGGAGTTCCGCGTTCTCCTGGATGGACGACTGGAACTGCTGGGCCAGGTTGTCCTTGTTGGCGAAGATCGAATAGCGCGCGGCCATGGGGCCACCCGGTTGCGCGGACTGGCGGCAGTCGACGGTCGCCAGAGCGCCCGGCGCGGGTGGGATCGCCTTCTCGCAGACGCTCGTCGGATAGTCCACTGGGATCAACGCCATCAATTGGGCGTCGAAGCCACTGGGATCGCTCGTGTCCGTCGTGCGGGGCGTGGTGGTGCGCGTCGTCGACGGCTTCTCCCGCGCAGTGGACGTCTTCTTCGACGTCGTCACGGTTGGACTTTCCGCGCTGTCCGACCGGGTCAGCAGGAAGGTGCCGACGGCGCCGAGGACGAGGACCAGCACCGCGGCCACCACGACGATGGGAACCCACGGAGTCTTCTTGCCGCCGTTGGGATTCGAGCCTGGTGGCGGCTGGTTCCACGCTGGCGGACCGCCGGGTGGCGGCGGGGGCCCGCCGGTGAAGCCGTACTGCGGCGGCGGTGGCGTCGTCGGAAACGCCCCGGGGGTCGACGCATACGGAGGCGGTGTCGGCACGTAGGGGGG
>NZ_JAEMTA010000050.1 GCF_016462545.1 Mycolicibacterium sp. | reverse complement strand
GCGAAGGGGAGGCCGGGGGACGGCCGCGTACCGTGAATGCGTGCCAAAGATCGCGCCCAAGACGAAAGACCGCACCTCTGGTCGGCTGAGCAACCGGTTCTGGAAGCTGCTCGGCGCCAGCACCGACAAGGACCAGGCCCAGTCGATGGACCTGGTGCGCGCCTCCGCGGAGTTCGACGACAAGGCCTCAGCGCTCGATGACGAGAAGCTCGTGAAGGCCGCCAAGCTGCTGAACCTCGGCGACCTCGCCGAGTCGGCAGACATCCCGCAGTTCCTCGCGATTGCCCGGGAAGCCTCCGAGCGCGCAACGACGTTGCGGCCGTTTGATGTCCAACTGCTCGGCGCCCTTCGCATGCTGGCCGGCGACGTCGTCGAGATGGCCACCGGCGAGGGCAAGACGCTCGCCGGTGCGATCGCCGCTGCGGGCTATGCGATCGCCGGCCGCAGCGTTCACGTCATCTCCGTCAACGACTACCTGGCGCGACGCGACGCCGAGTGGATGGGCCCGCTGCTCGAGGCGATGGGCCTCACCGTCGGTTGGATCACCGCCGAATCCACCGCCGAGGAGCGTCGCGCCGCCTACGCGTGCGACGTGACCTACGCGTCGGTCAACGAGATCGGCTTCGACGTGCTGCGCGACCAGTTGGTGACCGACGTCGACGATCTGGTCTCACCCGATCCCGACGTCGCCCTGATCGACGAGGCCGATTCCGTCCTCGTCGACGAGGCGCTGGTCCCGCTGGTGCTCGCAGGCACCACGCATCGCGAGACGCCGCGGCTGGAGATCATTCGGATGGTCGGCGAGCTGGTGTCGGGCAAGGATTATGAGGCCGACGCCGACCGCCGCAACGTGCATCTCACGGACGCGGGCGCGCGAAAGCTGGAGAAGGCGCTCGGCGGCGTCGACATCTACTCCGAGGAGAACGTCAGCACCACGCTGACCGAGATCAACGTCGCCCTGCACGCCCACGTGCTGCTCCAACGCGACGTGCACTACATCGTCCGCGACGGCCGGGTCCAGCTGATCAACGCCTCCCGCGGCCGGATCGCGCAGCTGCAGCGCTGGCCCGACGGTCTGCAGGCAGCCGTCGAGGCCAAGGAGGGCATCGAGACCACCGAGACCGGCGAGGTACTCGACACCATCACCGTTCAGGCACTCATCAACCGCTACCCGACGGTCTGCGGGATGACGGGTACCGCGCTCGCCGCCGGTGAACAGCTGCGTCAGTTCTACAAGCTCGGCGTGTCACCGATCCCGCCGAACACCCCGAACGTGCGCGAGGACGACGTCGACCGCGTCTACATCACCGCGGCCGCCAAGATCGACGCCGTCATCGATCACATCAAGACGATCCACGCGACCGGCCAACCGGTCCTCGTCGGCACCCGCGACGTCGCCGAATCAGAAGAACTCCACGAACGCCTCGTCAAGGCGGGCGTTCCCGCCGTCGTGCTGAACGCCAAGAACGACGAGGAAGAAGCGCGCGTCATCGCCGAAGCGGGCACCCTGCAGACGGTGACCGTCTCGACGCAGATCGCCGGTCGTGGCACCGACATCCGGCTCGGTGGGTCAGACGAGAGCGGTCACGATGAGGTCGCCGAGCTTGGCGGCCTGCATGTCATCGGCACGGGTAGGCACCACACGGAGCGGCTGGACAACCAGCTGCGGGGCCGCGCCGGTCGCCAGGGCGACCCCGGTTCGTCGGTGTTCTTCTCCAGCTGGGAGGACGACGTCGTCGTCGCGCACCTCGACCCCGAGAAGCTTCCGATGGCGACCGACGAAGACGGCCGCATCACCAACGACAAGGCCGCGCAGCTCCTCGAGCATGCCCAGCGGGTCGCCGAGGGCAGGCTGCTCGACGTGCACGCCAACACCTGGCGCTACAACCAGCTGGTCGCCCAGCAGCGCGCGATCCTCGTCGAACGGCGAAACACGTTGCTGCGCACCGCAACCGCACGCGAAGAGCTGGCCGAGCGGTCACCGGAGCGCTATGAGGAACTCCTCGCCCAACTCGACGAGGAGCGGCTCGAGAAGATCAGCCGCCAGATCATGCTGTACCACCTCGACCGCGGGTGGGCCGACCACCAGGCCTACCTGTCCGACATCCGCGAGAGCATCCACCTGCGGGCGCTTGGCCGACAGAATCCACTCGACGAATTCCATCGGCTCGCCGTCGACGCGTTCGCCTCACTGGCCGCCGACGCCATCGAAGCGGCGCAGCAGACCTTCGAGACCGCCAACGTCGCCGAGGATGAGCAGGGACTCGATCTGTCGAAACTCGCCCGGCCTACCTCGACGTGGACGTACATGATTCACGACAACCCGTTGTCGGAGGACTCCATGTCGGCGCTGAGCCTGCCGGGGGTGTTCCGCTAGGTTCATGCCATGGACGCTCCGGAGGGCAAGAGCGAAGCGACCGGGGAATTCGATGTCGGGGACTCTGATCGGGTTCTCACCATTCCCAACGCGCTCAGCGTATTGCGGCTGATCCTCGTCCCGGTCTTCATCTACCTGCTGGCCGTCGATGCGAACGCATGGGCCGTCGCGGTGCTGATGTTCAGTGGTTTCTCCGACTGGGCCGACGGCAAGATCGCCCGCCTCTTCGACAACCAGTCCTCGCGACTCGGCGCGCTGCTCGATCCCGCCGTCGACCGCATCTACATGATCGTCGTCCCGGTGTCGCTGGCGGTCTACGGCATCATCCCGTGGTGGTTCGTGGTCGTGCTGATCGTCCGCGACGTCCTGCTGGCGCTGACCCTGCCGATCCTGCGCAGCCGCGGGCTGACCGCGCTGACGGTCACCTACGTCGGCAAGGCCGCCACCTTCGCGTTGATGTCCGGCTTCCCGCTCGTCCTGCTCGGCCAGTGGGACGCGCTGTGGAGTCGGGTCATCCTGGCCATCGGGTGGGCGTTCCTGGGCTGGGGGATGGCGATGTACCTGTGGTCGGGCGTGCTGTACCTCGTTCAGGCGGCCATGGTCGTGCGGCAGATGCCCCGTCAGGGGACCGGTCAGGGGAATGGCTGACGACGAGCGGGCGCTCGGCGGTTACAGCCCGGAGGCCGGACGCAACGCTCACCAGGCGGGCGCGCCGACGCTGATCCCGGTGCCGACCCTGCTGCGGTCGCTGCTCTCCGAGCACCTCGATCCCGGTTACGCCGCGGCCGCCGAACGGCGGGCGTCGCGTCAGCCCCGCGGCAGGGTGTCGGACTGGGCCTGGCAGATCGGTGCGGCTCTGCTGGTGACCGCGGTCTTCACCGCCGCCGCCGCGCAGACGAAGTCCGTGGCCCCGGCGACGCAGGAGACCAGGCAGGTGCTGGCCGCGGGAGTGCAGAGCGCCCAGCGTGCGACCACCGACGGCACGGCCCGCCGTGACGCGCTCGCCGGGCAGGTCGAATCGGAGCGACGCAGCCGCCTGGCGGGCGATCAGCGCGGCCGTCAACTGCTCGCCAACCTCGACGTCGCGGAGTTCGCCGCCGCGGCCGTCGCCGTTCACGGACCGGGTCTGAACGTCACGATCACCGAACCCCCCGCTGCACGTGATCTCAGCGACGTGTCCAAACAGCGCGTCGCGGGCAGTCCGCAGGTCATTCTGGACCGCGACCTTCAGCTGGTCGTCAACTCACTGTGGGTCGGCGGAGCGGAGGCCATCAGCGTCGGCGGCGTGCGCATCGGACCCAACGTCACCATTCGGCAGGCGGGGGGCGGTCTGCTGGTCGACAATCAGCCCATCTCCAATCCGTACGTCGTACTCGCCGTCGGCCCGCCACACGGCATGCACGACGTGTTCGACCAGAGCCCGGCCCTGCAGCGGCTGCTCGTCCTTCAGGGGTCCTACGGGGTCGGAGTCACCGTCAGCGAAGTCGACGACATGACCGTGGCGGCAAGCTCCGTGCGAGACGTCAACTTCGCCAAGCAGATTGGGCCATGATGCGGAAGCGCGCGATGGGAGTCAGATGGTCGGGATAGTTGCCCTCGTCGTCGGCATCGTGCTGGGTCTGGTGTTTCACCCCAGCGTGCCCGAGGTGATCCAGCCGTACCTGCCGATCGCAGTCGTTGCCGCACTGGACGCCGTATTCGGCGGACTTCGGGCCTATCTCGAGCGGATCTTCGATTCCAAGGTCTTCGTGGTGTCGTTCGTCTTCAACGTGCTCGTCGCCACGTTGATCGTCTTCGTCGGAGATCAACTCGGGGTGGGCACCCAACTCTCGACGGCGATCATCGTCGTCCTCGGCATCAGGATCTTCGGCAACGCCGCCGCCCTCCGGCGCAGACTGTTCGGCGCCTGAGACGTGACCGAATCCACTCCCGAGCACGGCAGGCACGAACTGCCCGAGGACGCTCCGCGTCCGACGCCGCGACGCAGTCAACTCGCCTTCGGCGCGCTGGCCGTCGTGCTGTGTGCGTTGCTCGGGGTGGCGATCGTGACGCAGGCGCGGCAGACCGACTCGGGTGATTCGCTCGACACGGCACGACCCGCCGACCTGTTGGTCCTCCTGGACTCCCTGCAGCAGCGCGAGGCCGCGCTCAATTCCGAGGTCGGCGACCTGCAGCGCACGCTCGACGCACTGCAATCCTCGGGCACCGACGATCAAGCCGCCATCGAGAACGCCCAATCCCGACTGGCCGCGCTGTCGATCTTGATCGGAACGGTGGCCGCGACGGGCCCGGGTGTGATCATCACCATCGACGACGTCGCTCCCGGGGTGTCGCCGGAGACGATGCTCGACGTCGTGAACGAATTGCGCGCGGCAGGCGCGGAGGCCATGCAGATCTCCGGTCCCGGTGGGACGGTCATCCGGGTCGGCGTCGACACCTGGGTAGTGGGATCAGCCGGTGCGCTCGTCATCGACGGCACCACCATGTCCCCGCCCTATTCCGTTCTCGCCATTGGCGATCCAGCGACGCTCGCCGCGGCGATGAACATCCCGGGCGGGGCCACCGACAGCGTCGAACGCGTCGGCGGCACAATGTCGGTGCAACAAGCCGACGTGGTGAACGTGACCGCCTTGCGGCAACCGAAACCCCGCCAATACGCTCAGCCAGTCAAGTGAGCACGCATGCGTATCCAGCCTGAGAACAACCGAGCCCAACAAGGAAACCAGTGAGCGAGATTCCCTCCGACCTCTACTACACCGAGGACCACGAATGGGTGCGTCGGACCGGCGACGACACCGTGCGGGTCGGCATCACCGACTACGCCCAGGCCGCGCTCGGTGACGTCGTATTCGTCGAGTTGCCAGAGGTTGACGCCGACGTCACCGCAGGCGGCGAGTTCGGCACGGTCGAGTCCACCAAGTCCAACTCCGATCTCTTCGCACCGATCACCGCGAAAGTCGTTGCCGTCAACGGTGAAGTGACCGACTCCCCGGAGTTGGTGAACTCAGACCCGTACGGCGCCGGATGGCTCATCGACCTGCAGATCGACGCCGCGGCGCTGTCCGAGGCACTCGACGGTCTGCTCGACGCCGACGCCTACGGTGCAACTCTCGACGAATGAGAAATCCGGCCGCGATCCGGTGGTGGTGGACACGGCGACCACCGGCGCGCGGTACGGTCGTCACGAGACGCACGGCGCGGCGGCGTCCCTCTTGAATGTCTCGAGCGGGAGCCGGCACGTCTGCCCACCATCGCCACAGCAGCCAGTGAGGAGCACCGGGTGACGGACAACGACACCAGTTCGGGAGCTGATCAGTCCGAAGAAGTGACGGTCGAGACCACCTCGGTCTTTCGATCCGACTTCCTCAATGAATTGGACGCACCGCCCGCGACGGGCGGCGACAACGCCGTATCGGGAGTCGAGGGACTCCCGGCGGGTTCGGCATTGCTCGTCGTCAAGCGTGGACCGAACGCAGGGTCGCGGTTTCTGCTCGACCAGGCGCGGACCTCTGCTGGTCGGCACCCCGACAGCGACATCTTCCTCGACGACGTCACGGTGAGTCGTCGACACGCGGAGTTCCGGCTCGAGGGCCCGGAGTTCCAGGTCGTCGACGTCGGTAGCCTCAACGGCACCTACGTCAACCGCGAGCCCGTGGATTCCGCGGTGCTGGCCAACGGTGACGAGGTTCAGATCGGCAAGTTCCGATTGGTCTTCCTCACCGGACCGAAGGGTGACGAGGGCGGTTCGAGTACGTAATGACCGCCCCCGACACCCCAGCGCTCGCCGGGATGTCGATCGGAGCGGTCCTGGACTCGCTGCGACCCGACTTTCCGGACGTGACCATCTCCAAGATTCGCTTCCTGGAAGCTGAAGGACTGGTCACGCCCCAGCGCTCGGGCTCGGGCTACCGGCGGTTCACCGCCTACGACTGCGCGCGCCTGCGGTTCATCCTGACCGCGCAGCGCGATCACTACCTGCCGTTGAAGGTCATCAAGGCCCAGCTGGACGCGCAGCCCGACGGCTCTCTGCCCGAATCCGGATCCGCTTACGGCGTACCGCGTTTGGTCCAGGTGTCCAGTACGGGCCGTGATGGCGGCGGCACCGTCTACGACACCGCCGCGGTGGCGCCGGCGCAGGTCAGGCTGAGCCGCGAGGATCTGCTGACGCGGTCGGAGGTCGACGAGGATCTGCTCGGCGCCCTCCTCAAGGCGGGCGTCATCACCTCTGGTCCCGGCGGCTTCTTCGACGAACACTCGGTCGTGATCGCACAGTGCGCGAAGGCGCTGGCCGACTACGGCGTCGAACCGCGCCACCTGCGGGCGTTCCGGTCGGCGGCGGATCGGCAGTCCGATCTGATCGCTCAGATCGCCGGGCCCGTCGTGAAGGCCGGCGCTCGCGACCGTGCCGACGACCTGGCGCGCGAGGTCGCGGCCCTGGCCATAACGTTGCACACGTCGCTGATCAAGTCCGCGGTGCGCGACGTACTCGATCGCTGAGGATTAGACTCGGCCACGACGGCTTGCGGCGCGGAGGGCAGACACAGATGGGCGAGGTTCGAGTGATCGGCATTCGCGTGGAACAGCCTCAGAACCAGCCGGTTCTGTTGCTGCGAGAGTCCAACGGGGACCGCTATCTTCCCATTTGGATCGGCCAGTTCGAAGCGCAGGCCATCGCGCTCGAGCAGCAGGGCGTCGAGCCCGCGCGGCCGCTCACCCACGATCTGATCCAGGATTTGATTACCGCCCTTGGGCATTCGCTCAAGGAAGTGCGAATCGTCGATCTGCAGGAAGGCACCTTCTACGCCGACCTGGTGTTCGATCGCGACATCAAGGTGTCGGCGCGTCCCTCGGACTCCGTGGCGATCGCCATGCGCGTGGGTGTGCCCATCTACGTCGAGGAAGCCGTGTTGGCCGAAGCCGGTCTGCTGATTCCCGACGAGTCGGACGAAGAGACCACCGGCGCGGTCCGCGAAGACGAGGTCGAGAAGTTCAAGGAGTTTCTCGACAGTGTCTCGCCCGACGACTTCAAGGCCACCTGACGGTCATTAGTCACGGATGCGTCTCACGCTTTCGACACGCGGAGACGGTTTCGGCAATCCGGGTGGTGGGCAGCCATACTTTGATCGCATCGAGAGGCAGTGAGTGCCGGGCAGGCAGCGTATGCTCGACATACTCGAGAGCTCGGAGCAAACGTGTTGAGTCGTCCCTGACGGCCGTGCGGCATGGATCCAGTTCGATCGGCGAGAGGATGGGCAGTGGGCGACACGCCACGTCAGGAGCAGTTGGATCTCACCTCCAGCGGCACGCCGGAGCAGGTGGTCTCAGCAGCCCCTAGCGAACCCGTCCAGGCGGGCCTGTTCCCCGACAACTCCGTTCCGGATGAGCT
This sequence comes from Mycolicibacterium sp., assembly GCF_016462545.1. Classification (GTDB taxonomy): domain Bacteria; phylum Actinomycetota; class Actinomycetes; order Mycobacteriales; family Mycobacteriaceae; genus Mycobacterium. The sequence continues at coordinate 31,771 of NZ_JAEMTA010000050.1, read as the reverse complement.
GGTCGGCTACCGCGGCCCCAGCGCCTGCCAGATCGCTGGTATCACCTACCGGCAGCTGGACTACTGGGCGCGTACGTCGCTCGTGGTTCCCTCGATCCGCGGCGCCGCAGGCTCGGGCAGTCAACGGCTGTATTCGTTCAAGGACATCCTCGTCCTCAAGATCGTCAAAAGGCTTCTCGATACCGGCATTTCGCTGCACAACATCCGCGTTGCCGTGGACCATCTGCGTCAGCGCGGCGTCAAGGATCTGGCCAACATCACCCTGTTCTCCGACGGCACCACCGTGTACGAGTGCACGTCCGCCGAAGAGGTGGTCGACCTGCTCCAGGGTGGCCAGGGCGTGTTCGGCATCGCCGTCTCCGGAGCCATGCGTGAGCTGACCGGTGCCATCGCGGACTTCCCCGGCGAGCGCGCCGACGGCGGGGAGTCGATTCCCAGCCCGGAGGACGAGCTCGCATCGCGTCGCAAGACCCGCGACCGCAAGATCGGCTAACTCTTCACCCGGGTCCGCCGCGGCGCGGGTGCGCTTCCACTCCGGTAGACTGGCCAACGCATCGCCCCCGCGCGGGAGAGTTTCGTGGCCGCCAGCCACGGACGCCGAAGGAGCAACACCTCTCCGTCAACCTCTCAGGCACCAGGACCGCGCGGAGCCACGATGCCTCTGGAAAGTGGCGATGACTCGCCCGCCCATGGGGAAAGGCGTCACCGGCACCCGCTGGCTCGCCGAATCTCTCAGGCACCCGCTACGGGTCGACGACAGAGGGGGAGGACCGCAAGCGGTTCCACGCTCTGAGAGGCCCTCCCTTGTCCGGTGCTCCGACCCATCCCAGCAACGAACACCACCTGCCCAGGTTCGTCGATCGGCATATCGGACCCGATGCGGATGCCGTCGCGACCATGCTCGAGGTCATCGGCGTGGACAGCCTCGGCGAGCTGGCCGAAAAGGCGCTCCCAGCGGGCATTCTGGACGGCCTGACCGCTGACGGGCTAGCCCCCGGCCTCGACCAGTTGCCACCACCGGTCACCGAGGAGCAGTCCCTCGCCGAACTCCGCGCGATGGCCGACGCGAACACCGTCGCCGTGTCGATGATCGGGCAGGGATACTTCGACACGCTGACCCCCGCGGTGCTCAAGCGCAACATCTTGGAGAACCCCGCCTGGTACACGGCGTACACGCCGTATCAGCCGGAAATCAGCCAGGGCAGGCTCGAGGCGCTGCTCAATTTTCAGACCATGGTCGAGGAACTGACCGGCCTGGAGGTGGCGAACGCGTCCATGCTCGACGAGGCCACCGCAGCCGCCGAGGCCATGACCCTGATGCACCGGGCCGTGAAGGGCTCGGCGAACACGCTGCTCGTCGACACCGACGTCTACGCCCAGACCGCGGCCGTGCTGGCAACCCGCGCTGCCCCGCTGGGCATCGAGATCGTGACGGCCGACCTGCGCAACGGATTGCCCGATGGTGAGTTCTTCGGCGTCGTCGTCCAACTCCCCGGCGCCAGCGGATGCGTCAACGACTGGACCGACCTGATCGCCGCCGCGCACGATCGCGGGGCCTTGGTCGCCGTCGGCGCCGATCTGCTGGCGTGCACGTTGATCACCCCGCCGGGTGAGATCGGCGCGGACGTCGGCTTCGGAACCACCCAACGCTTCGGTGTCCCAATGGGATTCGGTGGGCCACACGCTGGCTACCTCGCCGTGCACACCAAGCATGCGCGTCAACTGCCCGGCCGCATCGTCGGCGTCTCGGTGGATTCAGACGGCTCGCTGGCCTACCGGCTTGCCCTGCAGACGCGCGAACAGCACATCCGCCGCGACAAGGCGACCAGCAACATCTGCACGGCGCAGGTGCTGCTGGCAGTGATGGCGGCGATGTATGCCAGCTACCACGGCTCCGACGGATTGAAGGCCATCGCCCACAAGGTGCACGGGAACGCCGTGGCCATCGCCACCGCGCTCGTCGAGGCCGACGTCGAGGTGGTGCACGACGCGTTCTTCGACACCGTGCTCGCCCGCGTCCCCGGTCGTGCCGAGGAGATCCGCGCGGCAGCCAAGGCCCGTGGCATCAACGTGTGGCTGGTCGACGCCGACCACGTCTCGGTGTCCTGCGACGAGGCGACCACCGCGCACCACGTCGAGGACGTTCTGTCCGCCTTCGGTGCCACCCGGGGCGGTCATCACTGGGCGGGCCCGGAGATCGCCACGCGCACCTCGACATTCCTCACCCACCCGGCGTTCACCCGCTACCGCACCGAGACCGAGATGATGCGTTACCTGCGGTCGCTCTCGGACAAGGACATTGCGTTGGACCGCAGCATGATTCCGCTGGGGTCGTGCACCATGAAGCTCAATGCGGCCGCCGAGATGGAGCCCATCACCTGGCCCGAGTTCGGGCGTCAGCATCCGTTCGGACCCGAATCGGACACCCCGGGACTGCGCAAGCTGATCGCCGACCTCGAGGGCTGGCTGACCCAGCTCACGGGGTATGACTCGGTGTCCCTGCAACCCAACGCGGGTTCGCAGGGGGAGTACGCCGGTCTGCTCGCGATCCAGGCCTACCACCTCAGCCGCGGTGACGCCCAGCGCAACATCTGCCTGATCCCGTCGAGCGCGCACGGCACCAATGCCGCATCGGCAGCCCTGGCGGGCATGCGCGTCGTCGTGGTGAAGTGCCGCGAGAACGGCGACGTCGATCTCGACGACCTGCGTGCCAAGATCGCCGAACACGGTGATGCCGTGGCGGCCCTGATGATCACCTACCCGTCGACGCACGGCGTCTTCGAGCACGACGTCGAAGAGATCTGCGCCGCCGTTCACGACGTCGGCGGCCAGGTCTACGTCGACGGCGCGAACCTCAACGCCCTTGTTGGCCTTGCCCGCCCCGGCCGCTTCGGTGGCGACGTCAGCCATCTGAACCTGCACAAGACGTTCTGCATCCCGCACGGCGGCGGTGGACCCGGCGTCGGTCCGGTTGCGGTGCGCAGTCACCTGGCGCCGTTCCTGCCCGGGCACCCACTCGCCGACGCGCTCACCGACACCTACACGGTGTCCGCGGCACCGTACGGGTCGGCGTCGATCCTGCCGATCACCTGGGCCTACATCCGGATGATGGGGGCACCGGGATTGCGCGCGGCGACGCTGACGGCGATCGCGTCGGCGAACTACGTGGCCCGCCGCCTCGACGAGTACTACCCGGTCCTCTACACCGGCGAGAACGGCATGGTCGCTCACGAGTGCATCCTCGACCTGCGGACCATCACCAAGACGACGGGCGTCACCGTTGACGACGTGGCAAAGCGCTTGGCGGACTACGGGTTCCACGCACCGACGATGAGCTTCCCAGTGGCGGGCACGCTGATGGTCGAACCCACCGAGAGCGAGAGCCTCGCCGAGGTGGACGCATTCTGCGAGGCCATGATCGCGATCCGCGCCGAGATCGACGAGGTGGCGTCGGGACGCTGGTCGGTGGACGACAACCCGCTGCGCGGTGCCCCGCACACCGCCGAGTGCCTGTTGGTCGAGGACTGGAACCACCCGTACACCAGGGAGCAGGCCGCCTACCCGCTGGGCAAGGGCTTCCGGCCCAAGGTGTGGCCGCCGGTGCGGCGCATCGACAGCGCCTACGGTGACCGCAATCTGGTCTGCTCCTGCCCGCCGGTGGAGGCCTTCGCCTAACCTGGGCCGATGCTGCCTCGTAGCGTCAGGGATTGGCTCGGCGGCGGACACTTCGTCGAGACCGCGGTGGGTTCGGTGTTCGTCCGCTCCTCTGCGGGCGTCGGCCCGAGCGTGCTTCTGCTGCACGGCTACCCGTCGAGTTCCTACGACTTTCGCAACGTCGTCGGGCACCTTGGTGATCGCGCCTGGTTGACGATGGACTTCCTCGGCTTCGGCCTGTCCGACAAACCGCGGCCGCATCACTACAGCCTCTTCGAACAGGCCGATCTGGTGGAGGAGATCGTCTCGGCGGAGGTCGCGGGGCCGGTCGTGCTGGTGGCGCATGACATGGGTACTTCGGTGGCGACGGAGCTCTTGGCGCGAGACCTCGACGGCCGCCTGGGTTTCGACCTTCGGGCGGCGGTTCTGACGAATGGCAGCGTGATCTTGGAGCGGGCCTCGCTGCGGCCCATGCAGAAGCTGCTGCGGGGACCGCTGGGAGCCGTCGCTGCCCGGCTCTCGAACCAGACGATGTTCAACAAGGGGTTCGGGGAGCTCTTCAGCACCGGGCATCCGCTGTCCGACGAGGAGGCCCACGCGCAGTGGGCGCTGCTGTCGCACCACGGTGGACACCGCATCGCGCACCTGCTGATCGCCTACCTCGATGAGCGGATGCGCCACGCAACGCGATGGCACGGCGCCGTGCGTGACTGGCCGAAGCCCCTCGGATTCCTCTGGGCGCTCGACGATCCCGTCGCGACGGTGAACGTGCTGGCCGGCCTACGCGAGCTTCGGCCGGCCGCCGAGGTCGTCGAACTGCACGGCGTCGGCCACTACCCGCAGGTCGAAGTGCCCGAGGTCTTCACGAGGCACGCGCTGCAACTGCTCGGCGACTAGCCGAGCGCCGTCGTCAGCGCCGTCACGAGTTCGGGGCCCGCCGAGCTGGCGAGGTTCTGGTAGTTCCCACCGGTCGCCTGAGCCACCGCCTCCCAGGTGCCGCGATCGGGGTCACCGCCGAAGTCGATCACGTCGACCGCCACGGGACGGGCCTGGTTGAAATTCTGCTTGATGAAGTCCTGCAGACCCGCGCCGTCGAGCGACTGGTCGGTGTGCGGACCGGCCGTGATCACCAGCACCGAATTGGGCTGACCCTCACGGAAGTTCGCGACCGCCTCCGGGTAGAGCAGCCGCAGGGTGGTGAACGAGACGGCACCCCCGTTGCTTGCCACCTGACCGTTCAGGTTGGTGGTGAGCACCGTGGAGCGAGGCTCGCCGGCCACCTGTTCGTCCAGCGGCCCCACGGGTACCTCGGAGCGCCCCGCCACCCCGTCGAACGTCCACAACCCGACCGCCGAGTTCGGCGGGAGGGCTTGTAGGCGTGCGGTGAGCGCAGCAGTGACGTTGGCAAGCCTCGACTTGCCACCCTCGTCGGGGGTCATCGACTGATCGAGCAGGACGGTGACCGCGGGATTCTGGGCGGGCGTGCTGACCAGGTTCGCCAACGTCGCGCGCATGCCGCCGTCACCCACCGACAGCGTCGCAGGCAGCGGGGCGAAGTCGGTCACGTCGCTCTGCGGCATGGTGGTGCCCGCGGCGCGGAAACCAGCCGCAGACAGGCTCGCCAGCGCCTCCGGCTTGCGCAGATAGCGGGCGAATTCGCTTGCCGCGCTTACCTGTTCCTGACTCAGCCAGTTGCCGGCCAGCAGCACCGTCGGATAGTCGGCCAGCGCCGTCGGCCCCGGTGGCAGCCAGGAGGCCAGCTGACCCTTCGCGTCGGGCTGCGCACCCCGCTGGAAGATCTGCTGTTCGGTGGCGACCACGGCGTGCACCTCTGCCGCGGCAGGACTGCCCGCCTTGATCAAGGCGTCCATCGCCGTCGACGCCGCACCGTCGGCGAGCTTGGGTTGCCCCGCCATCAGACTGGCGATGGCGTTGGCGCCGGCCGTCGGGGGTTGGCCCTGCGGCGCCGATGCGGACGCTACGGCCTCGGCCGCCAGATACGTGGCATCGGCGTCACCGCTCAGCGGGAGCGCCATGCGGAGGGACCCCCAGCCGGGCAGGTTCAACCCCTCCAGCGACGTCGGGTTGGTCTGGAGGCCGGGTAGTGTGCCCCAGTTCTGCTGCGCCAGAGCGTTCTTCAGCTGTGGTCGGATGGCGAGCATCACCGGCGAGGTGACCAGCGACCGGCTGTCGCTCACGGTCTTCGCACCGGTCGACGCCTCGAGCCGAGCCTCGGAGATCGAGCTGCCGGGAATCCACAGCGCGGGTCGCTCACCCAGCTCGCCGGGCCACTGTCCGGCGAACCCATTGATCACCTGATCCGAATCGGCGGACTTCACGCCGATCTTGACGCATCTGTCGCCCACGGGGTCCGCGGACTTGCCGTATTCGTCGGCGAGCGAAGTGATCTCATCGGTGATCGACGGGTCGACGACCACCGCGACGTCGACCTGGCCGGCCACACACCTGGCGGCACCCGCCTGGGAACGACTCGACAGTGCGTCGCCGAAGAAGCGCCAGGCGATGACGGCGCCGACCACGACGACGACGGTCACCAGTGCGACGATCACGCCGACGCTGATTCCGCGCCTCGAGGGCTGGATGGCGCGGTGGCTTCCGGTCCACTCGCTGCTCTCCCAATCACGACGATTGGGTGGCGGGGGAGTCGATGCGAATGCCTGCGTCGCGGGCTCCGGCTCCTCGAGATAGGAGTAGTCGGGTTCGGACTGCGTGCCGGAGTCCGGCCGCCAGAAGCCGGCGTCGGGCGCACCGCCGCGCGCGCCGTACGGCGGCGCGTCGGCACCGTCGTCGTCATCGTCCCGGTAGTCGTCGGTGTCGCGGTCGTCGGTCTGGTACTCGTCGTAAGCGTCGTAGTCGTCGTCGGCGCCCCGATGAGCGCCGTCGTGGCGCTCGTCGATGTACGGACCGCCGTCGGGGTACTGCGACCCCGGCCGATCCCCGCCCCGCTCCGACCCGCCGATCGGCTCCGCGTCCGCGGAATCCTCGGGGTCGGGAATGCTGTGCCTGCCCATTCCTAGCCCCTGTACTCGTCGCTCTGGCTCGTCATTCGGATCCGCCGAAGTCTAGTCACTGGCTGGCGTGGCGAGCCTTGAACTCCCGGCGCCGGCGATGCAGGATCGGCTCGGTGTAGCCGTTGGGCTGCTCGGTGCCGGACAGGATGAGCTCCTGGGCCGCCTCGAACGCAATGCTCTCCTCGGGGGCGGGTGCCATCGGCAGATAGTCGGGGTCACCTGCGTTCTGCTCGTCGACCACCGCGGCCATCCGCCGCAGGCTGGCCTTGACGTCCTCGGGCGTGATGACGCCGTGGCGCAGCCAGTTGGCCAGCAGCTGGCTGGAGATGCGCAGGGTGGCGCGGTCTTCCATGAGGGCCACGTCGTGGATGTCGGGCACCTTCGAGCAGCCGACACCCGCATCGATCCAGCGGACCACGTAGCCCAGGATCGACTGGCAGTTGTTGTCGACCTCCTCGCGGATCTCCTCGGGCGCCCACGCGAGTTCCTTGGCCAAGGGGATGGTGAGCAGCTCGTCGATGGTCGTCCTAGCCGTTCCCCGGTCGCTGCGCTCCTGCCGTCCGGAACGCTCGAGACCCGCCAACTCCTTCTGCACCTCGAACACGTCCACCTGGTGGTAGTGCATCGCGTGCAGCGTGGCACCCGTCGGCGACGGCACCCACGCGGTGGTGGCGCCGGCCTTGGGCTGCCCGATCTTCTGCTCGACCATGTCGGCCATCAGCTCGGTCATGGCCCACATGCCCTTGCCGATCTGCGCCTTGCCGGACAGGCCCGCGGCCAGGCCGGTGTCGACGTTGGCGTCTTCGTAGGCCTTGATCCACGGCTGGCTCTTCATCGCGCCCTTGCGGATCATCGGACCCGCCTCCATCGAGGTGTGGATCTCGTCGCCGGTGCGGTCCAGGAACCCGGTATTGATGAACACCACGCGGTCGGCTGCGGCCTTGATGCACGCCTTGAGATTCAGCGTGGTTCGCCGCTCCTCGTCCATGATGCCGACCTTCATCGTGGCCTGTGGAAGTCCGAGCACGTCCTCGACGCGGCTGAACAACTCACAGGTGAACGCCACCTCGGCGGGGCCGTGCATCTTCGGCTTCACGATGTAGATCGAGCCGGTGCGGCTATTGAGCAGTGGTCCGTTCTCCTCGTCGGCCTTGAGACCGTGCATGGCGATCAGACCGGTGAACAGGGCGTCCTGGATGCCCTCGGGGACCTCCGAGCCGTCCTCGAACACGATGGCATCGTTGGTCATCAGATGTCCCACGTTGCGGACGAACAGCACGCTACGACCGGGCAGCGTCAGCTCGCCGCCGTCCGGACGCGTGAACGTGCGGTCCTCGTTGAGCACGCGGGTGAAGGTCTTGTCGCCCTTGCGCACCTCTTCGGTCAGGTCGCCGCGGTTCAGGCCCAGCCAGTTGCGGTAGCCGAGCACCTTGTCATCCGCGTCGACGGCGGCGACGGAGTCCTCGAAGTCCATGATGGTGGTGATCGCCGACTCCAGCACGACGTCCTTGACGCCCGCCTTGTCGGTCGAACCGACGGGGGAGTCCGAGTCGATGAGGATCTCGACGTGCAGCCCGTGGTGAACCAGCAGCACCGACGTGGGTGCGTCGGCCTCGCCGAGGTAGCCGGCGAGTTCCTCGGGGTGTTCCAGTCCGACCGACAGATCGTCGCCGAGGGTGACCAGCAACTGACCGTCGTCGATCCTGAAGCCGGTGGCGTCGGCGTAGGAACCGGACGCCAGCGGCACGGACTCGTCGAGGAACTTTCGGGCGTAGGCGATGACCTTGTCGCCGCGCACCCTGTTGTAGCCGCCGCTGCCCTTCTCGGCGCCGTCGGTCTCGGGAATCACGTCGGTGCCGTAGAGCGCGTCGTACAGCGAGCCCCAGCGTGCGTTGGACGCGTTGAGGGCGAAGCGGGCGTTGAGCACCGGAACCACCAGCTGAGGTCCAGCGGTACTGGTGATCTCCGCATCGACTCCCGAGGTCGTGATGGAGAAGTCCTCCGGCTCGGGCTCGAGGTAGCCGATCGTGGTGAGGAACTCCTGGTATTCGGCCGGATCGAACGGGCCGATGACGCGTTGCCGGTGCCACTTGTCGATCTGAGCCTGAAGGTCGTCGCGACGCGCCAGAAGATCCTGGTTCTGCGGCGCCAGGTCGGTGACGACCTTGTCGACGCCCGCCCAGAAGCTGTCGGGGTCCAACCCGGTGCCCGGCAGCGCCTCATTGGTGATGAAGTCGTGCAGCACCCGTGCCACGCGCAGATTTCCGACGGTCACGCGATCGGTCATGATTTCCTCTCTCAAGCGTCGAACCAGCTTACCCGTGGGTAATTCCCAGCCGATCGGCGTGGAATCGATCGCGCCACGGCCGCGACGAAGGTCACGACGTGGGGGCGGCGCCCGGCAACGGCACCAACGGTGCGCCGGGCGTGCCGAGGCGGCCCGCGAGCCAGGGCAGCGCCGCGGTGAAGACGCCTGCTGCGGAAGTGAAGTCATGCTCTCCGGCTACCGGCACCACCGCGCAGGGGATGCCGTCGCTGCTGGCCAGCGGGCATAGATGCGCTGCGACGGCAAGGTGGTCCTCGGGATCGAGGTCGACCGGATTCGGGTCGGGCGGCGGTTCGGAGCCTGCGGCGTGGTAGGTGGTCGGCCCTTCGGCCGAGACGGCGAACCAGCCTGCGACACCGCTGTACTGCCCGTGCGCCGTCATGACCGATGCGGGATCGAAGGCCGCGAATGTCGCCGCGTTGCCGCCGAAGAGCCGGTCTATCGTCTGATCTCTCGAGCCTGCAGTGGGCCCCAGTTCTCCGTCGATGTCGACGAAGGCGGTGAAAAGATCGGGGTGCATCACCGTCGTCGTCAGGGCACAGGTTCCGCCTGCGGACCATCCGACGAAGCCCCATTGCGCTGGGTCCGGGCTCGCGTTGAGATGCGAGATGACAAACGGCACGACGTCTTTCGTGATGTGGTCGGCGGCGTTGCCGCGCACGCCGTTCACGCACTCGGTGTCATTGCCGAATTGTCCGCCGGTGTCGATGAATACCAGGATCGGGGCTTCGCCGCCGTGAGCGGCCGCGAAGTCGTCGGCGGTCTGGCGGGCTCCGCCCGCCATGGGCCAGTCCGTGGGGTGACCGAACTCACCGCCCGCCATGACGATGGCAGGGAGTCGAGGCGGGGAATCGTCGTCGAACCACGCCGGCGGCAGGTACACGAGCTCGTCGCGGTGCCGGAAACCGGACGCCTGGTTGCCGATCGCGACCGATACCAGCGTGCCCGCGGTCGGTCGGACGTGCCGCCGGCGCATGTCCAGCGCGCCGGCCTCGTTCGTCTCACTCGGCAGGGCAGCTCCCGTGGCCCGCCCCAACGCCGAACCGACGGTCGGCAGATAACCGGTCGATGCATTCACACCGAGTGCGACGCACGCTGCGCACAACGGAATCGCGAGCAACGAGGCGCCCCGGCGCCACCAACGGGCGTGTCGCCAGCCCGCGGCGGCGACGACCATCGCCACTCCCGTGACGCCGAGCCACGGCCACGGCACCACGGCCGTGGGATTGCCCGCCCAGTCCTCGTAGGTGATGAACCAGTACACGACGGCGACGAGACCCACACCTGCGGCGAATGCGACCGACACCCACGTGAGACGCCACATCCTGGTGCGCCAGCCGATCGCGACGACCAGCACGATCGCGGCGCCGAACTGAAAGGCGAGTGGCAACCAGCCGTGCGTCAGGGAGACATCCACCAGACCAGGTATCGCAAACGTGCTCGTGAATATGCTGAGTGAGCACGTCAGGCCGGGTCGGCGGACGCGGACGCCGGGCAATCGTCGTGTCCGGCAGCGCCATTGAATTGGTCGGCGATCCACCCCATCGCCTCGGTCGGATCGGCGGGGTCGTGCGGCACGCCGAACACGATGTCGTCACCGAGGGCGCAGGCCCGCGCGATGGCCGTGTCCGTCTGCGGCTGGGGGATCAGACCGTCCGGCGCATCCGGTATCACCAACATCGGCGCCAGGGCACGGGCCTGCGGTAGCGACGTCTTCCTCAGGTAGCCGAGCAGAACCTGCGTCGCGTCCGGCGTGTCCGGCCGCAAGTCGCCTGGCCCGATCTGCTGGATCAGGCGGTCGCGGTCCGTGCTCGACGGCCCCCAGCAGGAACTGAGCGCATCCCAGTCGTCCTTCACCACCCCGTGTCGGTAGGGGTCGACATCGAAGTCGCCGTACTCCTTGCCCGTTGCGGCCAGGAATTGCTGCAGCGTCGCTGCCTGTTGCTTCGTGAGGTCACCGCGCGCGGCCCCGTCCGCCAGCCAGTCCAGTGCGACGGTCGGGGCATCTGTGACCACACCCAGGAATCTCAACGTGCCGCCGTAGTCAGCCGCCAACTCGTTGGCGGCCCACACCGCCTGCCCACCCTGGCCCGTACCCCACGCGATGACGTTCGCCGACGCCGTGGGAACCAGTTTGCGCGCGGCCCTGACCGAGTCGATCACGTTGTACCCCTCGGTCGTGGAGTCCAGGAACGGGTGATAGCCGTTGAAGGGCCCGATCGTCTCGTCGGCCTTCGCCCGGTCGGTGCCGCGCAGGCCAAGCCCCTGGTAATCCGTGGCCACCACCAGGTAACCGGCCTCGACCAGGGGCGTGATCCGAGCAGCCATCCCGAGCAGCGTCGGTGAGGCCGAGGGTGCGCATTCCGGCTCGATTCCCGTGGCGTCGTGCGCCAGTGCGACGATCCTCCACCCGTCGGGGGGAGGCGGGCCGCTCGGCGCGAAGACCGTCGCCGACACCAGGGCGTGACTGTCGTTGATGCCGGACGTCGACACGTAGACGATCCGTGCCGATACCGATGTCGCGGCCCGCAGTTGCGGGTCGAGGTCGACGAGACCCTCGGCCGAGACCAATGTGCCCGGTCCGGAGCCGCTGAAGTCAGCGGCCAGCGACGGGCCCCTCGGAGGTCCCGCGTGTGCCGGTTCGGGTTCCGCCGGGTGTCCGCCGCAGCCGGCGAGCAGGACGGCGGCACACGCCGATGCCGTCCACACTCGAGCGGTTCGCCTCATCGATTCTCAGCCTTCTGCGGCCTCCAGCAGCTCGCCGCACCAGCCAACCAGCGCTGCCCGCAAGGGAGCTGCGCGTTCGGCAAGAGCTTGCTGTGCACGGGCGTATTCGGCTCGGCCCGAAGAGGTTTCGACAGTGATCGGTGCGAGGCCGTAGGCGACCAGGTCGTAGGGGCTGGCCCGCATGTCCAGTGCTCGCGCCCGAGACGCCAGCTCCAGGCCGTCCATCAGCAATTCGGACGGCACGAGTGGGCCGAGCTTGTAGCACCACTTGTACAGATCCATGTTGGCGTGCACGCAGCCTGGCTGTTCGGTGGCGATCTGTGTGTCGCGACTGAGAGTGTCGGCATTTCGCGGCGATGCCGCCTGGGTGAAGAAGCGATAGGCATCGAAGTGGCTGCACCGCAACGGCATCGACTCGACCACCGCATCGGTGCCCGCAGCGCCGAGCCGAAGCGGCACCTGGCCGTGGCGTACCTCGGGCGCGCGGTACACCATCGCCCACTCGTGGAGGCCGAAGCAATTAAACCGCGCGGGCCGATCGGCGACGGCCCTCGACAACGCCGCGATGAACTCCACCGTCTCGATGCGGGTCCGCAGGTACTCCCGGGAGACGGTGACCGAAGTGCCCTGCCGGACGTAGCCCGCCCGACCGAGGAAGCGCTCCGCCGACGCGCCGTCGAGAGCCGTACCGTAACCGGCGTGCCAGCGACGCAGCAGTCGAGGCCGCAGGCTGTAGTAGCTGAAGAGGAAGTCCCACACCGGATGTGCTTCGCCGCGCCGGGCACGCTCCCGGTGTGGCCCGAGGAACTCGTCTGCCCGCTCGAGGTGACGGAGTTCGCGCCCCTGCCAGTCGCACTCGTCGAGCACGGGGTGCTCGAGGCACGTCTCAGACACGGTGCGTCCCGTCGCGCACCGTCCCCACCAGGTCCTCGACCAGGTCCTCCAAGGCCACGACGGCAGTCACCCGGTCATCGGTGGTGACGAGGGCAAGGTGGCTGTTGTCGCGCCGCAGTCGCGACAGTGCCTCGGGTACCGACAGGGAAGACGCGAGCCGTGGAAGCGCGCGCACCGCCGACGAATCGACCACCGCATCCAGGTCGTCCATCAGCGAGAGCACGTCCTTGATGTGCAGGTAACCGATGAAGGCGCCGGTGGTGTCGGTGACGGGGAATCGGGAGTAGCCGGTGTCGACGAGCGCCCGTTCGATCGCCGCGACGGTGGGTCCCTGCCCCGGGCCTGCGACGGGAACCGCCCTGATGTCACCGAGCGGGATCGCCACGTCGGCGACGACGTGGGTGCGCACCTGCAGCGCCCGCGTGAGCCTGCCGTGCTCCTCGGGGTCGAGGAGCCCCTCCGAGAGGGATTCGGCGATCATCTCCGACAACTCGACCGTCGACACCGTCACGTCGAGTTCGTCCTTGGGTTCCACACCGAACGATCGCAGCGTCGTGTTGGCGCACCAGTTGTAGAACGCGATGAACGGCTTGGCCAGTCGCATGTAGACCAGGTACGGCGGGATCAGCAACATCGCCGCGGACTCCGGTCCCGCGATCGCGATGTTCTTCGGCACCATCTCACCGAGAAGGACGTGCAATGTGACCACGACGCCGAGCGCGATCAGGAACGAGACCGTGTGCAGTATCGAGTCCGGAATTCCCACGACGCCGAACGGAACTTCCAGGAGATGGGCGACCGCGGGCTCACCGACCCGACCCAGCAGGATCGAGCAGATCGTGATGCCCAGCTGGGCGCCGGCCAACATCAGCGACAGCCGCTCGCCCGCCCTGATGACGGTGACGGCACTCTTCTTGCCCTGTTCGGCAAGAGCTTCCAGGCGGTCGCGCCGGGCCGAGATCAGGGCGAACTCAGACCCCACGAAGAACGCGTTGAGGGCGAGCAGCAGCACGGTGAGGAGCACGCCGAAGACGTCGGATCCCACTACTCCTTCCTCCTTTCGGACCGGTCCGACTCGTCCGACTTGCCGGGCTTCCCGCGGCGGCCCAGCTCGGTCAGCTCGAGGGTGTCGATGCGCCGGCCGTCCATCTGGATGACGGTCGCCTGCCAGTGCACCGGATCATCCACCGGACCGTCGGGGTCGAACTCGACGAGCTCGACCACCTCGCCCGGCTCGGGGATGTGTCCGAGCTCTTGGAGGATGAGGCCACCGATCGTCTCGTATTCGCCCTCGGCGGGCCGGAACGGTGTCTCGGTCTGTACCTCGTCGATGCGCAGCAGACCCGAAATCCGCCACCCATCGCGGACTTCCACCACGTCGGGCGTGGCGTCGTCGTGCTCGTCGCGGACGTCGCCGACGATCTCCTCGATGAGGTCCTCGACGGTGACCATGCCCGCCGTGCCGCCGTATTCGTCGACCACGAGGGCGGTCTGCAAGCCGTTGGCGCGGATCTGGGTCATCACCGCATCTCCGTCCAGACTCGACGGCACCGTCGCGACGGGACGTGCGATTGCGGAGAGCTGGGTGCTGGCCCGCTCGGCCACCGGCACGGTGAACGCTTGCTTGACGTGCACGATGCCGACCGTCTCGTCCAGGTCGCCGTCGGTGATGGGGAATCGGGAGAAACCGGTCTCGATGGCCTTGAGAACCAGGTCCGCGACGGTGGCGTCGACGTGCAGCGCCTCGATCTTCGACCGCGGCGTCATCAGTTCCTCTGCGGAACGCTCGCCGAACTGCAGCGAGCGGTCGACGAGATCGGCCGTGCTCGCGTCCAACGAACCGCTGCGCTTGGAGGTACGCACCAGCGACACCAGTTCCTGCGGCGAGCGGGCGGATCGCAATTCCTCGGCGGGTTCGATGCCGAGCCGCCGCAGAATCCAGTTGGCCGTGCCGTTGGTGACCTTGATCGCCGGGGTCAGGATTCGGGAGAACCACCACTGCAGGGGCGCGGCCCAGCGGGCGGTCGGCAGCGGCTTGGCGACGGCGAGGTTCTTGGGTACCAGCTCACCGAAGATCATCGACACCGACGTGGCGATGAGCAGCGCCAGCGCCAGGGAGAAGCCGTCGAGCATGCGCGCGGGGACGCCCATCGCAGTCAGCGGGGCGTGCAGTAGCCGGGCGACGACGGGTTCGGCCAGATAACCGGTCGCCAGGGTCGTGATCGAGATGCCGAGCTGTGCGCCGGACAGCTGGAACGACAGCGAACGGTGCGCCTTCTGGACGTACTTGTCCCGCCAGCCGCCGGTCTTGGCGTTGGACTCGACCGTGCTTCGTTCCAGGGCGGTGAGGGAGAATTCCGCGGCGACGAACAGTGCCGTCCCCGCCGTGAGCAGCAGAAAGGCGATCAGGCTGAGGGCCAGGCTCATCGGAGCCTCGCACGACGGGCGCCGGGCACTGGGCCCGGCTGCCTACTGCAGGGTTCGGCGTCGGATGGCTCCGAGGAGGCCCGTTCAGGTTCCGGGGCCTCGGCGGGTGCCTGCGGCACGTTTTCCCTTTCGATCGGCGACGAGATGGGCCAATCCTAGCCGAGTGAGCCCTCACGCAGCGCCGCGTCACCAGCCTGACGGCAGGGGGTGCCCTTCGGCGAACCCGGCGGCGGACTGCACGCCGAGGACGACCTTCTCGTGGAGCTCGGCCAGCGTCGACGCTCCCACGTAGGTGCAGGTGCTTCGTACGCCGGACGTGATGTGGTCGAGCAGGTCCTCCACGCCACCGCGGGTCGGGTCCAGTTCCATCCGCGAGGTCGAGATGCCCTCCTCGAACAGCGCCTTGCGGGCCCGGTCGAACTGACTGTCGCCCACGGTCCTGGCCGCGACCGCCCGCTTGGACGCCATGCCGTAGCTCTCCTTGTACGACCGGTCCTCGCGGTCGTAGAGCAGATCGCCCGGCGACTCGTAGGTGCCCGCGAACCAGGAGCCGATCATCACGTTCGAGGCGCCCGCGGCGAGCGCGAGAGCCACGTCGCGCGGATGCCTGACTCCGCCATCCGCCCAGACGTGACCGCCCAGTTGCCTTGCCGCAGAAGCACATTCGACCACTGCGGAGAACTGCGGCCGCCCGACCCCCGTCATCATCCGCGTGGTGCACATCGCGCCAGGGCCGACGCCCACCTTGACGATCGAGGCGCCTGCACTGATCAGGTCGCGTGCCCCCTCGGCCGACACCACGTTGCCCGCCGCCAGCGGCAGTCCGAGATCCAGCGACGAGACCGCCTTGATCGCGTCGAGCATCTTGAGCTGATGGCCGTGCGCGGTATCGACCACCAGCAGGTCGGCCCCCGCCTCGGCCAACGCCGTCGCCTTGGCCGCGACGTCGCCGTTGATGCCGACCGCGGCGGCGA
The DNA here is from genome assembly GCF_016462545.1 of Mycolicibacterium sp. Taxonomy (GTDB): domain Bacteria; phylum Actinomycetota; class Actinomycetes; order Mycobacteriales; family Mycobacteriaceae; genus Mycobacterium. The sequence goes on along the minus strand of NZ_JAEMTA010000050.1, from coordinate 15,737 downwards.
TCCTCAGGCGACCGGAGTCATCGACGGCGGGCGCGTAGATACCCGCCCTGACGGCGCCGGTGCGGGTCAGGACGCCGGCGAGGCGGCCGTCGGGCGCGGTCATCACGGCCACCCCGACCGGGCTGTGCTCGAGCTGGTCGAAGACCGCGCGCGGATCGGTCCCGACCGGTGCGGTGACGAAGTCGGAGAGCGCGACGTCGCGCACCCGCGCGAACCGGTCGACGCCCTGACACGAGGCGACGGTGACCAGGCCGACCGGCTTGCCGTCCTGATCGACCACGACGGCGGCACCGTGCGCGCGTTTGTGGATCAGCGCGGTGGCGTCGGACACCGAGTCCTCCGGCGACAGGGTGACCGGGGTGTCGACGACCAGATCCCGACTCTTGACGAACTCGACCATCTCGCGCACTGCCGACGCCGGAAGATCTTGCGGCAGAACGACGATGCCGCCGCGTCGCGCCACCGTCTCGGCCATCCGGCGACCGGCGACCGCGGTCATGTTGGCGACGACCACGGGGATGGTCGTGCCGGAGCCGTCGACGGTCGAGAGGTCCACGTCGAACCGGGAGGTCACGTCGGAACGGCCCGGCACGACGAAGACGTCGTTGTAGGTCAGGTCGTAGGGGGGATTGTGCCCCTCGAGAAATCTCATCGCGATCTCACGCAGGCGACTCGCTGCGATCGCCACTCCACTGGGTGTGGAACTTCTTGCTCGGGTCTTCGTCGATGCGCCCGTAGGTGTGCGCGCCGAAGAAGTCGCGCAGACCCTGGGTGAGGGCAGCGGGCAGCCGCTCGGTGCGCAGTGCGTCGTAGTAGGACAGCGCCGAGGAGAAGCCGGGAATCGGGATGCCCAGTTCGGTGGCGGTGACCACGACGCGACGCCAGCTGTCGATGGCTGCTTCGATGGCCTCGCGGAAGTACGGGGCGACGATCAACGTGGCCAGTTCCGGCTCGTCGTCGAACGCTTCCTTGATCCGGTTGAGGAACTTGGCCCGAATGATGCAGCCACCGCGCCAGATGGTGGCCATGTCGCCGGGCGTGATGTTCCAGTCGTATTCCTTGCTTCCGGCCTGAATCTGGTTGAACCCCTGGGCATACGCGACGATCTTCGAGGCGTAGAGAGCCTTGCTGACGTCGTCGGTGAACTTCTCGGCGTCGGTGGGCTTGGCGCCGAGCGTGCCGGACGCCAGACCCGTCGTGGCCTTGCGTTGCGTGACCGAACCGGACAGGGCGCGGGCGAACACGGCCTCCGCGATACCGGTGACCGGCACTCCGAGGTCGAGGGCGGACTTGACCGTCCAGCGGCCGGTGCCCTTCTGCTCGGCCTCGTCGAGGATGACGTCCACCAGCGGCTTGCCGGTCTTCGCGTCGACCTGCTTGAGAACCTCGGCGGTGATCTCGATGAGGTAGCTGTCCAGATCGCCCTTGTTCCATTCGCCGAAGACCTCGGCGATTTCGGGTGCGGACTTGCCGAGCCCGTCGCGCAGCAGTTGGTAGGCCTCGCCGATCAGCTGCATGTCGGAGTATTCGATGCCGTTGTGCACCATCTTGACGAAGTGGCCCGATCCGTCGGGACCGATGTGCGTGCAGCAGGGCACGCCGTCGACGTGGGCGGAGATCTCCTCCAGGAGTGGCCCTAGTGACTTGTAGGACTCCGCGGGACCGCCGGGCATGATCGACGGACCGTTGAGCGCGCCCTCCTCGCCACCGGAGATGCCGGCGCCGACGAAGTGCAGACCCCGTTCCCGGATCGCCTTCTCGCGTCGGATGGTGTCGGTGTAGAGGGAGTTGCCGCCATCGATGATGATGTCGCCTTCCTCCATCGCGTCGGCGAGTTCGTTGATCACCGCGTCGGTGGGGTCGCCCGCCTTGACCATGATCAGCACCCGGCGCGGCTTCTCCAGTGCGGCAAGGAATTCCGGAATCGTCTCACTGCGCACGAACTTGCCCTCCGAACCGTGCGCCTCGAGCAGTGCATCGGTCTTGGCGACGGTGCGGTTGTGCAGCGCGACGGTGTACCCGTGGTGGGCGAAGTTACGGGCGATGTTCGACCCCATCACGGCGAGTCCGGTGACGCCGATCTGGGCCGTGGCGTGGGTTTCGGGCGAGCTCACAGGCAGCCTTTCGTTGTGTGGTCGACACAGGACGTTGCAAAGAGCGAATCTACGCGGTCAGCAGCCGCTGCAACTCGGTGAGCCACGGCACCGCGAGCGCAATGGTTGGTACGACGAGCACCGCCGCAGCGGTGACGTAGGCACCTGCCGCGAGGAAGACGCTGTTGGGCTTGCCCGCGAGGCGGCGCACGCGTGTCACGGTGTGCGGACCGCCCGCGGCGAGAGCGCCGGACGGTGCCCGACCGGAGGCGCAGGCGACGAGAGCCCGGGCCAGGGGAGTGGGGCCCGCCCGCCGCACGGCGGCGTCGTCGGCGAGGAGTTCGATGAGCAGGCGCACCGCGTCGAGCGCGTTCGCGCTACGGACGAAGCGAGGGAAGGCCGCGTGCACGGCGGTGAACATCTCGAGCACCAGGTCGTGGCGGGCGCGCAGGTGCGCGTGCTCGTGGCTCAGGATCGCGGCCATCTCGGTGTCCGTCAGGGCGTGCAGCGTGCCTTCGCTCACGACGACCCGGCTGCGGACGCCCGGCAGGCAGTAGGCCAACGGTTGCTCGACGTTCAGGATGCGCAGGCCATGAGACCGCCGCAGGGACGGATCGTGTGACCGGCCCAGGAGATCGACCAGCATCCGATGGTGCGCCCGTCGCCTGCGGGTGGCGATCGCCACCTGGACGATGGCCACCACGAGACGGACGCCGACCAGCAGGGTGAGGGCGAAGACGACCACGTACAGCAGCCACAGCGGCCAGCCCAGGACTTTGATCTCGCTGGTGACCGTGGCGGTGGGGCGACCGTCGGGGCCGGGAGCGAACAATCTGCTCGCAATGGCGATGCCCGCGCTGAACGCGGACAGCACCGCGGCCAGCACGATCGACTGCCAGAGCACGATCGACGCGCGCGGCGCGCGCAGTGTCCATGACGCCCGCGCCAACAACGCAGGCACTGGCCCAATGAGGAGCAGCGCGACTACGGAGAAGGCCAGCGCGGACACACTGTCAGTGTCCCTCAGGCAGTACCCGAATTACCAGCGGACGAATGAGAACTCTCCTTCGCCTCCAGTTCGGCCAGTGCGCGTCGCAGCGCGGCCGCTTCATCGGCGCCCACCCGCTCGACGAAGTGGACGAGCGCGGACTCTCGGCTACCGGAGTCCGACGCCTGGTCGAGGGCGTCGACCATCAGACCCGCGACGAGTTCGTCGCGACCGTGTGTCGGGGCGTAGCGGTGCGCCCTGTCGTCCCGGTGTTGGACGACGAGGTTCTTCTTGGCCAGGCGTTGGAGCACCGTCATGATCGTCGTGTAGGCCAGGTCTCGGCGCGCCGCCAGCGCTTCGTGCACTTGGCGGACGGTTTGGGGTTCACGCGATGACCACAGGTGGTCCATCACTTCGCGTTCGAGTTCCCCGAGTCGCGTTTGCTTGGCCATGTTTATTTCACTCTCCTGAGCAATGGGTTCAGGGTACTACGGGCTTACTACCGTGTGTCGTATCAGTCGTCAGCGCGAGGCGTCGTTGCCCGTCAGAGGTGCAACCCGGTGGCATGCTCGCTGCTTCCTGACCAGCCAGACCCTTCGATGACACCCCGGTTGTGAGTCCCGTCACGAGACATTCCGGTCCCGATCGCGATCACTATAGTAAGGCTAACCTAATAACGGAGGTGTCCATGAGCGTCCTGGTCGACGACCCCCTGATCGCCCGGATGTCGATAGCGCGGACTCTGCCGCTGCACGAGTCGAGCCGACGCCTGCGGGAGCTGTGCCCCTCGTGTCCGCGCGTCTACGGCGTCGCCGTCATGGGCGACCTGTCCCGTCGGCGCTGGTGGCCGCTGACCGACGTGCTCACCACCGACCGACTTCGCGTCATGTTCGATGCGGCCGCGGCCGAGACGGGCAACGCGGTCGCCGTGACGCATCAGCTGGCCGCGACGTTGGCGCACGTCGTCCTTGGGCGGGTGGTACCGCTGCTGGTCCTGGAGGGCAGGGCCTGGGACACCGGGCTCGAGAACCTCTGGGTGCACGTGGACTCCGAAGGCGCCATCGACTGGGTCGGAGTGTTGGACCCGACGGTGCGCGCCCTTCCTGACGACGACCACTTCGCGGTCGAAGGCAACCCGCGGGATCGAATCGTTGCGCTACCCAGTGAAGCGGCCCTTGCGACCTGGGTGGCGCATCGCAGCCACCGAGCCCTCGAACCACTATTCGACAAGCTGGCCGACGTCAGCTGCGGCGCGATGGCGGTGGCCACGATGTGGCACGTGGTCGGCACGGCAGTCGTCAGCGCGGCCACCCAGATCCCGCTGCTCGCGGGGTGCAGCGAAGTGGCGAGCATGCGCCGCGGGCAGGCCGTGCTCGACGCGCTGATGGGCTTCGGGGTACCGGTCCGTGGGCCGATCCGGACGGGCTCGAAAAAGCCCTTGCTAAATTAGGCAAGCCTTGCCTACTATCTGGGCATAGGGCTGACGAAGACCACCGGACCGCCGCGGAATCCTGAGGGCTGCAGAGATCCCCGGTCCACTCGAGGGTGGGCCCCGCACGCACGTCGCGTAGCGGGGCCCACCCGTTTTTCCGGGGCGTGTTTCGCCCAGGTGTGCCGTGCGTGTAGACAGATCGATGTGACGACTTGGATGCCCAGCGGCGTAGGCGGCGGTTTCGACGACGAGATCGGCCTGACCTATCTGGACGTGACACCCGAAGGCGCGAAGGCGCAACTGACCATCACCGAGAAGCATCTGCAGCCACACGGCATCGTGCACGGTGGTGTCTACTGCGCCATCGTGGAGAGCGTGGCCAGTGTCTCCGCGGCAACCTGGCTGCAGGCCAAGGGCGCCGGAAGCAACGTGGTCGGCGTCAACAACAACACCGACTTCCTGAGGGCCATCACCGCAGGCATGGTGACCGCGGTGTCGACCCCCATCCACCGCGGTAGACGCCAACAGATCTGGCTCATCGAGATCACCGACACCAACGACAAGATGGTCGCTCGCGGTCAGGTGCGACTGCAGAACCTGCCGAACGAGGCCTAGACGCAGGCGCACTCACGCGTGCGCTGCTGACCGACGCCTACCGTGGCAGGATCGCGACCTATGCGCCTGTCACCGCACGAGCAGGATCGCCTGCTGATCTCATACGCGGCCGAACTCGCCCGACGCCGACAGGCGCGTGGGCTGCGGCTGAACCATCCCGAGGCGGTCGCGGTCATCACCGACCACATTCTCGAGGGCGCTCGCGACGGCCGCACCGTCGCCGAGCTGATGAACAGCGGGCGCGAAGTGCTCAGCCGCGAGGACGTCATGGACGGCGTGCCCGAGATGCTCTACGACGTTCAGGCCGAAGCCACGTTCCCGGACGGCACCAAGCTCGTCACCGTCCACCACCCGATCCCGTGAGGCGAGGCTAGTGATTCCAGGCGAATTCCTCTTCGGCGACGGCGACATCGTGATCAACGAGGGAGCCAACCGGCTCGAGCTGAACGTCGTCAACACCGGTGACCGGCCTGTCCAGGTCGGAAGTCACGTCCACCTACCGCAGGCCAACGCGGCTCTGGAATTCGACCGCGACGCCGCCCACGGGCACCGACTCGACATCCCCGCGGGCACCGCGGTGCGCTTCGAACCCGGTATCGCCCAACATGTCTCGCTCGTTCCGCTGAGCGGCACCCGAGAGGTCTACGGGCTGTCCCTGACCCCACCCGGAAAGTTGGACGGCAAGTGAGCGAGCTTTCCCGCAGTCGCTATGCGGCACTCTTCGGCCCCACGACGGGCGACCGGATCCGGCTCGCCGACACCGATCTGTTCATCGAGATCACCGAGGACCGCAGCGGAGGTCCCGGCCGGGCGGGAGACGAAGCCGTCTTCGGCGGCGGCAAGGTGCTCCGCGAGTCCATGGGCCAGTCACGGGCCACCCGCGCCGACGGTGCTCCCGACACCGTGATCACCGGCGTCGTGATCGTCGACCACTGGGGAATCATCAAGGCGGACGTCGGTATTCGCGACGGGCGCATCAGCGCCATAGGCAAGGCGGGCAATCCGGACATCATGTCCGGCGTACACCCCGATCTGGTGGTGGGACCTTCGACCGAGATCATCGCGGGCAACGGGCGAATCCTCACCGCGGGCGCCATCGACTGCCACGTCCACCTGATCTGCCCGCAGATCATGGAGGAGGCCCTCGGCGGCGGCATCACCACGATCGTCGCGGGCGGCACCGGGCCCGCCGAGGGCAGCAAGGCCACCACGGTCACTCCGGGGGCCTGGCATTTGGCGCGCATGCTGGAGGCGCTCGATCACTGGCCGCTGAACGTATTGCTGCTGGGGAAGGGCAACACCGTCAGCGCCGACGCCATGTGGGAGCAACTTCGGGCCGGTGCAGCGGGCTTCAAGCTGCACGAGGACTGGGGCACGACACCAGCCGCCATCGACGCGTGCCTCACCGTCGCCGACGTCGCCGGGGTTCAGGTCAACCTGCACTCGGACACTCTCAACGAGGCGGGCTTCGTCGAGGACACCCTGGCTGCCATCAATGGTCGCGCCATCCACGCGTACCACACCGAGGGTGCCGGCGGCGGACACGCACCGGACATCATCACGGTGGTGTCGCAGCCGAACGTGCTGCCCAGCTCGACCAACCCGACCCGCCCACACACTGTCAACACGCTCGACGAGCACCTCGACATGCTGATGGTCTGTCACCACCTGAACCCAAGCGTGCCAGAGGATCTCGCGTTCGCCGAGAGCCGGATCCGGCCCTCGACGATCGCCGCCGAGGACCTGCTCCACGACATCGGCGCGATCTCGATGATCGGCAGCGACGCCCAGGCGATGGGTCGTATCGGCGAAGTGGTCCTGCGCACCTGGCAGACGGCGCACGTGATGAAGAAGCGCCGCGGAGCGTTGGAAGGTGACGGGGCGGCCGACAACAATCGGGTTCGCCGCTACGTCGCGAAGTACACGATCTGCCCGGCCATCGCGCACGGCATCGACCATGAGATCGGCTCCGTCGAAGTCGGCAAGCTCGCCGACCTGGTGCTGTGGGAGCCGGCGTTCTTCGGCGTGCGCCCGCACGCGGTGATCAAGGGCGGCATGATCGCGTGGGCCGCGATGGGTGACGCGAACGCCTCGATCCCGACACCGCAACCCGTCCTGCCGCGGCCGATGTTCGGCGCAGCACCCGCTGCCGCCGCGGCCACGTCGGTTCACTTCGTCGCGCCCCAGGCCATCGAGAATCACCTGGCCGACCGGCTGGCAGTCAACCGTCGCCTCGTTCCCGTCGGTGACGTCCGCAGGATCGGGAAGGCCGACATGCCGCTCAACGACGCGCTCCCGCGCATCGAGGTCGACCCCGACACGTTCACCGTGACCATCGACGGCGACGTCTGGGCCGAGCAGCCCGCCACCGAACTGCCGATGGCCCAGCGCTACTTCCTGTTCTGATGTCGAATCTGGCAACTCTGTTGGCCCTGGCCGACTCCCGGCTGCCGACGGGCGGGCACGTGCACTCCGGCGGAGTCGAGGAGGCGGTCACCAGCGGCCTGGTGGTCGACCTGCCGACTCTGCGGGCGTTCCTGCGCCGCCGCATCCGCACCAGCGGCCTGGTCACCGCGTCGGTCGCGGTCGCCGTTCATGCCGGCACGCTCGGCCTCTCCGAGGCCGATCTCCAAACCGATGCTCGCACACCGGCTCCCGCCGCCCGCGCTGCCTCACGAGCTCAGGGGAGAGGTCTCGTCCGGCTGGCCCGAAAGGTGTGGCCGGATCGCGACTGGTCCGCCGTCGGCCTCAAACCCCACCTTGCGGTCGCCGCGGGCGCCGTCGGCTTGGCGAGCGGACTGATCCCCGAACAGACGGCGGCCTCGGTGGTGTATACGACGATGACGGGGTCTGCCACCGCCGCACAGCGACTGCTGGCACTGGACCCCGGTGACGTCGCGGCGCTGACCTTCGAGCTGTCGTCGCTGTGCGACCGGACCGCGGCGGAGGCCGCCAAGGAGCTCGCCGACCTGTCCGATCCTCTGCTCGACCTCTTGGCCCAGCGCCACGTCGAACGCGACCGACCCCTGTTCGTTTCCTGAAAGGTGCACCATGCCGCCACATCTGCTCGACGGTGAACCACACCAGCACGTCGACCGTCCCCGCCGCGTCCGCCAGGCGGGGGAACCGCTGCGCATCGGCATCGGCGGCCCGGTCGGCTCCGGCAAGACCGCGCTGGTGGCCGCACTGTGCAGGCAGTTGCGTGACGAGCTGTCACTTGCGGTTCTGACCAACGACATCTACACCACCGAGGACGCTGACTTCCTACGCCGCAACGCCGTCCTGGCCGACGAACGCATCGCCGCCGTGCAGACCGGCGGCTGCCCCCACACGGCCATCCGTGACGACATCACGGCCAACCTCGACGCGATCGACGACCTGATCGCCGGAAACGAGCAGCTCGACCTCATCCTCGTCGAGTCGGGTGGCGACAATCTGACGGCGACCTTCTCCTCCGGCCTCGTCGACGTCCAGATCTTCGTCATCGACGTGGCGGGCGGCGACAAGGTCCCGCGCAAGGGCGGGCCGGGCGTGACGTTCTCGGACCTGCTGGTGATCAACAAGACCGACCTCGCACCGATGGTGGGCGCGGACCTCGACGTGATGCGCCGCGACGCCGCGACGGTGCGGGGCGAACGCCCGTTCGTGCTGATCTCCCTGACCGAGGACCCGGCGGCATCCCTCGTCCTCGCCTGGGTGCATCAGCAGCTTCGCGTGCCGGTGTAAGCGGCCGTCCGACAATGATTTCCGACGTCCTCATCGTTGCGTCGCCCCACCGCAGCCCACGCATCGAGTGCGCAGGCGGGGTGGCTGCCCGCCGCACCGACGCCGACACCGTGCACCTCGTGTCGGCGGCGGCCACACCACTTGGCGGGGACACGATAAGGATTCGAGTGATCGTGGAGGAGGGAGCCCGGCTCAGAGTGCGCAGTGCCGCCGCGACGATGGCCATGCCGGGAACGGTCACCATGGAATCGCGGGCCACCTGGGACCTGGAGGTGCAGGGGAGCTTGGACCTCGACCCGCAACCGACCATCGTGGCGGGTAGGGCCAGACACGTGACGTCGACGCGACTGGCCGTCGGAGATGGAGGCACCGCGCGCCTGCGCGAACGCGTCCAGATCGGCAGAACCGGTGAACGCCAGGGATTCTGGTCGGGCTCCGTGCACGCCGACGTTGGGGGAGCACCGCTACTGCGGCATCGCGTCGAGCTCGGCACCGGGTCGGTCACCCATGACGAACTCGGTACCCCGCTGGCATGCGTCAGCGAGTTGCGTTATCCGCACACAGAATTCGAGGCCGCGGGGACCAAATTGGAGCTCGCGGCAGGCGGCTGCCTGGTCACGTGGCAGGGCGAGCGGCTGTGACGCCGCGTGCGCCCGCGTGACCCTAGCTCGCGGCCTTCTCGGTCTCGCGCACCGAGGCCGCGATGTCCTCGAGCTGCTCGATTCTCGTTCGGGCGTAGGCCTGCTGTTCGGTGATGGTCAGCTGACCGCGCTCGCGGCTGAGGAAGGTCACCGCCCATGACAGGAGGGTCGCGACCTTGGTCTTGAAGCCCACCAGGTAGATCAGGTGCAGGCCCAGCCACGCCAACCAGGCGAAGAAACCACCGAATTCGAGTTTCCCGACCTGCGCCACGGCGTTGTACTTCGAGACCGTCGCCATCGACCCCTTGTCGAAGTAGCTGAACGGTTCACGCGGCTTGGGAATGGTGCCGTGCTCGCGCGCCTTGGCCTCGTTGTGAATGATCTTGGCGACGTACTTGGCGCCCTGGATGGCCCCCTGCGCCATGCCGGGGACGCCGTCGACGAAGGCCATGTCACCGACGACGAACACGTTCGGGTGCCCAGGAATCGACAGGTCCGGGAGCACCTTCACGCGACCCGCCCGGTCGATCTCGGTGTCGGACTGCTCGGCCAGGTCGCGGCCCAGCGGGCTGGCCGACACACCGGCCGACCACACCTTGCAGGCCGCCTCGATGCGCCGGATGGTGCCGTCGGCGTCCTTGACCGTGATGCCGTTGCGGTCGACATCGGTGACCATCGCGTTGAGCTGGACTTCGACGCCCATCTTCTCCAGCCGGGCCTGCGCCTTGAGACCGAGCTTCTTGCCCATCGGAGGCAGCACCGCCGGGGCCGCGTCGAGCAGGATGACGTGCGCCTCGGTCGGGTCGATGTGCCGGAAGCTGCCCTTGAGCGTCTGGTCGGCCAACTCCTGGATCTGGCCAGCCATCTCCACGCCGGTCGGGCCTGCACCGACGACTACGAAGGTCAGCAGCTTCTTGCGGCGCTCGGGATCGCTCGACCGTTCCGCCTGCTCGAAGGCACCGAGGATGCGACCGCGCAGTTCGAGGGCATCGTCGATCGACTTCATGCCGGGGGCGAACTCGGCGAAGTGATCGTTGCCGAAGTAGGACTGGCCGGCGCCTGCCGCGATGATGAGGGTGTCGTAGGGCGTCTTGTAATCGTGGCCGAGCAGCTCCGACGTGACGGTCTTGTTGGCGAGGTCGACGTGGGTGACGTCGCCGAGCAGCACCTGGGCGTTGCGTTGCTTGCGCAGGATCAGGCGCGTCGGAGGTGCGATCTCACCCTCGGAGATGATGCCGGTGGCCACCTGGTACAGAAGCGGCTGGAACAGGTGATGCGTCGTGCGGGCGATCAGCTTGATGTCGACGTCGGTCCTCTTCAGCTTCTGGGCGGCGTTCAATCCGCCGAACCCGGAACCGATGATGACGACCTTATGCCGATCCGATGCCGTAGCTCCGGGGTGGCTCATTGCTGCTCCTCGCGTGCGAAAACCTACTCAGTACAACCCATAGGCTAGTCGGACGCGTTCCCCGGAGCGCGGTGAGATCACCCACCGCACGCAAAATTCATCAGCGCAGGCTTCTTCACCCCCCGAGCAGTGGCTTCAATTTCTCCGCCACTTCCGCGGCGGTACCGGGGTGGTACCCGTCGAGGCTCGTGACGGGGCTGAGGATGACGCCGTCGATACCGGCGTCGAGCACCTTGGTCTTGATTTGGTCGGCCACCTGCTCAGGGCTGCCGAACACCGCCTGCTGGCGGAAGTCCGCGGGAATGACATCGGCCGTGATGCCCTCTCCGATGATCGCGACCACCAGCATGCTGGTTTCCAGGGTCGCGGGGTCGCGGTCGATCTTCTCGCAGTTCTCCTTGACCACGGCGAGCTTGCGGGGCAGCTCGTCGAAGCCCGCGATGATGTTGAGGTGGTCGAAGTGCTTGGCCGCCAACGGAATCGTCTTCTTCTCGCCACTGCCGCCGATCATCAGCGGAATGTGATCGCGGAAGCGGGGTTCGGCCATGGCTTCCTGCGTGCGGTAGTACTTGCCGGAGACCGTGGGGCGCTCACCCGCGAGCATCGGCAGGATGATGTCCAGGGCCTCGCCGAGCCTGTTGAATCGATCGGTGAAGGTGCCGAAGTCGTAGCCGAGCGAGTCGTGCTCCAGCTCATACCAGCCCGTGCCGATACCGAGGATGGCGCGGCCCTGGCTGATCACGTCGAGCGTCGTGATGGCCTTGGCGAGAAGCGTCGGATTCCGGTACGTGTTGCCGGTGACGAGCGTGCCCAGCTGCACCTTCTCGGTTGCCGCCGCAAGCGCGCCGAGCGCGGTGTAGGCCTCGAGCATGGGCTGGTCCGGCGTGCCGAGCCCGGGGAGTTGATAGAAGTGGTCCATCACGAAGACCGAGTCGTAACCGGCGGCTTCGGCCTCCTTGGCCTGCGCGATGACGGTGGGGAAGAGTGCCTCGACCCCGGTGCCGTAGGAGAAGTTGGGGATCTGAAGTCCGAGTCGAATCGTCACGGATCCGACCCTAGCGACGACTAAACGGAACCGATACCCCGTTTCGCTGTCCGCGAAGCCGGAATATCTGGGCTGTCAGGCGAAGCTGGCGAGCGCCCCGTGGCTGACGTGCAGGGTCTGCCCGGTGATGTGCCTGGCGGCGGGCGTGGTCAGGAACAGCGCCAGCCGGGTGATCTCGGCGGCGACCGACGGCGACGTCCTGGCGATGCCGTCATAGCCCGGCTCGGCACCCCGACCCGAGGCCACCGCGTTCAACGTGATGCCGCGGATACCGAAGTGAGTCGCTTGTCCCGCAGTCCAATTCGACAGAGCGGCCTTGATGGCGGCCTCCGCGCTGCCCTCGGTGGCGTTGTCGCCGACGACGTTGATGATCGAGCCACCCGAGCGCAGGTGATCACCGAGGATCTGCACCGTGAGCACCGCGGACAGCATGGTCGCTTCCAGCGACGTCCGCCACGCCGCGGCACGTTCGGCCAGCGTGTAGGTGCGGGGATCACCGCCGTCACCACGGTGCGCGGGAACGTTGACGATGGTGTCGAGGTGGTGGGGGAACTGCGCGCGGGCCTCTTCGAGGCTGGCCGGGTCGGTGTTGTCGAACACGATCGAGTCGACGTCGAGTTCCTTCGCGGCCACCTCGAGGTCGTCGCGGCGTGAACCGGCGATCACGATCTTGTGTCCCGCGTCCCGGAACCCCTCCGCGATGACGCGTCCCAGTTCGGTGTCACCACCGGTGAGCAGCACATCCATCATCACGACCTCCTCGTGTTCGACGCTGAACCCAGCGAGTCGGACCTCATGTTACTGGACAGTAGCTATCTGGCGAAACGCGCCACGCGGAGAAGTAGGCGCAGGCCGCGGCTGGGTCCAATAGGGTTTGCGCCGTGACCAGAACGCACCCCGCCGCGCCGGCGGGTTCCGTCGAGCCTTGACCGGCTCTGGCGGTCTGCCCCGCTGGATCTACGTCCCGGCCGGTATCGGCGCGATCTTCGTCGTGCTGCCGCTGGTCGCGGTGGCCGCGCGGGTCGAGTGGTCGCAGTTCTGGTCGTTGATCACCAGCCCCTCGTCGCTGACCGCACTCGAGCTCAGCTTCAAGACCGCCGCTGCGAGTACGACGCTGTGCATCGTGTTCGGCGTTCCGATGGCGATGGTGTTGGCGCGCAGTCATTCCCGCATGGTGCGGTGGGCCAGACCGCTGATCCTGCTGCCGCTGGTCCTACCGCCGGTGGTGGGTGGCATCGCGCTGCTGTACGCATTCGGCCGCCTCGGGCTCCTCGGCAAGTACCTCGATGCCGCGGGCATTCAGATCGCGTTCACCACGACCGCGGTGGTGCTCGCCCAGACCTTCGTGTCACTGCCGTTCCTCGTGATCGCCCTCGAGGGCGCCGCTCGCACCGTCGGCGCCGACTACGAAATGGTGGCCGCCACCCTCGGGGCGCGACCGACCGCGGTGTGGTGGCGGGTGACGCTGCCCCTGCTGGCACCCGGGCTGGCCTCCGGCGCGGTGCTCGCCTTCGCCAGATCGCTGGGGGAGTTCGGTGCGACGCTGACCTTCGCCGGGTCCAGAGAGGGCGTGACGCGCACGCTCCCGCTGGAGATCTACCTGCAACGCGAGGTCGACGCGGATGCCGCCGTGGCCTTGTCGGTCCTGCTCGTCGCGGTCGCCGCGGTGGTCGTCGTCGGACTCGGCAGCCGCCGGATCAAGGCGGGTGGAGCCAGTGGCTGGCAGTGACGAGTCGGGCGGCGTCGAGGTGCGGGCCGTCGTCGAGAGTCGGGACCTAGACGTCGAATTCACGGTGGCGCCAGGGGAAGTGGTGGCGCTGCTCGGTCCCAACGGCGCCGGCAAGTCGACTGTCCTGCACGTCGTCGCGGGGTTGGTCCGACCCGAGCGGGGGAAGGTGCGCGTCGGCGACCGGACGTTGACCGACACGTCCGACGGCACCCGGGTCGGCACCTATGACCGTCGCGTCGGGCTGTTGATGCAGGATCCCCTGCTGTTTCCGCATCTGTCCGCGGGGGCCAACGTCGCCTTCGGGGCCAGGAGCGGAAAGCGGTTGTCGCGCAGGGCATCCCGCGCGGTCGTGCAACGCTGGCTCGGCGAGGTCGACGCGGGCGACCTCGCAGGCCGCAAACCACGCCACCTGTCCGGCGGGCAAGCACAGCGCGTCGCATTGGCGCGCGCTCTGGCCGCCGACCCCGACGTCCTCCTCCTGGACGAACCGTTGACCGGCCTCGACGTAGCCGTCGCCGCGGCGATGCGCAAGGTGCTGCGCCACGTTCTGTCCCGCGACGGCCGGTCCTCGATACTGGTGACGCACGAGCTGCTCGACGTAGTCACCCTCGCCGATCGGGTGATCGTCCTGGAGGCGGGCCGCATCGTGGAATCGGGCCCGACGTCCCATGTGCTCGCCGCCCCGCGCAGCGGCTTCGGGGCGCGCTTTGCGGGAATCAACTTGGTGAGCGGCCGCGTAGGCGCGGGCACCACCCTGGTCACCGATTGGGAGCAGGTCTGGCACGGCAGCATCGACGACGGCGTCGCCGGCGCTCTTCGGGAGGGCGATCCCGTCGCCGCCACGTTCCATCCCTCCGCCGTGGCGGTGTACCGCGAGAAACCGCACGGAAGCCCGCGCAACACCGTCGAGGTGGTGATCGCCGAACTCGACGGCCGCGGGCCGGCCATCAGAGTCCGGGCCGACGACCAACCGGACGGGTCACCCGGACTGTCGGCCGACATCACCGCGGAGTCGGCGGCAGATCTGCGACTCAGCCCGGGGGAGCGAATCTTCTTCACGGTCAAGTCCCAAGAAGTGTCGATTCATCCGGCCCGGTAACGGCCGCGGGGCCGATCACGATCAACAAACGACACCGCCCGCGCGCCGCGCGGGCTACCGGTCGTGTCAGTTACTAGTGAAATATGTCACTGCCAGGTCTTTCACCGTGACAGCAACTTCCAAGTTTGGCACTTTAAGAGCAACTCACACTTGCGTCACGGCCGTAACACGGTAGTTTCTTCCACATGCAGCACCCTCCCCGACGTAGGAGCATCCCCAAGGCGCTGGCCGCGGCCGCCGTCGCAGGCGTCACCGCGGTGACCCTCGTCCTGCCAGGCCCCGTCGCCTTCGCCGATCCCGTCCCGCCGGCACCCGCGCCCGCTCCAGCACCGGCTCCGGCGCCGGCCCCGGTCGATCCGAACGCGCCGCCGCCACCTCCGGCCGACCCGAACGCGCCGCCGCCAGATCCCAGTGCGGCTCCTGCCCCGCCGCCGGAGCCCGGCCGCGTCGACAACGCCGCGGGCGGGTTCAGCTACGTGGTTCCGGCTGGCTGGAAGGTCTCGGACAACACCCAGCTGTCCTATGGGCAAGCGCTGCTGACCAAGATCCCCGAAGGCGGGGCCGAAGCACCGTCCGACACCAGCGTGTTGCTCGGTCGCCTCGACCTCAAGCTGTTCGCGGGCGCCGAGACCGACAACGGCAAGGCCGCCACGCGCCTGGCCTCCGACATGGGCGAGTTCTTCATGCCGTTCGCGGGGACTCGCCAAGGTCAGGAAGCCGGTCCGCTGAATGCAGCGGGCATGCCCGGCGCGTTCTCCTCCTACGAGGTGAAGTTCACCGACGCCGCAAAGCCCAACGGCCAGATCTGGGCCGGGGTCGTCGGTGAGGTTCCGCCGTCGGGAACGCCGCGCGGTCAGCGGACCCCGGAGCGCTGGTTCGTGGTGTGGCTGGGATCGGCGAACCATCCGGTCGACAAGGCCGCCGCCGCCACGCTGGCGCAGTCGATCCGGCCGTTCACCCC
>NZ_JAEMTA010000011.1 GCF_016462545.1 Mycolicibacterium sp. | reverse complement strand
GTGGAGCTAAGGGGATTCGAACCCCTGACCCCCACACTGCCAGTGTGGTGCGCTACCAACTGCGCCATAGCCCCTCGTCGTGCCCGTCGACGGTACACCAACCGGTCCTCCCGGTTCAAAACACCAGCTCAAGGGACCTCTCCGCCGGTCTCCGGACCGAGGGGACGGGCTTCGGTGTGCTCGGTGCCAGTCCGCGGCCTGGTCTCCGGCGCGAAGACCCACCCGATGGCAGCGGCCACCAGGATCGCACCACTGATCACGAACGCCATCCCATACGTCAGGTGCTCGGCGATCTGACCGACGGCCAGCGAGCCCAGGATGGCCCCGAAGTCCGACATCATCTGGAACGTCGCAACGGCGGTGCCGCCGCGCGCCTTGCTGCCGATGATGTCGGCGACCGCGGCCTGCTGAGGCGAGATGAACATGCCCGTCGCGGCACCGGTGACGTAGGCGGCCACCAGGAACAGCGGCAGCGACGTCGTGAACCCGACCAGAGCCGTCGACACTGCCGACACCGCCAGGCCAACGATCAAGAGGCGGCGCCTGCCGACCCGGTCGGACAGCCGACCGCTGAGGACCACGACGGAGACGTTGCCGATCGCGAACGTGGCCAAGGCGAGTCCGGCCATCCCCGCACCACGACCAAGCACCTCGACCACGAACAGGGGCACCAGCGCGATGCGGAGCCCGAACGCCGACCATCCCGTCGCGAAGTTGGAGAACAACGCCGCCCGGTACGCGCGGTTGCCCAGCGCCGTCCGCAGCGAGATGGCGGGCTCGCTCTGTTCCTCCGGCGCCGCGAGTGACGAGTGCCGCAGTTGCACGAACACCACCGCGACCGCGATCAGCAGCGCCACGCCGTAGATGACGAACGGCGCGGACAACCCCAACCCGACGGTGAGGCTGCCGAGAACCGGCCCACCCACCGAGCCGACCAGGAACGCACTCGAGAACAGGCCGGCGACGCGGCCCCGCGCATCAGGTGGCGAGATCCGGATCATCAGCCCCAGCGATGACACGGTGAACATCGCCGACCCGAAACCGCCCAACGAGCGAAATACCAGCAGCTGCCAGTAGGTCTGCGCGAACGCGCACGCCCCGGTGGATACGGCCACGATCACCAGGCCGGTCAGGTAGATGCGGCGCTCCCCCAGCTTCTGCACCAGCACACCGCTGACCGGGGCGGCACACAGCCGCATCAACGCAAAGGCCGTGATGACGAAGGTCGCGGCGGCGATGCTCACCCCGAAGTTGCGGGCGTACTGCGGCAGCACGGGTGCGACGACGCCGTAACCGAGCGCGATCACCGCATTCGCAGTGACGAGAACCCATATCTCGCTGGGCAGCTTCGGCTTCTGGGGGGCCGAACAGTCACCCTCCGCGACGGAACTCACTCATCCGACTTTATTGGATGACGGAGTTCACCACGTCCTTGGCCGCCTGCTGCACCTCGGCGAGATGCTCGGGTCCCTTGAACGACTCGGCGTAGATCTTGTAGACGTCCTCGGTGCCCGACGGGCGGGCGGCGAACCACGCGTTCTCCGTGGTGACCTTCAGGCCACCGAGCGGAGCGCCGTTGCCCGGCGCGGTCGTCAGCTTCGCCGTGATCGACTCGCCTGCCAATTCGGTGGCGCTCACCTGCTCTGGCGACAGCTTCGCCAGCCGGGTCTTCTGCTCCCGGTTCGCGGGCGCGTCGATGCGGGCATAGGTCGGCGCGCCGTACTTCTCCGCGAGCTCGGCGTACCGCTGCGACGGTGTCTTACCGGTGACCGCGAGGATCTCCGAAGCGAGCAGCGCCAGGATGATGCCGTCCTTGTCAGTGGTCCACACCGAACCGTCGGTCCGCAGGAACGACGCGCCCGCGCTCTCTTCGCCACCGAATCCGATTGTGCCGCTGATCAACCCGTCGACGAACCACTTGAACCCGACGGGCACCTCGATCAGCTTGCGGCCGAGCCCCGCGACCACCCTGTCGATGATCGACGAGCTGACCGCCGTCTTGCCGACCGCGGTGGACCCCGGCCAGTTCGGCCGGTGCGAGTAGAGGTAGTCGATCGCGACGGCCAGGTAGTGGTTCGGGTTCATCAGCCCGCCGTCGGGGGTGACGATGCCGTGCCGGTCGGAGTCGGTGTCGTTGCCGGTGGCGATCTGATAGTCCCCGATCTTGGCCAAGAGACTGGCCATCGCATTCGGTGAACTGCAATCCATCCGGATCTTGCCGTCGGTGTCCAGCGTCATGAACCGAAAGGTGGCGTCGACCAGTGGGTTGACGACCGTCAGATTCAACGCGTGCCGCTCGGCGATGGCGCCCCAATAATCGACGCTGGCGCCGCCGAGGGGGTCGGCACCGATCCTGATCTCCTCGGCGCGGATGGCGTGGATGTCGACGATGTTCGGGAGGTCGTCGATGTAGGCGTTGAGGTAGTCGTGGCGCTCCGCGACCTGCAGGGCCCGCGCGAGCGGAATCCGCTTCACGTCGGCCAGCCCGCCTCGCAGAATCTCGTTGGCGCGCTTGGCGATTACCCCCGTCGCGTCGGTGTCGGCGGGGCCGCCGTTGGGCGGGTTGTACTTGAAGCCGCCGTCACGCGGCGGGTTGTGCGACGGCGTGACGACGATGCCGTCGGCCAGGTCGGTGTCACGACCGCGGTTGAACTGAAGGATTGCGTGGCTGACGGCGGGCGTGGGCGTGAAGCGGTCGGCGCCGTCGATCATGGCGACCACGTCGTTGGCGGCGAGGACCTCCAGCGCGGAGACCCATGCCGGTTCGGACAGGGCGTGCGTATCGCGGCCGATGAACAGCGGCCCGGAGGTGCCCTGCGCGGCACGGTACTCGACGATGGCCTGCGTCGTCGCCAGGATGTGCGCCTCGTTGAAGGCGGTGTCGAGGCTGGACCCGCGATGCCCCGACGTTCCGAACGCCACCTGCTGATCGACGTTCTCCGGATCGGGCACCAGGCTGTAATAGGCGGTGACGACCTGCGCTACGTCGATGAGATCTTCCGGGAGAGCCGGTTGTCCGGCACGTGGGTTGGCAGCCATGAATGAGAGTCTGCCCCCTCGCGGCGCGCCGCACGCGCGCGTCGCCAAGAATTCGCCGTTCCGAACCCTAGAAGGCCCACGCCAGAGCGAGTCCCGCCGCACACGCGCCGACCGACAGAACCAGGGAACCGATTGCGTTGAGCAGGGCCAGCAACCGGCGGTTCTGCTGCACCAAGCGCACGGTCTCGAAGCTCGCCGTGCTGAAAGTCGTGTAGCCACCACAGAAACCGGTGCCCACGACGGTCTGCCACACGGGGGATTGACCATCGAAGAGCACCAGGCGCGCGAGAATTCCGAGCAGCAGCGAACCCGTGACGTTGATGAGGACGGTCGCCCATGGGAACGGCGACTGCCACCGTCTCTTGATCGACGAGTCGAGGACGAACCGACTCAGCGCGCCGGTGGCTCCGGCCAGCAGGGTGAGAACGACGATCACGCGCTCGCCCTTCGCCGGTGAACGCTTGCCGCGACCACGATTCCGAGCCACGCGGTCACGACGCCGCCCACGACGCTGACGACGCCATAGCCGATCGCGATGACGAGGTGCCCGTTGCGCCCCAGCAGCACGGCCTCGAGAGCCAGGGTGCTGTAGGTGGTGAAGGCGCCACAGCCACCGGTGCCCGCACAGAGTCTCGCCCGCTGGCGCCACCCCGAGTCGTCGCCGAGCCGCGCCAAGGCCTCCAGCAGCGCACCCAGGATGAATGCGCCGACGAGGTTGATCAGAAATGTCGCCCACGGCCAGCCCGAGCCGTCGTGCGGCAGGAGTTCTTCGATTCCGTACCGCAGTGCCGTGCCGACGACGCCGCCCGCGAATACCCACGCCAGCGCCGACGGCCGCAGATGCAATGGCCGGCTCGGTGCGGAGGATACGTCGGGGTCGATGGGCAACTCGACGTGCGAGTCGTCACCTGATCGATTCATGCTGCTACCTACTCATCGCATCGACGGTAGGAACTATCAGCCATTCGGCGGTTCGAGCGACGTCGGCCCGGGCGAGATCCATCACCACTGCGGGAGACCTTACCGCGTGACGGGGCAAGTCGGCAGCGCGTCTCAGCTCAGGGCGGGCAACCATTGGGCCGCCAACTCGTTGACCCAGTCCGCTGCTGCGTGCGCGTCGTCGGGCGGACCCGCGACGAGTACCAGTTCGTCGATGCCGAGTGCGGCGAGCTCCTCGAGGTCGGATGGTTGCGGATCGCGGAGCGCCACCGCCAGTCGCAGTGCGGTCGCATCGCGGCTCCGCTCCTCGCAGAACGCTCGAATGGTCGCCACGAGCCGCGCGACCGTCGTCGGGCCGTCGACGTTGAATCCGTACCAGCCGTCGCCCCAGTCGGCGACCCTGCGCAGCGCCGCGTCACTGTTGCCGCCGAGAACGATCGGAATGTGGCGGTCGCGCAACGGTTTCGGGTTCACCCGTACCGAGTCGAACCTGACGAACTCGCCGCTGAAGGATGCGACGTCGTCGTGCCACAGGGTCCGTATGGCCTCGGCGTACTCGGCAGTGCGCGCAGACCGCCGCTCGAACGGCACGCCGAGCGCATCGAATTCCTCCCGCGACCAGCCCACCCCGATCCCCAGCGTGAGCCGACCTCCCGAGAGCGTGTCCAAGCTCGCGGCCTGCTTGGCCATCAGAACGGGGTTGTGTTCGGGAAGCAGCAGCACACCGGTCGCGATGCCGATGGTCGACGTCGCGGCGGCGGCAAAGCTGAGTCCGATCATCGGATCGAGCCAATCCGCCTCGGCGGCTACGGCTATCCGGCCGTCCTCGGAGTACGGATAGGGCGACGCGGATTCATCGACCATGACCACGTGTTCGCCCGACCAGAGAGTGGCGAAGCCAGCGTGTTCGGCGGCACTTGCCACCGCGTCGATCACGTCACGCTTGGCGCCCGATCCGATTCCGAGCGCATGCAATCCGAGTCGCATGGGGCCATCGTCTCACGCACCGACGAGCTCGACGCCCGTCCACACCAGGGCGATCACCTTGACCACTTCGAGGGCTACGTAGGCGAAGTGGGCCCGCGAGCGTCGTCCCTCGTCGCCCTCGAGCACGGCGGCGGTCCGGCGGCTCAGGAGGGGACGCACCAGAAAGGTCTGCGCGAGAAGGGCGGCCACCGCGACACACACCGTGATGTTCAGGGTCACCGACGTCTCGTGGGTGAAGAGCGCGAACGAGATGATGAACACGAACACGTACTCGAAGACGTTCAGTGCCCGGAACACCAACCGGCCGATGCCAAGTCCGACCTTCAGCGTGACGCCGGGTGCCCGAAACTTCAACGGCGCCTCGACGAACGAGATGGCCAGAACCATCCCCAGCCACACGAACACCGCGGCGACCGCCAACTTCGTACCCGAATCCACCGCCGCAGCCTACGACGGAGATGCGATCGTGAACGCATGCATGGTGATACCCGCGATCGCGTGGCCGAGCTCGTGCGGTGGCAGGAGGCAGGTGCCACCTGGCAGGTGGTGGGGCAGTCGGCGCGAGGCATGACCATCGCCCTGATGCGGTGTGACGGCGGCGAGGAGGTCGACCGGTTCACCTCCGACGATCCACACCTCGTGGCGTTCGTCGAGAGGAGCCGATCGGATGCGGACTGACGACCGTCGACGGACCGCGTGGCCGCTGGCAGCCCTCGTGCTGCTGACGGGATGCACGTCGGCCGCCCCGACACCGATGGTGACGACGCTGGAGACCACGACGATGCCGGCGGTCACCAGCCCGACGGTCACCACCCCTGTTCCGACACCGACGACGCGGACCGTGAACTGGTTCGACCTCGACGTCGGCGACTGCCTGGCCGATCCTCCACCGGTCGACCCCACCGTCATCTCGGTCGCCGTCGTCGATTGCGCGACGCCGCACCGGGCCGAGGTGTATCTGCGGGCGCCGATGGCGGTCAACACGGCGATCGCCGACGTCATCGACCGCACGTGCGGCGCGGGCTTCTCGGCCTACACCGGACGTGCCGCGGGCGACGGCAGCTACTCGTCGACGTACCTCATCGACTCGAATCAGAACCGGACGTCGTCCAATCCCGATCCGAGCACCGTCATCTGCCTGCTGGAGGCGCCCGACGCAGCGCCGCTCGAGCGGTCGGCGCGGCGGTGACGGGACCGGCTACTCCGACTCCCCGACCTCGACCTCGGCCGCCTCGACGAGCAACGACATGCCATGGTGGCGCGGCATTTCCACCGCGAAGCTGTGCAGATCGTCGACCGTGCCCACCGTCTTGCCGGTGAACATGTCCATCACGTGGCTGCCCGGCGGCAGGTGCTCGGACCGCACGGTGCCCGCGATGTCCTCGTGGGCGAAGTTCAGGATGGTCAGCTGGTGCTGGGTGGGGTCCTCGAGTTGGTGGACGAGGACCAGCATCCCCTTCTGCGACACCTCGGGGATGTCGACCTGGACGCTGGTGGCGATGCCGTAATGGGAACGGACCCGCAGGATCGCTTGCAGCTGACGTAGGAAGCTGGTCTCGTCGGCAAGTTGCTCGGGGATCGAGCCGTACAGGCTCCGGCCACGCGGCATGCCCGCCATCGAGCGGGTTGCTCGCTCATTGACGCCCATCAGGTCGTGGCCGGCGCGGTGGATCCACCGGGTGTCGCCGCCGCGGAGCAACTCGGCTACCTCGCTGGGCGGCAACGTCAACATGCCGCACATGTCCCAGCCGGACAGTGCGAAGACCCCTGGCTGCAGCGCATTGAACATCGCCAACAACAGATGTGCGCGGCGGATGGGGTCGACGTCCTCGATTTGGTCGAGGTCGGTGATCCCGAGGGACGCGGCGACGACGGTAGCCGTGGTCGAGGCGATGCCGTTGGTGGTGAAGACCTGGTTGTACGGGGCGTTCGGCCCGGTGAGCTGGTGCAGCAGATCCTGGCGGACCGACTCTCCGAGCTGCTCGCCGGTGATCTCCTCGCCCTTGTAGGTGTAGACGTCGTCGCGGTGCCCGGTGGACCAGTGCACGAGTTCGTAAGTCAGCTCGTCGTGGTTTTGCAGTGCGTGCACCAACGACGCCGGGTCCACGCCCAACTCGATGGAGGTGCGCAATGTCAAGCGAAGGAACTCCGTGTCCCCGGTGGCCAGCGCGTGCTGATAGGCGGGGCGGTTGATGAAGTCGTAGGACAGATCCGCGCCCGCTTCCCCGGTCTCGCGGATGTCGTCGATGGTGAGGTTGAGCTCCTGGAACGTGAACCCGCCCACCTTGCGGACCATGCTGGCGATGAGATGGTTGGCGGCCTCCGACAGCGGATGGCCCTCGGACCAGGCAGGGCTGCCGTCGGCGGCGCTCTTCTCCACCCCGAGGAAGCCGTTCGCGTCGAGGCGTAGCGCTCCGGTGCCGAGGTCGGTCAGCGAGTGCAGCGCGTCGCCCATGACCATGCGCATACCGGCGAACGTCGGGTCCAGCCAGTTGATCGACGGCTGACCGTCCTTGAAGTAGTGCAGGTACACCCAGCGCCGCTCGACGCCGTCGACCCCCAGAACCGGGCGGGTGACGCTCCAGTTGGTCTCCTTGACGCCCTCGGCGTAGAAGATGACGCGCTGCAGTCGACCGATGATGTACCCGGCCTTGTCGAGCCACTCCTCGGTCGCCGCGTCGATGTTGACCGAGTCGACGCCCGCGGGGGTTTCGGGCAGTTCGTGCCAGTCCCTTGGGTCGATCTCCACCATGTGGTAGATCCCGGGGTAGTCCGCGTAGTGCATCTCGGCGAGCCGGAAGTCCGCGCCCTTGCCGGTGTGACCGGGTACGACGTCGTCGATGATGGTGCCGCCGTACCAGTTGGCGGTGGCGCACATCTTTCGAAATTCGTCCTCGGTGCCGAAGGCCGGGTCGATCTGGGTGCTGATCCTGTCGAAGTGGCCGTCGACGCTGGGCGTGTACTCCCAGCCGGAAATGCCGCCCGCACGCTTGACGGGACCCGTGTGGATGCCCTCGATGCCGATCTCGGCGAACGCCTTCCACATCTCCTCGTCGGCCATTGCGGTCAGGAACGACTCGTCGGGCCGGGTGATCAACGACAGCGGATAGGCGGTGAACCAGACGGACGCGGCGGTCACCGCCCCTCGGGGATTCGGGTTCGCGAAGGGGTTCTGCCACATCGAGCCCTGCCCGGAGAACTGCTGGCTGATCTCGTTGGCGTCGGCCAACATCGACTGCGTCAACAGCCACGACACGTACGCCGGGTTGTCGCCGGTGGCCGAACCGTCCTGAGCCACCGACCGACGCGCAAACGGCGCCTTGACCTTCGGACGGAAACGCAACGTCCGGGGCCGAGCGGGGTGGCGGTGTTCGTCGTAGGTGATCTCGGTGGGTTCGTGCGTCTGATCGTGATCGTCACTCGCCGTATCCGTCATCTACTTCCTCACCACTCGATTGCCCTGCCCATCCCGGGACGCATGCCCGCGTCCCGCCATCAGCGCCCGTATAGCCGTTGGCGGAATGTTGAAACTTGGGGCTCCCCCAATGTAGGCGGGCCCGTCGAGTGCGGCGCCTCGACCAACGGACCGTGCAACGATCGGGACGTGAAGGAGTTCCTCGAGTTCCTCGGTGCGCAGTCACCGTATGACCGGCTCGACGACGACGACCTGGGCCGTCTCGCCAGAGCGGTCGAGGTCGAGTACTTCACCTCGGGCACCGTGATCGTCGAGGCCGACGCGGCGCCGCTGGACTGCCTCTATGTCGTGAGGGTCGGCGCGGTCGAGATCATCGACCGCGGCCGGACCACCGACGTCCTCGGTGCCGGCGAGACGTTCGGCCACATCTCGGTGCTGTCCGGGTTACCGCCGCCATTGCAGGTCCGCGCCGCCGAAGACACCCTCTGCTATCGGATCCCCGACCCGCGGACATTCCTGGCGCACCCGGATCGCCTGCGTTTCGCTCACTACGGCGGGCTTGTCGCACGCGAGCGCCTCATCAACTCCGGTGAGTCATTCGCCCGACTGGAACGACCGATCGGCGAGGTCGCGCATCCGATCACGTGGTGCGACGCCGACGACTCGATCCGTACGGTCGCGGCACTCATGACCACTGCCGGCCGGTCGTGCGCACTGTTCCTGCGCCGGGGGCAGATCGGCATCGTCACCGACGACGACTTTCGCCGCCGCGTCGCCACGGGCGACGTCGGTGTCGACGCGCCCATCTCGACCATCGCCAGCGTCCCCGCGATCGTGATGAGCACCGACCGGACCATCAGCACCGCGTACCTCTTCATGGTCGAGCACGGCATCCATCACCTCGTGGTCGTCGACGCCGTTGGGGCGGCGGTCGGCGTCGTGCGGGTCGTGGACATGGCCGCTGCGGAGGTGCGCAACCCGCTGGTGATCCGATCGGCAGCCGCGGCGGCGACCACCATGGACGAGCTCGTCGAGGCGTCCCGCATGCTGACGCCCACCACGGTCGAATTGTGGGACGCAGGGCTGCCGGTCGAACACCTCGGCGCGCTCCTGTCGGCGATGATCGAGTCGATCTTCCGCAAGATCGTCGAACTACACACCACGACCTCGCCGCTGGCCGACCTGGACTGCTCGTGGATGCTCATGGGCTCCCTCGGTCGCCGCGAGCCGTTGCCGAACTCCGACGTCGACACCGCGCTGGCGTGGGCGGTGCGGCAACCCACCGACGCGGAGGTCACTCGGGAACAGGTCGCGTCGGCCACCGAGCCCCTGATCGCCGCCATGACGAGGTGTGGCCTCGCGCCGTGCCCGCAGGGCCTCAACGCCTCGGGGCCCCTGTTCAACCGATCGCAACGACAGTGGCGTGAGATCGCCGACGTCTGGCGCGCCAACCCCGACAACATCGACTACCTGCTGATGGCCTCGACGGTGTTGGACGCTCGACCGATCACGCGCCCCGTGCTGATCCAGCCGCTGCGCACCGCGCTGGTTGGCGGAATCGGGCGCGACGCGTTCACGCGGGCACTGAGTCGCTTCTCGATGCGGGACCGACCGCCGAGTGGGTTCGTCCGCGGGTTCGTCGTCGAGCACTTCGGCGAGCAGAAGGGCCACCTCAACCTCAAGAAGTCCGGTCTGCGCCCGGTGGCGTCGCTGGCCCGTGCGCTGGCGCAACGCACCGGGGACCCCACCGGCTCCACCCTTCAGCGTCTCGAGCGCTCGCACCGCAGCGGTCTGCTGACCGCCGACGAGGCCGATGCACTCTCGGGAGCCTTCAACCTCTTCTACCATCTGGTGTTCGAGAGCCAGGTCACGGCGATCAAGGAGGGCCGAGCCGTCGCATCGGCCATCGACCCCGGCACGCTCGATCCCCTGGAACGACGCCACCTCCGCAGCGCCTTCCGGACGATCAGTGGCATCCAGGATCGCTTGAGCCGCAAGTGGTTCGGCTACGAGGGACTCTGAGCGTGGCACTCGACTGGGCGCGCGGGCTTCGCGATCTGCGCGCGCGCCCGCGACGGACGGCCGCGACGGACGTGAACTGGCGCACCGACACCTTCGTCGTGATCGACCTCGAGACCACCGGACTCGACGCTCGCCGCGACCACATCGTGTCCTACGGCGCGGTCCCGGTGCGCGACGGGCGGGTCAAGACGGCCGAGTCGGTGTACGGGCTCGTCCACATACCCGGCGACGTGCCTGCGAGCTCGGTCAAGTTCCACAACCTGCGGACCCAGGACCTCGAAGCGGCACCACCGCTGGCGGAATGCGTCGCCACCCTCGACGAGCTGATCAGCGACCATCCCGTCGTCGCTCATTGCGCCTGGATCGAAAGGTCTTTCCTGCGCAAGGCATTTCGCCGTTCCTACCTGCCCTTCGCCAGTCCGATCGTCGATACCGCGGTCCTGGCCCGGCACATTCTCGACGTCGACCTCGGACCAGATCAGGCGGTGTCGTTGGAGTACGCCGCCACTGCACTCGGGCTCCCGGTGCATTCGCCACATCACGCCCTCGGGGATGCCGTCACCACGGCCAGCCTGTTCATCGCGCTGGCCGGTCGACTGGAGCACGGCCAACTCCTGACCACCGCCACTCTGCTCGAATTGTCGGAGGGACGACCGTAGGTCGACGGCCGGAGCGCGCTCCGGTCTCGCGGGGGCCGAGATTCTTGCTTCTCGATGCGGCGATGCGCAGGGCGATATGCGATTTCGGACCGTACTGTGTGCTCGCACTCGGCCGAGCTCGACCTGAGATTCAGCTGAGATTGCGACGTGCGTCGACGTGACTTCGGAGCTGGGTGTTTGGTCTCGTGTGCAGACGGGAACATCTCGCCCATCGTCCACGTTGTCGCGACAACGGCACTGGACTCGAAAGGATCAAAATGGCCACCGATTATGACGCCCCACGCCAGAAGGAAACCGACGACGTGGTCGACGAGTCGCTCGAAGCGCTGGCGGGACGTCGCAACGACGCCGCCACCGCGGTGCTCGACGTCGACGACGGCGAAGAGCTCGAGGACTTCGAACTACCTGGCGCAGACCTCTCGGGTGAAGAGTTCACCGTTCGAGTCGTGCCCAAGCAGCGAGACGAGTTCACCTGCTCGAGTTGCTTCCTGGTGCAGCACAGCCACCGGCTGGCACGGCAGGTCGGCGATCGGATGATCTGCGCCGACTGCGCCTAGCGGTTTCACAACCGCAGCGTCACCCCGACCAGCGCCAGCACCCCCAGGCCGGCGATCATGGCCGCGACGATCGAGGCGATCGAGTACCGCATCGGTCCGAACTCCGCGCGGAGCGCCGCCAACTCCTGTCGATGCTGCATCCAGGCCAATACCAGTGCGATGAGGCCGATGACGACCATCGCGGCACCGAACACCTGGGGGCTGACGTAGGGGTCACTGAGTCTTTCCGAAGCGGCGAGGTACCGGAAGAGTTGGTAGATGGTGAATCCGAAGGCGATCAGTGAGGTGCAGGTACGGGTCCACGCCATCAAGGTGCGCTCGAGCGCGAGACGGTTGCGCTCGGCGGCCAGTCGGGTGTTCGCATCCAGCGGCGGGTCAGCCACGTTGCCTCCCAAAGTGTCACGCCCACGGCGGCGCAACGAACTGACGTTAGCGTAAGAGTCTCACGCGGCAGGGAGCGTCAGGGTGAACGTCGCTCCACCGCCCGGGGTTCGTGCGACGCCGATGTGCCCGCGATGGGCGACCGCGATCTCTCGGACGAGCGCGAGTCCGATCCCGTAGCGTTGCCGCCCTGCCAGAGCGGTGTGGCTATGACCGTGCGAGAACCGGGTGAACAACGTCGCCATCGCCTCGGGTTCCACTCCCACCCCGTCGTCGCGTACGTCGATGACCACGTCGTCGCCCCGTCGAATCACCCGAATTGCTATCGCCCCACCTGGATGCTCGTGGGCGAGTGCGTTGTCGACCAGCGAAGTGAGCGCACGTCGTAGTGCGGCAGCCGATCCGAGGACCACGAAATCCGCTGCGGTTCCATCCATCCGATCGACGCTGAGGTCGACACCCGCCGCGTCGGCATGCCCGGCCATGCTGTCTCGAACCCCCTCGGCGATCTCGGAGACGTCGACGCGGTCGTGGGTGACACCCTTCGTCGCCATCGCGGCCGAGGCCAGGAGATCCTCGATCACCTCCCCCAGCGCCCGCGTGTCGGCGGCCAGCGCGTCGATCTGCTCCTTCGCCTCGTGCGGATCGCCGTCGTCGAATCGCCGAGCCAGAAGTTGAATCCTGGTGTGCAGCACCGTCAATGGCGCGCGCAGTTCGTGGGAGGCGTCCGCTACGAAGCGCCGCTGCAGGGCCAACGCATCGGTGAGCGGTCGAAGGGAGCGCCGGGTGAGCAGGATGACGACGGCGATCGACGCGAGGATTCCAGCCAGTTCGGCGGAGCCCAGCGACAGCAGAAGGCGGCTACGCCCCTCCTCGTAGGACTCCAGTGCGAGCAGGGCAACCACCCTGCCCTGCGGCTTGTCGACCACCAGGACGCGGTACTTCTCGTCATCGAGTCGGGCATCCGAGAATCCCGGAGGCCTCGCCAACAGCTCGGCCGTGGGGAGGCCAAGGGTGCTCGCCTGCACCTTGCCCTCCAGGTCACGCACGACGATCTGCATGCCCGGTGGTGGATCGGTGGCATCGTCGGCCATGGCCGCGACCGAGGTCAGCTGACCGGCAATGTGCTGGTTCTGGACCCGAACGTCGACCAGGAAGATCACCGCTCCGACGACCAACAACACCGCGGCCAACGCGAGGGAGGCTTGGATTGCGGCGATCCGGCCGGCGCGCCGGACGACGTCGAAGTCGCTGCCGTAGGTCATCGAGACCCGAATCCGTAACCGGTGCCGTGGACCGTCCGCACCGCCGAGCGGCCCAGCTTGCGCCGCAGATAGTGCACGTAGGTGTCCACCACGCCGGGGGTGTCGACGCCGTCGAACGCCGAGCTGAGCAGCTGACCGCGCGTGAAGATCCGACCGGGGGCGAGCATCAAGACGCTCAGCAACGCGGCTTCCCGTTCGGAGAGCTCCACGTCCCCGGGTAACCCCCAGCCACTCACGGAACGGGTCACTCGGTTGAGCGCGAGTCCGTTGACCCGCAGCGTGGAACCGTCGTCGGGACGCCGGATCAAGGCTCGGATCCGCGCCAGTAGTTCCGGCACCTCGAATGGCTTGACGAGGTAGTCCTGTGCACCCGCGTCCAGCCCCTCGACACGATCGGCCGTCGCACCGCGCGCCGTCAGCACGAGTACGGGGGTCGCGATGCCCCGCGACCGAAGCACCTCGACGAGCTCGACACCGTCCATGACCGGAAGGCCGCGATCGACGATCGCGGCGGCGTACCGGCCGGTGAGGGCGCGGTGGAGTCCCTGCTGACCGTCGTGCGCCACGTCCACCCGATAGCCCTCGTCGGTGAACAGCGCCTCGAGCATGGTGCTCAGGGCGCGGTCGTCTTCGACGATCAGCAGCGTAGGCGCTGCGGTTCGGTCGGCCACTCGACGAGCGTGCCACGGGAGTTCTTCGAAGGCTTGAAGAATCGACTGCCAGCATCGGCTGCATGGACTCACCCCGTTCGGGATTCCGACGTGCCGCAGCCGCATCGTGGGCTTTGATGGGGCTCGGTGCCGCAGGCGTCGCAGGTGCCTCCGCCCTCGCGTACGCCGACACCGTCAAACCGCCGCCAGCGGAAGCCCCGATCGTCGCCGTCGAGCCTGCGCCGCCCGCCATGATCCCAGCACCCATCCTGGCCCCGCCACCGATGCCCGACGCCCCCGCGCCCACCGTCGACGCACCCGCGATCACGACCGAGGCGCCCGTGCCGCAGGCCCCCGCGTACACCCCGGCGCCGCAGTACACGCCCGAACCGCAGTACACACAGACACCGCAGTACACACCCGAACCCAAGTACACGCAGACACCCGATTACACGACGCAGGCACCCAAGCCCAGCGCCACCACTCCCCCGACCACCAAGCGACGACTCACACCCACGACCGTGATGGCGCCGAACTACTCACCACAAATCACGATCTCTCGCGGGTCATGACGCTCACCGCAGCGAAGACCGCAGAAGTCCGGTGGCAGCGATGGAGCATGGACATGCACATCGTCGTGACCGATCCGCACGCCCTCGCCGATGCCAAGGCGGAGATCGATGCCGAACTCGACGTCGTCGAGGCGGCCGCGTCGCGCTTTCGCCCGGATTCCGAAATCAACTCACTGGCAAGGACGTCCGGTCATCCGATCCGCGTCAGTGAGCCGCTGGCGAACCTTCTGGACGCCGCTCTGACGGCGGCGCGTCTGACTGACGGCGACGTCGACCCCACGGTCGGCGCCGCCATGGTCACCCTCGGCTACGACGCGGACATTACCGAGGTCCGTCGTGCCGCGCCTGCCATCGCGACGTTCACCACTGCCGCACACTGGTCGATGATCGCGTTCGACGGGCGAGTCGTCACCGTTCCGGCGGGAGTCTTGCTGGACCTGGGAGCCACCGCCAAGGCGGCGGCCGCGGACCAGTGCGCCCAGCGCGTCCACGCGGTGACCGGAAGTGGCGTCTTGGTGAATCTCGGTGGGGACATCGCCACCGCAGGACCTGCACTCGAGGGCGGCTGGCAGGTCCTGGTCCAAGACGCCGACGACGAGCCGGCGAGCTCCTTGTCGCTGCCCGCGGGGGCTGCGTTGGCGACGTCGAGCACCCTGCGCCGACGGTGGCGCAACGGCGACGAACTGGTGCACCACATCATCGATCCGAGGACGGGACGTTCTGCAGACCCGGTGTGGCGGACGGTCAGCGTCGCCGCTCAGACGTGCTTTGCGGCCAACACGGTCGCCACGGCCGCCATCGTCCGGGGCTGGCCCGCGCTGGAGTGGATCCGCAGAATCGAAATGTCAGCCCGGCTCGTCGATGTCTTTGGGGACGTCCACACCATCGGCACGTGGCCGACCACCGACGCGGAGGCCCGGCGATGACCGATCAGGCGCTGTGGGCACTGGGTCGCGGCACCGGCATCACGGCGCTCGCCTTCCTGACGCTGTCAGTGGGCCTCGGCATCGCCACACGATCGGGCCGTCGACTGGCAGCGTTGCCTCGCTTCGCCGTGGTCGACGTGCACCGCTTCGCTGCGCTGGCCGGAACCCTTTTGATCGCAATGCATCTCGTGCTGCTGTTCTTCGATCCGTATGCCCAGCTGCGGTTGTTGGACGTCGTGGTTCCATTCCTCGGCGCCTACCGACCGCTGTGGCTCGGGCTGGGCACGCTCGCATTCGACGTGCTCATCGTGGTGATCGTCAGCAGCCTGCTCCGACATCGGCTGGGAGCGCGCACCTTTCGCGTCCTACACTGGTCCACCTACGCGCTGTGGCCGATAGCGCTGGCGCACGCCCTCGGCAACGGCACCGACGCCGGCCGCGCCTGGTTCCTGGTGTTCGCGGCGTGCTGTGCGCTGATCGTCGCGGCGGCCTTGACGTGGCGGGTGCGGGCGGACTTCGTCGAGTATGCCGACAAGCGGATCGCGGTGCGCCGATGAGCCGTCTGTTCGCCGCGCGCGGTCCCGGTTTGACGGAACACCACGCCCGATTCGGCCGACTTCCCGCCGGGTGTGCGAAGACCCTCGTCTCGTCTCTCGAGCAGGCCGGTCTCACGGGTCGGGGCGGCGCCGGATTTCCCACCGCGCGCAAGATCGCATCCGTCACCGGACGCAAGCCCGTCGTGATCGGCAACGGCGCCGAAGGCGAGCCCCTCAGCCGCAAGGACGCCACGCTGCTCACCCGCTCGCCTCACCTGGTGCTCGACGGCTTACAACTGGCTGCCGAGGCCGTCGGCTCGACGACGATCTACCTGTACGTTCCCGACCGCGTGGCGGCCACCGCCCGTTTCGCGATAGCGGAGCGCGCCAAGGCCGGCTGGGACAAGCACCCGGTGACCGTCATGGAAGCGCCCGACAGGTTCGTCTCCGGAGAGGAGTCCGCGGTCGTCGCGAGCATCGAAGGACGGCGTGCTCTGCCGCGCGACCGCACCGTTCTGACGTCGACGTCCGGCGTCAGAGGCCGCCCGACACTGGTCAACAACGTCGAGACCCTTGCGCACGTGGCATTGATCGCGCGCTACGACCACCGCTGGTTCCGGTCTGTCGGAGACCCCGCTCAGCCCGGCACCATGCTGGTCACGGTGTCCGGCGCCTCCGATGGTCAGTCCGTCGTGGAGGTGCCGACCGGGACTCCGCTCGTCGACCTGCTCTCGGACGACGCCGCCCGTTACTCGAGGGCGGCGCTGATCGGCGGCTATCACGGCAGCTGGATTCCGTCGTCGGCGTTCCCACAGGCCGCCCTCTCTCGAGCCGGCCTCGCCCACCTCGGAGCCAATCCCGGTGCGGGCATCGTCCATACGCTGCCGACTGACGAGTGTGGCCTCGCCCGAACAGCAGACATCGTTGCCTACCTCGCCGAACAGGGCGCCGGACAGTGCGGGCCGTGTCTCAACGGATTGCCAAGGCTCGCAGCACTCTTCGATGAACTCGCCTACGAGCACGTAGACGATTCCCTGCTCGCCGAATTGCACCGGGTGCTCGGTCTGGTGGACGGTCGCGGGTCGTGTCGACACCCCGACGGCACCGTCCGAATGGCGCGGAGCGCACTCGCCGTCTTCGCACACGACGTCGAGCAGCACCGGGTCGGGCGCTGCGAAGCGGCGTTCGCCACCGTTCAGGGCGAGTGCCGGTCGTGAAGAAGCCGACGAACCCCGTGCGATTGCACATCGACTGGACCAGATGCGACGGCCGCGGGCTGTGCACGGAGTTGCTGCCCGCGGTACTGGAGCGCGACGACTGGGGCTATCCTTTGGTACGCAACGGGTCTCGCGAACCTCAGATCCCCCGCGGCGACCTCGCCGAGGCGCGAGCCGCGGTGGAGCGCTGCCCTCGCTTGGCCCTGACCCTGATCACTTCACCTCCATCGTGAGCGGGCAGCGCGGCCCGACTCGACTGTTCCATCAACCACGACAAGGATTTACTTCGTGACAACCTTCAACGGGCTGCCCGCCCACGCTCTCCTGGTCCACTTCATCGTCATCCTCGCGCCGCTCACCGCCATCCTGGCGATCATGTGTGCCGTATGGCCCGCCGCCCGAAAGCGACTGGTGTGGCTGGTGCTTGGCCTGGCCACCATCACCGTGGCGCTCACCCCGCTGACCACCGACGCCGGCGAATGGCTCGAGGACAAGGTCGGCCGCTCACCGCTGCTGCACGAACACACCGAGCTCGGAGACACGATGGTGTACTTCGCCATCGCAATGTTGGTGGCCGCGGTCCTCTTGGCCGTCATCCACGTGCGCGAGGGGCGCGGCAAGTCCATCAAGCCGGTGGCGTCGTGGATCGTGGCCGTCGTCGTCGTGGTGCTGAGCATTGCCACCTCCGTACAGGTGTATCGCATCGGCGACTCCGGAGCGGCTGCCACCTGGAGTGACCTGCCCGCCGCCGACGCCAAGCCAGCCGAGTGACCCGACGGGGATGGGCTCTCTCATCCCAGGGACACATCCGATCGAGGGGCTACGTCCGATTTCTGCAAGGCGGCTGTGGGACGACGATCCCGAGCCGACACCGCAGCCGCGACACCGAGTTGGTGACGGGCCCGTGACGATGAGCGAATAGGTCCTCACCAGGTCCGGCGATGCGCGCAGGATCGACGGTACGACGACGAAGGAGGCGCACGTGCGGCGAGCAATGATTCTGATCTTTGCGTTCCTGTTCACCGGCATGGTCACCGCGTGCGGCGGCGGGACTGATTCGGCGGTGTCGACGGAGTCGAACCTGCCCGTCCCCCAGACGACCGCCACGGCGGCGCCGGTCCCCGACATCACCATCTCGAACTTCACCTTCGCGGTGCGCGGGCCGGTGAAGGCCGGCCAGCAGGTGACGGTTCTCAACGAGGACGATCCCAGCCACAGCATCGCGGCGGACGCGCCGGACCTCTTCGACATCAGAGTGTCCGGCGGCGGCGGAACGTCGACGTTCACGGCCCCGAGCGCGCCCGGCACATACGCCTTTCACTGCAAGTACCACGCGATGATGAACGGCACGCTCGTCGTCCAGTAGCGCGCGGCTCGTCACGTTCGACGGCGCGCCACGATGACCGGCATGCGAGACGACTGAGCGACCGCCGAACCGACCGAGCCGAGCTGCATGCCCGCGAACCCACCCCGCCCGTGGCTGCCGACGACGACGAGCTGCACCTGCTCGGAGTTCTTGATGAGCACGTCGGCGGGGCGGTCGGTGACCGCGATGGGATGCACACGCACGTCGGGGAACTTCACCTGCCAGCCCGAGAGCCGGTCAGCGAGGATCTCATCACCCAGCGCCTGCATGACCGACGAGTCGACCGGAGGAAAGTCACTCAGCGCAACATCGCTCCACGCGTGGACGGCGATGATGTCGACCCCACGCCGATTCGCTTCTCCGAACGCGATTTCGGTGGCCAGCTCCGATGCAGGCGACCCGTCCACGCCGAGCAGGATCGGTGCCGAGGCCGGATTCGGCATCAGCGGGTCTTCGTCGTGAATCACCGCGACGGGGCAGTGCGCGTGATGGACGAGGCCGGCACTCACCGATCCCAGGAGCAAGCGCCGCACGGCCCCGAGGCCGCGGCATCCCACCACGATCATCTCCGCGTCCTTGGTCAGATCGATCAGCGTCGGAATGGTCGATCCGGCCAGGATCTGGCTGCGGACGTGCAGCGGACCCGCCTTTCGGCTCGCCTCCTCCGCAGTGTCGACGGCGGCACGGATGATCTCCTCGGCCTTGGTCCGGTGCCAGTCCCTCAGGCCCGACAGACCCTCCGATTCGGTCCACCGCAACATCTCTGGAGTGGGACTGACGTAGACGACGGTCAGCGGCATCCCCCTCAGCATCGCGTCCTGGGCTGCCCAGTCCACCGCCACGCGTGACGCCGGTGACCCGTCGACCCCGACGATGATGCCGTGGTGCTCGTGCTCTTCGACCATGACTGCTCCGTTCACGGTGCTGCGGTCAGCGGACCGAGATCGGCTCTCCCGTCACCGATTCGATGTCACCCGCGGTGGTGACGAACAGTTGCCTGGTCAGATGGGTCAAAGCCCGCGCGACGGCGAGTTCCTCGCCGACCCGTTTCGGATAGCGTTCGCTGTCGTCCAACACCGCGTCGCCCGTACCGACCAGATCGGTATCGCGCCACCGCAAGCTGGCGGTGGCCCTGGTGTCCTCTCCGTTGCGTTCGACGGAGACCTTGACGAGATGTTCTGCCTTGCCGTGCTTCTTGTGACCCATTGACGTTCTCCTCACCAACTACGTTCGTAATGACCACTCTTCGCGACGTTGCGACCGCACACCAGGGTCATAGGTCACCGCCTACGAGGCCCTGGCGACGATCACCGGGACCGTGGCGGACGCCGCGACGGCCGATCCAACGGACCCGAGCAACATGCCCGCGAACCCGCCGCGCCCGTGGCTGCCGATGACGACGAGTTGCGCTGAATCTGCATGGTGGAGAATCACGTCGGCGGGATGTCCGCACACGACGATGCGATCGATGACCACGTCCGGATACCGCTCCTGCCAGCCGGCCAGCCGCTCGGCCAGGGCCAGTTGCGCCTGCGTGGCCGCCGTGGCGACGTCGAAGCCCGGGAGCTCGAAGTGGGGCCAGTCACTCCAGACGTGCAGCGCCTGCAATCTGACCCCACGTCGCGACGCCTCGTCGAAGGCAATGGCCGTCGCCGTTTCCGACGCCGGGGAACCGTCGACGCAGACGAGCACCGGAGCGTCGTCGCGGTCCGGCGCCGCGGGAACGTCGTCGTGGATGACCGCGACCGGACACCGGGCGTGATGCAGCAGACCGAAACTCACCGAGCCCAGCAGCAGCCGATCGAGTGGCCCTTGACCTCGACAGCCCAGCACGATCAGGTCAGCGCCCTTCGACAGGTCGACGAGCGTCGGGATGATCGGCCCTGCCGCAATCTCGCTCTCGACCGTCACGTCCGCACCAACGACTCGCTCCACGATCGCGCGTGCACGCCCGACGATCTCGTCATCGTGTCTGCGTTGGTCGTCGGGGGATTCCCTCTGCACCAACGGAACCGGCCACGCCATCTCCCGCGGAAGTGGTTGGACGTAGGCCAGTATCAGGGGCACTCCCCGTGACGCGGCATCCCGCGCGGCCCACTCGACGGCCACGTCGGACGACGGCGATCCGTCCACTCCGACGACGACTCTGCGCAGTTCGGCTCCCATGCCCTCGACGCTAGGCCGATCCGCCCACCGTCTCTGAGGTCCTTGGTCACCAGATCCGAGGGCTTTGGTAGGCCTCAGGCCCTATGGCCGGACCGCGGGGACCTATGACCCTGGTATGCGTCGCGGCAATCCCTAGGGTCGAATCTGGCAGGAGGACCGTATCCATGACTCGCACCGCAGCGACCACTGAAGTCATCACTCGGGCGATCCGGCTGGCGTGTCGTGCGCCCTCCCTTCACAACAGCCAGCCGTGGCGATGGCTGGTCGGAGAGACGGAGGTCGGCCTCTTCGCCGATTATCGGCGTGTGGTGCGCTCGGCCGACCGCTCCGGCCGCGAGGCGATCATCAGCTGCGGAGCGGCTCTCGATCACCTTCTCGTCGGGATGATCGCCGCGGGATGGTCGACGAACGTCAAGCGATTTCCTGATCCGGGAAACCGGGACTACCTGGCGTCGCTCGACTTCAGCCCGACCGATCGCGATCCCACCACCGCCGATCGGGCCCGCGTCGATGCCATCACGAGCCGACGGACGGATCGGCTGCCATTTCGCACTCCTCCTGATTGGGACGGTTTCGAGCGGATGCTGCGCACGACCAGCGAGTTGGGTACCGTCAGCCTCGACGTCCTGCCCGACGGGGCGCGCCCGAGATTGGCCGAGGCATCCAGGGGCACCGAGGCCTTCCGACGATCCGACGATTACTACCGTGACGAACTGCGGTGGTGGACAGATCCTCTTCGCCGCTACGAGGGTGTTCCGGCCAGCGCGTTGGTGTCCGAGGACGAACGCGAGCGAGTCGACATCAACCGCGAGTTTCCCGTGACGCAGATCAGTGCCAGACGGTCCGACGTCGAGGTGGACCACGCGAAGGTCCTTGTGCTGTCGACACCCGAGGACACCAGAGACGACGCGCTCAGCTGCGGCCAGGCGCTCTCCAGGGTCTTGTTGAACTGCACCGTCGCCGGTATCGCCACCTGCACGCTTTCGCACATCACCGAGTTCGCGGAGAGCCGCGCCGTCATCCAGGACCTGATCGGTAGCCGAGCCTTCCCCCAGGTGCTGATCCGTGCGGGCGAAGCACCGCCGACTGAGGCGGTCCCGGAGCCGACACCACGTCGTCCATTGTCCGAAGTCATGCAGATCTGCCGTTCAGAAAGAGCATTCCATGAGTCAATTCGGTTCTAGAACAGGGATATTGGTTGGTGTCGACGGTTCCGCGGAATCGGATGCGGCAATTCGTTGGGCCGCTCGCGAAGCGGTGATGCGGAGTGAACCGCTCTCGTTGGTTCACGTCGTCGCACCCGTGGTCTCCCACTGGCGGACGGAACCGGTGTTCGCCGAGATCGCCGAATGGCAGGAGGACAACGCACAACACGTCCTCGAGCAGGGAGTCAAGACTGCCCACGCATGCGTAGCCGACCCGCGGCTCGGCGACGTCCACACCGAGATCCTGTTCGCGAACGTGGTGCCCACCCTGGTGTCCGCATCGGAGCGCCACACCATGGTCGTGGTCGGCTGCCGTGGGACCGGCGCCATTGGCCGGATGCTGCTGGGCTCGGTGAGCACCGGGCTGGTGCACCACTCCGACTGCCCGGTCGCCGTGATCCGCCCCGAACCCGCGGTCGTCGATCCCAACGCGCCGGTGTTGCTGGGCATCGACGGCTCTCCTGCGTCGGAGGCCGCGACGGCGATGGCCTTCGAAGAGGCTTCGGGTCGCGGGGTGGGTCTGGTGGCGTTGCACGCGTGGAGTGATGTCGCCGTCTTCCCCGTGCTCGGCATGGACTGGTCCGAGTACGAGAGTCAGGGACACGAGATCCTGGCCGAGCGGTTGGCCGGGTGGCAGGAGCGGTATCCCGACGTCACCGTGCATCGGCGACTCGTCTGCGATCAGCCGGCCCGCTGGCTCGTCCGCGAGTCCGAACACGCTCAGTTGGTGGTGGTCGGAAGTCGCGGCCGCAGCGGTTTCGCCAGCACGTGGCTCGGATCCGTGGGGTCGGCGGTCGCCCAGTCCGCGGACATTCCCGTGCTCGTGGTGCGCGGATCCTCGGCGCGGCCCAGGTAGTGGACCGCATGGAGACCTCTGGCAAGCGAGCTGGACACGGCGTGGCCATCGTCACGCTCACGATGAACCCGGCACTCGACGTCACCACCGGCGCCGACCTGGTTCGCCCCACGGACAAGATCCGTTGCCGCACTGCGCGTTACGATGCCGGAGGTGGCGGCATCAACGTCGCGCGGGTGGCGACCGTTCTCGGCGCGTCCGTGGCAGCGGTGTTCCCCGTCGGCGGACCCACCGGCGACCTCGTCACGGAGCTCGTCGCCGATGCCGACGTCCCCTATCGCCGCGTCGCGATCTCCGAGTCGACTCGCGAGAGTTTCACCGTCGACGAGGCGACTAGCGGTCAGCAATACCGATTCGTCCTGCCTGGCCCGCGCCTGACCGTCGCAGAGCAGACCAAGTGTCTCGACGAGCTGCGATACGTCGCGCGTACGGCTCAGATCGTGGTCGCCAGCGGTAGCCTGCCACCCGGGGTTCCCATGGATTTCTATCAGCGCGTCGCCGACATGTGTCGACAGATCGGGGTACCCCTGGTCTTGGACACCTCGGGCGGCGGGCTCGCCCACATCGACTCCGGCGTGTTCCTGCTCAAGCCGAGCGTGCGCGAACTCCGGGAATGCTTCGATCGCGATCTCGCCACCGAGTCCGAGCAGTTGGCCGCCGCGCATGAACTCATCGACGCCGGGGTCAGCCAGGCCGTCGTCGTCTCCGTAGGTTCCGAGGGTGCGCTCCTGGCGACCTCCGCAGGTAGCCAACGCTTCCCAGCGGCTCCGGTGCACGTCGTCAGCGGTGTCGGCGCGGGTGACGCGATGGTCGCGGCGATCACCGTCGGCGTTGTCCGGGGATGGTCACTCAGCAAGTCGGTGAAATTCGGGATCGCGACGGGCGCAGCGATGTTGATGACCCCCGGCACTGCGCCATGTCGTCGGGAGGACACGGAACGAATCTTCGACTCGGCTCCGGAGCCGGAGGACGTCGTCACGGAGCAGGACTCCAATGCGGCACCACCGGCTCGCGGCAGAGCGCTGCACCTGCGGTGATGCCGGCGACCGCGGCGACCAACAGGATGCGGGCGCCGATCGGGCGATGAGCGAGCACGTGCTCGAGCGCGGCCGCCAGTGAGGCACTAGCTCGTGCGTACTCATCTACCCTGCCTCCCTTGAGTTTTCACTTCTTCGAGTACCGCGGTGGCCACCTGTGGCACGACGGCGGCCACCTCTGGAGACAGTCCCACCCCGTCACGGATGTCCGCCACCTCGATCGCGAACAACACGAGCGTCCCGGGTACGCGGTCGAGCACCTCACCGAGTGCCAGCACCGTGGCGAGATCCATACCGTGCGAGCTCGTGGTCGGTGTCGAGCGCAGGCGATCGACGGTGCATCGGTGAATCCGCCCAGGTACCGACGGTGCCACGATCGCCGCATCGACGACGACTGCCAGCGGCGCGCCATCCCAGGCGTCGAGGACGCGGCACGGGTCACCGACGTCGGTGACGATCCGGACACCGGGTCCCGCCTCGGCGGCGAGGACCGCGGCCACGGCGAGGCCGACCCCGTCGTCGCGGCGGTAGTGGTTGCCCATGCCGATCACGACGACCTCGCCGCTCACGAGCGCTCCACGGTCAGCGTGAGGAAGTGCGCCGAGCACGAGATGCACGGATCGTGATTGCGAATCGCTCGCTCGCACAGGGCCGTCAGAGCGGCATCGTCCAGCTCGAGGTTGGCTGCGACGAGTCGGCCCATCTCGTGTTCGATGGCGGCCTGGCTCTGCGCGGTGGGCGGCACCATCGTCGCGGCCTTGATCAGACCGTCGTCACCGATCTCGTAGCGGTGGTACAGCAGACCGCGGGGGGCCTCGCTCACCCCGTGGCCCACGGCGGCGCGTGCCGGCACCTCGACGAACGGTCGCGGAGGTTGCTCGTACTCGTCGATGATTCGAAGTGCCTCTTCGATCGCGTAAACCACCTCGACCGCACGAACCACGATGCTGCGGAAAGGGTTGCGACATTCGCTGCCGAGCCCTGCCTCGGTAGCCGCCTGGCGTGCAATCGGCGATAGCACTGCCGAGTTCAGCGCATACCTCGCGAGTGGACCCGTCAGGTAACGCCCCCCGTCCAGGGTGGCGTGCAACGCGGTGGAGTAGGGCACCTGCGACTCCCCGACGTGGTCGCCGAAGTCGGCGACCGCGAACGTCGGCCCGGCGCTGCGCCCGATCACGCCGTTCTCGATCGGATACCGGTTCGGCTGGACGAGCGCCAGGAACTCGTGGTCGGATTCGGCGTCGGGAAACTCGAATTGGGCCACTTCCCGCACAGTGAAGAGGGCATCGTCCAGCGCATGGCGCAACGACTCGGCCATGGGTTCGAGATCGGCGCGCCGCGGCACCGAATAGAACCCGCCCAACCGGACGTTCACCGGGTGGATGGCCCGTCCGCCCAACTGCTCCATCAACCGGTTACCGGCCTTCTTCAACGCGAGCCCACGTTCGAGGAACTCCCGGTGGTCCTTGGCGAAGCTGATGGCATCCGGATAGCCGAGGAAGTCCGGCGCATGAAGGAGAAAGATGTGCAGGGCATGGCTGTGGATCCACTCGCCGCAGTAGAGCAGGCGCCGCAACTCGACTAACTCGCGATCGACGGTGACACCGCAGGCATCTTCGATCGCGTTGCAGGCACTGATCTGATACGCCACCGGGCAGATGCCACAGACTCGCGCGGTGAGATCCGGCGGCTCGGTGTAGAACCGACCTCGCAGGAAGGCCTCGAAGAACCGCGGCGGCTCATAGATGTTCAGCTCGACGCGTTCCACGGCACCGTCGGTCAGCGTGACGTGTAGCGCTCCCTCACCCTCGACGCGGGTCAGTGCGCCGACGGTCAGCGTGCGGGTGTCGGACGTCACCCGTCGTTCCGTTCGTCGTTGAATCGGGTCACGTTGAACGTCGAGAACACCCGCTCGACGTCGCCTTCGGACATGCGGTCGCGACGCAGCAGCGGGATCAACGCGGCGGTGTTGGGGGTGGCCGTGGGGCCGAAGCATCCGTAGCAACCGCGGTGATACGACGGGCACAGCGCCCCGCAGCCGGCGTGGGTCACCGGCCCGAGACATGCAATGCCCTCCGCCACCATGACGCAGGTGACTCCCCGCATCTTGCACTCGGTGCACACGGTCTTGGTGGGAAGTCGGGGCTTGCGACCGGCCAACAGCGCGGCGAGGGTGTCGAGCAACTGCCCGCGGTCGATGGGGCAACCCTGCAGCTGGTAGTCGACCACGACGTGCGCCGAGGCCGGGGTGGACGTGGCCAATGTATCGAGGTAGTCGGGTCTGGCGTACACGACGGAGGCGAAGTCCTTGATGTCGGCGAAGTTTCGCAGCGCCTGCACGCCGCCAGCGGTCGCGCAGGCGCCGAGGGTGACCAGTACACCGGACTGCTCGCGGATCTCCTTGATGCGCCGCTCGTCGGCCGCGGTGGTGATGGAGCCTTCCACGAACGACACGTCGTACGGTCCGCCCATGATCGAGCTGGACGCCTCCAGAAACGTGGCGATCTTCACCTCTCCGGCAATGGTGAGGAGTTCGTCCTCGCAGTCCAGCAGGGTCAGCTGGCAGCCGTCGCACGACGCGAACTTCCATACCGCCAGGGTCGGGCGACTCATCTACAGCTCCTTCACGCGCAGCAACGGTTCGGCGACCTCGTACGTGACGACGGGTCCGTCACGACACAGCAGCAGCGGGCCCAGCTGGCAGTGGCCGCACCAACCGATGCCACACTGCATGTTGCGTTCGAGGGAGACTCGGATGTCTTTGGTGGACAGCCCCTTCCGAATCAACTCCCGCGCCCCGCCGACCATCATCGGCTCTGGCCCACACAAGAAGGCCGTGGTGTGCTCCGGCCGCAGCGACAGACGGCGCAGAGGCTCGGTCACGAATCCGACCTCGCCGGGCCACCCCTGGATGGGCACGTCGACGGTGAGATGCACGTCGATGGCGCCGTCGCGCGCCCAATCATCGAGTTCCGCGCCGAACAGGAAGTCGTCACGGGTGCGAGCGCCGGCGATCAGCACCACCCGGCCGTAGCGGTCCCGGTCGGCCATCGCACCGAGGACGACGGGCCGCAGCGGGGCCAGGCCGACCCCGCCCGCCACGATCACCAGGTCGCGGCCCGCGGCGTCGGCGAGACCCCAGTTGGTGCCCAGCGGTCCGCGCATCCCGATCACGGTGCCCGGCATCGCGTCGTGCAGCGCGCGACTCACCGCGCCCACCGTCCGGATGGTGTGGGTCACGGTGCCATCGGTCGCAGTGGGGTCACCGCTGACGGAGATCGCCACTTCGCCAACTCCGAAGGCGTACAACATCATGAACTCGCCCGGACGAGGCGCCGGCAGGGATCGACCAACCGGCTCGAGACACAGGGTTGCCGAATCGCGATTCTCGTCGACCCGGCTGAGCACCCGGTACGGCACCGGCGCCATCGCGGACACGGTCGCCACCTCAGCCATCGCGTAGTTCCGCGAGCGTGGTCATCTCCTCGGTGATGTCGATACCCGTGGGACAAAAGGCGATACAGCGTCCGCAGCCGACACAGCCCGAGCTGCCGAATTGGTCGTGCCAGGTGCCGAGCTTGTGGGTCAGCCAGTGCCGGTACCGCGACGGTGCCGACTGTCGCGTGCTGCCCTCGTGCACGAAGGTGAAGTCGAACTCGAAGCATGACGCCCAACTCATCCAGCGCTCGGCGTGCTCGCCCGTGAGGTCGTTGACATCCTCGACGTTGGTGCAGAAACATGTCGGGCACACCATGGTGCAGTTGCCGCACGTCAGGCAGCGGTCTGCGACGTCTTGCCAGTGCGGCGACTCCCGGGACTGCACCAGCAACTCGCGAAGGTCACCGTCGGGCATCTGGCGACCCATGCGGTGCGCTGCCTCGGCGACGGCCGTTCTCGCCGAATCGATCTCGGCCCGCTCGGCTTCGCGGTGTGTCAGCTCCGCCAGCACTGCGGCCCCGGCATCACTGCCGACGTCGACGACGTACCGACGACGACCGTCGTCAAGCCGTTCGGTGAGCGCGAGATCGTAACCCGGCCCCACCGCGGGTCCGGTGCCCATCGACGCGCAGAAGCACAGACCACCGGGTTCGGTGCAGTTGACGGCCACGACGAAGATCCGTCCCAGGCGACCGACGAACCCCCCGTCTGGATGCGTGCCCCCACCGAGTACCCCGTTGAGCATCGCGATGGCGGCCAGATCGCAAGCGCGGACACCGATGAACGCGTACGGCGGTTCCTCGCCGGGCTCCGCGCCATCGGAGGACCACAGGCGCTGCCGCGGAGGGTGCAGGAACTGCTTCCACGATTGCGGTCCCGCGGAGTGGCCGAACAGCGCATCGTCGTCGCGCCGGCGCAGTCGGTAGTGGCCGGGCCCGACCTCCACCCCCCACCCCTTCGGGAGATCGTCGGCGGAGCGCAGCTCGGCGAGGACGATGGCGTTGTCCGACAGGGTCGGACCCACTACGCGGTAGCCGCCGGCGAGCAGGACGGACACCAGTTCCTGCAGCCCGGCGCCGTCGATCACGCTGCTGTCCATCGCATCTCCACCCTCATTACGTGCGTCGGTGCGCCACGATCACCGGCGACTGCGCCAACTGCACGACCGCCGTGCTGACGGAGCCGAGCAACATGCCGGCGAAGCCGCCGATGCCGTGACCGCCGACGACGGTGAGTTGAGCCCGCCGGGATTCGTCGATGAGCACGGTGGCCGGATCGTTGCGCACGCTCTCACGTTGTACGGACACGTCGGGATAGTGCTCAGCGAAGCCGGCCAGTCGCTCGGCGAACACCTCGTCCTCGATCGAACTTCTTGCGGGCGTGCCGATTCCGTCGGGGCCGATGCCCGCCAAGGCCAACACGCCGATGTCGCTCCAGGCGTGCACGGCCACCAGGTCCACACTTCGACGCGAGGCTTCGTCGAAGGCGATGGCGGTCGCCAACTCCGCGCCCCGCGAGCCGTCGATGCCGACGAGCACCGGCGCCTGGGCGGACTTCTCCATCGGCGGGGCCTCGTCGTGGATGACGGCGACCGGGCAGTGCGCGTGATGGACCACCGCGGAGCTCACCGAACCCATCGGCCGCCCCCGCAACTTGCCCATCCCCCGTCGACCCACCACGACGAGTTCGGCTCCCTTCGAGAAGGCCACCATGACGGAAACCATTCCCCCGGTGGGGGTCTCGCGGTTGATCTGCAGCGGTGGCCCCGTACCGCTCGCGCGGGCGACCTTCGCCGCCTCGTCGATCACATGGTCGGCATACTCCCGCTGCCTCCGCGTCCAGTCGGCGGGAACCGGCGTTCCCAACCATGTTCCCGCCGTCATGCTGAGGACGTGCACCAGCGTCAGGGGTACGTT
Organism: Mycolicibacterium sp.; assembly: GCF_016462545.1. Taxonomy (GTDB): domain Bacteria; phylum Actinomycetota; class Actinomycetes; order Mycobacteriales; family Mycobacteriaceae; genus Mycobacterium. The sequence goes on along the minus strand of NZ_JAEMTA010000011.1, from coordinate 89,674 downwards.
GCGCAACTCGGCGTCGCGGACCGCCCACTGCACGGCCGCCGTGGCCGCCGGGGATCCGTCGACACCGACGACGATCCCGTAATGGCCCTTGGACTTCGTCATGACGTCTCCGCGCTCAGAGCGTCGATGCCACGAGGCCGGTGAGGTCGACGAGGCGATGCGAGTAGCCCCATTCGTTGTCGTACCAGCCGACGATCTTCACCAGATCTCCGGTGACCTTGGTGAGGCCCGCATCGAATACACACGACGACGGGTCGGTGACGATGTCGGAGGACACGATCGGGTCCTCGGTGTAGGTGAGGAATCCCTTGAGTTCACCCTCGGCCGCGGCCGCGAAGGCCGCGTTGACGGTCTCCACCGTCGCCGGCTCGCGGACGACGACGGTGAGGTCGGTCGCCGAACCCGTCGGCACCGGCACCCGCAACGCGTATCCATCGAGACGGCCTTCGAGTTGCGGCAGCACCAAGCTGATCGCCCGAGCGGCCCCGGTGGACGTGGGCACCACGTTGATCGCGGCGGCGCGCGCCCTGCGAAGGTCCCGGTGCGGACCGTCCTGCAGGTTCTGATCCGGGGTGTATGCGTGAACGGTGGTCATCAAGCCACGTTCGATGCCGAACTCCTCGTCGAGCACCTTTGCCATCGGTGCGAGGCAGTTCGTCGTGCACGACGCGTTCGAGACCACGGTCTGCGAGCCGTCGTAGTCGCGGTGGTTGACGCCCATCACGACGGTGAGGTCGGCGCCCTTCGACGTCGCGGACACCACCACCTTCTTCGCTCCTCCATGGAGGTGACCTCTGGCCTGCTCGGCGGCGGTGTAGCGACCGGTCGACTCGACGACGACGTCCACGCCGACGTCCCCCCACGGCACCTTGGTAGGCCCATCCGCAGTCGAGAAGACCCTGATCCGTTGCTCTCCGACGACGAGGTCGTCGCCATCGACCGACACGGGGTACGGCAAACGGCCGAGCACGGAGTCGTACTTCAACAGATGCGCCAAGGTCTTGACGTCGGTGAGGTCGTTGACCGCCACCACCTCGACCTCGGACGTTCCTGCGGCGCGCTGAACCTCGGCCGCCCGGAAGAAGTTTCGGCCGACCCGGCCGAAGCCGTTCACGCCCACTCGGATCGTCATGATGCCTCCTGAAGGATTCCGCGTGTCTATTCCGCGTGGTCCGAGTCTGACGACGTCCGAGCCCGCGCATCAGAGCACAAGGTCCTCGCCTTGTTTCCCGCGCGACGAACTCCTCGTGGAGTGTTGACCATTGGAGTGACCTTCGGCCCTGTCCCCGTACCGACCGTCGTGCGACGTTGGCTGCATGACGAGCCACCCTCCCTACGTCCGCTTCTTCGAGGACTTCGGCATCGACGACGTGCCTCTGGTCGGGGGGAAGAACGCCTCGCTCGGTGAGATGTTCCAGAACCTGTCCGAACGCGGAGTCCGCATCCCACACGGGTTCGCCATCACCGCCGCTGCCTATCGGCACGTGTTGGACGAGGCAGGCGCGTGGGAGGGTCTGCATGCCGCGCTCGACGACATCGACCCCGACGACGTGGCGGCCCTCGCTCGAAAGGCCAAGCGGGCCAGAGAGATCGTCTACGCCGCTGGGCTCCCCGCCGATCTGGCCGCGGAGATCCTGGTCGGCTACCGCGCACTGCAGCAGGAGTACGGCGAGGACGTGAGCCTCGCAGTGCGGAGTTCCGCGACCGCCGAGGACCTCCCGACGGCCAGCTTCGCCGGCCAACAGGATTCCTATCTCAACATCAAGGGCGACGAGAGCCTGCTCGAGACCTGTCGTCGTTGCTTCGCAAGCCTTTTCACCGATCGCGCGATCCACTACCGCATCGATCAGGGCTTCGACCACTTCAAGGTGTCGCTGTCGATCGGCGTGATGAAGATGGTGCGCTCCGACATCGCGTCGTCCGGCGTGATGTTCTCCCTCGACACGGAGTCCGGCTTCCGCGACGCCGTCTTCGTGACCGGCGCCTACGGTCTCGGCGAGAACGTGGTTCAGGGTGCCGTCGACCCCGACGAGTTCTACGTGCACAAGCCGACCTATCTGGCCGGGCATCGCGCCGTGTTGCGCCGACTCCTCGGCGACAAGGCCGTGAAGATGATCCTCGTCGACGGCGAGACGAAGAACACCACGCGCAACATCCCGACCCCGAAGGCCGACCGCGCCCGGTTCTGCCTCACCGATTCCGACGTACTCGAACTAGCGGGCTACGCCTGTGCGATCGAACAGCACTACGGGCGGCCGATGGACATGGAGTGGGCCAAGGACGGTCTCGACGGAAAGCTCTACATCGTGCAGGCCCGCCCCGAGACGGTCGCCTCACAGCACAGCGCGACCGCGCTGGAGAGCTACGTACTCGAGGGCAAGGGCGAGATCCTCACCGAGGGTCGCTCGGTCGGCGAGAAGATCGCCAGCGGCGCGGTGAAGCGCATCGAAAACCTCTCACAACTGGCCGAATTCACACCCGGTCAGGTGTTGGTCGCCGACACCACCACACCCGACTGGGAGCCGGTGATGAAGACCGCCGCGGCGATCGTCACCAACCGCGGCGGCCGCACCTGCCATGCGTCGATCATCGCCCGCGAACTCGGCATCCCCGCCGTCGTGGGCACCGGGGACGCGACCACGTCCGTGCCCGACGGCGCCGTCGTGACGGTGTCGTGCGCGGAAGGTGATTCGGGCCGCGTGTACTCCGGCGCGATGAGCTTTCACGTCGACCGCACCGAGGTCGGCGACATGGCGAGGCCGCGGACGCAGATCATGATCAACCTGGGCAACCCCGATCTGGCCTTCAAGACGTCCTTCCTGCCCAATGACGGCGTCGGACTCGCGCGGATGGAGTTCATCATCAGCGAGTACATCAGGGTGCACCCGATGGCCTTGCTGCACCCCGACCAGGTCAGCGACCCCGACGCCCGCCGTGCGATCGATCGGCTTACCCGGGGATACGTCGACGGCAGCGCATTCTTCGTCGAGCGGCTCTCCGAGGGCATCGGCACCATCGCCGCGGCCTTTTGGCCGAAGCCGGTCGTGGTCCGGATGTCGGACTTCAAGACCAATGAGTACGCCAGCCTGCTCGGCGGCTGCGGCTTCGAGCCGACCGAGAGCAACCCGATGCTCGGCTTCCGCGGGGCTTCGCGGTACGCCCATCCCGCCTACGCCGAGGGCTTCGCGCTGGAGTGCCGAGCGATGAAGCGCGTCCGTGACGACATGGGTCTGACCAACGTCATCCTCATGCTCCCGTTCGTGCGCAGGGTGACCGAGGCCGACCTCGTCCTGCGGACCATGGCCGACCTCGGCCTCTCCCGCGGTGAGAATGGCCTCAAGGTCTACGCGATGTGCGAGATCCCGAACAACGTGATCCTGATCGACCAGTTCGCCAAGCGTTTCGACGGCTTCTCCATCGGCTCCAACGACCTGACTCAGCTGACGCTCGGCGTCGATCGGGACAGCGAGATCGTGGCCTTCGACTACGACGAGCGCGACGATGGCGTCAAGGAGATGATCCGTTTGGCCGTCGAGGGCTGTCGCCGCAACGGAATTCACTCGGGACTATGTGGTCAGGCGCCGTCGGACTACCCGGACATGGCCGAGTTCCTGGTCCGCCTCGGCATCGACTCGATGAGCATCAATCCCGACACCGTGGTCAAGACCACCCGCCAGGTGCTGGAGTTGGAGCCTCGGCTCGCGCCCGCCCCCGTGTCATGACGTCACTCATCACGATCGACCCGCGGTTTCACGACGCGGTGCTCTTCGACCTCGACGGCGCACTGGCGGGCGGCGTGTCGGCGTTCGGCCCCACGATCGACCTGGTGCACGAGTTGCAGGGGGCCGGCGTTGCCGCAGCTGCCTACTCGTCGAGCCCACAGTGTCTGCAGGCCATGAAGGCGGCCGGAATCGACGACCTCTTCGAAGTGTGCATCGACGGGCCGGCGGCCGACCGGGGAAGCACCGAAAGACCCAATCCCGCCGTGCTTCTCGAGGCCGCGCGCAGACTCGGAGTGCGACCACAGCGGTGCGTCGTCATCGAGACCTCCGACGCGGGGGTCGCGGCCGCACGGGCAGGCGGGTTCGCACTCGTCGTCGGCATCGACGGGCAGGGACGCGCCGAGGACCTCACCCGCTACGGCGCCGACGTCGTACTCGACGAGCTGGCACACGTCGCCGTCCGCTCGGGCGACGAGCGAGTGTCCGACCTCCCCAACGCCTTGGAGTCCTACGGCCAACTGATCGGCATCACCAGCGCGCGAGAGTCGCTGCTGTTCCTGGACTTCGACGGCACGCTCTCCCCCATCGTCTCCGATCCCGGCGCCGCCCGCCTGGTCGACGGCGCCGCGGAGGCGCTGACGCTCGTGGCGGGCGTATGCCCCGTCGCCATCCTGAGCGGTCGAGACCTCGCCGACGTCCGCGACCGGGTCGGCATCGCAGGCCTCTGGTATGCCGGCAGCCACGGGTTCGAGTTGACCGGACCGGACGGCACGCATCACCAGAACGACGCCGCCGCCGCCTTCATACCCGTCCTCGAGTCCGCGGCGGCCGACTTGAGTCAAACGCTGGGGAAGATCCCGGGCGTCCGCGTCGAGCACAAGCGCTACGCCGTCGCGGTGCACTACCGAGAAGTGGCGCCGGAGCACGTCGCCGAGATCGTCGCCGCGGCCCATCGACTCGGAGCGCACGCAGGACTGCGGGTGACGGGCGGCCGGATGATCGTCGAACTGCGTCCCGACATCGACTGGGACAAGGGCACCACGCTGGCGTGGATCCGGGATCGCATCGATCCCATCGGCACCCGGATGCCGATCTACGTCGGCGACGACCTCACCGACGAAGATGCCTTCGACGCGGTCCGGTTCGACGGCGTCGGGATCGTCGTCGCACACGACGAAGACGGCGACCGCAAGACGGCCGCCCACTTCGCGCTCCGGAACCCGGTCCAGGTCCGTGAATTCATGCAGCGCGGATCGCAGTGGCTGGCCTACAAGCGTCAGGCGTCGGGTGAGTCATGGGAGCTCACCTACGACGGCTGGGATCCACAGAGCGAAAAGCTCCGGGAAGCGTTGTGCACAGTGGGAAACGGCTCGTTCGCGACCCGCGGCGCCGCACCGGAGTCAAAGGCCGGGCAGGTCCACTACCCCGGGACCTACGGGGCCGGGATCTACAACCGCCTCGTCGACGACGTCTCGGGCACCGTGATCGACAACGAGAGCCTCGTCAATCTGCCCAACTGGCTGTCGCAGACGTTCCGGATCGACGGGGGAAGCTGGTTCGCGGTCGACGAGGTCACCGTGTTGTCCTACCGGCAGACGCTCGACCTCCGCGGCGCGGTGCTGACGCGGGAGGTTCGCTTTCGCGACGATGCCGGGCGGACGACCGTGCTGACGCAACGACGATTCGTGGCGATGCACCTCGCGCACGCCGCCGCCCTCGAGACGACGATTCTCGCCGAGGACTGGTCCGGGACGGTCGAGGTGCGGTCGACGATCGACGGCAACGTCACGAACTCGCTGGTCGAGCGCTATCGGGACTTAGCCAGCGCACATCTCGAGTTGGTGGACAAGCGGGAACTCTCCGCGACCTCCGTCCTGGTGATGGTGCAGACCACCCAATCCCGCATTCCCGTGGCCATGGCGGCGCGGAACACCGTCTGGCGCGACGGTGAGCCCGTCGCGGCCACCTTCCGATTCTTCGATGACCGCGCCGAGATCGGTCACGACGTCGCCGTCGTGCTGTCGGCCGGGGAGACGGTGACCATCGAGAAGATCGTGACCGTCTACACGGGCCGCGACGTCGCGACGTCGGATCCGAGCGTTGCTGCCGAACGCCTGCTCACCCGAATCGGGCGGTTCGCCGAGTTACTCGAGGGACATCTCACCGACTGGGTGCACCTATGGGAGCGGCTCTCCATCGAATTCGACGGATTCCCGGACGAATTGCGCATTCTGCGGCTTCATCTGCTGCATCTGCTGCAGACGGTGTCACCGAACAGTGCCGACCTCGATGCCGGTGTGCCTGCCCGTGGGTTGCACGGCGAGGCGTACCGGGGTCACATCTTCTGGGACGAGCTGTTCATCTTCCCGGTGCTCAACCTGCGGTTGCCGATGATCACGCGGTCGCTGCTCGAATACCGTTACCGGCGGCTGACCGAAGCCCGCCACGCCGCTGCGGCCGCCGGCTACGAGGGTGCGATGTTTCCCTGGCAGTCCGGTAGCGATGGACGCGAGGAAAGCCAACGGCTGCACCTCAATCCGCGTAGCGGTCACTGGAATCCCGATGCCAGCGCCCGCGCGCACCACATCGGCATCGCCGTCGCCTACAGTGCGTGGAAGTTCTACCAGGTCACCGGCGACCTGGCCTACCTGATCGACTATGGCGCGGAGCTGCTGGCCGAGATCGCCCGCTTCTTCGTCAGCAAGGCCACGCTCGACGAAAAACGGGACAGGTTCGTCATTCTCGGCGTCATCGGTCCCGACGAGTTCCACTCCGGCTACACCGCCGCGCCGTACGACGGCATCGACAACAACGCGTATACCAACGTGATGGCGGTCTGGGTGATCATGCGGGCCCTTGAGGCCTTGGAGCTACTCCCGCTGCCGAATCGGCTGGACCTGTTGGAGACGCTCGGCCTACGCAGTAGCGAGTTGGCGCACTGGAATGACGTCAGCAGACGGATGTTCGTCCCCTTCCACGACGGAGTCATCAGCCAGTTCGAGGGCTATGGCGAACTGGCGGAACTAGATTGGGATCGCCTTCGCAATCAGTACGGCAACATCCAACGGCTGGATCGCATCCTGGAGGCGGAGCATGACGACGTCAACCGCTACAAGGCGTCCAAGCAGGCTGACGCACTCATGCTGCTCTACCTGCTGTCGGCGCCCGAGCTGCGCGAACTGCTCGATCGCCTCGGCTATCGCTTCGATCCCGATCAGGTGCCGCGGATGGTGGACTACTACCTCGCGCGTACCTCCCACGGCTCGACGCTCAGCGGCGTGGTCCATACGTGGGTGCTGGCCAGAGCCAATCGCGACCGCGCGCTGGAATTCTTCCAGCAGGCGCTGACGTCGGACGTCTCGGACATCCAGGGCGGTACCACCTCGGAGGGCATTCACCTGGCGGCCATGGCCGGCACGGTCGACCTGATGCAGCGGTGCTTCACCGGGTTGGAGACCCGATCCAACCGCATCATTCTCTCGCCGTATTGGCCGCAATCCCTTGGCGTGCTTGCCGTGCCGATTCACTACCGCGGACTGCACCTGCACCTGCGGGTCAGCGGCAAGGGCGTCATCATCAGCGTCGATCCGCGGGACGCACCGGGCATCGAAGTGGAATGCCACGGCCAGGTCGTCCAGCTGATGCCCGGCACCACCGTTCGATTCCCGGGCTGATCGTGACCGATTCTCAGGACGTCACGCCGCTACCCGACCTGTCTCGCGGTCACGCCGGCGCCGGTCCGGTTCGCGAGCATCGACCGGTCTACCTCGACCTGTTGCCACCATGCAATGCCGGTTGTCCAGCCGGGGAGAACATCCAGGGTTGGCTGGCACACGCGACGGCAGGTCGTCACGAAGCCGCGTGGCGTCAGCTCGTCACCGACAATCCGTTCGCCGCGATCCACGGCCGGGTGTGCTATCACCCATGCGAAACCGTCTGCAATCGAGCGCATCTCGATGGTGCCGTGTCCATCCACTCGGTGGAGCGGTTCCTCGGCGATCTTGCTCGCGAAAGGGGCTGGACGTTCGAAGCGACGCCCGCCCCCACCGGCAAGCGGATCCTGGTCGTCGGCGCAGGCCCGAGCGGATTGTCGGCGGCATACCATCTTGCGCGGCTGGGCCACCAGGTCGAGATCCGCGACGCGGGTGCGGCTCCCGGCGGAATGATGCGATATGGCATTCCGGCCTACCGGCTACCGCGGGACGTGCTCGACGCGGAAGTGGACCGCGTCGCGGCGATGGGTGTTCGACTGACGTTCGGTCACCGGGTCGGCGACCTCGCTGCCGAGCGTGACGAGGGTGGCTTCCACGCGGTATTCGTCGCAATCGGAGCGCATCTGGCCAAACGTGTCGACATCCCGGCCCGGGACGCGGGCCCGATGATCGACGCCGTGTCGTTCCTGCACGACGTCGCCTCCGGTGAGAAGCCGGCGATCGGGCGGCACGTCGCGGTCTACGGGGGCGGCAACACCGCGATGGACGCCGCCCGGGTGGCCCGCCGCCTCGGAGCCGAGGACGCGGTCATCGTCTACCGCCGCACCCGAGAGCAGATGCCCGCCCACGAGGAGGAAGCCGAAGACGCCGAACGTGAAGGCGTCCGGATCAATTGGCTACGGACGGTCAGTGCGTTCGACGGACCCGAGCTACGAGTCGAGATCATGGAGCTGGACGATTCCGGTCACCCGCAGCCGACGGGGCATTACGAGACGCTGGCCGCCGACACCCTCATCATGGCGCTCGGTCAGGAGACGGACTCCGCCTTCATGCGAACGCTGCCGGGAGTCGACTTCGACGCCGACGGCGACGTGCGTGTCTCGGCATCGATGATGACCGGTTGTCCCGGCGTCTTCGCCGGCGGAGACATGGTTCCCAGTGAGCGCACCGTCACCGTCGGCGTCGGCCACGGCAAGAAGGCGGCTCGTCACATCGACTCCTGGCTGCGACACGCGACGGCCTCGTCCCCCGCCAAGCACCCTCCCGTGTCCTTCGATGCGTTGCACCTCTGGTACTTCGGCGACACCGCTCGACGCACGCAGCCCGAACTGGACGCACGGACGCGAATCGCCGGTTTCGACGAGGTCGTCGGCGGCCTGGGCGAGGAGGCGGCGACCTACGAGGCGGGGCGGTGCCTGTCCTGCGGCAACTGTTTCGAGTGCGACGGCTGCCTCGGGGCCTGTCCCGAAGACGCCGTGATCAAACTCGGCGTCGGACACCGCTACGAATTCGACTATGACAAGTGCACCGGCTGCGGCGTCTGCGCTGACCAGTGCCCGGTGCACGCCATCGAGATGTTCCCGGAGCCGACATGACCCGCACGACGGTGGACGGCAACGAGGCCACGGTCTCGGTGTCATACCGACTCAACGAAGTCTGCTGCATCTACCCGATCACCCCGTCGTCACCGATGGCCGAACTTGCCGACGAATGGTCCAGCGCGCAGCGGCCCAACGTGTGGGGCAACGTTCCGACCGTGGTGGAGATGCAGAGCGAGGGCGGTGCAGCCGGAGCCTTGCACGGAGCCCTGCAGAGCGGCGCGTTGACGACCACCTTCACCTCGTCACAGGGCCTGCTGCTGATGATTCCGAACATGTACAAGATCGCCGGGGAGCTGACCTCGGCCGTCATCACCGTCGCTGCCAGATCGATTGCCGCGCAGGGTCTGTCGATCTTCGGTGACCACTCGGACGTGATGGCCGTGCGGCAGACCGGATTCGCCCTGCTCGGATCGGCGTCCGTGCAGGAGGCTCACGATCTGGCGCTGGTGGCCCAGGCGGCCACGCTTGCCACCCGGATCCCGTTCGTCCACTTCTTCGACGGCTTCCGCACCTCCCACGAGATCAACACCATCGACGTGCTGTCGGACGACGACCTGCGGGCGCTGGTGCCCGAGGAGCTGATCCGGGCCCACCGCGGACGGGCGCTCTCCCCCGAGCAGCCGTTCATCCGCGGCACCGCGCAGAATCCGGACGTCTACTTCCAGGCCCGCGAAACCGTCAATCCGTTCTACGCCCGGGTGCCGGACGTGGTGACGCAGCTGATGGACCGGTTGGGCGAACGCACCGGCAGGCCGATGCGCATCGTCGAGTACTCCGGGCATCCGGAGGCGGAGCGCGTGCTGGTGGTGATGGGCTCCGGGGCCGAGACCGTCCGGGAGACCGTCGCCGTGCTGGTCGATCGCGGTGAGCGGGTCGGCGTCGTGCACGTCCGGTTGTATCGGCCGTTTCCCACCGAGGCGCTGCTGGCGGCGTTGCCGTCGACGGTACGCACGGTCGGCGTGCTGGACCGCACCAAGGAGCCCGGCTCGATCGGTGAACCGTTGTACCTAGACGTCGTCGCGGCGCTGGCCGAGGCGTGCGCCGACGGCGACCGGCTGGTCATGCCACGGGTCAGCGGCGGACGCTATGGGCTGTCCTCCAAGGAGTTCACCCCCGCCATGGTGTCCGGGGTGTTCGCCGAGCTCGCCCGCGAGCAGCCACGGCGTCGCTTCACCATCGGCATCGACGATGACGTCTCCGGAAGCAGCATCGACTACGACCCGTCATTCGACATCGAGTCACCGGACACCGTCCGCGCGGTCTTCTTCGGGCTGGGCTCCGACGGAACGGTCGGCGCGAACAAGAACACGGTCAAGATCCTCGGGTCCGAGGACGGGGTGCATGCTCAGGCGTACTTCGTCTACGACTCGAAGAAGTCGGGATCGCAGACGGAATCACATCTGCGCTTCGGCCCGAATCCCATTTACGCCCCGTATCTGGTCACCGGAGCCAACTTCGTTGGGTGCCATCAATTTCGATTCCTCGACACTATCGACGTGCTCGGCCGGGCCGCCCATGGCGCAACGCTGCTGCTGAACTGTCGCCGCCCGCCAGCGAAAGTGTGGGATGCGCTGAACCGACGGGTCCAGGAGCAGATCCTGGAGAAGCGGATCACGCTCTACACCGTCGACGCCGACCGGATAGCCCTCGAGGCCGGGCTCGCGGGGCGGATAAACGTGGTGCTGCAGACGTGCTTCTTCGCAATATCGAACGTACTGCCGCAGGATCGTGCCATCGCCCGGATCAAACAGTCGGTGCAGAAGACCTACGGCGAGCGCGGCGCCGAGGTGCTCGCCAAGGAGCTGGCCGCAGTGGACGGCGCAGTGGCCGGATTGCATCGGATCGAGATACCCGCCCTGGTCACCTCGACGCGCATCCCCTCACCCCCGGTGCCGGACACGGCTCCGGATTTCGTCCGCACCGTGACCGCGGAGATGATGGCCGGTCGCGGAAACCTGCTGCCGGTCAGCGCACTTCCCGTCGACGGCACCTATCCGAGCGGCACGACCGCCTACGAGAAGCGCAACGTCTCCGATCTCGTCGCGGTATGGGATCCAGACAGCTGCATCCAGTGCGGAAACTGTGCCTTCGTCTGCCCGCACAGCGTGATCCGCTCCAAGTTCTACGACGAGTCCCAATTAGCTGGTGCGCCAACGGGTTTCGACTCAGCGCCGCTGAACGCCGTCGGCCTGCCGAACACGCTCTTCTCCCTGCAGGTCTTCCTCGAGGACTGCACGGGGTGCGGACTCTGCGTCGAGGCGTGCCCCGTCGTCCTGCCCGGACCGGTCGTCACCAAGGCGATCAATCTCGGCCCCGCGGAGCCGCGGATGACCTCCGAACGCGAGAACATCGACTTCTTCGAGACCTTGCCGACCAACGACCGCTCGAAGGTCGACTTCGGCACCGTGCGCGGCACTCAATTCCTGCAACCACTGTTCGAATTCTCCGGCGCGTGCGCCGGATGCGGTGAGACGCCGTACCTCAAGCTGCTCTCGCAGCTGTTCGGAGATCGGCTGATGATCGCCAACGCGACCGGCTGCTCGTCGATCTACGGCGGCAGCCTTCCCACCACGCCATGGACCACCGACGCAGATGGACGGGGTCCCGCCTGGTCGAACTCCCTGTTCGAGGACAACGCCGAGTTCGGGCTCGGAATGCGCTTGGCCACCGACGGCCACGCCGCGCTGGCCCGGCGCCGTGTCGCCGAGCTGCGCCACGAGATCGGCGCTGACCTGGTGGACGACATCATCGCCGCGCCGCAACTACGGGAGTCGGAACTGGTGGCGCAGCGGGCACGTGTGAGCGAGCTGAAGAGCCGACTGCGAGACCTCGATCCGTCGGCGACCGCGGATCTGCTGAGCGTGGTCGACCACCTCGTCCGGCACAGCGTGTGGATCGTCGGCGGCGATGGCTGGGCCTACGACATCGGGGCAGGCGGACTCGATCACGTGCTCGCCACCGGTCGCAACGTCAACGTCTTGGTCCTCGACACCGAGGTGTACTCGAACACCGGCGGTCAGATGTCGAAGTCGACGCCACTCGCGGCGGTCGCGAAGTTCGCCGCCGCAGGCAAGACGGTGCCGAAGAAGGACCTTGCCCTGCAGGCGATCGCGTACGGAAGCGTGTACGTCGCCAAGGTCGCGATGGGCGCCGACTCGCAGCAGACCCTTCAGGCCTTCCGGGAGGCGGAGGCCTACGACGGGCCATCGCTGGTGATCGCGTACAGCCAGTGCATCGCCCACGGCATCGACATGCGGTTCGGCATGGATCAGCAGTACCGCGCCGTCGCCAGCGGACACTGGCCGCTGCTGCGCTACGACCCGGTGCTACGCACGGCGGGAAGAAATCCCTTCCTGCTCGACTCACATCGACCACGGATACCTCTGTCCGACTATGCCTATCGGGAGCTTCGCTACCGTGCGCTGGCCAACTCCGACCCGGTGGAAGCCGAGCGTCTGCTCCAGCTGGCGGAACTGGCGATCGAACAACGCTGGAATGTGTACGAGGAGATGGCTTCTCGCGGTCCTGAACACTTCCACCCCGACGCTCGAAGGGATCGCTGATGGAGCTGAAGACCCGCTACCTGGGACTGGAGTTGAGCAACCCCCTGGTGGCCTCGGCCTCACCGCTGTCCAAGAACGTCGATGGCGTCCGACGACTCGCCGACGTCGGTGTCGGGGCCGTCGTGCTCTACTCACTGTTCGAGGAACAGCTGCGGGCCGAGGCTCAACGGGATGCACGACTGACCACGGCCGGCTCGGATAGCTTCGGCGAGTCCCTGTCCTACTTTCCACGCCCCGCCGAAGTGGACCATGGCCCACGGCAGTATTTGAGCCTGCTCGAGCGTTCCGTTGCGGCGGTGTCGATTCCGGTGATCGGCAGCATCAACTGCAGGACGCCGGGCAGTTGGGCGCACTACGCCAAGTCCATGCAGGATTGCGGCGCGGCCGCCATCGAACTGAACATCTATTATCTGCCGGGTGATTCCCACGTCGCCGGCCGCGACGTCGAAAGCAATCACCTCGACATCCTGTCGACTGTCAAGGAGGCGGTGACCGTACCGGTGGCGGTGAAGCTCAGTCCGTACTTCAGCGCGACGGCCGAGATGGCACGTCAACTCGACCTCGCAGGCGCAGACGGTCTGGTGCTGTTCAACCGATTCATGCAACCCGACATCGACCCCGAGACGCTGGCCGTGGCCCCCGGCGTGGCATTGTCGCGGGCGAGCGAGGCGCGGTTGCCGATGACGTGGATCAGCCTGTTGCACGGACGAATTGGGGCTTCACTCGCCGGGACGACCGGCGTCGAGGGTTCGAAGGAGCTGATCAAGTACCTGCTCGTCGGCGCGGACGTGGTGATGACGGCCTCCGCCCTGCTGCGGCACGGTCCGGACTACGCCGCGGTGATGCTCGACGGATTGTGCCGATGGATGGATCGCAAGGGTTACACCACGGTGGATCAGGTTCGCGGTCTCCTCGCCGTACCCCTCGGGGTCGATGAGGACGAGCGTGAGCGCGGGAGCTACGTCAGAGCACTACGGCAAGCCAACGGCGGCGACATCGGACCGTGGTGAGGGCTCACGCGGGCGTCGGCGCGAGCGCCAACACTTCGTCGAAACCTGCTGCGAGGCAATCGGAGAACACCTGGTAATCGGGAATCGCGCCGGTATCCACGTCGATGCCCAGCTCGCAGACGTCCACGTAGGTGAGCAGGGTGACGTTGACCGCGGCGCCCACAGTCGGGCCGAAGCCGAACTGCGCCAGCACCCCTGCTCCACCGAGGAACACCGGCACGGGAATCCCGGGCACGTCACTGCACACGAAGTCGACGTGGCGGAGGATCGACCCGATGTACCAGCGCGGCACCATGTTCAGCGCGCCGGCGATCCACTGCGTATAGGGAACCGACTTCTCTTGGCGTACCCGGCTGGTCCGCTCGTGGATCAGCCGAATCCGTTGAACTGGATCGTCGACGCCGACCGGTACGTCGAATCGCATCAGGGTGATTCGATTGCCGCCCATGTCGTCCCCTGCTTCGCGCAGGTTCATCGGCATCGACAGATGTAGATCGCCGACCGTGACACCGTGCCGTTCGTGGTAGCGGCGCAGCCCACCGGCGACGCCTGCGACGAACGCGTCATTCAGCGCGCCTCCACCGCAGTGAGCGGCCTCCCGGAGCCTCTGGAGAGGGACCTCCATCACGTCGAGCCGCCGGGTCAGGCTGCGCCCCGTCATCAATGGCGAACCCGTGTGGTTCACCGGCCGCACGGTCCGATACACCGACGCGGCGGTCTCGACGACCGCGGACGCGGTTCGCAGTGGCCGAAGGAGGCCGTTGGCGAGCAGCCTCGGAGCGGCCCTCACCGTGCCCGTCACCGCGTTCCCCACCGTGCGCGCGTCGTACCAGGCGGTGTCCCGGTAAGCGGTGAGCCACGGTGCCGCATGCACGTCGGGCAAGTCTTCCGCCGGTTCGGCCATCTCGGTAGTAGCGGTCAGATCGAACAGCAGCATGCCGATCTGGACCCCTCCCACACCGTCGGTCAGCGCATGGTGGAACTTGAGGACCATTGCCGCCGAACCGTCTTCGAGTCCGTCGATCAGCGTGGCCTCCCACAGTGGTCGTGCCCTGTCGAAATCCTCCATCGCGGCGACCCGCGCCATCTCCAGCACTCCGTCGAACGAGCCGGGGGCCGGAGCGGTCACCCTGCGCATGTGGAAGTCGAGGTCGAAGTCGGGGGCCGGCTCCCACCGCGGCGGTGCGGGCGGCGGAGAGCTCACGACCCGCTGACGCACCATCGGCACCTCGCGCGAGATGACGTCGAACCGAGTGCGCACCTCGTCCCAGTCCGGAGTTCGGTCGAGCACCACGACGGTGACGACGGTGGAGCGCAATCGAGGATCGCTTTCCATCGCCCACGTGAATGCGTCGCTGTTGCGGAGGAATTCAGCCATTCGTCCCAAGTTACGACTCGTGTCCGTCGCCGTTGGCACCTCGGTACCAGAGGTGACCTTGGTCCTTCGAGAAGGTGGCCTTTGGCGGCGGGCGAGCGGTGCGACCTGTCCTTTGGCACGTCAACCGGGCCGAAGGCCCCTACTGCAATCGACCCGGTTCGGGGTGAAATCGACGCATCGGCCTCGACTGTCTCCCGGAGGACACCATGACCACAGTCCACGACGAACCCACCCTCGTAGATCGCCTTCGTGCGGAGGCGATCCAGCACTTCGGGAGATTCGGCTTCGACCAGTCGACGTTGGAGCTCTCGATCGCGCTCGACGTGGACACCTCCACCCTGAGCGATCTGTTCGGCTCCATCAATGGGCTGCGCCACGCGTGTGACGAGGACGTGCTGTCGTCCATTCGTGCCGCCAAGTCCACGGCGCTGAATACCCGTGACCCCGGCACCTGGTTCACCCAACTCGGTCGGATCGAGTCATTCGCCCCGACGATGTCCTACCTGATGCAGTCCCTACAGGCAGGCGACGAGCTCGGTCACACCCTGATGTGCGAGATGATCGACACCACCGAGATCTATCTCGAGGACGCGGTCGACAAGGGAAGCGTCAAGCCGAGCCGTGATCCGAAGGCCAGGGCCCGCTTTCTTGCGATGAACGGAGGCGGGGCCTTTCTGCTGTACCTCCGCATGCATGACACCCCCGGGGACATGGCCGCGGTGCTCCGCGACTATGCCAGGGACATGATCCTGCCCGCACTCGAGCTGTACACGCAGGGCCTGATGGCCGACGACACGATGTACGAGGCGTTCCGCACGCACTCGCATAACGCGTGAGAGTGGACGACGATGGGCCGGTGACCGATCGACGGATGCGCGCCTGGCGGGTACGGACCCCGGGACCGATGAGCTCTCGCCCACTCGAGTTCGTCACTGACCGCGTGCCGGCACCGGGTGATGGCGAGATCTTGGTCGCCGTGCTGGCCTGTGGTGTATGTCGCACCGACCTGCATGTCACCGAAGGTGATCTCCCGGTGCATCTTTCGCACGTGACACCGGGACACGAAGTAGTCGGCGAGGTGGTGGCCACGGGAGCCGGCGTCACCGGTGATCTCGCCGTCGGCGATCGGGTCGGGGTCGCCTGGTTGCGGAATACGTGCGGACACTGTCGCTTCTGCGTTCGTGGCCACGAGAACCTGTGTCCGGAGTCGCGCTACACCGGGTGGGATGCCGACGGTGGATACGCGGAATTCACCACCGCACCCGCTGAGTTCGTGCACCGCCTACCTTCGGGCTACTCCGATACCGAGCTCGCTCCGCTGTTGTGCGCGGGCATCATCGGATATCGATCGTTGCTGCGCGCCGACCTTCCACCGAACGGCAGGCTCGGCATCTATGGCTTCGGAGGGAGCGCCCACATCACCGCCCAGGTGGCGAGTGCGCAGGGCGCGGAGGTGCACGTCATGACCCGTGGCCGGGAAGCCCAGGAGCTGGCATTGGCACTCGGCGCCGCGTCGGCACAGGGCGCCGCCGATCGTCCGCCGGTGCCGTTGGACGCAGCGATACTCTTCGCACCGGTTGGCGAGCTGGTCCTTCCGGCGATGGAGGCCTTAGACCGCGGCGGCACCCTGGCGATAGCCGGGATCCACCTCACCGACATTCCGGTGCTGAACTACCAACGCCATCTCTTCCAGGAGCGCCAGGTTCGCTCGGTGACGTCGAACACCCGCGCCGATGCGCGTGCGTTCCTGGCATTCGCCGGTGAGCACCACATCGCGGTTACTGCCCACCGGTACGCGCTGGATCAGGCCGACGCGGCGCTGAGTGACTTGAGCGCGGGCCGGATCTCGGGTGCGGCAGTGCTCGTCGTATGACCGCGTTCGGCGGTCGTCCAGGCCCGGTGCCTCAGTCGACGTGTCGATGGTCCGCAGCGTAGGCCCGGATGACCGCGTCGGTGTCACCGTCGAACTTCAGGAACTCCCGGTTGAGCAGATCCGCCAGACTTCGGATGGCAGCGCCGATGAGCGCGCCGGCAAGCTGCGTCTGGGGCTCGGCGCTTGCGGTCGCTTCGGTGGCGATGTGCGTCGCGTAGTCCAGTGACGATGCCAGGGAGGCATCCGTTTCGAGGTCACGAAAGTAGTAGGTCGCTCCGTATTGCGTGAAGTCGTTGCGGGCTTCGACGATGGCACCGGCAAGTCCGGTGAGGACGTCGATGGGAACGCTCTCGATGCCCAGGTCTGGATTCGCCTGCCGCGCCTCGCGCAGCGTCGAAAGCTGAAGTGCCAGAACGCGTCGTCGATGTAGCGCTGGGTAGATCTGGAGAACCCAGGATACGGCCGCCGTCAAGAGCATGAAGCCGAACAACGCCTCGAGCGGGACGATCATGCGAACGAACGGCGACGTGGGAACGATGTCACCGAAACCGAGCGTCCCGATGGTCACCAGTGACAGATATAGCGCGTCGAGCACGTCGTGGCGGTCGGCGGGATTCAACTCGGATCCGTAGACGAAGCCGTTCGGCATCTGGCTGTAGTACAGCATCGCCCAGCCGAGAACGGCCATGGCGCCCCAGGTCAGCACGACCAGCGCGATCCCGAGTGGTCCCGTCAGCGAGGCGATCCGGCGATCCGAGCGGAACGCCCGCAGCAACCACCACACAAGCCTCATCATTTGGGGCGCGATACTGCCGTGACCGACCGGGTGGAACAGCGTGTGGAACACGTCGCGGACCACTACGGCCACGAGCAATGAACCAACCACTGCGACTACCCAGTTCGCCACGCGTCTCCTCGGTCCACCGGCCGTTCATCGACACGCCGGTAGCACCATCATCGTCTCGCCCGCTGCTGACGGGTGGACGATTGGTGCGAACACCCGTCCTTCAGGCGTTCTGAACCGCGTCAGCCCAAGCGCCGTAACCGCCCAGGATGTCGCTGACGTCGTCGAAGCCGTTCTGCCGCAGGAGGCTCGCCGCGACCGACGACCGGTAGCCGCCCGCGCAGTACACGACCGTCGGCCGCGTCGGATCGAGCTCACCAAGACGGGCGGGCAACTGGCCCACCGGAATCGGAATTGCGCGCGGGATGGATCCGGCCTCGACCTCACCCGGGTTGCGGACGTCGACGATCTGCAAATCAGCCAGCTCAGAGGCCCGTTCGTCGAACGCCTTGGCCGTCAACCGCGAGGCCACCTGCACGTCGCCCTGGCGGGCGAGCATCACCTCATACGGATTGGCCAGATAGCCGATCACCCGATCGAACCCGATGCGAGCCAGCCGATTCTTGCCCTCCAGTTCCTGGCCCGGCTCGGTGAAGAGCACCACGTCGACATCGGACGGCAACACCGAACCGGCGAACTCCGCATAGCGGCCGGCCAGGCCGATGTTGATGGCGTGGCGCAGGTGGCCCAGGGCGAACTCCTCGGGACTGCGCCCGTCGACGAGGACGGCACCGCCGTCGATCGCCTTCCGGACCTGCTCGAAGCTCATCGCCGTCGGGACGTGCGCTTCGTCGAGCAGTTCGCGGTCCTTGCGATTGAGGATCGCGTCGTAGACGAAGTAACCCGGCGCCGGCGGCTGCCCCTCGGTGACGAGGTTCATGAAGGTGGCCTTGTCCGGTGCGCGCAGCGCATAGTTCGTCGCCTTCTGATCCCCTATGGTCGACCAGAGATCGGTCGAGAGGTTCTTGCCGCACGCCGAACCCGCACCGTGCGCCGGGTACACCCGGGTGGCGTCCGGCAGCGTCATCAGCTCGTCGTGCAACGAGTCGTACAGCTTGTCGGCGAGCTCTTCTCGGGTGAAGCCGATCGAGGCGAGCAGGTCGGGACGGCCCACGTCGCCGATGAACAGGGTGTCGCCGGTCAACACCCCGTAGGGCACCTCGTCGTCGGCATGCTCGTAGACCACGATGCTCATCGACTCCGGAGTGTGCCCGGGGGTGTGGCGGAACTCCAAGGTGACCTCGCCGAGCGAATACCGTTCGCCGTCGGCGACTCCCATCGACTCGAACTCGGTCTCGGCGACCGAGGAGTAGACGATCTTCGCACCGGTCGCCTTCGCCAGCTCGAGGTGACCGGACAAGAAGTCGGCATGGAAGTGGGTCTCGATGACCAACTCGATGCGCACGCCCAACCGGTTGGCGTCGGACACGTACTCGGCGACGTCACGGTGCGGGTCGACGACGACTGCGCGACCAGAGGTTTCGTCTCCGATCATGTACGACGCGTGCGACAGGCAGTCCAAGTAGTACTGGGTGAAGATCATCGTCACTTCTCTCTCTTCGATCT
This sequence comes from Mycolicibacterium sp., assembly GCF_016462545.1. Classification (GTDB taxonomy): domain Bacteria; phylum Actinomycetota; class Actinomycetes; order Mycobacteriales; family Mycobacteriaceae; genus Mycobacterium. The sequence continues at coordinate 70,404 of NZ_JAEMTA010000011.1, read as the reverse complement.
GCGGTGATGCCACCGTGGCATACACCCGAATGGGTATGTCAAGTACCCCTGGGGGTATTTTATTTCTTCGTTGACAATACCCCTATGGGTATGCGTACCATTCAACTGATGATACCCCCGGTGGTATATGACGCCTAGAGGCCTTCGTCACCGTCCGCCACTGCCGAAAGGACCGGACACACATGACTGCTTCCGCTGCCACCATCGGACTGTCCTTCGCGTCGCTGACCAACACCTGCGCGATGGGCATGGCGCTGTCGCGGCTGCCCTACAACCGTGGCGCCACCTGCGACGCCCAGACCGTCGTCTCCCAGCTGGTGACCCCCCCGAACGGTCAACGGTCATGATCGCGTTGACCATTTCGCTGGCCATCGTCGTCGGCGTCGCCCTGGGGCTACTGGGTGGCGGTGGGTCCATTCTCACGGTGCCCCTGCTCGCCTACGTCGCCGGCCTGGACGCCCGGGCGGCCATCGCGACCTCACTGCTCGTCGTCGCAGCGACCAGCGTCGTCAGTGCGATCACACACGCCAGGGCCGGTCGCATCCAGTGGCGCATCGCCGCCCTCTTCGGCGCAGCAGCCATGGCGGGCGCCTACACCGGTGGACGCCTGGCCCGCTACGTGCCCGGCACGGTGCTGCTGGTCGCCTTCGCGATCATCATGATCGGTGCAGGTATCGCGATGCTGTTGGGTCGCAAAGACGTTCAGCCAGGTGACGACCGCCCCCCGCTGCCCATTCTCAGGATCTCCCTTCTGGGCGTCGGTGTCGGAATCATCAGTGGACTGGTCGGTGCGGGCGGCGGCTTCCTGCTGGTGCCTGCCCTCGTCCTGTTGACCGGGCTACCGATGCCGGTCGCGGTCGGCACCTCACTCGTCATCATCTCCGTGCAGTCGTTCGCAGGATTCGCGGGACACCTCGCAGGCGAGCACATCGACTGGCACCTGGCCGGCTACGTGACCGTCGCCGCGGTGGTCGGCGCTCTGATCGGCGGCCGCCTCATCACCAGGATCGACCCGGCCGCACTGCGCCAGCTCTTCGGTTGGTTCGTCCTGCTCATGGCATCGCTGATGCTCGCGGAAGAGGTCCACCCCATCCTCGGCGCGACCACCGCGGCGGCGACCCTCCTGGCAGCCGCCCTGTCGATCGCCTGCACACGGTACGAGCACTGCCCGATCCGCCAGATGGCTCACCGCCGACGTGCTGCGGCGGGATGATTCCGGACCTCCGCGACGTAGATACCCCCGTAGGTACCATTCGGGTGCCAGTGCAACGAGCGACGAAGGACGGACCAATGGTTGGCGACGAGGACAGTATTGCCGCTGTGCTGAACCGGCTCCGGCGGGCGCAGGGTCAGCTCGCCGGAGTGATCTCGATGATCGAACAGGGTCGGGACTGCAAGGACGTCGTGACCCAGCTGGCCGCAGTCTCGAAGGCGTTGGACCGCGCGGGGTTCAAGATCGTCGCCACGGGATTGCGCGAATGCCTCACCGGTGAGGGCGCCGACGGCGCGAAGCCGATGACCGAAGCCGAGTTGGAGAAGTTGTTCCTCGCGCTCGCGTGACGGCGCCGAAATCGCCTCGGCGCCATCGGGCGATTGTGCGCGCTCGTCCGATGGCGTTCGCCGACGCCATCTGAATTCCTGACCCATCGCGAGGTGTGGCGGTCCGGCCGAGATGACGTTCGCCGCAATCGCAGGGGCCGAACGACTCTAACCGCGTGGACATCCCGGCTCTAGCGTCGATGTCCATCACCGACTCGTGTGGTGACCGTGTGGTCGCTGCGCAACGTCATCGGCCCCTTGGTGGAAGGATTCCCATGTCCGACAATAAATCTGAGCGGATCATCGTCGGTGTCGACGGATCGACCGCCTCGGACGCAGCGATCCGTTGGGCCGCCGGTGAGGCGGCGATGCGAAAGGTCGACCTGACACTGCTGCACGTCGTGAATCCGGTGCCCGGCTTGGGAGTGGGATACTCGATGGCCCCACTTCCCGCGGACTTCGGTCGACTTCAGGAGGAAGAGGCGCAGCGCGTCCTCGAGTCTGCACGGCGAGTAGTGAAGGCCGCGATTCCCCCGGGCGGGAACATCGACGTTCACAGCGAGTTGGTCATCGCCAATCCCGTCCCGACTCTGATCGACGTCAGCAAGGACGCGCAGATGATCGTGGTGGGTTGTCGAGGGTACGGAGCCTGGCGCCGAGGTCTGTTCGGATCGATCAGCACCGGACTGGTACACCACGCGCACTGCCCGGTCGCGGTAATCCACGATCCGGCCGACGGGGGACCTACGGGCCGCCGCGGTCCGGTCGTACTCGGCGTCGACGGCTCACCAGCCTCGGAACTGGCCATCGCGATCGCCTTCGGCGAAGCGTGCTCTCGCGGAGTTGAATTGGTGGCCATCCATGCCTGGCTCGACACCGAGCCGTCCTACATTTCGCGCTCGACGTGGCCCGACTTCGAGGCCCAGGCCGCCGAGGTGCTGTCTGAGCGACTCTCCGGTTGGAGCGACCGCTACCCCGATGTCGTGGTCAACCGCCGGGTGGTGCTGAATCAACCCGCACGCCACTTGCTCGAGGCGGCCGAATCCGCCCAGCTCGTCGTAGTCGGCAGCCACGGCCGCGGCGGATTCGCCGGGATGGTGCTCGGCTCCGTCAGCACCGCCGTCGTACACGCAGCTCGTACGCCGGTGATCGTCGCCCGTCGCGGATGACGGGTGCGCGGTGAACGAGGCCTTCCGGCCCTAACATCCGGTGCCGACGCGATGATCGAATTCACTGGTGAGCTCCACGAGAGGCCAGTCATGAAGCAAGACACGGACGTCATGTCGAACGACGAGCTCCGCGCTGGAGGTACTCGGCCGGGCCTCAACTGGGCATTGGCGGCGCTGACGATTCCCGGCGCGGCACTCGTCATGCTCTTCGCGGTGGGACAGGTCATGGGTACCACGGGGTGCACCGACGAACTGTGTCGACGCACGGGTCCTGGCGAGTTCTGGTTCGGCGTGTTGTGTTACGGCGCACCGATTGTCGCTCTGGCGACGCTAGGTCTGTCGTTCTTCACCGCGAAGAAGCGGTGGGGAATCGCGGTGCCGCTCATCGGCCTGGCGCTCCTCGTCGGCGCAGGCGTGGTCCTGTCGATGACGTTCAGCCGCTAGGCCGCCTCAGTCGCCGTCGTGGCGACCCGACCGTGGTGGCATGGCCGCGATCAGCGGTGTGTCGACGCCCACTCGCCCGAGGTCATCGGCTCCCCCGGGCATCCCCAGCGGTAGTTCCTTGCCCGGGAGCACGTCGGTGAAGAAGGCCGCATTGTCAGCCATGTGCTGGAACTGGTCCTCGGGCAGATCGGTCTCGTAGAAGATGGCGTCGACGCGGCAGGCGATTCGGCAGGCTCCGCAGTCCACGCACTCGTCGGGATTGATGTAGAGCACTCGGTCGCCCTCGTAGATGCAGTCGACGGGGCACTCCTGCACACACGACTTGTCCATGACGTCGACGCAGTCGCTTCCGATCACATAGGTCATGTGCGGCAGCGTATCCAGTGCTGCAAGCGTTCGGCATGGGCCGAATGGCCCTTCCTGGAAGGCCCTAGGGCCTCGGAGCCGCTCGGCCCTGGCTGCGTTCGGCAGTGTCCCCGGGCATGGCGAAAGGACCTATGGCCCTGTGCATTCCTCGCGAAAACGGTGACAGTGAGGCTTCCGCGAAGGGAGTAAAGGGATGCACACCGAGCGCTTGTCGGTACTGGACGCCGGCTTCCTGGAGGCCGAGGACTCCGACGATCACGTGAGCCTGGCGATCGGTGCCCTGGCGATCCTGGACGGCCCGCCACCGCCATTCGCCGAACTGATGACGCTGATCGCGGAACGTGTCCGGCGCATTCCTCGGTGCATGCAGGTGGTGAAGTCACATCAGTGGGACTGGAGCGCTCCGGAATGGATTCTCGACACCGCCTTCAACGTCGAGCACCACGTCCGTCACACCGCAGTGGCGAGCCCGGGCGACGAGCGAGCGTTGTTCGGCGTCGTCGCCGACCTGATGGAACGGCGCCTGGATCGAGCCCGGCCCCTATGGGAGTGCTGGATGATCGAGGGGGTCGCCGACGGCAAGTGGGCGATGTTGACCAAGATCCACCACTGCATCGCCGACGGCATTTCCGCAGGCAGCATCCTCACGCAGATGTGCGACGGCGAGAACACCGAGACGTTCGCCACCGACATCCGTGGCAGTAAGCAGGTGCCCGAGCGGCGAACCGGGTTCGTCGTCCCCAGCCTCAATCCGCTGCACCTGATCGCCGACTCCTGGCATCTCTCCCAGAGTGTCGCGCGCACCGCCTACCGCGTGACCGCGGGCGCCGCCGAGATCGCCGCGGGAATCGTGTCCCCCGCAGCCCCTTCGCTCACGGGGCCGGTGAGCGACCTTCGCCGCTACAGCGCCGCCCGGGTGTCTCTGGCCGACCTCGACGCGGTTCGGAAGCGGTACGAGGTGACCATCAACGACGTCGCGTTGGCGGCGATCAGCGACAGCTTCCGAATGGCGCTGCTGCGGCGGGGGCGCGACCCCAAGCGAAACTCCCTGCGCACCCTCATCCCGGTCTCGCTGCGGACCGCCGACAGCCTGCACGAGCCGGACAACCGGGTGTCGGTGATGCTGCCGTTGCTGCCGGTCGAGGAGGCTGACCCCGTGCAGCGACTGTTGACGGTGCACACCCGGTTGATGACGGCGAAGTCGAGTGGGCAGCGCCAGGCCGGCGGGGCGGTAGTGGCGGGCTCGAGCTACCTCCCGTTCGCCCTCACGGCGTGGACGATTCGGCTACTGACGAAACTCCCGCAGCGGGGTGTGGTCACCGTGGCGACGAACGTACCGGGTCCTCGCCAGCGGCTGCGGGTGATGGACCGCGAGGTGGTCTCGCTGATGCCGGTACCCCCCATTGCCCTTCAGTTGCGAACGGGAATCGCCATCATGACCTACGCCGACGAGTTGGTGTTCGGCCTGATCGGCGACTTCGACGCCGACGTGGGCGTCGAGGAGTTGGCTGCCGGAATCGACGTGGGCGTACAACGGCTCATCGACGTCTCGCTCGTCCGTCCGCGTTCGCGGCGCCGCTGAGGCGCACAGTCGTCACGAATGTTCGTCGCCATCGCGGCAGAGCACGACCGGAATACGGCTGTGGTGCAACACGTTCAGGCTCGTGGATCCAAACAGGCTGCCCATGAGTGCATTACGACCACGGGTACCGACCACCACCAGTTGGGCGTCGGTCGCATGCTCGAGCAGTGCGCGGCTCGCCTTGTTCGGCTCGACGAAGGTGGCGACCTCGACGTCCGGGTAGCGCCGACACCACACGGCGACGGCGTCGGACACCGCCCGCCGCTCCGCGGCCTCCAGCTCACTTCCCTCGGTGAGGAATGGAGCGATCGCTTCGTCGAGCGCGACCAGCGTGGACCAGCAGTGCACGACGCGCAGCGGCGCGCGGAAGAGATTCGCCAAAGTGAATGCCGTCGCCAAAGCCGCACCACTGCTTGGTGATCCGTCGACCCCCACGACCAGCGGCTGCGGTGTCGGAGCTGTCGCGTCGCCACGCCATGCGACGACGGGACACAGGGCCCGACTGGCGACGTCCAGCGTCGTCGAGCCTAGGAGCAGAGCACCGGACGGTGTCACCTCGTCGCAACCGAGCACTACCAACCGGGCTCGCCGGCTGAGGCGGATGAGGGCTATCTTGACGGGTTCGGCGACGTCCTCGGTGTGAATCGTCAGGCCGCCGAAGTCGGACCGGACCGCTTCCTGTGCGGCCGCGAGGATCGCGGTCGCGGAGTCCCGCTGCTCGGAGATCTCGGCGGCGCGGATGGCTGCTCCGGCGTCGGACCAGTTGCGTCCGAAGTAGGGTTCGGCGTGAACGACGTGGAGTGGGCTGGCCGATGCGTTCGCAACCGCGCCCGCCCATCGCGCCGCCCGCAACGCGGACTGACTTCCGTCCACACCCACGACGACGGGTAAGGCGTTGTTCGACATGCTGCTTCGCTTTCCTCGTCAGATGGCCAGACAGCAGATCTGCTGCGCTTCGGCGACGGACACGCTGAGATCGCCGTGCGTGTCTATGTGGTGAAACCCAGTCCAATCATCACTGTCTGCCGCCACGACCTCGGCTATCCGAGCGGTCGCATCCGACGTGGTGCCAACGCGAGCCGCGATGCGGCGCTGGGCTTCTCGAAGCGGTACGGTACATGCCAGTTCGACGACGGGACATGCCCGTTGACGTGCCAGGTCGCGCGCTCGTCCGCGCTGCTCGGGATCACGCCACGTGCCGTCGAGGATCACTGACTGACCACAGGCCAGGGCCACCGACGCGCGACTCAAGACCGCGTCGTAGACGGGGGCCACGTTCTCGCGGGAGTAGAGACCCTCGCTCGGAATGCCGATCACGCCGGCGATCTGACCCGAGTCGCTGAGCTCGCGGCGCACGTCGTCGGTGGAGATGACCTGAGCGTCCATGGATTCAGCCAGCGCTTGAGCCAGAGTCGTCTTCCCGGTCCCCGGTCCCCCACCGACCAGGATGAGCCGCACGGTACCCGCACGGAGGTGCGTCACGGCGATGTCGAGGTGCGCTCGAGCATCAGCCTGCGCCGCCGACTGGCCCTGGTCCGATCTGATGCAGTCGACCTTGGCGCGAACCACCGCGCGATAGGCGACGTAGAACTGCACCAACGTATTTCGCGCGAGGTCGCCGGACAGTCGGCGATACTCGGCAAGGAAGAAGTCCGCCAGATCCCGTCGGCCGAGGAACTCCAGATCCATGGCCAGGAAGGCGACGTCGTCGATGCAGTCGACGTAGCGCAGGCCGTCGTCGAACTCCAGGCAATCCAACAACACCGGGCGGCCATCCGGGAGGAAGACGTCGTCGGCGAGCAGATCACCGTGCCCGTCGACGATGCGACGCTCGGCGATCCGCGCGGCGAACAGCTCCGCGCGGCCCGAAATGAACTGCACGGCGAGTCGCTCGATCTCGGCCAGTGGTTCCGCCGACAGCACGGTGCCGACATAGCGCCGCAGTTCGATGAGGTTCTCCTGCCATCGCGCGCCGAGCGCCCCCACCGTCGCGGACACGTCGATGCGCCGGGACCGTTCGGCGCGGGCGTGAAATCGCGCCATCTCATCCGCGATCGCGGTCACATGGTGCTCGACCGCCTCACCGCGAGCGACCATCGACGACAGCCGCACCGAATCGGGATAACGACGCATCACGATGATCGGCTCAGGGGGCCCGCAGCCCGGGCCACTCAGGTGGGCCACACCCAGATAGCTGTCGGGGGCCAGGCGACTATTGAGCGCAACTTCCCTCGCGCAGACGTGCTCGCGACTCTCGACCGTCCGGAAGTCGAGGAAGTCGGTGACGACGGGCTTCTTGATCTTGTACGCGAGGTCTCCGACCAAGGCGACGAGTCCCGTGTGAGTTTCCCGAAACTGAGGGTTCGCCGTCGTCGTCTCGAAGGTAGCCGGAACGGACGCGATGGTTGCACTCATATCCACGATGATCTGCTGGCTGTAGGCGTCACGACAGCGGCCGTCGGCCCCCGGATGGGCGAGAAAGGTCACCGATGTGAAGGGCATAAATACCCTGGTGCGGCACTGACCGACGGAGGCACGCTCGGTGGCGAACGGATTCTCCAGGAGGCAGGTCATGCCGCAGACAGCGGTCGCGTACGAGGTCATCGAAAGTGCAGTCCAGCTGGCGTGCCGGGCCCCGTCCGTCCACAACAGCCAGCCGTGGCAGTTCGTCGTGAACGGCAGCAACCTCGATCTCTATCTGGAACGCGATCGCCTCGTCACCACCGACCGATCGGGCCGGGAGGCTTTGATCAGCTGTGGCGCCGTCCTCGACCATGTGCGGGTCGCCATGGCCGCTGCCGGGTGGACGGCGAATGTCGACTACTTCCCAAATCCGAACAAGCACACTCACCTGGCGTCCATCGACTTCTCCGAGATGACGTTCGTCACCGAGGGTCACCGCCGCCGTGCCGATGCGATCCTGGCGCGGCGTACCGATCGGTTGCCATTCGGGCCCGTGCCTGACTGGCCTGCGCTGGAGGATTTGCTGCGGCGCGCCATCGACGACGACGGCGCCGTGATGGACGTGCTTGGCGACGGTGCCCGGCCGCAGTTGGCCGAGGCCTCTCAGCTGACCGAGGCGCTTCGTCTGTACGACTCCTCCTATCATCAGGAATTGACCTGGTGGACATCGCCGTTCGACGTGACCGACGGAATTCCGCAGAGCGCCCTCGTCTCGGCAGCTGAGAGCGATCGCGTCGACGTGGGTCGGTCGTTCCCGGTGACCCGGCACCCGGAACGCCGACTCGAAGTCCCCGAGGACCGCTCGTCGATCGTCGTGTTGTCGGCGATCGACGATCGGCGCGACGACATCCTGCGCTGCGGCGAAGCGCTCTCGGCGGTACTGCTGGAGGCCACCCTCGCGGGAATGGCGACCTGCACGTTGACCCACCTGACCGAGGTCGAGGCGAGTCGCGACATCGTCGCCGGCCTGGTCGGCAGGGCCCATCCGCAGGCGCTGGTCCGCATCGGCCTCGCACCGGCGCTCGACGAGGTGCCCCCGCCGACACCGCGCCGTCTCCTCTCCGACGTTCTCCAGTTCCGGCTGCGCGAGGGCCACGGCAACCGCTAGGTCAGGACCATCGACGCCGGATCGGGGACTAAAGCCCCTGATAGCCGACAAGGGCCGCGCCTAGCGTTCAGGACGACAAGATTGCGAGCGATGGGAGCACACGATGCAAGACACGCACCGACCGTCGTCGTCAGTGGTCGTCGGCATCGACGGATCTCGTGCGGGGGTCACCGCTGCCCTGTGGGCCGTCGACGAAGCGGTGGACCGCGACGTGCCGCTTCGGTTGCTGTGCGCAATCGAGCCCGACGCTCACAGTGACGGGCATCCCGAAATCGCCGCTCAGAGGCTGGCCACGGCCGAACTCGCGGTTCGCTACGCGTTCGCCGCGGTCGAGGCCACCAACGAACCGGTGAAGGTCGAGGTCGAGATTCTCCAGGCCAAGCCCTCCGTCGCATTGTTGCAGGCGTCGAGGTCGGCGGCGATGCTGTGCGTGGGTGCCATCGGCCTCAAGCACACGTCGATGGGTCGACTCGGATCGACGGCGGCGACATTGGCGTCGTCGGCGCACTGTCCCGTGGCCATCGTCCGGGGCACCGAGGCGGGTATCGTGCCTCCGCGTCCCGTCCTCGTCGAAGTCGACGAAATGATCACCAGCACAGATGTTTTACAGCTCGGCATCGCGCAGGCACGACTGCGGGGTGTACCACTGCGGGTGCTGACGACGTGGCAGTCCCGCTACACCGACATCCACGATGCGAACGCCGTCACCGATGGAAATCGGCGCGCCAAGGCGCAACTCGACCGTCGACTGGCCTGGTGGGTACGGCGGAACCCCGACATCGACATCAAGTCGGTCGTGGCGCACTGCAGCACGTTGAACTATCTCGCCCACCACGCCAAGAACATTCAGTTGGTCGTCGTCGGTCGCGAACGGGCCCGCGGTCTCGGCGACGTCGTGGGCGCCGCAGTCGAGGTCGCGCTCCACGACACCGGCTGCTCGGTCCTCGTCTGCGAGCCGCACAATGCGTTATGACGTCGGAAGCCCCGGAATCGCCTATGGTTTCCCCAGGAGCCGGCCGGAGAAGCGAAGGTCTGTCGAACAGTCCTCGAAGGAGCTGCGCATGGTGAGAGTCTTCCTCGTCGACGACCACGAAGTGGTCCGCCGAGGATTGATCGACCTGCTGTCCGCCGATCCCGAACTGGACGTCATCGGCGAGGCAGGCACCGTCGCGCACGCGATGGCCCAGATTCCTGCCCTTCGCCCCGACGTCGCCGTGCTCGACGTCAGACTGCCCGACGGAAACGGGATCGAGTTGTGTCGGGATCTGCTGTCGCGACTGCCCGACCTGCGCTGTCTCATGCTGACCTCGTTCACCTCCGACGAGGCGATGCTCGACGCCATCCTCGCCGGAGCGAGTGGCTACGTGGTCAAGGACATCAAGGGCATGGAGCTGGCGAAGGCCATCAAGGATGTCGGTGCCGGCCGTTCCCTGCTCGACAACCGTGCCGCCGCCGCACTGATGGCCAAGCTGCGCGGCGCCGCCGCACGCTCGGATCCGTTGTCCGCCTTGAGCGATCAGGAGCGTGTTCTGCTCGATCTGCTCGGCGAGGGCCTGACCAACAAGCAGATCGCGGCCAGGATGTTCCTCGCCGAGAAGACGGTCAAGAATTACGTGTCCCGTTTGCTGGCCAAGCTCGGCATGGAGCGGCGCACCCAGGCGGCGGTCTTCGTGTCGAAGCTCGATCGACCACCACGCTCCGAAGCGTGAGCTCACCGCGCTGAATGCCCGCGACGGCGATGCCTTCGGTGGCAGGATGGCCGGGTGAGTGATCGGGAGGCAAGGCCCGCTGCGCGCCCCGTCCGGAACACGCTGTCGCGGCTGCGCCTTCGCGAGCTCCTCGACGAGGTTCAGGACCGCGTCGAACAGATCGGGGAGGGTCGCGAGCGGCTCGACGGTCTGGTCGACGCGATGCTGGTGGTCACGTCGGGTTTGGACCTCGCCGCGACGTTGCGGACGATCGTGCACACGGCCATCGAGCTGATCGGGGCGCGCTACGGCGCGCTGGGCGTCCGGGGTCAGGGCCACGAGCTCACCGAGTTCATCTTCGAAGGCATCGACGAGGACACCCGGCACCTGATCGGTCCGCTGCCGCAAGGGCGTGGCGTCTTGGGCTTCCTCATCGACGAACCCAAGCCGATTCGCCTCGAGAACCTCGACGACCACCCCGCCTCGGTCGGCTTTCCACCGAATCACCCACCGATGCGAACGTTTCTCGGCGTCCCGGTCCGCATCCGGGATGAAGTGTTCGGCAACCTGTACCTCACCGAGAAGGCGTCTGGCCAACCTTTCAGCGAAGACGACGAGGTGCTCGCTCAGGCGCTGGCGGCGGCCGCGGGAATCGCGATCGACAATGCCCGCCTCTACGAACAATCGCGGACCCGCCAATCGTGGGTGGAGGCCACCCGCGACATCGCGACGCAGCTCCTCTCCGGGGTCGATCCGGCGCAGGTATTTCACCTCGTCGCAGCGGAAGCGCTGAAATTGACCGGCGCCACGGCAGCCCTGGTTGCGGTGCCCGCCGACTCCGACACGCCGCCGGTCGACGTCGCCGAGCTCCTCGTCGTCGAAACCGCAGGCGATTGCAAGGACGCCTTGGCGACGTCGATAGCGGTGCCTGCGACCACCGTGGGGCGGGTCTTCCGGCAGCGAATGCCGCACCGAGGCAATGCCGTTGGCGGGGAGTTCGACGACTTCCTCGACGATGCGGGACCAACCCTGGTGCTTCCGCTGCGGACCACGGACACCGTGGCGGGCGTGGTCATTGCGCTTCGAGCGCGTGGTGCGCCACCCTTCACCGACGAGCAGCTGGACATGATGGCCACCTTCTCGGATCAGGCCGCGTTGGCGTGGCAGTTGGCCAGTACCCAGCGCCGCGTGCGCGAGCTCGACGTCATTGGCGAGCGGGACCGGATCGCCAGGGATCTGCACGACCACGTCATCCAACGACTCTTCGCCATCGGGTTGTCCCTGCAGGGAACGATTCCGCGTACGAGATCGCCGGAAGCCCAACAGCGCCTCAACGATTCCGTCGACGATCTGCAGCAGGTCATTCAGGAGATCCGGACCACCATCTTCGACCTGCACGGCGGTTCGACGGGAGCGACGCGGCTGCGGCAACGCCTCGACGAGGCTGTCGCGCAGTTCGCTGGCTCGGAGGTGCGCACGACGGTGCAGATCGTCGGACCGTTGTCGGTGATCGAGCCGACGCTGGCGGATCATGCGGAAGCCGTTGTGCGCGAGGCGGCTAGCAACGCCGTGCGACACGGCGGCGCGACCGAGTTGACGGTTCTGGTCACGGTCGACGACGACCTGACCATCGAGGTCACCGACAACGGCTGTGGGATCGGCGAAAACGTCACGCCGAGCGGATTGGCCAATCTGCGCAGACGCGCCGAGGACAGCGGCGGCGAGTTCGTCGTCATCACGGCGAATGCGGGCGGCACGGTGTTGCGCTGGTCGGCTCCGCTGCCCTGACGCGGGTCAGTGACCCTTGCGCGGCCGCCGAGTCATCAAGCAATCGCGCTCGGCGTATCCTTCTGGGCCACAATCGTATTGGACAACGACATCGACCGTATCGCCACGAGCCGTCGACGCACCAGGACGGCGATGATGGGTCCGGCCGCCTCAGCGAGGAAAATGTCACCGGGGTGGCGCAGGGCGATGCGAAGCCGAACGATCAACCGCGTTCTGTCGTCCCACCGGGGTTCGGCGTGCCATGACAACGTCAGGTCCACGGGCACGGTGCGCTGAACCGTCCGCAGCACCAGAGACCTCCCGTCGACGACGTCGACGACCGACATCGGGACGCTCCCCATCGCCCGCCCGACGATCACGAGCGGAAGGTGGATCACGTCACCGACCGAAAGATCGTCGTCATCAATCTCTCGGCGCCGCCGCAGCACGACGTCGAGGACCCGTGGCCACACGGTCTCGACCCGAGCCCCTATCCACTCGGCATCGGTGCTCTGCGCCGCCGGTTGATGGATCAGTCGGTCCCCCAGCATCGAAGCATGGGATTCCTGCTTCGTGGCACCCCAGTTGCGGTAGTACCGTCGCGCCCCCCACAGAGCGGCGGCACCGACGAGCGTCAGTGCGACCTTGCCTCTGTTCATGTCGCCGCCGTCATTGCTCACGAGCGACGATCACCGGTGTTCGCACCGCTTGGACGACCGCCGAACTGACCGAACCGAGCAGCATTCCGGCGAAGCCACCACGGCCGTGGCTTCCGACGACGGTGAGTTGCGCGGCCTCTGATGCCTCGAGCAACTTGTACGCCGGCTGGCCGTAGACGAGACGTCGCTCGACCGCGACCTCGGGATGGCGTCGCTCCCAGGGCGCAAGATGATTGGCGAGGGCGACCTTCCCCTCGCCGAACTGTTGCTCCCAGTCGATGCTCGCGACCTCGTACGGGCCGTACTCGCCCCAGCAGTGCACGGCGACCAACCCAACGTGGCGCCGGGAGGCCTCGTCGAACGCGATCGCCGTCGCTAGGTCCGACGTCGGGGAGCCGTCGATGCCAACCACGACGGGGGCCGTCGTCGAGTCGACGATCGGTCGGACTTCGTCGTGCACGATGGCGACCGGGCTATGGGCGTGACGAATCAGCCCGGTGGGAATCGATCCCAGAATCGAGCGGTCTGATGCATTGCGACCACGGCATCCCACGACGACCATCACCGCGTCCTTCGACAGATCGATGAGGGTGGACAACGTATTTCCCGACAACGTCTGATGCTCAACGGTTACGTGGTCTCGCAACGCCGACTGCTCGACCGCGTCGGCGGCCTCACCGATGATCTGATGGCCATGGTGCTCATGCCACTCCCGTTGGCGAGCAAGTGATCTCGGGGGCTCGGGCCACATCGTCACGAGTGGTGCGGGCAGTACGTGGACGAGAGTGAGCGGCTCCCCGCGAACGGCGGCTTCGTGCACCGCCCACTGTGCCGCCACCTTCGATGCCGGCGATCCGTCGACGGCGACGATGATCCCGTGTCGTGTTGCCGTGTCGGTCATTCCGCTCCCCTATCCCGGACGGTATCCGCAGTCCGCGTCCGAGATCGACGCTAGTTCGGCACGTCATCCGGGGCTGCGGGCGTAAGTCATCGCGGATGTGGTCTTTCGACCCTTTGAGCCGAACGCGCCGTGGTGAAGCGTGATCGGGTGTGACGTCTCCCTCGCTGACCGTGACCATCGACGCCCGGTTCCACGACGCGGTGCTGTTCGACCTCGACGGAGTCCTCACCGACACCGCGTCCGTTCACGCCCGCGCGTGGACGGAACTGTTCGACCGGTTCCTGACCACCCGTCCGGCCCGCCCAGGCGAAAACCACTCGCCGTTCACTGCGGAGGACTACCGCACCCTCGTGGACGGAAAGCCGCGCGAGCACGGAATCGCCGACTTCCTTCAGGCGCGACACATCTCGCTGCCCGTCGGGCGGTCGACGGACACGGGTGGTGACACGATCTGGGGTCTCGCAGCCTCCAAGCAGCACAGCTTCGAGCGCCTCCTGGCCACGGGCTTGACCGTCTTCGAGTCAACGGTCGCGTTGGTGAGGCAGCTGGCCGACTCCGGGTTCGGCGTCGCCCTGTTCTCGTCCAGCAGGAACTGTCGCCAGGTCCTCCACGCAGCCGGACTGGACGACCTATTCGCGGTCTGCGTCGACGGAGTCGTCGCCGAGGTGCTCGGCCTGCCCGGAAAGCCAGACCCCGCAGTCCTCCTCGAGGCCGCCCACCGGCTCGCTGCCCGACCCGACCGCTGCGTCGTCGTCGACGATGGGCAGTCGGGCGTGGCCGCTGGCCGTGCGGGTGGCTTCGCGATGGTCATCGGAGTAGCCCGCGTGGACCGGGCGGAGGACGAACTGCTGGCGGCCGGCGCCGACGTCGTGGTCCGCGACCTCGCCGAAGTGACGATCACGAATCGCTAGTGAAGCGACCACCACCGGAAAGGGTTTCGAGTTCTCGGTCCCACGCGGCGTAGCGCGCCCGCGTCAACCGCCGCCGCGACAAGCCGACGCAGACCGCCGCGGCCGCAGCCACGCACAACCACGACAGCACCGCGGCGCCCAGCGCTTCCTGGCCTGCCCGCCCAGGCGGGGTCGGCGCCTGCACCGCCTCACCCCGGTCGTCGACCCAGACGTCGAGACGGTCACCGGCTGTGACCCGGTCGGTAACCGGAACCACTTCGTCGTGATTGCTGCCGAACACGTTCCAGCGGGCCCGCACGGTGAAATCGATCGAATTCGCATGCGGAACTGCCGCGGAATCCGTGACGGCGCGTGCGGTGACGATGTGGCGACTCTGCGCCTGCTCGGCGTACGTCCGCGAACGGGTGTCGTGCACCGCCGTTCCCACCGCGGCGGCGACGGGGATCGCCAGCACGGCCACCGTCACGGCGACGACGAGCACCAGCGTCTCGATGCGGTCGCTCGTACGGACCAGCGGATGCCTCCCGCAGAACCTGAGCACCCAACTCCCGCGAAGACCGAAGCTGAACGTCTGCATGACATCTCCCTTCGCAGGACGCTGGGGCGGCCCCTACCCTCCGATCGTGATCCCGCGGTCTCGTCCACCCAAGGGCCCAACGTCCCTTCGCCATCGGCAGACGTCACCGGGGAGAGCACCCCACCGCGGCCGGGAGCGGGGTCCTCTGGCGATCGATCGGGGACCAACGGCCCCACCGAGGGGCCCCGCCACCGGCATAACCTCGGATCATCACTCGCCGCGACGGGATATCGAAGGAGTGTCGTCATGCAGGCTGACCCCTCTGCGCCGGTCGTCGTAGGGATCGACGGCTCGGATGCCGCGCTCGACGCCGCGTTGTGGGCCGTCGAGGAGGCGATCTCCCGCGACGTTTCGTTGCTCCTCGTCCACGTCATTCCGGTGCAACACGCCCCGGAGAGGCCGATCGACCCCACGCGTCTCGAGGGTGAATACGCGCAGACCGTCCTCCGCGCAGCATCGGCCATCGTCAACGCCGCCGACCGGCCGGTGAAGGTGGAGACCGACATCATCTGGGGTCGAGCCGATTTGGCGATGGTCGAGCTGTCTGCACGGGCGTCACTGGTATGTGTCGGATCGGTCGGCATCGGATTCGTCGCGCGCCGATTTCTGGGGTCGACGGCCGTGGTGCTGGCCGAGGGCGCACACTGCCCGGTGGCGATACTGCGCTCGCCACACCAGGTTCCGCGCACCGGAGCCGATTGGATCGTGGTGCCCGTCGATACGAAACCGGGCAACGCCGACGTCATCGAATACGCCATGCGCGAGGCGGAGCTACGTCACGCACCGATCCTCGCGGTCGGCGTGTGGGACGACGACTTCGGCGACACCACCTATGCCGACCTGGATCAGCGTGTCGGCGAAATGATCCAGCGCCATCCCGGCGTCCACGTCTATCCCGTCGCGACCAGGTCGCGAGTGGCCGGCTTCCTCGCCGAGAATCGCGACGAATCGATCCAGCTGGCCGTCCTGGGCGCCGACGCCGCAGACCAGGTCGGACAGATCGTCGGACCACACAGTCGCCCAATGATCGCGCACGGCCAGTGCTCGGTCCTGGTCGTCCGCTAGGCCACTCACACTTGCCACGGAAGGCGCTGAGCGACATGACTTCTCACTCGGGCGATGTGGGCGTCGTCGTCGGCATCGACGGATCGGAGCCCGCCAAGGCCGCACTCCGATGGGCGGCCCGGGAAGCGATGCTGCGACACGTGCCGCTGTCGATCGTGCACGCCTACACCCCGGCGATCATCGACGGTCATGACGCGCGACTCCAGGCCCGCGTCACCAAGTGGCAGCGCTACCAGGGTCGCCGAATCATCGACGAGGCCGTCGGCATCGTCACCGAGCTTGCCACGGGACACAACCCGACTCTAGAGACCGACACCATCTCCTCCCGTCCACTCTCCGCACTGGTGGACGCCTCCAAGGAGGCCCAACTGGTCGTGGTCGGCAGCCGAGGCCGCGGCCGCCTCGATCGGCTGGTGCTGGGTTCGGTGAGCACGGGTCTGTGCCACCACGCGCACTGCCCGGTCGCCGTGATCCACGCAGATCCAGCTGTTGGATCCGAGTCACGACCCGTTCTGCTGGGCGTCGACGGGTCGCCCGCGTCCGATGCGGCGACGGCCATCGCCTTCGACGCGGCATCCCGACGGGGTGTCGGTGTGCTTGCACTGCACGCCTGGAGCGACGCCGGGGTGTACACCCTGATGGGTCCGGACTGGCATACCTTTCAGCACGCCGCCGACGAGGTGCTCGCAGAGCGGCTCGCCGGGTGGCAGGAGCGCTACCCCGACGTCCACGTCGAGCGAATGCTCGTGTGCGACGAGCCCGCCTACTGGATCACCACGGCGTCGGACAAGGCGCAGTTGGTGGTACTCGGCAGTCACGGTCGCGGCGGATTGGCCAGCATGCTCCTCGGATCGGTCAGCACTGCCGTCGCGCAGTCCGCGACGGTGCCGGTCATCGTCACGCGCTGCCGCTGATCGCGCGGTGCGGCACGGCCAGTGCCGGTCAGCCGAGGGCCGACCCGTCGAGCATCGTCGCAATCTCCGCCAGTGCGCGTCGCGGCGTGGCGGGTAGCGGATCAGCGTTCACCGGCGCCCAGCCCACTCGGATCAGCATCTGGGGGAAGGCATCCATTCCGAACACTTCGGTCTGGATGGCATCGCGCGTCGCCGCGATCTCGAGGGCCTCCGTCACCGGGCACGTGGCCATGCCGACCGCCGTCGCCGTCAGCAGCAGAAGACTCGTCGCCTCCCCTGCTCGCAGTCGCGCGAGTGCATCATCCTCGGCGGTACCCAGCGCAAGCAAGATCCCCTGGTCGTCCCTGACGGTGGTACCGGGGGGCTGGGCCAACACCGGACCGGCGAACATCCGACCTGGTATCTGCGCATCGGGTTCCGACACCGGTGTGTTGCGGGCGGGCACACCGGCCGTCGCGGCATGCCGACCGCTCCACATGGCCAGTTCCGCGAGGTACTCGGCATCGTTGACGTGTTCGTATACGGCGTCGGCGAGCACCGCCTTCAACTCGGTTGCGGCCTCGACACGTCGCACGGCGACCCCCGCGCGAGCCGCCCTGGCCCCCATGAGCGCGACGTCACCATGCGGAACGGGCCAGGAGCTGTACCGACGTCGGTCCGTCCGCCGGCGCGGAATCGCCGCCGCCAGAGCCACATCCACCTCTCCAGGCACCCACTGTTGCACCTCGATGGACGCCAGATGATAGGGCTCGGCCGCGTTGGGGAATCGGTGTATCTTGCTCTGCCACCCCAACGCAGCCAGCGCGAGGCTGCAGTGATTGAGAGCCGCACCGCAACTGATGATCAGATCCCGACTGTCGGGATCGGTGTGCCGCAGCTGCAGCGCAGGCTCTGCATAGAGGTGCAGACTCTCCTCGCCGACGCGCCACCGCCAGGGCTGCGTGTTGTGTACGGACGGTGCCCTCGACGCCATGGACAATGCAGTGCGCACGGTTTCGGGATCTGGGAAACACGAGCTCATTTCGGCCACCTCCATGCAGCAGACCATTCGTAGACCCTCACAGTGCCGTGTCGACGCTTCGGCGGCGAGAGGCGGAAGACCCTTCTGCGAGGGACGTAACCACCGCCTCGGTCGCCCCGATGATGACGAAAGACCCTGTCAGGGAGCTCTCGTCGGGCGTTAGCGTGACGCCATGAGCAAGCAGAGGTCATGGCTGGCGGGAATTCTGGCGGCCGTCGGGATGGCCGTCGGGATGACTGCCTGGTATCGGAAACACCTGCGGCCCTG
The DNA here is from genome assembly GCF_016462545.1 of Mycolicibacterium sp. GTDB lineage: Bacteria > Actinomycetota > Actinomycetes > Mycobacteriales > Mycobacteriaceae > Mycobacterium. The sequence continues at coordinate 51,963 of NZ_JAEMTA010000011.1, read as the reverse complement.
GATGTACCGATGGGGGTCGACGCCCGAGGAGTATGCCGGCGGCCTGCCAGGTGATGACCTGGTCAGAGCTGGCGCCGTACGGACCACGCGCTCGATCACCATTCACGCGCCTGCCGAGGCGATCTGGCCTTGGTTGGCGCAAATCGGTGAGGACCGCGCTGGCTTCTACAGTTACGGCTGCCTCGAAAGAGCGGCTGGTGCGCGGATCCACGACACGTACGAGATCCACCCCGAATGGCAGAGCGTGGCCAAGGGCGACACCGTATGGATGGCCCGACGGTATGGGCGCAGCGCATCTCAGGCGGTGACGGCGGTCGCGCCGGGGTCGCATCTGATCCTGGTCTCCCAGGATGACTTCGACAAGATCGAGAGCGGTGAGAAGGCTTCCGGGAGTTGGGCATTCCACCTGCGTCAGCACGGCCCGGACACCCGGCTGATCGTGCGGGGCAGCGGGGGCGCGGCAGGCCACGCCATCTTCGACGTTCCGCACTTCGTCATGGAGCAGAAGATGCTGCGGGGCATCCGTGATCGGGCGGAATTGTTCCGCCAAGACTACGTTCACCCGAAGTTCCGCATCACGACGGATCTGACCAGTCGTCGGGTTCACCGCCGAAGCGGAACCGCCGCCCTGTGATCACGGTGGGCGTGATCCGCAGGAAGCGACGCTTGATCGTGGGAATCCACGGCATGACTTGCGCGCGCTCGGCCTCGGCGATGTCGCAGGCCTCGTCCAGGACGTCGGCGTGCCCCTTGACGATCACGCTCCATCCCTCATAGACGTCGTGGTCGTCGGCTTCGAAGGCAACGCTCCGATTGATCAGTGCGCTCAGCAGCTTCGTACCCTCCGCGGTGCGCAGCAGAATCGTCTGCCGCTGAACGACGAAGTTGACGGGAAATATCTCCGGTTGACCTGCAACGCTGGTAGCTAGCCGGCCCAGCGTCACACTCGCCAGCTTCGCCCACGCCTCGTGCTCCGTCAGCTCGAGGATGGGGTTGGAATCGAATGCCGTCATCGGTCACCCTTACTCTCGGTGAGGACTCTGCGAGCATCGGCTGCGTTCCGAGAACTCCTGTTTCAGAACGTAAAACAACTGACCCGACGTGTCTTGGGCAATGCGTCACCATTGGCAGAGCACAAAGTCCCTACCGTGACCTGCTAGGACGGCGGCGATCGGCATGCGTTCGACGCGGCGATCTCATCGTCCACGGAGGTAGCTGGCCGTCGACACCGTGCGAATCAGCTGTGCTTCGAACTAAATCCTTGCGCAGGAGTAAAATTCGGCCAGCGCTCGTGGAGCGCCGAGGGGAACAGTGGCATGGAGCGGGTTCGATCAGGATCAGCCTTCGCTGAGCCGGCAGGCGGTGGACTCGTCGAACGCACGGACGACGTCCTTGGCGGTTTGCCAACACCACGCGACCAGACACAGCGCCTGCTGCAGGTCTTCGTCGAAATCGGTGCCGATCTCGACCTTGAGGCGACGCTGTTGCGGATCGTCACCGCCGCCATCGAATTGACCGGGGCTCGATTCGGAGCCCTCGGCGTGCGGGAACCCGATGGCGCCCTGAGCTCCTTCGTCCACGTCGGGATGGACGAGCAGACGGTCTCCCAGATCGGCCATCTCCCGGTAGGCAAGGGCGTGTTGGGTCTGCTGTCGGACGGCGGCGACATCGTGCGTCTCGACGATCTGAGCGACCATCCGGCGGCGGTCGGACTGCCGGCGCATCACCCACCCATGGGCGCCTTCCTTGGCATCCCCATCACGATCCACGGCGAAGCGTTCGGCAGTCTCTACCTGACGCACTCCGAGCCGACGCGACACTTCGACGAAGCCGATGAGATCGCGGCCCGTGCCCTGGCGTCGGCGGCCGCCGTCGCGATACAGAATGCGCAACTGTTCGAGCGAGTCCGCGCGGGTTCGACGTGGATGCAAGCCAGCCGCGAGATCACCACCGCGTTACTCTCCGCAGCGGATCCAGTTGTCGACCCCATGAGCCTGATCGCGACACGAGCCTGCGACCTCGCTCAGGCCGAGCAGGCCATCGTCCTGGTGGCCGCGGACGGCGAGGGGGCGCGGGAGGACGTCACGACACTCGTGGTCTCCACTGCCGTCGGTCTGAACGCCGACGACGTGATCGGGCGTCGTGTCCCCGTCGATGGGTCGACCACGGGCGAGGTCTTCACCTCTGGTCGCGTCCTGGTCACCGACCGGTTTCGGCATCCGATCCAATCATTCACAGACGTCGGCGAACGTCCCGCGATCGTGATGCCACTGCGGTACAAGGACAACGTCATCGGTGTGATCGCCGTGGCGCGCAACGAGGATCAGCCGTCATTCGACGTCAGCTATCTGGACCTGATCGGCGACTTCGCCGACCACGCGGCCGTGGCCCTGACCTTGGCGGCGGTCAGCGAGCGAGTGCGCGAGCTGGGTATCCTCGCAGATCGCGAGCGCATTGCTCACGATCTGCACGATCACGTCATCCAACGACTGTTCGCCACGGGAATGCACCTGCAGGGCACCATCGCCCGGACGCACTCCCCCGTCGTCGCGGAGCGGCTGAACCGCACGCTCGACGACCTCCAGGCCACCATCGAGGACATCCGCACCACCATCTTCGGTCTGCAGCATTCGCCTGTGCACGGCAGAGGTTTTCGGCAGCGAGTGCAGCAACTGCTCGCCGACCTGACCGACGACGTGGGGGTCCAGACGAGTCTTCATCTGTCGGGTCCGCTCAGCGCCATCGACGGATGCCTGGCCGAGCACGCCGAGGCTGCCCTCACCGAACTGGTCAGCAATGCCGTGCGGCACTCGGGAGCCAGGCGCATCACCGTCGACGTGGCCGTTGACGACGAACTGGTCATCCACGTGTCCGACGACGGACATGGCATCCCGACCGACAACCAGCGTCGTAGCGGCTTGTCCAACATCGAGCTTCGCGCACGACAAGCGGGCGGCAGTTGTGAGGTCTCGACAGATGTCGACGTCGGCACGTCGGTGAGCTGGCGCGCTCCCCTGACCGGACTCTGACCAGTTCGGTTACGGCGGGGCCGCAGGTTCGAGGCCCTCGGCCACCACGAGCGAGGACTACCGGCCCTGTCGCGATGGCGTGATCGACGCGACGATACTGGCATGCCCCACGCAACCGATCAGGCCGTCGCCCACGCGACTCCTGCGCAGCGCCTGGCTCGGGCAATCCGACCCACGCTCTTGGCCACCACCGTCGTGGCGTTGCTCGCGGGCGGCGCAGCCTGGCTGTGGGGAGATCCACAACTCGCCGACTGGCTATGGGGCGCAGCCACTGTGGTGGCCGTCGTCCCTGCGGTCTGGTGGGCGTTGGCCGGCCTGCGTCACGGGCACGTCGGTGTCGACGTCATCGCGGTTCTGTCACTCCTCGGCGCGCTCGCAGTGGGTGAGTATCTGGCGGGAGCCCTCGTCGGTGTCATGTTGGCAACCGGACAGACACTGGACGCCGCCGCCGAACGGCGTGCGACGAAGGACTTGCGCAGCCTGCTCGCGCACGCCCCGAGCAATGCCCGGCGTCGCACAGCGGATGGTCTGGAGGTGGTGCCCGCCGATGCCGTCGCGGTCGATGATCTCGTGGTGATCGGCGCGGGCGAGGTGGTGCCGGTAGACGGTCGAATCACCTCGGGCAGCGCACTATTCGACGAGTCCGCTCTGACGGGCGAGTCGGTCCCCGTCAAGCGGCACGGCGCCGAGATGGTCCGTAGCGGTGTCGTCAACGCCGGCGGCACGGTCGACATTCGCGCCACCGCCACCAGTGCCGACAGTACCTATGCGGGCATCGTGAGACTCGCACGGAAGGCCACCGCCGCCAGCGCTCCGGTAGTGCGCCTCGCCGATCGCGTCGCTGCGTGGTTCGTCCCATTCGCCCTGGCGATGGCAGGAGGCGCGTGGGTCTGGAGCGGATCGGCGGAGCGGGCCGTGGCGGTGCTGGTGGTGGCCACGCCGTGTCCGCTCCTGCTGGCCGCACCGGTCGCCATCGTGTCCGGCCTATCCCGAGCCTCGCGGCTGGGCGTGATCGTCCGCGACGGCGGCGCTCTGGAAACCCTAGGCGTCGCAACCACTCTGGTGATGGACAAGACCGGAACGCTCACGACGGGTCAGCCCCATGGCACCGACGTCGTAGCCGCTCCGGGGCGCGACCGGCACGAGGTCCTGCGGCTGGCCGCATCGGCCGACCAAGTGTCCGCACATGTTCTGGCACGAGCCATCGTCGAGGCGGCGCAACATCGCGACCTCCGCATCAGCATGCCGACCGACGTGGTCGAACAGCCCGGTGCAGGCGTGGTCGCGACCGTGGATGGACAACGCGTCGCCGTCGGCATGCTCTCACTGCCGGTCGATGCTCCGCGGTGGGCCCGTGCCGTCGTGACCAAGGCGTCGTTGGACGGCGCCGTCATCGTCTGGGTAAGCGTGGGATCCGATATCGCCGGAGCGATACTCCTGATCGATCCCGTCCGGCCCGATGCGCCACATACTTTGCACCGCCTGCGGCTCGCAGGCCTGAACCGGCTGGTCATGCTCAGTGGCGACAGGCTCGCCCCGGCGGAGGACGTCGCCGCGGTCCTCGGGCTCGATGCCGTCCACGCTCATCAGAGTCCCGCGGACAAGGTCGCCCGGGTGCAGGCGGAAAGCCGCGACGCGGTGACCGTCATGGTGGGCGATGGGGTGAACGACGCACCTGCACTGGCAGCGGCCAACGTCGGCGTAGCGATGGGTGCCCGCGGGTCGACGGCCAGCTCCGAAGCAGCCGACGTGGTGTTGACCACCGATCGTCTCGACCGGCTCGCCGACGCGATCGGAATCGCCCGTCGAGCTCGCCGCATCGCCGTCCAGAGTGCAGTGGTGGGAATGGGCCTGTCCGTGATCGCGATGGCCCTTGCCGCAGTCGGATTGGTGCCGCCGGCTGCCGGAGCACTACTGCAGGAGGTGATCGACGTCGCCGTCATCGTCAACGCGTTGCGCGCACTGCGTGGCGGAGACGTCGGCACACCCGCGCTGTCGGACCACACCGAACTGTTGATCCACCGGTTCGCCGAAGACCACGTCCGGATGCGCGACGAACTGTCCGTCTTCGGCGAGACCGCCCGCGCCGTCACCGCGGGCGATCCGATCCAGGTGCGCACCCTCCTGACACGCGCCGACGACTTTCTTCAGAAGACCCTGCTGCCGCACGAAGCCGCCGAAGACCACGAGCTGTACCCCGCGCTCGCGCAGCCGCTCGGGAGCGCCTCGGCCACGACGACGATGAGCCGCATGCACGGCGAGATAGTGCGACTGGCCCGACGGCTTCACACACATCTGGAGATCACCGGCGCCGGCGACGTCTCCAGCGCCGACCAGCGAGACGATCTACTTGCCTGCCTCTACGGCCTCGATGCCCTCCTTACGCTGCACTTCGCGCAAGAGGAGGAGAGCTTCTTCGTCCTCGCCCCGTCCCCCGCCGATGGCCCGGCCGATGGTCAGGCGAGTGAGACGACTGCCAGGGCGAGCACGCACAGCACCACCAGGGCGGTCGTCAGCCCGTAGGCCAAGGTTCCCACGTGCCCAATGGTGAAGCGGCCCATGAGATCACGATCTCGCCCGATGCCGATCATCGCGAACAGCAGAGGCACCAGGAGCACCGCGTTGACCACCTGGGTGGCCACCAGGATCGTCACCAGCGGGACGCTGGGGATGAGCACGCTCGACGCGCCCAGGAACGTGACGGTGCCAAAGGTCAGGTAGAACGTCCTCGCGTCGCGGAACGTGTCGTCGATTGCCGCCTCGATACCCACGTATTCGCACACCGAGTACGCCGTCGACAGGGGCAGTATCGAAGCGGCCAGGAACGCCGCTCCGATCAGTCCGACTGCGAACAACTGCGACGCGGCTGCGCCGGCGAGCGGTGCCAAGGCGACGGCGGCGTCGGCCGCGTCGTGGATCTCACGTCCATCGCGGTGCAGTGTCGCCGCGCACGCCACCACCACGAAGAACCCGATTACGCCGGTGAGCACGGCGCCGGTGACCACGTCGATCCGTACGAACGCGAGATCCTCGGTGCGCAGCTTCTTGTCGACCGCGTAGGACTGGATGAACGACAGCCCCCACGGCGCGAGAGTGGTGCCCACCGTGGCGGTGATGATCGCGATGGCCTCGCCGTTCATGGGCATCGTCGGAATCAGCAGTCCGCGGCCCGCGGCCCCCCAGTCGGGGCGAGCCAGCACACCGGAGGCCAGGTAGGCCAGGAAGATCGTCGACAGCAGGAGCAGGAAGTGCTCCACGCGCCGAAAGCTCCCGCGGAGAACCAGCAGCGAGACCGTCACGGCGGAGGCCGGGACGCTGATCAGGCGACTGATGCCAAACAGTTCGAAACCCGCTGCGATTCCGGCGAATTCAGCACACGTCGTACCGACGTTGGCGACGACCAATGCGATCAGCGCACCACCGCCCCACCGCACGCCGTAGCGCTGTCGCACCAAACCGATCAGACCCTGTCCAGTGACCACGCCCATGCGTGCGGCGAGTCCGTGGAACAGGATGAGGGCCAACGTCGAAAGCAGGAGAACCCACAGCAATTGGTAGCCGTGATTCGAACCGAGCACGGAGTACGTCGTGATACCGGCAGGATCGTCGTCCGAGAGGCCCGCGAGCAGACCGGGCCCGATGACGGCGAGCAAGGCCCCCGCCGAGAGCCGTCCTCGACGCAACCGCGTCACGAAGCCCGTCGATCCTGAGACCGCCGACGGTGGGGCGACACCCGGATGCGCACCAGACGGCGGGCGAGAAGAGCCGGAGCCCGGCCAAGGCGAGCGCGCCAGCTGGCAGCGTGTTCGGGGGGCATGGCGGCCACGATCTCGGCGGCATCGGACTCGGGCATCGACCTGAGAAGCCGCTCGGCCACGACGGGGTCGAGCGAGCGCACCGCCTCCGCGGCAAGATCAGGCGTCCTGGCGACGAGAACCTCTGTGGCGGAATCAGTGCCGAGCCGACCGATCAGCGATGCGAGCCCGCGAGCATCGAGGTGGTGCACCGCCGAACGTGGTGAGGCGAGTTGTACGTCGTGGCCGCGTTCAGAAGTCAGGTGCAGGTCGGTCCACGCCACGGCGTCCTCCCCCGCGCGAGCGGCCTGCTTGCGAAGGCCGAGCCTGCGCAGCACCCCACCGAAGCCGACTTCGACGCCGACCAGATCGATCCGTCCACCCGATGCCCGGGCCAGGACCACGTCCCCGACCCGAGCCAGTCGCTGGCCAGCGACATCGACGATCTGAGTGTCGAGAACGTCTCGACCGAGCAGGATCTCGTCGTCGATCAAGGCGTCGGTGAGCGACGTGACCGCGTAGGCCATGACGTCCACGGCATCAGGAGCCAACCTGACCTCGCGCGGGCGGAAGCTGCCGATCACGGCCCAGGGCACCAACAGATCGGGGGCACGCCGGCGCGTCACGCGCAGACGCCGTACCGACAGTGGGCCGGCGTCCCCGCCGAGTCGGACGGTCAGATCGGCGAGCCGCCCGATGACGCCGCCGTCGGCGCCGCGCACGTCGCTGCCCACCACCCGGCTAAGAAGGTACACGCTGGTCGCTCGTTGTTAGAAGCAAGCAGCACAACCTCTTTCGAATGTTAACTCGCGGCTCGCGCGTCGTCGAGCGTGGCGCCGAACTGAAAGCGACGGCCCGTGACGTTCAGTGGAAGAATCCGGACGAAGTGCTGTTTCGTCGAGGCGGTCCAGGACCGCAACTCGGCTCGCTCCGCCTCGTCGAGGTCCTCGTCGTCGTGGAGCACTCGGGCGGATCCCTTGACGATCACGCTCCATCCTTCGGCGGCGTCGTGGCCATCGGCTTCGAAGAGCACCTCGTGGTTGATGGCGGCGCTGACCAGCTTCGTCCCCTCGGCGGTGCGGAACAGGATCGTGCGGTGCTGGACGGCGAAGTTGACCGGAAAGATCGCCGCGTGGCCGTCGACGCTGGTGACCAACCGCCCCAGGGGCACGCTGGACAACAGATCCCAGCATTGGGTCACTGACAGAATGGAAATCGGTTGAAGCACATCGGACATGGCTAGCACGCTATCGGGGTGGACCCCGACGTACTGAGGCCCAAAGTCACTTGTTGGCACTACCAACGGCCTGCGGAGAGTCTCGGACCAACGACGGCCCCGGAGTCGCTAGGGGGAGAACTCCGGGACCGCCTGGTCGGCGTGTTGCAGTCGATTCCATCGAGATCCGACGCATTGCGCTGAAGCGATCTCAGCATGGGGCGGCATTCGCCGAGAAGGGCCGAAAGTCACAGGCGTCCGACTGCCCGCTCGGGAAGTGCTCAACCCGTACGGATCGGAGCGGTCCCGGTCGATTCGTGCATCAATCGGGTGCTGCGATTGAGGGTGAGGGGAATCAGGTGCGTAGTGACGGTGGCGCTCATCTTCAGATGTCGGAAGGACTCCGCGACCACCATCGCCACGACGTCCCGCGGTGCATCGGGGAACTTGGCGCAGACGGCCGCAACGATTCCGGCCAGTTCGTCGCTCTGCAATCTCGTCGCAGGTCGATCCTGCGGACCGGCGAGGGACAGCCCGGCCACGCTCGATGGTTCGTCCTCGATCGCCTGCAGCTGCATCACCATGGCGATCCTCCCGAAGTGTGGCATGTTGCGCCCGTAGGTCGAGTACCACGCTAGAACGCGAACCGCCCTGGCGCCTAGGGCCGAAGTGCTCTCGGCGCCGAGCACCCGGCAGCCGCGACCAACGACCTCGTGGCATGGGGACTTATGTCCCTATCCCGGTGGCCGTTGCGACTGATCGGATCGAGAGGCCGGTGAACCAAAGTTCCGTGCACACGCACTCCAACTAGGGCCGAGGAAGATCATGAACACCAAGGCGTCCACGGTATGCGTCGAAATGCCAACGTTGACAATAGATCTCGACGAATATGATCAGCACAGCCGCGCAATCGTAAGACTCGATTGGCACGCGACCAACCTCGTCGGGCGAGGTCTCTCGCGGCTTGACTCCGGACGGGAAGTGCAGTTTTCGATCGGTCAGAAATTGGCTCTGGCCCGTGCCCTGTCCCACTTGGTTCGGCAGCTCTTCACCGAGGCGGCACGCGACATCGAAGCCCTGTCGGGCCCACGTTCTGTCTGACCGACCACGCCGACGCCAGGAGCAGCGATGAGCACCCACCCAGTCCACGATGCCGGTGCCGCGGTGTTCCGCAGTCGGCGCGAAGCCGGGCGGGTCCTCGGCGATCTGTTGAGCGCGTATGAGGGCCGGGACGACGTGATCGTATTGGGGCTGGCTCGGGGCGGAGTGCCGGTGGCCTTCGAGGTTGCGTGCGCTCTAGGCGCGCCACTGGACTGCTTCATCGTGCGCAAGCTCGGCGTGCCCGGCCGCGAGGAGTTCGCCATGGGCGCGATCGCGAGCGGGGGTCGCACAGTACTCAACGATGACGTCGTTCGTGGGCTTGGACTCGAAGCTGCCCAACTTCGCGAGGTATTTCAACGCCAGGGCCGCGAGTTGATCCGGCGCGAAGCCGCCTATCGCGGAGACCGACCACCACTTCAGTTGGGTGGTAAGACGGTGATCCTGGTGGACGACGGGCTCGCTACCGGATCCAGCATGATGGCCGCCGTCCTCGCCATTCAAGATCAGGAGCCGGCGCACGTGGTGATAGCCGTACCCGCCGCCCCCGAGTCGACGTGTCGCGAATTCGCCGGCCTGGTCGACGATGTCGTCTGTGCGTCGATGCCCACACCGTTCACGGCGGTCGGCACCTCGTACTGGGACTTCACCCAAGTAGAAGACGACGAAGTGCGCTCGCTGCTGCGCACGCCGACCGCGCCGGCGACACGGCCGGTGCCCCAACGACATCGGTCGGCTGATGCAGTGCGGCAAAGTGCCGTATCCGCTCCCGGCGGAGTACCCGCCCCCGAGGTGCTGGCTGCGCTCATCGGCAATGCCCGCGTGGTGATGATCGGCGAAAGCTCGCACGGCACGCACGAGTTCTACCGCGCCCGCGCCGACATCACCCGGTGGTTGATCGAGCACGAGGGCTTCACCGCGGTCGCCGCCGAGGCCGACTGGCCGGATGCGTACCGCGTCAACCGCTTCGTCCACGGGGTCAGTGACGACACCACCGCAGCTGAGGCGCTGAGTGGGTTTGAACGATTTCCGGCGTGGATGTGGCGCAACGACGTGGTCCGGGACTTCGTCGACTGGCTGCGCCGACACAATGAGCTCGGTCGTGGCGAGGGTTTGCCTGAGACGGGCTTCTACGGTCTCGACCTCTACAGCCTGCACCGGTCGATGCGGTCCGTCGTCGAGTACCTCGACGCCGTCGATCCCGTCGCCGCGGCGCGTGCGCGTCACCGTTACGCGTGCTTCGATCACGCCTCCGGCGACGACGGTCAAGCCTACGGCTATGCCGCCGCGTTCGGCGCGGGTGAATCGTGCGAGAACCAAGTCGTGGCACAGTTACTCGAACTTCAACGCGAACGTCTCGCCCTTCTGGACCGGGACGGTAGGCAGGCCGAGGACGAGCTGTTCTGTGCCACGCAGAACGCCGCGGCAGTGCGGGACGCCGAGGCGTACTACCGCTCCATGTTCCGAGGAAGGGTGGATTCGTGGAATCTTCGCGACACCCACATGGCCGAGACTCTCGATGCCCTGCTGGCCCACTTGGACGACCGTCGAGGAGCGCCCGGGAGCACCCGAATCGTCGTGTGGGCGCACAATTCACACGTCGGTGACGCGCGTGCCACGGAGATGGGCGCTGACGGCCAACTCACTCTCGGTCAGTTGGTGCGCGAACATCACGGAGACCGGTGTCGTCTCATCGGGTTCAGCACCTATCGGGGAACCGTCACTGCGGCTAGCGAATGGGGCGGACCGTCGGAGCTCAAGACGGTTCTGCCGGGTCTACCCGGAAGCGTCGAAGAACTCTTCCACGAGGCCGGTCCATCGCCGTTCCTGATTCGGATGGATCCCGACCATCTCACCGACGCCGCCGAGACCCTGACCGCCGTGCGGTTGCATCGCGCCATCGGCGTCATCTACCAGCCGGAGACCGAACGTCACAGCCACTACTTTCACGTCCGACCCGCAGACCAGTACGACGCGATGATCCACATAGACGTGACCACTGCGCTAAAACCCCTGGAGCCGAACAGCGTTCAATCCCCGGGGCAGACGCCCGAGACATATCCCAGTGGTCTGTGAGCGTGGACCATTGGCACCCGATTGGGGACCTTTGCCCTGCAGCGCTTCAGCATCGACCTGGGTAGCGTCGATGACAACGACAACGGATGAGGACCACTAATGACAGAGACGATGAAGTCGGAAATCGCAACACCCCGCGTAGTCGACCTCGCCGACGAGGTGCGAGATTCAGCAAGGGCTGGACAACACGCGGCAGGTGAGGCGTTGCGCAAGTTCCGCCACGCAGTCGACGAAGCGCTTCCCGAATCCGTGCAGCCGCTTCGCAAGAAGATCGTCGACGCGGCAATCGAATTGGCCGATCAGCTGGTCACGGCCCAGTATGAGTTCAATCGCAGCATCGTGAAGACCGCGGACCGCGCCCTGACCAAGTCAGACGCCGAGCACCAGTAGATTCAACGGCGCATTCCGTACTCGGAGTGATGAACGCGTCAGCTGCTCGCACCCACATCGGTCGCCGCGCAGTTGACGTGACGAGCGTGCGTCGAATGCGATCCTTGCCCGGCGTGTCGGGTGCAGACACGCACGCTCGCGGATGGGGGCGAGCAGGCGGGGAAACTACGAAGGGGTCAGCGCCCCATCCCATTTCGGCGCCTGAGCGGGCAGCCGGAGCAGGAGTCGCGCACCGCCGAGGGGACTGACGTCGAGCTGCGCCGAACCGCCGTGCAGTTCGGCCTGCTGAGCGACCAGGGCCAGACCCAAACCCGAGCCCGACCGCGACGCGGTGGTACCGCGGGCGAATCGTCCGAAGACGGCGGCCCGCTCGTCCTCCGGTACGCCCGCGCCGTTGTCGTCGACCGCAATCTCAACGCCGGCAATCGAACTGACCGCGCTCAGCCGTATCTCGGAGGCTTCACCGTGTTTGACGGCGTTCGCGATGGCGTTGTCGATCACCAACCGCAGCCCCGCCGGAAGGCCGACGATCAGCTTGGACGGCGACGGCGACAGGGTGACCTGCAGTCCGGGATAGACGCGTTGGGCATCGTGCGCGGCACGGTCGAGGAGTTCGGTGACGTCGAACTCGACGAAGTCGTCGGCGGTGGTGAGTTCCCCCTGAGCGAGCCGCTCCAATGCCGTCAGCGTCGCCTCGATCCGACCCTGGGTCCGCACGACGTCGCCGATCACCTCGTCGCGTTGGGCGGGGGCAAGATCCAGCGTGGACAACACCTCGAGGTTGGTGCGCATGGCCGTCAGCGGGGTGCGCAGTTCGTGCGACGCAACGGCGGCGAAGTCGCGAGCCGATTCCAGCGCGGCCTTGGTGCGCTGCTGCTCGGTGCCGATCCTCGCGAGCATGCCCTCGACGGCTTCGGCGATCTCGACCGCCTCCCGCACCCCGCGCACCTGGACCTCGTCGGGCATGGACTGGGCGTTGATCGCCCGGGCCTGTTGAGCCAGCAGACGGAACGGGACGATCATCAGCAGCGAGATCACCCAACCGACCAGGACCGTGCCCGCGATGACGCCGCTGCAGATCAGCAACACGCGCAGGTGCAACTCGTCGATGCGGTGCTGCGTCTCGGCGAGCGGCGCACCGAGCGCGATCGAGCCGGGCCCGGCGGCAAAGGTGCGCACCCGGTACTGCACGCCGTCGATCTCGGTGGTGGCGTACCCATTGGCGAGTTCGGGCAGGACGACGTTGCTCGGCACCGACACCGTGATGCCGCCGATCCGGGCGGTCCTGACCACGTTGCCGTCCGGCATCGGCTGCCGGGCATCGGTCGGGGGCGAGCTGTTCAGCAGATTGCTCACATCACCGAGGCTGCTCACGGAGTCGAGCCGACGGTCTAGCTGGCTGTACTGGTCGTCCGTGACACCGACCCACACCCAGGTCCCCAGAACGAGGACGAGGACTATCACCGCCAGCGCTGCAACCACGACGATCGCCCGGAGGGAGAGCACCCGGATCAGGGGCCTCAGTAGTCGGTAGACCCGGTCGTTGAGTTCCACTAGCGGCGCCGCGAGACGAATCCCGCGCGAGCCACGGTATGCGGGTACTCGGTCAACACCTGCACCAGGTTACTGATCGGGTGCCCGCAGGTCGCCACGGGCGCAGATCGAACTCACGGGTCAAGGATTCCGTTCGATCGTGATCGTCGTCCACGCGCCGACGTGGATGCGGTCACCGTCGGCCAGCGGGGTCTCCTCGCCGTTGGCCAGGAGCTCTTCGCTGTCGTTGAGGCTGGTGCCGTTGGTGGATCCGAGGTCGGTGACGGTGGGTCCGCCATCCCGAAGCCGTAGCACGGCGTGCTGCGTGGATACGCCGCGGTCCGCGGGCTGAAGACCGAGGTCGATCTCCGGAGCCACGCCCTGATCGCGGTTGTGCCGGCCGATCAACGCGGCATCGCCCTGCAAGATGATGCGTCGTTCGGGGAAGAACTGGGGAAAGTCGACGGTGTCGGGGCCACCGCGGGCGACGACGCGCTCGTAGAAGGCCCGGTCGGCCGTCACGACGGCGGTCCACACCACCGGCGCCTGCGTGGGCGTGGACGGAGCGGGCAGCGCGGAATCGTGCCCGCACGTCTCGCAGAAGCGTCCGCTGACCGACGCCCCGCACGCGGGGCAGGCCTTCGCCACGGGCGCGGCCTGCTCGGCGGACCGTGCGGCGGACCCGGCGATCGGCGCCCCGCACACGTCGCAGTAGTCCTCGGCGGTCGAGGTATGTCCTTCGGCACAGATCGGCATCAGGCCTGCTTCTCCTTCCGAACCCGGGCAGTCTTGGTGGAGCGCGCGTCGAGGGCCATCTCATCGGCCGCCGCCACCTCGCGCTTCAGACGTGCGGTGCCCGACCTCTCGTCGACCTCGATGACCTTGCCGAGTTCGGCGACCTTCTCGTCGTTGCCGGATTCCACGGCGAGTTCCATGGCCCGCTGCAGCTTCGCGGTGGCGGTCGCGACGTCCCCGTCCCGGCGAGCGGCCAACCCGTCCTGCACCGCTTCGGCCAACTCCGCCTGGCCCGTGTAGTGCGCCACCCGGCGGTTGATCCGCGCCGACAGCGCCGTGTCCGCGGTCCACAGCGCGTTGACGAGGCCTTGGCCCAGCACCTCCTCGCCTGCCACCACGCTTACCCGGGCCGCCAGCTTCTCCTTGCCTGCGGCGGCCGGTTCGACCGCAACCTGGAGGTGGTAGTCGCGGTCCTCGGCGCCCCAGGAGCCCAGCGGGTACTCCGCCAGTTGCGGGCCCTTCTCCACCCGTCGATGGGTCAGGTCCTCGACGGTCGGCGCGACCTGCTTGACGAACTCGATGGTCGCGCCGGCCGGAATCCAGAGCCGCAGAACCAGATCTGGGATCGACTTGCCCATCGACGTCCGCATCATCGCCGCGAAGTCGGCAGCGAGGTCCTCGGGATTGGCGACGATGTCCACGGTCCCCATCAGTGCCGAGGAGATGGAGCGCAGCTCGTCGACCCGCCACGCCGTGCCAACGCCGCGGCAGTCGCAGGTGAACTTACCGACGCTGAGCGAGATCTCCTGCTGCAGCTGTTCGGGCGTCTCGTGCTCGTCCTTGCCGTCGGTGAGCAGGATCGCGTGCGTCAGCGCCCCCGGATGGTGACCGATGACGTCGCGGACGTAGGCGAGCCACGTGCCCATCGCGGTCCCGCCGTAGGGGATCAAGCCGTCGACCGCCCGCGTCGCCTCCTTCCTGGTCGACGCGCTCGCCCGCTCCGGAACTCCGTCGCGGGGATAGATCGCTTCGGCAACCCCGGTGCCGGCCACGATGACGAAGTACGTGCCGTCGGTCAGTTCGTCGATCGCGGCGAGGGTGGCGCGCTTGGCGGCGTCGAACTTGCCCGCGGGCTTGAGCATGGACGTCGAACAATCGATGATGATCGCCTCCACCCGCTCGGTGGGCGCGCTCGCCACCGTGACGTCGCTGCCGACGGTGATGCTGACGATCGCATCGACCGTCCCGGATCCCTCCGGCAGGTAGGGATTGTGGTCGACGTCTACCGAAATGCCCTGCTGCTCAGGTGAACTCATCAGGCTCCTCCGATCGGGATCACCGCGACGGTGATGTTGTCGTTGCCGCCGGCCTGCAGCGCGTATTCGGTGAGGGCGCGGGCCGCTGCTGCCGGCTCGGCGTCCACGCAGAACCGGGCGATGTCGGCCGCCTCCGGCAGGTAGTTCCACAGTCCGTCCGAGCACAACAGCAGCGAGCCGGGTCCAACGACGGTGATCGTCTGCACGTTCGCATCGGACCACGGCTTGGCCTCGGAGTCCGCTCCGAGCCAACGCGTGATGGTGTGCGCGCCCCGCAGGACGAACTCGGAGTTGGCGGCGGCACCTGCCGTCATCAGTTCCTGCGCCACCGAGTCGTCCACCGTCAACTGTTGCGCTTCCGCTGGCGGGTCAGGCAGCCAGTAAGCTCTGCTGTCACCGACGCTGCCCACCGTGATCTCCACCGCGCCTTCGGCATTCGGTATCAGCGCAGCTGCGGTGTAGGTGCACGACGGCGCATTCTCCGGGTCCACCCCCCTCCCCGCCTCGGCCGCTGCAGTGGTCGCCTGGGCGAGCCCTGCCAGGACCGCCGCCCGCGTGGTGCCTTCGGTCGCGAATACGGCGAGCATTCCCTCCACCCCGGCCTTGGATGCGGCGACCGCGGCGATCTGGGGTTCGCCCGACGTGGACACGCCGTCGCACACGGCAATGGCGAGGGCAGGCGAGCGTCCCGGGGCGGCGGTCAACATGCCCGCGGCCGCAGCGTCCTCGTTGCGCGCGTGCTGCAGGCCGCGGTCGGTGACGAGTGCCATGACGCCGAGCACTGTTTCGTCGCGATCGGGCACCGCGCGCCGGTGACCACATTCGGTGCAGAATCCGTCGGAGAACCCGTCGTTGCCGCAGTCGGCGCACGGCCCCTCGGCCGGCCCGGGCCGCGGGATGGCGACGCGATTGAACTGCGGCTCCGGCACCTCGAACAGCGCTCCCCCGCAGCTCTCACAGAACCGGTCGGACGTCCCCACCGGCGCCGCGCAGTGCCCACAGTCGATCAGCTCGCCGGTCACACCCGGGTCCTCGGCCTGATCGCATTGGCCTTCTCGACCAGCTCGATGCGCTCCCACATTCCGCTCGTCTCGTGGGCGAGTTCGCGGTAGCACCGTTCCATTCCGGTGCGCACCCCCGGCGCGTCGAAGTCGACTCCGAGGATCCGCGGCGCGGTGGCCCGGTGCCCGGCCTCGAGCCACCCCAGCGCCGCCCCGAAGACCCTGAGCCGCAGCAAGGCGCGCTTGCCTGCGGATTCGAGGTTCAGCGCGCCGGCGCGCGTGTCGGCGTCGACGAGGGTCCGCTCGTCGAGGTCGTCGAACGTCCGTCCCTCGAGCAGGATTTCGACCGCGGTCGCGCCCGCGTCGGTGAAGTGCGCCGACGCAGCGGGAATCTGATCCAGCGCAATGATCGCGCCGGCCCGGTCTCCCGAGCGCCCCCTCTGCCTGGCGAGTCCGAAGGCGGCGCTGACGTAGCTGCGGTCCGTACGCCACACCATCTCGTAGTAGCGCAGCGCGTCGTCACGTGCGTCCCGAAGTTCGGCGGTCGCGGCGATCGCCAGCTTGGGCGCGAGCTCACCAGGAAGAGTGGCGAGCACGGTGTCGAAATCGGCTGCAGCGCCGTCGAAGTCACCCTCGAGCAGGGCGCACTGCCCGCCATACCAGAGCAGTCGCCAATCGCCAGGCATCACCGAGTCGAGTTCGGCGAGGCGGGTGCGGGCGTCCCCGGCGGCACCGAGTTCGAGTGCGGCACGGACCAAGCGCAGCGGGATCTCGATGGACGGGCCCTTGCCCTGGGCGGCGCCTCCGAGAGCCAGCTCGAGCGCGTGCTCGAGCTGAGCGGGCGGAGTGCCGCTCGTCGTCGCGAGTACGGCGGCTCCGGGGTCGTTCGGGTCGACCACCGGGACCGGGAGCGCAGCGATCACGCGGGACGGCTTCACCGGTACGTCGAGGCCCGCACCGTATACCTCGCGCTGCGGGCTGAAATAGGTCGACAACCTGGGCTGCGCGACGTCGGTGTCGGTGGAGGCGATCTCGTGCAGCACCCCCGTCAGCTGGTCTGCCATCTCCTCCATCGAGGAGAATCGGCGCGCCGGATCGGGATCGGTGGCGCGAAGGATTGCGCGGTATAGGGATTCGTACTTTGCGAGCACCGGCGCCGCGTCGGGCCCCGGCAGTTGGTCGATGAATCGGCCGTGCTCCTGTGGGACGTCCATGACGAGGACGGCCAGCGTGCGCCCGACGGTGTACACGTCGCTGGCGACGGTGGGCCCGGTATGCGCGATCTCCGGCGCCTGATACCCGGCGGTCCCGAAGATCGCGCTCTCCTCGTCGTCCATCGCGATGACCGCGCCGAGGTCGATCAGCTTGAGCTGCTCGTCGGTCTGCATCACGTTGTCCGGCTTGAAGTCGCAGTAGGCAAGCCCCTGAGCGTGCAGGTAGGCGACGGCGGGCGCGATCTCGACGAGATATGCCACGGCCTGATCGGGGGGCAGCGGACCGTTGCGCGCCTTGCGGATCTGCTTGAGCGAGGTGCCGCCGACGTACTCCATCACGATGTATCCGACGGGCGCGGCGGCACCGGGATCCAGGTGCTCGACGAAGTTGTAGATCCGGACGATGTTCGGGTGCTCCACCTCTGAGAGGGTGAGCACCTCGGCGGCTGCAGCGGCCATGGCGTCGGCGTCGGTGGAGTTGATCAAGCCCTTGAGAACCACCCACCGGTTGTGCACGTTGCGGTCGACCGCGAGGTAGATCCACCCGAGTCCGCCGTGCGCGATGGCGCCCTGCACCTCGTACTGCCCGCCGACGAGATCACCGCGAGACAGCTTGGGAACGAACGAGTATCGCGTCCCGCACTGGGTGCAGAAGCCTTCGACGCGGCCAGGACTTCCGTCGCCACCACGTCCGACGGGCTTGCCGCAGTCGGTATTGCCGCAGAACCGACTGCCCTCGGGAACCTTGGGATCGGTCAAGATGGCCGCGGCCGGATCACCCTTCGGGATTCGCGGGATCGTGACGATTCCGGCGCCGAGACGGCCGCGGGTACTGGAGGATCTCGACGATCCGGTGCGTGCCGACCCCGTGGAGCGGGCCGTGGGGCGGCTCGCCGCGGTGGCCCGGGACCCCGTGGTGGCGACGGGCTGCGACCCCGGCGGCGGTGGTGTCGCCCCCGGTGGGGGTGGGGCCGTACCGCAGACGTCGCAGTAACCGTCGACGACGGTGCCGCCGCATCCTGGTTCGGCGCAGGTCATCTCGCGCTCCCCTGTTTCTCGACGAGCAGCTGCTGATAGTCCGCGACCGCCCTGGTGACGGCGCGGAGGTCGCACGGTTGTCTGTGCAAGAGCCCCGAAGCGATTCGGCTGCACGCCAACAGGTCCCGATCTTCACCGAGGTCTAGTCGGGCCGCCTTCGCCTGGTAGGCGGTGAGCCGACCCTTGAGCTCCATGCGACGGTCGAGCAGCCCCTGCGCCAATTCCTCGTCGTCGGCCACGATGCGCAGCGCCACCTCGATCCGCTGCCTCAGCGAGCGCAGCGCGGACGGATCTGGGGTGACGATCGCATCGAAACGGGCACGTAGGCCCGGCTCGGCGTCCTCGTGCACCGGCAGCGGCGCCGACACCACGTCGCGCTCGGCTCGCGCGCGAATCTCCGCCACTCGGTCCACCCCGGCCCGCAACGCATCCAATCGCGTCGCCGTCTCGGCGAGGGCAGCGGTCCAATTCGCCCGCAGCGCCGCCAGTTCGGCGAGTTCGGCCGACCGGCGCTCGACCTCCCCCGCAATGATCCGAATGCGCTCCTCGACGTCCTGCGAGCTCAGGGACAGCGGGTCGGTCGCCGACGCCGCCAACAGTTCGGCGACCTCAGCGGGAAAGCTGGCCCCCGCGTCGTCGAGGCGCTGCTGCAACGGCGCCAGCCGGTCCACGATCAGCGAGTTGATCCGGTCGACGTCATCGAGGAACTCGGCCACCGCGGGATATGCGCGGCGCATGCCCTCGGAGAGGTCCGCCAGCCCGACGTAGCCGACGGATTCTCCAGGACCGGTGATCACTCGCTGCGCCAATGGAATTCGCTCGCGCGAGACCTCCAGTGGGCGCTCGCGGAGCCATCGCGTCAACTCGACGCGGTCATCCTCGTCCAGTCTGGACCGTCGCGCTCGGACCGCCTTGGCCGAGTCCAGGATCGATCTCATGCGCGCCACGTCCTGCCACAAGTCGTCGAGAGACCGCTGCACGTCAGTCCACCGCCGCTCCGTCGCACCGGTCGGCGGATAGCGCCGGACGTGCTGCAGCCCGGGATGGTTGTCGAGTTCCAGCAGCGTTGCCGACGCGGCATCGACCTCCTGTGTACGGGACAGCAGTTCACGGTCGATCTCTTCGGTGGTCAACACGATCAATCCCGGTAGCGCGCGGGCGGCGGACCCGGTGAGGGCCCGAGGCTGCTGAGCCAGGTTTGGTAGAGGCGCTCCCACGTCCCGTCCTCGCGCATCTCGGCCAGAGCACCGTTGACGAATCGCACCAGGTCTACGTTCTCCAGTTTGACGCCGATGCCGTAGGGCTCCTTTCCGAGGCCTGCGTTGACCAGTTCCAGGTTCTTCTCGTCTTGGTCCTTGAGTCCGGCCAGCACCACGTCGTCGGTGCTGATCGCGTCGACCTGACCCTGCTGGAGCATCACCAGGCAGTCGGTCCAGGCGGTCACGCCGAACAGCGTCGGCCTCGGATCGAGCGCGTAGAGCGCCGCCAGCGAGGTGGTGCCCTTCACCGCGCACACCCGCTTTCCGGAAAGGTCTGCGGCAGAACGGATTCCCGAACCCTTCACGGCCAAGATGCCCTGGTTGGCGAGGAAGTACGTTACCGAGAAGGCGACGTTCTTCTTGCGCTCGCAGGTGATCGAGTAGGTCCGGACCACCAGATCCACCTGCCCGTCCTTCAGCGCGGTCTCCCGTTGCGCCGCGGTGACCACCTTGAGATCGATGCGGTTGGGATCGCCGAAGATCCTGCGGGCGATCTCGCGGGCCAAATCGATGTCGAAGCCCTCCAACTCGCCCGTGGCGGGGTTGCGCGAACCGAACCGCGTGGTGTCCTGGTCCACCCCGACGATGAGTCGACCGCGTTCGAGGATGCTCGCCATCGTCGACCCGGGCGGCATGGCGCCGGGGGCGGGTTGCGGACCGGGGCGCAGGCTGGCCTCCCTGTCGCCGCAGTCGATGCTCCCGGCGGGCGGAGCAGCGGTGATCTCCTGCGCCCCACCCGGTATGGCGTCGACCGGCGCGACGGTGACCGCCTGTGGCGCGGCCGGCGATCCGCATGCGGTCAGCGCCAGCACGACCAGCCCCACCATCAGTCGCGCCCTCACAGGAACTCCTTGAGCCGTGGCCACAATCCGACGACGGCAGCAGCCGCGGCGATCACCATCAACACCAGCGCGCCGGTCGGACTCCATGCCAGCCGCGCCCCCGCTGCGGAGACGTCGTCGCGCAGCGTCTCGCGGGTCTGCTCGATCGCCTCGCCCAGGCTGGCTTCCACAGCGGCGAACTGAGCGGCCGAACCGCGTGGATCGGCACCGATGGCCTGCGCGACGGCGGCCGGATAGTCGCCGCCCTGATAGAGCTCCACCTGGGTGCGGTGACTCGCCGTCCAGCCGATGACGCCGTCGGCGGCCGCGGCGGGTCCGTCGGCCAGCAGTGCGGACAGCTGGCCGAGGTGATCGTTGAACGCCTTCTCCCCTGCCGTGATGTCGCCACGCGAGATCAGCTGCAGGGTCTCGTCCGTTCTGGCCTTCTGAGCAATGACGCGGGCGTTGGCGAGTTTCTCGAACTTCGCGGTGCCCTCGGTGCGGCTCTGCTCGATGCTGCTCGCTGCGAACCGGTTGCCCACCACGATCCACCCGATCACCAAGACCACGACGATCGCCGCGCCGACCAAGCCCCGGTTGAACTGCCGGTTCGTCCGGCCAATCAGAAGCAGCGAGCCGACCGCGATCACCGCCAGGACGAGGACCAGTAACACCAGGCCGAGGACCGGCAGCGAGCCGACCGCACCCTGGCCCTCGTCGACCGCGGCCAGACCACCCGTGTAGACCCGCTCGGCGTCGGGAAGCATCGAGGTCTGCATCAACGACGAGGCCTCCCGGAAGTACGCTGCACCGACCGCAAAACCCTGACGGTTGTTGGCCCGCGCCGACTCGACCTGACCCGTGTAGGCGGCAAGATCGGCCGAGATCTGAGCGAGCGCGGTGCGGGTGTCCGTGTCAGTGGCTCCGACCGTCGCATCGGTCAGCGCCTCGGCGGCATCGGCAAGGGCCTGCTGGTAGCGCGACCGCATGGCGACAGTCTCGAGACCGCCGGACAGGTACTCGGTGGCGGCCGCGGCGTCGGCGGCCGACAGTGCGGCGTACAACTTCTGCGCCGAGTAGGCGAACGGCTCGGTTCGGTCGAGCACCGAACTGCTCTCGGCGATCCGGCCATCGAGTTGGCCCCCGACGACGACGCCCGCGAGCACGCAGGCCGCCGCGACCACGACCGCGACGAGCCCGACCACGCCCGGCGTCGTGCGGGCGAAGCGACGCAACCACCCCGCGGACGCGCGTGCGCCGAGTGTGGGCGCAGTGCTCATGTCGTTCACCCCCCGGTCGCGATCGTAACCTCAGACGTTCCCGGCGTCCGGTTCGACGACCCACGACCCGCGGCGCATCACACCCGCGACCGTCAGGTGCGGGTCAAGGAGCACTGCGTCGGCAGGGGCTCCGACCACCAGTCCGGCGGACGGCAGGCCCAGTGCTCTCGCGGGATTGAGCGAGGCCTGGCGCACGGCCAGTTGCAGCGCGTCGTCACGTGGCAGTCCACCGTGCTCCACGACGAATGCGAACAGTCGGTCCATGGTCGCGGTGCTTCCGGCGATCGTGTCGGTCCCCGCCACCCTCGCCACGCGGTCGACGACGTCCACGGCCAACGGGCCCAGGTGATACCGACCGTCGGCCATCCCGGTCGCCGCCATCGCATCGGTCACCAGCGACACGCGGTCGGGTCCGACGCTGCGCGTCACGTGTCGATAGATGGCGGGGTCGACGTGCACGCCGTCGGTGATCAATTCGACGGTCACCCGCGGGTCTTCCAGGAGCGCAATGATGGGTCCCGGCTCGCGTCGGTCGATCGGGCGCATCGCGTTGAACACGTGGGTGCCGACCGTCGCGCCTGCGGCGATCGCTTCCCGCGTCTGTGCGTAGGTGGCTTCGGTGTGGCCGACTGCGACCACGACGCCGGCCTCGACGAACTGCCGGATCGCTGCCTGCGCGCCAGCGCGTTCGGGTGCGATCGTGACCATCCGGATGGCGCCACCGCCCGCGTCGAGGACCCGCTCGATCTCGTGCGGGTCGGGATCGCGCATCAGCGACGACTGGTGGGCGCCGCACCGTTTGGTGGAGAGCCACGGGCCTTCCAGATGGATGCCGTCGAGCACACCCGCCCGAACGTCATCGGCCAATTCGCCTATTTGCCTGAGCAATTCGTCCGGACCGGCGGTGACGAGGGAGGCCACGACTGCCGTGCTGCCATGCGTGCGGTGCAATGCGACGGCCGTCGACGTGTCGGTGCGGACGCCTGCGGAGAAGTTCGCTCCGGCGCCGCCGTGGAGATGGGTGTCGACGAAGCCGGGCACCACGGTCACCGCGCCGAGGTCCAGATCGGCGGGCCGGGGTGCGGCACCCTCGCCGACACCAACGACCAGGCCCCCTTCGGTCTCGAACCAGCCGGGCCGCAACAGATCTCGGCCCGTCAGCAGGGTATCAACGGTGAGCAGCACTCAGATTCCCTGCCATCGCGGCTTGGAGCGGTACGTTTCGCGGTAGTAGTCGACGAGCTGGAGACGCCGCGCCGCGGCGTCGTCGAGTAGCACCGTGACGTGCGGGTGATGCTGCAGGATCGTGGCGGGCCACATGGCGCTGACCGCCCCCTCGACCAGGTGGTGCACCGCCTCGGCCTTGCTGCGGCCCGTGGCCACCAGGATGAGATGCCGGGCCGCCATGATGGTGGCCAGTCCCTGCGTGAGGCAGTGCGTCGGCACGGAATCGACGTCGTCGTCGAAGAATCGGGCGTTGTCGATGCGGGTCTGACTGGTCAACGTCTTGATCCGTGTCCTGGAGGCCAGTGAGGATCCCGGCTCGTTGAACGCGATGTGCCCGTCGGTTCCGATGCCGAGGATCTGCAGATCGACGCCGCCCGCCGCGGAGATCGCGTCCTCGTAGGCAGCGCATGCTGACGGGATGTCCGCGGCGGCGCCGTCTGGACCCCGCACGGCGCCGGGAGCGAAGTCGACGCGCGACACGAACACCGTGTCGATGACGTTTCGGTACCGCTCGGGATGGTCGGCGGGCAGCCCGACGTACTCGTCGAGGGTGAAACCACGGGCCCGTCGAAACGAGATCAGCCCCGCCTCACAGCGCCTCGCCAGCTCGTCGTAGATCGACAGCGGCGAGGAGCCCGTCGCCAGCCCCAGGACCGCTTCGGGCCTGCGTTCGAGCAGGGCGCCGATCGCGTCGGCGGCGATCACGCCAATCTCGTTGGGGTCGCGGCAGATGACGACTTCCATCTAGGTGGTCGCGGTGAACAGGCCGGCGCCGGACTCGACGTTCGCACCAGCGGAGACCGCTTCGGAGGCAACGACGTTCCCGGCTTCGCGCAAGTCCATCACGACGACGGGGACGATGGGGTTGAGCCCCTTGGCCACGATCGCCGGGACGTCGTAGGTGATGACGAGTTGCCCCGCAGTCACGTCGTCGCCCTGGCTGACGTGGGTCGTGAAGCCCTCACCCTTGAGCGCGACGGTGTCCAGACCGAGGTGCACCAGGACACCGACGTTGTCCGGGGTCATCACGACGTAGGCATGTGGCAGCAACTTCAGGATCTTCCCGCTGACCGGGGCAACCGCTTCGACGACGCCATGCGGCGGTTCGACGGCCGCGCCATATCCGACCATGCCCTGCGCGAAGACGGGGTCGGGGACGTCGTGAAGTGCCACTGCGCGACCGGGGACCGGGGCGAGGACGTGTGTGGTGCTCATGGGCCCAACAATACGAGTACCGCGGCAAGTCAGTCTCGTGTTCACGGGTTCTCGTCTAAGCTTCTCCCGCAGCTTCGGCGGTGGGCGAGGTGTGCGACTGAGGAAGGTGACCGGCCATGAGCGGTACGACGAAAACCGATGGGGCGCAAAGGAAATCGGGATTCTCGATCCCGGGATTCGCACAGTTGCAACGGCTTGGCAAGAGCCTCATGCTACCGATCGCGGTACTGCCTGCGGCGGGAATTCTGTTGCGGCTGGGCCAGGACGATCTGCTCGGCAGGATCAAGGCGCCCGTCATCGGGCCGTTCTTCCAGGCGATGAGCGCGGCGGGCGACGCGATCTTCAGCAATCTGCCGTTGCTCTTCGCCGTCGGTGTCGCCATCGGATTCGCCAAGAAGGCCGACGGTTCGACGGCGCTGGCCGCGGTCGTCGGCTATCTCGTGGTGCAGGCCGTGTTCAAGACCATGTCGCCGATCGTGCTCGCCGGGCAGGTCGACAAGGCGGGCGACCAGGCGCAGATCAACTACAGCGTGTTCGCGGGCATCCTGGTGGGTTTGCTCACCGCGTGGCTCTTCGATCGCTACCACACCATCCAATTGCCTTCGTATCTCGGCTTCTTCGGCGGTCGACGGTTCGTCCCGATCGTGGTGTCGCTGGCGTGTCTGTTCCTCGCGTTCGCGATGAGCTACTGCTACCCGCTCTTCGACGCGGGGCTGACCGGACTCGGAAAGTTCATCGGCGGTTCGGGTGCCATCGGCGCGTTCATCTACGGCTTCGCCAACCGCATGCTGATCCCGCTCGGCCTGCACCACATCGTCAACTCCTTCGTGTGGTTCATCTACGGCGACTACCAAACCCCGGACGGCAAGGTCGTCACCGGAGAGCTCACCCGATTCGCAGCCGGTGACCCGTCGGCGGGGCATCTCACCGCGGGCTTCTACCCGATCCTGATGTTCGGCCTGCCCGCCGCCGCGCTGGCGATGATCCACGTCGCGAACAAGAAGCAGCGCAAGGTCGCGGTCGGCATCCTGTCCGCCGCGGGGCTGACCGCGTTCCTCACCGGCGTCACCGAGCCCCTCGAGTTCGCGTTCATGTTCGTCGCGTTCCCGCTCTACGTCATCCACGCCATCCTCACCGGGCTGTCACTGGCCATCGCCTACGTTCTCGACATTCACCTGGGCTTCTCCTTCTCCGCGGGCCTGATCGACCTGCTGCTCTACGGCACCGCGCCCGCAGCCAAGAACATCCCGCTGTTGATCGGCATGGGCGTCGTGTTCTTCGTCGTCTACTACCTGTTGTTCCGATTCGCGATCACGAAGTGGAACATGCGGACTCCCGGTCGGGAGCCGGAGAGCGAGTTCGAGGCGCAGGAACGCGCCAACCTCGGTGAGGGGTCTGACGCCGCGACCGCGGTGACGGCAGGCTCGGGCATCGCCACCGCGACGATCGCGGCGCCCGCCCCCGCCGCGACCGACAGCAAGGCCGAGCAACTGATCGCGGCCTTCGGCGGACGGGAGAATCTCGTCAACGTCGACGCCTGCATCACCCGACTTCGCATGGAGGTCGCAGACCCGGGCAAGGTCGATCAGGCTCGGCTCAAGAGTCTCGGGGCCGCCGGTGTCATCGAGGTCGGCAACAACGTCCAGGCGGTGTTCGGAACACAGGCCGAGGCTCTGAAGAACGACATCATCGACGTCCTGTAGGAGACCCCTGCGCCAGGCGACGGTCGATGCGCCGTTTCTCGCGAAACGCGCACAGCGGCCGCGGTTCTGGCGTCGGGTACGCCTAGTCGGCAGGCAGGAACAGCGCCGCGAGCAGGGCGGCGAGAACCGCCAGCACCAGTATCGTGGTGGCCACCGCGGGCCAGCCCTGGGCGTCGAAGGCCACCCCGCCGAACCAGCCGACGAGGCTCGAGCCGCCGTAGTAGAAGAGGTTGTAGAGCGAGGAGGCCTGGGCCTTTCCG
This sequence comes from Mycolicibacterium sp., assembly GCF_016462545.1. Classification (GTDB taxonomy): domain Bacteria; phylum Actinomycetota; class Actinomycetes; order Mycobacteriales; family Mycobacteriaceae; genus Mycobacterium. Next base: position 25,758 of record NZ_JAEMTA010000011.1, on the reverse strand, counting down.
ACCGGGGCCGACTGACCTGTCCACCCGGACGCGATCGAGTGGGCGCCGAAGAAGCCTGCGGTCGCCACCACCAGGCCCGCGAGGACGACGATCAGGTGGTCGCTCAGGGTGATGGCGACGCCGGTGACCATGATCCCGACGGAGACCAGCAACACCCGCTTGCGCCCGAAGCGCGTCGCCTCCGCGCCCGCCCGGGAAGACGTCCAGGTGCCGGCCAGGTAGGCCAGGAACACCAGGCTGACGAGGAAGGGCGACAGGTTGAACGGCGCACCCGTCAGCCGGAACCCGAGAAAGTTGTAGAGCGCCACGAATCCGCCCATCAACAGGAATCCCTGGGCGAACAGAGTGAGCTGTCGAGCCGACCGCAGGTTGGCGGCCAGCCGGTGAACCAGGCCGCCCTCGGGGTGCCCGCCCGATCGATTCGACGGGATGAATCCCCGCGGTGCCGGTGCCAGCTTGACGAACGCCACCGCGGCGACACCGCACAGCACGGCGACGGTGAAGACGCCGAGTCGCCAGCCGACGATCTCCGCGATCGGACTGGCGACCAACCGACCGAGTAACCCGCCCATCGTGGTGCCCGCGACGAACGTGCCCGCCGCCCGTGCCGCATGCGCCGGGTTGACCTCCTCGGTCAGGTAAGCGACGGCGATCGCGGGGACACCTCCGACGAACAACCCCTCGAGGAAGCGTCCGGCGAGCAACAGCTCGTAGGTGGGCGCGAAGGGGACGAGCAGGCCCACGGTCGTCGCGAGGCCGACCGAGAACGTCATGGCCCTCACCCGACCGATGCGGTCGGCCAGCGTCGACCACGGAATGACGCCGACCGCCAGACCGACGGTCGATGCCGAGACGGTCAGGGCCGCGTCGGCCGCCCCGATGTGCAGACCCGCCGAGATGAGCGGCAGCACCGCCTGCGGCGAGTAGAGCTGAGCGAAGGTCGCGACACCGGCGCAGAACAGAGCGGCGAGCAACCGGCCGTATTCGGCTGACCCTCGGCGATGCCCGGCCCAGACGGGCGCGGTGGACTGTCCGATCGACACCGCGACCACGCTAGAAATGCGGTCCGCATGTGTCCAATGCATGACTCATGGCGTTCTCATGCTGCTGGAACATCACTGCTGATCCAGGCCGGGGAGCCCCCTACGACGTCCTGAGAAACCCCACGAAGCGGTCGGCGGGTGGCGACAACGGACGATCCCGATCCCACACCAATCCCACCTCGCGCTTGGCTCCGACGTTGGTCAGCGGGACGTGGACCGTCTTGACCTCACCACCGCCCTCACGCGGAACCGGGACGACGGCGACCCCGAAACCAGCAGCCACCAAGCCCTCCATCGTGGGAATCTCGGTTGCCTCGAACACGATCTGCGGGTCGAGATTCTCCTCGGCACATAGCTCGTCGGTCAGCTGTCGCAGTCCGGACTGCTCGGCCAGGGCGACGAAGGGCTCCCCCGCTGCCGCGGACAGCCGGAGCCGGGCCCGGGTGGCCAGCCGGTGTCCGGGCGGAACGGCCAGACACAGGCGTTCGACGTACAACCGATGCCAGCCGAAGCCGGGTCCGTCTGGGCGCGGAGCGGTGATCGCCAGATCGGCCAGGCCGGTGGCCACCCGTTGTGTGATCTCTGGGGCGGGGCCCTGAAACAATTCGAAGCCAATTCGAGGGACCACGTCGCGGAACTGTCGGAGTCGTTCCGGCACATACCAACTCGCCAATGAGTGCAGGAATGCGAGCCGTACCCGACCGCTGTCCGGATCGCGCAGAGCGGCTATCCGATCGCCGGCGGACTGCATCTCGGCGATGCTGCGTCGTGCGTGCTCGAGCATGATCCGGCCGTATGCGTTGAGCCGCAAACGCCGATTGACGCGGTCGAACAACGGCGTTCCGGCCTGGTCCTCGAAGCGCGCGAGGGCGCGCGACAACGTCGGCTGGCTGACGCCCAGTTCGGCAGCGGCGTCGGTGACGTGCTCGGTTTCGGCGAGCACCACGAACCACTTCAGTTCCTCCAGGTGCACGGCCCGACGATAGCGACACCGACCGCAGCTGCGTCTAAACAGCCTCTCGCGGGGGCGCTCCCTGTCAGGATCGACGTCGGATCGGATTCGACACGAACGTCAGGGGCTTGCGTGGAACAACTGTCGGTGTGGGTGGGAGCGGGGCTCGTGACCGCCGGCGTTTCGGCGGCCCTGCTCGCCGGGGCGGGTGTGGCAGGCGCCGACTCCGGTGCGGGTACCGAGTCCAGCGGGTCCTCGACATCGGACTCGAAGGCGTCGGACTCGAAGGGGTCGGACGCGCCCAAGGCTCGACCGAAGCCCGCCGCCGAGTCCAATACGACCACGCCGGACGCGACCAAGCCCGACACCACCAAGCCCGACGGCCCGAGTTCCGAGACGCCCTCAGGTACTGAGGTGGACACGCCGCCGTCCGGCGCGACCGACTCCGAGACGCCGAAGTCGGAGCCCGGTCCGGCGGTGTCGGCGTCCCCAGACCAGGCGGACCGCCCGGCGAAGCACAGTACGGCGGCCACGAGCACGTCTCAGAAGAAGCCGCAGGTGGTCGAGGCCGAGGCGACGACCGAGACCAGCCCGCCCGTGGCCGCGTCCACGAACTCCGCCAGCACCGAAGAGTCAGCCGAGCCGGTCACGAAACCTGCAGTTACTCAAAGTCTCTCAACGAACTCCGTGGCACCCGTGAGCCTCGTGCGGATGACGGCGGCCGCCGCCTCGATCGCGGCTCCGCAGCCGCCCTCGGTTCTCGGCGTCATCCAGGGGGTGATCACCGCCGTCGTCGTCAACGTCGGATCGCTGATCATCAACACCGTGCAGGCGGTCGAGGCCCTGGTCACCGGGCCGCCGGTGGTGCCACCCGGCAGTACCGTCACCGTCCGCAGTTCGACGGTGCAGCTCAGCAACGGACAACGAGTGGCGGCAAACTGGTTCTATCCCAAGACCCCCGACGGCGCGCCGCCGACGAACATGATCTTGCTGCAGCACGGCTTCTTCGCCCTCGGTCCGATGTACAGCTACACCGCTGCGCACCTCGCCGAAACGACCAACAGCGTCGTCGTGACCACGACGCTGACGTCCAACCCCTTCGCGGGCGACTCCGTCTGGCTCGGTGGCACCGGCACATCCGCCGCCATCGCCGACCTGTTCGTCGGCGACCGTGCCGCGCTCACCGCGAGCGCCGTCGACGCCGGCTATGCGCAGGCATACGACTTCAGCGCCACCCCTGTCGCGTTGCCGCAGAAGTTCGCCCTCATCGGCCACTCCCTGGGAGCCAACCTGGTCTCGGGGGCAGCCGGCTTCCTGGTCGACAAGGGCGCCGCGGACGACCTGGTCGGCGTCATCCTGCTCGACGGGGTGCCGACCGGGTCCACCCTGCCCGACGCGCTGACCAAACTGAACGCGTACGCAGAATCCACTGGGGGCCATTACGTTCCGGTTCGCCAGATCGGCGCACCGCCCAACCTCTACAACTTCATCAGCACCGCCAATGCCGACCTCACCTCGGCACGGCCGGGCCGGTTCAATGGTGTGGTGCTCGCCGGCGGCGTGCACTCCGACTCGATGAGGGGCGGTAACCCCCTCATCCAGTTGGCGTTGTACCTGGCCGCAGGCTTCCCTCAACCGCAGAACCCGCCTGCGGTCGACGAGCTGTCGGCCCAGTGGTTCAACGAATGGTTCGCTGGCAACACCGGCGAGGGCGACTGCCTCGCGCCCGGCACGGGCTGCCTCACCCCGGGAACGACCGTCGACGTCCCGACGCCGCAGGGCACCGCACTCGGCGTGGTCATCGGCGACCCGCCTGCGACGACGCTGCGTGACGGGCCCATTCAACTGGCGTCGTCGACTCCGACGACCATTCCCACCGCGAACCCGACGATGGCCAGCCTGGCGGCCTGAACCGGGCCAACTTAGGCCATCCTTGGTCGACGCTCTAGGGTGACGAGAACCGTATTACCGCGTGCGCCGAAGGTGGTTTCCAGTGAATGCTCAACATGCCGATGCCGACGGGTTGCGTCTGCTCGTCGTCGGGGCGTCGTCCGGAATCGGCCACGCCGTCGCCGCCTCCGCGGCCGCGCGCGGCGCCAGGGTGGCCGTCGCCGCCAGGCGCATGGATCTGTTGATTCGGTTGGCCGACGACATCAGTGGTTCCGCGTTCGAACTCGACGTGGAGGACACCGGAGCCATCAAGCGGGTCGTCGATGCTGTCGCGGACACGCTCGGCGGGCTCGACGCCGTGGTGTTCACCAGCACCGTGGTGCCGTTCGCCCACATCGAGGACACCGACGTCGCCACCTGGATCCACGCCTTCAGCGTCAACACCCTCGGCGCCAACAGCGTCCTGCGCGCCGCGCTGCCGCACCTCTCCGAGAACGGAGTGGTACTGGTCGCCTCGAGCAACGACGTGGGCCGCCCGCGCGCGGGTGTGGCCGCCTACGACGCCAGCAAGGCTGCCCTCGACGAGATCCTGCGGTCGTGGCGCAGTGAGCACCCCGAGTTGTCGATCATCCGGGTGGGCATGGGACCCACCCAGGACACCGAGATCCTGCGCGGTGCCGATCGCGATCTGCTGGCCCAACTGTTCGAGAGGTGGACCGAACACGGCCAACTCCCTGCGCAGATGTCGGCACTCCGTGACGTCGCCAACACCCTCGTCTCCCTCATCGCGGTGTCCCACGCGAACCCGACCGTCGTACCGGAGGTCGTCCAGCTGGCACCTCGCATCAGGAAGGTCGCCGACTGAAGATGTCCGTCTGCCTGCGATGACGCCCAATCGCGAGTAACTTGTCCGTACAGCACGACAGCCAGCCCACAATTCAATACGCTGTCGACGCGCAGCGGGAGATCCCCGAATGCCGGGGTGCCGTAGGAGCAACGTCCTCCCCAGGAATCTCTCAGGCCCAATACCGCCGCGCCGAGGCAACTCTGGAGAAAGTGCCGGGCCGAACCGGCGCTTACCGAAGGTGAATGGCACGCTACGGCGCTGCCGAAACTCTCAGGTCGCAGGACAGAGCGGGGAGGTGACTCGTCCCGTCATCCGCCGACCAAAGGTTCGCAATCCCCATGACAATCAGCGTCTTCGACCTCTTCTCCATCGGCATCGGGCCGTCGAGTTCGCACACAGTGGGCCCGATGCGCGCGGCGGCGCGCTTCGCCGACGAGGTGACCCGGCGCGCCCAACTGAGCGCGACGGCCACCGTGCGGGTCGACCTCTACGGATCGCTTGCCGCCACCGGATCGGGTCACGGCACGATGGCCGCAATCCTGCTGGGACTGGAGGGGTTTCACCCGGAGACCATCGACACCGACGAGCTGGAACGGCGACTGCTCACCGTGCGCGGCGAGGGGCGCATCCTGTTCGGCGGCAGCCAAGCCATCCCCCTCACTGAAGAAGCAATGGTGCTGCGGCCCTTGACTATTCACAGCCGACACGCCAACGCCATGACGCTCACGGCCCTCGATGACCAGGGTGCCGAGCTGTTCACCGAGACCTACTTCTCGATCGGCGGCGGGTTCGTCGTCACCGCGGACGACGATGCTCGGGGTGGTCCCGCCGCCCTCGATGCTCCGCTGGCGTTCACCAGCTCCGAGGAATTACTTCAGATCGCGGTCACGCACGATCTTCCGATCAGCCAGATCATGCTCGCCAACGAGTGCGCCTCCCGATCCGCCGAGGACGTCCGGGCAGGACTGCTGCACATCCACGCCGTGATGCTGGAGTGCCAGCGCAAGGGCATCGAACGCACCGGCCACCTGCCCGGCACTCTCGGGGTACGCAGGCGCGCCCACGAATGGCACGAAAGACTGGCCCAGGACGACCCCGACCGTGACGTCGCGTTCGCCGAAGACTGGGTCAATCTCGTCGCGCTCGCCGTCAACGAGGAGAACGCGTCCGGAGGGCGAGTCGTCACCGCCCCGACCAACGGCGCGGCCGGCATCATTCCCGCGGTGCTGCACTACGCGCTGCACTACACGCGGCCGGGCCGCCAGGATCCCGACGACGTGATCGTGCGGTTCCTGCTCACCGCGGGCGCCATCGGATCACTGTTCAAACAACGCGCGTCCATCTCCGGAGCCGAGGTCGGATGCCAGGGAGAGGTCGGGTCCGCAGCGGCGATGGCGGCAGCGGGTTTGGCCGAAGCCCTCGGCGGCTCAGCGCAACAGGTCGAGAATGCAGCGGAGATCGCGATGGAGCACAGCCTCGGACTGACGTGCGACCCGATCGCGGGGCTCGTCCAGATCCCGTGTATCGAGCGGAACGCGATTTCGGCCGGGAAGGCGATCAACGCGGCCCGAATGGCGTTGCGCGGTGATGGAATCCACCGCGTCAGCCTCGATCAGGTCATCGAGACGATGCGAGCCACGGGACTCGACATGAGCTCGAAGTACAAGGAGACCTCCACCGGCGGACTGGCCATGGCCGTGCCGGTCAACCTCGTCGAGTGCTGACCCGCGGGCCCCTCACCGACCGTGCGCGGCGAAGAACTGTGCGCTGGCGAGCGACGCGTTGGTGGCCATGGTGGTCAGGCCTGCAGAGGGCAGAGCGAAGTTCCCGGTCGGCCAGGTGTGGCCGCCGCCGTTGATCTGGATCAGGACTGCGGCCGTGCCGCCGGCACATCCGACCGAGGTCAGGCGATGCACCGAGGTGCCGTCACCGGCGCTCGCCAGGTCGTCCTCGAGTGGCGCGCCGGAACAACCGTCCAACTCACGCCACTTCGTCGCCATCGCGGGTGCCGAGAGGATGTCGCTGGCCCCGCCGCGACCCTGCATCGGGCCGCCGGCGAACGGAACCACGGGATCTGCGGTGCCATGGAACTGCAGAACCGAGACCGGACGCGACGGCGAGCACGGCACCCCCGAGCCGAGCGTGCCCGCCACCGGTGCGACCGCCGCGATGACGTCCGCGCGGTCGCAGGCCAGACGGTTGGCCATGAAGGCACCCGCCGACATGCCGGTGGCGAAGACCCGGCCAGGGGGAATGCCGTAATCGCGGACGAGTCGATCGATCAACGCCGTCAGGAAGCCGACGTCGTCGACGCCCTGCCGGTCGGGAGTCGACGCTCCGCGTCCGTCGGCCCAACTCTGGTCGATGCCATCGGGATAGGCGACGACGAAGCCGAGCGCGTCGGCGGCGGAGTCGTAGTTCGTGATCGCCGCTTGTGCTCCCCCGTTGGCGCCGGCCCCGTGCAGGTTGATCACCAGCCCAGCCGGGTTGCCTGCCGGGGCGTGGACCAGGTAGGTCCGCTGCAAGCCCCCGAACGACAGCTCGCCGCGGGAGTCAGCGGCGACGGCCGGTGCCGCGAGTCCCAGAAGCGCACAGCTGAACACGGACGCCAGGGTGGTCAGACGCGCGAAAGCGGTCACGAGGGGTGCGGGCACGCGGTCAGTATCGGCACAGAAGTTGGACGGCGGGTGAACTTCGGGTGCCTGATCAGATTTCGTCTGACGGCCACCGTTCACCTACGGATGTATCTACTATTTGACGACCGCGTCGATGCGGCTCCTGTGAGTGAGGGGACGTCACCATGGGTCACGCCAGGTTCGTCGGTCGGGTCGGGGCGCTGGCGGCGGCGTTGTGGATCGGGCTTGGGGTAGCGACCTCACCTGGCATCGCGCACGCTCTGCCATCGGACGCGGATCCGACATCCCAGCCTGCGGCCGACGCCTCGCCGCCGCCCACGCCATCGGTCCCATCGGAATCTCCGGCCACGGCCGGGGACGCCCCCGTTTCGCCAGCTTCCGAGTCGGCTCCCCCGCCGACTTCCGCAGGCGCGTCGACGACCGTCGTCAGCGCTGACGGTGGTCCAGTCGTGACCATCAGCAGTTCCGGCGGGGCCCACACCTCGACCAAAACCCAGGACGTCACCGCGGAAGCGGACGTCGAGAAGCTGACCCGCAGCGCTGGGCTCGATGCTCCCGCAGCAGCGGTTTCCGAAGTGCTGAAACATGATTCGGTCGATCAGCGCGTAGCGACCACGCCCGTGGTCGCAGCGCTTTCCGCTGCACCATCGAGCCCACCCGATAGGCACCCGGCGTCGGCGGAAAGGATCGCGACACCCGTCAGCCCCGTGGCCGCGCCGGTCTCGGTCGCCCCGGCACCTGCCATGGTCCCTGCCCCGGCGCCGGATCTGACCACGCTTCTGCAGGGACCGCGCACGTTCCTCGTCAATGCGGTCGCTCACCTGGCCGACGCAGTCCTCGGCGCGATCCTGATTCCGTTCGGGCCGGGCATGCCATTGCAGTCGCCGATGGTGTGGACGATCCTGGCCTTCGTCCGAGACGAGTTCGACCGGATCCTGATGCCGAATACGGCACCCGCACACGTGCCCTCGAGCCTCGTCCAGAGCCCGAACCTGCTGGTGAACGGCGGCGCCGAAGCCGGAGATCCATCGCTCTCGGGGTATGCCGCGGTGACGGTGCCGGGCTGGGACGTGACCGGCACTCCGACGGTGATCGGGTATGGCACCGAGCGCCGTTTCCCCTTTCCAACGGCATCGCCGGGCCCAGTGCTGCCGAGCTTCCTGGCGTTCCCCCGCAGTGATGGCACCATCCCGACCCCCGCCGAGGGACGACAGTTCTTCGGCGGTGGCCCCGTCGCCGATTCGGCCCTCACCCAGGCCGTCGACCTCAGCGCCGCGCAGTCCCTCATCGACGCCGGCAACGGCACCTTCACGCTGGGCGGCGATCTCGGGGGCTTCTTCATCGACCCCTCGAAGACGACGGTCAGTGTCGACTTCCTCGACACCAACGGCGTCACACTGGGCACCGGCGCACTCGCGTCGGTGACCGCATTGGATCGGTTGTTCACCACCGGATTCATCCACCGTCAGACGACGGGCGCGATCCCCGTCGGAACCCGTAGCGCTCAGGTCGCCGTGGTATTCGACGACCGAAACCCGTTGCTGGGCAACTACGACAACGCCTACGCCGACGATCTGTCGTTCACCGTCAACGATCCGGCCCTGGCACCAGCACCACTCGCACCGCCGACATCGACCGTCGGTGCACTAGACCACGTGTTCATGGTGTACCTGGAGAACAAGGGCGTCGGGCAGATCATCGGCAGTCCCAACGCCCCCTACCTCAACCTTCTGATCGACAACTACGGATATGCGTCGAACTACTACGCGTTGACCCATCCCAGCGACCCGAACTACTACCCGATCATCGGCGGGTCCGACTTCGGGTTGAATTACAACTGCCCATCGAACTGCTTCGCAGCAGGCACGCCGAACCTGGCTGACAGCATTGACGCGGCGGGCAAGACGTGGGCCGGCTACGCGGAGGGTGGCGGCGGCTACAGTGCGCCGACCGACCGCCTCCCGTTCCTCGCCTTCAGCGACATCTACAACGACCCCCAGCGCGTCGCGACCCACCTATTCGACATCTCCTCGCTGCAACAGGGGCTCACCGATCCCGCAACGGCCCCGAACTTCGTGTGGTTCGCCGCAGACGACGCAACCAACATGGAGGGCCCCACCAGTCTTCCGTTCGGCATCATCAATTGGGCGCTGGGCTTTCTCAACCCGTCTCACCAGTACAACGTCAAGGCGGGTGACGACTGGCTCCAGGAACAGCTCACCACGATCTTCAACTCGCCCACCTGGCAGGACACCAGCTCCAAGAGCGCGATCTTCGTGACGTTCGACGAGGACTACAACAACATCTCCACCGGCGTCGGCAACGAGGGCAACCACATCGCCATGATCGTCATCCCATCGCGGGGGGCCGTCGACGCCGGGATGCTCGACGGTGGATTCGTCGCCGACGACCACTACGACCACTACAGCCTGCAGCGCACCATCGAGTTGTCCCTTGGCCTCGCCCCGTTGACGAACAACGACCGCTACGCGCAGCCGATGAACGAGTTCTGGGTGTGAGGCGGGATCTGCCCCGAAACAGCCTTGGAAGGAACGGCTTGCGGGCCAGAATGGGCGGATGCGCTTCGGCAACTTCATGGCCCCGTTTCACCCGGTCGGGCAGAACCCGACGCTCGCCATCGAGCGGGACCTCGACCTGATCGTGGCGATGGATCGCCTCGGGTTCGCCGAGGCGTGGATCGGGGAGCATCACTCCGCGGGCTTCGAGATCATCGCCTCCCCCGAGGTCTTCATAGGGGTGGCCGCCGAGCGGACCAAGCACATCAAACTCGGTACCGGCGTCAGCTCGCTGCCGTACCACCACCCCCTGATGCTGGCCGATCGCATGGTCCTGCTCGATCATCTGACCCGTGGCAGGGTGATGCTCGGGTGCGGGCCCGGGCAGTTGACGTCCGATGCGCACATGCTCGGCATCCCCGCGGACGAACAGCGCCCGCGCATGGAGCAGAGCCTCGACGCAATCATGCGCCTGCTCCGTGGCGAGACCGTCACCATGCACACCGACGGCTTCACCCTCCAGGACGCACGTCTTCAGCTGAAGCCGTACAGCGACCCGTGTTTCGACGTCGCGGTCGCGGCGTCCTTCTCCCCCACCGGTCCGCGTGGCGCGGGCAAGCACGGTGTCGGCATGCTGTCGATCGCCGCCACCGCGCGGCAAGGGATGGATCTCCTGGCGCAACACTGGAAGACGTGGGAAGACGTCGCACTCGAGCACGGTCACGTCGCGGATCGCTCCATGTGGCGCCTCGTCGGCCCGATGCACCTGGCCGAGACCAGGGAGCAGGCCGAACGTGACGTCGAGTTCGGCATCGTCGAGTTCTCGCAGTATTTCAAGCATCTTCTCCCCGCGGGCCCGGTGCAGGGTGACACCACCGCGGAGATCATCGCCAACAACCACGCGTCCGGGTTCGCGGTGATCGGCACACCGGAGGACGCCGTGGCGAAGATCGAGGAACTGATCGAGGCGAGCGACGGCGGTTTCGGCGCGTTCCTGCTCTTCGATCACGACTGGGCGCCACCCGCCGCAAAGCTCAAGAGTTACGAACTCTTCGCCCAGTACGTGATGCCACGGTTCACCGGCCAACTCGAGGGCCCGAGATCTTCACGCGACTGGGTACTCGACAGCGGGACCGAGTTCATGGACCGCGCCGCCCATGCGATCGGCAAGGCGATCGAGGATCATGCCGCGGAGCAAGCGGCGAAGCAGGCCTGAACGGGTGCCCACGGTAGACCCCCTGCTGCAGGAGATGCTCGACGAGCACCAACTCCGCAAGCTCGTGCACGGCTACTGCCGAGCCGTCGACCGCGGTGACCTCGACGTCGTGAAGAGCCTCTATCACCGGGATGCCGAGGATGCCCATGGCGCATTCTCTTCTGGATCCGTCGACGACCTCGTCGGTCAACTCGCCGCCGCGCGCCCCTACCTGAGGTCCATGCAGCACAACATCACCACGGTCAACTTCGCCATCAGTGGGTCGGCTGCCGAGGGCGAGATCTACACCATCGCCACTCACACCCTGGATGCGGGCGATCGGGACGTCGACGTCATCGTCGGCGGTCGGTATCTGGACAAGTACGAAAAGCGAAGCGGGACATGGAAGTTCAGTGCGCGCACGATCGTCACCGACTGGGCGCACGTGTACGACCCGTCCGCCGTCGAGTTCGGCCATCCGATCACCAGGAACACCCCGAGGGGTAGACCCGACGGCGACGATCCGTCACGCCGGTTCTTCTCGCTGCTGGGAATCGCCGAGCCGGCAGAGCCGCAGTAACGCGTCGAGGCCGGCCGGCGTCCCGGGCCAATGCTCGGCGAGCGTGTCCGAGCCGGCGATGCGCGCCACGGATCGAAGGACGATAGCGACGATCACCGCGTCGTCGGCGTAGCCGATCACCGGAATGACGTCTGGAATGAGATCGATTGGCAGGGCGAGGTAGACGAGCAGCAACCCGACGCGAGCGCGTACTGCGCGCGGCGCCGCGGGATCGGCTGCGAGACGCTTCAGCAAGCGGAGCAGGTCTGGCAGGAGGCGGGCTACGTCACGGAGTCCGACGTCATCGGGCTTTGCGAACCATAGCGCCGCCACGAGCGCCAGCCACAGGACGATCAACCCGCCGACGACGCCAACCGGTATCGACCACCACTGGTGTGGCACGACGCCTTAGAACGGGCTGCTGTTCGCCTGCGCCTTGGCCGAGGCGGGACGCGGACCGTAGCGCTGGACGTAGTCCTCGTGCAGCCGAGCGTTCTTGCGGCGATTGATCACGTCGACCAGGTTCGGATCCAGGCCGTGCTGCGCCAGTCGGTGACGGCGCCACACCTTGTTCAGAGCGATCGACATGAGGATGGCCCAGATGTAGATCGGCGCCGTCATCTCGAGATGCACGTAGAACGATGCCGGTAGCAGCCAGAGTGGGGCCAGCACCAGCAGCGGCGGGATCGCCATCCGGATCACATGGCGGCGGACCGCCCCTTCGCCGGCGAGATCCTCGGCGACCCAGTGGCGCATCGAGTCGGGCAGGCGCCGCCCGTAGGAGTAGGCGACGTACTGAAGTGGTGAGGGTCGAGCGGTGTCCATCGTGACTCCTTGGGGTCGGTCGTTCACACGTCGAGGGCGTCCGCCGCCAGTGCGGCGGAATTGATGCGCGTCAAGAGGCGGTGAAGCTCTTCGAGTTCGGACATGCCGACGCCCAGTCGCGCCACGACGGTGGGCGGGATCTCCAACGCCCGTTCGCGCAACGCGATTCCCTCGGCCGTCAACTCCACGTCGGTGGCCCGCTCATCGACGGCGTTGCGGGTGCGGGTGATCAGGCCAATGGCCTCGAGCCTCTTGAGCATGGGCGACAGCGTGGCCGAATCCAGTTGCAGGGCAATGGCAATGTGCTTCACCGACAGCGCAGGCGTTCCGGACCCCGACTTGCGGTGATCCCAGAGCGCCAACATCACCAGATATTGGGGATGCGTGAGACCCAGCGGTTCGAGCAGCGGCCGATACACCGCGAGGACGGCGCGATTGGTGACGGCCAACGCGAAGCACACCTGCCGCTCGAGGGCGAGGGGGTCGATCTCCATGGTGCGTGTCGCCATAGTCGAATAGTACACTAATAGTTAGTGCACTATCAATCAGACGTCACTGTGCCACGTGCCACCATTCGATGGTGACCGAGCTTTCCGCAGCCCTTCGCGCCCAGCTCGAGCAATGGGATCTCCGCGCCGACGGGACCGCGACCCACCGACCCTCGTCCTCCGTGCTGCCGGTCGTGACATCCGACGGCACGCCCGCGTTCCTCAAGGTCGAGTCCCCCGACTCGGATTCCGAACACGAGCACCTGGTTCTGCGGCGCTGGAATGGTGACGGCGCGGTTCGCTTGCTGCGCGCCGACCCCCACCGCCACGCGCTTCTCGTCGAGCGGCTGCGCTCCGACGATGTCAGTGAGCTGTGGGACGTCGAGGCGTGCGAGATCGTCGCTGGCCTCTACCAGCGCCTCCACATACCGGCACTGCCCCAATTGCGTTCGCTGACGTCGATTCTCGAGCGATGGACGGACGAGTTCGACGCCCTGCCTCGGAGCGCCCCGATCCCACGCCGACTGGTGGAGCACGCGACGACGGTGAGCCGCGAGCTGACGGCCGAACCCATGAGCAGCGCCGTCGTGGTCCACGGCGATCTCCACTACGGCAAGGTGCTCGCGAGCGACCGGGCACCGTGGCTCGCAGTCGGCCCGAAACCAGTCAACGGGGACCCGCACTTCGAGATTGCCCCCATGCTGTGGCACCGGTGGGACGAACTCGCGGGGAACATCCGCGACGGGGTCCGCACCCGATTCCTCACACTGGTCGACGCCGCGGATCTCGACGAGGCGCGAGCGCGTGCGTGGACGCTAGTCCGGGTGATCCACCAGGCGACGCGCGTACTGGGCGACGGATCGCACTCCGGCGACAGGGCCCTCACCAAGTACGTGGCGCTGGCGAAGACCGTTCAGGAATGATCAGCCAGGAAGTCCCTGCTCCTCGGACGGCAGCGGCGCAGGGCCCGTGATCTGCGGTGCTGCCGACATCTCCGTGGGAGCCGTCGACGACTGGGTCATGGTGACGCCGGTTTCCATGTCTCCGGCGAAGGTGCTGCTCGCTGCCGGGCCTTGCAGTACGGCGAGCCCGATGGCGGCGGCGGTGATGGCGGCACTTCCTCCGATGACGGCGAGAGTCTTCACGTTTCCCCATTTCCTAGAGCTGTCGAGCAACACATCGTTACCCTAGGTAAGTTGTTTCCACGAACGCGACCTTTTCAAACCCATTCGTGCGGAGAAGTTTGCAGACGAGACGTTAACTTCGTCGCGACAGGTCACCGTGCAGTTCAGGCCACGGAGGGCGACGAACCATGGCGATGCCGGCCAGTGTTGCGGACACCAGGCCGACCAGGATTCCCAACATCGCGATGCGGGTCCCGTCCGTCGCCGGCGACCAGACCGGTGTGCCGTTCTTGATCACGAACACGCCCACGGGCTTGGACACCGGAATGACCGTGGCACCGTCAGGGGTGTCGTACTGCCTTCCGAAGAGGCACGGATCGTCGGTCATGCCCTACTGCTTACAGGATTGGCGCGGATGTCGAACGGAATCAATGGACGGTGTAGCCGCCGTCGATCACGACGACCGACCCCGTCATGAACGCCGACGCGTCCGATGCCATGTAGACCACGGTTGGCGCGATTTCCTCGGGCAGCGCGTAACGCTTCATCGGGGCGTCCTCGATCCAATGCTGGCGGAACTCCGGCCTGTCAACGGGCGCCATCTCGGTCTTGACGTATCCCGGAGCGATCGCGTTGACCCGAATGCCATAGGGCGCCCACTCGGCCGCCAACGACTTCGTCAACTGATGCACCGCAGCCTTCGACGCGTTGTACGAGGGCTGCCACTGCGGGCGGTTGACGATCAGGGAACTGATCGAGCCGACGTTGAGGATGTTGCCGCCGCCGTGATCCTTCATGTACGCACCGGCGCGCTGGCTGAGCCGCCACAGCGACCGCGTGTTCACGTCGAAGACGAGATCCCACTCCTCGTCGCTGATCTCCAGCGCGGGTTTGTGAATCGCCAGGCCTGCGTTGTTGAGCAGCAGGTCGAGCCCGCCAAGCCGCTCGACGGCGCCATCGACGGCCGCGGCGGGGCCGTCCTCGTCCGTGACGTCGACCTCGAACGCCTGCACCGTCAAGCCCTCCTGCGCCAACGTGGCCACCGCGGCGGCGTTGCGGTCGGCGTCGCGCGAGACGAAGACGACGTCGGCTCCGGCCTCGGCGAGCCCGCGGACGAATGCCAGACCAAGGCCACGGTTCCCACCGGTGACGAGGGCGCGCGTGCCCGTGAGCGTGAAGGCATCGAGAACTGTCATGAGGCACTCTCCATTTCTGAGCAGCGCTAGTCGCCGCCGCGGAATCTTCGTGTCGTCAACCCGTTGAGCAAGGCGGCCAGGATGAGGACGACACCGAGAGCGAGCAGCTGGAACTGAGTGCCGGTGTTGCCCTCGAAGTACAGGATGATGCCCGCGTTGAGCCAGACGATCAGCAGCGTCGCGAGCAGGACACCGGCCAACCGTCCGATGCCACCGGTGATCGCGACCCCACCGAGCACGGCGATGGTGATCGCGGGCAGGGCCAATCCGTTGCCTGCCGTACCGGAATCCGGTCGCGCCGAGGCGAATTCAGCGGTGATGTAGACGGCCACCAAACCGGAGAGAATCCCGGCTACGACGTAGGCCCGCATCCGGGTGCCCGGGACGTCGACGCCGGCCCACCGTGCCGCGACGTCGTTGGTCCCGACGCCATAGAGCCGTCGCCCGAAGGTGCCGCGCCCCAGCGCGAGCCACAGCACCACCAGGACCGGTACCAGGAAGGTGAAGACGCCCAACGGGACGTCGGGGATGTAATCCCCGATGATGGGCACGCGGACCGAGCCGGTCAGCGTGTAGAGGTCTTGAATCTGTGCGCTGTTGATGGGTTTCTGATCATTGATGACCAACGCGATGGACTTGTACGCGTAGTAGGTGGCCAACGTCGCGATGAGAGCGGGAAAACCGATGCGGGCGACCAAGAATCCATTGATCGCCCCCAACAGCGCACCGGTGGCGACGGCCAGCAGCACGGCCGCCAGCAGTGGCCAGCCCCACTTGCCGTAGGCGAAGCCGAAGATCATTCCGACCAGCGACACCATGGCGCCGACCGAGAGGTCGATTCCGCCCCGACCGGACACGATGACGACGAGTTCGGCGAATCCCAACAGCGCCAACGGAACCGCGTCGATGAGGGTGGCCGACATGTAGTCGAAGTCGTAGTCGCCAGAGAGATAGCCGTTGGCACTCATGTACATCAGCCACGCGACGACCACCACGATCAGGACGCCCAGCAGGACGATCCGTTGGGTCAGGACGGCTTCGATGATCCGGTCCGCCCGTCGGCGTGCCGCGGGTTTGTCCGCCACGGGCGCGGGGGTGTCGACGCTCACAGGTCCCTCCTGGCGCGGCGGCGGACGAGATCGGTTCCGACCGCCACGACGATGAAGATGCCGACGAAGAGGTCGGACAGCTGCGATGGCCAACCGAGTTGCGTGACACCCGATTTCACGGTCTGCACCAGGAGCGCGCCGAGGACCGTGCCGAGCACCGAGCCCCGACCGCCCATGATGGACGTACCGCCGATCACCACCGCGGCGATCACTGCGAGTTCCTGGCCGGATCCCACCGACTGATCGAGGTTGGACGTTCCCTTCGCCAGCGTGAAGATCGACGCCAGGCCGACGAGCAGACCGGTGACGACATAGGCGATCAGAATGCGACGCTGAACCCTGATCCCGGCCAGTCGCGCGGCGACCGGATCGCCGCCGACGCCGAAGAAATGCCTGCCACCCGGGGTGTGCCGCAGATACCACCACGCGACGGCGGCGAGCACGACGGTGATCGCGAAACTGTGCGGCACCGACAACGTGCGGCCGTCCACCCCGCGGCCGAACCAGGCCAGGGTATTCGGCATGCCGGCGATCGGCTGCGACGCAAAAATCTGAAGGCCCACGAACAGAAAGAGATTCGCCGTACCGAAGGTGATGATGATGGCGTGCACGCGCCCGTACGCGATCAGCGCGCCGTTGACCAGACCGAGGACGGCACCCGTGCCGACGGCGACCACCAGACACCACCACACGGGTAGGGCCTGATCCCGCATCAGCTTTCCGGTGATCACCGAGCACACCATGATCGCGCCGCCGACGGACACGTCGATCCCGCCGGTGATGATCACGAACGTCATGCCGATGCCGATCAACGCGACCGGTGCCACCTCGACGAGCAGCGGAATGATCGAGCCGGCGCTGAGGAAGGCGGGAGTCGCCAGTGCCAACGCGATCCACAGCACGACGAGCACTGCGACGAGCGCGATCTCGGCGGGCGTGACCGGCGAGGGCAGTACCCGACCGCGCGTCGTGACGGGTGCCGCGTTCGGGGTCGCGTTCGGATCGATCGCCGTACTCATGCGCGATCCCGCTTCGCTTCTCGCTGGACACTCATGCGCGATCCCGCTTCGCTTCTCGCTGGACACTCATGCGCTGGCCGACCCCTCGCGGTCTCCCGCGGCCGCGGCCAGGACGTCGACCTGCCTGGCGGCGGGACCGAACTCCGCGGCGATGGTGCCGGTGCGCACCACCAGGAGTCGGTCGGCTATCCGCAGCGCCTCCTGGAGATCGGAAGTGGCGACCAGCACGGCGGTTCCGTTGTCGGCGAGATCGGTGATGATGCGGTGGATCTCCTCCTTGGCTCCGATGTCCACCCCCTGGGTGGGCTCTGCCAAGAGCAGTAGCTTGGGGCGTTCGACGAGCTGCCGCGCGAGCATCACCTTCTGCGCGTTGCCGCCCGACAGATTGCCCACGGGCTGGTTCTCGTCCGACGCACGCACCGCCAATCGCTTCATCAGGTCCTTCACCACGCTGCGCTCCCGGCGCCGGTCCACGAAGGCCCTCCCCCACGAGAATCGCCGAAGGTGACCGACCGACACGTTGAAGGCGATGGACTGGAACGCGAACATCCCCTCGGTCTTGCGATTGGCCGGCAGGAGCGCGATTCCGGCATCGGCCGCCTCGCGGGGTGTGCGGGGCGCGACGGCACGCCCTTCGATGACGATGTCGCCCACGCTGGTCTTGGCCAATCCGTAGATGCACTCGGCGATCTCGGCGACGCCGGAGCCGACCAGCCCGTAGAGACCGAGAATCTCACCGGCCCTCAGTTGCAGGCTCACGTCGTGAAAGGAACCCGCTCGCGCCAACGACCTCAGCTCGAGCACCGGTTCACCCTCGGGCACCGTCCGGGAACCCGAGTGCTCCGAAAGCGCCTCTCCCACCATGAGTTCGGCGATGCGCCGCACCGACATGTCCTCGATGGGAAAGGTGCCGATCGTGCTGCCGTCACGCATC
This sequence comes from Mycolicibacterium sp., assembly GCF_016462545.1. Classification (GTDB taxonomy): domain Bacteria; phylum Actinomycetota; class Actinomycetes; order Mycobacteriales; family Mycobacteriaceae; genus Mycobacterium. Next base: position 7,425 of record NZ_JAEMTA010000011.1, on the reverse strand, counting down.
ACCGTGACCTGATCGGCGATCTTGACGACCTCGTCGAGGCGGTGGGAGATGTAGACGATCGCGACGCCGTCGGCTGCCAGTCGGCGGATGATGTCGAACAGCACGTCGATCTCGGCGTCGGTCAGGATCGCCGACGGTTCGTCGAGGATCAGTATTCCGCACTTGCCCGCCAACGCCTTGGCGATCGACACCTGCTGCTGGGTGGCGACCGACAGACTTCCGACGGTCGCGGTGGTCAGCTTGGCGGGAAGGTCGAGTGACTCCAACAGACCCACGACCCGTTCGTTCTGAGCGGCCCAGTCGACCCGCCCCCGCGTGACCATTTCGCGGCCCATGAACACGTTCTCGGCGACGGACAGTTCGCTGAACAGTTGCGGTTCTTGGTACACCGTCGCGATGCCCAGTGCGATCGCGTCGACCGTCGAGGCGATGTTCGTCGGCTCACCGTCGTAGGTGACGGTCCCGGCGTCCGGGGTGGTGGCGCCGGAGATGATCTTGATCAAGGTGGACTTGCCCGCGCCGTTCTCGCCCACCAGCGCGTGGACCCGACCGGCCTGGACCTCGAAGTCGGCGTGCCTGATGGCCTTGACCGCGCCGTAGCTCTTGACCACCCCGGTGAGGGTCAGTCGCGGCACCTGCGGCATGAATACTCCAGTGGGACAGGGTCGTCAGGTCAGTAGTTGAACTGACCGACGTTCTCGGTGGTGATCAGCAGCGGATCACCGAGCACCAGGGTCTTGCTGGCCTCGTCCCACTTCACGTCGGTCATCTCGTCGTTGACCTTGTTGTTCGCCTCGAAGGTCTTGCCGCTCGCGAGCTGCTCACCGGCCCACGCCGTCAGGTAGCCGAGGTTCGCGACGTTCCACAGGATCGAGCCCGATGACGATCCGTCGGCGAGATAGGGCGCCATCGACTTCGGCGTGCCAATCCCGACGCTGTAGACCTGGCCGATCTTGCCTGCGTCCTTGACCGCTTGCGCGACCCCGACGGCGGAGGTGGTGCACTGTCCCAGCAGGCCCTTGAGATCGGGGTGTGCGCTCATGAGGTCGGTGGCCATCTGCGTTCCCTTGGCCTGATCCTCACCCGAGTACACGACATCGACGAGTTCGGCTTCGGGGTACTTGGCGGACACGTAGGCCTTCTCCGCGGCGATCCAGGAATTCAAGTTCTCGGCCGTCTCGCCGCAGGACACGATGGCCCACTTGCCCTTTCCGCCCATTGCCGTCATGAGCGTCTCGGCGGTCTTGTCACCGATGCCTTGCGCGGTGGCCTGATTGACGAAAGCCTCGCGCACCGAGTTGGGCGCGTCCGTGTCGGCGGTGAGCACCTTGATGCCCGCATCCTGAGCCTGCTTCATCAGCGGTGCCATCGAGTCGGGGTCGTTGGGCGCAACCACGAGCACGTCGACCTTCTGCTGGATGAACGACCGGACGATCTGCGCCTGCGCGGCAGCGTCGGCCGACGTGGGGCCCTGATAGAGCCACTCGACGTTGCCCAAGTCGGAGGCCGCTTGCTTGGCGCCGGTGTCCATCGCCTCGAAGTACGGCGAACCCTGCAGCTTCGGCACGAAGGCGACCTTGATCTTCTCGCCGGAGGCACCCGCCCCCTGCGACGAGCTGGCACCACCAGACGCCGCCGGAGCTTTCTCGTCCTTCTTCGTACAACCACCGGTGACCATCGCGAGGACCAACGCCACGCTGATCGCTCCGACGAAACGCTGGGAAATCGCCATCGACTTCATCCTTCGGCCTGGACTGTGAGACCCCGCCCGGGACCCACCCGAGCAGGCGGCCACTCGACACAAACGTTTCATATGTCGAACTCAGCGTCGAGTGATGAAACACACAGTAAGCATGGCGCTGAGAGCTTGTCAACAACGTCGAATCGGGCGGGCCGCCACACGTTTTGCGGTTTCCTCAGTGGCACTTCGATTATGGTGAGCCGATGGCGGAGCCAGGACGCGTGCCCGCGCTGACGCGCGCCGCCGTCGTCCTGCAATCCGTCAGCGACGCCGGACGTCCGATGTCACTTGCCGAGCTAACCGAGTTGACGGGCTTCCCCAAGAGCAGCGTCATGGGCATCTGTCACGCGCTGGCGGAGGAGAGCCTGCTCGCGCGCGGCGTGGACGGCACCTACGTATTAGGGTCGCATCTCTTCGAACTGGCATCGACGGCGCGGGCGCAAAGCTGGCCGATCTACGACATCGGCTTCAGTTACCCCGTCGCCGAGAGCTTCTTCGTCGCCGAGATCGAAGCCCTGCACGCGGAGGCCGACCGCCTCGGGGCGCGCCTACACGTGCATGCCGCCAAGGAGGATAAGGCGATTCAATCCCGACAGATCCTCGAATTCGTCAGCGCCGGAGTGGATCTGATCCTCATCGAACCGGTGGCGACGGAGGGTCTCGAGGCCGCGTGCGCCCGCGCCCGCGCAGCACGGATTCCGGTGGTCGCCATCGGTTCGGCCGTCAGCGGTGCGGATGCCGTCGTGGCAACGGACAACACGAAGGCCGGTTTCCTCGCCGGGTCTGCGCTCGTAGCGGCTCTCGGCGGCCGCGGTCGGGTCGCCGTGGTCGGCGGCATACCGATCACGGCCAACTCCGACAGAATCGCCGGCTTCCTCGCCGCGATCGCCCCGCATCCTCGAATCGAGGTGATCGCGACCAGCTACGGCGAGCTGGATGCCCAGTCGGGACGACGGGCGGCCAAGGAGATTCTCGCGGCACACGCCGCCGTGGACGGATTCTTCGCCGCCAATGATCAGATCGCCATTGGCATCTCGCGCGTCCTGCGCGGACGTCGACTCTCGGTGCCGATCGTCGGTGTCGACGGCGCCACGGGCGCCGTCGAGGAGATCCGCGCGGGTGGACCGATCATTGCCACTGCAACTCAGGATCCGGCGGCGCTGGTGCGGGCGGCGATGAACCTCGGCATCGCCCTTCACAGCGGTGCGCACGTCGCCCGACCCTCGCGCTATCTCACCCCTCGATTGATCGACGCACACAACGCCGCGCGGTACGAACCATGGGGATAGCCCGATCGCGCACCCCGGCTGTGCACCGAGGCGCACGCATCCTCGATGCCGTCTCCTCCGGCGCCGCCACGACCCCGTCGGCGCTGACGGGTCTGCTCGGACTTCCCAAGAGTTCGATCTCCGATCTGCTGGGCACCCTGGAGGACGTTGGCTTCATCGATCGAGCAGCGGACGGCGGCCTCGTCACGGGGACGAGGTGGTCCGCCCTCTCGGATCCAGATGCCCTGGTGCACAATCTCTTTCGTGCCTGCGCGACACCCGATCTCAACGGACACACGATCTCGCTGGTGCGGCTGTTCGGCAACCAGGCCGTCTTCGTCGACGTCCATCTCGGCAGGCTGCCGCTACCGCTGACGCCGCGCCCAGGTCAGCGAGTGGACGCGGCCGCCTGTGCCGGCGCTGCGGCCATCCTCTCGTCGATGTCGGGCGACGAGGCTGCCGAGGCCATCTCAACTGCGGCCGGTCACCTCGGCCTCACTGCCGAGGACGTCCAGCGTTGTCTCGCGCTGCGGCATGCACGTCGGCGCAAGGTCTACGAAACCGTCTCCTTGCGCACCGGGCGTCAGCTCGCGTGCTCGGTCGCGGGCACCCGGTACGCCCTGACCCTGCACGTACCCGACCGATGGCCCGAACCGTCCACCCGCAAGGCCGTGCGTGCGCTGGACGCAGCGGCCAACGACTACTGACGCACAATCGAGCAATGCAACTGGCGGCGCTGACGGGTGCCACTCGGCGATTCCTCGTCGACTCCGACCCCGGCCGGCTGCGACTTCGAAGCGCCACGGCGACGACGTTGGCGCTCGTCTTGGCCATGGTCGCGCTGCTCGGGTTCATCCGCGTCGCCGGTCAGCCCGTGACCGTCGCCATGCTGGGCACGATCGTCGCCATGCAATCATCTGCAGCCGTCAAGGATCGCCAGCAGCACAGTCGTGTCGTCACCACGCTGCTGCTCTTCCTTCCCGCTGTCGCAGCCGTGTCCTTGGCCGCACTGCTGTCCCAGTTCGGGAAGGTCGCCGATGTCGGCTTCATCGCGGTGCTGTTCGGCGCCGTGTGGGTTCGGCGGTTCGGCCCCCGCGGAAACGCACTGGGAATGGTGGCCTTCATCTGCTACTTCTTCGCGCTGTTCCTGCGTGCCACTCCAGGTCAAATACCGATCTTGGCCGTGGCCATCGTCGTCGGGCTGGGCGCCACGCTGCTCGTGCGGACGGTCGTCCTTCCCGGCCGCCCGGCGGTCGAGGTCCGCCGACTGGTCCGCGCACTGCGAGCCGCGTCGAGCTCGGTACTGGAGGTCGCGACCAATCGCGAGCACTACGACCTACCCGCGCTTCGTCGTCGACTGGACCGGCTCGGCGAAACGGCTCTGATGATCGACGACTGGCTCGATCGCCACGACGCGGCGCGGTCGCTCAGCGTCACGAGCGAAGACCTCGCGATGCGGGTCTTCGACGCTCAGATCGCCATGGAGCAGTTGGCGAGCCTGCTGTGGTCGCTCGAGCCGGGAACGACCGTGCCGAGCGGGCTCGCCGATGCAGTCGAATCCGTGCGGACGTGCCTACGACACCATCCCCCCGACGACGGCCTCCGGGTTGCTCGCAAACGTGCGGCGGCCGCCGCGGACCGCGCCGATCTGTCACTCCCGGAAGGCATCGCGACGGTGGTCGCATACCGCGTCGTGCAGGCGCACCTGGCGATTCACCACATCACCACGAACGCCCTCGGCACCGCCGAATCGGTCGATGCCGAACCGGAGACGCCTCCCACGCAGGCGCAGTCCGGGATGAATCCCAGCACGAAGGCCGCCATTCAGGTGGCGGTGGCGACCAGCGCGGCCACCGTCCTCGGTGAGTTGATCTCGCCCGACCGTTGGTACTGGGCCGTGTTGACCGCGTTTCTCGTCTTCACCGGGGTGTCGACGCGCGGGGAGATCCTGACGCGTGCCGGTCACCGCATCGTCGGAACCATTGCAGGCGTCGTGGCCGGCGTGCTGCTCGCCAGTCTGGTCGGGAACAACCAGCCCCTCCAGCTCATCCTTCTGGTGCTCTGCGTGTTCTGCGCCTTCTATCTGGTCACCGTCGCCTACGCCTGGTTGACCTTCTTCGTCACCGTGCTGTTGGCGATGTTGTACGGATTGCTCGGCGACTTCAGCGTCCACGTGCTCGAGTTGCGGATCGCCGAGACGGCGGCTGGCGGGCTCGTCGGCATCGCCTCCGCCTACTTCATCTTCTCCACAGGTACTCGCGCCACGCTCCTCGAGAAGCTGGACGACTACTTCGATCGGATGACCGAACTGATCGACGCTGGAATCGACTCGGTGGTCACTCCGGGCGGGCAGACCGACCTCGTCGCCGAGACCCGTCGCCTCGACAACGCCCTCAAGGACGTCATCGCGGCGGGCAAACCACTCCAGATGGGCCCGGCCACCCGAAGCCGTCGCGGCGTGCGGCGACTCATCCGCGGATTGCAGGTGAGCAACCGATCGGCACACGCCCTTGCGCGCGCCGGCGTGAACGCCGCCCGCGCGGACCCGGACACCGCACCCCCGGAGACGACGGCCGTGGCGCTGCGCGACGCCGCCGCGCACGTCAGCAGCACCATCGACACCATCAAGCAGGTGGTCGGCGGAGATGTCGTCGATACGCCCGAAAAGCACACCGAGACAATGGTTTTAGGTATCACCGCGACGTCCACCATCCCGCCGGGGCCCGTACGCGGCGCGATTCGGGCGCTGAGCAACCTCAACCGCGCACTCATCGAGGTCATGGCGCGCACGTGACGATCAGCGGGTGTGACAGACATCACACCAAATTGACTGGGGAGTAAACAATACTTTTATTATCATTTTGCTGAGCAGGTGGCTGAAGCCGGACTACCAAGTCCGTTCACGAGGGGCTCCATTTGCGAGATGTCCATTGGGGGCATCGCTCAGCAGTAAAGGGTCCACGAATGGGCAGCGACAACATCTTGCGACTGGTACTGCTCGGCATCGTCTTGGCCGTGGTCATGCTCGCGCTCGCGATGAACGAAGACAGTTACCGGTAATGGGCGCGACGCCACGAAGCTGAGCTCACTCGTCGAACGCAGGCCAGGCCTCTGGGCTTGGCCTGCTTTGTTTCGTTTGAGCTGCGGGCGGAGGCCCGGACTCGGCTTCGCCTCCGGCTCGACCGTCATCGCGATGCCGGTCGAGGCCATCCGATCCGGTCGCTGGTCGACGGGCGCGGGCTCGCTGGCCAAGACGCGTGAGCGCCCGCGCTCACGGCAGGCCGATCATGATCGACGGGTCGACCCCCGGGGCCTGTGAACCACGGGCCGGCGCCGACGCGTCGTACCCCGGCGGCATGTGATCGGAGCCCAGCGGTGGTGACGCGTAGACCGGCGCCTGCGAGCCACCCCCCGGCATCGAAGCGTCGTACCCCGGTGGCTGTCCGTAACCCGTCGGCGAACCGAAGCCAGGCACCGCCTGGCCCGTACCGGCCAACAGCTTGGATGCGGCGAAGGCGGCGGCCTGAGTGGTGAACGCGGGGACGTAGCCCTTGGTGTGCCCGCTCCACGCGTTGCCTGGGCCCGCGTGACAGATCGGATCGGCGGGGTTACAGAGGTCGATCCCCTTGCCCGTGAACATCGGGGACTGGGAGGGCAGCTTGGTGCCCGATCGGTTCGCGACGTTACCGAAAGTGGCGATCGCCGCGACGTTGGCGGCCAACGACGACGGGAGAGCAGGGCCCCATGCGATTCCAACGATGGGGTTGCCGGCGACGATGTTGATGACGTTCGCCCCCTGCGAGTAGCCGCCCAACACGATCTTGGTATCAGGGCACGAGGCCGCCGTGGCTTTGACGTGCTTGATCACGTCCTTCGCGCCATCACCGCTGCCCAACTGCAGCTTGCCCGCGTCGTAGTCCACCGCGTAGGTCGCGATGTTCATGCCGACGGCCTGTTCGCGCAGCGAGTCGACGAAGGCATCGCCAACGACCCCGATGCCCTCGGGCTCGTCCGTGCCACGCGCGAAGACCACCTCGGCATCGGCGCAGTCGGCGGCGGATGCGACTGGTACGGAGCGGGGAGTCCACAGTGGCACGGCGGCGATCATCAGCACGGTGGCACCGCGGCCGATCCAGCGGCCCACCGATGGCGCATTCGTCGCCCGCGAGCTACGCCCGCGATGAACAGACATGTCCCGAATCTATCTCTTCGCCAGGAGAAATGCACCATCGGCGGCAGATCATGAATTTTTCAGCGAAGTTCGACCGTGACCTGCCTGCGGGCCGGGATCAACGGAAAACGGGCCAGGACTTTCGTCCTGACCCGTTTACCATCGGTGGAGCTGCCGGGAATCGAACCCGGGTCCTACGGCATTCCCTCGAGGCTTCTCCGTGCGCAGTTCGCTATGTCTCTACT
>NZ_JAEMTA010000102.1 GCF_016462545.1 Mycolicibacterium sp. | reverse complement strand
CTCCCCTTCGCTGCCCCTCCTCCCCGTGAGCGTGCGTGTCGGTGCGCGACACGCCGGGCGGAATCGGCCCGACGCGCACGCTCGCCACCCACCTGGTGCTGCGGTAACTTGCCGCACAGCGGTGTCGCCGGACGCCCCGCAGAGGAGTCTGATGGATTCGGACACGTTCACGCCGTCCGTCGATTGGAGCAATGAACTCCTCGCATCGACCCTGTGGGTGTCCGAGTCGTTCGTGATCACCGCCGTCGGCCTCGTCGCGGTCCTCGTCCTGGTGGGTCGCCGGACCGAATGGGGCCGTCAGTTCTGGCGTATCACCGGTCCGTACTTCACCGGCCGCGAGTCCCGGGCGGCCGTCTGGATCATGTTGGGCGCCTTGCTCGCATCCGCCATCCTCTCGGTGCGCATCAGCGTGCTCCTCAGTTACTACGCCAACGATCTGTTCGCGTCGCTGCAGGTGGCCTTCGAGGGCAACACAGCTCCCGACGGCTCACTCAAGGACACCGGAATCAACGGATTCTGGCAGTCGATGCGCATCTTTGCCGTCCTCGCGACCGTCGCCACCGCACGGTCGCTGCTCGACCTCTACCTGATGCAGCGCTTCAGCATTCGGTGGCGGGTCTGGCTGACGCACCGCGTGGTCGAGGACTGGCTCGGCGGCTACGCGTACTACCGCGGGCAGCTGACGAGCACGCCGATCGACAATCCCGATCAACGCATCCAGCAGGACGTCGACATCGTCACCACCGCCACCGGCGAACCGAACTCTCCGTCCCACGGTTCGAGCAACACCCTGCTGTTCGGAGCCGTCGAATCGGTCCTCAGCGTCGCATCGTTCGGCGTCATCATGTGGCAGCTGTCGGGACCGCTGACCGTCTTCGACGTGACACTGCCCCGGGCGCTGTTCTGGATCGTCATCGCCTACGTGCTCGTCGCGACGGTCGTCGCATTCTGGATCGGCCGTCCACTGATCCGGCTCAGCTTCCTCAACGAGTTCCGCAACGCCAGCTTCCGCTACGCGATGATCCGCGTGAAGGAGGCCGCGAGCGCCGTCGGCCTCTACCGCGGGGAGGACGCCGAACGGCGGCAGCTCGCGACGCGGCTCGGTGCGGTCGTCTCCAACTACCAGCACTGGCTCAACCGGATGGTGGTCTTCCTGGGCTTCAACCTCTCGGTGAGCCAGGCGATCAATCCGCTGCCGTACATCGTTCAGGCTCAACGACTCTTCGCTCGGGAGATCTCCTTCGGCGACGTCATGCAGTCGGCGACCGCCTTCCACGCCATCCACGATGCGCTGTCGTTCTTCCGGAACGCCTACGACGCCTTTGCCGGTTACCGCGCCGCGCTGATCCGCCTCGACGGGTTGCTCGACGTCAACGGCCGCACCAGGGTGATGCCGCAGCTGGCGATCGGTCAGTCGACGGACGGCGCAGTCCAGATCGACGACGTCGACGTGCGCACCCCCGATGGCCGGCTCCTGGTGCACGCGCTCGACGTACGGCTCGACCCTGGCGAGAGCGTGGTGATCACTGGACCGTCGGGGTGCGGCAAGACCATCCTGTTGGAGAGCCTCGCGGGGCTGTGGCCGCACGCCTCGGGCCGGGTGCGTTATCCCGTCGAGGCGAGGGAGGTGATGTTCGTGTCACAGCTGCCCTACATCCCGCTGGGCGACCTGCGCAGCGTGGCCTCGTATCCGCGTCCCGAAGGCGAGGTCACCGCGGACCGGATTCAGCGCGCCCTGCTCAAGGTGGCATTGGCGCACCTCGTCATTCGCATCAACGAGATCAAGGACTGGTCCAAGGTGCTGTCGATCGGCGAACAGCAGCGCATCGCGTTCGCGCGGATCCTGCTCAACGAGCCGAAGGTGGTGTTCCTCGACGAGTCGACCTCGGCGATGGATGAAGGGCTCGAAGTGATGCTCTACCGGCTACTTCGAGACGAGTTGCCCGCGTCGATCCTCATCAGTGTCAGCCATCGGGAGACCGTCGAACGGCATCACGACCGGGAACTCGGCCTGCTCGGCGGCGGGCGGTGGCGACTCGATCGGACATCCGCGGCGACTTGACCCCTCTGAACGGCTGTCATCAGCTGACCGGGGTACCTTGCCCGAATGGAAATGTTCACCCCGACGCTGGACTGGAGCGCCGAGTGGCTGACCTCGCTGTGGTGGATCGTGAGGTGGTGGGCCTATACCGCCGCCGCAACCCTCGTCGTGCTCGTGCTCATCGCCCGCTTCACCAACTGGGGTCGGCAGTTCTGGAAGGTCACCGGCGCGTACTTCAGCGGTCGCGAGAGCATCAAGATCTGGATCTGGCTGGCGGGCCTGCTGCTGTCGGTGATCATCGGCGTGCGACTGACGGTGTTGTTCAGCTACCAGAGCAACGACATGCTGACCAGCTTCCAGGTCATCGCCGCTGGCGTCGGGGGTGGCGACGAGACCATCAAGCAGTCGGGTAAGGACGGCTTCTGGCTGTCGATCCTGGTGTTCAGCATCATGGCCGTGATCTACGTGGCGCGGATCATGCTGGACCTGTTCCTCATGCAGCGGTTCATCCTGCGCTGGCGGGCCTGGCTGACCGACCGGCTGACCGGGGACTGGCTGGACGGCAAGGCCTATTACCGGGCCCGCTTCATCGACGACACGATCGACAACCCGGACCAACGAATCCAGTACGACATCGACATCTTCACCACGGGTGTGGGTCCCACGCCCAACAACCCGAACAACACCACGGGCTCGACGCTGCTGTTCGGCGCGGTGAGTTCGATCGTCACGATGATCTCCTTCACGGCGATCCTGTGGAACCTGTCGGGTCCGTTGACGCTGTTCGGCGTCACGCTGCCCAGAGCGATGTTCTGGATCGGCCTGGGGTACGTCGTCTTCGCGTCGGTGATCGCGTTCTGGATCGGCAAGCCGATCATCTGGTTCGCCTTCGACAACGAGAAGTACAACGCCGCCTTCCGGTACGCCCTCGTGCGTCTGCGCGAGGCGTCGGAGGCCGTCGCCTTCTACCGGGGCGAGCTCGCGGAGCGGACGGGACTGCGCCGCCGCTTTGCCTCGGTCGTCTCCAACTACAAGCGCTACATCAACCGGATGATCGGCTTCTACGGCTGGAACCTCTCGCTCAGCCAGATCATCGTGCCGCTGCCCTACGTGCTGCAGTTCCCACGCTTCTTCGCAGGCGAGATCAAACTCGGCGACATGACCCAGACCGCGTCGGCGTTCGGCAGCATCCAGGACGGGCTGTCGTTCTTCCGCAACGCCTATGACCAGTTCGCCGGCTACCGCGCGGCCATCATCCGTCTGCACGGCCTCGTGATCGCCAACGAAGAAGGCCGGGCGCTGCCCACCGTGACCACCGCGGCCTGTGTCGATGGCACCGTGCAGCTCGACGACATCGAGGTCCGCACGCCCGATGGCAAGCAGCTGGTCAACCCCCTCGAACTGCACCTGGGCATCGGCGACACCTTGGTCATCACCGGCAAGTCCGGTAGCGGCAAGACCACGCTGCTGCGCAGCCTGGCGGAGTTGTGGCCCTTCACCTCCGGCACGCTGACCCGCCCCTGCGGACCCAACGAGACGATGTTCCTGTCCCAGATGCCCTACGTACCGCTCGGTGATCTGCGGGCCGTCGTGTCCTACCCGTGCGAGGTGGGCACGCTGCAGGACTCCGAGCTGCACGACGTGCTGGAACGGGTTGCGCTGCCACACCTGCACGACCGGCTCGACGAGATCCAGGACTGGGCCAAGGTGCTCTCCCCCGGCGAGCAGCAGCGGATCGCGTTCGCGCGCATCCTGCTGACCAAGCCCAAGGCGGTGTTCCTCGACGAGTCGACCTCCGCATTGGACGAGGGGCTGGAGATGACGCTGTATCGGCTCGTCCGAACCGAGCTCCCTGACACCATCCTGGTCAGCGTCAGCCACCGCAAGACCGTGGAACAGCACCACGACAAGGAACTGCGCCTGCTCGGTGGCGGGGAGTGGCAGCTGAGCGATCTGGGCGAGGTGCCGGAGCCCGTCCCGGTCTAACCCGTGGGGCGCCTGCGCAGGGGTAGCTTCCCCGCATGGAGATGTTCACCCCATCGCTCGACTGGGGCAACGAGGTCGTTGCATCGCTGATGTGGGTCGCGAAGGCCTGGGTGATCAGCGCCGTCGTGATGCTCGTCGCCCTGGCTCTGCTTGCCCGGTTCACCTCCTGGGGGCGGCAGTACTGGCGCATCACCGGTCCGTATTTCGTTGGGCGCCAGAGCATCCCGGTCTGGTTGCTGATCGGCGTGCTGCTGCTGTCGGTGATGTTCTCGGTGCGGATGGACGTACTGTTCAGCTACTACGGCAACGATCAGTACTCCGCGCTGCAGGTCGCGTTCGAAGGCGCCAGCGCGGGCAACGACGCGGTGCGCGACTCCGGCATCCGCGGCTTCTGGTTCTCGATCCTCGTCTTCGCACTGCTGGTCATCACCTACCTGGCCCAGACGCTGCTGGACCTGTACCTCATGCAGTTCTTCATCATCCGGTGGCGCGTGTGGCTGACCGACCGACTGACCAGCGACTGGCTCGACGGGCGCGCGTATTACAACAGTCGCTTCCTGACTCATTCCGGAGACAATCCGATCGACAACCCGGATCAACGCATCCAACAGGACATCGACGTGTTCACCACCGGGACCGGACCCGAGACGAACACCCCGACCGTGGGGACGTCCACCACGCTGCTGTTCGGTGCGGTGTATTCGATCGTGTCGGTGGTGGCGTTCACCCCGATCCTGTGGAATCTGTCCGGCCCCTTGACCTTCTTCGGGGTGACGGTCCCGAAGGCGTTGTTCTGGATCGTCTGGCTGTTCGTCGCCTTCGCGACGGTGGTGTCGTTCTGGATCGGCCGCCCCATCATCCGGCTGAGCTTCCGCAACGAGATGACCAACGCCGCCTTCCGTTACGCCCTGGTGCGAGTGCGTGACGGCGCGGAGGCGATCGGCTTCTCCCGCGGCGAGCGGGTCGAACGCGTCGGGCTGTCCGATCGTTTCGCGAGGATCATCGTCAACTATCGGTCCCTGGTGTGGCGCGGAGTGGCCTTCCTCGGATGGAACAAGGGCATGTCACAGGTCGTCGATCCGTTACCACTCATCGTCCAGGCTCCGCGGCTGTTCGCTGGCGAGATCAACCTCGGCGACGTCAGCCAGTCCTCGAGCGCTTTTCGATCGGTGCAGGCGTCACTATCGTTCTTCCGCGCCGTGTACGACTCGTTCGCCAGCTACCGTGCCACCATCATCCGCCTGGACGGACTGCTCACCGCCAACGAACAGGCAAGGGCGCTGGACCAATTGACGGTGGAGGTCAGCCCCGTCGGCGCCGTGGAGATCGAGGACGTGGCCGTGCGCTCCCCCACCGGGGACTCACTCGTCGACGGGCTCGCGGTGCGACTCGCCGCCGGCGACTCGTTGGTGATCACGGGCCGCTCCGGTACCGGCAAGACGACACTGCTGCGGAGCCTCGCCGAGATGTGGCCCTACGCCACGGGTACGGTGCGCTACCCCTCCGAAGAGGGAGCGATGTTCCTGCCACAGCTGCCCTATGCTCCGCTGGGCGACCTGCGGACGGTCGTCTGCTACCCGTCGACGGCAGACTCGTTCGCCGACAACGAGATTGGATCGGTACTGAACGCCGTCACACTCGGACACCTCGGCTCCCGGCTGGATGAGACGAGCGACTGGTCCAAGGTGCTCTCCCCCGGCGAACAGCAGCGCGTGGCGTTCGCGCGGGTGCTGCTGAACAAGCCCCGTGCGGTCTTTCTCGACGAGTCCACCTCAGCCCTCGACGAGGGCCAGGAGTTCGCGCTGTATCGGACGCTACGCGACAGGTTGCCCCACTGCATCGTCGTCAGCGTGAGCCACCGGGGCACCGTCGAACAGCACCACGGCGAACGGCTCGAACTGCTCGGGGCCGGACGGTGGCGGCTGGCACCGATCGGTTAGCGGGCCGCGGCATGCGTACCGGCGCGCCGCCCGAAGAAGGACCCCTCGCCGAGTTGTGTTCCGCTGCAATAACCCTTGCAGTCCTGCGCGATGTTCGACGCGCACGCACCGGCGGCGTAGAGGCCCTCGACGACACTGCCGTCCTCCCGGAGGACCTCCCCGTCCAACGTCGTCGCGAGGCCGCCCATCGTGAAGCCCGCGTACATCGCCTTGCCCAGCGAGAGGTCGAAGGCGCCCCATGGCCCCTTGTCCTGTGCTGCAAGGAATTCCGGTTGCTTGTGGAAGTCGGGGTCTTCACCCTTGGCGGCGTACTCGTTGTATCGGTCGAGCGTGGCGACCAGATTGCCCGCGGGAATGCCGAGCGCCGACTCCATCTCCTCGACGGTCTCCCAGCCGTCGATCAGCGGAATCAACGGCAGCTCTGGACGTTCCAGGTGTTCCTCGTCGACGATCAGGAATGCCGCACTGTCCGGCTGCTCCATGACGAAGCCCGACGTCCGCGAGTGGTAGGAGTCCTCGGTGACGAACCGCTGCCCGTCCTTGTTGACGATGATGCCGGTCAGCAGGATCGCCGGCGGATACGGCGGCGCCGTGACGAAGTACTGATCCATGTGCTTGGTCGCCCCGCCCGCGGATTCCCCAAGCCGGATGCCGAGGCCGTCGTCGTAGGTGTTGCCGAGGACGAACGGCTTCTCGGCGAGTTTCGGGGTGAACTCCGCCACCATCTCCGGGTTCATCACGAATCCCCCGGCAGCGATAATCACTGCCTTGGCGCGGATCGTGCCGGTGTCCTCGAAGTGCTTCCACGCGGTTCCGACGATGGCACCGTCGTCGTCGATCACCAGTGCGGTGGCGCCGGTTTCGTATCGGACGTCGACGCCGAGTTCAGCAGCGCGCTTGACCAGCAAGTCGATGACCATGGCGGCACCACCGAGTTCGCCGGGCATGGGGACGGAATGGCCGCGTGGCGCCGGCCGGGCCTGCTCGAAGAACGGCCATACCTTCTCGTTGCCGGTGTAGGACAGCCCCTCGGTTCCCGGCGGCACGACGACCTTGCCCGGGTAGAAGCTGCGCTCGAACTGAAAACCCAAGTCCTCCAACCAGTTGAAGTGCTCGACGCTGCCGTCGGCGTACGCGCGAATCTTGTCGAGTTCAGGTTCGCGGGACATCGCGACGAGGTAGGAATACATGTCGTCGGCGGTGTCGTCATGGCCAGTCGCCTTCTGCACCTCCGTACCTCCGCCGAGGTAGAAGTGCCCGCCCGCCATCGACGTCGTCCCGCCTGCGGCGGCCGCGCGTTCCAGCAGGACCACCCGCGCTCCCGCGGCGGCCGCGCTGACGGCCGCACACCCACCGGCGATGCCGAAACCGACGACGACGACGTCGACCTCGTCGGACCACTCGGCGACGTCGGCGGCGGCGAGGGTGTCCGGAATCTGCTTGCTCACGCTTGCTCCTGTTTGACGTAGTCGAAGAATGCCCGGATCTCGGACGGGATGTGTGCGATCTCGAGGTAGGGGATGCCGGCCCGGGCGTTGGAGACGTAGGCGAAGCGCATTCCGCCGGGCATCACGCCCTGCGACACGATGGGCGCTCCGTCCCGTTCGGCATCACGCAGCCTGGACTCGAAGGCGTCGAGGTCGCCTGCGTCGATGCAGACGTGGTGCAGACCGGGGCCGGACGCCTCGAGGAACTCGCTGTAGACGCTCTCGCCGCGGACGGGTTCGATCAACTCGAGTTGAGTGTCGCCGGCATAGGACAGGGACACGTGGGCGACGAAGTCGGCGGGTCGCCCGCGGTGCGTGCAGATGTCCGGACCGAAGTGCACGTCGGGTGTCCGCACCCACTTCTTGGCGCTCATCAGGCTGGTCAGGGCCCTCTCGCCGGCATCGAGGTCCTGCGTCACCCAGGCAATCTGGACAGGTGTCTGGTCATGCATCGCATGCCAGGATATCCCCGGCGGGGACCGCTGGCTAGAACGTGTTCTAGTTCAGCGTGAGGGCCGCGATGACCAGCCGAACCTGCCCGTCGAAGACGTCCCCCGGGTCCGACAGCGTATCGGCGCCGTACTGACCGAACACCTCGAGGCTGATCGCCCCGACCAGCGTGGCCCACAGCAGGAAGCACTTCATCAGGGCAGGGTCGCCACCGGCGAATCCGAATTCCGCGCGGATGGCGTCGAAGTCCGCCGAGGTGGTCGCCGAGGGTGCGGGCCCCGCCTCGGACACCTCACCCGCGGAGACGCCGGCGGCCACCACGGCCATGAGTGCGCCCACCACGCGCGTGCCCGGTCCGACCGTGAGCTCGGCAGGCGCGTGATATCCGGGAACGGGGCTGCCGTACATCAGCGCCCAGGTGGCGGGCTCGTCGACGGCCCATCGGCGGGCGGCGCGCGCCATGGTCAGCAGCCGATCCTGCCAGGATCCGTTGGCGCCCAGGGCGGCCCGGTCGACGGTGTCCGCCAAGTCGGTATAGGCATCGACGATGAGTAGCGTCAGCAGGTCGTCGCGGCTGGCCACGTAGCGGTAGACCGCGGAGGACACCATGCCCAGATCGCGCGCGATCGCTCGCAGGGACAACCCGGTCGCGCCGTCGGTCACGAGATGTCGACGGCCGACCTCGACGATCTCGCGCTCGATGCGGTCGCGGGTGTCTTGGCGTTTGCCCATGACCTCAGTGTCGCACGAATCGAGAGCAATGCTCTTGAATAGCCGGCGAACATGTGCCACTCTGAAACGAGAGCATTGCTCTCTAAACGACCGAATCAACGAGGGAGATCTACGTGACCATCCGCTACGACGAACCGAACCGCCTCGCCCGCGCCGGCAACGCGATCTTCCGATGGCTTGCCGAAGCGGGCATCAGCGTCGCCGGAACGCGAGCCCTGCGGGTCCGCGGCCGCAAGACCGGCAAGCTTCGCGGGGTGGTCATCAACCTGATGACCGTCGACGGCCGCGACTTCGTGGTGTCCCCCCGCGGCAACACGCAGTGGGCCCGTAATGCCAGGGCCGCGGGTGAGGTGGAGATGGGTCCCCGATGGCGCCATCGCGCGGTGCAGATCAGCGAGGTCGCCGACGACGCCAAGCCCGCCCTCCTGAAGCTCTACCTCGAGCGCTGGTACTGGGAGGTCAAGGGGCACGTCGGCGGCCTCACCCCCGACTCCACCGACGCCCAGTTCCGCGCGGCCGCGCCGTCGATACCGGTCTTCCAGCTGGCGTGATGCCGGGCGTCAGGACCCGTCGACCAGCATCCGGGCGATCGTGGCTGCGGTGGCGGCGCTGAGTTCGCCGGAGATCTGGAGCGACTGCCCGTCGATGGGTTGGCTGATGGCCGGTGCGGCCAGCACGACGCCGTTGCGAACGAAGGCCAGCTGCTTACCGATGTTCGCCGCGGTGTATTGCGCGAAGGCGGTACTGGACGTGGCGTCCATCGACATCTGCACGGTGTGAAAGTCGCTCGTCGGCAGTTTCGTCTCGGTGGCGCCAGTCAGGTTCAGCGCCAACGCAACTGGGCCGAGTTGATATACCGCCGCCTTGTCGACGTCACACACGCGGATGGGCACCTCCGGGGGCGTCGGCGGAGGTACGGCTGGGCAGTCCTCGGGGTTGGCGACCAGCGGTGGCTCCAGTACCGGGCGCACCGCGAGCGGGATCCCGATCACCGGAGGCGTCCTCGCCGTAGGCATTGCGGCGGTGCGCTGGGGCGCCGCGCCCTGGTCCTTCGTCAGGAACGCCGTCGCGACGCCGACGACGATGGTGCTGACCATCGCCAGGATGCCGATCGTCGCCAGCAGGGCGATCATCACCCGGCGGACCGTCCACGGTTCCCCCGAGGAGAACCAGGAGAACCACGAGTACAGCCGGTATCGCATCAGCCGTTAGGCGGGTGGAGGGGCTCCCGGCGGGGGCGTGACGGGAACGGTGCCGGCAGCGGCGGTGACGACCGCCTGGCGAATCTGCTGATCGGTAACCTGCCAGGTAACGGCGGCGGGGTACTGCCCCCAGGTGCTGTTGAACATCCCGACGATGACGGCGCGTCCGTCGCCGGTGAGCACGTAGACCGGGCCACCCGAATCACCCTTCTGACTGACGACGCCATTGGCCATCGTGAACCACCCGTTATTGACGGCCTCCACAGTGCCACAGGTTTCTCCCGTGACCACGCCGAAGTGGCACACGGGCTGGCCTTGACGCGGCAACACGGTCGGATCGAAGGACAGGGCTCGGCCGCTGGGCAGAACGTCGTTGATCTGCACATCGGGAGCCAGCGCGATGGCCTCCCAATCGGAGATCATGTGGTCGGTGTTGACGGTGGCACCGTCGGGCGTGTTGTCGCTGAAGGCGGTCTGCTGGCCGACCACGTTGCCGTCCTTGTCGCCCACTGGCCCACTGCCGCGGCAATGTCCGGCGGTGAACGCCGTCCGCGTCTGGACGTCGACGAAGCCGAGAGTGCACTTATTGGTGTTCTGCCGGATCTCCATGCCCGGGTAGACGGGCGCGCCGGGCAGCGCGTGCGCGGGGGCCGCGCAGAGAGTGGCGATCGAAGCGGTTGCCAGCACGACCGCGCGCAAACACGTGTGACGCAACGTCGCCTCCGATCGCTAGAGCTAGGTGGAGGGATCAGCGTACCCATGGCAAAGGCGGCCCGCACCAAAAGATGCGAGCCGCCTCATACGCATGGCCTACGGAATCGTGACGACCTGACCGGGGTGGATCAGGTCCGGGTTCGAGATCCCGCTCGCCGCGGCGATGTCGTGGTACCGGTTGCCGTCGCCGTAGAACCGTTCCGCGATGGCCCACAGCGTGTCGCCGGACACCACGGTGTAGGTCCGAGGTGCGGGTGGCGGCGGGGGCGGCGGG
>NZ_JAEMTA010000049.1 GCF_016462545.1 Mycolicibacterium sp. | reverse complement strand
TCCCGCGAGTCACCTCGGATTGCCGTTGGCAATCACCCTGCTCTGTGAAGTCCGGACTTTCCTCGACGCCCAGGAGAACCTGGGTGCCGCGGCCGCCCGGCCAACTCGTCCGCGCTGATCACCGTACTCTGAGACGCATGCCACGGCTGCCACCGGCCCGCTATCTCCTGCGGGCCAAGGACCTCGTCGACGCGCGGTACGCAGAGCCGATCACCACCGACGACCTCGCCGCCGCCGCGGGCCTGTCCAGGGCTCACTTCTCGCGCATGTTCAGCAGGACGTTCGGCGAATCTCCGCACGCCTACCTGCAGACCCGCAGGTTGGAGCGTGCCGCCGCGCTTCTACGCCACACCGACCGCTCGGTCGCCGAGATCTGCGTGATGGTCGGCCTGCAGAGTGTCGGCTCGTTCACCACCAGCTTTGCCCGGGTGTACGGACGACCCCCGGCGGCGTATCGCGCAAGCCAGCCACCGGCCGCCAGTCGCGCGCGGGTGCCGTCGTGCATCCTGGCGCGTGACACTCGACCTGCCGCGGATAGCCGGGTGACGTCAGCACACCGGGAGAAGACGGACCGCGGTGCACGCCCGTAGCGTCGGATCCATGATGAGAATTGGAAGCACCCACCTGTGGGTTCATGATCAGGAAGTCGCGCTGACGTACTGGACCGAGAAGGTCGGCATGGAGGTGCGAGAGGATGTGTCGTTCCCGGAGGAGATGGGCAACTTTCGGTGGCTCACCGTCGGTCCTCCCGGCCAGGACGACGTGAGCATCGTGCTGATGGCCGTGCCGGGACCGCCGGTGATGGATGAGGACACCCGCGCCCAGGTACTGGACCTCACGGCGAAGGGCTTCGCGGGCACCGTCTTCCTGATCACCGACGACGCGCAGGCCAGCTATGAGGAGCTGACGGCGCGTGGCGTCGAGTTCAACGAGCCACCCAACCAGATGCCGTACGGCATCGACTCCGGCTTCCGCGACCCCTCGGGTAACAGCGTGCGACTCACCCAGCTCAATCCCTAGCGCCGAGTGTGTGGGTTGTGGTCGACGATCCTCGGGATTTACGACGACAACCCACACAGTCGGTGGCCGGTCAGGGGCGCCTGCGCAGCACCATGACGTTGTCCCACCACGTGAAGGGCTGCCCGTCCGGATCGATGCCGTCCCTGCCCACGTTCTCGACGCGGACCCTTTCCCATTGCGCGGCAGGCAGATCCAACTCGGCGAGCACCTCCTCGGCGCTGGGGAACGGGTGGTCGTGCGGCACCTTCTTGGAGAATGGCGGCGCCTCGGCGTGGTCGACGATGACGAGTGTGCCGCCGGGTGTCAAGGCGTTGGCGGCGTTGCGCAGAATCTGCGGCCGCTCGAGTCGGACCGTCGAATGCAGAAACTGCGCCGAGATCAGGTCGAAGGTCCCGTCGGGAAAGCTGTCCGACAGGTCGTGCTGCTCGAAGGTGATGCGGTCGAGCACGCCGTGGTCGCGGGCCAGTTCGGTAGCCCGGCCGATCGCGGTGTCGGAGACGTCGACAGCCGTCACCTGCCAGCCGCGCTGGGCCAGCCAGACGGCGTCGCCTCCCTCCCCGCAGCCGAGGTCGAGTGCGCGGCCTGTCGTCAGGTCGGCGACGACCGCGGCGAAGTTCGCGTTGACCCGGCCGCTCCAGATCCGTTCACGTTCGCCGTAGTGCTCTTCCCAGTAATCCTTCGGAGTCTGATGCGTGTGATCGGCGGTCATGACATCACCTTGCCGCCCGGAAGACCGTCTGCCAACATCTTTTGCCATGCAGGCAAAGAGCCACGATGACGTCGACCTTCGCGTCAGGCGGCGACTACGCGAACTGCGCACCCAGCGCGGACTCACCCTGGACGAGGTGGCGACCCGCGCCGACATCGACGTCTCGACGCTGAGCCGGCTCGAGTCGGGCAAGCGCAGGCTGGCGCTCGATCACCTGCCTCGCCTCGCGGCCGCACTATCGGTGAGCACCGATGACCTGCTGCGCGCACCGGACGCGGAGGATCCTCGCGTCAAGGGTGCGTCCCAGACCCGCCACGGCGTGACGTACTGGCCGCTGACCCACAACGGGCCCGCCGGCGGGCTGCACGCCTTCAAGATTCGAGTGAGCGCGCGCAGGCGCACCCCACCCGACGAGCTACCCGTGCACGACGGTCAGGACTGGATGTATGTGCTCTCCGGCCACCTGCGACTGATCCTCGGCGAGCGCGACTTCACCATCAAACCCGGTGAGGCAGTCGAGTTCTCGACCTGGACACCGCACTGGTTCGGCGCGGTGGACGGACCCGTCGAGGCCGTCGCGATCTTCGGACCGCACGGCGAGCGACTCCACCTACACTCCTGAGTCGGTGTCCCTGCGTTCGGGCGAGAGCAGTCGCCGCACGGAAATCCGGGAACCGTAGGGCTGCAACATCTGACTGGCCGGACGGGTCCGCACGTTCAGCGGCCACCAGAACCAGCGTCCGAGGAGGGCCGCGATGGACGGGGTCATGAACGACCGCACGATCAACGTGTCGAACAGCAGGCCCAGCGCGATCGTCGTGCCGATCTGACCGAGGACGATCAGATCGCTGAAGATGAACGACGCCATGGTGCCGGCGAATACCAGACCGGCAGCCGTGACGACGCCGCCGGTGCCCGCCATCGCACGAATGATGCCGGTGTTGAGGCCCGCTCCGATCTCCTCCTTGAACCGCGATATCAACAGCAGGTTGTAGTCGGCGCCCACCGCGAGCAGCAGGATGATCGCCAACGCGGGCACGATCCAGTACAGCTCGATCCCGAAGATGTACTGCCACACCAGAACCGCGAGCCCCAACGATGCGCCCAGCGACAGCACGACGGTACCGACGATCACCACCGCGGCGACCATGCTGCGGGTGATGAACACCATGATGAGCAGGATCAGGGCGATCGCCGCGATCGCGACGATCATCAGGTCGTAGAGCGAGCCCTCCTGGATGTCCTTGTAGGTCGACGCGGTGCCGGCGACGTAGATCTTGGCGTCCGACAGCGGAGTCGCCTTGATCGCATCGAACGCGGAGTTCCTCATGGCGTCGATGTGCGAGATGCCCTCGGGCGTCGCGGGGGTGCCCTCGTGCGTGATCGTCATCCTGGCGGCCTTGCCGTCTGGTGACATGAACAACTTGAGGCCACGCTTGAAGTCCGCATTGTCAAACGCCTCGGGCGGCAGGTAGAACGAGTCGTCGTTCTTGGCGTCGTCGAACGCCTTACCGAGCGCGGTCGCGTTCTTCAACGCCTCCTGGCTTTGCGTGTTGGTACCGCCGGTGGTGGCGTAGTTCGACTGCAGCAGATCGCGATTGGCTTCCTGCACGTCGAGCTGAGGCGGGATCAACGCCACGAGTTGCGGCTGCAGGGCATTGAGCTTGTCCAGGCTCGCGGTGATCTTCCCGAACTGGTCACTGAGCGTGGAGATGCCGTCGAGCGAGTCGAACACCGATCTCAGCGCCGCGCACGACGGGATGTCGAAGCAGTGCGGCTCCCAGTAGAAGTAGTTGCGCAGCGGGCGGAAGAAGTCGTCGAAGTTGGCGAGGTTGTCGCGTACCTGGTTGATCGTCGCCACGGTGTCGTGGAACGCCTGGACCTGTTCGTCGGTGGCGGCGGCGCTCTGCTTCTGCAGCTCGAGCTGTTGTTCGAGGATGGCGATGGACTTGCTGGTCTGGTCCACCTGCTTGAGGATGTCCTGCGCCCTGGCCTGCTGGTAACTGAGGTTCATGATCTGCCCGGCACTCTGGGCGCTGATCTGAAACGGTATGGAGCTGTGCGTGATTGGCGTGCCGAGCGGCCTGGTGATCGACTGCACCAGGGCGATGCCCGGCGTGTGCAGCACGGCCTTGGCGACGCGTTCCAGGATCAGCATGTCCGACGGATTGCGCATGTCGTGGTCGGATTCGATCATCAGCAGCTCGGGGTTCAGCCGGGCCTCGGAGAAGTGCCTTTCTGCGGCCGCATACCCGACATTGGCCGGCGCGGTGTCCGGAAGATAGGGCCGGCCGTCGTAGCTGATCTTGGCCCCCGGCAGTGCAAGCACGCCGATGGCGGCGATGGCCAGCGACACGACGAGGATGGGCCCGGGCCACCGGACGATGACGGTGCCCATCCGGCGCCACCCCGGAGCACGCACCTTGCGCCTGGGCTCCAGGAGACCGAACCGGGTCGCGATGGTGATGACGGCGGGCCCCAGGGTCAATGCCGCGATCAGCGTCACCAACACGCCGAGCGCCGCGGGGACGCCCAAGGTCTGGAAGTACGGCAGCCGAGTGAAGTACAGGCACGCCACCGCCCCGACGATCGTCAACCCCGAGCCGACGATGACGTGCACGGTCCCGCGGAACATGTCGTAGTACGCCGCGTCGCGTTCCAGGCCTCTGTTGCGGGCTTCCTGATAGCGGCCGACGAGGAAGATCGCGTAGTCGGTGCCCGCCGCGATCGCCAACAGCGTCAGCAGGTTCGTCGCGTAGGTCGACAAACCGATGATGCCCTCGTGGGCCAGCAGGGCGACCACGCCTCGGGCGGCGGCCAACTCGAGAACCACCACCACGAGCATGATCAGCGTGGTGACGATGGAGCGGTAGACGATCAGCAGCATCACGCCGATCACCGCGAAGGTGATGGCGGTGACCTGATGGGTGCCCTCGTTGCCCACCTCGAAGTTGTCGGTGATCAGCGGTGCGGCGCCCGTGACGTAGGCCGTGACCCCCGGCGGTGCCGGCGTGTCCGCCACGATCTTGCGGATGCTGTCGACGGACTCGTTGGACAGCGCCTCGCCCTGGTTGCCCCGCAGGTAGACCTGAACGAGGGCGGCCTTGCCGTCCTTGCTCTGCGCTCCGCCTGCCGTCAGCGGGTCTCCCCAGAAGTCCTGAACGTGCTCGACGTGCGTGGTGTCCGCGTTGAGCTTCTTGATCAGGACGTCGTAGAAGTCGTGAGAGTCCTGCCCGAGCGGCTGCTTGCCCTCGAGGACGATCATCGCCGCACTGTCGGAGTCGAATTCCTCGAACTTCTGCCCGATGTGCCGCATCGCCATGATCGACGGCGAATCCGTCGCGTTCATCGCCACCGAGCGTTCGGCGCCGACCACCTCCAGCTGAGGCGAAACGATGTTGCTGATCGCGGCGATGGCGATCCACAGCAGCAGGATCGGCAGAGCCAGCACCCGAATGAGGCGCGCCGGTCGGGAGCCCGTCTCGGGACTCTGCTCGCCGTGCTGGCTCATGCGGACTTGTCCAGGCAGGCGATGTATCCGTTCACGTTGCTGGCGGACCTTTCGTCCTTGACGATCCCGTTGACGGTGATGCGGCAGGTGATGGTGTCCGAGTCCCCCTGGGCGCGGAGGTCCGCAAAGAGCGTCGGATCATCGGTGGTCAACGTGTGCGACCACGGCAGGGGGGTGTCGTCGACGCGTTGCGGCTGAGCGTGCTCGTCGAGGAAGTTGATGGTGGCCGTCGAGCCGGGGCTTCCGAAGACCTCGAAGAGCACTCGCTTGGGGTTGTAGCCGGTGTTCTCCAGAGAGTCGGCGCTCGGCCTGGATACCTCGTTGTTGGAGCCGAAGATGCCATGCAGCCGCTGGACGCTGAAGACGACCAGCGCCACGACGACCACCGCGACGATCACCGTCCACTGCCGTCTGACGAGTTTGCCGATCGAAAACCTTTTCACCCATGAGCCTTTCGATGGCCGCTTGGACGGCGCCGCACACCAGAGATCATTCTTAGCTCGCCTAGGAGTGATCCGAACGAGAACGGTACGGTACGGGACCGGACTCCGCAAGCGCTGAGGTGGACGTCGGCGTTGACGATGGGAACTGGGTCTATGGTGGGCGGCGTGCCCTCAGAGTCAGCCTACGATGCGCCGCCGACGGCGGCGCGCTGGACCGCGCGTGAGGCCGAGTTCCTGGCGGTGACACTGCGATTGCTGCAGGAACACGGCTACGACCGCTTGACCCTGGAGGCAGTGGCCACGGAAGCCAAGGCGAGCAAGGCCACCATGTATCGGCGGTGGCCGTCGAAGGCCGAGTTGGTGATAGCGGCCTTCATCGAGGGCACGCAGATCTCGGCCATCCCGCCCTGCACCGGATCGCTGCGAGGCGATCTGCTGGAGATCGGCGCCCAGGTGTGCGCGCAGGCTGCCGAACACGCACCCACCATGCGGGCGGTGTTGACCGAGATGTCCCGCATCCCCGAGTTGAGCGCGGCCATGCAGGACGAGTTCGTGCATCAGCGCAAGTTGTTGATGACCCACGTGCTCAACGAGGCCGTCGCCCGCGGCGAGATCGATGCGGCCGTGATCAGCGGCGAGATCTGGGACGTGCTGCCGGGCTATCTGGTGTTTCGCTGCCTGATGCCCGGCCGGCCGCCGACGCCCGATACGGTCCGCCTGTTGGTGGACGAAGTGCTGATGCCCAGCCTCACTCGAGGTAGGCCGTCTGATTGACCAGACGCACCGACGAGCCGCCGTCCGGATAGAACTCCGCGATGGACAGCGACGCCAGGTCCAGGTGTAGCCGGTAGAGGATGGCCGGGCCCGCATCGAGCGCCAAGCGCAGAATCGACTTGATCGGCGTCACGTGCGATACCACCAGCACCGTCGCCTCGCCGTATTCGGCGATGATCCGGGTCCGCGCCCGACGCACCCGCTGCGCCACGGTGTCGAAGCTCTCCCCGCCGGGCGGCGCCACGCTGGTATCGCGCAGCCATTCGCCGTGCACACCCGGATCCCGTTGCGCCGCTTCGCCGAAGGTCAGCCCCTCCCAATCGCCGAAGTCCGTTTCGATGAGATCGTCATCGACGGTGACGTCGAGACCGAGGGCCTTGGCCGCAGCCGTCGCGGTGTCGTAGGCCCGCTGCAGTGGTGACGAGACCACCGCAGCGACTCCGCCGCGCTGGCCGAGATGGCGAGCGGCGGCGTCGGCCTGGCGCCTGCCGAGTTCGGTGAGCGGCGGATTGCCCCGACCCGAGTAGCGGCGCCCCACGGACAACTCGGTTTGTCCGTGGCGCAGCAACAGGAAGCGGGTCGGCGCACCCTGGGCACCGGTCCAGCCCGCAGGTGAAACCGCTTCTGCCGCCGAAGCCTTCGACGGTGACTCCTCGGCACCCACATCCATGGCCGCGTTCGCCAACGTGTCGGCGTGAGCATTCTCGGCGCGTGGGATCCACCTGTAGGTGATGGCATCGAAGGCGCGGGCCAACTCCAGCGCTTGCTGCCGCAGCGGGATCAGATCCGGATGCTTGACCCGCCACCGGCCCGACATCTGTTCCACCACGAGCTTCGAATCCAGCTGCGCGACAACCTCGTTGGCGCCCAGCGCGGCCGCCTCCTCCAGACCCGCGATCAGGCCGCGGTACTCCGCGACGTTGTTGGTGGTGCGACCGATGAAGGCCTTGTTCTCGGCCAGTAGACGTCGGTGATCGGCTGACCAGACGACCGCACCGTAGCCGGCCGGCCCCGGATTGCCGCGCGAGCCGCCGTCCGCCTCGACGATGACCTTCATTCGCTGAAGTCCCGCACTCGCACCAGGATTGCCGAGCATTCGGGGCAGCGGAGTACCTCGTCCTCCGCTGCGGCCGAGATACGCGCCAACTCTCCGCGGTCGATCTCGATGCGGCAGGCACCACACCGGCGACCCTGCAACCTCCCGGCCCCGGCGCCGCCGAGTGCCCGCTGCCGCTCGTAGAGCGCCACCAGTTCGGGGGCCAGTGACGAGGTCAGCTGTTCGCGACGAGACGTCGCCTGGTGGCGGGATTGGTCGATGAGGGCCAGTGCCTCGTCCCGGGCGGCGAGCGCAGCCGTGAGGTCGGTCTGGAGCGCGTCGATCCGAGTCAGCTGCGCTGCCTGGTCGTTCTGCAGGGCTTCACGGCGCTCCATGATCTCGAGCAGGGAGTCCTCGAGGCTGCCCTGACGTCGCTGCAACGTCTCCAGCTCATGCTGCAGCTCGCCGACGTGCTTGACGTCGACCGTGCCACCGTCGAGCAACCCGCGGTCACGATCCTCGCGTTTGCGCACCGAGTCGATCTCGCTCTCGAACTTGGCGATCTGTCCCTCGAGGTCGTCCAGGGCGATGCCGAGCGATGCGAGCGCGTCATTCGCCTCGCGGTGCTCGGACTGCACGGCATCGAGCCGGACCTGCTCGTCCAGATGCTTGGCACGATAGTCCAGACGGCTCAGATCGGCGTCGACGGCGGCGAGTTCGAGAACCGAACGCTGTTGTTGCTCTACGGCTTTCATGAGGCAATGGTGCCCTTCTCTAGATTCCAGGGATCCGTCCGGACCGGGCTGATACGCACGTCGAGCGCAGCACCGAAGTGCGTTCGCAGCAGCGCTCCCGCCTGGTGACACCAGGGGTACTCGCTCGCCCAGTGCGCGACGTCGACGAGCGCAACGTCGGAGGCACGCAGGTGCTCGTCGGCCGGATGGTGCCGAAGGTCGGCGGTGAGGTACACCTCGACGCCCGCTGCCGCCACCTGCTCGAGCAGTGAGTCGCCCGCTCCCCCGCACACCGCCACCCGGGTCACCACCGCGTCCGGATCGCCTGCGGCTCGAACTCCCCACGACGTCGCGGGAAGCCGGTCGGTCACCCGAGAAACGAAGGCCGCCAGGCTTTCCGGCTTCGGCAGCGTACAGATGCGCCCGATGCCGACCTCCGAGGGCAACGGGGCGAGCGCGAAGACGTCGAAGGCGGGCTCCTCGTAGGGGTGCGTCGCGCGGATGGCATGCAGGATCGCGCCGCGCAAGCGGGCCGGCGCGATGACCTCGAGGCGATCCTCCGACACGTGCTCGACCTCGCCGACGGTGCCGATGGCAGGGACGGCGCCGTCGTTGGGTAGGAACTGGCCTCTGCCCGCAACGGTCCAGCTGCAGTGCGAGTAGTCGCCGATCGTGCCTGCGCCTGCATCGAACAACGCGGTGCGGACCACGTCGGTCGCTGACGTTGGGACGTAGACCACCCACTTGTCGAGCCGAGTGCCGTCGCCGACCGGCGAGAGCACGTCCTCGACGACCAGTCCGAGTGTCTCTGCAAGCGCGTCCGAGACCCCGGGGGACGCGGAGTCGGCGTTGGTGTGGGCCGTGAACAGCGCGCTGCGGGCACGGATCAACTGATGCAGCAGCGCGCCCTTCGCGGTATCCGCGGCCACCGTGTCAACGCCCCGCAGCAACAGGGGGTGATGCGCGAGCAGCAGTCCTCGGTCGGGCATCCCCGCGATGACGGCGGCCGTGGCGTCGACGGCGATCGTCACGGACTCCACGTGTTCCGCCGGGTCGCCGCAGACCAGGCCGACGGAGTCCCACTCCGCGGCCAGCGCCGGCGGGTACGCGCGTTCCAGCACCTCGATGACGTCGGACAGTTGCGCGCTCATCGCGACACCTCCTCCCGATCAGGCCGCTCTACCAGCCACGATGGAGGGCCCACCGACCTCGCGCCGACCGCGAGGCCCGGCGCATCCGGCGACCGGGAAAGACTACCCACAACAAGACAGTAGACAATGGACCGGTGAGTCCCCAGCTAGTGATATTCGACCTCGACGGAACGCTCACCGATTCCGCCGACGGCATCGTCGCGAGCTTCCGGCACGCGCTCGGCGAGATTGGCGCCCCGGTGCCCGACGGCGACCTCGCCGGCCTCGTCGTCGGACCGCCGATGCACCTCACGCTGACGTCGATGGGGCTCGGCGACCGGGCGCGCGAGGCGTTCGCCGCCTACCGCGCCGACTACACGACCAGGGGTTGGGCGATCAACAGCCTGTTCGAGGGGATCCCCGAACTGTTGACCGATCTACGTGCCTCGGGGGTGCGGCTGGCGGTGGCCACGTCGAAGAACGAGCCGACGGCCCGGCGAATCATCGAGCACTTCGGCATCGACGGTCACTTCGAGGTGATCGCCGGAGCCAGCCCCGACGGCACCCGATCGTCCAAGGCCGACGTCGTGGCGCACGCCCTGGCTCAGCTGGGACCGCTGCCCGAGAGTGTGCTGATGGTCGGAGACCGCTCCCATGACGTCGAAGGTGCCGCAGCGCATGGCATCGACACGGTGGTCGTCGAATGGGGTTACGGCGCTTCGGACTTCGACGGCCCCGACGCGATGAGCGCCTACCGACACGTGGCGACGGTGGCGGATCTGAGGGAGGTACTGGGTGTCTAGCACCCGGCGGGCAGGAGCGGAGCTGCCAGAAGACGGCACAGCTCTTCACGTCACCTTCGTCTGCTCGGGAAACATCTGCCGCTCGCCGATGGCCGAGAAGATGTTCGCCCACCAGATCGAGGAACGCGGGCTGGCCGACGTCGTGCGGGTCACGAGCGCGGGCACCGGCAGCTGGCACGCGGGCGATCCCACCCACGAACGCACCGCCCACGTGCTGCGTGAGCACGGCTATCCGACATCGCACTGCGCCGCCCAGATCGACGACGATCACATGGCAGCCGACATGGTCGTCGCCATGGGTCGCAACCACGTCCGCATCCTGCGGGACCTGGGGGTGCCCGACACGCGAATCCGCATGATGCGATCGTTCGATCCGCGCTCGGCGGCTCATCCGTTGGATGTCGAGGATCCGTATTACGGGTCGATGGAGGACTACGAGGAGACCTTCGCGGTCATCGACGCGTCGCTCCCCGGTCTACACGACTGGGTCGACGAACGACTCGCCGAGCAGGAAGGCGCCTGATGCGCAGAATCGCATTCCTCTTCAAGCCGCAATGGCTTGCGCTCTACGTCGTGGCGCTGGCCTTCGCCTATCTGTGCCTCACCGTGCTGGCGCCGTGGCAGCTGGGCAAGAACACGAAGACGTCTCGCGAGAACGCTCAGATCTCCAGCTCGCTGTCCGAAGCTCCTGTTCCGGTGACGACCTTTCTGCCACAACAGGATTCATCAGCACCCGGTGATCAGTGGCGCCAGGTGACCGCCACCGGCAGGTACCTGCCCGAGGCCGAAGTGCTGGCGCGACTGCGCGTGATAGACGGCGACCCGGCGTACGAGGTTCTGCTGCCGTTCCGCGTCGACGGCGGGCCCACCGTCCTCGTCAACCGCGGCTTCATCAAACCCACTCAGGGCACTCAGGCGCCCAACTTCGATCCGCCTCCGACTGGCACCGTGTCGATCACCGCCCGGCTTCGCGACCCCGAACCGGTCGCCGTCGGCAAGGATCCGTTCCGCGAGAACGGGATTCAGCAGGTGTACTCGATCAACCCCGGTCAGGTGACTCAGGTGACCGGCGTGCCGCTGGCGGGTTCCTACCTCCAACTCGTCGACGGCCAACCCGGTGGCCTGGGCGTCGTCAGCCTCCCCCACCTCGACGCGGGCCCCTTCCTCTCCTATGGCATCCAATGGATCGCCTTCGGCATCATCGCCCCGATCGGTGTGGGGTACTTCGTCTTCGCCGAGATCAAGCAGCGCCGTCGCGAGAAGACCCAGACCGATTCGCGGGCCGCCGCCACCACGCCGCTCAGTACGGAGCAGAAGCTCGCGGACCGCTACGGCAGACGGCAGTAGCGAGCACGGCGGCGCCGGCGGCCGCGGCCTGAACGGCGCGGGAGAGCCGGACCGATCGGGCGATGTCGTGTACCCCCGGCGTGCGCCCACGACCCAGCGTCGGCCGGATCTCGAGCCGATGGGAGTACTGAGTCGGGCCGCCCAGTCGCACGTCGAGCGCACCGGCGAATGCTGCTTCCACCACCCCGGCATTGGGGCTGGGGTGGCGGGCGGCGTCCCGTCGCCAGGCGGTCCACGCCTCGCGTGGCGAGCCGCCGACCACTGGCGCGCAGGCAGCGATCAGGATCCCCGTCGCCCGCGCCGGCAGGTAGTTGGCGAAGTCGTCGAATCGTGCTGCCGCCCAACCAAATCGCGTGTAGCGCGGCGAGCGATGACCGATCATCGCATCCAGCGTGTTGGCACCCCGGTAGACCAACAGCCCGGTCACTCCTCCGAACGCACCCCACCACAGCGGTGCGACGGACGCATCCGAGGTGTTCTCGGCCACGGATTCCACGGTGGCACGTGCGATGCCCGCGTCGTCCAGCGAGGCAGGGTCACGGCCGCACAGCGACGGCACCAGCACGCGCGCTCCCTCGAGGTCGTCGCGTTCCAGGCGGGCCGCCATCTCGGCGCCCGTACGTGCCAGCGACGTGCCCCCCAGTACGACGAACGTGGCGATCGCCGTCGTCATCGCGGTCCAGGCGGGTCCACGGCGCGCCGCCGCACGATCGGTCGCCAGACCGAGGGCCGCGAGCCCACCGAGCAACATCCCGGTATGGGTCACGCCCGTTAGTCGGCCGTCGGAGTAGGTAATCCGTTCCAGGGCCGACGCGACAGTGCCGAACGCCGCCACCGGATGCCCGCGCCGGGGGTCGGCCAGCAGCACGTCGGCGAGATAACCCGCCGCGAGGCCGACGGCCCGGCCGCGGAATGTCGACGCACACACCCCGGCAGCGTCTCACGAGCGCGTCCGGTGACCGGGGTCAGCCACGCTCGGCGTGACGCGGCTTCTGCCGATCGTCGGCGGGACGCTCACGCTTGTCGGCGGGGCGCTTGGGCGAATCCACCGACCGCTTACTTCCCGCGTCGGCAGCATCCTTCGACGCGCCTTCGTCCCTGCGCGACGTGGCGTCCTTGGGCGGCTTGACGTCCCTGCGCGACGTGGCGTCCTTGGGCGGCTTGACGTCCTTGCGTGTCGTCGCATCCTTGGGCGGCTTCACGTCCTTCGCCGGTGTCGAGTCCGTGGGAGCCGGCGTCTCCTTCGCCGGCGTCTCCGTCGCCGGCGTCTTCGGAGCCTCGGGCGCCGGAGCGGGTACCGCAGGCATGGCGGCCGTGAGCATCGCGTTGACCTGGTTCAGTGCGGTCGTGGCGAACTGACCCGCGGCGGCCAGAGAATCGGCGGCCACCTGCACCGCGGCGGCCACCGGTGTCGTTGGCCCGGGAGCCGCCGGTGTCTGTGCCAACGTGGTGAGCGCGGCGAGATCTGCGGGTGCAGCAGTCTGCGCCTCCGGCATGGCCAGCGCCATCCGGGCCATGGCGGGAGTCGTGCTCGGCTGGGTCGCCAACTGCTGGATGACGTAGGCCGCGGGCTTCCACGTGCCGTCGCTACGGATGACGCCGAAGGTGTCCTCCGTGTTGGTGCTGGTCGAGTCGCGGTCCTGCAACGTCCACACGAACGAGGGCCCCGTGTATCCAAGCGTCCGCCACGTCGTCAGCATGTCCTGCAGGTAAGCTGCCTGATTCGCCTCTCCTGCA
Source organism: Mycolicibacterium sp. (assembly GCF_016462545.1). GTDB lineage: Bacteria > Actinomycetota > Actinomycetes > Mycobacteriales > Mycobacteriaceae > Mycobacterium. Next base: position 27,075 of record NZ_JAEMTA010000049.1, on the reverse strand, counting down.
ACAGAACTCGGCTCACCGTACTCGCTCGCCCAGATGAGTTTTCCTCCGTCGCCGTTGGCCACCATCACGTCGTGCATGGCGGCCAGCTGGTTGATCGGCGAGTCCGGAAGGTAGCCGCCCTGGGAGAACTGCGTCGTGTACTGGTACGGATGGAACGACAGCGCGTCGAAGTAGGGCTCGCCGCCCGCGGCGTAGATCCCGTTCACGAAGTCGATCGGGTTCATCGTCAGGTTGCCGTAGGTGATCCCCGCGCCGGTAACACCTCCGATGACGGTGGCATTGGGATCGGCGGCCTTGATCTCCGGATAGGCGGCCTTCAACAGATCGGTGTAGCCCGCGGGATCGGGTTGGGGCGCGTAGAACATCGCGGCGTTCGGCTCGTTCCAGATCTCGTAGGCACCGACCTTCCCCGCGTAGCGTTGCGCCACCAGACCGGCGAAGTCGCCGTATGCCTGCGGAGAGGCCGGCGCCCCGCTCAGTGCAGGCTGTCCTGGCTGAGTCGCCCAGGTCGGCGTGGAGTTGATCACGCCAAGCACGCCCATGCCTCGCGAGTCGGCGGCGTTGACCATGTAGTCGACGGGCGCCCAGTTGTAGTAACTGGGGTAGAACTCCACCCCAGCCCACGGAATGATCACCCGAACGTCGTTGACGCCCATCGCCTGCATCTGGTCGAGTTGCGCATCGATCTGTGCCGGCGTCATGCCGTAGAGATCGGAATCCGCGAACCCGATGGTGTCGCTCGACTGGTCGATCGCTGCAACCGGCAACACGTTCATGGTGACCGTGTTCATCGTCGGCACCATGGTCGTGGCACCGACTGCGGAGATGGCGACCGTCGCCATTCCCGCGAAGGCGATTTTGATCTTCCGCTGATGCCAGCATCTGCCAGAGCTTTGCCGCATGATCTCTCCATTTCCTCGATTCGCGTGGGACTCCACGGCGTCTCGGGAATCCCCTCGAGAGTGCTTGTTCCCGGTTAATTCGGTCCATAACCCGATTCGAGAAGGACAATAACGTCCTGAACAGCATGTTCACTGCGTACAGCTAACCTATACGCGGCGTGAATGAACGTAGATATGCATATTCAGCAAATTTCATGATCACTTGTTGCATATGCTAAGCAGAATGTCCCAGCGGGGAATTTGATTTGCTCGGTAGCTGAAATAGACCGCCGCGGTGCGGTTGGCAAAGGCCACGGCCCGACCAGCCGTCATTCATGACTGCACCATTCTGCACACGGGTGTTCACGGAACTCTTCGTGACGAACGGGCACGCGCTCCGCCGTCTCCGGCAAAGGCATGGCGTTGCCGAATTCATCGCTGCCGTCACCGAGCGACACCGAGCGCATCTGCTCGGGAGTAATCGACGCCGGCAGTGGGTACTCAGGATCGTCGAGGTCGGTTCAGTCCGAATTCGGCACACAGACCACATGCCCCAGACCCCGGCGACGGATTGTCAACCCCTCCCCCAGTTCTGGGCACGACTGTTGTTCGTTGCTCGCGAGGGAGAGTCAGATGAGCGCGGAAGCCGACGATCCACATCCGATCGACGATTCCGGTAGGACCGCAGATCGGCGGGCGGCCTACGACGCCGTCCGGGAGATCGCAGAGCAGCGCGCCCTCATCGAGCAGGCCAAGGGCATGCTCATGTTCATCTACGGCATCGACGCCGATGCGGCATTCGACCTGCTGCGCTGGCAATCCCAACAGCACAACGTCAAGCTGCGCCTCATCGCCGAGCAGATCGCCAAGGACGTGGCCGAGCTCGCCAGGACGACTCCGCTGCGGGACCGCATCACCCACGACAGACTGCTACTGACCGCGCATCAGCGGATTGCGAACGTCGCAGCTCGGCAGCGTGACGGACAGTCCAAGACTGGTAGCTGAGGCGGCTCCTCGCACCTACGTCGGCTCGTCTTCACCGTCTGTCAGCGGTTGGTGCGCCCGAGGTCGACGGGCAGCTGAATGCCGGTGACGTGACGGGCTTCGTCGGACGCGAGCCACGCCACCGCCGCCGCAATGTCGTGGACACTCGACGTCTCATCCGGAAGTGCCCCGATGAACATGACCCCAAGGTCGGGAGCGAGTTCCTGTACCTGCGGAAAGAGCTCTGGCACCGCCAGATCCGTCGCAACGCCGTGCGGGTGGATCGTGTTGACCCTGATCCGGTACTCCGCGAGTTCGTTGGCGAGCGTCTTCGCGAGTCCCACGACGCCGTGCTTGGCTGCAGCGTACGCCGCGAGAAACGGCAATCCCCGAAGGCCCGCAACGGAACTGGTGAAGACGATCGATCCGCCGGTGCCCTGCTCGAGCAGGAGGGGTACCGCCGCCTTGGCGGTGTGGAACGCGCCGGTCAAATTGATGTCGATGCTCTCGCGCCAGTGCTCGGCGTCGATCTCCCAGGTGCGCGCGGCCGTGGTCATTCCGGCGTTGGCAACCACGACGTCGAGGCGTCCCAACGCCGCCACGCCGTCGTTCAATGCCGCCGCGAGCGCCTCGTAGTCGCGGGTGTCGACGGGCCGAGCGACGATGCGTCGACCCAGCTTCTCGACCAGAGCCACGGTCTCCTCGAGATCTTCCTTCGTCGCACCCGGATACTGCGTCGTCGCGGGCTGACCGCAGAGGTCCACCGCGATGACGTCCGCACCCTCGGCCGCGAAGCGTAGTGCCTCGGCGCGACCCTGACCGCGGGCCGCACCCGTGATGAAGACGACCTTTCCCGTGAATCGGTGAGCGACGGGCTTGTCGGGTACGGGCGCTTGCGGCACTGCTTCGCCCCTGGCTGGCTGAGTCATTCGTCTCCATCCTTCACTGGTGAATTCCGTTCCGCCCGAGCAGTTTAGGTGGTGCGTCCGCCGTTGATCCCCAACAGTTGGCCGGTGATGTAACGGCCTCCTCCGAGATCAGGAATGCGGCCATGGCGGCGCCGTCGTCAGGGCTGCCCGTGCGACGGACGGGGGTGGTGCGGACGACGTCGTCGATGCGGGCACCGCCGAAGTCACCGCGCGCGATCGACTAGCGCTCCACCCGTCCCATTGCGCCGTTCGCCCCGCCAGCCCCATCAGTAACTGCAGCAACGTCTACACCATCGTGCGTTGCGGGCGACTGCCATCTCTTGTCGGTATAGCTGGCTACGGTGCTGTTACCACTTGGGGAGGGGAAAACATGAGGGAAAAGTTAGCTCTTGCCGTCGCAGCTGCGGCTTTTGCGGTGATCGCCTGGGCACCTCCGGCAAATGCCGACGTGCAACCTGGATGTCAAAACGATCGTTGGGGATTCCTTGGCACTCAAACGCGCAGCATCTGCGACGGGCCAAGGCAACCAGACGGAAGCTGGGTGCGGTTCCGCATGGTCTGGATACCTGCGCATCAGGTGCCCATCAGTACCAGCTGCGGTACCTACAGTTGCAGCACCAGCGGAGGCTACTGGCAGGACCAGCAGGTCTTCGAGAAGGTCAAATATCCGGTTGCACCGGACACGGTGGTTCCGGGGGAACCCGACTGGCTGCCACCCACCTACACCGACGCAGGTGGATTCACGCCGGTCAATTTCAACTAGCCGCAGGGCAGCCCGGAATCACCCGAGGCTCAGCGGGGCCGCCAGTCGGCTGCGGGTGTGGACCTGGTGAGCGGTCTTCGCTCCCGTCCCCAAGGGCTTCAGCAGCGTCGACGTCTCGTTGCGTCCCACGCTCATCCGAGGTGCGGAATCGCCGGCGCTCGTGCCGAATTAGACGTCTGCGGTCATCAACGCCGCCAGCCCATTTCAGTCCCGGGCGTCGAGTGTTCGACAGTACGTGGCCTCGGCCTGGCTCAGCTCGTAGAAGGCGATCAACTCTGCCGACCCTGTCACGTGAATATCAGTTCCAGATGGTCTAGCCGACGGACGAGAAGGCTGGGCAACCAGCGCCCCGTTTCCGCGGCCTCGACGAGCGTCGTCCGCTCCAATAGGTGGCGCAGCACGACGGTGGCCTCCAACCGAGCGAGGGCGGCCCCCACGCAGAAGTGCGCCCCCTTCCCGAAGGTGAGGTGGCCCTTTCCGGCGGGCCGGTCGAGCCGGAACTCGCCGGGGTCATCGAAGTGCGCGGGGTCTCGATTGGCTGCCCCCCACATCAGGAGCAGACGTGAACCGGCAGGCAGTGCAACGCCGCCCAGTTCGGTGTCGTGGACGACGTGGCGATAGTGACCGCGAAACGGCGGCTCATAGCGCAGCACTTCTTCCAGGAACGCCCCGAGCAGGGCCGGTTGCTCCCGGACTTGGCTTTGAACGATGGGGTTGGTGGCCAAAATCCATGCAGCAGAGCCGATCAACGAGGCGGTGGACTCACCGCCGGCGCTGAACAGCGTGATCATCATGACCTGCGCAGCGACCTCGTCCAATTCGCCTGTGGCGCATGCCGTGGCGAGGTCGCCCAGGAGGTTGTCGCGGGGGCTCGCGGTGGCATGACGGAACTGCTCGGCGATGTATCCGCTGAGTTCCATGACGGCAACACCGGCAGCGGCGAGTTGCTCTTGGGTGACCAGTCCCTCTACGAACTGAGTGGCGCCATATCCCCACCGAACGAGCGTGTCGATGTCCTCGTCAGGTACCCCGATGATTCGTCCGACGATCATCATGGGCAGTCGGTTGGCCATCGCGCCCATCCATTCGATGCGTCCCCCCTGGATGCTGGCTTCCCAAAGCTGGGTGGATGTTTCGGCGATGAAGGGCTCGATGGCCCGTATGCGCTTGGCCGCCAGCTGCGGAATGAGCGCCTTGCGATGCGCGGCATGTGATGGGTCATCGGCAGTGGCGAGCACCTGCGTGGGCCCCCCGAGTTCACCCATCGGAAAGATGCCCACCGTGCCATCGACGTCACGCATCATGGTCGCCGTCAGGTTCGAGGAGAAGTCGTCGCACCGCGTGATTGCCTCGTTGACCGAAGCCCACCCCGTCACGGCGTAGAAGTCCGAGTCACCGATCCGGTGCACACGTCCCTCTGTGTGCATGCGCTCGTACAGGGGGTAGGGATCTTGGATGAACCGATCGTCGAAGAGTGCGATGCCAAGCGCACCGTCCTGACATGTCATCAGTCCACGGTGAAGGTTTCCGCCCGTCGCGGTCAACCACCGGCGACGAAGTTGACACTGCTGGTAACCGTCGCGGAAGGCAGTCGTCTCAACCGTGAGCAACGACCTGCCCGAACAGTGAGATCTTCACGAAGAAACGTCTCAGTGCTGAGAAGATGGTTCCGAGACGAGGAGCGTGAGCGGGTGGTTCGAGAGGATTGGGTCGTTGGCGGTGATCGTCGGGCCGCTGCAGCCGAACGCATCCATGCCGCTGCAGCCGCTCTGGTACTCCGAGATGGGTTGGACGCCTTCGACATCGACTCTCTGGCCGAGCGGGTGCATTGTTCGAGGGCGACCATCTACCGCTACGCGGGCGGCAAGGCGCAGATCCGTGACGCCGCGCTACTGCGGATCGCCGCCGGCATCACCGCTACCGTTCGTCGCGAGGTCGACGACCTCAGCGGCCCCGAGCGGGTCGTCAAAGCCATCGCCGTGGCGCTGCAACAAATCAGGTCCGATCCAATTCGGCGGCTGATGATGAGTTCGACCAAGGCGCCCGAATTGAGCGGCCTGCACTCCTCGCCGGTTCTGAGCGCGCTGGCAGCCGAACTCAGCGGGATCAGTGATGACGACCCCGCAGCGGCGTTGTGGATCGTCCACGTCGTGTTGTCGATGGCCTACCTGCCTATCGGCAACGAACACATCGAAGCCGAGATTCTGCAACGGTTCATCGCGCCGGCATTCGACCGCTAACGGGCAGCGACGTCGCTCAGTCGGTATTCAACACGCGGTAAACCTTTGCGCTGCTTAGCCTGAGCGTGGCAATCGCACGGGCGGCCCTGCCGATAGCGTGACCAGTGGCCACGAGGTGTGGAATCCACGATCATCGACCCACGGTAAGAGGCAGACTTGCCCGAAGCCATGGCCTCGGATGACGACGGTGGGCGCGACAGGTATCGAACCTGCGACCGCTGGTGTGTAAAACCAGAGCTCTACCACTGAGCTACACGCCCGTGCTCGGGCAGGCTACACGGCCACGAGGCGGAGGAGGAAATCCCGTCAGCCGCTCCGAAGTGCCGCCAACGCAGCCACCCACACCCCGTGATCGCGCGGTTCTCCCGGTTCCTTCATCTCGGCCCACCTGACGACGCCGGTCCGGTCGATCACGAAGGTCCCCCGGTTGGCGAACCCCGCGTCGTCGTTGAACACGCCGTACGCCTGCGCCACCGCACCGTGCGGCCAGAAGTCCGCCAGCACGGGAAAGGTGAAGCCACTCTGCTTGGCCCAGACCTTGTGGGTCGGTGGCGGACCGACCGATATCGCCAATGTGTGCGTGCCGTCGTTGACGTAGTCCGCCAGCTGGCTCTGGATTTCGTCGAGTTCGCGCTGACATATGCCGGTGAAGGCAAGCGGGAAGAAGACCAGGAGCACGTCCTTGGAACCGAGGAGGGCACTCAGCGTGACGGGCCGACCGTCCTGATCCTTGAGCGTGAAGTCGGGTGCCGTGGCACCAACGTCGAGCACGCTGCTCAGCGCCGCCCCGCGGGGCCCGACTTCGGCTGGACCAGTCTGCTTGCAATCCAGTCGCCGAGGTTGGCCGACGAGGTCTGCATGAGACCGGCCGTCGGAGCGGATTCGGCGATGTCGGACGGGCGCACGTGTCCGGGATGGCCGGTCTTGGGCGTCACCACCCACACCACGCCGTCTTCGGCGAGTGGCGTGATGGCGTCCATGAGTCGGTCGACGAGATCGCCGTCGTCGTCGCGCCACCACAGCAGCACTACGTCGATGACGTCTTCCGCGTCCTCGTCCAACAGTTCGGCACCGCAGGCGTCCTCGATGTCGAACCGGATGTCGTCGTCGGTGTCCTCGTCCCAACCCAGCTCTTGGACGAGTTGATTCTTCTCGATGCCCAACTTTCGGGCGTAGTTCGGCGAGTCCGCCGCAACCACCGTTTCCTCCTTCAGCCAGCGTGTCAGCTTTGCCCTATCGTCGCACGACTTGGGCCTTCGCCCGACGCCTGGCGCTCCAAAGGATCAATATGCGGCGTCACAGGCTGCCCCCGCCGCGGTCTTGGAATCGTTGAGTTGGCGGATCGCGGCGTTGAACTCGTCCGGCCCCGGGTTGCGGGACAGGATGCCGGCGAGCTGGCGCGCGGAGTCGACCCAGCCGTTCAAAGCCCTGGTCAGGTCGGGTGACAGCGGAGCGGACAGACTCCCCGACACCTGATCGGCACTGCCGTTCAGCGCGTCGATTGCCGGCCCGACCTTGCCCGGTGCGTCAGGGGCGTCCCGGTTGTACGCATCGACGTACGCGTTCACCGCCTCGACCGATGCGCCGCTGCTCGAGCCGAGCGCGTCGCACGAGGTGTGTACCGCGGCCTTGGTCACCGCCACCTGACGCTCGGATTCCGACGCCGCGATGGACGAGGCCACCGATGCCCGGTACTCCGGGGCGTCCGCGGCGTCGAACGTAGCGGTTCCGCTGGTGATGGAGGTGCACCCCACGACGACCATCGCCAGGGCGGCCAAGATCCCCGCGACGAGGCAGCCGAGACGAAGTCGCCGTGCCCGGGCCCAAGTCGTCACAGTCTTCAGACCGTACCGCCTGACCTGATTCATCGCCGGTTCATTTTCTCTATGCCAACCCCGGCCGAGCATCTACGGCACGATGGGGGCACGATGGTGAATACGCTGGGAATGACGATGAACATCACGTGTGACGGGGCCACGAGCTCCCGATCACAACTACTGAGGAGCGGCAGTTGACCACCGAGTTCGCGCGCCAAGACCTGGCCCAAAACTCTGGCACCGCAAGCGAACCCGACCGGGTGCGCGTGATCCGCGAGGGCGTTGCGTCCTACTTGCCCGACATCGATCCCGACGAGACCGGCGAGTGGCTCGAATCCTTCGATGGCCTGCTGGAGCGGTCTGGACCGGCCCGTGCGCGGTACCTGATGTTGCGGCTGTTGGAGCGCGCTGGCGAACAGCGCGTCGCCATTCCGGCGCTGACGTCGACGGACTACGTGAACACGATTCCGACGGAGCTGGAGCCTTGGTTCCCGGGCGACGAGGACGTCGAGCGCCGGTACCGGGCCTGGATCCGATGGAACGCCGCCATCATGGTGCACCGCGCCCAGCGGCCCGGAGTTGGTGTGGGTGGCCACATTTCGACGTATGCGTCGTCGGCTGCGCTCTACGAGGTCGGTTTCAACCACTTCTTCCGAGGCAAGTCCCACCCCGGCGGTGGCGATCAGATCTACATCCAGGGTCACGCCTCCCCCGGCATCTACGCCCGCGCGTTCCTCGAGGGCCGGCTAACTGCGGACAAGCTCGACGGGTTCCGCCAGGAGCACTCGCATCCCGGCGGCGGCATCCCGTCGTACCCGCACCCGCGGCTGATGCCCGACTTCTGGGAGTTCCCCACGGTGTCGATGGGCCTCGGCCCCATGAACGCCATTTACCAGGCGCGCTTCAACCACTATCTGCACGACCGCGGCATCAAGGACACCTCCGATCAGCACGTGTGGGCGTTCCTCGGTGACGGCGAGACCGACGAACCGGAGAGCCGCGGGCTGGCCCACGTCGCCGCCCTCGAAGGGCTCGACAACCTCACCTTCGTCATCAACTGCAACCTGCAGCGCCTCGACGGGCCGGTGCGCGGCAACGGCAAGATCATTCAGGAACTGGAGTCCTTCTTCCGCGGCGCAGGCTGGAACGTCATCAAGGTGGTGTGGGGCCGCGAATGGGACGCGCTCCTGCACGCCGACAAGGACGGTGCGCTCGTCAACCTGATGAATACGACGCCTGATGGTGATTTCCAGACCTACAAGGCCAACGACGGCGCCTACGTCCGCGACCACTTCTTCGGTCGTGATCCCCGCACCAAGGCGCTCGTCGAACCGATGACCGACGGCGAGATCTGGAATCTCAAGCGCGGCGGTCACGACTATCGCAAGGTCTATGCCGCCTACCGTGCCGCCATGGAGCACAAGGGGCAGCCGACGGTGATCTTGGCCCACACCATCAAGGGCTACACGCTGGGCAAGCACTTCGAAGGCCGCAACGCCACGCACCAGATGAAGAAGCTGGCCCTGCAGGACCTCAAGGACTTCCGTGAGGCACAGCGCATCCCGATCACCGACGCGCAGCTCGAGGAGAACCCGTACCTGCCGCCGTACTACCACCCGGGACCGGACGCCCCCGAGATCCGCTACCTGCTGGATCGACGCCGGACTCTGGGCGGCTTCCTGCCGGCTCGACGACACAAGACCAAGGCACTGCCCCTGCCGGGCCCGGACGCCTACAAGTCACTCAAGAAGGGGTCCGGCACCCAGGCCGTCGCCACCACCATGGCAGTCGTCCGCACCTTCAAGGAGTTGTTGCGGGACAAGGAAATTGGCAAGCGAATCGTGCCGATCATCCCGGACGAGGCACGCACCTTCGGTATGGACTCGTGGTTCCCGAGCCTGAAGATCTACAACCGCAACGGCCAGCTGTACACGGCCGTCGACGCCGAACTGATGTTGGCGTACAAGGAAAGCGAAATCGGGCAGATCCTGCACGAGGGCATCAACGAGGCCGGCTCGACGGCGTCGTTCACCGCCGTCGGCACCTCGTACTCGACGCACAACGAACCGATGATCCCGGTCTACATCTTCTACTCGATGTTCGGTTTCCAGCGCACCGGTGACGGACTGTGGGCGGCGACCGATCAGATGGCCCGCGGCTTCGTGCTCGGCGCGACCGCGGGACGCACCACGCTGACCGGTGAGGGTCTGCAGCACGCCGACGGACACTCGATGCTGCTGGCTGCCACCAACCCCGCCGTGGTGGCCTACGACCCGGCGTTCGCCTTCGAGATCGCCTACATCGTCGAGAGCGGTCTGGCGCGGATGTTCGGCGAGAACGCCGAGAACGTCTTCTTCTACATCACCATCTACAACGAGCCGTACGTCCAGCCCGCGGAGCCGGCGAACTTCGACCCCGAAGGCGTGCTGAAGGGGGTCTACCGGTACCGGGCCGCCAAGGACAAGCGCTCGAACGTCGCGCAGATCCTGACCTCGGGCGTGGCGATGCCGGAGGCGCTACGCGCAGCCGATCTGCTGGCGGCGGAGTGGGACGTCGCGGCCGACGTGTGGTCGGTGACGAGCTGGGGCGAGCTCAACCGCGACGGCGTGGCCGTCGAGAAGGAACTGTTGCGCCACCCGGACAAGCCCGCGGCGGTCCCGTACGTCACCCAGGTGCTCGAGCCCACCGCCGGCCCGGTGGTGGCGGTGTCGGACTGGATGCGGGCGGTGCCCGAGCAGATCCGCCCCTGGGTGCCCAACACGTACGTCACCCTCGGCACCGACGGCTTCGGCTTCTCCGATACGCGGCCCGCTGCGCGCCGGTACTTCAACACCGACGCCGAGTCGGTCGTGGTCGCAGTACTCGAAGCGCTGGCTCGCGACGGCGAGATCGATCCGTCGGTGGCCATCGCGGCCGCCAAGCAGTATCAGATCGACGACGTCATGGCGGCGCCCGTTCAAACCTCGGACCCTGGACCGGGGGCATAACCCGCATTTAGAGGGTTCCACCAGAAATTGGGCGTATCTTTTGGGGATGCCAGACAACCAGGCGTCGCCGAGTACGTCGCCGCAGGAGCTGCTGGACTCCGTTCCCGAATCGCTGCTGCGTCGTGTCAAGCAGTACTCGGGGCGGTTGTCCACCGAGGCCGTCGGGGTGATGGGCGAACGGCTGCCGTTCTTCGCCGAGTTGGAGGCGTCCCAGCGCGCGAGCGTGCAACTCGTCGTCCAGACGGCGTTGGTCAACTTCGCCGAGTGGATGCGTGACCCACGCGGCGACGTGGGATACACGGCCGAGGCGTTTGCGCTGGTGCCGCAGGAGCTCACCCGGCGGATCGCTCTGCGGCAGACCGTCGACATGGTGCGGGTGACGATGGAGCACTTCGAGGAAGCCGTGCCGATGCTGGCACGAAACACCGATCAGATGACGGCGCTGACGATCGGCATCCTGCGGTACAGCCGAAACCTCGCGTTCGCGGCGGCATCCGGATACGCCGACGCCGCCGAGGCTCGCGGTGCCTGGGACACCCGGATGGAGGCCAACGTCGTCGACGCGGTGGTCCGAGGCGACATCGGTCCGCAGTTGCAGTCTCAGGCGGCTGCCCTCAACTGGGACGCGACCGCGCCGGCGACGGTGCTGGTCGGATTCCCCCAGCCCGGCCGTGCCGACTTCGCGAGCGAGGACGTGCACGAGATCGTCAACCGCAACGGCCGGGCTGCGCTGTCCGACGTACACGGCACGTGGTTGGTGGCGATCGTCTCGGGACATCTGTCTCCGACGGACAAGTTCCTGGCCGAACTGCTCGCGGTGTTCGCCGACGAACCGGTGGTGATCGGGCCGTTCGCCTCATCTCTGGTGGCTGCTCACTACAGCGCCGCGGAAGCCATCGCGGGGATGAACGCCGTGGCGGGGTGGAGCGGTGCCCCGCGACCCGTGTCGGCCCGCGAACTGCTTCCCGAACGGGCACTGCTCGGCGATCCGTCCGCGATCGCCGCGCTCGACTCGGACGTCATGCGCCCACTGGCCGACGCAGGCCCCGCGCTGATGGAGACGCTCGACGCCTATCTCGATTCCGGGGGCGCAATCGAGGCCTGCGCACGCAAATTGTTCGTTCATCCAAACACCGTCCGCTACCGCCTGAAACGCATCGCCGACTTCACGGGTCGCGATCCCACACTGCCCCGCGACGCGTACGTGTTGAGGGTGGCCTCGACGGTAGGCAGACTGGGCCGACAGGCACCGCACTCCATCACGACAAATGCGAATGTGGCCCAGCTAACAGGCGCAGGAGACCCTTCCGGCCCACATCACACGGGATGAGAGGTTGCGGTGAGATCTCATTGACGTCCCATCACACGCGGTTTTGTAGGTTCTCCACAAAAACATAAGACCAGGTTCATAATCTCTTACACCACGCAAAACCGGTTTCACAGTGTTCTCTTAATTCGTGCCACAAACCCCCGTGCTTGCGCTGCTCGCTCCCGGCCAGGGATCGCAGACTCCCGGCATGCTGTCGCCGTGGCTCGAACTTCCCGGCGCTGACGCGCGCATCGCAGCGTGGTCCGAAGCCATCGGCCTGGATCTGGCCCGGCTGGGCACGACCGCGACCGCCGACGAGATCACCGACACCGCCGTCACCCAACCGCTCGTCGTCGCCGCAACACTGCTGGCGCACCAGGAACTCCTCTCGCGGAACCTGCTTGCCGACGCCGCCACGGTCGTGGCGGGGCACTCGGTCGGTGAGATCGCGGCCTACGCCATCGCCGGCGTGCTCTCCGCAGACGACGCCGTCACGTTGGCCGCCACCCGCGGCTCCGAGATGGCACGGGCGTGTGCCGTGGAGCCGACGGGCATGGCCGCGGTGCTCGGTGGTGACGAGACCGAGGTCCTCGCCCGACTCGAGGCCCTGGACCTGGTGCCCGCCAATCGCAACGCGGCAGGACAGATCGTCGCGGCAGGCGCCATCTCGGCGCTGGACAAGCTCGTCGAGGACCCGCCGGAGAAGGCCCGCGTTCGCAAGCTCGCCACCGCGGGCGCCTTTCACACGCACTACATGTCCTCGGCGCTGGACGCGTACTCCGCAGCCGCGAACGCGGTCACGGTGGCCGAACCGACCACCAGCCTGCTGTCCAACGCCGACGGGCAACCGGTCGCATCGGCGGCCGACGCGATGGAGAAGCTCGTCGCACAACTGACGCGACCGGTGCGCTGGGACCTGTGCACGCAGACCATGCGCGAGCGTGAGGTCGCCGCCATCATCGAGTTCCCGCCCGCGGGCACGCTGGTGGGCATCGCCAAACGAGAACTTCGGGGTGTACCGACGTACGCCGTCAAGACCCCCGCAGACCTGGACGGGCTCTCCGAGCTCGCTTAGGCCGAATTCCCCGGCACCGCCGGGGAGGACAACTCCACGTCGGCGCTTCATCGGGAAGCGTCGATACCACGGAAACACAGAATAGAAGGAGCCATAGTGGCCGCCAGCCAGGAAGAAATCATCTCGGGTCTCGCAGAGATCATCGAAGAAGTCACGGGCATCGAGCCGTCCGAAGTGACCCCCGAGAAGTCCTTCGTCGACGACCTGGACATCGACTCGCTGTCGATGGTGGAGATCGCCGTGCAGACCGAGGACAAGTACGGCGTGAAGATCCCGGATGAGGACCTCGCCGGTCTGCGCACCGTGGGCGACGTGGTTGCCTACATCCAGAAGCTCGAGGAAGAGAACCCCGAGGCTGCCGCGGCACTGCGCGACAAGTTCACCTCGTGACCCGCCCTTCCACTGCCAACGGTGGTTTCCCCAACGTCGTCGTGACCGCCGTCACGGCGACCACTGCGCTCGCTCCGGACATCGAAAGCACGTGGAAGGGTCTGCTGGCGGGCGAGAGCGGCATCCGTGTGCTCGAAGACGACTTCGTGGGCAAATGGGATCTGAACGTCAAGATCGGCGGGCACCTCGCGGAGCCCCTCGATCCCCTGATGTCCCGGCTGGAACACCGGCGTATGTCGTACGTCCAGCGGATGTCCAAGTACGTCGGCAATCAGTTGTGGGAGAACGCCGGTAGGCCCGAGGTCGATCCCGATCGTTTCTCGGTCGTGATCGGCACGGGTCTCGGCGGCGGCGAGAAGATCGTCGAGATGTACGACGCGATGAACGAGGGCGGGCCCCGCAAGGTGTCCCCGCTCGCCGTTCAGATGGTCATGCCCAACGGTGCGGCCGCGGTGGTGGGTCTCGAACTCGGGGCACGCGCCGGGGTCATCACGCCGGTGTCGGCCTGTTCGTCGGGCTCGGAGGCCATCGCCCACGCGTGGCGTCAGATCGTCATGGGTGACGCGGACTTCGCCGTCTGCGGTGGCGTGGAGGGCATGATCGAGGCACTGCCGATCGCGGCATTCTCGATGATGCGAGCCATGTCGACCAAGAACGACGACCCGGAAGGGGCGTCGCGGCCGTTCGACAAGAACCGTGACGGCTTCGTCTTCGGCGAAGCCGGGGCGATGATGATCATCGAGACCGAGGAGCATGCCAAGGCTCGCGGCGCCAAGCCGTTGGCCCGACTCATGGGTGCCGGCATCTCGTCGGACGCCTTCCACATGGTCGCTCCTGCACCGGACGGCCTTCGGGCCGGCCACGCGATGAAGCGGGCGATGGAGACCGCGGGGTTGTCCCCGAAGGACATCAACCACGTCAACGCGCACGCCACGTCCACCTCGATCGGCGACGTCGCCGAGGCCAACGCCATCCGGTCCGCCGGTGTGGAACACGCCGCGGTGTATGCGCCGAAGTCGGCACTCGGTCACTCCATCGGCGCCGTCGGCGCACTGGAGTCGATCCTCACGGTGCTGGCGCTGCGCGACGGCGTCATACCGCCGACGCTCAACTACGAGACACCCGACCCCGAGATCGATCTCGATGTCGTCGCGGGTGAGCCTCGATACGGCGACTACCAGTACGCCATCAACAACTCGTTCGGCTTCGGTGGACACAATGTCGCCCTGGCCTTCGGGCGTTACTGATCGGCCGATCAGGCTCTGACAGATTGAAAGGTCGCCCCGCTTGACTCGTTCGGCTCGTCCCTCAACGGGGAGCGGTCTCCCCAACGTGGTCGTCACTGGTTACGCCATGACGACCGCGTTGGCGACCGATGCGGACGGCACCTGGAAGAGGTTGCTCGACGGCGAGAGTGGAATCCGCACGCTGGATGACTACTTCGTCGATCTGTACGACCTTCCGGTGCGCATCGGCGGCCATCTGCTGGAGGACTTCGAAAGCGAGCTGACGCCGGTCGAATTGCGTCGGCTCTCCTACCTCCAGAAGATGGCGACCGTCGTCGCCAGGCGGGCCTGGGACCACGCGGGCTCGCCGGACGTGGACACCAGGCGTCTGATGGTGTCGATCGGCACCGGAATGGGGTCGAGCGAGGAACTGCTCTACGCCTACGACGGCATGCGGGAGAAGGGCCTCGAGGCCGTCACACCATTGGCGGTTCAGATGTACATGCCGAACTCCCCCGCGGCGGCCGTCGGCTTGGAGCGCGGAGCCAAGGCAGGCATCGTCACCCCGGTCTCGGCGTGCGCGTCGGGCAGTGAGGCCATCGCCAACGCGTGGCGCAACATCGTGTTGGGCGAGGCCGACGTCGCGATTTGCGGCGGCGTCGAGACCAGGATCGAGGCGGTGCCGATCGCGGGGTTCGCACAGATGCGAATCGTGTTGTCCACCACCAACGATGATCCAGCCGGCGCGTGCAAGCCGTTCGACAAGGACCGCAACGGCTTCGTGTTCGGCGAAGGCGCCGGGCTCATGGTCCTCGAAACCGAGGAACACGCCAAGGCGCGCGGCGCCAACATCCTCGCGCGGTTGATGGGCGCCGGTGTCACCTCGGACGGCTACCACATCGTGGCGCCCGATCCGACGGGCGACCAAGCGGGCCAGGCAATCACGCGGGCCATTCAGCTCGCCGGCCTCGAGCCAGGCGACATCGACCATGTCAATGCGCACGCGACCGGAACACAGGTCGGCGACGTAGCCGAGGGCAAGGCCATCAACAATGCGCTCGGCGACAACCGACCTGCGGTGTATGCACCGAAGTCGGCGCTCGGCCACTCCGTCGGCGCGGTCGGCGCGGTGGAGTCCATCCTGACGGTGATGGCGCTGCGGGACGGAGTCGTTCCACCCACGCTCAACCTGCACAACCTCGATCCAGAGATCGATCTGGACGTGGTCGCCGGAGAACCGCGGCGCGGCGAGTACCAGTACGCAATCAACAATTCGTTCGGATTCGGCGGGCACAACGTAGCGATCGCCTTCGGGAAGTATTGAGACCTAGGAGATAGAGATGACGACGATTTCCCCCGATAAGGCCCCCGTAGACGAGTCGCTGGATCCCCGCGATCCGCTGTTGCGCCTGCGCACGTTCTTCGATGACGGCACCGTGGAGTTGCTTCACGAGCGCGACCGCTCCGGCGTGCTCGCGGCAGGTGGAACGGTCAACGGCGTCCGCACCATCGCCTTCTGCACCGACGGCACCGTGATGGGCGGCGCGATGGGCGTCGAGGGTTGCCGCCACATCGTCAACGCCTACGACATCGCCATCGAGGAGCAGAGCCCGATCATCGGCATCTGGCACTCCGGTGGAGCGCGGTTGGCCGAGGGCGTCAAGGCTCTGCACGCCGTCGGTCTGGTCTTCGAGGCCATGATCCGGGCGTCGGGCTACATCCCACAGATCTCCGTCGTCGTCGGATTCGCCGCCGGCGGTGCGGCTTACGGGCCTGCGCTCACCGACGTCGTGATCATGGCGCCCGAGGGGCGGGTATTCGTCACCGGACCGGACATCGTTCGCAGCGTGACCGGTGAGGACGTCGACATGGCCTCGCTCGGTGGGCCCGACACCCACCACAAGAAGTCGGGCGTGTGCCACATCGTCGCCGACGACGAGGCCGACGCGTATGAGCGTGGCCGCCGACTGATCGGATTGTTCTGCCAGCAGGGCCATTTCGACCGCACCAAGGCCGAGGCGGGCGATTCCGATCTGCGCGCGCTGCTGCCCGATTCGGCCCGTCGGGCCTACGACGTGCACCCGCTGATCTCGGCGCTCCTCGACGAGGAGACGCCCTTCGACGAGTTTCAGTCCAAGTGGGCGCCCTCGATGGTCGTCGGTCTCGGCCGGTTGGCCGGCCGCAGCGTCGGGGTGCTCGCCAACAACCCATTGCGTCTGGGCGGTTGCCTGAACTCCGAAAGCGCCGAGAAGGCAGCACGTTTCGTGCGCCTCTGCGACGCGTTCGGCATCCCGATCGTCGTCATCGTCGACGTCCCCGGCTACCTCCCGGGCGTAGACCAGGAGTGGGGTGGCGTCGTCCGCCGCGGCGCGAAACTGCTGCACGCGTTCGGTGAAGCCACCGTTCCACGCGTGACGCTGGTGACGCGAAAGATCTACGGCGGCGCCTACATCGCCATGAACTCCCGCTCGCTCGGTGCGACGAAGGTGTTCGCGTGGCCCAACGCCGAAGTCGCCGTCATGGGCGCGAAGCCCGCGGTGGGAATCTTGCACAAGCGCACCCTTGCCGCGGCTGCACCCGAGGACCGCGAGGCTCTGCACGACCAGCTGGCCGCCGAGCACGAGCGGATCGCGGGCGGCGTGGACAGCGCCATCGAGATCGGCGTGGTCGACGCCAAGATCGATCCGCCGCACACCCGCAGCGTGCTCACGCAGGCCCTGGCCGAGGCGCCAGCGCGTCGCGGTCGCCACAAGAACATCCCGCTGTAGGGCACAGCGGTTCGCCGCAAGGCACCACAGCGAATGGGCACCCACCAAACCGGTGGGTGCCCATTCGCATTCTCGGCGCTCTTCCACGCTATTGTTGAGTTTGCCGGGCCGCCATTCTGGGCAAACAGTGACTCGGCCCAGATGGGAGCGTAATGCTGCAACAGTTTTGGCAACTGGCACAAAATCCCATCGTCTACGCCATTCCGGTATTCGTGCTGTTCACATTTGCCGAGGCCGCCGCACTCCGGGAACGGCGGCCTTCATCGCGAGGCTATGACCGTGTCGACACCACCGAGAACGTCCTGGCCGGCGCGGTCTCGCTACTGTTCATGTTCGGCTTCAAGCTCGCCACGTTGGTGCTGTTCACTGCCATGTGGCTGTATCTGACACCATTGCGGGTGCCAACCGACGAATGGTGGAGTTGGGCACTGCTGATCGTCCTCGTCGATCTCACCTGGTATTGCAATCACCGATTCTCGCACCGCTTTCGAATAGGGTGGGCGGGACATCGCGTACACCACAGCAGCACCCACTTCAATTTCAGCAGTGCTTTCAGATTGAAGTGGAATCCGTGGTCGGAGGCAATCTTCTGGCTACCACTTCCGCTCCTTGGATTCGAGCCCTGGACCATCTACGTCGCCTATGGCTTCAACATGGTCTATCAATTCTTTCTGCACACCGAGACCGTCGAGACGCTGCCGAAGCCCGTCGAGTACCTCATGAATACGCCGTCACATCACCGGGTGCACCACAGCACCGATCCCATGTACCGCGACAAGAACTACGGCGGCATGTTCATCGTCTGGGATCGGCTCTTCGGCACGTTCCAGGCGGAACGCCACCGCGCCGATTACGGGCTGGTGGGTGCGAGGCCGGATGACTCGATGCTGCAGCTCCAGTACGGCGGATACGCCGACATCCTGTCCGACCTGCGCCGTGCCCGCGGACTGCGGGCACGCATCACGTGCGTGTTCGCGCCGCCGGAATCAGTTCCCGCCGACATGTGAGACGAACTCCGCGGCGACGGACTCGACTCGCTCCCGGTCCTCGGCGACCAGGCCGATGCGGGTGCGGCGATCCAGGATGTCGTCGACGTCGAGTGCTCCCTCGTGTGTCGTCGCGTATTCGAATTCTGCCCGGATGACGTCGATTCCCTCGGCTACCGCCGCGTTCGGACGTGAGCAGGTGGCGCGCGCGACGACGTTGGGCGCCTCGGCGCCATAGCGCGCGACGAGCGAGGACGGCAGGTCGGCGGGCGAGCGCAGCGTGGACACCGGGTTGGCTGGAGCCCCGACCAGCGGAAGGTTGCGAGTGCGACAGGTCGTCGCGGGCAGCGCACGCAGTGCGACGGCCCGGTCCAGCACGTCCTGCGCCATGTGGCGGTACTCGGTGAGTTTTCCGCCGATCACGCTGAGCACCCCGTTCGTCGACTCCACCACGGCATGCTCACGGGACACGTCCGCGGTGCTCACCTCGTTCCCGTGTCGCTTCGCTCCTACCCGACGAACCGGCTCCCTCTGTTCGATGAGCGGCCGCAAGCCGGCGTAGGCGCCAATCACGTCATCGGGACCCAGGGCGACGTCGAGCGCCGTGTTCACGGTGTCGAGCAGGAACGCCACCTCCGCGGCCGTCGGTTCGGGCACGTCGGGGATGGGACCCGCCGCATCCTCGTCGGTGAGTCCCAGATACACCCGCCCGAGCTGTTCGGGCATGGCGAACACGAAGCGATTGGTCTCCCCGGGAATCGGAACCGTCAGCGCCGCAGTCGGATTGCCGAAGGCCGCGGCGTCGAAGACCAGGTGGGTGCCGCGACTGGGCCGCAACGTGATCGACGGGTCGACGTCGCCCGCCCACACCCCGGTGGCATTGATCACCGCGCGCGCGCCGAGCACCAGCGATTCACCGGTGAGCTGATCGGTCAGGCACACCGACGTGCCGGTGGCGTCAGAGGCCGCCACGCGGGTGAGGATCCGCGCGCCGTGCTGGGCCGCGGTGCGGGCGACCGCGACGACCAACCGCGCATCGTCGATCAGTTGGCCGTCGTAGGCCAGGAACGCGCCGTCGAGTCCGTCTCGGCGCACCGTCGGCGCCAACTCTCGCGCCCGAGCCGCATCCACCCGACGTGATCTCGGCAGCGTCGATGCCGGAGTGCCCGCCAGCGTGCGCAGTCCGTCGCCCGCCAAAAAACCGAACCGGACCAGCGCGCGTGAACCACCGCTCATCGAGGGAAGTAGCGGCACCAGCTGTGGCATGGCAGTGACGAGATGAGGAGCGTTGCGCGTCATCAAGATTCCGCGCTCGACGGCACTGCGACGAGCGATCCCCACGTTGCCCGTGGCCAGGTAGCGGAGCCCGCCGTGGACGAGCTTGGAACTCCACCGGCTGGTCCCGAAGGCGAGGTCGTGCTTCTCCACCAGCACGACGGACAGTCCGCGGGCGGCCGCATCCAGCGCGATTCCCGTTCCGGTGATTCCACCGCCGACGACGACGACGTCGACCCGTGCGCCATCACCGATGGCTGCCAGGTCGGCCGTGCGACGGGCGGCGTTGAGGGCGGTCGAGGGGGTTGCGTCGGTCATGGCGCGAGGTATCCGTTCAGGGCCAGGGCCAACTCGGTGACCAGGCGTTCGGCGGGCAGGATCGGTTCGACCATCTGGGCGGACAGGATGGTCGACTGCGTGATCAGCAGGCTCATGGTCGCGAGTTGCCTGGCATCTCCTGGGCGGACGCTGCCCTCGTCCTGAGCAGATGCGATCTCCCCCGCGACGGTGTCGAGCAGGATCTGCTGGCTGGTGCCGAGCCGCTCGGACAGATAGAACATCGCAAGGTCGGGAGCCTGGTGCAGAACCGACATGACGACGTCGTCGCGGCCGATCAGCCGGGCCACCTCGACGATGCGTTCGACCAGTGGGCCGCGACCCACGCCGGTGCCGGGCGCCGCGTCGAGGGCGTCAGTGATCCGCTTGGTCAAAAGGGCGGCGAGGATCGACCGGGTGTCGGGAAAGCGGCGGTACACCGTGGGCCTGCTGACGGCGGCGCGGCGGGCGATCTCGGCGAGGGTCACGCGATCGACGCCGAAGGCAAGGACGCCGTCGGCGGCCGCGTCGAGGATGCGGTCCTCGACGGAGATCGACCGTTCGTCGTTACTGATTGACATGATCTGTAATACTGTAACGCATGACTCGATCGCAAGACCAGTCCCTCCCGCCGATGAAGTGGAACGCCTGGGGCGATCCCGCCGCGGCCACGCCACTCTCCGAGGGGATCCGGACGCTCCTCGTCCAGGCGCTCGGGATCGGGGCCGACAGCGCGCCCGAGCCAGCTGCCGACCAGGTTCGTCTGCGGCCGTCGGCCCTCTCGGATTCGGACCGCGAGGTGTTGACAGCCGTCGTCGGCGAGACACGCTGCATCTCGGACGACTACGGAAGGCTGCTGCGCGCCGGCGGCAAGTCAACTCTGGACCTGTTGCGGCGCAACGGTTCCGGAGTTCAGGATGCACCCGACGCCGTCCTGCTGCCCGCCGACGAAGACGAAGTGGGCGAGGTCCTTCGATGCTGTGCTCAGCGGAGCATCGCCGTCGTCCCCTTCGGCGGTGGCACCAGCGTGGTTGGCGGCCTCGATCCCATTCGGGGCGACTTCAAGGCCGTCGTATCGCTGGATCTGCGACGCCTCGACACGTTGCACGGCATCGACGACGTCTCCGGGGAAGCCGAGCTCGGCGCCGGGGTCACCGGCCCAGATGCCGAGAAACTGCTTGCTGCACATGGCTTCTCGCTCGGACACTTTCCGCAGAGTTTTGAGTTCGCCACCATCGGCGGCTTCGCGGCGACGCGGTCGTCGGGCCAGGACTCCGCGGGCTACGGCCGATTCGACGACATGGTCCGCGGTCTGCGGGTGGTGACCCCGGCCGGGATCCTCGACCTGGGTCGTGCGCCGGCCTCGGCGGCAGGACCTGATCTGCGACAGCTCATCGTGGGCTCCGAGGGACTGTTCGGCGTGATCACCCGGGTGCGGGTCAGGGTCCATCCGGTCCCGGAGACCACACGTTACGAGGCGTGGTCCTTCCCCGACTTCGCGACGGGTGCGGCGGCGTTGCGGGCGGTCGTGCAAAACGGGGCGGGCCCCACGGTCATCAGGTTGTCCGACGAGGCGGAGACCGGCGTGAACCTGGCCACCACCGAGAGCATCGGCGAACAGCGCGTCACCGGCGGCTGCCTCGCGATCACGGTGTTCGAGGGCACGGTCGCGCACGCCGAGAGCAGGCACGCCGAAACGCGAGCACTGCTGGACGCGTGTGGCGGAACGTCGCTCGGCGATGGTCCCGCGAAGGCGTGGGAGCACGGCCGGTTCGGGGCGCCGTATCTTCGCGACTCGTTGCTCGCCGCGGGCGCGCTGTGCGAGACGCTGGAGACGGCGACGAACTGGTCGAACCTCGGCAGACTCAAGACCGCGGTGACGGAGGCCCTGACCAACGCACTCTCCGAAAGCGGCACTCCCGCACTGGTGTTGTGCCACATTTCCCACGTGTACCCGACCGGCGCCTCGCTGTACTTCACCGTCGTGGCCGGGCAGCGAGGCAATCCCATCGAACAGTGGAGCACGGCGAAGGCGGCCGCGTCCGAGGCGATCGTCCGCAACGGCGGCACCATCACCCACCACCACGCGGTGGGCGCGGATCACCGGCCATGGATGCGCGACGAGATCGGCGACCTCGGCGTCGAGGTGCTGCGGGCCGTGAAGGCGGTGCTCGATCCCGCGGGAATCCTCAACCCGGGCAAGCTGATCCCGTGACCGTCGCCCGAGTCACCCTCCTGACGAATCCCGCGTCGGGACACGGCAGTGCGCCGCATGCCGCCGAGCGGGCCGTGGCTCGGTTGCATCGACGAGGCGTCGACGTGGTCGCCGTTGCGGGCACCGATGCCCACCACGCCCGCCAACTCGTCGAGGGCGCCCTCGAACGCGGAATGGACGCGCTCGTCGTCGTCGGCGGTGATGGCATCGTCGCACTCGCGCTGCAGGTGCTCGCGCAGACCGACATACCGCTCGGCATCATCCCGGCAGGCACCGGCAATGATCACGCCCGCGAGTTCGGCATTCCCACGAAGGATCCCGAGGCTGCCGCCGACGTCATCGTCGACGGCCTGGTCGAGGCGATCGACCTCGGACGCATCCGTGGCGCCGACGGCACCGATCGCTGGTTCGGCACCGTCATGGCCGCCGGATTCGACTCCCTGGTGACCGACCGGACCAACCGGATGCGCTGGCCGCACGGCCGAATGCGATACAACGTCGCGATGGTCGCCGAACTGTCGAAGCTGCGACTGCTGCCGTTCCGCCTGACGTTCGACGGCGAGGAACTGGTGACCAACCTGACGCTCGCCGCGTTCGGCAACACCCGCAGCTACGGCGGCGGCATGCTGATCTGCCCCGACGCCGACCACTCCGACGGCGAACTCGACGTGACGATGGTGCAGTCCGCGTCGCGCACCAAGCTGATCCGCCTGTTCCCGACCGTCTTCAAGGGGACCCACGTCGACCTCGATCAGGTGCGGACGGCCCGCGCGAAGGTCATCACCGTCGACTCACCCGGCATCAACGCCTACGCCGACGGCGAGTACGTCTGTCCGCTACCGGTGGAGGTGTCGGCCGTTCCCGGCGCGCTCAAGATATTGCGGCCTCGCGAGATCGACGTTTCGCAGTGAGACGTCGGGTAGGCGCCTGCGAAACGCAGATCTCGCGACCTAGCCGACGCCGCGATTCAGCCAGGTGACCTCACCCGTGTCGCCGCCACCGCGGTAGGCCTCGAGAGCTTCGTCCCAGGCGGTGCCGAGCACGGTATCGAGTTCAGCGGCGAGCGCATCGGCGCCGGAGGACATCAGGCCGCGCAGGCGCATCTCGCCAACCATCACGTCGCCATTCGCGCTCATCACGCCGTTCCACAGACCCAGCTGCGGGGTGTGGCACCAGCGGTGGCCGTCGACCCCCTCGCTCGGATCCTCGGTGACCTCGAAACGAAGCACCGACCACGACCGCAGCGCGTTGGCAAGGGCGGCGCCGGTGCCGACGGGACCCACCCAGTTGGTGACGGCACGAAGCTGTCCAGGCATCGCGGGCTGCGGCGTCCACTTGAGGTTGGCCTTCGCCGACAGGGTCGACGAAAGAGCCCACTCCACGTGTGGACATACCGCCGCGGGCGAGGCGTGGACATACACCACACCGGTGGCCGTGTCGGCGAACTGGTTCGATGCACGCATCATCTGCTCCTTCGGCTCCAAAAGGGACGTCTTCCCCGACGACCTGGCGTTGCCAAAAGATGCAGCTGTTTCGTGCGTGTCTATTGTGCCCTGTGGGGCCACTGTTGCGCTAGTCTGTGCCGAATTCTCTCAGCACTCCATCAGAGAGTGCCGGCCACAGTGGGTGCGCCCAGTCCCCGAAGTCGCGGTCGGTGAGCGCCACCAGGGCCAGGTCAGCGTCCGGATCCACCCACAGGAACGTGCCCGTCTGGCCGAAGTGACCGAACGTGCGCGCCGAATTCGACGCTCCCGTCCAGTGCGGAGACTTACCGTCCCGCAGCTCGAAACCCAGACCCCAGTCGTTCGGTCGCTGAGCGCCGTACCCCGGCAGAACCCCCGACAGTCCGGGGAACTGCACCGTGACGGCATCGACGTGCATCGCGTGGGACACCAGCGCGGGCCGCAGCAGATCGCCGCCGAAACCGACCAGGTCCGCCACCGTCGACTCGCCCCCGAACCCCGCCGCCTCGGCACCGCCCGCCAACGACGACGCACCCATCCCCAACGGTTCGAAGACCGCCTCGGTGAGATACCGGTCGAATGGAATCTCCGACGCCTCTTCGACCGCATCGGCGAGAACTGCGAAACCCTCGTTCGAGTAGATGCGCCGCGTGCCGGGCGCGGATAAGACGTCGGCCGAGCGCAATGACAAGCCCGACGCGTGCGAGAGCAGATGTCGCACCGTCGAACCGGGCGGGCCAGCGGCGGAGTCGAGTTCGAGGACGCCCTCCTCCACCGCGACCTGCACCGCGCGGGCAACCAGCAGCTTGGTCACCGAGGCCAGGGCGAACGCGCGTCCGGTGTCGCCGTAAGACGCCAGCACCCCGGCCGGACCGATCACCGCGGCCGCAGCAGTCGACACCGGCCAGTCGGCGATGACGTCTAGGGCGGACATGGCGACCGAGCCTACTGCGACGCCAGTAGGCGAAAGATGGCCGCCACGTGGCGCGCGTCCGTGCCGCAACACCCGCCGAGGACCGTCGCCGCCGGCAATCGCTGCCACAGGGCGGCGGTCGCAGCACCGAAGTCCTCGGGATCGCCCTCGTCGAGGTCCTCGGCGTCATCGAGGTCGGCATGACTCCTCGTGGACGCATTCAGTCTGAGGCCGACCACTCGCCGAAGCCACGCGCCATCGTCGTCGAAGCTCGTCGCGAGATGTGTCGGGTGCGCGCAATTGACCATGAAGTAGGCCGCGCCCTCGCCCGTCTCGGCGTCGACCTGCTCGATGGCCGCTTGCAGCGTCTGGCCCGTGGCCAGCCGTCCGTTGGTCTCCACCGTGAACGAGACCGCCGCGGGGATGTTCACCGCCATGGCGGCTTTCACGATGCCGACGGCCTCCTCGGCATCGTTGATCGTGACCGCCGTGACCTGGTCTGCGGTGGTCTGGGCGAAGGCACCGATCTGCGCGGCGTGGTAGTCCTGGGCTTCGGCGGCCGTCATCGGCTGCTCGCGTGGCCCGACGCAGCCGCTGACGACCGCAGCGATGCCCACGAGCGCCGCCGACGCGCGAACCTCCTCGGCGAGTTCGATGGCCGCCCTGTTGACCGCATCGAGCCTGCGGGGTGAGAACCCCACGCGCTCAGCCCAATCGGTGTTGGCCCGCCACGTCGCCGATTCCACCACGAAGCCCGTGCCATGCTCGCGCGCGATGTCGACGTAGCCCGCATAGTAGCGACGGAGCACGTCTCGGCCGTCAGGCTGCTCGAGAAGGGGGAAGGCCGCGAAGTGCGGCAAGTCGATGCCGTGGTGGAAGACGAGATCGGTCTCCAAGCCTCCGTCGGTGACGAACATCTGATCGCCCGCGAGCTGAGGCAACTGCCGCGTGCGTTCCACGTCCTCAACCTAATGCTCAGACCAGTTCGACGGACCTCTTCGCCAGCCCCATCCAGAACCCATCGACGACCTGCCTCGGCACCTGCTCGGGATCCTGCGACGCGCCGAGTGCGACGAACAGCGGTGCGAAGTGCTCGATGGTCGGGTGGGCGTAGGGCATGCCGGGCGCCTTGGCCCGAAAGTCGATCAGGGCATCGAGGTCACCGTCGGCGAACCGCTCCGCCGCCCACGCGTCGAAATCGCGCGACCAACCGGGTGCGTCGGCATTCGGCGTCGGGTCGGTGAGGAAGGGCAACCCGTGCGTGGTGAATCCCGATCCGATGATCAGGACGCCCTCGTCGCGCAGCGGGCGCAGCCTCGCCCCGAGGTCCAACAGTCGACGTGGATCCAGCGTCGGCATCGACATCTGAAGAACGGGTATGGACGCGTCCGGGTACATCACCGTCAGCGGCACGTACGCGCCGTGGTCGAGCCTGCGATCGGGATCGTGTGCGACGGTCTCGCCATCGGGCATCAACGCCTCGACGCGGGCCGCCAGGGCGGGCGCCCCCGGCGAGTCGTAGGTGACGTCGTAGTAGCGCTGCGGGAATCCCCAGAAGTCATACGTCAGAGGGGTTTCCGTGGTCGTCGAGCCGATGGTCAGCGGTGCGGCCTCCCAGTGCGCGGACACCACCAGGATCGCCTCCGGCCGCGGCAGCCCCTCGGACCACCGGACCAACTCGGACACCCACCTCTCGTCGTCGACGAGGGGCGGCGCGCCGTGGGACAGAAACAGGGCGGGGATCACCCACCAAGGATCCCACCTCGGCCGCTAGGTTGTACTCCATGAGTCAGACGGTGCGCGGCGTGATTTCCCGGTCCAAGAAGCAGCCTGTCGAGTTGGTCGACATCGTCATCCCGGATCCCGGTCCCGGTGAAGTGGTCGTCGACATCATCGCCTGCGGGGTCTGCCACACCGACCTGACCTACCGCGAGGGCGGCATCAACGACGAGTACCCCTTCCTGCTCGGCCACGAGGCGGCGGGCACGGTCGAGTCGATCGGCGAGGGCGTCACCAACGTCGAGGTCGGCGACTTCGTCATCCTCAACTGGCGCGCGGTGTGCGGGCAGTGCCGGGCCTGCAAGCGTGGCCGCCCCCAGTACTGCTTCGACACCCACAACGCCGCACAGAAGATGACCCTGACCGACGGCACCGAACTGACTCCCGCCCTGGGTGTTGGCGCGTTCGCCGACAAGACCCTCGTCCACGAGGGCCAGTGCACCAAGGTCGACTCCGAGGCCGATCCCGCCGTCGCGGGCCTGCTGGGCTGCGGCGTGATGGCGGGCATCGGTGCCGCCATCAACACCGGCAACGTCAACCGCAACGACACGGTCGCGGTCATCGGCTGCGGTGGAGTCGGCGACGCGGCCATCGCCGGCGCCGCCCTGGTCGGGGCCAAGACGATCATCGCCGTCGACACCGACAACCAAAAGCTGAACTGGGCGAGGGACTTCGGCGCCACCCACACCATCAACGCCAAGGAATTCGACGTCGTCGAGACCATCCAGGACCTCACCGACGGCAACGGCGCCGACGTCGT
>NZ_JAEMTA010000128.1 GCF_016462545.1 Mycolicibacterium sp. | reverse complement strand
CCCCCGCGCCCGGCCAGCCACCCCAGCAGGGTGGCGGTTACCCGGAGCATGGCGGCTATTCCGACCGCGGCGGCTACCCCGACCAGGGCTACCCGCCACCGACGTACGACCAGCGGCCTCCCGCCGGATACGGCCCATCCGCCGGCGCCGGGTACCCCGACCAGGGCTACCGCCAGCAGCCCCCCGGATACGGCCCGCCCCAGGGTGGCTACGGCGAACCCGGCGGCTACGACTACGGGCGCCCGCCGGCACCCCCACGCGGTGAGGAATACGGCCGTCCGGAGTCTCGGCCCGAACCGCCCCGTCCGACGTACCCCGACCAGGGCGGCTACCCGGATCAAGGCGGCTACCCCGATCAGGGTGGCTATGGCGATCAGGGCGGATACGGCGGCGGCCAGGCCTACGGCAGGCCCGACTACGGCCAGCCCGACTACGGCCGCTACGGCGATCCGGCGGCGCCTCAGGGCTACGCCGACCAGGGCTACGGTCAGCCTGCCGACCCGGGCTACGGCCAGCCGGCCGACCCGGGCTACGGCCAGCCGGCCGGCTACGACTACGGCCAGCCGCCCGCCGCGGCACCCGTCGCGGGTTACGGAGCCGGGGGCGGATATGGCGCTGCCGGCGCCAACGTCACCCTGCAGCTGGATGACGGCAGCGGCCGCACCTACCAGTTGCGCGAGGGCGCCAACGTCATCGGCCGCGGCCAGGACGCGCAGTTCCGGCTTCCGGACACCGGCGTCTCGCGCCGTCACCTGGAGATCCGCTGGGACGGTCAGGTCGCCCTGCTGTCCGATCTGAACTCCACGAACGGCACGACCGTCAACAACGCGCCGGTCCAGGAATGGCAGCTGGCAGACGGCGACACCATCCGCCTTGGTCACTCCGAGATCATCGTCCGCGTTCACTGAGGGCCCAGGCTGGTGACGGCTGGGGGCCATGCCGATGCGTCGGCCTCGCGTTCGTCAGCGGCCCAAGTATCGTGACGGTGCCGACGGCGGCCGAACCTGCCGGTGGTCGGTCGCGACGCGGCCCGCAACGCGGAGCGGTGGCGCCGGAACGGCGGCATCGCAACGGTGACGGAGAGGACGTCAGATGCAGGGGATAGTTCTGCAGCTGACACGCGTCGGTTTCCTGCTGCTGCTGTGGCTCTTCATCTGGTCCGTGCTGCGCATCCTGCGCACCGACATCTATGCCCCGACGGGCGCGGTGATGGTCAAGCGCGGTCTCGCGATCCGCGGCACGCTGCTGCCCAGCCGTGGACAACGCCGCAACACCCCGCGCCAGCTGGTGGTGACCGAGGGTGCACTGACGGGGACCCGAATTCAACTGGGCAGCCAGCCCGTGCTCATCGGACGGGCCGACGACTCGACGTTGGTGCTCACCGACGATTACTCGTCGACACGGCACGCACGGCTCTCCCCGCGGGGGTCCGAATGGTACGTCGAGGACCTAGGATCGACCAACGGTACATACCTTGACAGGGCGAAGGTGACGACGGCGGTAAGGGTTCCGATGGGGACGCCGGTGCGAATCGGCAAAACGGTGATCGAGCTGCGCCCATGAGTCTGGTCCTTCGATACGCCGCGCGCAGCGACCGCGGACTCGTCCGCGCCAACAACGAGGACTCGGTGTACGCCGGTGCCCGGTTGCTGGCCTTGGCCGACGGCATGGGCGGTCATGCCGCAGGCGAGGTCGCCTCGCAACTGGTGATCGCCGCCCTGGCCCATCTCGACGACGACGAACCCGGCGGGGATCTCCTCAGCCAACTGAACTCCGCCGTCCACGAGGGCAACTCGGCGATCGCCGCCCACGTCGAGGCCGATCCCGAACTCGAGGGCATGGGCACCACCCTGACCGCGATCCTGTTCGCGGGAAACAGACTTGGGTTGGTCCACGTCGGCGACTCGCGGGGCTACCTGCTGCGCGATGGCGAGCTCACCCAGATCACCAAGGACGACACCTTCGTCCAGACCCTCGTCGACGAGGGACGCATCACTGCCGACGAGGCACACAGCCACCCCCAGAGGTCTCTGATCATGCGGGCGCTGACGGGCCACGAGGTCGAGCCGACGCTGACGGTGCGCGAGGCACACGCCGGTGACCGTTACCTCTTGTGCTCCGACGGCTTATCCGATCCGGTCAGCTTCGACACCATCCATGAAGCGCTTCAGATCTCCAACGTCACCGACAGTGCCGACCGGCTCATCGAGATGGCGTTGCGCGGTGGTGGCCCCGACAACGTGACCGTCGTGGTGGCCGACGTCGTCGACTACGAGTACGGCCAGACCCAGCCGATCCTTGCGGGCGCCGTGTCGGGGATCGACGACCAGAGCGCGCCGCCCAATACCGCGGCAGGCCGCGCATCCGCGTTCAACCCGAAACGTACCGAAGCCGCCAAGCGGCCAGCCGTCGAGCCGGAGCCGCCGCCGCGCAAGACGCGCTCGCGCCGTCGGATGATCTTCGGTGCCTTGCTCCTGCTGGTGTTGGTGTTGGCCGGACTTGCGGTGGGCCGCATGGTGATTCAGAACAACTACTACGTCGCCGAGCGGGACGGTTCTGTCCACATCATGCGCGGCGTGCAGGGCAGCTTCCTGGGAATGCCTCTGCAGCAATCCTTTCAGATTGCCTGTCTCGACTCCCGCAACTCGATCACCAACATCGGCGTCGACGACAATCGCGCCGGCTGCCAACCGCTCGAGGTGGCCGATCTGCGCGAATCCGAACGCGCCCAGGTGACGGCGGGTCTGCCGGGCGGCACCCTCGACGAGGCCATCCGACAGCTCAGGGAGCTCGGCCAGACCTCGGTGCTGCCCATCTGCGTGCCCGCGGCATCGCGCACCACGACGACGACCACCCCGGCGCCGACACCGTCCACCCCTGCCCCGGCTCCGACGACCACCT
>NZ_JAEMTA010000010.1 GCF_016462545.1 Mycolicibacterium sp. | reverse complement strand
GGACCGGCGACGGTCCACTGGAAGCAACCAAAGAGGGGCGGGGCATCGTGATGCGAGTACCACTGGAAGGTGGTGGGCGCCTCGTCGTCGAGCTCACACCCGATGAGGCCGCCGCACTCGGCGACGAACTGAAGAACGTCACAGCGCCCAGCAGTTGAGCCCTGATCCGGGTCTGCGCTAGCTAGAGACCTTCTGGTAGATCTCCAACGTCTGTTCGGCGATGCGTGCCCAGGAGAACTCGTCGATGCATCGTTGACGTCCAGCGCTGCCGTACCTCGCCGCCCGGTCTGGATCGGCGACCAGCGCGTTGACTGCATTGGCAAGTTCGGTCTCGAAACCCGTCGCGTCGGCGGGGTCGTAGTGCACCAGCACGCCCGTCTCGCCGTCGTTGACGACCTCGGGAATGCCACCGACGTCCGAGGCGACCACGGCCGTCGAGCAGGCCATCGCCTCGAGATTCACGATACCCAGCGGCTCGTACACCGAGGGGCAGACGAAAACCGTTGCGGCGGAAAGTATTTCGCGGATCTGATCGCCTGGGAGCATTTCCTGGACCCAGAAGATGCCGCTGCGTGAGCTCGCGAGTTGCTCCACCGCCCCGCCCACTTCGGCGGCGATCTCGGGAGTATCCGGTGCGCCGGCGCACAACACCAACTGCACGTCCGGGGCGAATCGATGTGCGGCGGCCACCAGGTGGGCGACGCCCTTCTGGCGCGTGATGCGTCCGACGAAGGCCACGATCGGCCGAGACGGGTCGACGCCAATGCGTTCCAGCGTCGATCCGGGCTCGACGGGATACCACTTCTCGGTGTCGATGCCGTTGCGCACCACGTGCACGCGTTCCGGATCCAGCGCCGGATACGCGGCCAGGACGTCGTCGCGCATTCCGGAACTGACGGCGATCACCGCATCAGCAGCCTCGACCGCGGTGCGCTCCACCCAGGACGACACCCGGTACCCGCCGCCGAGTTGCTCTGCCTTCCATGGACGCATCGGCTCGAGCGAATGTGCCGTCAAGACGTGGGGAATTCCGTAGAGCATCGCGGCCAGATGCCCTGCCATGCCTGCGTACCAGGTGTGGGAGTGCGCGACGGTCGCCCCTGCGGCGGCATTCACCATCACCAGGTCCGCGGACAGCGTCGTCAACGCCGCATTGGCGCCGTCCAGCTTGGGGTCCGGCTGGGCGACGAATACGTCGGGCTGATCCGGCCGTGCGGCGCCCATGCAATGCACGTCCACCTCGCACATGGTCTTCAGCTGCGCGACGAGCTCGGTGACGTGGACGCCTGCGCCGCCGTAGACCTCCGGTGGGTACTCCCGTGTCATCATCGCCACTCGCATGGACATGACGGTAGTTCACCGTCCCGGTCTCAGTGAGTGAGTCGCACCCAATTGTCTTGACCGACAGTCCCAACAGAAGTCGCGGGCAATAGTGGCCCAATCGTGTGAATGCCTAGCCGCGACCCCACGGTGCCGATAGGTTTGACGCATGAGGGAACTGCCAACAGTCTTGGGCATCGTCCTGGCCGGTGGCGAGGGCAAGAGGTTGTACCCGTTGACTGCGGACCGCGCCAAGCCCGCGGTTCCCTTCGGCGGCGCCTACCGGCTGATCGACTTCGTGTTGTCGAACCTGGTGAACGCCCGCTACTTGAAGATCTGCGTTCTGACGCAATACAAGTCGCATTCGCTGGACCGCCACATCTCGCAGAACTGGCGCCTATCCGGGCTTGCCGGGGAGTACATCACCCCCGTGCCTGCCCAACAGCGTCTGGGCCCGCGGTGGTACACCGGCTCCGGTGACGCGATCCTGCAATCGCTCAACCTCATCTACGACGAGGATCCCGACTACGTCGTCGTGTTCGGTGCCGACCACATCTACCGCATGGACCCCGAGCAGATGCTCCAGTTCCACATCGAGAGTGGAGCGGGCGCGACGGTGGCCGGCATCCGGGTGCCGCGCGCCGAGGCAACCGCATTCGGATGCATCGATGCGGACGAATCCGGACTCATTCGGGAATTCGTCGAGAAGCCCGCCGACCCGCCGGGCACGCCCGACGACCCCGAGCAGACGTTCGCGTCGATGGGCAACTACATCTTCACCACCAAGGTTCTGATCGACGCGATCCGGGCCGATGCCGACGACGACCACTCGGATCACGACATGGGCGGCGACATCATCCCGCGCCTCGTCGCGGACGGCCAGGCCGCCGTCTACGACTTCAACGACAACGAGGTACCCGGGTCGACGGAGCGCGATCACGGATACTGGCGCGACGTCGGAACGCTCGACGCCTTCTACGACGCGCACATGGATTTGGTGTCGGTCCACCCGGTGTTCAATTTGTACAACCGCCGCTGGCCCATTCGGGGTGAACCGGAGAACCTCGCTCCCGCCAAGTTCGTCAACGGTGGCTCGGCGCAGGAGTCGGTGGTCGGTGCGGGCAGCATCGTCTCGGCCGCGTCCGTTCGCAATTCGGTGCTGTCGTCCAACGTCGTGATAGACGACGGTGCGATCGTCGAGGGCAGCGTGATCATGCCGGGCGTGCGCATCGGTCGCGGCGCCGTGGTGCGCCACGCGATCCTCGACAAGAACGTCGTCGTCGGCCCGGGTGAACACGTCGGGGTGGATTTGGAGCGCGACCGCGATCGGTTCGCGATCAGCGCCGGTGGCGTGGTCGCCGTCGGCAAGGGCATCTGGATCTAGCTGTCGAGTGTCAGATGTTGGCCGCGCGCCGTCGACGACGGCGCCATAGTGCACACGCGCCCCAGGCGATCAGCACCAACGCGACCAACACCAGCACGGGCAGCAGGATCGCCGCGAACACCAAGCCGACGCTGGTGATGTCCTCCACGGTGCTCAGCACGGGAGCAGCCACCCCTGCCGTCGCCACGTTGGCGACGGGCCGCACCGCCGTCTTGGTGAGATGCATGGCCAGGGCTACCACCACGCCGATCACGATCGGAATCCACTGCCCCGATGACGCGAATGCTCCCGGGTCGGTGATGGCCGCCGTCTGTGAGGCGGTGCCCGCGCCGAAGACGATGCCGCCCGACGTGGGGCGGACCACGGTCTGGATCACGTCGTTGATGCTGTCCAGGGCTGGGATCTTGTCGGCGACGACCTCGACGGCCAGCAGCACCGCGACGATGAGTAGGACCCAGCCGTTCTCCAACCAGGCCCAGCCGGGCGGCAGGGTGACCACGCTGGTGAACCGGCCGAGCAGGCCCATGGCCAGCAGCGGAATGTAGGCATTCAGCCCGGCGGCACTCGCGAGTCCTACGCCGGTGAGCAGTTCCATGTCGTGCTCAGCGCTGGCGTCGAGCAGGTCGCTCGTGCTGGGGCACCTTCGGAGTGTTCTGGACCGACCTCCCCTTGCCCGCGATTGTCGACAGCGCACGGCGACAGCGCGGACATATCGGCTTGCCCGCGATGTCGACCGTCCATGGCTTGCCGCTACCGACGCACGTCTTGTCGTTCACCCGATCAGTATGGGGCGCGGCTGACGTGAATCAGGCGGCGTACTTCCACGCCAGCTGGTCGGCGAAGGCGATTTCGATGCTGCTCGGGCGACGGCCGAGCCAGCCGGGTAGCGGTGGTGCCTTCGAGCTGTGGCGGGCGCCGGTGGGGGTGACGACTTGGCAGCCGTGGGTGCCGTCCTCGTCGCGCCGGGTGGTGGTTCGCCAGCCGGGGGCTTGTTTGGTGTAGTTGCACGCCTCGCAGGTGCCGCGTCCGTTGAGGTCGCTGGTCGCTCCGCCGGCGGCGTGGTCGGCGGCGTGGTCGAGGTGGCGGATCGGGGCGTCGCAGTACGGGGTGCGGCAGGTGTCGTCACGCAGGGCGATGTAGCGGGCTAGGCCCGTGGGGAACGCGCGGGCCCGGGATTCCATCGCGACCAGGGCCCCGCTCTTGGGGTGGCGGTACAACCGTCGCACGGTGGCCGTCGAGCGCTCATCGCCCGCGGCGTCGGCGGCGAGCCGGCAGGCGATCGCGGCCGGTATCGGTCCGTAGCCGGGCACCCGGGCCGGTGTCTGGTCACCGCCGAGCAGGCTCTCGTCGGTGATGACGAGCTCGACGGCCACGGGGACCGGGACGTCGGCCGGGCGGCCGGTGATGCGTTCGACCAGTGTGTCGGCCATGACGTGGCCGCGGCCGCGGCCGTCACCGCAGGTGTCGGCTTCCCGGCGCAGGGTGGCATAGACCGCGACGCCTTGGGGCATCGGCAGCAGCGCGGTCACGTAGGTCATGTTGTCCGGTGCGGGCCGGCAGGTGACGGTGCGCTCGGATTCGGCCCGCACGGCCCGGTCCACGATGGCGTGCGGGTCGAGTTCGTAGGCGATGGCCTTGGCGTCGGCCTCGATCCGCTTGTCGCCCTTGCCCTCCAGGCCGGCCTGGTCGGCGCACATCCGGGCGTCGAGGGTGCGGCGGTCCTGGATGCTCAGGCACGCCGACTCCCGCACGATCAGGGTGGCCCGCCATTCCGAGAGCAGACCGCCTGCAAGCGCTGCCAGGGTGTGGGGCATTTCGTGGACCAGGGCGCGGGCGAATCCGAGGTGGCGCCCGCCGCGGTTCGGGGAGTCGCGGCGCGCCAGGGCGATCTCACTGGCCAGGCCCTTACCGCGCCTAGCGGCGGGCACGCCCTGCGCGGCCTCCCGCGACCGGCGCTTGGCATCGAGTTCGGCGGTCAGGACTGCCTGCTCGGCGGCCGCCGCCGACTTCGAGCGTTCCAGCTCGGCAATGCGATCGACTAGCGCCGCCTCGTCCCTGGTGTCGAACATGCGTTCGATCATGCCACCGGGGTCCGACATTGATGATGGAAGAGCGTCACCAGATGCCGGGCAGCATTCGGTAGCACACCCGGCGCGTGTATTACGCGTAGCCCGACTCGTCGGTGATCGTGGCGGCAGCATGACCGTTCTGAACGACGAGTTGCGCGAGGAGCAACCCGACGCCGATGCGTTGTACCCGACGCGTTTCCGCCGTCGGGCCTGCCTTCAACCGGCGCTGCAGTGCGGCCGGATGCTGCACCGCGAGGTACAGGCTGGGCACCAGCGTGGCCACCATGAACACCGCGACGAAGACCCACGCCCGCCAGTAATCGACCGTCCGGGCGGGCAGGAACAAGGCGAGGCCGAAGAACAGGACGCCGAACGCCATCGACACGAGGTTTGGCCGACGAGTTTCATGGCCGATGCCTCAGCGAAGATCTCGGCGACGAAAGGCTATGGCGCCCAACCCGATCAGGGCGGCATCGATACTCAGCAGCCACCACAGCGGGGCCATGTCCACCGCGCCGGTGCCGACGTGCGGGATGTGGGCAAACGGCTCGAGGTTCAGCAGCCACTGCGGTGAACTCGACAGTGAACCAAGCAGATACACCGCGATGAACGCGACGAGAACGCCCCACGCGGCCGGTGTGAAGCGGGGGAGCAGGCCGAACAGCGCCACCGTGACCGCGACGAGTAGCCAGACGGCGGGCAACTGCACGGCCGCAGCGCCCAGCACGGGAGCAAGCTTGCCTGCGACATCGCCTGCTGCGGCACCGTAGGTCAGCCCCGCCACCAGTCCGGCGAGCATCATTGCCATGCCTGTTCCTGCTATGGCGAACACCAGATGGCTTGCCAGCCAACGTGTTCGGCTGACAGCGCCGGCCAGCAGTGTCTCGGCTCGTTGGCTCGACTCTTCGCCGAACAGTCGCAGTGTCAACGAGATGGCGAACGCCGCTGCCACCATGCCGAGCATGCCGAACGCGATGGTGATGAACGCCTGCTCCATCTGGTCGGTCCCGCCGAGGCGTGCCACGATGTCCTGGGCCGAGTGGCTGTTGCCGATCTCGCCTCCGACACCGTTGACGACGCTGCCGATCAACAGGCCGTAGAGGCAGAGTCCGACCGTCCACAGCACCAGCGAGCCGCGGTCGAGCCGCCACGCCAACGTCATCGCCCCGCGCAGCGTCCACCCGGCACGCGACGGCCCCGGACTCTCGGCGATCAGTCCCGCGCCGACGTCGCGCCGGGCCAACAAACCGTAGGCGACGAGGATGAGAATCGCCGTCAACCCGAGGTGCAGCAGCAGCACCCAGAACCGGTCGCCCGCGAATGGACGCACCTGCAATGACCACCCCAGCGGCGAGAACCACGACAGGAACCCGGCCGACGACCCGGCGTCACCCACGGCGCGCAGGGTGAATGCCGTTGCCAGTACACCGAATGCGGCTCCGCGGGCGAAGCGTGCGCTCGAGGACAGTTGTGCGGTCACCGCAGCGACACCGGTGAACACCAGACCCGTGCACGCGAGTGCGAGACCGAATGCCAGTGATCCCGAGGCGGGCACGTCGAGAGCAAGCAGGCTCGCAGTGCCGATCAGTCCGGTCACGATCGATGCGCCACCCGTGAGCAGGATCGCGGCAGTCAGGCCGGCGTAACGGCCGACCGCGGTCGAGTCGATCAGCTCCGTTCGGCCGGATTCCTCGTCGGCCCGGGTGTGACGGATCACGGTCAGGATCACGGCCACGGCAATGAGCACGTGGAACATGCCGGCCTTCCAGACGCCCGTCGCGCCGAGACTGTCGCCGTAGACGTTGCCGTACAGCGCACGCTGGGCCGGGCTGGCCATGATCGTGGCGGCGAATGACGCACGATCCGCCTCGGTGGGGTACACGGTGGCAATGCTGCCGACGTATACCGCCCCGAGGGGAACGGACAGCAGTAGCACCCACGCGGGGAGCACGATCCGGTCGCGTCGGAGGTAGAGCCGAAGCAGGCCAGCGGTTCCCGAGAAGACCGTGCCGCGCGGCGGCAATTGGTGCGCGGGATGGTGGGGACGCTCCAGGACGGTCATGCCGTCACGCGCTCAGCGGATTCGCCGACGTCGTAGTGGCGCAGGAACAGATCCTCCAGCGTGGGTGGTTGGCTGACCAGACTGCGCACCCCGGCATCCCCGAGTGCCTTGATGACCTCGCCCAGACTCTCGCCGTCGACCTGCGCGCGGAGGGTGTGCCCCTCCACGCTGACGTCCGTCAGTCCCGGCATGCCTTGCAAATGGGCGAGATCTTCGCCATCGCCGATCATCTCGGCCTTGATCGACGTGCGGGAGAGGTGTCGCATGGACTCCAAGGTGCCGCTCTCGACAGTCTTACCCGCGCGGATGATGGTGACCCGTTGGCACAGCGCCTCGGTCTCGGCCAGGATGTGGCTGGACAACAGCACCGTCGCGCCGCCATGGCTGGCCTCGGTGACGCATTGTTGAAACACGTTCTCCATCAACGGATCCAGGCCGCTACTCGGCTCGTCGAGCAGGAGCAGCCGGGCGTGCGATGCGAACGCGGAGATGAGCGAGACCTTCTGCCGGTTGCCCTTCGAGTACGTGCGTGTCCTCTTCGACGGATCGAGGCCGAAGCGCTCGGTGAGCTCGGCGCGCCGCTTCTCGTCGATACCGCCTCGCATGCGGCCCAACAGGTCGATGGTCTCACCACCGGTGAGTGACGGCCACAGGGTCACATCACCTGGTACGTAGGCGATCTGACGGTGCAGGGTGACGGCGTCGCGCCAGGGATCGCCGCCGAGCAATCGGACTGTGCCGGAGTCGGCGCGCACGAGCCCGAGCAGTACCCGGATGGTCGTGGACTTGCCCGCGCCGTTGGGGCCGAGGAAGCCGTGTACCTCACCCTCCGTGACCGTCAGATCCAGTCCGTCGAGCGCCCGCGCGGAGCCGAAGTTCTTGGTGAGGCCTCGCACTTCGATCGCGGGCTTGGCGCCGTGGGTCGTCGTCATCGATCACTCCTTCGTGGACGTAGCGATGGGAATGCCTGCAGCTCGTTGCGCCGTGAACGCGTCGTACATCGTCGAATCGGCCATCAGGCCGTGGGTGTAGACCTCGAGGGCGGGTAGCACCATCTCCTGCGCGTAGTCGTGCAGCACGGCTCGAAGGTCGGTCGGGGTGTCGTGGAGTTGCAGATACAGCAGGAACCCGCCGCCGCCGGTCATCGCCAGGAACTTGGCCCTGCCCTCGGGGTGGTGGCTGGCCTTGATGGTGCCGGCTCGCACCCCGTCCTCGAGGTACTGCTCGGTATTGTCGATCATGTTGCGCCACAGGGACTTCGCCAGCTCGCCGCCGGACTGCATGCTGCGGACCAGGTAGGCCATCGCCGGGGCGAACGACTCGATCTCCGCCATCTGGGCGAACCACGACGCGGGATCCGACGACGTGATGGATTCACTCTTGGAGGACCGGATCAGCTCGGCGACGAAGTCGTCGCACGCCTGGCGTAAGCCGTCCTTCGAGCCGAAGTGGTGGATCACCAGAGCGGCGCTGACGCCGGCGGCCTTGGCGATCACGCGCAGGCCGACGTCGAACCCGTGCTCGCCGAACTGCTCGATGGCCGCGTCGCGGATGCGGGCGGTCGCAGTCAAATCATCGACTGAACGCACGTTTAGTACGTTAAACGCGTGTTCAGCTGAGTGTCAAGACTCCAACCGCCCTCGAATGTGGACTTTCGTCGCGCACGCGCGTCGCCCGGCGTGGCAGAAGTCCACGTTCGGCGGGGGAAGAACTCAGTCGCGGGCTGCGGCCAGCAGACCGTCACCCAGCGGCACCAGTACCGGCGTCAGCCGCTCGTCCTCGGCGATGATCCGCGCGGCTTCGCGCACCGCGGTGACCTCCCGGTCACTGGCGCTGGCGTCGCCGGCCCGCCCACCGAGGGCGGCGCGGTGGATGACGATCGCGCCGCCGGAGCGCAGCAGACGCACCCCTTCTGCGACGAACTGGGGCTGGTCGGCGGGATCGGCGTCGATGAACACCAGGTCGTAGGACTCGTCGGCCAGCCTCGTCAGGACTTCCTGTGCCCGACCGCTGATCAGCCGGGTCCGCGACGGCCCGATGCCAGCCTCGGTGAACGCCTGCTTGGCCAGCCGCTGATGCTCGGGCTCGACGTCGATCGTGGTGAGCACGCCGTCCTCGCGCATCCCCGACAACAGCCAGAGTCCACTGACGCCGACACCCGTCCCGACCTCGACGACGGCCTTGGCCCGCGCGATCTTCGCCAGCACACTCAGCAGGGCCCCCACCGCAGGGGTGACGGCCCCCGCGCCGCTGTCGTCGGCGCGCTCCCTAGCCGCTGCCGTCAGCGAGTCCTCGGAGATGGAGTTCTCGGCGTGCGCGACGATCGCGTCGGCCCGGCTCGGCCGTGGCTCCGGGCCACCGGTCGGAGCGGTCGGATCGTCACTGCTGGCCATGCCCGCAGCGTAGAGCGAACGCCGAGCGGTCCGCGCCCCGACACGCCCGCGCCCAAGCGTGAGAATCACCCTTAATTCGGGCGGTTTCCGCAGTTGGCGTGGTAAATCCGAGACATTCTCAGGAAAAGCTCAGTTTGCTCATATGCGGACCTCACCAGGGTCGACGACTGTAAGCGCATGGAAAACGGCGGAAGCTGGGCACCCGGGAATATTCACCGCGGCGATTCAGTTTCCGCGGGTGCAGGAACGGGAATGACACCCGGCATCCGCGCAAGCGATCTGGAGGATCCGACGACCACCGCAAGCACGTCCCCCGTATTCATGGCGCACTTCGAGCAGGCCGGTGACGGCGACTGGGTGCAGCCCTCAGAGGAGATGTCCGGCACCGCGGTCTTCGACGCGACCGGCGACAAGGCGACGATGCCGTCCTGGGACGAGTTGGTCCGCCAGCATGCCGACCGGGTGTACCGCTTGGCCTACCGGTTGTCCGGCAACCAGCACGACGCAGAGGATCTGACGCAGGAGACGTTCATCCGCGTCTTCCGGTCGGTGCAGAACTACCAGCCCGGCACCTTCGAGGGATGGCTGCACCGCATTACGACGAACCTGTTCCTGGACATGGTCCGCCGACGCAGCCGCATTCGGATGGAAGCGCTGCCCGAGGATTACGACCGCGTACCCGCCGACGATCCGAACCCCGAGCAGATCTACCACGACTCCCGGTTGGGCCCCGATCTGCAGGCGGCATTGGATTCGCTGCCGCCCGAGTTCCGTGCCGCGGTCGTCCTGTGCGACATCGAAGGCCTGTCCTACGAGGAGATCGGCGCCACGCTCGGGGTGAAGCTCGGCACCGTGCGCAGCCGCATCCACCGCGGGCGCCAGGCGTTGCGTGAGTACCTGGCAAACCACCCGGACGCGTTCGCGGAGGGCACTGCTCGAACCGCCTGATCGATTGGCGGCGACTGGTGGGTGTTCTCGGCGGCCAGCCGCGCTACATTCGGACGCGAAGGCGTCTCGTGTGGTCAACTGGACGTAATGGGTCTAGAGAGGAGCTGGTCGATGGCCGACCCGGGACACGTGTTCCGCCGGGCATTCTCTTGGTTGCCCACCCATTTCGCGTCGCAGAGCGACCATCCCGTCGGTCCCCGCAGGTTCGGCTCCACCGAACACCTGTCGACCGAGGCAATCGCCGCGTTCGTCGACGGCGAGCTGCGGATGAGTGCGCACCTTCGGGCCGCGCACCACATGTCGCAGTGTCCTCAGTGCTCTGCGGAGGTCGACGCGCAGGGGCAAGCTCGCTCGGCTTTGCGGGATTCCCGTCCGATCGTCGTTCCGACGTCTCTGCTGGGGATGTTGTCCGAGATACCGCACCATGCGCCAGTGGAACCACCGATGGACGACGTCAGCTCGCAGTTTGCTGACGACGTACAGCGTGCTCGCCGCAAACGCCGGTAGGGTGAATGCAGGGTCAAATGCAATGGCGCACGTCGGTGATGGCGTGCGCTCTGACGGAGAGTGAACACGGGTGACCAACCAGGACCAGTCCGCGCAAAGTCCTCGCATGGAGCGTCCCCGATTGGAGCCGAAGCCCGTCTCGCGTCCGCCCGTCGATCCGGCGCAGACCCGGGCCTTCGGGCGTCCAGACGGTGTCAGCGGTTCCTTCCTCGGCGCGGACGAACACCGCGACCAGGGGGAGTACACGCCGCGCGATCAAGCGCCCGACCCCGTTCTCGCGGACGCCTTCGGCCGTCCGAACGGAGTGTCGGACACCCTGCAGCGCCACCCGGCCGACGCCGGCGCCCTGCAAGCCGAGCATGACCGCGACTTCCCCGAAGAACCTGCCGACCCGTGGCGCGATCCGTCCGCCGCCCCGACTCTCGGCGTGCCCGCACAACCCAAGCCGGCCCCCGTCGCCGCCAGCGCCGTTCCGATGGGAAAGCTCGGCCTGCGCGACGTGCTGTTCGGCGGCCGCGTCTCCTGGGTCGCGCTGGGGGTCATCGTGATCGTCGCGCTCGTCATCGGCGGCATCGGTGGAGTGATCGGCAACAAGACCGCTGAGATCGTGCCGGCGTTCACCACCTCGAAGGTGACGCTTCAGACCGACGGCGCCGCCGAGGAGCCGACCAGCAGGTTCGCCGACGTGGCGACGGCCGTCGCCGACTCGGTCGTCACGATCGAGGCGCTCAGCAAGGGTGAGGGCTCGCAGGGTTCGGGTGTCGTGGTCGACGGTCGCGGCTACATCGTCACCAATAACCACGTGATCTCCGACGCGGCGAAGAACCCGGCCGACTACAAGATCTCCGTCGTGTTCAACGATGGTCACGAGGTACCCGCCAACCTGGTCGGCCGCGATCCGAAGACCGACATCGCCGTCCTCAAGGTCGACAACGTCGACAAGCTCGTGGTCGCCCGGCTCGGTGACTCCGAGAAGCTCCGGGTGGGTGAAGAGGTGATCGCGGCGGGCGCCCCGCTCGGGCTGCGCAGCACCGTGACCCACGGCATCATCAGCGCCCTGCACCGTCCGGTCCCGCTCTCGGGTGACGGCTCGGACACCGACACCGTGATCGACGGCGTGCAGACCGATGCGTCGATCAACCACGGTAACTCCGGTGGCCCACTCATCAACATGAACTCCGAGGTCATCGGTATCAACACGGCCGGAAAGTCGTTGTCGGACAGCGCAAGTGGGCTCGGCTTCGCCATCCCGGTCAACGAAGTCAAGGACGTCGTCGAAGGTCTTATCAAGGACGGCAAGATGTCGCATCCGACGCTCGGTCTCAACGCCGTGTCGGTGAGCAACGACGTCGCCTCCGGGGCGTTGATCAAGAACGTCGTATCAGGTGGCCCCGCGGACCGGGCAGGCATCAAGGAGAACGACGTCGTCGTCAAGGTGGGCACCCGCTCGGTCGCCGATGCCGACGAGATGGTCGTCGCGGTGCGCCAGCTGAAGATCGGTCAGGACTC
Source organism: Mycolicibacterium sp. (assembly GCF_016462545.1). Classification (GTDB taxonomy): domain Bacteria; phylum Actinomycetota; class Actinomycetes; order Mycobacteriales; family Mycobacteriaceae; genus Mycobacterium. Next base: position 108,953 of record NZ_JAEMTA010000010.1, on the reverse strand, counting down.
GCCGATCGAGGTGATCCGCGACGGGCGTCCCGTCACCCTGACGGTGAACCCCGGCTCCGACAACCCTGCCGCATAACGATGTTCGGCAACGTCGGCTGGGGCGAGATGCTGGTGCTCGTCGTGGCCGGCCTGGTGATTCTTGGGCCCGAACGACTTCCCGGCGCCATCCGGTGGACCACCACCACGCTGCGTCAGGTGCGCGAGTATCTGAGCGGCGCGACCAGTCAGCTGCGCCAAGACCTGGGCCCCGAGTTCGAAGATCTGCGCCAGCCGCTCAGCGAGCTGCAGAAGCTGCGGGGGATGACGCCGCGGGCCGCCCTGACCAAGCATCTGCTCGACGGCGATGACTCGTTCCTCACCGGGAACTTCGACAAGCCGGTCGACCAGCCGCAGAAGCCCGTCTCGCCGGGGCAGCCGCAACCTCAGCCGCAGACGCCGCCGGCGACGCCGAACACCGAAGCCCGTCCGCCCGGGGTCACCCCGTTCGACAGCGACGCGACCTAGCGTCCGATCGGGTTGAGGCCCAACGACATTCCGGCAAGGCTGCGCTTGCGTGAGGTGAGCGAGTCGGCGATGGAGCGCAGTTCCTTGCCTGCCGCCGAGTCAGGTGCGCTGAGCACCAGCGGCACGCCCGAGTCACCCGCCTCGACGAGCGCGGGGTCCAGCGGGACCTGACCCAGCAGTGGCACCTCGGCGCCCATGGACCTGGTCAGGCTCTCGGCCACCTGCTTGCCGCCACCTTCTCCGAAGAGGTTCATCACGGTGCCGTCGGGAAGCGTGAGACCGGACATGTTCTCCACCACGCCGACGATGCGCTGGCGCGTTTGCAGGGCGATCGCACCCGCGCGCTCGGCCACCTCGGCGGCGGCCAGCTGCGGGGTGGTCACCACCAGGATCTCGGCGCCGGGGATCAGCTGGGACACGGAGATCGCGATGTCACCCGTACCCGGAGGGAGGTCCAGCAGCAGCACGTCGAGATCGCCCCAGTACACGTCGGCGAGGAACTGTTGAAGTGCCCGGTGCAGCATCGGCCCACGCCACACCACGGGGGTGTTGCCCTGGGTGAACATCGCGATCGAGATGACCTTCACCTCGTGGGCGATCGGCGGCAGGATCATCGATTCGACCTGGGTGGGCCGGTCGGCGGTGCCCATCATGCGGGGCACCGAGTGTCCGTAGATGTCGGCGTCGAGCACGCCGACCGACAGGCCGCGCGCGGCCAACGCCGCCGCAAGATTGACCGTCACGCTGGACTTGCCGACGCCGCCCTTGCCGGAGGCCACCGCGTAGACGCGGGTCAGCGAGCCGGGCTGGGCGAAGGGGATCACCGGCTCGCGGGCGTCGCCGCGCAACAGCTTGCGCAGTTCGGTGCGCTGTTCGTCGTTCATGACGTCGAGGGTGACCTTGACGGCTCCCGTGCCGGGCACGTCGACGACGGCTTGCTTCACCCGGTCGGAGATCTCGGTCTTCTTCGGGCAGGCCGACGTGGTCAGGTAGATCTCCACGTGAACGGCGCCATCGGGTTCGACCGAGACGTCCTTGACCATGCCGATCTCGGTGATCGGTCGGCGGAGTTCAGGGTCGATGACCTTGGACAGCGCCGATCGCACGGCAGATCGCAGGCTCTCGGAATCGTTCGTTGGTTGCGGAGACATCATCCGCGAGTGTAGGCGCAGCGGTCAGTTGACTGGACCGGGTACCGGCCCTGCCGGCGGCGCTGGTGGGGGCGCGGGGGCCTGGGTGTCGATCGGTAGTGGTGGCGGCGCCGGTGGTGCGAACGGTGGCGCGAACGGTGACGGGAACTGTGGCGCGGGCGGGGCTTCGGGGAGCGGCGCGGCCCCTGCCTGCGGGGCCAGGCAGAACACCTGGCAGTTCTGTTGAGGTGCCGGCGCCTGCGGGGTCAGGCAGAACACCTGGCAGTTCTGCTGGGGTGCCGGGGGAACTCCGGCGCCGGGGCCGGGCGGGACGCCCAACTGGTTCATGCCGCCCATGTCCGCCACCGCGAGCGACGCGAGGGGATCGTTGGCGGGCAGTCCGATCCCCGGTCCGAGGCCCTCGGGGTTGGCGACGAGGTGCGCGTCACCGATCGGCGGGGCCACCCCGATCGGCGGCAGATCCACGGGCGGGACTCCCGTCGCGTAGGCGGCGGCCCAGCCGAGCACGTTCTGGGCGTAGGCCATCGAGTTGTTGTAGCGCAGGATGGCCGAGAGCACCTGGGATCGGTCGCGGAGGTTCAGGTTGCCGCTGCAGAGGTAGCGGGCGGCGGCCAGCGAGGCGTCGTACAGATTCTGGATGTCGGCCTTGCCGTCGCCGTTGCCGTCGGAGGCGTAGCGGGCCCACGTACTCGGCAGGAACTGCATGGGTCCCATCGCGCGGGCGTAGGTCACCCGGCCGGCCTGCACGCTCTGCACGATGACCTCGTTGCCGGCGAGCGTGCCGTCGAGCGCTGGACCGAGGATTCCCTGGATCGGCGTGCCCTGCGCATCGGTGGCGCCGCCGTTGGCGTGCAGGGACTCGATGCGACCGATGCCCGCCAGCAGGTTCCAACTCACGCCGCATCCCGGGTACGCCGACGCCATCATGCGTTCGGCGTTGCGGTAGGCGCTCAGCGCGATCGCCGGAATGCGCAGGCTGCCAGGCGAACTGAGAACGATCGGGGGCGGGGGAGCCGAGATGTTGGCCATCGCGAAGCGGAACGGGGTGGGCACTCTGGTGGCTGCCACGACCACGACGCCGGCGTCGTCACCGGTGCGTGCCACCGCCGCCAGTGGCGTGATGCCGTCGTCGGCGACGGCGTGCCGGGGCGACGGCGCGGACGCACCTACCGCCAGCATCAGGATCAACGGGACCAACACGGCGACGCCGAAGGCAGGGGTACGCACGACGCGACGCGCCTGTCGTCGCACCGCTGCGTAGGCGGACCCGCCCCGAATGTGCACTCGACCGTCCTCGATCCGCGATGACCAGATGTGGCGCCGATCAAGACCGGCAAACCTAGTGAACCAAGTCACCATACCGATTCGTGTTGCGCGTGTTGCAGCAATGGTCTAGTCGGACTCGTCCAAGTTCCGTGGGCCTCTGGCCGCCGCGTTCTTCTTGGGTTTCTTGGCCTTCAATTCGTCCAGCAGCTCGCGCACTTCCTCGAGTTCGCGACGCAGATAGTCACGCGTCACGACCTCTCCCACCGCGATCCGGAGCGCGGCCAGCTCCCTGGCGAGGTACTCCGTGTCGGCTTTCGTCTGCTCGGCCCGACGTCGGTCCTCCTCGAGCGAGACCCGGTCGCGGTTCTCCTGACGATTCTGGGCCAGCAGGATCAGCGGCGCGGCGTACGCCGCCTGCGTGGAGAACGCGAGATTGAGCAGGATGAACGGATACGGATCCCATTGCAGGGACACGGCGAACATGTTCAGCGCTATCCACACGATGACCAGGACGGTCTGCATCGCGAGATAACGGCCGGTGCCCAGGAACCGCGCGATCGACTCGCTGACGCGGCCGACGGCCTCGATGTCGACCCGCGGCGTGAAACGTCTGCGCCGGGTGCGTGGGGTGTCGAGCCGCTGTCGCGACGACAGGTCGCTCACGACGGACCTCCCGGCGTCGCGATGGCGGCGTCGGTGAAGTCAGCCGCGCCGGGCAACTCGGGATCCTCGGAGCGCACCCGCCAGTCGTGAGGCAGCAGGTGGTCGAGCACGTCGTCGACGGTGACGGCACCCAGTAGGTGTTTCTCGTCGTCGACCACGGGCCCGCAGACCAGGTTGTAGGCGGCGAAGTACCGCGTCACCGCCGCCAGCGACGTCTCGGGATCCAGGCTGGGCAGATCGGAGTCGATGATCCCGCTGACCAGGGCCGCAGGCGGTTCGCGCAGCAGGCGTTGCAGGTGCACGCAACCCAGGTAGCGGCCGGTCGGGGTGGCGGTCGGCGGGCGGGCGACGAAGACCAGTGAGGCCAGGGCGGGGGTGAGCTCCGGGTCGCGTACCCGTGCCAGCGCCTCGGCCACGGTGGTGCCGGGACCGAGCACCACTGGTTCCGGGGTCATCAGGCCACCCGCGGTGTCGGGCGAATGCTTGAGTAGTCGTCGCACCGGCTCGGAGTCCTCGGGGTCCATGCGCGCGAGCAGGGCCTCGGCCGCCGAGGCGCCCAACTCGCCGAGGAGGTCGGCTGCGTCGTCCGGGTCCATGGCCTCCAGCACGTCGGCGGCCCGTTCGGGTTCCAGTCGCTCCAGCAGATCGGCCTGTTCGCTTTCGGGAAGCTCCTGCAGGACGTCGGCGAGGCGTTCGTCGTCGAGCGCGTTGACGACCTCGTGGCGGCGCTTGGCGGGCAGATCGCGAATGGCGTCGGCCACCACGATGGGCCGCTGCCCCTCGAACTGTGCGAGCAGATAGGCGACGCCCTGGCCGGGCAGCGACATCGCCGAGTGGGTGAGGCCCGTGACGTTCTGCCAGTCGACGATGTGGACTGCCGTGCGGCGGCCGAGCCTGCGCTGACTACGCACTGCCACCCTGGTGACCAACCAGTCCCTGGTGCGGATCTGCTCGATCGCGAGATCGACCACGACGAGGTCGACGCCGGCGAGCTGCTCGAGCTCGGGATCCTGCACGCGCACGCGGGTGTCGAGCACCTGACCGAAGACCAGAACCTCACCCGGCCGCTGGGCGAAGCGGCGCAGTGACACGTTGGCGGTGTTGAGCGTTACGGCGTTGGGCTCGATCGCCGTGACGCGCAGCAAACCGACGAAAATTCTTCTGCGGGTGAGCAATTCGACGACGAGACCGAGTACGCGCGGTTGTTGGCGGCCAATGCCGATGCTGATGACCACATCGCGGACGCGGCCGATCGACTCACCATCGGGGCCGAGTACCAACATCCCCGATAGTCGGGCCGCATAGACCCTGTTCACCGCCACCATGACACAAAGAGTAGAGAGTGATGCCGTGGAGAATCGATATCGCCCCCGTAGAACCTGTCTTTCGGTTCCCGGCAGCAGCCCGAAGATGATCTCCAAGGCCAAGGGACTGGCAGCCGATCAGGTGTTCCTGGATCTCGAGGACTCGGTCGCACCAGATGCCAAGGCGCTGGCCCGCACTCAGGTGGCGGCCGGACTGGCCGAAGGCGGCTGGGCGGGCCAGCTGCGAGGCGTGCGGGTCAATGACTGGACGACCCCGTGGACGCACGCGGACGTCATCGAGGTGGTCGCGGCCGCAGGTGCCCACCTCGACGTCGTGATCCTTCCGAAGGTGACCGAGGTGGCTCACATCCAGGCCCTCGACCTCTTGCTGACGCAGCTGGAGCTCACCCACGGACTGCCCTTAGGAGGCATCGGCATCGAGGCGCAGATCGAGAACGCACAGGGCCTGACCGACATCGACGCGATCGCGGCGGGGCCTCGGGTACAGGCTCTCGTGCTCGGCCCCGCCGACATGATGGCGAGTCTGAACATGCGGACGCTGGTGGTCGGCGAACAGCCCGAGGGGTACGACGTGGGTGACGCCCATCACCACGTGTTCATGCGGATTCTGGTGGCCGCGCGGGCACAGGGGATCAACGCGATCGACGGTCCGTATCTGAAGGTGCGCGACGTGGACGGCTTCCGCCGGGTGGCTGGCCGCGCAGCGGCGCTGGGGTACGACGGCAAGTGGGTTCTGCACCCCGACCAGATCGCGGCGGGCAACGACGTCTTCAGTCCCCGCCAAGCCGACTACGACCATGCCGAGTTGATCCTCGACGCCTACGAGTGGCACACCTCGAGGGCTGGTGGAGCCAGGGGCGCCGTCATGCTCGGCGACGAGATGATCGACGAGGCGAGCCGCAAGATGGCGTTGGTCATCGCGGGCAAGGGCCGCGCCGCCGGGATGGTCCGCACGGGCGACGGATTCGAGCCGCCCGCCTAGTAGTAGGTCGGGTCGGACAGTGCGGCCGCGATGCCGATCACGTAGATGATGATGATCACGACGAAGAGCGCGGTCGCGACGGAGCCGACGATGACGCCGGCCAGGGCCATGCCGTGGCCGTCCTGCCCGGTGCGTTTGCACTCGCGCATGGCGATGATTCCGAGGATGACGCCGACGAATGACGGCAGGCCGCAGAACGTCAGCCCGACGAGCGACGTGACGAGCGCCGCGATGGCCTTGCCGTTGGTGCCCACCGGACGAACCGGGGAGTAGGGGTCGTAGCCGTAGCCGCCCGCGTACTGCGGCGGATATCCCGGTGCAGGCATGCCCGGCGGCGGATAACCCGTCTGGGGATACCCGGGTTGCTGGTAGCCGGGCGGCGGGTAGCCCGGTTGCTGGTAGGCGGGTTGGCCGTAGCCCGCCGGGGCGCCGTAGCCCGGCGGCACGCCCACCGTGTCCGACGGATAGTCCAGTGGCGCATGGGGATCGACCGGCGGTGGGGATTCCTCCAACGACGGGTACTCACGGCCGTGCTCCGGCTCGTCCGATCCAGTGCTCATGGCGTGTCCAGTCCCATCACGATTCCGGCAGGTGTGAGCTGCTGACCTGCCGGATCGCCGGTAAGGCAGCCCCGTTGAGTCATGCGGCCAACCTACCGGAGCCACGGTCCGTCAGCTTTCGGTGGTCACTCGGCACCTATCGCGGACGCCGAGCGTTGACAATGAGGTGCGGTCGGACATGGCACCACTCGAACACGACATGACAGGGACCAGAAGATGACGAACCCACTTCACAATCAAGGGCGGGCTGGACAGAATCCGGGACGCGGTGGTTTCGCTGCGCTGCCCACCCCGCCGAAGGGCTGGCCCATCGGGTCGTACCCCACCTACGCCGAGGCGCAGCGCGCCGTCGACCATCTGTCGGATCAGCAGTTTCCCGTGCAGCAGGTGACGATCGTCGGCGTCGACCTCATGCAGGTCGAGCGGGTCACCGGCCGGCTCACCTGGCCGCGAGTGCTCGGTGGAGGCGCATTGACGGGCGCGTGGCTCGGCCTGTTCATCGGGCTCGTGCTCGGGTTCTTCGGTCCGAGTCCCTGGGGCGCGCTCATCGCGGGCCTGCTGGCCGGTGTGTTCTTCGGCCTCATCACCTCCGGGCTGCAGTACGCGATGGCTCGGGGCACAAGAGATTTCAGCTCGACCATGCAATTGGTTGCCGGACGCTACGACGTCCTGTGCGATCCGCAGAGCGCGGAGCAGGGTCGGGATCTCTTGGCGCGCTTGACTATCTGACCCCTAACGGTCTCTGACGGCCGACATGCCGGTTCGCGCCACGAGTGTGCGCAGGCGTGCCCGGTGAAAGACGTCAAAGGTTGCTGCAGCATCACGATTTCGACGCGCTGGTGCGGAAGTGTTGCACATCACGCGTAACTCGCTCTACGGTTTGCGCGCGGCGGAAACTCGCCAGGAGTCGCTGCGGCGACGACACGAGACGCGGACGGGAGATGGGTGGTGCGCGTTAGGCGGCTATGCGCTGCGGCGTTGGCTGGGCTGACGACGGCGTCGATGGTGTCGGCGTGTGGTGGCCAGAGTGGCGGAATCGTCATCGACTACTACACACCGGCCAACGAGATGGCCACCTTCACCGCCGTGGCCAAGCGGTGCAACGACGAACTGGGTGGCCGCTTCACCATCAAGCAGGTCAGTCTGCCGAAGGGTGCAGACGATCAACGCCTGCAACTGGCGCGCCGACTCACCGGAAACGACACGTCCCTCGATGTGATGGCGCTCGACGTGGTGTGGACCGCCGAGTTCGCCGAAGCGGGTTGGGCCCTGCCGCTGTCCGACGACCCCGCCGGCGAAGCCGAGGCCGACGCGCGGGAGAACACCCTTCCCGGGCCGCTGAAGACCGCCGAGTGGCAGAACGAGCTGTACGCCGCTCCGATCACCACGAACACTCAATTGCTTTGGTACCGAGCCGATCTGATGGATCAGCCGCCGCAGAACTGGGACGCGATGGTCGCCGAGGCGACCCGATTGCACGACGAGGGCAAGCCCAGCTGGATCGCCTTGCAGGCCAAGCAATACGAGGGTCTGGTGGTGTGGTTCAACACGCTGCTGGTCAGCGCGGGCGGCCAGGTGCTCTCCGACGACGGCAAGACGGTCACGCTGACGGACACCCCCGAGCACCGCGCGGCGACGGTGAAGGCGCTGCAGATCATCAAGTCTGTCGCCACCGCTCCCGGCGCCGATCCGTCGATCACGCAGACCGACGAGGGTACTGCGCGACTGGCGCTCGAACAGGGCAAGGCCGCGTTGGAGGTCAACTGGCCGTTCGTCCTGCCGTCCATGCTGGAGAACGCAGTGAAGGGCGGGGTGCCCTACCTGCCGCTCAACGAACGCGAGGATCTCAAGGGCAGCATCGACGACCTGGGGACGTTCAAACCCAGTGATGAGCAATTCGATTCGGCCTACGACGCCAGCAAGCAGGTCTTCGGCTTCGCGAACTATCCGGGGGTGATCCCCGGCGAGCAGGCCAGGGTGACCATCGGCGGCCTCAATCTCGCGGTCGGCAAGAACACTCAGCACAGAGCCGAGGCGTTCGAGGCCATCCGCTGCCTGCGCAGCGTCGAAAACCAGCGCTACACGTCGGTCGAGGGCGGCCTGCCCGCGGTCCGCTCGTCGCTCTACGACGACCCGGCTTTCCAACGCAAATATCCGCAGTACGCGATCATCCGGGAGCAGCTCACCAACGCCGCCGTCCGCCCGGCGACTCCCGTCTACCAGGCGGTGTCCACCCGCATCTCGGCGACGCTGGCCCCGATCACGGACATCGATCCGGAGCGCACCGCCGACGAACTCGCCGACCAGGTGCAGAAGGCCATCGACGGGAAGGGCCTGATTCCGTGACCGCGCCCGTCACCACCGACGACCGCAAGTCCGAACGCCGACTGGCGTTCTGGCTCATCAGCCCCGCCGTGCTGCTCATGTTGGCGGTCACCGCATACCCGATCGTCTACGCCGTCTGGCTCAGCCTGCAGCGCTACAACCTGGCGGCCCCCGACGACACCACGTTCATCTGGTTCGAGAACTACGCAACGATCCTCGGCGACCGGTACTGGTGGACGGCATTCGTCGTCACGCTCGGCATCACCGTCGTCTCCGTGGCCATCGAGTTCGTCCTCGGCATGGCACTCGCGCTCGTCATGCACCGGACCATCTTCGGCAAGGGCGTCGTTCGGACCGCCATTCTGATCCCGTACGGCATCGTGACGGTGGCTGCGTCCTACAGCTGGTACTACGCCTGGACGCCGGGCACCGGATATCTGGCCAACCTGCTGCCCGAGGGCACGGCGCCGCTGACCGAGCAGCTTCCGTCCCTGGCAGTGGTGGTGCTCGCCGAGGTGTGGAAGACGACGCCGTTCATGGCGTTGCTCCTGCTGGCGGGGCTCGCACTCGTCCCGCAGGAACTGCTGAACGCCGCGCAGATCGACGGCGCAGGTGCGTGGAAGCGGTTGACGAAGATCATCCTGCCGTTGATCAAACCGGCGATCCTGGTGGCGTTGCTCTTCCGGACACTGGACGCGTTCCGCATCTTCGACAACATCTACGTGCTGACGGGCGGCGCGAACGACACCGGCTCGGTGTCGATCCTGGGCTACGACAACCTCTTCAAGGCCTTCAACCTCGGCCTCGGCTCGGCCATCAGTGTCCTGATCTTCCTGACCGTGGCCGTGATCGCCTTCATCTACATCAAGATCTTCGGTGCGTCGGCACCAGGGGCCACCGAGGAGGCCCGGTGAGCGAGCGGGTGAGTCCCGGCCGTGCCACCGGCTGGACCGTCGTCAACGTCCTGGTGGTGCTCTACGCCCTGTTCCCCGTGCTGTGGATCCTGTCGCTGTCGCTGAAGCCGACGTCAACGGTCAAGGACGGCAAGCTGATTCCGTCGCAGGTGACCTTCGACAACTACAAGGCGATCTTTCAGGGAAACATCTTCACCTCGGCGCTGGTCAACTCAATCGGCATCGGCCTGATCACCACGGTGATCGCCGTCGTCGTCGGAGGCATGGCCGCCTACGCCATCGCCAGACTGGCCTTCCCGGGCAAGCGCGCTCTGGTGGGAGTCGCCCTGCTGATCGCGATGTTCCCGCAGATCTCCCTGGTGACACCGCTGTTCAACATCGAGCGCAGAATCGGGCTGTTCGACACCTGGCCCGGCCTCATCATCCCCTACATCACGTTCGCGCTGCCGCTGGCGATCTACACCATGTCGGCGTTCTTCAAGGAGATCCCCTGGGACTTGGAGAAGGCGGCGAAGATGGACGGGGCGACGCCGGGGCAGGCCTTCCGCAAGGTGATCGCACCGCTGGCGGCGCCCGGCATCGTGACCGCAGCCATCCTGGTGTTCATCTTCGCGTGGAATGATCTGCTGCTCGCGTTGTCCCTGACGGCGACCGAGCGTGCGATCACGGCACCGGTGGCCATCGCAAACTTCACGGGCAGTTCACAATTCGAAGAGCCGACCGGATCGATCGCGGCGGGCGCGATGGTCATCACGGTGCCGATCGTCATCTTCGTACTAATCTTCCAACGACGGATCGTTGCCGGTCTGACGTCCGGTGCGGTGAAGGGGTAGTTCATGGCCGAGATCGTGTTGGACAAGGTGTCCAAGAGCTACGCCAATGGCGCTGCGGCGGTGAAGGATCTGTCGATCACCATCGCTGACGGCGAGTTCGTCATCCTCGTTGGGCCGTCGGGTTGCGGAAAGTCGACCACGCTGAACATGATCGCCGGGCTCGAGGACATCAGCTCAGGTGATCTGCTGATCGGTGGGGACCGGGTGAACGAGAAGGCCGCCAAGGACCGCGACATCGCCATGGTGTTCCAGTCCTACGCGCTCTACCCGCACATGACGGTGCGCCAGAACATCGCCTTCCCGCTGACCCTGGCGAAGATGAGCAAGGCCGACATCGCCACCAAGGTCGACGAGACGGCCAAGATCCTGGACCTGACGGAGCTGCTGGACCGTAGGCCCGCCCAGTTGTCCGGCGGGCAGCGTCAGCGCGTCGCGATGGGTCGCGCAATCGTCCGCAGCCCCAAGGCCTTTCTGATGGACGAGCCGCTGTCGAACCTGGACGCGAAGCTACGCGTCCAGATGAGGGCCGAGATCGCGCGGCTGCAGCACCGGCTCGGCACCACCACCGTCTACGTCACGCACGATCAGACCGAGGCCATGACGCTGGGCGATCGCGTCGTCGTCATGCTGGCCGGCGTGGCACAGCAGATCGGCACCCCCGACGAGCTCTATCACCGGCCGGCCAACCTATTCGTCGCGGGCTTCATCGGGTCGCCTGCGATGAACTTCTTCCCCGCCACGTTGACCGACGTCGGTGTGCGGCTGCCGTTCGGCGACATCACGCTCACCACCGAGGTGCACGACATGTTGGCGCGACACCCCAAGCCCGCAGGAGTCATCGTCGGGGTTCGGCCGGAGCAACTCGAGGATGCAGCCCTGATCGACACCTACGCCAGGATCCGGGCCCTGACCTTCCCGGTGTCGGTGGATCTGGTCGAGTCGCTCGGCTCGGACAAGTACATCCACTTCCGCACCGAGGGCGAGGGTGCCCAGGCGGCCCAGCTCGCGGAGTTGGCCACCGAGGTCAGCAATGAGAACCAGTTCGTGGCAAGGGTTCCGGCCGAGTCGAAGGTGGTGGCGGGACAGACAGCCGAGCTGGCGTTCGACACCTCCAAGCTGACGCTCTTCGACGCCGACACGGGCGCCAACCTGTCGATCCCGCCCGCCGAGTGAGCGACGTTCTCGACGAGGTCCGTGCGCGGGTGCGCGAACACTTCGATCGGACCGGGGTCGCCGGCGAACCGGTTGCCGCGAGCGTGACGTTCCTCGGTGCAGACTCGATCGACGTGCTGCGCTTCGGACCCGATGTGGACGGCACGTATCACCATGTGTCCCTGGGATGTTCGCGCTACCCGATGCTCGACCCGACCGCCATGATCGTGGACTCGGTGAGTGGACCGCGGGCAGAAGTCGTGGTGTCCCTGCTGGGGTCGACGCCCACGGGCCTGGCGCGGTCGATCGCGATCGTGGCCGCGGCTCCCGCGGTCGAAGGCCTGGTGCTCGCGCCCGATGCCCTCGTCGATCTCGAGACCCCGCTGTGGCAGGGCGCACCCTTCACGGCGATGTTGTTGAGCGCCAGCGACATCGACGACGTCGAGCTTCCCGCGCCGAGCGACCCGGTCGTGCTCCTGTCGGCCACGCCGATCACGCCCACCGAGGCGGCGTGGGTGCGACTCAAGGGTGCCGAGGCCATGCGGGAGGCGTGGCGCACCGATGGCGTCGACGTGCGCGACCCACGGCGTCCGGCGGCCCAGCCGCGGTGACTACAGCCAGTGGTTGCGACGGAAGTTGAAGTACAAAGCCGAGCACACCGTCGCCATCACCAGCAGCACCATCGGGTAACCGAACGTCCACGCCAACTCCGGCATGTGCTCGAAGTTCATGCCGTAGATGCCCGCGAGCGCGGTCGGGACGGCGGCGATCGCCACCCATGCCGAGATCTTGCGCATGTCCATGTTCTGCTGCATGGACACCTTGCCGACAGCGGCCTGCACCAGCGAACTGAGCACCTCGTCATAGCTCGCGATCCGGTCGGTCGCCTGGGTGTTGTGGTCGACGACGTCGCGGATGTAGCGCCTGACCTCCTTGGAGATCAGGTCGTTGTGGTCCGATCCGAGGCGCTGCAGGGCGAGGTTCAGCGGGCCGACCGCCCGGCGCATCTCGACTACCTCCCGCTTGAGCAGGTAGATGTGCTCGATGTCGGTCTCGCTGGTGGGGGAGAAGACGTTCTCCTCCATCGCGTCGATGTCGTTCTCGACGAGGTCGGTGACCTCGAGGTAGTGATCGACGACGTGGTCGGAGATGGCGTGGAGGACGGCATACGGTCCCAGCGCGCAACTGGTCGGGTTGTTGTCCATCCGCTTGCGCACGCCGGCCAGCCCGCCATGGTCGCCGTGCCGGACCGTGACGACGAAGTCCGGCCCGACGAAGATCATGATCTCGCCGGTCTCGACGATCTCGCGGGCCTTGGCCACCGACTCGTGCTCGACGTACATGATGGTCTTGAGCACCAGGAACAGGGTGTTGTCGTAGCGCTCCAACTTGGGCCGCTGGTGGGCGTGCACGGCGTCTTCGACGGCGAGTTCGTGAAGGCCGAATACGTCTGCCACGGACTGCATCTGATGGGTGTCGGGTTCATGCAGACCGACCCAGACGAACGCCCGCACCCCGTCCATCTGGAGTTCGCGGACCTTGTCGAGCGCCGCGGCATGCGTGTACTTGCCGGGCATGCGCTTGCCTTCGGCGTACACCCCGCAGTCGACCATCGCCCTGGCGACCGGGACGTGGATCGACCGGGCGTCCGGCTCCATCAGTCGACGATTCGTCGGCTTCAGCAGCGACGGCTGCAAGGCGCGAAATGACGGCACGAACGACCTCCCCTCGGCGGGCGGAGCAGCAACGTTGAGGCCCCTAAACGACCGATGAGATGGTACGCCCCAACCCTGAGAGCTTTGGCGTCACAACGTGGGAACCCACCCAGGAGAGCTGCCTTGGTGAAGTACCCTGACGCGATGACTGAAGCGGTTCGCACGCCCCAGGTCGTCATCGATGACGCCGACATCTTCGACGCTCATGAAGGCGGCAAGCTCTCCGTCGCGTTGAAGTCGCCGCTGGACAGTCAGCGCGCACTGTCGATCGCCTACACGCCGGGCGTCGCCCAGGTCAGCCGGGCGATCGCGGGCGATCACACGCTCGCCGCCAGGTATACGTGGGCGAACCGTCTGGTCGCAGTGATCAGCGACGGGACCGCCGTGCTCGGCCTCGGTGACATCGGCCCCGCCGCGTCGCTGCCGGTGATGGAGGGCAAGAGCGCGCTGTTCAAGACGTTCGGCGGGCTGGACTCGATTCCGATCGTGCTCGCCACCAAGGACCCCGACGAGATCGTCGAGACCGTCATTCGGCTACGCCCGACGTTCGGTGCGGTCAACCTCGAGGACATCTCGGCACCGCGCTGCTTCGAGATCGAGCGCCGTCTCATCGAGGCGCTGGACTGTCCGGTCATGCATGACGATCAGCACGGCACCGCCATCGTGGTGTTGGCCGCGCTCCTGGGTGCCAGCAAGGTGCTCGACCGTGACATGCACACGTTGAAGGTCGTCATCTCCGGCGCTGGCGCAGCCGGTATCGCGTGCGCGAACATCCTGCTGGCCAAGGGTATTGGCGACATCACGGTGCTCGACAGCAAGGGCATCGTGGGTGCGAATCGCGAAGACCTCAACCCGTTCAAGGCCGAGCTGGCCACCAGGACCAACCCGCGTGGGCTCCGCGGCGGGATCGCCGAGGCGCTGGTCGGCGCCGACGTGTTCATGGGGGTGTCGGCCGGGCTGGTACCGGAGGAGTTGATCGCGACGATGGCGCCCGACGGCATCGTCTTCGCGATGTCCAACCCCGACCCCGAGATCCATCCCGACGTGGCACGCAAGTACGCGGCAGTGGTGGCGACCGGGCGGAGCGACTTCCCGAACCAGATCAACAACGTGTTGGCGTTTCCGGGTGTGTTCCGTGGCGCGCTCGACGCGGGCGCCCGCCGCATCACCGAGGCCATGAAGGTGGCCGCCGCCGAGGCGATCTTCTCCGTCGTCGGCGACGACCTCGCGAGAGACCACATCGTGCCGAGCGCACTGGACCCGCGCGTGGGTCCTGCCGTGGCTGCAGCGGTGGCGGCAGCGTCGAAGGTCTGAGCCGGTTGACTGCCCTTCGTCGGCTGGCGATCTCGCTCGCCGTCCTCCTGGTGGCCGGCTGTGGGGGTGCGGCACCGGCGCCGTCCATCGCCGTCGGTGCAGGCTCGGATGCCGCGTCGACCCTGCTGGCCCATGTGTACGCAGCAGCGCTGCGGTCGTACGGAAGTCCGGCCCACGTCGAGCAGGCGACGGATGCGCTGGCGGACCTCGACACCGGCGACGTCGAGGTGGTGCCGGGATTCACGGGGCGAATGCTGATCCGCTTCGATCCGGGCGCCACGGCCCGCGGAGCCGAGCAGGTGTACCGGTTGATGATCTCGTCGTTGCCCGAGGGCATCGGTGCGGGTGACTACGCGCAGTCCGCGGAGGACAAACCCGCCTTGGCCGTCACGGAGAAGACCGCGAAGGAGTGGGGCAGCCGCGACGTCGCGGCGCTGGTCCGGCACTGCCCCGGGCTCAGGGTCGGCAAGGTCGTCGGCGATCGTTCACCGGCCGCCGTCGCGACGTGTCGACTGCCCGCCGCCGTCGAATTCCCGGACGCCGCAGCGTTGGTGGCTGCACTTCGGTCGGGTCGGGTCGACGCGGCGTGGACGACGACCGCGGTGCCCGAGACCCCGGACGACGTCGTCGTGCTCGGCGATCGCACGTCGGCGATCCGCGCGGAGAACGTCGTGCCGCTCTACCGCCGCAACGAGCTCGATGAGCGTCAGGTGCTGGCGCTCAACGAGATTGCGGGGGAGTTGGACACCGGATCGCTGGCCGACATGCTGGGCAAGGTGGCGTCGGGGACGGACCCCGGAGCCGTGGCCGACGAGTGGTTGGCCGCGCATCCCCTCGGCAAGTAGCCCTCGCGCGAGGTGAGCTCAGCGCATTCCCGGCATCGACCGGGCGATGACCGACGAGAACAGTCGCTGGTATCCCGAGCCGGTGATCCGGACGATGATGTCCAGAGCCTTCGCATCGGGTCCGACGAGCACGCGCGCCTTGTTCTTGCGCACTGCTTCGAGAATGATCTTCGCGGCCTTCTCCGGCGTCGTGCTGGCCAGCTTCTTGTCGAACGTCTTCGCCAGCTCCGTGGTGTCGATACCTTCGGCCGCGGTCATGTTGCGCGCGATCGCGGTCTTGATGCCGCCGGGGTGCACCGTCGTGACCTTCACGGGCCGCTTCGCCGCCGCCATCTCCTGGCGCAGGGCCTCGGTGAACCCGCGCACCGCGAACTTGGCCGCGTTGTAGGCGGCTTGGCCGGGGACCGAGAACAGCCCAAAGACGCTGGAGACGTTGACGACGTGACCGTCGCCGGACTCGATGAGGTGCGGAAGGAACGCCTTGGTGCCGTTCACGACGCCCCAGAAGTCGACGTCCATCACACGCTCGATGTCCTTGTAGGAGCTGACCTCGATGTCGCCCTGGTAGGCGATGCCCGCGTTGTTGTAGATCTGGTTGACCTTGCCGAAGTGGGCCTTGACGGCGTCGGCGTACAACTCGAACGCCTCCCGCTCGGTGACGTCGAGGCGGTCGGCCTTGACCGGCGCACCGATGGCCTTCAGACGCGCCTCGGTGACGGCCAGTCCTTCGGTGTCGACGTCGCTGATGGCGACCTTCGCACCCGAGCGCGCCAGTTCCACGGCCAATGCCTGCCCGATTCCCGAACCGGCACCCGTGACGACGGCGACTTTCCCGGCGAAGCCCTCCATGAATACTCCCTCTCTCGACGGTTTCGCCGAGCAGCCTAACCGTTACCGCAGGTTCGGGGTAAACCCGGGTGCGACGGCCACAGGCGCGCCCGCCAGTGCCGAGGAGAGGTGCGTAGCGAACAGGGGGTTACTTGGCGAAGGCCTCGTCGATGATCTCCTGCTGTTCGACGGCATGCACCTTCGACGAACCCGACGACGGCGCCGACATCGCGCGCCGCGAGATGCGCTTGATACCGGTCAGCTTGTCCGGCAACAGCTCTGGCATCGCAAGGCCGAACGTCGGCCACGCCCCCTGGTTGGCAGGCTCCTCCTGCACCCAGAAGAACTTCTCGGCATTCGGGTACTCGTCCAAGGTCTTGCGGAGTCGCTTGTTGGGCAGCGGATAGAGCTGCTCGACCCTGATGATCGCGACGTCGTCGCGGTCGTCCTTGGCCTTGCGGGCGGCGAGGTCATAGTAGATCTTGCCGCTGGTCAACAGGATTCGCTTCACCTTGGCGCGGTCGCCAACGCCGTCGGCGTACGTGGGCTCCTCGAGGATCGAGCGGAACTTCTGCTCGGTGAAGTCGCGTATGTCGCTGACGGCTTCCTTCTTGCGCAGCATCGACTTCGGGGTGAATACGATCAGCGGCCGGTGGATGCCGTCCAGAGCGTGCCTGCGCAGCAGATGGAAGTAGTTCGCCGGGGTCGACGGCATCGCGACGGTCATCGAGCCTTCGGCGCACACCTGAAGGAAGCGCTCGATGCGGCCCGACGTGTGGTCGGGACCCTGGCCCTCGTGGCCGTGCGGCAGCAGCAGCACGACGTCCGACAGCTGGCCCCACTTGGCCTCGCCCGAGCTGATGAACTCGTCGATGATCGACTGGGCGCCGTTGACGAAGTCGCCGAACTGCGCCTCCCACAACACCATTGCGTCGGGATTGCCGACGGAGTAGCCGTACTCGAAGCCCACCGCCGCGTACTCGGACAGCGCCGAGTCGTAGACCAGGAAACGGCCTCCGGTCGGCGTGCCGTCCTCCTTCAGGGTCAGCAGGTCCAGCGGCGTGAACTCGGCTCCGGTCTTGCGGTCGATGATCACCGAATGGCGTTGGGTGAACGTGCCGCGGCGCGTGTCCTGCCCGGTGAGCCTGATCAACTTGCCTTCGGCGAGCAGGGTGCCCAGCGCCAGCAGCTCGCCGAAGGCCCAATCGACCTTGCCCTCGTAAGCCATCTCGCGGCGCTTGTCGAGCACCGGCTTGACCCTCGGATGCACGGTGAAGCCCTCCGGCACCGCCAGATGCGCGTCGCCGATCCGGGCGAGCAACGACTTGTCCACTGCCGTCGACAGCTTCGAGGGCAGCTGCTGGTCGGACTCCACCGACTCGCTCGGCTCGATGTCGTGCTTCTCGAGGTCACGGACCTCGTTGAAGACGCGCTCGAGCTGACCCTGATAGTCGCGCAGCGCGTCCTCGGCCTCCTTGATGGAGATGTCGCCACGTCCGATGAGCGCTTCGGTGTAGGTCTTGCGGACCCCCCGCTTGGTATCGATGACGTCGTACATCCCCGGCTGCGTCATCGACGGGTCGTCGCCCTCGTTGTGCCCGCGGCGGCGGTAGCACAGCATGTCGATGATGACGTCCTTGTTGAACTGCTGACGGAAGTCGACCGCAAGCCGGGCTACCCACGACGCTGCCTCGGGATCGTCGCCGTTGACGTGGAAGATGGGCGCGCCCACCATCTTCGCGACGTCGGTGCAGTACTCCGAGGAGCGGGAGTCCAGCGGCGACGTCGTGAAGCCGATCTGGTTGTTCACGATGATGTGGATGGTGCCGCCGGTGCGATACCCGCGCAGCAGCGCAAGGTTCAGCGTCTCGGCCACCACGCCCTGTCCGGCGAAGGCCGCGTCACCGTGCAGCATCAGCGGTACGACGGAGAAGCGTTCCGTACCGTCACCGTTGTCGACCAGGTCCTGCTTGGCGCGGACCAGGCCTTCGAGGACCGGGTCGACGGCCTCGAGGTGCGACGGGTTGGCCACCAGCGAGACGTCGATGTCGTTGTCGCCGAACATCTGCAGGTAGTTGCCGCTCGCACCGAGGTGGTACTTCACGTCACCGGAGCCATGCGCCTGGCTCGGGTTCAGGTTGCCCTCGAACTCGGAGAAGATCTGCGAGGCGGGCTTGCCGACGATGTTGGCCAGCACGTTGAGCCGACCGCGGTGCGGCATGCCGATGACGACCTCGTCGAGGTTGTGCTCGGCGGCCTGGTCGAGCACGGCGTCCATCATCGGGATGACGGTCTCGGCGCCCTCCAACGAGAAGCGCTTCTGCCCAACGTACTTCGTCTGCAGGAACGTCTCGAACGCCTCGGCCGCGTTGAGCTTGCTCAGGATGTACTTCTGCTCGGCGACGGTGAACTTGTCGTGCTTGACCTCGACGCGTTCCTGAATCCACTTCTGCTGCTCGGGTTCCAGGATGTGGGTGTACTCGACGCCGACGTGGCGGCAGTACGCATCGCGCAGCACCGACAGCACGTCGCGCAACTTCTTGTACTCGGCGCCGGCGAAGCCGTCGACCTTGAACACCCGGTCGAGGTCCCACAGCGTCAGCCCATGGGTGAGCACGTCGAGATCGGGGTGGCTGCGGAAACGCGTCTTGTCGAGGCGCAGCGGGTCGATGTCAGCCATCAGGTGGCCCCGATTGCGGTACGCCGCAATCAGTTCGATGATCCGCGCGTTCTTGTCGAAGATCGAGTCCGGGTTGTCGATACGCCACCGGACGGGCTCGTACGGGATGCCCAGTTCGCGGAAGATCTCATCGAAGAAATCGTCGGACAGCAGCAGGTTGTGGATGGTGCGCAGGAAGTCGCCGGACTCGGCGCCCTGAATGATGCGGTGGTCGTACGTCGAGGTGAGCGTGATCAGCTTGCCGAGGCCCATCTCGGCGATGCGCTCTTCGCTGGCGCCCTGGAACTCCGCCGGGTACTCCATCGCGCCGGCGCCGATGATGGCGCCCTGACCGCTCATGAGGCGCGGCACCGAGTGCACGGTGCCGATGGTTCCCGGGTTGGTCAGCGAGATCGTGACCCCCGCGAAGTCCTCCGCGGTGAGCTTGCCGTCGCGTGCGCGGCGCACGATGTCCTCGTAGGCGGCGATGAACTGGCCAAAACGCATTGTCTCGCAACGCTTGATGGCTGCGACGACGAGTTGGCGCTTGCCATCCTTGCCCTGCAGATCGATGGCCAGACCCAGGTTCGTGTGGGCCGGGGTGACGACGTTGGGCTTGCCGTCGATCTCGGCGAAGTGCCGGTTCAGGTTGGGGAAGCTCTTGATGGCCTGCACGATCGCGTAGCCCAGGAGGTGGGTGAAGCTGATCTTGCCGCCGCGGGTGCGCTTGAGGTGGTTGTTGATCACGACGCGGTTGTCGATCATCAACTTGGCCGGGATGGCCCGCACGCTGGTGGCCGTCGGCACGTCCAGCGAGGCGTTCATGTTCTTGACGACGGCTGCCGCGGCACCACGGAGCACGGCGGTCTCGTCACCGTCGGCGGCGGGGGCGGCGGCCTTCGGCTTGGTCTCGGGGGCCTTGGTCTCGGGGGCCTTGGCGGGCTCGGGCTTCGCGTCGGCCTTCGCGGGCTCGGGCTTCGCCGCCGGCTTCGGCGCGGGTTGTGGTTCGGCCTCGGGCTCACTCACCGCAGGCTTGGTCGCGGCGGCCGCGGCCGCCCGGCCGTTGCCGTTCGTCGCCGTCTCGTTGGTGGGCTCGGGGGAGTAGTCGACGAGAAACTCGTGCCAACTCGGATCGACCGAGGAGGGGTCCTCGCGGAACTTGCGGTACATCTCCTCGACAAGCCACTCGTTCTGTCCGAATGGTGAAGGTGAACTGCTCACGGCAGCTACTCGCCTCGATTCCTTCTAACTCCGCGGGCGCGCCGTCTGCCGCTCGCTCTGTCGCCGCGTAAAGGCTATCGCTTCGGGGGCGACCCGTAGCGGCCAACGCCTTTTGTGACATCGAGCCGACGCCGACGGCGGCTCGATGCGGTCCGGTCGGACGCGCGGTGGGGCGCCCGAACCTACTTCTCCAACGCGGGCAGGACGTGCAGCGTCGCCGGCCACCGACCGGGCGCGCTGCCGAATGCCTCGCGTGCGTTCGAGACGATCTTCTTGCCCATCGCTCGATTGCCGACGCCGCCGATCACGGCGCCGATCCCGACGGGCAGCATCTTCCCGAACGCGATGGCCCCGCGCTTCAGCGCGTATTTCTTGACGAAGAACTTGAGCAGTCGACCGTTCAACTGCGAGACGGCAGGCAACGGAAGCGACGCGGCGCCGTCGGCGAGCCAGGCACCACCGGTGCGTCCGGTGCCGATGAGGTCGGCGACGGCGTGCTTGCCGTCATCACCGACGAGGACCGCCAGCACCAGCGCGCGTCGGCGCTCGCGGTGGTCGGCGGGAATGCCATGGGTCTCCGCGACGGCCAGGACGAAGACTGCCGTCGCCTCCAGGAACACCACCGTCTCGCCTGCCACGGCGGACATGGCCACCAGCGTGCCGATGCCGGGAAAGGCCGCAGCCGACCCGACGGCCGCACCGCTCGCCATCACGGCCGCCAGATAGTGCTTCTCCAGTTTCTCGACGATCTGCGTGGGCGTCGCGTCGGGATTCTGGTCCCGCATTCGCTGCACGTAGGCCCTCACCGCGGGGGCTTGGACGCGAGCGCCGCGTTCGATGATGTTGGACAGCGCGCGGGCGGCAACCGTCGGGTCGTCGGCCGACTCCCTACCGGTAGCGGGCAGCTGGCCCTTGGCGCTGGAACGAGCGCTCATGTGTACGGCCTCCCTGTACGGACGGGCACGCCCAGGCTATCCCGTCGTGATGCCCTTTCAACGAAGGACGACGTGCGTGCGTGCCCGACGGTGACATCGGTCACCGTTCGCCGTGGGAAGAAAACGCTCGTAACCCTTGCTAAACACTTTCATGGCAGCATCGGGCTTCGTGGACCTCAAGAACGCTGCACCCTCCGGGCCGGGGGTGGTCGATGGGAAGAAGGTCCCCAGTCAGACCAGGATGATCATCGTCCTTGGTCTTCTGGTGGCCCTGGGCCCTCTGACGATCGACATGTACCTGCCCTCGCTGCCGCGGATCGCCGAGGACTACGCGGTGTCGTCGTCGGTCGTGCAGTTGACCCTGACGGGCACGCTGGCGGGCCTGGCCATCGGCCAGTTGGTGATCGGTCCGCTGTCCGATTCGCTCGGTCGTCGGCGTCCGCTGATGGCGGGCATCGTGCTGCACATGCTGGCCTCACTGCTGTGCCTGTTCGCCCCGAGCATCGTCGTGCTCGGCATCGCCCGCGGACTGCAGGGGGTCGGCGCGGCGGCGGCGATGGTGGTGGCGATCGCGATCGTCGGCGACCTGTTCTCCGACAACCTGGCCGCGACCGTGATGTCGCGGTTGATGCTGGTGCTCGGCGTGGCTCCCGTGATCGCGCCATCTCTCGGCGCGGCCGTGCTGCTCCGCTTCTCCTGGCACTGGGTGTTCGCCGTGCTCGTGGTGCTGGCCGGGCTGCTTCTGCTGCTCGCGGCGCTCGCGCTGCCGGAGACGCTGCCCGAGTCGCACCGCCGACCGCTGAAGGTGCGGGGCATCCTGACCACCTACGGCGAGCTCCTGCGCGACCGGCGCTTCGTCATCCTGGTGTTGGTTGCGGCGCTGGGCATGTCCGGGCTCTTCGCCTACATCGCCGGCGCCTCGTTCGTCCTTCAGGGCCGCCACGGCCTCGACCAGCAGACCTTCGCCTTGGTGTTCGGCGCAGGTGCGGTCGCCCTGATCGGCGCCACGCAGTTCAACGTGGTGCTGCTGCGTCGCTTCACCCCGGGCGCCATCACGGTGTGGGCGTTGGCGGCCTCGGCCGCCTCGGGCGTCGTCTTCGTGGGCCTCGCCGCAGCCGACGTCGGTGGGATCTACTCCTTCGTGCTCCCCGTATGGGCGATCCTGGCCGCGATGGGCTTCGTCATCCCCAATGCACCCGCGGTGGCCCTGTCGCGTCACCCGGATGCTGCAGGCACCGCCGCCGCACTGCTGGGCGCCGGCCAGTTCGGGCTCGGCGCTGCGGTGGCTCCACTCGTCGGCGTCCTCGGCAACGACGAGCTGGCGCTCGCAGCCGTCATGACGGCGGGCTCGGTCATCGCGCTGTTGGCACTGCTCGCGGTGGGGACCTCGGCGTCGGATGACGACGCGACCGCACCCGTCGGTGCCGTGCCGGATGTGGCCTGATCTGCGCGCTCTGCTCGCGACGTGACGGTCGGCCGACTTGTCGCACAACGGGCTGATCCGTAGCGTCGGCGCAACAGCCATGTAACGCATGATCGAGTAAATGCCGCAGACACCGATTCCTTCGCCGACGCCCCTCGCCGCCCTGGCCGGGGCGGCCGCGTCATGCCTCCGCGGGGAGACGTCGCGATGACGGCGGCGCTACACCTTCTGCGACCGCGGTCGGGCAACCCGTGGAACGCGCTGTGGGCCCTGCTCGTCGGCTTCTTCATGATCCTCCTCGACGCCACGATCGTCGCCGTCGCGAACCCGTCGATCATGGATGCCCTCGACGTCGACTACGACGCCGTCATCTGGGTGACGAGCGCCTACCTGCTGGCGTACGCGGTGCCCCTGCTCCTCGCGGGCCGCCTCGGTGACCGCTTCGGCCCGCGCAACCTGTATCTCGTCGGGCTGGCGGTGTTCACCGCCGCCTCGCTGTGGTGCGGACTGGCGGGCAGTATCGAGACCCTCGTCGCTGCCCGGGCCGTGCAGGGGATCGGTGCGGCACTGCTGACACCGCAGACGCTGTCGACGATCACCCGAATCTTTCCCGCAGCGCGGCGTGGCGTCGCGCTCAGCGTGTGGGGCGCCACCGCGGGCGTGGCCACCCTCGTCGGACCACTGGCGGGCGGGGTGCTGGTCGACGGCCTGGGGTGGCAGTGGATCTTCATCGTCAACGTCCCGATCGGCGTGGTCGGGCTGGTCCTGGCCTATGTCTTCGTCCCGGTCCTCCCGACGGAGAAGCACGGCTTCGACGTGCTCGGCGTGGTGCTGTCCGGCATCGGGATGTTCATGATCGTGTTCGCGCTACAGGAGGGCCAGTCGCATGACTGGGCGCCGTGGATCTGGGGTCTGCTGCTGGCGGGTCTGGCCGCGATGGCGGGCTTCGTCTACTGGCAGGCGGTCAATCCGCACGAGCCACTGATCCCGCTGAAGATCTTCCGCGACAACGACTTCAGCATGTCCAACCTCGGCATTGCTGTCATCGGCTTCGCAGTGACCGCGATGATCGTGCCGGTGATGTTCTACGCGCAGGCCGTGTGCGGGTTGTCCCCGACGCGGTCGGCGCTGCTGACCGCGCCGATGGCGGTGGCGACGGGTGTGCTGGCGCCGGTCGTCGGCAAGCTCGTCGACCGCTCCCACCCCCGTCCGATCGTCGGTTTCGGGTTCTCGGCGGTGGCGATCGCGTTGACGTGGCTGTCGATCGAGATGACGCCCACTACACCGATTTGGCGCTTGCTGCTCCCGTTCATCCTGATGGGAATCGGCATGGCGTTCATCTGGTCGCCACTCGCGGCCACCGCCACCCGCAACCTCCCGCCCCAACTGGCGGGCGCCGGATCCGGCGTCTACAACACGACGCGCCAAGTCGGCGGCGTGCTCGGCAGCGCGGGGATGGCCGCGCTGATGACGTCCCAGATCAGTGCGGCGCTACCTCCCGAGTTGGATCCCGGCGTCGGCCAGGGCGCGGTGACGAGACTGCCGGGCTTCCTCCACGAACCGTTCTCGGCCGCGCTCTCCCAGTCGCTGCTACTGCCCGCGTTCGTCGCGCTGTTCGGCGTGATCGCCGCGCTCTTCCTGAAGGGGTCGGCCCTCGGAGCGCCACGGCTGATCGACGTCCGCACCCCGGTGGAACCCGACTACTTCCCCGACGACGACGACTACGTCGAATACACCGTGGACTGGTCCGACGAGGACTGGGCCGAACCCGCGCCCGCCGCGCCCCGGACGGCCGTCGTCGACAGGCGTGACGTGATCGCCGCCGACGAGAGTGTGACCGCACCGTTCGCCGCGCGGGTCGGCACCTGGCACGGCGTGACGGACGAGTCGCCGGCCGCCGACGACGAACCCGACACGATCCCCGAACTCATCGCCATCGTCGATCCCGAGCGTCGACCGGAGCCCATTCCGCAGCGCAACGGACACGCCCCGTGGCGCAGCATCCTCGACGAACTGCTGGACGACACGACCCGCGGGAGCGGTCCGGACCCCGACCCGATCGGATTTGCGCACAACGGCTTTCACGTCCCGGGCGAGCAGGTCCTCCAGGTGCCGCCCGCTGCGCCGTCACGGGGTGGGCGGCACTCCCGCGGCGAGAACCCTCCAGCCGACGACGCGGGCACCTACGGTCGGCACTCGATGCGCTTTCGGGACTGACTCAGTCGAAGAGCACGGCGGCGTTGAGGCGGCCCTCCGGGTCGAAGGCGGTCTTCAGCGCGCGCATGGCGGCGATGTCGGCGTCGGTCCGCGACATGGTCAGGTAGTCGCGTTTGCGGGTTCCCACTCCATGCTCGCTACTGACGTTGCCCCGACAGTCGGCGATCAACGACATCATCGCCGAGTACAGAGCGCGTTCGGCCCCGGCGTCGAGCACGCAGCGCACCAGGTTCAGATGCAGATTGCCCTCACCGATGTGACCGAACAGCACGGGGATCGCCTCTGGCGCGTGATGGGCGACCAGTTCAGTTGCCGCAGTGGCGAATTGATCGATCATCGCCAGCGGTAGTGAGACGTCGAACTTCAGCGGCGGCCCGTACGCTCCCAGCACGTCTGCGACCGCCTCGCGAACCTGCCACAGGCGGAACTGGGTCGCGGTGTCGATGCCGACGGCGGGTTCCCCCACCATGTCGGCCTCACCGAGGAGGTCGGCCAACCGCTCGGTGTGGTCGACGTCGCCTGCGAGCTCGATGAGCAGCTGCCAGGCGCCGTCGACGGCGGCGCCCACGCCCAGGTGCTCGGCGGTCAGCGCGCTGGCCCGCGCGTCGATCAGCTCGAGGGCGGCGATGCCGTCGGTATCGCGGAACTCGCGGCCGACGTCGATCAGGGCAGTCAGGTCGTCGAAACCGGCGATGGCGGTAACTCGTTGCGTGGCAGTGGGATACAGCCGAAGATCCAGGCTGGTGATCACACCGAGAGTGCCCTCCGCGCCGACGAACAGCGACGCCAGGTCGTAACCGGTGTTGTCGCTGCGCACCTCGCTGTGCCGGCGCACCACCGTTCCGTCGGCGAGCGCCACCTCGAGGCCGAGGACCTGCTCGCCCATGTTGCCGTAGCGCACGGTCCGCAACCCACCCGCATTGGTCGAGGCCATCCCGCCGACGGTCGCCGAGTCACGGGCCGCGAGGTCGACGCCGAACACCAGGCCCGCGTCCGCCGCGGCACGCTGCACGTCGGCCAGGGTGACGCCCGCACCGACGCGGACACGGCGCTCGACGGTGTCGATCTCGCCGATCGCCGACAGCCTCTCGGTGGAGAGCAGGACGTCGTCGTGCTCGGGAACGGTGCCTGCGACCAGCGAGGTCCGTCCGCCCTGCACGGTGACGTAGGCACCCGCGTCGCGACACGTCCGCAGCACGGCCGCGACCTCGTCGTCCGACCCCGGCCGCACCAGGGCGGCGGCCCGGCCCCGATACCGCCCGGTGTAGTCGACACACCGGCCTTCGAGCACGTCGGGATCGGTGCTGACATACCTGGGGCCGACGATTTCCGCGAGCCGGTCGGTCAGCGCTTCAGTCACCCCGTGGGTGTATCACACGTCGACAGCGACAGGAACGCGCCGAGATCGATCAGCCCGTCCGGCGTCGACGGCAGGTAGTCGGTCAGCAGCGCGGACCGGACGATGACGGCCGCGTACTTGGCCCGGCTCACGGCGACGTTGAGCCGATTCCGGTTGAGCAGGAACGAGATTCCGCGCGGTACGTCATCGGCGGACGACGCCGTCATCGACACGAACACCACCGGGGCCTGCCTGCCCTGGAACTTGTCGACGGTGCCGACCTCGACGCCGTTCAGCCCAGCCGCGTCGAGCCGTCGCCGAAGAGTGACCACCTGTGCGTTGTACGGCGTGACGACCAGCACGTGCCCCTGGCTCAGCGGCACCGTGTCGCCGTCGGTCCACGGCGTACCGAGAAGCCGTCGGATCTCGGCCACGATGGCCTCGGCCTCCTCGGGGCTGTCGGTGGAGTTGCCGTCGTGGTCGATCTCCAGCACCCGAACGCCGGGGGCGACGCCCTCGAGTCGGCGCGCGCCACTGACGTCAGCCTTGGCGTGCAGGCGACCGTCGTAGGACAGTCGCGATACCGGAGCGCAGACAGCGGGGTGCATGCGGTAGGACAGCTCGAGGAAGTAGCCGCGTTCCGGCGGCAGCGTGTGGTGACCGTCCACCAGCCAGCCCAGCGCCGAGTGATCGACGGGCTCGGGGTGGGTGCCCTGGCTGACCTGCGGTAGCTGTTGCGGGTCGCCGAGCAGCAGCAGATTTCTGGCGGCGGTGGCCACTGCGATGGTGTTGGCCAGGCTGTACTGACCCGCCTCCTCGACCACCAGGAGATCGAGGGCACCACGCGGGACGCGGCCGGGGTTGGCGAAGTCCCACGCCGTTCCGCCGATCACGCCGCCACTGGGTTCGGCGATGAACGCGGCATAGTCCTTTTCGGCGACGTCCCGCCACGGTGCGTCCGGGCTCTTCTTCTTGCCCACCCGGTCCGGATCCACGCCCGCCTCGATGACGCAGCCGAAGAGGTTCTCGACCACGGCATGCGATTGGGCGACCACGCCGATGCGCCAGTGATGGTCATCGACCAGCCGGGCGATCACCTGTGCCGACGTGAAGGTCTTGCCGGTGCCGGGCGGCCCGTGGACCGCGAGGTAGGACGAGTCGAGGTCGAGCAGGGCTGCGGTGATGTCGGCGGCGACGTCGTCGGTACTGGGCAGAGCGCGGCCGCTGACGGTGCGCGGCGGACGGCGAAGCAGGATGTCGAAGATTGCGTCGGCAGGCAGGTTGGGCAGGCCCGCGCCGACCAGGCCCGCCGTGGCCTCGAGGGATTCCTGCAGCGGCTTGGTGTTGATCGGCGGCCCTGGCGTCAGTGCGAACGGCACGGCGGCGAAGACGTCGCCGTCCTTTGGCTGCTTCTCGACGATCAGCACTTCCGTGGGCGCCTCGGGGTTGTCGCATTCGATCACCTCGACGCCGGCGAACCCCCGCCGGTCGGGGTCGTCGGCGAAACCGGCGGGTGCCGGCGGCTCGTACAGGGCGTACATGTTCCTGCCCAGCTCACCGGCGGCGATCTCGCCGAACAGGCGAACGTGCCGTTGGGGCTTGCGAGCGCGTGGCGGCTGGTGCCAATCGGCGACGATCTCGTGTCGCTCGGCGACGAATACGCCGCCGTTGTCGGCCCATTCGTCGACGGGGTTGTTGACGCGGTCGAAGTGGGCCCACCAGAACGGCTTGTCCTCCCGTTTGTGGTAGCCCCGAGCGGCCGCCACCATCGCGACGGCGGTCTGCTCCGGGGTGCGCGGCTCGACGCCGTCGCCCGCGAACGTCATCAGCCTGCGCTCGAGTGCGTCGGCGATCTCCACGACTTCCTCCGCCGCCGCACCGCGCACCCGCTGCGGTCCGCGCGGGGGTACCTCGGACTCGATCGCGCGCGCCACCAGCCAGTCGCGGAGCCGTCGCGTCGACCGGCAGTCGTACCGGTTGTAGTCCTCGATCTCCTTGAGCACGATCGCCGCGTCGTCCGCCCTGCCCTCGTCGCGCAGCGCGCAGAAGCGGGCGTACTGCGTGATGGAGTCCGTCGCGGTGGTCACCTCACCGTCGCGCAGCTCGTTGCCCATGTACAGCGGCTCGAGGTACTTGATGGAGTAGCTCTCGGTCCCGACTCGAATGCTCTTGCGCACCAACGGATACAGATCCACGAGCACACCGTCGCGCAGCAGTTCGTCGACGTCGTTCTCGCCGACGCCGTACCTCCCGGCCAGCCGCAGCAGGGTGCTCTTCTCGTAGGCGGCGTAGTGGTACACGTGCATGCCGGGGTACTTCTTGCGGCGCTTGCGGACTAGGGCGAGGAAGTCGACGAGTGCCTGGCGCTCACTGGCGCGGTCATGCGCCCAGTACGGGGTGAAGTCATCTGTCGCAGACAGCACGCCCCACAGGTACTCCAGCCCCCACTCGCGGCCGTTGAGCGTCCACAGCGGGTCGCCCTCGAAATCGAAGAATAGGTCGCCCTTGTCGGCGTCGGGCAGCACCATCAGCGGCTGGGCGTCGATCACCTCGTAGGGCGGCTTGCCGTCGACCCGTTCGGCGACCTGAAGCCGGGCCTGGGCGACCAGTGTCTTCACCGTGCGCGCGGAGAGTTCGGGCACCGCTCCGTCGACGTCGGCGAGGTCGTGGACCGTGGTGACTCCCGCATCGAGCAGGCGGGCGCGCTGGCTGACCCGCATTCCCGCGACGAGCAGGAGGTCGTCACGAGCCCGGACCTCGACGCTGCACTCGGGACAGCGGAAGCAGGCGCGGACATCCCCATCGTCCCAATTGACCGGACGGTCTCTGGCGAGGTGCTCGTCGAGCAGGCGTTGCAGCGCGGCGCGTCGCGGCAGGTACACCGGCAGCAGTTCGTCGACCCGGTAGCTCGCGGCCGTGCCGTCGCCCAGGACCAGCTCGACCTCGTCGGCCACCGGGACGCCGCTGCGCGCCAGCGTGTCGGCGTAGGCCGCGAGCTGCAGCAGGGCCTCGACCTTCACCGAGCGGGCGAGTTTCGTGTCCCGCAGCAGGTACCGGTCACCGTCGAACACCAGGAAGTCGGCGAAGCCCACGAAGCGACCGTCGAACATCGCGGCCTGATAGATGACCGGCGCACGGCTCTGGACCGCGCGCATCGTCTGGTCGGCCGCGGCGCTCAGGCCCGCGGCGGTGTACTTCGGGCGACCGATGACGGTGACGTCGCCGAACTCTGTACGAAGGTCGTCGAGCTGTCGACGCTCGTGCTCGTCGCCGAGCATCGACGTGCGGGCGAGCAACTCGTCCTCGACGAGGACCTGCGGGCTGCGTCCGAGTTTCATGTCGAATGCGCGCAGCAACGCGTACTCGCACCGCGCGGCGGCAGCGAGGTCGGACGCGCTGTAGACGACGCCGTCGTCGTCTCCATCGGCTAGGACGAACACGTCCCCGACCGTACGTCAGGGCACCGACGTCGATTCGCCGCGAACTATCCCGTGTTGCCGATCAGCTCGACGCCGTTGCCGTTCCAGCGGAAGCGGACCACGCTCTTCAATCCGCTGGCCTCGTTGAGGTACTGCAGGGCGATGGTGTCTCCGGTGGTGGCCGACTCGTCGAGGCCGTTGAAGCCGTAGGTGTCCGGCACCCCCGTCGGAATGACCTTGCCCAGGTGGAACAGCACCGCGCGGGTATTCGGGTTGCCGGCGTTGGTGTTCGCCTTGACGACGATCGCCGAGAGCGGTGCGCACTCGTTGTAGTTGCCCGCCAGCGGCTCAGGACTCCACGGCTGGCCACTGCGCGGATCCTTGGGAAGTTCGGAGACGGCCTTCGCGATCTCGGGCGCGGCGAGGTTCACCGCGCACGGGTCGGCGGGAGCCGGAGTGGTGGACGGGCCCGACGCGATCGTCGGGGCCGGAGCGGGCGGAGCCGTCTGCGCGGGGGGCACGGTGGCCTCGGGTGTCTTGGACACGGTCGAATCACTCGACCCACAGCCAGCGAGCACCGCCATCGCCGCCGCCGCCACCGCGACGCACCTCACCGAGACCACCACGAGGGGCAACCGTACCGTCGTCGACCTCGTCATGGCCTCATCGTGGGGGCAGTAGCTGCTATTACCCGTAGACTGCACCCTCGATGACGTCTGAAGAACCCGACGCGACGAGCGCGGAACTCACCTTTGCTGACCTGCAGATTCACCCGTCGGTGCTGCAGGCCCTTGCCGACGTCGGTTACGAGTCGCCGTCCGCAATCCAGGCCGCCACGATTCCGCCGATGATGGCGGGTTCCGACGTCGTCGGGCTCGCACAGACCGGAACGGGCAAGACCGCGGCCTTCGCGATCCCCATTCTGTCGCGGATCGACACCTCCAGTCGCACCACGCAGGCGTTGGTGCTGGCGCCGACGCGCGAGTTGGCGCTACAGGTCGCGGAGGCGTTCAGCCGGTACGGTGCGCACCTTCCGGTGCACGTCCTTCCGGTGTACGGCGGTTCGTCGTACGGGCCGCAGCTCGCCGGACTCAAGCGCGGCGCCCAGGTGGTGGTCGGCACGCCCGGCCGGGTGATCGACCACCTCGAGAAGGGCAGCCTCGACCTCTCGCACCTCGACTACATGGTGCTGGACGAGGCCGACGAGATGCTGCAGATGGGCTTCGCGGAGGACGTCGAGCGGATTCTCTCCGACACTCCCGAGTACAAGCAGGTCGCGCTGTTCTCGGCGACCATGCCCCCGGCCATCCGCAAGATCACCTCCAAGTACCTGCACGACCCCGTCCAGGTGCTGGTGAAGTCCAAGACGGCCACCGCGGAGAACATCTCGCAGCGCTACATCCAGGTGGCCGGGCCCCGCAAGATGGACGCCCTCACCCGACTGCTCGAGGTCGAACCGTTCGAGGCCATGATCGTCTTCGTCCGCACCAAGCAGGCCACCGAGGAGGTCGCCGAGAAGCTGCGCGCCCGCGGATTCTCTGCTGCGGCGATCAACGGCGACATTGCGCAGGCCGTGCGCGAACGCACGATCGCCCAACTCAAGGACGGGACGATCGACATCCTGATCGCCACCGACGTGGCGGCGCGCGGGCTGGACGTCGAGCGCATCTCACACGTGCTGAACTACGACATCCCGCACGATCCCGAGTCCTACGTGCACCGCATCGGACGCACCGGTCGGGCCGGCCGCTCCGGGGCGGCCGTGCTGTTCGTCACCCCGCGCGAGAAGCACCTGCTGAACTCCATCGAACGGGTGTCCCGGCAAAAGCTGGTGGAATCGAAGTTGCCGTCGGTCGACGACGTCAACGACAAGCGGGTGGAGAAGTTCCGCGAGGCCATCACCGAGGCGCTCAGCGCCCCGGGAATCGAATTGTTCCGCAAGCTGATCGAGGACTACGAGCGCGACCACGACGTGCCCACCGCCGAGATCGCTGCCGCGTTGGCGGTGCAGAGCCGCGGCGGAGGCGAATTCCTGATGACCGAGCCGCCACCGGAGAAGCGCCGCGAGCGGCCGGACCGCGACTCGAGCGAGGGCCCGGGGCGCAAGCATCGCGACAACGTGCGCAGCGATCTGGCGACCTACCGCATCGCGGTCGGCAAGCGGCACAAGGTCGGTCCCGGATCGATCGTCGGCGCGATCGCCAACGAGGGCGGACTGCACCGCAGCGACTTCGGCCACATCAGCATCAAGATGGACCACTCGCTGGTGGAGCTGCCCGCGAAGCTGTCCAGGGAGACGTTGAAGAAGCTCGAGCACACCCGTATCTCGGGTGTCCTCATCGATCTGAAGCAAGAGCGCGCGGGACATGGCGGCCCGAGTCATCATCACAAGCCGAAGTGACGGCGCCGGACACATCTGAGCGCTCATCGGGGCGGATCGCCTCCCTCACCGGCATCCGCGCGGTCGCCGCGATCCTCGTCATGCTCACGCATGCGGCCTACACGACGGGCAAGTACACCCACGGCTACGTCGGATTGATCTACTCCCGCATGGAGATCGGCGTTCCGATCTTCTTCGTGCTGTCGGGCTTCCTGTTGTTCTCGCCGTGGGTGCGGGCCGCTGCCTCCGGACAAGCCGCGCCGTCGATCAGTCGCTACGCCTGGCATCGGGTGCGGCGCATCATGCCCGCCTACGTCATCACGGTGCTGGCCGCGTACCTGCTGTATCACTTCCGCACGGCCGGACCGAATCCCGGCCACACGTGGATGGGGTTGTTACGCAACCTGACCCTGACGCAGATCTACACCGACGACTACCTGTTCTCCTACCTGCACCAGGGTCTGACACAGATGTGGAGCCTGGCCGTCGAGGCGGCGTTCTACGTGGCGCTGCCACTGCTTGCGTACCTGTTGTTGGTGGTGCTGTGCCGGAGGCAGTGGCACCCGATGCGGCTGGTGTTCGGGCTGGTCGTCCTCGCGGCCGTGTCGCCGGCGTGGCTGGTGCTGGTGCACACGACCGACGTCCTGCCCGACGGTGCGCCGCTGTGGTTGCCGACCTACCTGATGTGGTTCATCGGCGGCATGCTGCTCGCCGCGCTGCTACCGCTGGGGGTGAAGGCCTACGCGATGGTCTGCGTACCGCTGGCGTTGGCCTGTTACTTCATCGCGTCGACGCCTATCGCAGGGGCGCCGACGACCTCGCCCGCCGAACTGCGCGAGGGATTGGCCAAGACGTTGTTCTACGCCGTCATCTCGACGCTCGTGGTCGCCCCGTTGGCGCTTCGTGGCCGAGACGGCGGACGTGGCTGGTACCAACGGTTCATGGCCAGCAGGCCGATGGTGTTCCTCGGTGAGATCTCGTACGAGATCTTCCTGATCCATCTCGTCACGATGGAGTTGGTGATGGTCGAGATCCTGCGCTTCCCGATCTACACCGGCTCGATGTTCTGGCTGTTCGTGGTGACGTTGGCGGTGACGGTCCCGCTGGCGTGGCTGCTGCACCGGATCACGCGGGTGCGGACCTAGTTCCTCTGGCGTCGACGGTGCGGCGAGTCGTCGATGGAGCGGCGAAATCCCGACGACAGCCCGCACACTCGCCGCCGATCACTACATCGAC
This sequence comes from Mycolicibacterium sp., assembly GCF_016462545.1. Taxonomy (GTDB): domain Bacteria; phylum Actinomycetota; class Actinomycetes; order Mycobacteriales; family Mycobacteriaceae; genus Mycobacterium. The sequence continues at coordinate 75,747 of NZ_JAEMTA010000010.1, read as the reverse complement.
CCAGACGAACGCTTCCGGATCGCGATGGCGCGGCAGTAGCGGTCAGCGCGCCGGCTGATCGGCCAGCACCATCGGTATCACGAACTCGGTGAGCATCTCGCGTTCGTCGACCTCGTCGTGTCCGGGAAACACCAAGAGCGAGACCATGACCCGCAGCAGCCAGCGGGCGCGGTGCTCGACGTCCTGAACACCCAGCGCGGTCAGATACGCCTCGGTGCTTGCCCTGATCACCTCGGAGCGCTCGGCCATCTCGCCGCCGATGGGACGCTGTGTCGGTGCGAACCACGAAGACAGAGAGGGGCTTTCGCGCACTTCGCGCAATGATGCCATGATGCCCTCGACGAGTTGCTCACCGGGATCGACGATGGAGCCGAGCCGCTCGCCCAATGCGCTGAATACTCGATGAGCCTCCCGGTGGACGTACGCGGTGTAGAGCGCGTCCCGGTTCTCGAAGTAGCGGTACAGCGTCGCGCGGGAGCACCCTGCGGTCTTGGCGACGTCGTTCATACCGACGCTCGCTGCATCCTGACGGGCGAATAACTCTTCGGCCGCGTCGAGGATCCGGTCCGCGGCGACCTCGACGCGCCGTTCGGTCAACCAGTCAGCCACTACGTCACCCGAAACGGCACCGACAGCGGTCGCCGCACGTAAGCGCCTCCGGCCCAGACGATTCCGTCCTCGTCCACCTCGAAATTCGGGATGCGCGCCATGAGTTCCTCGAGCGCGACGCGCGACTGCATCCTCGCGGCAGCGGCGCCGAGGCAGTGGTGGGCGCCGTGGCCGAAGGTCAGGATGTTGCGCGGCTTTCGGGTGACGTCGAGTTCGCCGGCGTCCTCACCGTATTGTCGTTCGTCGCGGTTGGCCGAGCCGTAGAGGAACATCACGCGGCGGCCCTTGGGAATGGCGGTGTCCCCGATCGTCACGTCCCGCGTCACCGTCCGGCCCAGCATCTGCACGGGTGAGGTGAGCCGAAGGAACTCGTCGATGGAATCGCCTATCAGAGAGGAGTTTTCGGACAGCATCGCGCGCTGATCGGGCCGCTGGTGCAGCAGTTGCACCGAGCCGCCGAGCATTCCAGTGGTGGTGTCGTTGCCGCCGGTGACCATCGTGAACGTGAACGCCAGGATGGACAGCACGCCGGCGATGTCACCGTCCGCACCGATCCCGGCGGCCACCAGGTGCGATACCGTGTCGTCCTCCGGTTCGGCGCGCCGCCGTTCGATCAGAGCGGTGAAGTAGGCCATCATCGCGCCGAGCGCATCACCGAGTGTGTCGAGCGCGCCGGTGATGCCGCCCTCGGTGGTATTGGCGGCGACGATCGCCTCGGTCCACCCGTCGAACTGATCGCGATCGGCCTCGGGCACTCCGAGGTAGTGCGCCACCACCATCGACGGCAGCGGCTTGAACAGCTCCGCGACGATGTCGCCACCGCCGTCGCTGCGGATTCGCTCGATGCGCTCCCGCACGTAGTGGCGGACCTTCGGTTCGACGGCCTCCACCTGACGCGGCGTGAACCCGCGGGAGACCAGCTTGCGGAACTCGGTGTGCACCGGCGGATCCTGCATGACCATCGGCGGGTTGTCCGCCATGCCAATGAGTTCGAGCTCGCCGTAGTTCACCGTGAGTCCCTGAGCCGACGAGAACGTCTGATGGTCCCGGGCCGCGGCGAACACGTCGGCGTGGCGGGACAGCACGTAGTAGTCGTGGTCCGGCGTGTCCTCCGGAATCACGTGGTGCACTGGATCGTCGTCGCGAAGGGCTCGATACATCTGCCACGGGTTGGTCCAGGTGGTGGGGGAGGCCAGCTGGAAATGTGCCGGCACACCGTGAGACAAAGTCTCTGTCATGTCTTATGAATACGACAATCGACTCAATGTTGTCAACCATGGCTGCGGCGGCGTCCCAGCGACGTACCCCGAATGGCGGAGCCGGAACTCACCAGGAAACCGGGAGGGCGTTCGGCGTCCGGAGTCCTAGATCGCCGCGCCCGGATTGAGGATGTCGTCCGGGTCGAGTGCTCGCTTGATCCGGCGGTTGAGCTCCATCGCCTCGGGGCCGAGGTAACCCTCGAGCCACGGCCGCTTGAGTCGGCCGACGCCGTGCTCACCGGTGATGGTGCCGCCGAGGCCGACGGCGAGGTCCATGATCTCGCCGAACGCCGTCTGCGCGCGCTCGGCCTCCGCGTGGTCGGACGGGTCGAAGACGATGAGCGGGTGGGTGTTTCCGTCGCCGGCATGGGCGATCACCGAGATCATCAGCGCATGCTGCTCGGCGATCTTCTCGACGCCGGACACCAGGTCCGCCAGCGCGGGCAGGGGCACGCCGACGTCCTCCAGCAGCAGTGACCCCTTGGCCTCGACGGCGGGAATTGCGAAGCGGCGTGCGGCGACGAAGGCCTCGCCCTCGTCGGGGTCGGACGTCGAGAACACCTCGGTGGCCCCGGCGTCGGTGAACACCTGCGCCATGTACGCGGCGTCCTCCGAGCCCGCGGGGCCGCGATCGTCGGACGCTGCGACCATCATCGCGGCCGCCGTCCGGTCGAGGCCCATCTTGAGCTTGTCCTCGACCGCGTTGATGGCGACCGCGTCCATGAACTCGAGCATCGACGGTCGGATCTTGCCGGTGATGGTGACCACCGCGTCGGCGGCCGCCTGCACGTCGGCGAACGACGCAACGACCGTGCAGCCGCGGTGCTGCGCGGGCAGCAGCTTCAGCGTCACCTCGGTGACGATGCCCAGGGTGCCCTCACTGCCGACGAAGAGCTTGGTGAGGCTCAGGCCGGCGACGTCCTTCAGGCGCGGCCCGCCCAATCGAACGGCCGTGCCATCGGCCAGCACGACCTGCAGCCCCAGCACGTAATCGGTTGTCACGCCGTACTTCACACAGCACAGACCACCTGCATTGGTGGCGATGTTGCCCCCGATGCTGCAGATCTCGTAGGACGACGGATCGGGCGGATACCAGAGCCCGTACTCCGCGACGGCCTTCTTCACCTCGGCGTTGAACAAGCCGGGCTGTGTCACCGCGGTGCGCGTCACGGGGTCGACGGTGATGTCGCGCATCCGCTCGGTGGACAGCACGATGCCGCCGTCGAGGGCCGTCGCGCCACCGGAGAGTCCGGTGCCCGCACCGCGGGGAACCACCGGCACGTGATGCGCCGTGGCCCAGCGCATGACGGCCTGCACCTCCTCGGTGCGGCGCGGCCGGACGACGGCCATGGCGGTACCCGCGTTCGGGTCGGCGGCGCGGTCCTGTCGGTAGGACGCGACGATGTCGGGATCGGTGACGACGGTGCCCTCGGGCAGTTCGGCGATCAGTTCGGCCAGCATGTCTGCACTCACCATTCGATGTTACGAGCGGGGACGGGGACGTAGGTCGTCATGGCACCATCCACGACAGCACGGGCGAGGCCTGTAGTGCCGTGAGCGCACACATCGCGACGAGGAACACCAGGCTCCAGACGACGACGCGCCGGAAGATGTCGCCCTCCTTGCCGTTCAGCCCCACCGCGGCCGCGGCAATGGCGAGGTTCTGCGGCGAGATCATCTTGCCGAGCACACCACCCGAGCTGTTGGAAGCGGCCATCAGGATCTCCGACAGCCCGGCCTGGTTGGCGGCGGTGACCTGGAGGGCGCCGAACAGCGAGTTGGCCGAGGTGTCGGAGCCGGTGACGGCGACACCCAGCCACCCGAGGACGGGCGACAGCAGGGCGAAGGCCGCGCCGGCGCCGGCCATCCAGGTACCGAGGGTGATCGTCTGCCCGGAGGTGTTCATCACGAACGCCAGAGCCAGTACCGCCATCACCGTCAGGATGGCCCAGCGCAACTGGTGCAGTGTCGCGCCGTAGGCCCTGACGGCCCGCGGCACGGACAGTTTCAGCGCAATCATCGTCAGGACGCCTGCCACCAACATCTGGGTGCCGGGCGTGGTGAGCAGGTTCAGCGAGAACTTGGTCAGGCTCAACGGGTCCCCGGCGGCGTCGACGACGTGCAGGCCGGGCCAGGCGAACGTTGCCGTCGCCGTGTCGAGAAGGGTCTTCACCGGCCCGATCTGACAGAGGACGAAGACCGCGATGATGATCCCGTAGGGGGCGTACGCACGCACCACGTCGGCCCGGGAGTCATGGACGTCGCCGTCCGCCACGCGTTGCGCGAACTCCGGGGTCGGTTCGTCGGCGGCACCGCCGGCCACCACGGGCGGTGCGGTCGTGGTGTACGCCCCGCGTGGCCGCCAGATCCGCACCATGCCGACGACGGCCGCCGCCGACACCAGGGACGCCACCACGTCGGCCAGTGGCACGGACAGGAAGTTCGAGGTCGCGTACTGCGCGATCGCGAACAGGACGCCGCACACCACGGCCACCGGCCACGTCTGTCGCACGCCGCGCCAGCCGTCGACGATCGCCACCAGGGCTAGCGGCACAAAGAGCGCGAGGATCGGCGTCTGCCTGCCGATCATCGCGCCCAGCGTGTCGGCAGGCAGATCGGTGACCCTGCCGAGCGTGATGATCGGGGTGGCCATCGCCCCGAAGGCGACGGGCGCGGTGTTCGCGACGAGGGCGAGCACCGCGGCCTTCATCGGCTTGAATCCCAGGGCCATCAACATCACCGAGGTCACCGCAACGGGGGTTCCGAACCCGGCCAGCGCCTCCATCAGCGCGCCGAACGAGAACGCGATGATGATCGCCTGGATCCGCTGGTCATCGCTGATACTGGTGAACGATCGCCGCAGTACGTCGAAATGTCCTGTCTCCACGGTCATCTGGTACACCCAGATGGCGTTGATGACGATCCACAGAATGGGGAAGAAGCCGAACGCCGCACCCTCGCTACCTGCGAGCAACGCCTGGCCGACGGGCATCCCGTATACCGCGACGGCAATCACCAGCGAGACGCCCAGCGAGATCAGGGAGGCCACCCAGGCCGTCATCTTCAATGCGCCCAGCAGAATGAACAGCAGAAGGAGCGGCACGGCCGCGAGCAATGCGCTCCAGCCCAGGGAGCCCGCGACGGGGTCGAGAACTTGCTGGTACATGGCTTACCTCGGTTGTGGCGTCCATCACAGTCAGCAGATGGCTACCCGCAATCGAGAGGGGTCAACCGGCCGTCTCCGGCTCGCGGTCCAGATGGCGCAGCGCCGGCAGGAAGATCGCCACCACGCCGAGCACCAACATCGGCAGCGACAGGGCGAGGAACGTGACGTGCAAACCCGCGGCATCCGCGAGCGGGCCCGCGACGATCAACCCGAGCGGACCCGCGGCGTATGCGAGGGAGCCCATCACGCCGACCACCCGGCCGCGCAGGTGTGCTGGCGCGCGAGTCTGCATGACGTAGTTGTAGATCGGAGCCATCGGCCCGTAGACGAGGCCGACGACCGCACACAACACCAAGATCACCGGGAGCGGCGGCAGGAACGCGATGATGGTCATCGAGACACCGAGCACCAGCACCGCGATGAGCACGATCGTCCGCCGGTTCGAAAACCTCGACAGCGCGGCGTAGCCCAGGGCACCCACGAGCCCGCCCACGCTCAACGCCACCAGCACCCAGCCCAGCTGGGCAGGTTCGTTGCGGTCGGTGAAGTACTTCGGAAACAGCACGCTCTCCATCGGCATGTACAACCCCGTGGCGGCCAACTCGACGAACGCCAGCGTGCGCAGCACGGGCGTATGCCACACGAACCTCAGACCCTCGACGACGCCCGCCCACACCTGCGGCATGTGCTCGCGGTTCGGGGTGCCCGCCCCCTCGAGCCGCAGCACGGCGACGGCCGAGATCGATAGCACGAAGGCGCCCGCGGTCACCCACATGGTGTTGATGCCGCCCAACGTGGTGATCAGGAGGCCGCCGATGCCGGGCCCGACGATGTAGGCGAGATTGAACACCGCCTCGTAGACGCCATTGGAGCGGTCGAGCGTCCAGCCCGCCCGTTGCGCCGCCTCGGGCAACATGGTCTCGCGGGCGGTCATGCCCGCCGGGTCGAAGAAGGCGCCGAGTGCCGCCAGGCCGGCCAGCACCGCCACGTTGATCGCCCCGACGCCGAAGATCAGGGCAATCACGGGGACTGCCACCACAGCCAGTGCGGACAACCCGTCGGAGATCATCGACACCCGCCTGCGACCCAGGTAATCGACGGCGGCGCCGGCGATCAGGGTGGCCACCAGCAGCGGCAGCGTGCCCGCCATCGCCACGATCGACGCCTCGACCGCCGAGCCGTTGCGCTGCAACACCAACCACGGAAACGCGACGAGTGAGATCCCGTTGCCCGCGCCTGCCGTGAGCGCGGCGAAGAAGATCAGGAACAGGGGGCGACGCGTCGTGGTGATCATGAGTTATCGCGGCTGAATCTAACAGCGCACTCACCCGGGCCGCGAACGATTTCAACGGCCCGTGCACAGTGGTGTGGTGACACTGGCACATCCGCGAACGGGAGAGCTCTTCGACTCGCCGGTGCCCGCCGGAGTCGGCTGGCCCGGGGATCCCGCCGACGCTGACACGGCGGTGGCGACGACCGCTTCGCGGGTGCGGACGATGGCCAAGCGCGCAGGCACCGTCGAGCTTCTCGATGCGGAGGTCAGCAGGTGCCGGGCGTGCCGGAGGTTGGTCGAGTGGCGCGAGCAGGTGGCCACCGAGAAGCGCCGGGCGTACGCCGAGGAGCCCTACTGGGGGCGACCGGTGCCCGGCTTCGGGTCGGCCACTCCGCGGATCCTGATCGTGGGCCTGGCGCCTGCCGCGCACGGGGCCAATCGCACCGGTCGTGTGTTCACGGGTGACCGCAGCGGCGACTTCCTCTTCGCCGCGCTGCACCGGGCCGGCCTCGCAAGTTCACCTTCGAGTGTCGATGCCGCAGATGGCTTGACGCTCAACGACACTCGCGTGCTGGCCGCCGTGCGCTGTGCGCCGCCGGACAACGCTCCGACCCCGGAGGAGCGTACGACCTGCGCACCGTGGCTGGATGCGGAGTGGCGCCTCGTCGGCCCCGGCGTGCGCGCGATCGTCGCGCTCGGCGGCTTTGCCTGGAAGGTCGTGCTGGACATGGTGCGCGCCGGCGGTGGCACCGTGCCTAGGCCGCTACCGAAGTTCGGCCACCTCGCGGTCGCGACGCTCGGCGACGTCTCGCTGATCGGCTGCTATCACCCAAGCCAGCAGAACACGTTCACCGGACGCCTCACTCCGGCCATGCTCGACGACGTCTTCGCCCTCGCGATTTCGGTGTGCTGACCGGCGCTCAGCGCCGGTGGTCACGCCCAAATCGCCCGGGTGGGGAACGATCGGGGCGGATCCTCGGTTGAACGAAGCGTGCGACTCTCGGTTCTCGACCTCATCCCCGTCCGCAGCGACCAGAGCACCTCGGACGCCCTTGCGGCGACGGTGCATCTCGCCCAGACCGCCGACGACCTGGGCTACACGCGTTTCTGGGTGGCCGAACACCACAACATGCCTGCGGTGGCGGCGTCCAGCCCTCCGGTGGTGCTCGCCTACCTGGCGGCCCAGACCCGGCAGGTCAGGCTCGGTTCCGGTGGGGTGATGCTGCCCAACCATGCGCCGCTCGCGGTCGCCGAACAGTTCGCGCTGTTGGAGGCTGCCGCCCCCGGCCGCATCGACCTCGGCATCGGCCGTGCCCCCGGCTCGGACCCGGTGACGTCGATGGCGCTGCGCGGTGCAGCGGGCCGCGACGATTCCGACATCGAGAACTTCCCGCAGTACCTGGACGACGTCGCCGCTCTGATGAGCGCTTCCGGTGTCGAGGTGGCGCTGCGCGGCCGCGGCCTGCTCGACCAGAACTACGTGCTCAAGGCGACGCCGGCGGCCGCCAGCGAGCCGCGACTGTGGCTTCTCGGATCATCGCTGTATTCGGCTCACCTGGCCGCCGCGAAGGGCCTGCCGTACGTCTTTGCGCATCACTTCTCGGGTCAGGGCACCGAGGAGGCGCTTGCCACCTACCGGTCGGAGTTCCGTCCGAGTGACCTGGCTGCCGACCCCACCACGTTCATGACGGTCAACGCGTCCGTCGCCCCCACCCGGGAGGAGGCCATGGATTTGATGCTGCCAAATCTGCACATGATGGCCTTCCTGAGGACGGGTCAGCCGCTGCGCGCCCTCGACCTCGTCGAGGATGCGCGGCTCGTCCAACTCACCCAGCAACAGCGGGCGATCGTAGATTCCGGGCTGGAGCGGGCCATCATCGGGTCACCGACCGAGGCTGCCGAGCAGGTACGGGCGTTGGCCGAGCACTTCGCCGTCGACGAGGTGATGGTCAACCCGGTGGGGTCGGCGTTCCGTGGCGTGGATCCCCGGACCGCGCCCGCACGCGATCAGACGCTGGAACTGCTCGCCAAGGAACTGTTCTAGGGCGTCAGCGCGATGATCGGAATGGGTCGGCTGGTCCGCTTCTGATAGCCGTCGTAGCGACCGGAGTTGTTGTCGTTCACCAGTTTCCACAGCCGCGCGTATTCGGCATCATCTGGTCCGATGATGCGCGCCGTGGCGGGCATGCGCTTGGGTCCGACGTTGATCTCGACGTTCGGGTCGGCCTTCAGGTTGAAGTACCACCCGGGGGCCTTGGGGTCCCCGCCCTTCGAGGCGACGACGTGATAGGCGCCGCCGTCGAGGGCGTAGCTCAGTGAGTTCGTTCGCGCGATACCGGTTTTCGCGCCGACGGTGTGCAGCAGCAGGATCGGCGCCTGCCCCGGCATCTTGTGACCAATCCAGCCGTTGGTCTTGCGGTAGATCGCGTCGTGGACCTTCAGCAGTGGGAGACCCAGGTACCGCTCCCATACGGGCATGTTGCTCATGGCATCAGTGTGTCAGGCCTCGAGGTCGGCCAGCGCGTCGCGCAGGATGCGTCCCGTCGCCTCGCGGTCGGGATCCCGGCGGACCACCAGACCCTTGGCAAAGGACAGCTTGTCGCCGGTCTTGCGCGGCGCCACGTGCAGATGGATGTGGAACACGCTCTGGAACGCCGCCTTCCCGTCGTTGACGACGATGTTGTTGCCGTCCGCGTGCAATTCCGACGCCCGCGCAGCCTTCGCGACCCGCTGACCGATCCGCATCATCTCCGCGACCGTGTCCGGCGGCGTGTCCGTCAGGTCGACGGTGTGCGCCTTGGGAACGACCAGCACGTGGCCGCGGACGATTGGCCGGATATCGAGGATGGCGAGGTAATCGTCGTCCTCGTGGATGCGGACGGCCGGCGCTTCCCCGGCGACGATGGCACAGAACACGCAGGGCATGCGGCCACCGTAGTAGCCCGCTCCGCACGACTACCCTTCGGTGGGTGGACCCTCGCGATCTCGCTTTCACCGGTGCCGCCCAGCAGGCGCGCCTGCTCGCCGCGGGTGCCGTCACCGCGCCCGCCCTGCTGGACGTCTACCTCGACCGCATCGCTCGATTCGACCGCGAATTACGTTCGTACCGCGTCGTTCTCACGGATTCCGCCCGCCGGGAGGCGGCGGCCGCGCAGGATCGGATCGAAGCGGGGGAGCGACTCCCGCTGCTCGGCGTTCCGGTGGCGATCAAGGATGACACCGACGTCGCGGGCGAACTGACCACCTACGGCAGCAGCGCCCACGGACCGGCTCCCGCTCACGACGCGGAGGTGGTGCGGCGGCTGCGCGAGGCCGGTGCGGTCATCATCGGAAAGACCTCGGTGCCCGAGCTGATGATCTGGCCGTTCACCGAGACCCTGACGTTCGGCGCCACCCGCAACCCGTGGCACACCGACTTCACGCCCGGCGGCAGCAGCGGGGGCAGCGCAGCGGCGATGGCCGCCGGCCTGGCCGCGCTCGCGCTGGGTAGCGACGGCATGGGTTCGATCCGGATCCCGTCGACGTGGGGTGGTCTCTTCGGGATCAAGCCGCAGCGGGACCGGGTGTCATTCGCCCCGAACGACGGAGCGTGGGGCGGGTTGAGCGTCTACGGACCGATCGCGAGGACCGTCGAGGACGCGGCGCTGTTCCTCGACGTCACCGCGGCGCTGCCCGCAGCGGCCGGCGGTTTCGTGTCGGCGGTGAATCGGGGTCCGGGGCGACTGCGAATCGCGTTGAGCACCAAGGTGCCTCCGCCTCTGACCGCGCGGGTCGGGCGGGCGCAACGCAACGCGGTCGCCGAGGCAGGCGCGCTGCTGCGCGAACTCGGCCACGTGGTGATCGAACGGGACCCCGACTATCCGGCGCGGGCCGTGCTCGCCCAGGCGCTGCCGCGCTACTTCAAGGGCGTCCACGACGACGCTCAGGCTCTTCCCCGGCGCGAGCGACTCGATCCGCGCACCCGGGCGTTCGCCAGGGTCGGTGGGCTGGTGTCGGATCGCCGGCTGGCCTCGATACGGGCCGCGGAGAGCGACGTGGCCGCCCGCGTCAACACGATCTTCGACGACGTCGACGTGGTCATCACGCCGGGAACTGCGACGGGGCCGTCCCGCATCGGGGCCTACCAACGCCGCGGTGCCATCTCCACACTCGCGCTGGTCGCGGCCCGGGTACCGTTCCAGGCCATGTTCAACGTGACGGGCCAGCCCGCCGCGGTGGTGCCGTGGGGACTCGACGGGCACGGCATTCCGACGTCGATCCAGTTGGTGGGCAGGCCCTTCGACGAAGCAACTCTCTTGGCGCTCGGTGCGCAGATCGAATCTGCGCGTCCGTGGTCGCAGCGCCACCCACCGATGAGCTAGGGCGCTAGTTGTTCGTCAGCGCGGGGTGAGTCGGCTGGACCTGCACGTGATCGCCGCCCGTGGTGGTCCCACCGTGGACGAGGGCGACGACGTCCTGCGGTACCGCAGAGAGATCCGCAGCCGAGATGAACTCCTGAATCGACGAGCCGGTGCAGTGACCGTCGACGTTGCGAGCGCCCAGGCCGGCCCGGATGTCGCTGACGTCCACGGTGTGAAAGTCGATCGAGAACCTGGTTCGTCCACTGTCGTTGGGGACGTCGGAGTGCAGGTGGTGTCCGGAGAACTCCAGCACGCCGCCGACGGGGATGACGAACACCGTGCCCGAGAACGGGTCGACGGTGTCGGTCGGGCCGGGCAGTGGGCGACGGCCGGGTTTCCACTCGTCGTAGTCGAAGTCGGCGGAGTCGTTGGCGATCGCCTGGTTGAAGTACTCGGCGTGACACACCATCGCGTTGGCCTCGCTGACGTCGAACACCGGCATCCAGTGAGTGAGCTGGGCCAGCGGGGCGCCGTGCCACGTGTCACGGCGCGGATGCCAGGCGTAGGCCGTACCCGCGCCGAGGTAGTCGTCGCTGGTGCTCACGCGGAGTCGGGGTACGTCGAAGTACGTGGTCTCGGGGTCGCAGCCGCGCTCGGCGAGGAGGTCCTGAAGGAGCCGCGTGGACTCGGGGTGGTCGACGAAGCGGGCCTCGAGCGCATTCAGGATGGCCGCGTACTCGGCAACGGGAAGATCGAACTGCGCCAGCTCGGGATCGCGGCCGCCGAAGGCCTCGCCGATGAGCTCCCTGGCGAACATCGCGAACTTGATGGCCTGCGTCGTGGGAGACGTGACGTTGATGGCGCCGCCGTGCATCTGCGCGCGTGGTAGCCGGCCGCCGACTGGCTGGTCGAACTGCACGGCGATGGGCATGGACCGCATCCTCTACTCGGTAGCGTGGCGTTGACCGCCAGCTACGGCAATGGCTAATGCCAGCGTAGTCGCTCAAGCGTAGCGCTGATGGCAGTAATCACTGGTTTAACCTGTGCGATCCACGGCGGAGTGGTTGCTAGGTGACGTCGCACCAACGAGCGAGCTTGTCGGCGAACGACATGGGCAGCGCGCCGCTGCTCGACGGCAACCGAACCGTCGGCAGCGGGGTCACGACGTGCCGCTCGAATACGTCGAGGGCTGTCAAACCATTGACGAAGATTCGTTCGATGCCGGTGTGTCGGGCTAGCAGCGAGTCGAAGTCGTTGACCACCAACGTCTTCCGGTCGATCTTGGCGTCCATGCTGCCCGCTCGCCGGCAGCTGTGTATGACGTCCCACAGTGCCACCCCGTGGTGGGTCACCGCCTCGATGCGCTGCGTGTACGGCAGGTCGGCGTCGAATCCGAACAGCGACCCCATCAGCGGCCAGAACTGGTTGCGCCGGTTGGCGTAGTACTCACCCGTGGCGAGTGACCGTTCACTCGGGAACGACCCCAGGAGCAGGACGCGAGCGCCGTCGCCGACGACGGGCGGCAAGCCCTGGCGCATTGGTTGGGTCATCGAAGCGAATCCTTTCAGACCGTCGGATACGTTGACCCGGTGGGCGAAGCGGTCGATACCGGAGACGACGTCGAAGCATCCGGTCTGCTGGATGGCTTGGAGGGCACGGCGCGAGCCGAACGAGCCGAACTCATCGAGTGGTTGTCGTCGCGCGGCTTCACCCATGCCCAGATCGGTGAGTCGTTCGCCCCCATGCTCCTGGCCACCCGGCGCGCCATGGGTGACGACGGCACGCTGGTGTCGGCCCGCCAGATCAGTGAGGAGTCGGGCCTCGATCTCGCCTTACTGGAACGCCTGATGCGCGCCGTCGGATTGCCGAGGGTCGACGATCCCGATGCCGTGGTCCTTCCGAAGTCCGACGGGGAGGCCTTTTCCAGCGCGCAGAAGTTCATCGACCTCGGAATCGCCCCCGACCAGGTCGTGCTGGTGCTGCAGGTGCTGGCCGAGGGCCTGACCCGGGCCGCCGACGTGATGCGCTACGCCGCGTTGGCCGCCGTGTTGAAGCCGGGTGCCACCGAGCTCGAGACGGCCATGGCGTCCGAGGCGTTGGTCGAACAGGTCGCCCCGTTGCTCGCGCCCATGATCGAGGACGCACTGCGCCTGCAGTTGATGCACATCATGGAGACCGAAGCGGTGACCACCAACGAACGCGCCGAGGGCATACCACTGCCCGGGGCGCGCCTGGTCACGACCGCTTTCGCCGACCTCGTCGGTTTCACCCGGCTCGGCGAGGCCGTCCCGCCCGAGGATCTCGAGAAGCTCGCACACCGACTGGCCGACCTGGCCCGCGAGGTCGCGGTGCCACCGGTTCGCTACGTCAAGAGCATCGGCGACGAGGTGATGCTCGTCAGCAGCGATCCCGTCGCCATGCTCGACGCCGTTCTCGATCTGCTCGACGCCACGGAGGCCGACGCGGACTTCCCCCGGTTGCGGGTGGGCCTCGCGACCGGGATGGCCGTCAGCCGTGCCGGCGACTGGTTCGGCAACTCGGTCAACCTGGCCAGTCGTGTCACCGGGGCGGCGAGACCCGGCGCAATCCTGGCGTCGGAATCCACCCGCGAGGCGATCGGTGACCTCGATCGGGTGTCGTGGTCGTTCGCGGGTGCTCGACGCCTCAAGAACATCAAGGACGAGGTGAAGCTGTTCCGGGTCCGCCGGGCTGATGCCGGGTAGTCAGTCGCTTGGGGGCGCCGCGAACGACGCGGCCAGCGACTTCTTGTCGACCTTCTCGCCGGCGAGCGTCGGCAGCGGCCGAGCCCGGATCTCCCAGCGGGTGGGGATCGCGAAGTACGACAGCACGCCCGTGACGTGGCTCGTCAGTTCCTCCGGGGTGGGGGCGAGGCCGTCCGCCCGGTGCACCACCACGGCGACCAGTTCCTCGCCGAGATCGGGATGCGGTATCCCGAGGGCGGCGACTTCGACGACGGTGGGATGGGTGGCGATCGCGGCTTCGACGTGCGGGCAGGCGATGTTCTCGCCGCCCCTGATGACGACGTCCTTGCTCCGGCCGTCGATGAACAGGTAGCCGTCGTCGGTGAGGTGCCCCAGGTCGCCGGAGTGTAGCCAGCCGTCGGCGTCGACGGTTTCGGCGTTGACCGATGCGTCGACCCCGACGTAGCCGTTCATCACCGTCGGCGAACGGGCCAGCACCTCGCCGACGCCATCGGCGTCCGGGCGGTCGATGCGGATCTCGACGACGGGGTAGGGCCGTCCCACAGTTCCGGGGTGCAGCGTCAGATCGCGGGCGTCGGCGACGGTGAGGAACCCGCCGGCCTCCGTCATGCCCCACGTGTTGCTCAGGCCCCGTTCGCGCAATTTCGGCAGCTTGGTCCTGATCCGGTCCAACAGGGCGGTGGTGACGGGCGCTCCGCCGAGCGGCCACGACTTCAGGCTCGACAGGTCGGTTCGGGAGAAGTCGGGGTGTTCCAGGAGGCGAATGGCCATGGTGGGCACCGCACCCCAGACCTGAATGCCCTCCCGCTCGATCAGTGCCAGGATCTGACCCGCGTCGAAGCGGCCCTCGGTCATCACGATCTTCCCGCCGGTCAGGAAATGGGTGAGCAGGCTGGAGAGGCCGCCGACGTGAAACATTGGCGTGGTCGCCAGGCTGACGACCTGAACGGAATCCGTGTCCAGGAGATGTGGCAGCCGTCCGGTCCGCTGCATGATGTCGTGCTGGTTGCAGATCACCGAACGTCGCGACAGCTCAACGGCTTTCGGCATACCGGAGCTGCCGGAGGTAAACAGTATCAGTGCGGCGGCGTCGCCGTCGGTATCGATGCCGGGAGAGGGCGCGGCGTCCGCGTCGAACGCGGCACGCAGGTCGCCCAGTGGACTGCAGGGCGCAGCGACCGTGAGCTCGGTGTCGCTCAGGATGTGCCGCGGTGCGAGAACCGTGACGGCATGGTCGATCTCGGCACGACTCCACCAGCGGTTCGCCAGGACGGGGACGGCACCGGACAGCCACAGCGCCCACGAGGCCACCACCCACTCGGGGCTGTTGTAGCCGAAGACCATCACCCGGTCGCCGGGCCGAATGCCGAGGTCCGCGAGGCGTTCCCGTGCAGCCTGGGCGGCGGTCCGGAATCCCGCGAAGGTGATTCGTCGCTCACCCTGGACCAGGAACGTCCGATCGGTCCACACCTCGGTGGCCGCCATCAGATCGTCGAACGTCTCCGGTCCCTCGTCGTAGACCAGACCGGCGTGGCCGCCGTAGGAGCCTTCGTGGACCTCTCGGCCCCAGATGCGTCGTGGCACGGACATCACTGTCGTCTGTTCTTCGCGCAAGCGCTCATCACTGTCGTCTGTTCTTCGCGCAAGCGCTCATCACTGCACCGGGATCTGGATGCCCTCCGACGGCTGCACTATGACGAAGCCCTGGCCGTAGAAGGACACCTGTAGGGCCTCACCGGAACCGCGCCCGATCAGTGCGCCCGCCTTGAAGCTCGTCTTCAGCTGCGTCTGCAGGTTCGCCGACCACGCCACGACGGCGTTCGTGTCGGCGAAGGTCGGAGCCTCGCCGGCGTTGAGGACCACGGGAGGGCCGTCGGTCGTCAGTGCCACCCAGCCGGTGCCGCGCAGTGTCGTGTTGAACAGCCCGCCGGTGGCGATGCTGCCGCCCTTCACCCGCTCGATGTTCCAGTCCAGGCTCGATGAGAAGGCGAGCACGTTCTTGCCGCTGATGGACAGGCCCGAGTTGGTGAGGTTCAGCAGGTGGACGTCGTGAGCGAGCTCGGCGAGGAACACGTCGCCCTGGCCCTGGCAGCGCATCAACGGGACACCCTCGCCGGTGAACGCCTTCTTCAGGAACTTGGAGGCACCGCCACCTTCGAAGGCGAAGTCGACGTTGCCCTGGTAGGCGACCATCGAGCCCTGTCGCGCCATGAACGGTTCACCGAGGCGCACCCGAAGCAGTTTGGCGTTCTGGTTCGCGATCGGTGTGGATTCCTTCTCGCTGAACCGGCCGTCGACGAGATCGCCGCTGATGCCCGAGAAGCCGTCGCCTGCGGGTTGGCCGGGATCGTGCACGGTCGCCTGCGCGGCGGGCTGCTGTGCCTGTGCCTGCGCTTGCACCTGCGGTGCGGGAGCTCCGCCGAGGGGCGCTCTGCCCGCCTGGCCCTGATGAGACACCTGATCGGTCCACCCCTGGCCGTCCCACCAGCGGTAGTCGTATCGGCCTTCGGGATCGGGCTGCCAACTGCCTTGACCAGGTCCAGTCACCGTCGTGCTCCTCGGTTCGATTGTGTGGATCGCTACGTCGAACCCTATGGCAACGCCGGTGGCATGCTGGTCGGATGTCAATGGAGATCGACCCGGCGCGGGCTCGCAGTGCTCTCGAGGTCGTCAAGCAGCATCCCGGAATGGTCCTGTTCCTGGCCTCGCCGGGGATCGTCGCGCTCGGTGCCGTGTGGTGGCTCGCGGGAGCGGGCTGGGCGGCGCTGCTCCTGATTGCGATGGTCATCGGGGGCGGGCTGGCCGTGAAGCGCAAGTTGAGCTGACGGCCCGGTCGTTCGCTCGTGGAGAAGTCTGCCCCATTACAGCTGTAACAAGGTAATCATGTAATCATGAAACAACATCACCGCGGCCGCTCCGGCGGCTGGCACCAGTCACAGCAGCCCGACGCGACCGATGCGCCGGACTGGATCGCCGGACGCCTGCCCGAGGGCTGGTTCGCGGGCGATCCCACCGTCGTCGTCGACCGTGAGGAGATCACCGTCGTCGGCCGCCTCCCCGAAGCCGACGGCGAGGAGAGCGACGCCCGCGCGTCGGGCCGCGCAGCACGCTTCCGTGAAGAGACCCGATCCGAGCGCATGCGCATCGCGGACGAGGCCGAGCACCGTTACGGCCGCAAGGTCGCCTGGGGCGTCGAGGTCGCGGGTGAGCGAATCCTGTTCACGCACATCGCAGTTCCAGTCATGACGCGGTTGAGGCAGCCCGAACGCCAGGTACTCGACACCCTCGTCGACGCGGGCGTGGCGCGGTCGCGCTCGGATGCGCTGGTGTGGTCGGTCAGGCTGGTCGGCGAGCACACCGACGAATGGCTCGGCAAGCTGCGCGATGCCATGTCGAAGGTCGACGACCTGCGCGCCGAGGGCCCCGAACTCTAGTGATTCGTGCACGCGCGGTTGCGCTCACCGCAACTGCGCGTGCACGAATCGCAGGGTCAGGCCTGGGTCATCGACCAGTACTCACCGCGGCGGGCCACGAGTTCGTCGTGGCTTCCGCGCTCGACGATGCGGCCGGCCTCCATCACCAGGATCACGTCGGCGTCGCGGATCGTCGAAAGCCGGTGCGCGATGATGAAACTCGTCCGATCGCGGCGAAGCTCGGCGGTCGCCTGCTGAACCAATGATTCCGTGCGGGTGTCGACGGAACTGGTGGCCTCGTCGAGGATCAGCAGGCTCGGCTGGGCGAGAATCGCTCGGGCGATGGTGATCAACTGCTTCTCGCCAGCGCTGATGTTTCCGCCGTCGTCGGTGATCCAGGTCTGATAACCGTTCGGCAGGGTCGCGACGAACCGGTCGACGTGAGCGGCTCTGGCTGCCTCGACGACCTGGTCCTCGCCGGCGTCGGGGCGGCCGTACGCGATGTTGTCGTAGATGGTGCCGCCGAACAGCCAGGTGTCCTGCAGCACCATGCCGATGCTCGATCGCAGGGCGTGACGGCTCATGGCGGTGATGTCGACCCCGTCGATCAGGATGCGACCGGAGTCCACCTCGTAGAACCGCATCAGCAGGTTGACCAGTGTCGTCTTGCCCGCGCCCGTGGGTCCCACGATCGCCACCGTGCTGCCGGGTTCGGCGACCAGCGACAGATCCTCGATGATCGGCGTGCCCTCGCGGTACTCGAAGTCGACGTGCTCGAATTCCACCCGCCCCGGACCGCGCCTGGCCCCCGTCGACTCCGGCGGGTCGGGGGTCTGTTCCTCGATGTCGAGGAGGTCGAATACCCGCTCTGCGCTGGCGATTCCAGACTGCAGCGTGTTGTACATCGACGCCACCTGCGTCAGCGGCTGGTTGAACTGACGGACGTATTGGATGAAGGCCTGGATACTGCCGAGCGTGATCTGGCCGGTGGCCACCTGCAGGCCGCCGACGACGGCGACGGCGACGTAGCTCAGGTTGCCGACGAAAGTCGTTGCCGGAGAGACCAACCCCGACAGGAACTGAGCGCCGAAGCTGGCCGTGTATACGTCGCCGTTGAGTTCGCGGAACCTGTCCTCGGCGAGTGCCCGGTGGCCGAACGTCTTGACGACGGTGAACCCGCTGTAGGTCTCCTCGACGTGTGCGTTCAGGCGACCGGTGTTGCGCCACTGGGCGATGAACTGGTCTCGGCTCCGGCGGGCAATCGTGCGGGTGGACCACAGCGACAACGGCACCGTCAGCACGGTGATCAGCGCCAGCAGGGGAGAGATCGTCAACATCATCACCAGCACGGCGACGACCGTCAGGACCGAGGTCAGCAGCTGGCTGATGGTCAACGACAGTGACGACTGGATGTTGTCGACGTCGTTGGTGACGCGGCTGAGGACCTCACCGCGCTGTCGCGAGTCGAAGTACGCCAGCGGTAGCCGATGCACCTTGTCCTCGACGTCGGCACGCAACGCCACCATGGTCCGCTGGATGATCACGTTGAGCAGCCGAGCCTGCACCCAGAGCATCAGTGCCGCAACCAGATACAGTGCGAGCGCCAGCAGCAGGGTGCGGCCCACGGCGCCGAAGTCGACACCCTGCCCAGGCACCACGTTCATGCCGGACAGCAGATCGGCGAACGTGCCGTCGCCTCGTGCCCTGGCGGCCTCGATCGCCTGCTCCTTGGTGATTCCGGCGGGCAGGCTCCTACCGATGACACCGCTGAACAACAGGTCCGTGGCGTGTCCGAGGATCAGTGGGCCGACCACCCCGATGGCGATGCCGACGATGCCGAGCAGGAGCACGATCGCGGTCGGCAGGCGTTGCGGGGTAAGCCGTGTCAAAAGCCGTAGCGCCGTACCCTTGAAGTCCTTCGACCGTTCCGTCGGCGCGTCGAGGCCGGCGTTGAGTCTGCGGCCGATCGGCGCGCTCATCGTTGGGTTCCTGCGGAGACGGCCTGCGAGTCGGCGAACTGCGCGTACACCGGGCACTCGACGAGCAACGAGTCGTGCGTGCCGACGCCGACGACCGCGCCATCGTCGACGACGACGATCTGGTCCGCCTCGATCACCGTCGAGATGCGTTGAGAGACGATGACTACCGTCGCGTCGGCCGAGACCTCGCCGAGCGCGGCGCGGACCCGAGCGTCCGTGCGGACGTCCAGCGCCGAGAACGCGTCGTCGAACAGGTAGATCGCCGGTCGCCGAATCACCGCCCGCGCGATCGCAAGGCGTTGCCGCTGACCGCCCGAGAAGTTGATGCCGCCCTGCGCGACGCGCATCTCCAGACCGTCGGGGTGCGCCGAGACGAAGGAGTCCGCCGACGCGACGCGCAGCGCCCCCCACATCTCGGCGTCCGTCGCGTCGGCCTTGCCGTAGCGCAGGTTCTCGGCGACCGTCCCGGAGAACAGATAGCCGCGCTGGGGCACCAGGCCGATCGTCGACCACAGCGCCTCGACGTCGTAGTCCCGCACGTCGATTCCGTCGACGCGCACCGCACCGTCGGTGACGTCGAAGAGGCGGCAGATCAGGGAGATGAGCGTGGACTTGCCCGAACCCGTCGACCCCACCACCGCGGTGGTCGTGCCGGGCCGAGCCGTCAGCGAAACACCCTGCAGGACGGGTCGATCGGCGCCCGGATAGCTGAACGTCGCATCGACGAGCTCGATGGTGCCCACCGCGGTAGCCGGGCGCTTCGGCGTCGCAGGGCTGGTGATCGCCGGCGTCGTGGCAAGCACCTCGGTGATGCGCTCGGCGCACACCGACGCGCGCGGCAACATCACCAGCAGCAGCGTTGCCATCAGGACGGCCATCAGGATCTGCATGAAGTAGGACAGGAACGCGATCAGCGAGCCGACCTGCATCTCGCCCGAATCGATGCGGATGCCACCGAACCAGATCAGCGCGACGCTGGACACGTTGATCACCAGGGTGGTGACCGGCAGCATCAGGGCCTGCAGGCGGCCGACGGTCATCGCGGTGTCGGCCAGTGCCTCGTTGGCCTCGCGGAACCGCGTCCGCTCGAACGGTTCCCTGGCGAAGGCGCGGATGACGCGGATACCGGAGAGTTGTTCGCGCAGCACGCGATTGATGCCGTCGATCAGGCGTTGCATTCTGCGGAAGATCGGCAGCAGCCGCGAGACGATCCAGTAGTTGGACAGTCCGAGCAGCGGGACGCTGACCATCAGGAGCCACGACAGCCCCGCGTTCTGGTGGATCGCCATGGCGATGCCGCCGATGCACATGATCGGGGCGGCGATCAACATGGTGCACGTCATCTGCAGCAGCACCTGAATCTGCTGGACGTCGTTGGTGGTGCGGGTCAGCAGCGTCGGGGCACCGAAGCGCGCTGTCTCCTCGGCCGACAAACCCGTCACGTGGTGGAACATCGCCGAGCGAAGGTCACGGCCGAAGCCCATGCCCACCCGGGAGCCGAAGTAGACGGCGCCGATCGCGCAGACCACC
This sequence comes from Mycolicibacterium sp., assembly GCF_016462545.1. GTDB lineage: Bacteria > Actinomycetota > Actinomycetes > Mycobacteriales > Mycobacteriaceae > Mycobacterium. The sequence goes on along the minus strand of NZ_JAEMTA010000010.1, from coordinate 55,455 downwards.
TGCAGCGCCGTGACCCCGAGCATCATCCCGCCGAGCTCGACGATGGTGCCGGTGTCGCCCTTGGCCACTCCGTCGTCGATGATCGCGGCGTTGATGGTCGGCAGATACAACGAGGCCAGTGTGCTGACCATCTGAAAGGCCGCGACGACGGCGACCGCCCGACGGTACGGCCCCGCGTACCGTCGCAGCAGGCGCAAGAGCATTCCGCAACTGTCGCATACCGCGTCGCCGCGCATCCGGTGCGCCCGCACCCGTGGGTTTCCTTAGAAAACTCCTGGTCAGTCGGCATGTCGGTGGTTGTGGCCCGAGGCGGCCGCTACAGTGTCGGGCGTGACGGGTAGACGCGGCCACCGCAGTGGCGGGCGCAATGCAAAGGCGCTGGCCGTGCTGGCGGCCGCCGTGATTCCGGTGTTTGCGGCCTGCTCCGGTGGCTCGGAACAGCCGACCGGTCCGGGCGGCGAGTCCACACCTGCGCCGGCGGCCGACGCCAAACACGGGCCCCTGGTTCCCGAATGCGGTGGTATCTCCGACCAGACGGTCGCGCAGCTGACGAAGATCAACGGTCTGGTCAACACCGCCAAGACGTCGGTGGGATGTCAGTGGCTCCTCGGTGGTGGCATCCTGGGACCCCACTTCTCCTTCAACTGGTACCGGGGTAGCCCCATCGGTCGCGAGCGCAAGACCGAAGAACTGTCGCGCACCAGCGTGGAGGACATCAACATCGAGGGCCACGACGGCTTCATCGCCTTGAACAGCGATCCGCAACTGGGTACCTCGCTGTGCGAGATCGGCATTCAGTTCGACGACGACTTCATCGAGTGGTCGGTCAACTTCACGGAGAAGCCGTTCCCCGACGCGTGCGACGTCGCCAAGGAACTCACCCGTCAATCGATCGTGAACTCGAAGTGAGCGCGTCGCGCAGGGGTGGGTCTCAGCGTCGCTCCGCTCCAGCCCGCCGGGTGATGGCGGGCCTGTTCGCGGTCCTGGCCGCGGTCACGATGCTCGTGGGGTGTTCCCGTGACGTCTCCGGTCAGGCCGTCAAGGCGGGCGCCGGGGGCAACAACCCCCGCAACGACAACTCGGCGAAGACCTATCCCAACCTGTTGAAGGAGTGCGACGTCCTGACGACGGACGTGCTCGCCAAGACGGTGGGCGCCGATCCGCTGGACATCCAGAGCACCTTCGTCGGCGCGCTGTGCAGGTGGCAGGCACTCAACCCCGCCGGTCTCATCGACATCACCCGCTTCTGGTTCGAGCAGGGCAGCCTGGACAACGAACGCAAGGTCGCGGACTTCCTCAAGTATCAGGTCGAGAGCCGCTCGGTGGCGGGTGTGCAGTCGATCGTGATGAAGCCCAACGACGCCAGCGGCGCCTGCGGGGTGGCCAGCGATGCGGCAGGCGTGGTCGGGTGGTGGGTGAATCCCCAGGTGCCCGGTGTCGACGCGTGCGGGATGGCGATCAAGCTGATGGAGCTGACGCTCAACACCAACAACTGACGCCCCGCTAGCGCGGGACGTGGAAGTTGGTCAGCGTGGCCCCGTGCAGCCCGAGTCGTGACCACGGCACCTCGGTGCGGAGGACCGCGATCGCCGACGTCGGGTACTTGGCCATGACCTCGTCGAGCAGATCCGGATCGGATTCGACGTCGGCGAGAGCGGACGCCAGACCGGACATCGTCGGTTCGTGGCCGATCACCAGCAGTGTCTCGACGTCGTCGCCGATGCCGTTGATCAGGTTGACCACGATGCTCGGGCGGGAGTCGTACAGGCTCTCCTCGTAGCGGATGTTCGCGTCGATCCCCGTGCGCGCCAGCGTCTGACGGGTGCGGGTCGCCGTCGAGCAGAGCACCGCGTCCACCCCCGGCACGTTCGCCTTGATCCACTCGCCTGCGAGGGCAGCCTCCCGAATACCGCGCGGGGCGAGGGGGCGGTCGTGGTCGGCCACGCCGTCGGGATAGTCCGACTTGGCATGACGAAGCAGGAGCAGGGTGCGGTCGGGTGCGCTCATCGACACCACGGTAACCGGTACGCTGCTGCGGGTGAGGCGGCTATCCACGAGGGCGGCGCGATTTCGCGGCGTGCTGGTCGGGGCCACTTCCGGTGCAGTTGCAGTGGCGGCGCACGGCGTCGGCGGCGGCATGCACTCCGGTACGCCCGCGATCGTCGTGCTGGTCCTGTGCTCGGCAGCCGTCGGCGCGTTGGCCTCCGGTGACGAACAGCGCGGGCTCTCCTCGGTAGCCAGCTTCCTCGCGGCCGGCCAGTTCTTCGGCCACCACCTCCTGGTGTTCGTCTCCGGTCATTCGCACGGTCAGCAGTGGTCGGTGTCCATGGTCTCGGCTCACGCTGCTGCCGCCATCGTGGCGGCGGCGCTGATCTGCACCGCAGAACGACTCTTCGCGGCCGTCGGGGGGACCGCGTGGCAGCTCGTCCTCGTTCTGCTGGCCCTTCGGGACACCCGCCCGGCGCAGCGGCCCCGCAGCCTGTGGTGGACCACCGGTCTCGCCGCGCGGATCCTCGCCATCCCGGGCCGCGTCACTCGCGGGCCACCTTCGTTCGCCGCCGCCTGACCCGCGGCATCCCTTCACCGGGCGGCGCGTCATCGCGCCGTCCGGCGCCGTGCCGTTGCGCGGCCACACCCCACTTCGTGAACGAAGGAAACCCCTCGTATGTCCATGTCCGAAAGCACGATCGACGACGATTCGCCCGCTGGTGAGCCACGTCGCACGGTCGGATCCACCCGTTACGTCTCGTCCCTCGTCAGACGACTGCACTTCTACGCCGGTGTCCTGGTGGCGCCGTTCATCCTGGTGGCCGCCGTCACCGGCGGGCTGTACGCCGTCGCGCCGACCATCGAACGATTCGTCTACCGTGACGTCCTCACCGTCGAACCCGGCGCTGACACGCTTTCGCTGGTGGCGCAGTCCGCCGCGGCGCAGGCGTCGGTGCCGGATCTGACGATGGTCGGGGTGCGTCCCGCGCCCGGCCCGGAGGACTCCACCCGTGTTCTGTTCGCCGACCCGCGACTCGATCCGGAGGGCACCGGGGAGACTCGCCTCGCGGTGTTCGTCGATCCGCACGGTGGGCAGGTGCTCGGCAGCGAGCCCGTGTGGTTCGGCTACCTGCCTGTCAGCACGTGGCTCGACGGCCTGCATCGCCATCTGCAGCTGGGGGAGCCCGGCCGGGTCTACAGCGAACTCGCCGCATCGTGGCTGTGGGTGGTCGCCCTCGGGGGAGTCTGCCTGTGGTGGACGCGGCGGCGAGCGGAGCGGCGCAGGCGGGGGGTGGGTCGCCTCCTGCTGGTGGACGCGACGTCGACGGGACGGTCGCGGACGCTCAACTGGCACGCCGTCGTCGGCATCTGGATCCTCCCGATGCTGCTGTTCCTCTCCGCGACGGGGATCACGTGGTCGACGTTCGCGGGTGCGACGGTGACGGATCTGCGGGCTCAATTCGGCTGGGAACGGCCGCAATTGGACACCGCCATGGTGCACCCCGGTCACGGCGGCCAGGTGAGCCCGGTCGCCGGTGGGCCGGTCGACCTGGACGGCGTCGTGGCCGCAGCGAACGGTGTGGGTGTCGACGCGCCGCTGGAGATCTCGCTGCCCGCCGAGCACGGTGAGGCGGTCGGTGTCAGCGAGCTCGACGAGGCGTTTCGGCTGACCACCAACGCCGCTGCCGTCGACCCGTCGACGATGACCGTCACCGGCGTCGTGGACTATGCGCGGGACTATTCACCGATCGCCAAGCTCGCCGACTGGGGCATCCGCATGCACATGGGGTTCCTGTTCGGCGTCTGGAACCAACTGCTGCTCTTGGGCGTTGCGCTGGCGTTGGTGACGGTGATCGTGCGCGGGTACCGCATGTGGTGGCAGCGCCGTCCGACGCGCGGCAGGCAGTGGGCGGTCGGCCGCCCGCCCGCGCGTGGCCTGCTGCGGCGCCAACGTCCCGCGGTGCTGGCCGCGGTGGCGGTCCTCGCGGTCGGCGTCGGGGTGTTCCTGCCGCTGTTGGGCATCGGCCTGGTGGCATTCCTGGCGGTGGACGTGATCCTCGGTCGCATCAAGGCATCCGGGGTGCGTTGACGTGGGCTGACGTGGTCGTCACCGCACATGCCGGGCGAGGTCCGCCGACTTGTCGGGGCGCGGACCTACACTCGCCATGCCCGTCGAGATGACGGTCCACGACACGAGAGCCGAGGAGTCCGGATGCGTTTCCTACACACCGCCGACTGGCAGCTCGGCATGACCCGTCACTTCCTGAACGGTGAGGCGCAGCCACGATATTCGGCAGCGCGCCGAGATGCCGTGGCCGGCCTGGGGGCCGTCGCCGCCGAGACGGGCGCGGAGTTCGTCGTCGTCGCCGGGGACGTCTTCGAGCACAACCAGCTCGCGCCGCGGGACGTCAGCCAGTCGCTGGAGGCCATGCGTGCCATCGGCGTTCCGGTGTATCTGCTTCCCGGCAATCACGATCCGCTCGATGCCTCGTCGGTATACACCAGCGCCCTGTTCGCCGCCGAGCGGCCGGACAACGTCACCGTGCTCGACCGGGCCGGTGTGCACCTGGTTCGTTCTGGGCTCGAGATCGTCTCCGCGCCTTGGCGTTCCAAGAAGCCAACCACCGATCTGCTGGGTGAGGTGCTCGAGGGCCTCACCGCCGACGGGGTCACCCGCATCGTCGTCGGTCATGGCGGCGTGGATCTCTTCGAGCCGGACCGCGACAAGCCGTCCCTGATCCGGCTCGCCACCGTCGAGGCGGCGCTCGCCCGCGGTGCCGTGCACTATGTCGCCCTGGGCGACAAACACTCTCGCACCGAGGTCGGGTCGACCGGTCGGGTGTGGTACTCCGGTTCGCAGGAGGTCACCAATTACGACCACGTCGAGCCCGATCCCGGCCACGTCCTGGTGGTCGACGTGGACGAGCAGGATCCGGTGCGGGCGGTGCACGTACAGGGCCGTCGGGTGGGCCGGTGGAAGTTCGTGACGCTGCGGCGATCGGTCGATACCGCAAGGGACGTTGCGGATCTCGACATCAACCTCGACCAGCTGCCCGACAAGGAGTGCACGGTGGTCCAGATCGCGCTCACCGGCACCCTGACCGTCACCGACAAGGCCGCGCTCGATGCGTGCTTCGACAGGTACGCGCACAAGTTCGCCGCGTTGAGCACCTGGGATCGGGAGACCGACATCGCCGTCGTGCCCGCCGACGGTGAGTTCGACGACCTCGGTATCGGCGGCTTCGCGGCCGCCGCCGTCGAGGAGTTGGTGGCCGCGGCGCGCGCCGACGACGCCCGGGCCGACGATGCGCGCGGCGCGCTGGCGCTGCTGCTGCGGCTCACCGAGCGGGGGAGCGTCGCGTGAAGTTGCACCGACTCGTGCTGAGGAACTATCGCGGAATCGCTTACCGCGACATCGAGTTTCCCGATCGCGGAGTCGTCGTCGTGTCCGGCGCCAACGAGATCGGCAAGTCGTCGATGATCGAAGCTCTCGATCTGCTGCTGGAGGCCAAGGACCGCTCGACCAAGAAGGAGGTCAAGCAGGTCAAGCCCACGCACGTGGACGAGGGCGCCGAGGTGACGGCCGTGATCTCCACCGGGCCGTACCGCTTCGAGTACCACAAGCGATTCCACAAGAAGCAGCAGACCAGCTTGACGGTGCTGTCGCCGCACCGCGAACAGCTCACCGGTGACGAGGCCCACGAGCGCGTGCTGGCGATCCTCGCGGAGACCATGGACACCGACCTATGGCAGGCGCAACGGGTACTGCAATCGGCATCGACTGCCTCCGTTGATCTTTCGTCCTGCGACGCGCTGGCGCGAGCGCTCGACGTGGCGGCCGGGCAGACGGTCACGCTCTCGGGATCCGAACCGTTGCTCATCGACCGGATCGACGCGGAGTTCCGGCAGTACTTCACGGCGACGGGTCGAGCCACGGGTCAGTGGGCGAGCGCCGTCGCGCGACTTCGGGACGCCGAGCAGCAGGTCGACCTGTGCCGGTCCGCGGTCGAGGAGGTCGACGAGGCGGTCGTCCGTCATGCGCAACTCGCCGATGCCCTGGCCCGTCTCTCGCGGGAGCGCGTCACCGCCGCCCAGCGACTCGAGTCCGCGCGGACGTCCGCCGATGCGGTCAAGGCACTCGAGGACCGCCTCGCTGCGGCGCGTGCCCTCGCCGAGCCCGCCGAGATGGCCAAGGCCGCGTCCGAGGCCGCCCTGGGCGAGCGCCGCAGATTGCGGGCCGACCTTGCCGAGCGCAGTAACACCATCGCCGACCTCGAATCGGCCGTAAAGGCAGCTGAGCAGGACCAGACGACGGCTGAGGAGACCGCCGCGGCGGCGGCGGAGTCAGCTGAGGCCGCCCGCGTCGTCGCCGAGCGGTGCCACGCCCGCGTCGAGTGCGCGCGCAGCGCTGTCGAACGGATCGTCCGTCGTCTCGAGGCGGAGAAATTGGCGACCAGGCTCACCAAGATCGAGGCGGTGGAGCGCGAGATGGCGGACGTCGTCGCCGAGCTGTCGCCGATCACGCTGTCGGATGCGGTGATGCGCGACGTCGAGATGGCGGCATTGGCCATCGAGCGGGCTGCCTTTCAGGCCGAGTTGGCGTCGGCGCGTGTCGAGCTCGACGCAGTGACCGGCATCCAGGTTCTGGTCGACGGCCGCGAGGTGGAGCTGACGCCCGGCGCCGGGTGGTCGCAGAACGTGACGACCTCGACCGAGGTGGAGCTGCCGGGCCTGATGACGTTCCGCGTGGTGCCCGGTGCGTCGGCGGCCGATTCGCAGGACAAGCTCGACAGGGCGCGCGAGATCCTGACGGGCCTGCTCGACGAGGCCGAAGTCGCGGACGTCGACGCCGCGCGGGCGCTGGACGCCAGAAGACGCGATCTGACGGCGTCCGGAGATCGACTGCGGGCCACCCTCGACGCACTCGTCGGCGACGACTCGGTCGACGGGCTCAACGCCCGCCTCGCCGAGCTGAGTGTCGAACTCGACCCGACAGGCAGTATCGACGTGGAGGGTGCGCGCGCCGAACTCGGCGCAGCGACCGAGGCCCTCCGGCGGGCGCGCGCCGACTACGAGGCCTGTCGTGCCGCAGCCACGACCGCTGCGACACACGCGATGAGGGTGGCTAGTGCTGCAACCGTCCTGCAGTCTCAACTGCGCACTGCGCGCGACGAGGTCGCGAATGCGTCCGAACGCCTTACCCGGCAACGGGAATCGCAGTCCGACGATCAGCTGGTGATCCAAGCCGAGGCTGACGCCGAACGGGCCCGCGGAGTCGTCGCCCGGGTGCTGGCCGTCGAGTCCGAACTCGTCCTCGCCGGACCGGCGGCGGTGGCTGCCGAACTGACGGATGCCGCGGACAGAGCCGCCCAGCTCGGCGACCGGCACGACGACGTCGCCGGGCAGCTTCGCGAGCTCACGGCGCAGCTGCGGGTGTACGGATCGGAGGGTCGCAAGGGTCGGCTCGATGCGGCACAGATCGAACGCGAGCATGCGGCGGCGGAGCATGACCGGGTCCAGCGTCGCGCCGGGGCAGCGCAGCTGCTGCAGTCGGTGATGACGCGCCATCGCGATGAATCGCGGCTGCGCTACCTCGATCCGTTCCGGGCCGAGGTGCAACGTCTGGGCCGCATCGTGTTCGGTGCGGACTTCGACGTCGAGATCGATGGTGATCTTCGTATTCTCAGCCGCACGCTGGACGGACGCACCGTGCCGTTCGAGTCGCTCTCGGGGGGCGCCAAGGAGCAACTGGGCATCGTGGCGAGGCTGGCGAGTGCGGCCCTGGTTGCGAAGGAGGACGGTGTTCCCGTGGTCATCGATGATGCGTTGGGCTTCAGCGATCCCGACCGGCTGGCCAGGATGGGCGAGGTGTTCGACGTGGTCGGCGGCGACGGTCAGGTCATCGTCCTGACGTGCAGTCCGGAGCGGTATGCCGGAATCGCCGGCGCGCAGCACCTCCAATTGAGCGTGTAGTAGGGCAACCCTCAATAGACTGGTCCGCCGTGAAGCCTGACTACATCGTCGTGGGCACCGGCTCTGCCGGCTCAGTGCTCGCCAACCGCCTGAGCGAGACGCCCGGTGTGCAGGTGCTGGTGCTGGAGGCCGGCGCACGCGACAAGGACAAGTTCGTCCACATCCCAGCGGCCTTCGCCAAGCTGTTCAAGTCGGATGCGGACTGGGACTACTCGACTGAGCCGCAGAAGGAACTCGACGGCCGCCAGATCTATTGGCCGCGCGGCAAGGTGCTCGGCGGGTCGTCGTCGATGAACGCCATGATGTGGGTCCGCGGATTCGCGGCGGACTACGACGAGTGGGGCCACGCGGCAGACGAGTCGTGGAGCTACGACGGCGTCGAGAAGTACTTCAGCCGCATCGAGGACGGACCGCTGGTGATCTCGCCGCAGCGCAGTCCGCGCAGCTCGACCGCACAGTGGCTGTCGGCGATCGCAGAGTGCGGCTATCGCACAGAGACGCCCAATCAGGATGCGCCGGAAGGGTTTTGCGAGACCCGCGTGACGCAGCGCAGAGGGGCGCGGTGGAGCGCCGCTGACGCGTACCTGAAGCCCGTCCTGCGCAGACCCAATCTTCGGGTGATCACCGATGCGATGGTCACCCGAGTGGTGATCGAGGACGGCCGCGCGGTGGGGGTCGAGTACCGGCACGAAGGACGCATCGTCGTCGCTAGGGCCCGCCGGGAGGTGGTGCTGTGCGGCGGCGCGATCAACTCGCCGCAGCTGTTGATGCTCTCGGGGATCGGCGACCGCGAACGTCTCGCCGATCACGGCATCGACGAGGTTCGCCACCTCCCGGAGGTTGGACAGAATCTGATGGATCACCTGTGCGTTCCGGTCGGCTTCGATGCGGACGAGGACACGTTGTACGCAGCGGAGAAGCCAAAGGAGCTGGTGGACTACCTGGTTCGTCGGCGTGGCATGTTGACCTCCAACGTCGGCGAGGCCTACGGATTCGTCCGCAGCCGTGAGGACTTGGACCTGCCCGACCTCGAGCTGATCTTCGCGCCGGCGCCGTTCTTCGACGAGGGCGTCGGGGCCGGCCACACGGGACACGCCGTCGTGATGGGTCCCATCCTGCTCAAGCCGCACAGCCGCGGCACCGTCACCTTGCAGTCTGCCGACCCGTTCACCAAACCCGTCATCGACCCGCGTTACCTGACCGACGACGAGGGAGCCGACCGAGCCGCGCTGATGGCCGGTCTGCGTATCACGGCGCGCATCGCTGATTCACCGACGATGCGCGGGTTGCTCCGCGGCATCGCCCGGCCTGCGAATGCCACCGAACTCGACGATGCCACCCTTCAGCGGGCGCTCGAGACGGTGTCGCACACCCTGTACCACCCCGTGGGGACGTGCCGCATGGGCAGGGACGAGGCGAGCGTCGTCGACCCCCAACTGCGGGTCCGCGGCGTGGACGGGCTGAGGGTCGCCGACGCCTCGATCATGCCGACGATCATCCGCGGCCACACCCACGCGCCGAGCGTGATGATTGGGGAGAAGGCCTCGGACCTGATCAGGTCAACTCGCGACTGACACGTTGCGGCGCTGGGGTTCCCCGCGATTCGTGCACGCGCAGTTGCGCTCACCGCAACCACGCGTGCACAAATCGCGAATCAGAAGTAGGCGTTGGCGGGGACGGGGGTGTCGTGCAGCAGGTTCGCGCCGATCGCGACGGCCTTGTAGGCCACCGGGTTGTGCAGCGTGATGGTGCGGATGTTGCGCCAGTGCCGATCGAGGCCCTTCTGCCGGCTGGCCGCACTGGCGCCGCCGAGCTCGAGCAGCCGTGTCGCGGCCTCCGGGGCGATGGCATCGAGGTGGACCTTCACCTTGGCGACCTTCAGCTGCGCCTCCTGGGCCAGCTGGGCATCCGGGTTGCCGTCGGAGGTCGACGCCGCCGAGGTGGTCGCCGTGGCAATCGCCTCGGCGGCGTCCAGCACCGCTGCCTTCGCGACATAGGCCGTGCTGGACAGCTCGCCGAGCAGTCGCTGCAGCAGCGGGTCGTCGGTGGGCCGTTCCGTGGGGGCATGGCTGAAGCTGCGGTCGCGCGAACGGAGCAGGGAAACCCCGTCATCCACGACGGCCGCCAGGATGCCCGCAACCACCGCATGGATGTACAGCTGCAGGGAGGCGTACTGCACGGTGGGTACCGCGGGGGCGTCGTACGGTGCATCGGCGAGGATCTCGTCGGAGGTGACCGCGACGTTCTTGAACACCGTCGTCCCCGTGCCGGTGCGGCGCTGTCCGAACCCGTCCCAGTCGTCGATCAGCTTCACGCCGGTGCGGTCCGCTGGCACCACGACAGTTGCGACGGAGTCGTGATCGGTGGTGGCGGTGACGGTGAGGTAGTCGGAGAACAGCGTGCCGGTGCTGTAGAACTTCTCGCCCTCGAGGCGGAAGCCGCCTGCCGGATCTGGCAGCAGCCGGGTGTTGAACACCAGGCTGCCCACGGCGTTGCCGCCCTTCTCGCTGAACGCGTTGCCGAAGAGCTTGCCGTCGGCGATCTTGCGCAGCCACTGCTGCGACGCGGGATCTCCTACACCGGCGGTTCGCAGCCGCTCTTCGGTGAACCAGAAGTGCGTCCGGAAGATGTGCGCGACAATGGGATCGGCCCGCGCCACGTCGATCACCGCGGAGAACAGTTGCGGCACAGTCACTCCCGAACCGCCCAGCTCGTGCGGCAGGCGTAGGGTGCCGAATCCCGCGCGCTTGAGCGCCGTCACCTGATCAAAGGGATTCTCGTCGTTCAGATCTCGGTCCTTGGCGCCCGCCGCGATGCGGCTGAGCAGTTCATCCCACGGTGGGGAGCCAGGGAGGATGCGGGTGTTGTTCTCGACGGTGGTCATGGCAACGTTTCTACGCAGGGCCGGGGGTGACGACACTGCTTTGGCTCAGCCCGAACCTAAGACTGCGCGGCGGAGGGCACAATGGTGAGCGATGACCATGAATGCCGGGCGCCGGCGAGTCCACGACAGATTGGCCGCGCAGCCGGGTGTGCGATCCGTCCGACGGCCGGTGTTGGCCGACGGCGGAGAAGAGTTCGACCTGTTCTACGTACGCACCGGCGAGGAGTCCGATCACCCCCTGGTGATCATCCCCGGCGGCCCCGGTGCCGCGTCGATAGCGCTATACCGCGGGCTGCGCAAGCGTGCCGCCGCCGCCGGTCTAGACGTCATCATGGTCGAGCACCGTGGTGTCGGGATGTCACGGCACGACGACGCGGGCGCCGACCTACCCCCCGACGCCCTGACGATCGAGGCCGTCGTCGGTGACGTCGCGGCGGTGCTCGACGACGCCAAGGTCGACCAGGCGGTCGTCTACGGGACGTCGTACGGCACGTATCTGGCGGCGGGTCTCGGCGTGCGCCACCCGGCGCGGGTGCGCGCGATGGTCCTGGATTCCCCGCTGCTATCGGCCGACGACATCGACGAGGTGCGCATCGCGGTCCGCCGGGCCCTCTGGGACGGCGACGACGAGGAGACCGCAGAGCTCGCCGAGAAGGTCCACCGACTCGTCGAGGACGGAGTGCTGACCCCGGCCAAGACGCAACTCGCCGCCGACATGTATGGACTCGGCGGTCCTGAGCTGCTGGGCCGCCAGCTCGACCTGCTATTGACCGACAACGACTGGGTGTGGGGCGCCGTCGGCCTCGGCACCCGACTGCTGATGGAACGCAAGACTCCCTATCACAACGAGCCCGACCTGGTTGGTCGCATCGGCTACCGCGAGCTCAACTACGGCGCGGTGCCGGACGGCAAGCCGCTCGATCCGGCGGTGGCGCTGCGCGAGATGGCTACGGGCGATGTCGATTTCGTGGCGGAGCCGTTCGACCTCATCGCAGCGATGCCGGGATTCACCTGGCCGACGGCCGTGCTCTCCGGAGGTCGCGATCTCACCACCCCGCGCGCGGTGGCCGACCGGATCGTCGACCTGATTCCCGATGCGGTGCTGGTCGACCTGCCCAGCAGCGGGCACAGCATCATCGACACCAAGGAGAATTCCGCGCTCGACGTCGTACAATCCGTGTACGCCGGGTCGATTTCCGAATTGGCCAGTCGCTCAGAAGAACTCGACGCCGCTCCCAGCCCCGTGGGCGTCCGGCTGTTGAAGAAGGCGATCTCCGCCGCGGCGGCCGCGGAGTCGGTGGTGCCCTCCGTGGTGCCGCGGGCCGTTCGCCACGTCACGTCTACTTCGTGAAGCCGATCGCGGTGTAGTCGACGTCGGCGAGGCCTGCAGCACCAAAGTTGGCGAGATTGCTTCGCACCGCCACGTTTCCGGGTGACTGGGTCAGGGGGAGGCTGAAGCCCTCCGCCCAGATCAACTTGTCGACCTCGTTGGCCAGGGCGCGGGCCTTGGCGGGGTCGAGCTCCTGCAACGTCGCCTCGATCTTGGCGTCGATCTCGGGGCTGCCGATCTTGCCGAAGTTGCTCTCACCGGTGGAGAGATAGATCTGGTTGAGACCTGAGAGTGGGAAGGCATCCGCCACCCAGCTGAACTGAGCGATGTCGAAGTTTCCGACGGTGATGTACTGGCTGAAGAAACCGTTGCCGCCCTTGGCCTGCAGGTCGAGCTTGACGCCGATTTGCGCCAGGCTGCTCTGTGCGATCTGGGCCACCTGGCGGGTGCTCGCGGCGTCGTAGAAGGTGTCGCGGATGACCAGCTGCTGGCCGTCCTTCTCGCGGAACTGTCCGTTCATCCGCCAGCCGAGGTCGTCGAGTTCCTTCTTGGCGGCCTCGGGGTCGAACGCCACCACGCCGCTGTTGTCCTGGTAACCCTCCTGGCCCGCGACGTAGACGTGATTGTTGAGGGGTACCGGGTTGTCGGCCAGTCCGCGTTGGGTCACGCTGGCGATCGTCTGCCGGTCGATGCCCTTCGCGACCGCAATGCGCAGTGCCTTGTCGGCGAGGATCGAACCGGGTGCGCCGTTGAAGGTGAAGTGGTACCAGCCCAACCCGGGGGCCCGACGGATCGAGAGTCCCGGTGTGCGGCGGGCGATCTCCATCTCGTCGAGGGTGGCCAGACCACTGGCGTCGAGGGCGTTGTTCTGCAGGGCGGGAATCCGGGCTTCGTCGGCGAGGACCGTGTAGTTGATGCTGTTGAGCCGCGGCGTCGCCCCCCACCACTTGGGATTGCGGGCCAAGGTGATTCGTTGCGCCGTGCGGTCGATGTTGGTGACCGCGAACGGTCCGGCCGAGGGTCCCGGTTGGGTCAATTGACCCTTGTTGAAAGCCTCCGCCGTCGAGGTCATGCTCTTGGGCAGCAGCATCGTGTTGCCCGACAACATGCCTCGCCACTCGGCGTACGGCTTGGCGAACGTCATGACGGCCTGGCGGTCGTCGACACCTCGGGTCACCGAGGCCACCCGCTCACTGCCGTTGGTGCCGGCGATGGCGAATGCCTTGTCCTTGCCGCTGGTCGCGTCGATCTGGGACTTGATGTCCTCCCACGTGATCGGCGTGCCGTCGCTCCAGACGGCCTTCGGGTTGATGGTGTAGGTGACCACCTGCGGGCTGGTGCTCGTGAGTTCGACGTTGGTGAAGTAGTCCTGGTTGACCGTCGCCGAGCCGTCGGGACCGATCTTGAACGCCCGCGGCAGGGTCGCCTTCAGCATGTTTGCGGCGTCGGCGACGTTGCCATCGATGTGCAGCGGGTTGTAGTTCTCCGGGAAGCCGGAGAGCGCCAGTCGAAGGTCGCCGCCGTCCTGCAGCGTGGCGGGATCCTGCGGGTTCATGTCGCTACTGCTGCCGATCTCGGCGTTGCCCCCCGCCGACGGCGGCGGCTGGTCGCTGCCGGAGCACGCGGTGAGGGCGAGTCCGGCGACGAGAAGGGCGCTGGCGAGGCGTCGGAGCTCCATGCGCTCAGACTCTAACCTCGTGTCCGCCGTTCGCGCCGCAGGCCGCCCGCCACCAGCCGGGACGGAGCTTTCTAGGGCTGCGGTACTGCGGCGAGCAACTGACGCGTGTAGTCGTGTCTCGGGTTGGCGAAGATGTCCGAGGCGTCTCCCGACTCGACGACCGACCCGCGGTGCATCACCACCAGTCGGTCGGCGAGATGCTTGACCACCGACAGGTCGTGCGAGACGAACAGATACGACAGGCCGAACTGTTCCTGCAGATCCAGGAGCAAGTTGATGATGCCGGCCTGAATGGACACGTCGAGAGCGGACACCGGTTCGTCGAGCGCCAGGATCTTCGGCTGTAGCGCGAGCGCGCGGGCGATGCCGATCCGCTGCTTCTGCCCGCCGGAGAACTCGGCCGGGTACCTGCCCGCGTCCTGGCGTCGCATACCGACGGTGCTCAGGAGCTCGGCGACGCGTGCGTCGACGCCCTTCTTGTCGAAGCCGTTGGCGGTCAACGGTTCTGCCAATGCATCGAAGATCGGTAGCCGCGGATCGAGTGATGCGACCGGATCCTGGAACACCACCTGAAGGTCGCCGCGCAGCGCCCGTCGTGACCTACGGTCCAGCGTGGCAACGTCCTGACCGAGCACTTCGATCGAACCGCCCTGCGGCGCAGTCAGTTCCAGGATCTCGTGCAGGGTGGTCGATTTCCCCGACCCGGACTCTCCGACGATGCCGAGCGTCTGGCCCTGGCGCAACTCGAAGCTGATGCCGTCGACTGCCCGTACCTCGCCGATCTGGCGTCGGAACACCGCGCCCTTGGTCAGGGTGAAGGTTTTGACGAGATCGACCACGCGGAGTACGACGGGAGCGTCGGGATCCGCCATCGCGTCGATGGGTGCGGTCGACACGCCATACACGTCGGCCGCCGAGCGGCCAGCGACGTCGTCGGTCCGGATGCACGCCGCGCCGTGCTCTGGCCCGACGGAGACCAATTTCGGTTCCGCCGAGAGGCATTCGTCGACGACCATCGGGCATCGTGGCGCGAAGGGGCAGCCGGGCGGAAGGTCTGCCATCGATGGTGGAGCGCCGGGGATCGGCACCAGCCGCGAGCCCTGGGCGGCGTCGAGTCGTGGCACCGAGCCCAGCAGTCCGACCGTGTACGGCATGACCCGGTTGGTGGTGAGGTCGCGCACCGGCGCCGCCTCGACGGCCTTGCCCGCATACATCACCAGGGCCCGGTCGGCGAACTCCGACACCACCCCGAGGTCGTGGGTGATGATCAGCACGCCCGCGCCCGTCACCTCCCTGGCGGTGCGCAGCACGTCGAGGATCTGCGCCTGGACGGTGACGTCGAGTGCCGTCGTGGGCTCGTCGCAGATGATGAGGTCCGGATCGTTGGCGATCGCGATCGCGATCACCACGCGCTGGCGTTCACCGCCCGACAGTTCGTGGGGGAACGATCTGGCCCGACGCTGCGGTTGGCCGATCCCGACCAACTCGAGCAATTCGATCGCGCGCACCCCGGCGGCCTTGCGGCTGAGGTCGTGCTGATGCACGCGCAGGGCCTCGGCGATCTGATCGCCCACGGTGTACACGGGCGTCAGTGCCGACATCGGATCCTGAAAGACGGTGCCGATGACGCGGCCCCGGATCCGTGACATCCGTTGGTCGTCCAGTCCGATCAGCTCGTCGCCACCGATGCGGACCGATCCGGACACGGTCGCGTATTCCGGAAGCAATCCGACCACGGCCATCGCCGTCGCCGACTTTCCCGCGCCGGACTCACCGACCAGGGCGACGACCTCGCGGGGCCGGACGTCGAACGTCAGACCCCTTACTGCGGCGACTTCTTCGGCATCGGTGGTGAAGCCGACGTGCAGATCCCTCACCTGGAGGAGTTCGCTCACGTGCGTCGTCTCCGTCGTCGGAGGGGTTTGGCGCCCGGATCGATCGCGTCCCGCAGGCCGTCACCGATCACGTTGGCGCACAGCACGATCAGTACCAGGACGCCGGCGGGGAACAGGAACACCCACGGAAACGTGGTCACCGACGGGGTACCGTCGGCGATCAGCGTGCCGAGGGACACGTCGGGCGGCTGGATGCCGAAGCCGAGGAACGACAGCCCCGTCTCGGCAAGGATCGCGACGCCCACGTTCAGCGTGGTGTCGATGATGAGGATAGACGCGACGTTCGGCAGTACGTGGCGCATGATGATCCGCCAGTCCGGCACGCCCATGTACCTTGCGGCCGTGACGAACTCGCGCTCGCGCAGGCTCATCGTCATCCCTCGGACGATGCGGGCGCTGATCATCCAGCTGAAGACGGCCAGCAGCAGGATCAACGAGAACACCCGGCCCGACTGCCCGAGGCGCGGTGTGACGATCGCGATGAGGATGAAGCTCGGGACCACCAGCAGCAGGTCCACCACCCACATCGCCACGCGGTCGCGCCATCCGCCGAAGTAGCCGGCGACCGCGCCGACCGTCGCCGCGATGATCGTCGAGATGAACGCCACGCACACGCCGATCAACAGCGACTTCTGCATTCCCCGCAGGGTTTGCGCCAGGAGGTCCTGCCCGAGCGCGTTGGTGCCGAACCAGTGACTGGCGCTCGGCGGCTGCTGCAGCGCGAGGAAGTCGAGATCGGTGTAGCTCCACGGAAGTAGCGGCGGCAGCGCGTAACACCCGACGAACATCACCGCCAGCACCACCAGCGCGCCGACGGCGAGCCTGTTGCGGAGGAACCGGCGCGTGGTCAGCGTGCGGCGCGAGGCGAAACCGTCCGCCGTCTGAAGGCCCGACTGCGCGTTCGACGATGCCGGGCTGGTCACGGGTTCGCTCACGCCACCCTCACTCTCGGGTCGAGGGCGGCGTAGATGACGTCCGACAGCAATCCGGCGAGCAGAATCGTGGCGCCGGTGAACACCGTGATCGCGGCGATGATGTTGGTGTCCTGGGTGGCGATGCCGAGGACCACCCACTCACCCATGCCGTGCCACCCGAAGATCTTCTCGACGAAGACGGCCCCGGTCACCAGCCCGCCGACGCCGTAGGCGAACAGAGTGGCCATCGGGATCAACGCCGTTCGCAGGCCGTGCTTGAACAAGGCCTGGCGCCGCGTGAGGCCCTTGGCGCGGGCCGTGCGGATGAAGTCCTGGCCGAGCACGTCGAGCATGGCGTTGCGTTGGTAGCGGCTGAAGCCTGCGATCGAGAACAGGGCCAGCGTGGCCGTCGGCAGGACGAGGTGCTGTAGGCGGTCGACGAACTGCGTCCAGAGCCCGCCCGTCGACGTCCCCGACGTCTCTCCGGTGTACTCGAACAGGTTGAAGCCCAGCGCGGTATTGGCGCGCAGCGCACCAAGGATCAGCAGGTTGGCGACGACGAACGTCGGCATGCTGATCAACAGCAGCGAGAGCACCGTGATGACCCGGTCGGATATTCGGTACTGACGGATCGCGCCCCACGCGCCCACCACCACGCCGATGAACGTGCCGAGAAGCGAGCCGATGAGAACCAGTCGCAGGCTGACTCCGATCCGGCGCCACAGTTCATCGGACACCGGCTGGCCGGTGACGGTCGTACCGAAGTCACCGCTGACCGCCTCTGACACCCAGTGGGCGTAGCGAAGCGGAATCGGCTTGTCGAGGTCGAGTTCGGCGGCCTTCGCGTCGATCACGGCCTGGGGCGGCCGCGGGTTGCGGCCCTCCAGGCTGTCGAGCGGTTTGAACGACCACGACGTGAGCGCGAATGTCAGGAACGACGCCAGCGCGAGCAGCACCACGTAGTTCAATGCCCGACGAGCAAGGAAGCGCGTCACGTCGCGCCCGCCGGAAATCGCATGGGCACAGGGTAGGAGATGAACCACCGAGCCTCGCGCGACGACCCGGTCGCGCCGCACGAGAACACCTGCGGCACCTTCCCGGCTGACGTGCCGCCCGCCTGGGAGTCCGCTTGCGACGAGCTCCAGGTTTGGTGTGCGTCCTCATCGGCTACTCGAAATTCGAAGGTTGTCAGCCGCCTTCGCATTTCCGTCTTCGAATAGTCGAATTGGAGTGATTGCCGTGAGCAACAAGAGCCTGAAGGTGATGGCAGCAGGTGTCGGCGCCGGAGCACTGATTGCCGGCGGTGCGCTGACGATGGCGTCCAACAGCTGGGCCGAGCCCGAAGTTCCAGGTCCCGTGCCCGGCGTCGAGGCCACCATCGGCGAGACCACCACTGAGTCCGTAGCACCGCCAACGCCGACGACGTCGTCGGCAGTCCCCGAGATCACGGGCCCGGCGGAGTTGCCACCGGAGCAGCAGGACGCGCTGTAGATCGGACTAGTGACCCGGCGACGGGGGAGGCCGCATCGTGGACACCGTGAGGGTCTGCCCGCGTCGCGTCGCGTCGATGACGACCTGATCGCCGAGGGCGAAGGACGGCATGCTGGCGCTACCCGCGTCCCGGATGTAGGTCTGAACGAAGCCGTCGTCGCTGCGGGCGGTCACCGATGTCGCCGACATCGCCGTGACCCGCCCTGTCTGAGTCACGACGGTCGAGAAGCCCCCGTGACCGTCGGGCACCACGTATTCGCCGTGGACGGCGTCGGGCTGGGGGTCAGCGCGATGTGCTGCAGGAGGTGGCGGCCCACCGAAGTTCGGCATTCCGCCCGACATGGCGTGATACCCGCCGCTGGTAGCCGCCGCGATGGACGCACCACCCACGCCCGCAACGGCCGCTGCCACGGCGACCGCGCCGACTGTCTTACGCACGCCCCAGGTGTTCATCAGGCCACTCTGCACGCCTGACCTATGCGCCCGCTGTGAAGGAGTTTTCACAGCTCGCGCATAGAATCGGCACAGGCCGCGCCCATGGCGTGGCTCGATAATGAGGACGATGACCACTGCCAACGGCTCAGACCGAGAACACGCCGACCCCGCGCGGCTCGTCATGCGCCGCTCCGACGGCAAGCCGATCAACGTCCTGGTGGTCGACGACGAACCCGTCCTCGCCGAACTGGTGTCGATGGCCCTGCGGTATGAGGGCTGGGACATCGCCACCGCCGGTGACGGTGAAACCGCAATCGCTCTGGCGCGCGAGAACCCGCCCGACGTGGTCGTGCTCGACGTGATGCTGCCCGACATGAGCGGCCTCGACGTCCTGCACGAGTTGCGCGCCCAGATTCCCGGATTGCCGTTGCTCCTCCTGACGGCGAAGGACTCCGTCGAGGACCGCATCGCCGGCCTGACGGCGGGCGGCGACGACTACGTGACGAAGCCGTTCAGCCTCGAGGAAGTGGTGCTACGTCTGCGCGCGTTGCTGCGCCGCACCGGGGTGGCCGACGAAACGGGTGGCGCGCAGATCGTGGTCGGCGATCTGGTCCTCGACGAGGACAGTCACGAGGTGACCCGGGCCGGTGAGCCGATTACGTTGACGGCCACGGAGTTCGAGTTGTTGCGGTTCATGATGCGCAACGCCAAGAGAGTGTTGAGCAAGGCACAGATCCTCGACCGCGTGTGGAGCTACGACTTCGGCGGCCGGTCCAACATCGTCGAGTTGTACGTGTCGTACCTACGCAAGAAGATCGACAGCGGCCGTGAGCCGATGATCCATACGTTGCGGGGCGCCGGGTACGTCCTCAAGCCACCGCGATGAGGCGTCGGCCCCGCGACGAATCGTCTGGGTCGCACAGTCGAATCCTGGCTCCGCGAACGTGGTCGCTGCGGGTACGGCTACTCGTCACGCAAGTGGTGCTGCTCGCCGTGGTCTGCGCCAGCATCGGAATCGCGACGGAGTTTGCGTTGCAACGCTTTCTGGTGCGCCAACTCGACCAGCAACTGGTCGAGGCGGGCCGACGGTCGGCGGCGATCTTCGAGCTTCCTCCACCGATCTTCGACGGGCTTCCACCGGGTTCCTTCCCGCCGCGCGATGGATCGTCGGGATCGGGAGAACCGACCTTTCCGTTCCGTCAGCGATTCGACCCCGAATTCGGGCCAGGACCCGGATTCCTCAACGCGCCGGGTCAGGCGACCAGGACCGTCGGGGCGGTCATTTCGCCGTCGGGGGCCGTCGACGCCGGCGTCATCAACCGCGACGGAACCCGGTCCACGGTCGACGGCGCCGCGGCCGCCAAGCTCGCCCAGGTGCCACCCAGCCGAACCCCGACGACCGTCGAGCTCGACGGTCTCGGCCGCTACCGGGTGATCGCCCTGCATGCCAGACACGGTGACCAGAGGATCGTCACGGGCCTTCCGACCGCGGTCGTCGACGACACCCTGTGGTGGGTGCTGTGGATGTTCTGCGTCCTTGCCGTCATCGCGTTACTCGCGGCGGCCACCGCGGGCATCCTGATCATCCGTCGCCAGCTGGCCCCGCTCTCGAGGGTGACCGTGGCGGCGCGGGACGTGGCGGGCCTCGATCTCGACAAGGGCGAGGTACATCTTCCGAATCCGATCGTCCGCGTCGATCCGCAAGCGAAGCACACCGAAGTGGGCCAACTCGGGACGGCGCTCAACACCATGCTCGATCGGATTGCGAGTGCGTTGTCGGCCCGCCATGCCAGCGAGACGCGGGTCCGTCAGTTCGTCGCCGACGCGAGCCACGAACTGCGCACCCCGCTGGCCGCCATCCGCGGTTACACCGAACTGGCGCAACGCAAGCGGCGCGACCTACCCGATGACGTCGCCCACGCCATGAGTCGGGTCGAATCCGAGACGGAGCGCATGACGCACCTCGTCGAGGACATGCTCCTGCTGGCGCGACTCGATGCGGGGCGGCCACTGGCCCGGGAGCCGGTCGACGTTTCGATGCTCGTCGTCGACGCCGTCAGCGATGCTCACGTCGCCGGGCTCGACCACGATTGGGCACTGGACCTACCGGAGGAGCCGGTGACCGTGGTCGGCGACCAGGCGCGGCTGCAGCAGGTCTTGGTGAATCTGTTGGCGAACGCCAGGATTCACACTCCGCCGGGGACGTCGGTGACGACGTCGCTGGACCGGGACGGCGACGCGACGGTACTGACCGTGGCAGACGACGGCCCAGGCATACCGGCCGATCTGCTACCCGAGATCTTCGAGCGGTTCGCGCGCGGGGATTCCTCACGCTCGCGGCGTGGAGCCGCCCCGGCGGCGAGTTCGAGCCCGAGCGGCACGGGCCTCGGACTGTCGATCGTGGCGGCCGTGGTCAAGGCGCACGGGGGGACGATCGACGTCCGAAGTGAGCCCGGCAGCACGAAGTTCGTCGTGCGACTCCCCGCCCACACTGACACTTCACAGCCCACCCACAGCTCGAACCAACCGTGCGCCTAGCCGGACCTTCGAGAATCGGTGCAGTGACTGCCGTTCTCACGCGCCCAGCGGATGCCGCCGACGGCGATGTCGATGCCGCCGACGTGCGCCGATCGCCCCTGACGCGCGTTGAGCGTGTCGCATTGGGGGCCCTGCTGCTGACGACCGCCGTGCTCTACCTGTGGAACCTGTCCGCGAGCGGCTGGGCCAACGGCTTCTACTCGGCGGCAGCGCAGGCCGGCGCCAGCGACTGGACCGCGATGCTGTTCGGGTCCAGCGATGCGGGCAATGCGATCACCGTCGACAAGACTCCCGGTGCGCTGTGGGTGATGGACGTCTCGGTGCGCCTGTTCGGGTTGAGCTCGTGGAGCGTGCTGGTGCCCCAGGCGCTGGAGGGCGTCGCCGCCGTCGGGCTGCTCTATGCGGCCGTACGCCGCGCCGCCGGTCCGTCGGCGGCGTTGCTCGCCGGCGCGGTGTTCGCCCTGACACCCGTTGCGGCGCTGATGTTTCGGTTCAACAATCCGGACGCCCTCCTGGTCCTCGCGCTGGTGGCCGGAGCGTACTGCGTGCAACGGGCGTGCGAGCGCGACAGCAGCCGCTGGTGGCTCGCCGCCGCCGGTGCCGCCGTCGGCATCGGGTTCCTGGCCAAGATGTTGCAGGCCTTCCTGGTCCTGCCCGCCTTCGGGTTGGCCTACCTCGTCGCCGCCGCCGTTCCGCTGCGGATGCGTCTGGTCAGGCTGGCCGGAGCCTTCGCCGCGATGGTCGTCAGCGGGGGGTGGTATCTGCTGCTGGTCGAACTGTGGCCGGCGTCGTCGCGCCCATACGTCGGCGGCTCGCAGAACGACAGCATCCTGGAACTCGCGCTGGGCTACAACGGTCTCGGCAGGCTCACCGGCGACGAAACCGGCGGCCTCGGCAACATGAACTTCGACGTCGGCTGGGGTCGCTTGTTCGGAAACTCGATGGGTGCCTACATTGCCTGGCTCATCCCAGCGGCGGTGGTGTGCATCGCCGCCGGACTGCTCATCACCCGTCGCGCCCCGCGGACGGATCCGACGAGGGCCGGGCTGATTCTGTGGGGCACGTGGCTGGTGGTCACCGCGATCGTGTTCAGCTACGCCAACGGCATCCTGCACCAGTACTACACCGTCGCGCTTGCGCCCGCGATCGGGGCGGGTATCGGCATCGGGGCAATACTTCTGTGGCGCAACAGGTTCGACGTGCGTGCTGCGATCGCGATGTCGGGCACCGTGCTGGTCACGGTGAGCCTGGCGGCCGTCCTGCTGGCCAGGCGCTACGACTGGTTACCGTGGCTGGGCGCGGCAGTGGCCGTCGCAGGCGTCGGCGCCGCGGTGCTACTCCTGGTGGTGAGTCGACTCCCGGGGCGCGTCGCCGCGGGCGTGGCCGCGCTCGCCATAGCCGCCTGCCTGGCCGCCCCGACCGCGTATGCGGTCGCCACCGCGGCCACGCCGCACTCCGGGGCCATCCCGTCGGTGGGGCCGCCGCGTGCTCACGGGTCCTTCGGGGGCCCGGGCGGTCCCGGTGGCGGATTCCTCGACATTCCCGAGGCGGGCCCCACCCTGACGGCGCTGCTGGCAGACGGTGCCGACGGGTTCCAGTGGACCGCGGCGGTCGTCGGCTCCAGCAATGCCGCGGGCTATCAACTGGCCGGCGGTGCGCCCGTGATGGCAGTCGGCGGCTTCAACGGGACCGACCCCGCGCCAACCCTTGCCGAGTTCAAGCAGGACGTGGCCGACGGCCGCATCCACTACTTCATCCATGGGCGTTCGATGATGTTCGGCATGCCCGGTGGCCGCGAGAGCAGCGGCAGTCGCGAGGCCGCTGACATCAGCGCGTGGGTCACGGCGCACTACTCCGAGAAGAAGGTCGACGGCGTCGAGATCTACGACCTGACCGAGCCGCCCAAGTCATAGCTGACGCATAGCTTGCTCAAGAGGCCACCACACGCTGCCGACCGACGATGGAGACATGACAGACATTCAGGATGCGGACATCGCCTTCGGCTCGCGGCCCAATGCCGCCTCGCAGGCCCGCGCGCTCGGGGTTCCGGTGTTGGACGTCGTGATCCCCGTCTACAACGAGCAGGCCGCGCTCGCGGATTCGGTGCACCGCCTCCACCGCTACCTGCGTGACAGCTTTCCGTATCCGGTGCGGATCACCATCGCCGACAACGCCAGTGTCGACGACACCCCACGCATCGCAGCCGAGCTCGCCGAGGAACTCGACGACGTCCGGGCGGTACGGCTCGAGCAGAAGGGCCGTGGGCGGGCTCTGCATCAGGTGTGGTCGCAGTCCGATGCGATGGTGTTGGCGTACATGGACGTCGATCTGTCGACCGATCTCGCCGCGGTCGCCCCGCTCGTCGCACCGCTCATCTCCGGTCACTCCGACCTGTCGATCGGTACCCGGTTGGGCCGTGGCTCACGGGTGGTGCGAGGCCCCAAGCGCGAGATCATCTCTCGCTGCTACAACCTGATCCTGAAGTCCACGCTGCAGGCGCGCTTCTCCGACGCTCAGTGCGGCTTCAAGGCGATCCGCGCCGACGTCGCGCACCAACTGCTGCCCCACGTCACCGACACCGGATGGTTCTTCGACACCGAGCTACTGGTCCTCGCCGAACGCAGCGGCCTACGCATCCACGAGGTCCCGGTCGACTGGGTCGACGATCCCGATAGCCGGGTGGACATCGTCGCGACCGCCACCGCCGACCTCAAGGGTGTCGGTAGGTTGTTGCGCGGCTTCGCCAATGGTTCGATTCCGGTGAATGCGATTGCGGCGCAACTGGCTCCATCACGGTCGACGGCCGCGGCGCCGAACTCGCTGTTTCGCCAGGTGGTGCGATTCGGCACCATCGGTGTGGCGTCGACGGCGGCATACCTGCTCCTGTTCACGTTGCTGCACCCGGTCATCGGCGCGCAGGTCGCCAACTTCGCGGCGCTGCTGCTGACCGCGATCGCCAACACGGCCGCGAACCGACGCTTCACGTTCGGCGTGGCCGGCGGTGCGAAGGCGGCGCGCCACCACGTGGAAGGCCTGATCGTCTTCGCCATCGCGCTCGCGATCACCAGCGGCGCACTGGCCGGGCTGCATGCCTTCGTCGACCAACCACACCGTCTGCTCGAACTGTCCGTGCTGGTGTTGGCCAATCTGGTGGCGACCGCCGTCCGCTTCGTCCTGCTGCGCGGCTGGGTGTTCCACCCCCGCCGGCGAAGCTGACATCGACCTAGAACGAGGGAATATGACTGTGACACTGACCGCCGAAGGCGTCCGAACCGACGCCGTGACCGACGATTCGAGCCCACCCGATCCGCGGTGGACACGACCGGCGTTCTGGGCGCTGCTCGTCGGCACCGGCGTGCTCTACCTCTGGGGCCTCGGCTCCTCGGGATGGGCAAACTCCTACTACGCCGCCGCGGCGCAGGCCGGGACCCAGGACTGGAAGGCCTGGTTGTTCGGCTCGCTGGACGCCGGCAACGCCATCACCGTCGACAAGCCGCCGGCCGCGATGTGGGTCATGGGCTTGTCCGGCAGGCTGTTCGGGTTCAACGAGTTCACCATGCTGCTGCCAGAGGCGCTGATGGGCGTCGGCGCAGTGGCGGTGCTCTATCTCACCGTCCGGCGCAACAGCGGCCCGTCCGCCGGTCTGGTCGCAGGCTTGGTGCTGGCGCTGACACCCGTGGCGACGTTGATGTTCCGCTTCAACAACCCCGATGCGCTGCTGGTACTGCTTCTGGTGGTGGCGGCGTACTGCACGATGCGTGCCATCGATGCGAACACGGTGCGCCGTATGTCGATGTGGATGGCATTGACGGGTTGTGCGATCGGCTTCGCGTTCCTGACCAAGATGCTCCAGGCGTTCCTCGTCGTTCCCGGACTGGCGTTGGCCTTCCTGGTCGCGGCGCCCTTCGGCGTGTGGAAGCGATTGGGCGCGTTGCTCATCGGGGGAGCGACCATGATCGTCTCCGCCGGCTGGTACATCGCATTGGTCAGCCTGTGGCCCGCCGAGTCGCGGCCCTACATCGCCGGATCGACCGACAACAGCCTGTTGCAGTTGGCCTTCGGCTACAACGGGATCGAGCGGATCGCCGGAAACGAGGGCGGTCCGGGTGGCGGCGGCCCCGGCCACGGTCCCGGCGGTGGCGGGATGAACCTGTTCTTCGGAGGGGATCCCGGCATCGGTCGCCTGTTCGGAGCGTCGATGGGCGCCGAGGCGTCGTGGCTGCTGCCAGCCGCGCTCATCGGCATGGCCATCGGGCTGTGGCTGACCCGTCGCGCCGCGCGCACTGATCGGATCCGTGCCGGCCTATTGCTCTGGGGCGGTTGGCTTCTGGTGACCGGGGCGGTGTTCAGCTTCATGGCGGGCACCGTGCACCCGTATTACAACGTGGCCCTGGCACCCGCCGTCGCCGCGCTGGTGGGTATCGCGGTCGCGCAGCTGGTCTCTCGCCGGGAGTCGCTGATGGCCCGGGTGGCGCTCGCGGTGATGCTGCTCGCCACGGGGGTGTGGTCCTTCGTGCTGTTGAACCGGACACCCGACTGGTGGCCGGCCATCCGTTGGGTGGTCCTCGGCGGAGCGATCGTGCTTGCGCTGTTGCTGACGGTGCGCGCCCACCGCCTCGGCAAGGCCACGGTGGCCGTCGT
The DNA here is from genome assembly GCF_016462545.1 of Mycolicibacterium sp. Taxonomy (GTDB): domain Bacteria; phylum Actinomycetota; class Actinomycetes; order Mycobacteriales; family Mycobacteriaceae; genus Mycobacterium. The sequence goes on along the minus strand of NZ_JAEMTA010000010.1, from coordinate 29,687 downwards.
CATCGCGTCCGCGATCGTCGGACTCGGCGGCCCGGCGGCCTTCTCGATCTACAACGCCGCGAGTGCGCACAACGGTCCGGGCACCATGTCGGGGCCGCAGAAGGCGGGCGGCTTCGGCGGACCGGGTGGCCCCGGCGGCAAGGGTGGTCCCGGCATGCCCGGCCACGCCGACAGCCCAGAGCTGGAGGCACTCCTGCAGAGTGCCGACAACCGTTGGGCGGCAGCGGGTATCGGCTCGATGTCGGTCAGCGATCTGGAGCTCAAGACGGGCAGCTCGCTGATGGCCATCGGCGGCTTCACCGGCAACGATCCGTCGCCGACGCTGGCGCAGTTCCAGCAGTACGTCGCCGACGGTCAGGTGCGGTACTTCCTGGCCGACTCGGGTCGGGGTGGTCCTCCCCGGCAGCGAGCGGGCTCGGCGGCCGACATCACGGCCTGGGTGGAGAAGACCTTCACCAAGACCGAGGTGGGCGGCACCGGCGTCTACGACCTGCAATCACCGCGATCCTGAATCTCCGACCCAGGGCAGACGGCGACTAGCGTCATCGCCGTCGTCTGCCCGCATGGGAGGTCTGCGGCCTGTCGTCGGTCGGGTCCAGAGTCTTCGACGTCAACCTGCACGGTGAATCACTCAGGAGAGGAAGCGCTCGACGTACGGCGCGAAACGGGCCCGCAGATCGTCGGGGTTCAGACCGAACATCTCGCAGGACGTCGCCACCCGCCCCAACCGATTGCGTTGGTGGCCCTCGAGATAATCCGACATCGCCGAGCGCGCCGCATCGCTCACCGGCTCTCCGGCCAGCGCATAGACCTGCTCGGTGACGCCGATCTCGTCGGCCATGAAGTCGTCGAAGCGCACGTCGATCGAACGTCCGGGCCCGATCAGGTCCCGGTCGCGGATGAAGGCGGTGAGCATCCCCTGGAGCCGGTCGACCCAAGACAGGGCGATCTCCGCAACGGGCACCGGATCGCGGTGCATCCGCGCGGAGTAGGTGATCATCGCGATCATCGACAACACCACTGGAATCGGATCGCGATGCGTGCACACCACGACCACGCCGGGGAACACCCGGTCCAGCACTGCCAGCTGTTCGAGGTGCTGCGGTGACTTGAGCAGCCAGCGGCGCCCGCCGCGCAGGAACTGCAGAGCCTTCAGCTGCGTCGCGAGATGTTCGTAATGCGTTGTCTGGTCATGTGATAGGTAGTAGTCACGCCAGCGCGGAGCGTGACACAGCGTCTCCATGAGCATCGTCGAGACGTCGTTGGCGAGCAGCTGGATCTCCTCGTGCACGTGGTCGGTGGTCATCTCGTGCATCAGCGCGAAGTGCGGCATGACGGTGTTCATCACCATGACGGCCATGTCCATCCGGCTGCGCCGGGGATCCGGCTCGATGCCGGCCTCGGACGATAGCGGAAAGGGTTCGACGCCTTCCCAATACGGCAGCGTGCGGAAGGTGGGGCCCGCTCCCAGCAGGTTGTGCAGATGCGTCGTTCCGGTACGGGGGAGGCCCGCGATGACGACCGGCGGTTCGAGTTCGATGTCGTGAATCTCGGGGTGTCGTGCCAAGAGGTCGGTGAGCAACAACCGGTTCTTGAGCACCTGCAGCAGTTGGCTGAAGAAGTTGACGGTGCCTGCGGCGGTGAGTCCGTCGAGTTCGCGGACGTCGGCGAGGTAGACGTCGAGTCGCTCCCGGTAGTCGTCACGGCCGAAGTCGTCGAGGCCGGTGTCCGCCGCTGCCCTGGCGTGCAGCGCATCGGCGTCGAGCACGCAGTCCGGCGCCAGCGACGCCATCACGTCGCGGATCTGCTCGGCCTCGGGGCTGAAGCGGGGGTGGGCGAGGTCATCCAGGTGCACCAGGGCTGCTGTGGCGTCGGTCACATCGACTTATGTTACTTTCAGTTCCGTAATGACGACGGACTTTGGCAGACCACGCGATCCGCGCATCGTGGGCGCCGTTCTCGAGGCGACGGTCGAGCTGCTTGGCGAGACCGGTTACGCCGCGCTCTCCGTCGATGCCATCGCCAGGCGGGCGGGAACCAGCAAGCCTGCGATCTACCGCCGCTGGCCCAGCAAGGCGCACCTCGTCCACGAGGCGGTGTTCCCGATCGGCGACGCGACCGAACTCCCCGACACCGGGTCGCTGGTGAGTGACGTGCACGCGATGGTGCGCCGCAGCGCCGACGTGCTGTCCACGCCGGCTGCCGCGGCCGCGCTACCGGGCCTGGTCGGTGAGTTGGCCGCCGATTCGACATTGCATTCCGCACTGCTGCAACGCTTCTCCGGCATTCTCTCGGAGGGGCTGGCGGATCGGCTGGCGACCGCCGTGGCGAGGGGAGAGGCGCGGCCGGACGCGACCGCGGACGAACTCGTCGAAGCCGTCGCGGGCATCACCTTCTTCGCATTGCTCACCCATGGGTCAACGCTCGACGACGCGTGGGTCGACCGAACCGCCACCCTGATCACGAGAGGCATCAGCACATGACCGACCACGAATCGACCACCGCCTGGCGTGAACTGTTGGAGACCCTCGGTGGCCTCGACGCCTCGTTCCTCACGGGCGATCGCGCCGTCACCGACGATCGACACATCGCCGACGGCTACCGCATGCTGGCGACCACCCTCGGCGTCGCGTTCGACACCTACCTCTTCGCCGACCCGAGCCGGCCGCAGTGGGTGGAACTGAATACGCCGTTTCGGGCCGACCGCCGGTGGGGTGGCGACAACACCGACGCGTATTACTTCATGTGCCCGGTCGATCCTCGGCGGCGCTATCGCATCAGCGGGAACCGGGGCGACAGCGTCTACTTCTCGGTGACCGCATACAACGAGCCGTCACCGGGTGCGTGGTCCGACGAGGTCGTCGCCATCGTGCGCGACGACGACCTCGACGTCGATGCCGATGGCAACTTCGCCTTCGATCTCGGGCCGACATCGGGGGCCGCTGCGTTGGTGACGCGCGACTACCAGGCTGACCCCGCGGTGGGTCGACCCGTTCGGTGGCGCATCGAGGCGCTCGACGACCCGGACCCGTTCCGCCACGGCGACGCCGAGACCGCGGTGCGGTTGAGGTCCGCCGCGGCCTGGATGCGCACGATGTTCGCGATCCTGCCGCTCGCCGTCGGGGTGCGCAGCGAGGACGTCCATACCCTTGGCCACGAAACATCCCAGACGGCAAATGAATTCGCCGCTCCCTACCAGGTGCCGGATGCCAACTTCGGCTGGTCGGCGCGGGACGCGTGCTATGCGTACGGCAGCTTCGTGCTCTCCGACGACGAGGCGCTCGTCGTCACGCATCGGCCCCCCGCGTGCCGGTTCTGGAATCTGGTGGTCTGGAACCAATTCATGGCCACCCCCGGCGTGGCCGATGCGCGAAGCTCTATCAACGGCCACACGGCGGTGCCCAACTCCGACGGCTCGGTGACGATCGTGCTGTCGAAGGGGATGACCGCGCACCCGAACTCGCTGACGACGCTGGACTATCCGCTCGGCAACCTCGCGTTCCGCTGGTTCCTGGCCGCCGACGTGCCTGCCCGACCGCAGACGCGCTTGGTGAAGGCGTCGGATGCGCCCACGACGGTGGGTTGACGGACCCATCGTTGACACACGCGCGGCCCAGCGGTTACATTCCTGGGCATGATTGCAATTCTGGCTAACTCTACCAACTTAAAGAGGAAGTCATGACAGCTCAGCTCGATCATCCGGCCGGCAAGTACGAACTGAGCCACCTTCGGTCGCTGGAGGCCGAGGCCATCCACATCATCCGCGAGGTCGCCGCGGAGTTGGAGAAGCCGGTGCTGATGTTCTCCGGTGGCAAGGACTCCATCGTCATGCTGCATCTCGCGCTCAAGGCCTTCCGGCCCGGCCGGCTGCCGTTCCCGGTGTTGCACGTCGACACCGGCCACAACTTCGACGAGGTCCTGGCGGTCCGCGACGAGTTCGTCGCCCAGAGCGGTGTCCGGCTCATCGTTGCGAAGGTCCAGGACGACATCGACGCAGGCCGCGTCGTGGAGACCATTCCGTCGCGCAACCCGATGCAGACCTTCACCCTCCTGCGCGCCCTGCGCGAGAACAAATTCGACGCCGCCTTCGGTGGAGCCCGCCGCGACGAGGAGAAGGCCCGCGCCAAGGAGCGGGTGTTCAGCTTCCGCGACGAGTTCGGCCAGTGGGACCCCAAGGCGCAACGCCCCGAGCTGTGGAACCTCTACAACGGGCGCCACCACAAGGGTGAGCACATCCGGGCGTTCCCGATCTCCAACTGGACCGAGTTCGACATCTGGTCCTACATCGGGGCCGAGAAGATCACGCTGCCCTCGATCTACTACGCGCACGAGCGTCAGGTCTTCGAGCGGGACGGCATGCTGCTCGCCGTCCACAAGTACCTGCAGCCGCGCAAGGACGAGAAGGTCATCGACAAGGTCGTGCGATTCCGCACCGTCGGTGACGTCACGTGCACCGGTTGTGTCGAGTCGACCGCGCGCACGGTCTCGGAGGTGATCGCCGAGACCGCGGTCTCCCGGTTGACCGAACGCGGCGCCACCCGTGCCGACGACAGAATCTCGGAAGCAGGCATGGAAGACCGCAAGCGGGAGGGGTATTTCTGATGGCAACGCTACTGAGGCTCGCCACCGCGGGATCGGTCGACGACGGCAAGTCCACCCTCATCGGGCGGCTGCTGTTCGACTCCAAGGCCGTCATGGAGGACCAGCTGGCGTCGGTGGAGCGCACCTCCAAGGAACGCGGGCACGACTACACCGACCTCGCCCTGGTGACCGACGGTCTACGGGCCGAGCGTGAGCAGGGCATCACGATCGACGTCGCCTACCGCTACTTCGCCACGGCCAAGCGGAAATTCATCATCGCCGACACTCCGGGTCACGTGCAGTACACGCGGAACATGGTGACGGGCGCCTCGACGGCGCAGCTGGTGATCGTCCTGGTCGACGCGCGCCACGGGCTGCTCGAACAGTCGCGACGGCACGCGTTCCTGGCGTCGCTGCTGGGCATCCAGCACATCGTGCTGGCAGTCAACAAGATGGACCTCGTCGACTGGAGCCAGGAGCGGTTCGAGAAGATCCGCGACGACTTCCACGAGTTCGCTGCGCGACTCGACGTGCAGGACGTCACGACCATTCCGCTGTCGGCTCTCAACGGCGACAACGTGGTCACCAAGTCCGATGCGTCGCCGTGGTACGAGGGTCCGGCGCTGTTGAGCCACCTCGAAGAGGTGTACATCGCCGGCGACCGCAACCTGGTCGACGTCCGCTTCCCCGTGCAGTACGTGATCCGCCCGCAGACCCACGAACACGCCGACCACCGCAGCTATGCGGGCACCATCGCCAGCGGCGTGATGCGCCCCGGTGACGAGGTCGTCGTGCTCCCGGCCGGCAAGACCAGCCGCATCACCGAGATCGAAGGTCCCGCAGGACCTCTCACCGAAGCGTTCGCCTCGATGGCGGTGTCGATCAGCCTTGCCGACGACATCGACATCTCGCGTGGCGACATGATCGCGCGACCCAACAACCAGCCTCACGTCACGCAGGACTTCGACGCGACGGTGTGTTGGATGTCCGACGACGCGGCGCTCGAACCCGGTCGCGACTACGTCATCAAGCACACCACGCGCACGACCCGCGCCAGGGTGACGGGACTGGACTACCGGCTCGACGTCAACACGCTGCACCGCGACAAGAGCGCAACGGCGTTGAAGATCAACGAACTTGGCCGCGTCACCCTGCGCACGCAGGTGCCGCTGCTGCTCGACGAGTACTCCCGCAACGCCGCCATCGGATCCTTCATCCTGATCGACCCAGACACCAACGGCACCGTCGCCGCGGGCATGGTTCGCGACACCACTCCCGCCGCGACGCGGGCCGCCACCCCGAATGCGGTGCGGCACCAGAACCTCGTCACCGCGGAGGATCGGCTGTCGCGCGGCAGCACGGTGTGGTTCACCGGACTCTCGGGCTCGGGCAAGTCGTCGGTCGCCATGCTGGTCGAGCAGAAGCTGCTCGAAAGCGGCCGTCCGGCATACGTTCTCGACGGCGACAACCTGCGTCACGGGCTCAACGCCGACCTCGGCTTCACGATGGCCGACCGTGCCGAGAACCTACGCAGGCTGGCACACATCGCGACGCTGCTCGCCGACTCCGGACAGATCGTGCTGGTGCCCGCCATCAGCCCCCTGGAGGAGCACCGCGCGCTGGCCCGCAAGGTCCACACCGACCAGGGCTACGACTTCTTCGAGGTATTCTGCGATACCCCGCTGGAGGACTGCGAGCGTCGAGATCCCAAGGGCCTCTACGCCAAGGCGCGAGCGGGGGAGATCACGCACTTCACCGGGATCGACAGTCCGTATCAGCGGCCGAAGAACCCGGACCTGCGGTTGACGCCGGACCAGTCGGTGGACGACCTGGCCCAGCGCGTCATCGATATGATCTCTTCTCGATGAGCGATCACGAACTGGCCGCCCGACTCGCCACCGAGGCCGGTGAACTCCTCCTCGGTGTGCGCATCGAACTCGCCGAAGCCACCGCTGCCGAGCGAAAGGACGCCGGCGACAAGCGCGCTCACGCGTACCTGATGCAGGCGCTTGCCGGTGAACGGCCAGGTGACGCGGTGCTGTCCGAGGAGGCCACCGCGCAGGAACGTGCCGACGACACGCGGTTGACGGCGGACCGTGTCTGGATCGTCGACCCGCTCGACGGCACTCGGGAGTTCTCCGAACTCGGCCGCACGGACTGGGCCGTGCACGTCGCGCTATGGCAGTCCGGCGAACTGGTCGCGGGCGCCGTCGCGCTGCCCGCCCAGGGTGTCACGCTTGCGACGCCGGACGTCCCCCCGCCGCCGGCCGGACCCGCCGCGCCACGCATCATCGTCTCCCGTACCCGCCCCCCGGCGGTCGCACTGGCCGTCCGCGAGGCGCTGAACGGCACGCTGGTCGAAATGGGTTCCGCGGGAGCCAAGGTCGCCGCCGTCGTACAGGGCGCGGCGGACGCGTACGTCCATGCCGGTGGTCAATACGAGTGGGACTCGGCCGCGCCCGTCGCGGTGGCCCGCGCGGCGGGGCTCTTCACGTCGCGTCTCGACGGTTCGCCACTGCGGTACAACCAGGCCGACGTCCTGCTTCCCGACCTGATCGTCTGCCGTCCCGAGCTTGCCGACGCCGTGCTGGCGGTCACGACCCGGGCGTAGGGCGCAGATCAAGATTGCGTAAGTGTTCGTACGGGCGACGTCAGAGGCTCGTATGGAGTAATTCCGCGGCGCTCCGCGCGGCGTAGATCTGAATGCATGACACCTGCTACTGATTCGTCGGATTCCGAACCACGACTACACGACTCGGTTCACGTCGTGCGAAGTGTGCTGTCGAGCGCCGGATACGGTCTGCCCGCCGCCGCGCTACAGGATCGCGCCGTGACCGCCTGGGTCCGGACGCGGGGTGTGACGGTGATCGTCGACGGTGACGACGAACTGGAGATGTTGCACTGCAGCGGCGTCCGGCCCACGCAGGTGGTGTTCCGCTGCGGTCCGGCCACCGATCCCATCCGACGAGCGGTCAACCTCGGCGTCAATCGATTCATCATCGGCACGGCTCGCCAGATCTCGGGTCTGGCCGAATGCGCGCAACGCACGAAGTACGTCTACCTCGACTGGCGCGCACCGCTGGTGCTCGGTGATCGTCGGTTGAAGGTCGTCGGACTGCACACCGACGTCGACGATTCCGGCGGCACAGTGGAATGGGCGTCGGCCGCGGAGCGCCTGCTGTGCAGGACTGCGCTGCTCAAGACCTGCGGCTCGCCGATCACCCGGATCATGCTCAGCGGCGGATCGACCGAGACCTGGTTGAACGGTGAGACGCCTCGACTCACCTCCGTCGCGCACGCCGTCGACGATGCGCTGCGCGACGGTTGCGAACGGTGGCGGGTGTCGCGACCGGCCGTCACGCTGGCTCCGCTGACCGGACTGGCGCTGCCGGCACGACCGAGCGTCTTCGCGGGTACGGCGATCGCAGCAGCCTGAGACGCCTAGCCTGAGGTCATGAGCAACCCGACACTGCGCGCACTGTCCGAACTGCCCCTGACGCCGGCGCCCCTGGCCGAGTCGACACTCGTCCTGATCGACTGCCAGAACACCTACACGCACGGCGTCATGGAACTCGAGGGCGTCCAGGCGGCCCTCGACGAGGCCGCAGCACTGCTCGAGCGGGCGCGGTCGGCGGGCATCCCGATCATCCACGTCCAGCACTCCGACGGACCCGGTTCGCTCTACGACATCGAGGGGGAGAGTGGCGCCATCGTCACCCGCGTCGCCCCCAGGGACGGCGAGACCGTGGTGGTGAAGCAGTACCCGAACTCCTTCGTGGAGACCGACTTCGACGAGAGGTTGAAGGCGGTCGATGCGGGCAATCTGGTGATCGCGGGCTTCATGACGCACATGTGCGTGAACTCGACCGCCCGCGGTGCCTTCAACCACGGCTACGCCCCGACGGTCGTGGCCAGCGCGACCGCGACCCGGGCCCTGCCCGGGGTGAGCGGCGACCCCGTGTCCGCGGCGGTGATGCAGTCGGCGAGTCTGGCGGGCATGGCGGACCTGTTCGCCGTCGTGGTGCCTGGCGGCTCTGACGTTCCGGACTGACGCTCACCGGCGCCGCGAGCGAGGTGCACGGCGCCAAGGAAGAAGAAACGCTCCGAGCGGGTGGTTCGCCCAAACCCTTCGCGCTCCTTCCCCTTCGGCGAGGAAGCCGGCTAGGCCAAGCGTTCCTCGGCGATCATCCGGTTGACGACGCGGCGAACCTGCAATGCTGCGGCATCGGAATTGACGCTCACTTCGTCGCGGGGGCCGTCGACGTCGATGACGTGCTGCATGGTCTCCAGGATCTGCTGGACCCGCCGGTAGTACGCGGTGAAGATTGGGAGCAGCCGCGCAGAGACCTCGGCGTTGGGCGCGAAGTTTCGGCTGACGCGCCACACGTGCCGGGTGCGCGAGGACGACACCGGGGTGACTGCGTGGGTGAAGCGAAACGTGCGGGCGTCGTCGCCGTCGACGTAGACATGCCATGCGTTCGCCCACAGGCCAGGGGTGACGAAACCACCCTCCTCGCGTTGGGCATGCTCGGTGTCCGAGGACAACCCCAACACCTCGGCGTGCCACCCGGTGAGTCGTGCGGGCGGATAGTTGCGGCTGAACGCCACCGCGTTCTCACTGACCTCGACCTCGAGGGCGGGCGGTACCCCGGCGAGCGCCGGCGGGGCGATGAACGGGTCCACGACGGGCACGTGGGTGATGTCGGCGAAGTTATCGTGTAGCAGTAGCAAGTTGGCCTGAGTTTCCCATTCGTCGCCCAGCGTCACCCAACCGTCCCCGGCGAGCCACGCCGTATGCGGTGGGTTCCGCCGGTGCGCCAGCGCCGCGGCGCCAAGCCAGATCCATATGAGACCGTCCTGTTCGAGGACGGGAAAGGCCTTGACCCCCGCGCCGATCGGCACGTGGGGTTGGGTCGGCACGTGGACACACGCGCCAGTGGGGGAATACGCGAACCCCGAATACCCGGAGACGATCGTGTCACCGTCGACCGTTCCAAGACTCAAGGGGTAGGGCCGGTGCGCATCACGATCCTCCAGTGCCACCACCCTGCCATCCTGGGTGCGGTACAGCACGACGGGTGTGTCCAGCACCCGCCGCGCCAGCGGTTGACGGCCGATCTCGTCTCGGGTGGCTATCGCGTACCAGGTGTTGACTGGGTAACTCGTACCGCGGCGCCGAAGGCTGGCAGAGGTGCGGCTCATCGGGTTCCTTCCGTCCAGTGTCCGGTGCTTCGACTGCGTGTGGGGCAGGCGCGGCTAGATGTCGAGCACGAGCCGCGCGGACTTGCAGCGCGACACGCAGATCATCATGAATTCGTTGGCTGCCCGCTCCTCCTCGTTGAGCACCGAATCGCGATGGTCGACATCACCTTCGACGACCTCGGTCTCGCACGTGCCGCACACACCCGCCATGCAGGAACCGAGGACGTTGGCACCGGCCTCGAGTGCCGCGTCGAAGACGCTGACATCGGGGGCCACCGTGACGGTGACCCCGGTCTGTTGCAGCACGAGCTCGAAACCCTCGGCGGCGACGTCAGACGGGTCCTGCGGCTTCGCGGCAAATCTCTCCAGGTGCAGACTGCCAGCAGGCCATGTCTTACAACGGTTTTCGACTGCGGCGAGCAAGCCCTCGGGGCCGCAGCAGTACACCAACGTACCCCCCTGCGGAGTGCCCAACGCCTCGTCGAGATCGAGGAAGCCGACCTCATCCTCGGGAACGATGGTCACCCGGTCGCCGTACAGGACCAGTTCGGGCAGGAACGCCATCGACGCCCGGCGTCGGCCGCCATACAGCAAGCGCCATGTGGCACCGGTGGCTTCGGCATGAGCGATCATCGGCAACATCGGGGTGATGCCGATGCCGCCCGCGATGAAGAGGTAGCTCGCGGCGGGCGCCAACGGGAAGTGGTTGCGCGGACCGCGGATCGTCACCGAGGCGCCTTCGGTCAACGTTTCGTGCACCCGGCGCGAACCACCGCGGCTGTCTGGGGTGCGCAGCACTCCGACGCGCCAGGCGCTGTCGTCTCCGGGAGCGCTGCACAACGAGTACTGTCGAACGAGACCGTCGGCGAGCACCAGATCGATGTGAGCGCCGGGAGACCACGTGGGCAGCACTCCGCCCGTGGGGCTGACCAAGGTGAGTGCGACGACGTCTTCGGCGACCAATTCCGCCTTCTGAACCAACAACTCGGCTTCGTGCTCCCGCACGATGGTCTGCGTGGCCGCTGCCATCTCATTGCCCCTCACGCTGCTGTCGGCCCAATCATCAGGCTCGTGGTCATGCACACTTACTCGCCCCGGCATCACTCGGCCGAGGAGGATGCTCAGGCAGGCGTGACGGCCACGGGAAAACGCTTGATGCCGTTGACGAAATTGCTGCGCACCCGAGTCACCTCGCCGGCGAGTTCGATCGACTTCAGCCGTGGCAGAAGCTCTTCGAACATGAGCCGAATCTCCATGCGGGCCAGCATGTTTCCCAGGCAGAGGTGGGGGCTTCCCCTGCCGAATGTCACGTGCGAGACGTCCCTGCGGGTGACGTCGAACCGATACGGATCGTCGAACACCGTCTCGTCCCGGTTGCCCGATGCGAACCACATGACGACCTTGTCGCCCTGCTTGATCTGCTTGCTGCCCATTTGGACGTCGCGGGTCGCGGTGCGGCGGAAGTGATAGACCGGTGACGCCCAGCGCAGCATCTCCTCGACCGCCGGCTGGATGAGGCTGGGGTCGTCCTGCAGTTTCCGGAGCTGGTCCTGGTGCTCGATCAGGGCGAGCATCGACTGGCTAATGGCGTGGCGGGTCGTCTCGTTGCCGGCTATCACCAGCAACAGGAAGTAATTGTCGAAGTCGCTGTCGGACAGGGGCTGACCGTCCTCGGGTTCCTTGTTCACCAGCACGCTCACCAGATCCTTGCCGTCACCGCCCTTGCGTTTGCGAGCAAGCTCGCGACCGTACTCGAAGACGTCCAAGGAGATGGGTGTTCGGAACGGGTACTGCTTGTACTTGTCACTGTCGGCGTCGGTGAGCAGGTAGTCCGTATAGTCCGGATCAGTGTTGCCCACCATTTGGTTGCCCCAGTCGATCAGCTGACCGGTGTCGCTTGCTGGCACGTCGAGCAACCGTGCCAATACCTGGATCGGAAAGTCCGCCGAGACCTTCTCCACGAAGTCGAACTCGTTGCCCTTCAACGCCTCGTCGACGGTCTGCTTTGTGAGCCCGCGCAGGAACTCCTCGTAATTGCGGACCAGGTTGCCTGCACTGAACTCCCGCTGAATGAGCTTGCGCAACGCGCGGTGGCGGGGCCCATCGGTCTCGAGCATGGACCGACGCACGTCTCTCAGATCTTCGTCGACCTCCTCGAGGTTGACGAAATCGGTGGAGGTGAACGTCTCGGCATCCCGGTCGACGGTGCACACGTCCTCGTACGACGTCACCGCCCAGAAGCCGGAGCCCATGTCCCGCTCCTCGTTCCAGTGCACGGGGTCCTCGCGGCGCAAGGTGTCGAACATCCCCCATGCCTCGTTGCGCGCGAAGGCATCGAGGTTGGAAAGATCGACTTCTGCCAACGGGACGGGCGTGGGCTGGGGCACGGCGGACTCCAATCGTTCGGGTCCAAACAATAATCAGGTCCAGCGGCTTGCGCAAGGGCTAGGCAATCGATGCGGAATTCGCTATCGTACGGACCCAAACGACCAACGTCCGTCGAGCCAAGATTGGGGATTCGCATGTCCGAGATGAAGGGGTTCTTCTACCCCCGGACGGCGGGCGGCCGGTCATCGATCATCCCGTCGCCACCGTGGTTCTACTCCGGCGACCTGCTCACCGTCGAGTACCGGACGGATCCCGCGCGGGTCGCCGAGCTGCTGCCTGCACCCCTTGAACTCGCGGTGGACGACCCTGGTGCCGTGGCACTCATCTGGGCCGACTGGCAATCCTGTTCGAGCAGCCGGGAGGAACTCCTGGACCCGGTGCGTGCGCAGTACAAGGAAGCATTCGTGGTGGTCCGTTGTGCATTCGAGGGGCAAACCTTCTCGCGCTGTGTCTACATCTGGGTGGACAAGGACTTTGCGATCGGCCGCGGAATCCACCAGGGCTACCCGAAGAAGCTCGGCTCGATGTGGCAGACCCGTCCGCACCCGTTTAGCCAAGGCGCGCCGCAGATCGGCCCCGGCGGCGTCTTCGGAGCCACGCTGGCCGCCGGCGATCGCCGATTGGCCGAGGCCGTTCTCACGCTGCGCGAGGAGTCGGACACCAACGGTTTCGTCAACGCGCACAAGATGGCCCATCACCGCCTCTTCCCAGGGATCGAGGCCGACGCCCCAGATGCCTACGCCGAGCTCATCGAATCCGGCGCAAGCGAATTCGAGGGTGGACCGCCCTGGTCCGGTGACGTCGAGCTCCGACTGTTCGACTCGCCGACCGAAGAACTCTCCCGGCTGACCATCGACGAGATCATCGGCGGCTACTACCGACAGGTGGGTGTCGTCTGGAACGGCGGTCGCTCGCTGGCCACGCTGACTCCGCGGGGCGCCGTCGCCGGGGCGGATCGATGAGCTCTACGCCGCAACAGGTTTCGGAGATGGCTTCCGTGGAGGACGTGTTCGTCGACACCAGGCATTGGATCGGTGGCGAGCGGGTCGCTTCGGCGACGACGTTCGACGACGTCTCGCCGATCGACGAGACCGTCATAGCCAAGGTGCACGCCGGTGGTGTGGACGAAATAAATGCCGCCGTTTCCGCGGCGCAGAGCGCATTTCCGTCGTGGGCGGCGCTCTCTCGCGCCGAGCGCGCCGAGGTGCTGCACGCGGTGGCCGACGGCGTCGATGACCGGGCGGAGGACTTGGCCCGGGTGGAGACCCGAGACAACGGCTCGTTGCTCCGTTCGCATCGGCGCGGTGTCATGCCGCGGGTGGGGATGAACTTCCGCTACTTCGCCGACTACCTGTCGAAGCTCGACCATCCCGACGCCGAGATCAAGGGCCACCGAGAGCGAATCACCCATCACCCGGCCGGCGTGACCGCCGTCATCACGCCGTGGAACGCGCCGCTCATGTTGGCCACCTGGCGAATTGGCCCGGCGCTGGCGGCGGGGAACACGGTGGTGTTGAAGCCGCCCGAATGGGCGCCGCTGACCGCATCCCTGTTGGCAGACATCACGAAGGAAGCCGGGCTGCCCGACGGCGTGTTCAACGTCGTTCAAGGCAGCGGCCGCGACGCCGGCGCGGCGCTCACCCGCCACGATGGCATCCGTCGGCTTTCGTTCACCGGTTCGGTGCCGACCGCCGGCGTCATCGCCGCGGCGGCGGCAAAGAACATCGTTCCACTGTCGTTCGAGCTTGGCGGCAAATCACCGCTGCTGGTCTTCGACGACGCCGACCTCGACCTGGCGGTGAACCTGGCCGTCGAGCAGTTCGACAACGCGGGGCAGGTGTGTCTCGGCGCATTTCGGATCCTGGTGCAGGACAAAGTCGCCAACGAATTCGTCGAACGGGTCCGCACCAAGGCGGCGCGCCTGGTCCAGGGTGATCCGCGCGACGAGGCGACCGACGTCAGCGCACTGATCAGCCGTCCCCACTTCGAGAAGGTAACCGGTTTCGTGACCAGGGCGAAGGAAGCGGGCGCGCGTGCCGTTCTCGGCGGCGGACCCAACGAGCAACTCGGCGGGCTGTTCTATGCGCCGACGATCCTGGTCGACGCCGCCGAGGGCAGCGAGATCCTCACCGAAGAGGTCTTCGGACCGGTGCTGACCGTGCAGACGTTCACCACCGAGGAACAAGGCGTCGCACTGGCCAACGACACGCGGTTCGGTCTGGCTGCGACGCTGGCCACCGGCGATCCCGTACGCGCGGAACGGGTCAGCCTGGCGCTCGATGCCGGAACCGTATGGGTCAACTGCTTCTTCGTGCGTGACCTCGGCGCGCCATTCGGTGGCAACGGCAAGTCCGGAATCGGGCGGGAGGGCGGCATGTGGTCCTTCGACTTCTACAGCGACATCAAGAACACCGTCTTCGCCCCTGGCGGGTGGAACACCGAACAGTGAGGAATGGCCATGGGTGAGGTGGTAGGCGCGGCTCTGATCGCGCATGTGCCAACGATCGTTCTCCCGGAGGAGACCCGTCGCGAACTGAACAACGGCCAGGACAGCAGCCTCCCGGCGGCACTTCATCGTCTGCGTCGCGAGGTCTTCGAGACTCTCGACTATGACACGGTCGTGGTCTTGGACTCGCATTGGGCGACGACGGTCGAATTCGTGGTTACCGCACACGCGCGACGACGGGGACTGTTCACCTCCGAAGAACTGCCAAGGGGAATGTCGCAGCGGCCGTACGACTTCGCCGGCGACCCCGAGCTGGCGCACCTGATCGCCGGGAAGGCCCGCAAGCACAGCACCTGGATCACCGCAATCGAGGACGACCACCTGCCCATCTTCTACGCAACCACGAACGTCTGGGAATTTCTCGGTCAGGGGTTGCCGGACAAGCGATGGATCTCGATAGGCGTGTGTCAGACCGCGGACACCGAGGACAATCTGCGACTGGGCCGCGCCCTCGGTGAGGCCATCCTGGAGTCCGACCGCAAGGTCGTGCTGATTGCGTCGGGCGCCCTGTCGCACACGTTCTGGCCACTGCGCAAGCTACGCGACCACGAGGCAGCGGGCGTGGAACACATCTTCACCCACGAGGCCGCGGCCGCCGACTTCGAGCGGCTGGCGTGGTTTGGCGACGGGGACCATGCCCGGGTCATCGAGACCATGCCGGAGTTCTACCGATTCAAGCCCGAGGCAAGATTCGGTCACTACCTGATGATGATTGGCGCTCTCGGCGAGGGCGACTGCCGGGCACCCTCGCGCCAGTTCGGCGACTACGAGAACTCCATCGGAACCGGCCAGGTGCACCTGTGGTTCGACCGGCCCGAGGCCGGTTTCCCGCCACCGCGCGCGACGCCGAAGGACGCGGACGTCGCCCGGCAAAGTGCCGGTCCGGAACTTCCCGCGGCCGGCTGAATCTCAACTCACACGAAGGAACATGATGACTCTCCGCGAGACCCGCCGGATCCTGTTGGACGGCAACGTCGTTGACGTCGTGCGCCACGGTGACGCCCTGGTGACCGGCGACGGCAGGCAGGTGGGCGTGGACGATGCGCAGCACCTACCGCCGGTGACGCCCACCAAGATCGTGTGCGTGCACTTGAACTACTCGTCGCGTGTGAAGGAGATGCTGACGCGTTTGCCGCCGGCGCCCACGTACTTCCACAAGCCTGTGTCTGCGCTGAACGCGCACGGATCCGCCGTGGTGCGACCGATGGGCTGCAAGTGGCTGAACTACGAGGGCGAGGTGGCGATCGTCATCGGCCGCACGGCGCGCAACATCTCTCCAGCGGAGGCGGGCGACTTCATCCGCGGCTACACCGTCGCCAACGACTATGGGCTGCACGACTTCCGCGACACCGACTCTGGGTCGATGCTTCGGGTGAAGGGCGCCGATACGCTGTGCCCCATCGGCCCTGGGCTGGTCGAGGGTTGGGACTTCCGGCACAAGCAGATCCGCACCTTGGTCAACGGCGAAGTCAGACAGGATGGCAATACCGACGAAATGGAATGGGACATGCACTATCTCGTCGCCGACGTCGCCCGGGTCATCACCCTTCAGCCCGGTGACGTCCTGCTGTCGGGAACACCGGCGATCTCCCGCACGGTCTATCCCGGAGACATCGTCGAGGTGATGGTGGAGGGCCTGGGCACGCTGCGAAATCACATCGTCGAGGGACCCACGCCCATTCGCACTGATGTGGGCGCGCAACCCACCGAGAGTGAGGAAGTGCTATCGACCGCGCAGGGTGGCGACTGGGAGTTCCGCGGCATCCGCAAACCGGATCTCTCCAACACCCATTGAGCGAAATGGTCACACCAACTGGTCGGCGCCGGCCGGTCGTCGTCGTCCCGGCTCGGTTCTCTGCCAGCGCCAGCGCTCTGCGGTCCGCGGCGGAAGTGACGGCGGCTAAACTGGTGTCCAGCGTATGGGCGTCCGGCGGTGAGCCGGTGATGGTCCACCCCGATGCGCCGGGCGCGGAGGTCGACGACGCCTTGGTCGACGCCGTAGCCGAACGTTTCGCGATGGCCGACGCAATCCTGCTGCCCGGTGGCGGCGACGTGTCCGCTCGGTGGTCCGGCCAGCATCCGCACGCCTCGCTGTATGACGTCGACGAGGAACAGGACGCGTTCGACCTTGCGCTGGCCCGTTGGGCGCTGCGCGATCACCTCCCGCTACTGGCGATTTGCCGTGGAAGTCAAGTGGTGAACGTTGCGCGTGGCGGCAGTCTGGTGCAGGACATGACCGAGACCGTCGGCCGCGACCACCGTCATTTGGTCCATGACATCTACCTCGATGCTGAGTCCCCACTCCATGAGGTCGTCGATGGCGACCGACTGACCATCTCGTGCCACCACCACCAGTGCCTCAACGTGCTCGGTCGTGGGCTGCGGGTTGCCGCGCATGCATCGGACGGCACCATCGAGGCCGTCACGATCGACGACCACGACGGGTGGTATCTCGGTATCCAATGGCACCCCGAGGATTCGGCAGACAGGGACCCCTTGCAGGCCAGTATCTTTCGCGCCTTCATCGATGCGGCGCGTTGATGAAGCCTCAGCCGCCCAAGACGTCTGTGGCAACATCGTCGCCTTCGACGGTACGGACGATGGTCCTGAGATCCCGCGCCAGGCTGGCCTTGGACTTGGTCGACAACTGTCGCACCACTGAGGACTCCGCGGCGTTGAACTTCGGGTACAGCTCGACCATGAGGTCGATGCCGGACTGGGTCAGGCGTAGCTGAACGAGTCGACGGTCGGCGGGAAGAGTCTTACGAGTGATCCAGTTGCGGGCCTCCAGCGTCTTCACCACCCCGGTCAGTGTCGCCTTGGAGATGGCCGCGCTCTCGGCGACGTGCCGGGTTTCCATCCCGTCCCAAATCCAGACGACCCACAGTACGACGAAGCCGCTCCACGTGAGGTCGTACTGGCGCAGCACGGTGTTGGTGATGTGGCCACGTACGGCGTTGGCAGCGCGATAGATGGTCGAGACCGTCTGTGCCGCAGCGAAGTCCAATTCGAGCCCTGCGATGTGGCGATTCATCGCCGACTCGGTTTCGGCGAGCGTACGTTGATCCGGCATGCACCGATGGTAATCGCAGGTCGTTAGCGTCCGAAAGGCGTACGCGCCGGGGCCCCGCACGTCTCGCGGCCATCTGAGTTCCTCGAAAGTCTTGACACGATCGTTTGGAGCCGTACGATCCAATTACCTGGTGGTCAGCCCCGGGGTAAGCCGCCCGCCACATTGGAGAGTGCGATGTCTGTCACCAGCGATGGAACTCACGGCGCAGCCGACCAGACAGAGGCGGCGACCCTCGGGCGCCGCTCTCTCGGTGTCGCCGACATCGTGTTCTTCGTCGTCGCCGCGTCCGCGCCATTGACCGTCGTCGCAGGCGGCGTGCCCACCAGTTTCGCGGTCACCAATCTCGTTGGCATCCCACTGGTCTACGTCGTCATCGCCGTCATCTTGGTCGTCTTCGCGGTCGGATATGCCGCAATGAGTAGGCACGTGGCCAACTCTGGAGCGTTCTACACCTACGTCAGCAAGGGACTTGGCCAGGCCTGGGGTGTGGCCGCGGCACTCGTTGCCCTCGTTGCCTATAACGCGATGCAGGTGGGAATCTTTGGTCTCTACGGCTTCGCTGCCTCGGCGGCGTTGGAACAGTTTCTCGGTGTCCACGCGTCGTGGTGGATTTGCGCTCTGGTCACCGTCGCCATCATCGCGATTCTGGGACAGCTGCAGGTCGACTTGAACGCCCGCGTGCTCGCGCTGTTCCTCATCCTCGAGTCCGTCGTCGTCGTGGTCTTCGACATCGCCGGCGTGGTCAAACCCGCCGAAGGGCTCAGCGTGGAGCCGTTCCTGCCGGCCGCGCTCGGGGGTGGTGCTCTCGGCGCCGCGCTGTGTTTCGTCACGGCGTCCTTCGTCGGCTTCGAGTCCGCCGCGATCTACGGGGAGGAGTGCAAGAACCCTCAGCGCACCGTGGCCCGCGCCACCTACACCGCCGTGATCATCATCGGCGTGTTCTACGCCTTGTCGGCGTGGGCGACCGTGATGGCGGTCGGCAAGAGTCAGATCATCGGCAAGTCACAGGAACTCACCGCGGGGCTGCTCTTCGTCTACGCCGAGCAGAACGTCGGCAAGTGGTTCGCCGACATCGCCACCGTCCTGTTCGTGACGAGCCTGTTCGCGGCGCTTCTCTCCTTCCACAACGCCGTTGCGCGGTACTTCTTCTCTCTGGGGCGCGAAAGGGTGCTGCCCAACCAGTTGGCCCGGGTGAACACGAAGGGCGCCCCGGCCGCGGGATCCCTCACGCAGACGGCGATCGCAGTGGTGTTGATCGGCGTCTTCGCAATTCTCGGCAAGGACCCGGTGCTCAGCCTGTTCGCCTGGCTGACCAACGTGGGCGCCCTCGGGGTTATCTTCCTGATGGCACTGTCCTCGGTCGCCGTCGTCGTCTACCTCCGCCGGCACAGCAATGTCACCGAGTCGACGGTGTCGCATGAGATCGCCGCGGTGGTCGCCTCCATCGCGCTGTTCATCGTCTTCGGCTTGGCGGTCAACAACTTCGACGCGTTGGTCGGAACCACCACGGGGGACCCGCTCAACTGGATCCTGCCAGGCTTGATCGTCGCGTCGGCGGTCGTCGGGCTGATTTATGGGCTGGTACTGAAGCGGAGCCGGCCAAACGTCTACGCCCTCGTTGGGCGCGGCGGCGACTCCGCACCATCCTGACAAACACCCAGCGCGGAGCCGAAATCAACGGTGATCGTACGACTCAGGAGGAAATCAGCGTGGGCCATTTCGACGAATCAGGACTTGAGGAGGCGGCGAGTCGGCTCACCGCAGACGGTATCGACGTCATCCGCCTGACCTTCTCCGACCTGATCGGCAGTGAGCGGGGACGGGACCTGCTCGTGCAGCACTTTCCGCGGACCGTGGGGGACGGTGTGGCATTTTGTCGTTCGGTCTACGGCACCACGCCGATGGGCGACGTGGTGGACATGGAAGGTGGTCTGAGCGAGGGGCTCCCAGACATCGTCGCCTTTCCCGACCTCGACACGTTCCGGTCGGTTCCTTGGGAGCCTGGTGTGGCCAGTGTCATCGCCGACCTCTACAACCCCGACGGCAGCCGCTCCGAGGAAAGTCCCCGCACGGTGCTGCGGCGGGTCGTCGACAAGTTCGCTGAACTCGACATGAACCCCTTCATCGGGCCGGAACTCGAGTTCTACCTGCTCGACCCGAACTTGGCCGACGTCGGTAAGTGGCAGCGGTACGGCGAGGCGCCCGGCAACGTGTACGTCGCCGGGCTACGCGGCGACCCCGAGAACACGTTGCTCGACGCACTACGGATGCTTGGCAAGTACGGCCTCGACGTCGTCGCCGCCAATCACGAGTTCTCCAGCGGTCAGTTCGAGATCAACCTGTGGCACTCCGAAGCTATGACCGCCGCCGACCGTGCGTTCCAATTCAAGTCCGCCATCAAGGAACTCGCTCGTCGACAGGGCAAGCGGGCTACGTTTATGGCAAAGCCATTCAACGACGAAGGCGGATCGGGCTTTCACCTTCACTTCTCGACCTGGAGCCGGGACGGCAAGCCACTGTTCGACGACCCGTTGGGCGAGGACGGTCTCTCCGAGATCGGACGCTTCGCCATCGCAGGCGTGTTGGCCCACGCGCCAGCACTGGCCGCCTTGCACAATCCGACCATCAACTCCTACAAGAGGTTCGGGCCCGACACCCTTGCCCCCTGGTTGATCGATTGGGGTTTGGACAACCGGTCGGCGATGGTGCGCATCCCGCCCGAACGCGGTCGCGCGTCGCGCTTGGAACTGCGCCTCGGAGATGCCTCGGCGAACCCATATCTCGCCATCGCCGGCCTGCTCGCGGCGGCCTACCTGGGCATCCGCGCCAGACGCGAGCCGCCGGCAAAGCTGGTGGGTTATGGCTACGACACCGCCAAGGCCGAGAAGTTGCCCACCGATCTCTCCGAGGCCATCGACGCGCTGGATGAGGACGCTGACCTCGTCGAGCTCCTGGGTCCGAAATTCGTGTCGGCGTTCGTTGCCTACAAGCGCAACGAAATCGAACGGTTCAGTCAGTACGTCACCGATTGGGAGGTCCGAGAATACGCCTACCACCTGTAACGACGCCCTTCGACCATGCGTTGACCGGAACCGTGACGAGAACCGCAGGAGTCTCACATGTCTGATGCCAGCGTCGTCCGCGCGCACGTCGTCGCCGACGAACTATTCGCCACCCACGCGTCGGTCTTTGGCTCCGACCTGTCCATCTATCAGGGTCACGTGCACCGCGTGATCGGCGTAGTCGGGCTCCAACTGGAGATATCGCCTGACGTTGCGGGGGCGCTGGGCGTTGCTGCCTTCTTCCACGATTCCGGGATCTGGTTCGATGACACCTGGGACTATCTGCCGTCCTCGACTCGACGCGCCACTGCTGCATTGCCTGATTTCGACGCCTCGCAGCACCTCGACCTCGTCACCGCGCTCATCACGGAGCACCACCGCATTCGCCATGCTCGTCATGCGAATCCGCTGGTCGAGGCGTTCCGTGTCGCCGACCTGGCGGACGTCACCGCAGGCATCGTCGCTCCGGGCGTTGCTCGCGAGGAGTATCGCGCCCTGGTCGATTACTACCCCGCGAAGGGATTTCGCCCCATGCTCGTCGGCGCTTTCTGGCGAGGGCTGCGTGCAGCGCCCCTACATCCATTGCCGATGGTGAAACTCTGACCTGGACCGGCCCAACGTCGTGCACCTTCGTGACTAGTTGCTCGGGCCGTCGTCGCCACCGCGTCGGCTGAGGCGCTGCACGAACCAGCGGCGCCCTCGCTGCCGCTGCAGGATCTCGTAGCGGACGATCTCGGCGACGAAGCTTTCGAATACGAGCCCCGGCTGTCAGTCATGGGTGGGTAATGCCCGGCGTGGTGCGATTCCTGCGCCATGTCAGCCCGATCCAGCCGATGATGTTCCCCATGACCCAGCCCTCGACGCGCATCAGCCGGCTCAGCGAGAAACAGGACACCTCCCGCAGTGGGCTCGACGCCCTTCTGGACAGCACGCCGCTGGCGACGGTCGCCCTGATCCGCGACGGCCATCCGGTGATCTTTCCGACGGGGTTCGCGCGCATCGGTACCGACCTGGTGATCCACGGCTCGACCGGGTCACCGTGGCTGAGGGCGCTGGCGGCAGGGGCGACCGCCGCGGTGTCGGTGACCACCCTCGATGGCGTCGTCGTGGCGCGCAGCGGCTTCGAGTCGTCGTTCCGCTACCGCAGCGCCGCCATCTTCGGGGTGTTCGAGGTGGTGTCCGAGGCCGACAAGGTGGGTCTCCTCGAGACGTTGACCGACGTGTTCATCCCCGGCCGGGTCGCCGAGTTGCGGCCCAGCAATCGCAAGGAGCTGGCCGCTACGTTGGCGCTGAGATTGCCCATCGGCGTGGACAATTGGTCGCTGAAGGTCAGTGCGGGTTGGCCCGAGGACCCCGAGGAGGACGTGGCGGGGGATGCCTGGGCCGGGGTGGTGCCGATGACGGTGACCTACGGGGTGCCCGAGCCTGCGCCCGATCTGACCGACGGCATCGAGCTGCCCGATTCGGTGCGCGCGTTGATCGAGCGCTCAGTCCAGTAGGGCCGTGCGGCGGTAGAGGTCGGTACGCCGATCGCCGTGAACGTCGTTGTTGTCGTTGAACCGCTTGATCCGCGACTGGGCCAGGTCGACGTCGGCGGTGACGAGGCCAGGCGTGCAGTATTCGGCGATGGCCATCGGGTAGCCGTCGGCATCGGTGATGACGCTGCCGCCCACCCAGTCCTGGCCACGCTCGACGCCGGTGCGGTCGCACACCGCGAGCGGCATCCGGTTCATGCCCGCGCCGGCCAGGGCGCGTACCTGCTCGGTGGGCCGCTCGCCGTCGGGTCGGGGCAGTAGCGGCCAGTTCACCGGGGCGCACAGCAGGTCTGCGCCCTGGAGCGCAACCGCGCGCACCCACTCGGGGAATTCGACGTCGTAGCAGATCATCACGCCGATGCGACCGTGCGCGGTGTCGAGGAGCAGGGGCAGGTCGTCGGCCCGGTCGAAGACGTTGTTCTCGGTGTCCCACAGGTGCGCCTTGCGGTAGACCCCGCGCAGCCCGCTCGGATCGACGACGGCAGCGCTGTTGTAGACCTTCTCGCCCGCGGCTTCCGGAAACCCGGCGACGATGGTGAGGCCGAACGCCTCGGCGAGGTTCGCCCACGCGGTGATGGCAGGCCCCTCGCGGGTCTCGGCGAGCGATTCGAGTTCGGCCCGGTCGGCGAACACGTACCCCGAGGATGCGAGCTCGGGCAACACCACGATCTGCGCGCCGTCACGGGCCGCCGCCTCTATCGCAGACATAGCCGTGGTGCGGTTGCCGGTGGTGTCGCCGATCCGCAGGGGGATCTGGCAGCACGTGACGCGGGTGGTCATGTGTCGATCGTGCACCACATCTGCGAGGTCTGCAGTCAGGTCGGTGGCATGATTCGCTTCATGCGGATGTCGGCCAAGGCGGAGTATGCCGTCCGGGCCATGGTGCAGCTGGCGACGGTCGACGATGGCGTGCTCGTCAAGACCGACGATCTGGCCAAGGCGCAGGGCATCCCGCCGCAGTTCCTGGTCGACATCCTCTCCGATCTACGCACCGACCGGCTGGTCCGCAGCCACCGCGGCCGCGACGGCGGGTACGCGCTGGCCAGGGGCGCCGCCGAGATCAGCATTGCCGACGTGCTGCGCTGCATCGATGGCCCGCTGGCCAGTGTCCGCGACATCGGCCTCGGCGACCTTCCGTACTCCGGCCCGACGGCCGCGCTGACCGACGTCTGGCGGGCGCTGCGCGCCAGCATGCGCTCGGTGCTCGAGGAGACCAGCCTCGCCGACGTCGCGACGGGCGACCTCCCGCGACACGTCGCCGCGCTCGCGGGTGACTACGTGGGGCAGGAACGGGAACGCGGCCACCGCTAGCTGCCCCTCGCTTACCCCTTTCCCGGCGATTCCTTGCGATACCCATGTCATCCGGTGAACCGCCTTGTCCGCGGCGCGCGCAGCTTGCAGGATGCTGGGATGAGCTTCGACGTCCGTTCGCTCGACAAGCCCGTGATCGTCGCGCCGATGGCCGGTGGGCCGACGACACCCGCGCTCGCCGCCGCCGGATCGAGCGCCGGCGGGCTCGGGTTCCTGGCCGCCGGCTATCTGACGGCGGACGTGTTCGCCGAACGCCTTACCGAGGCCCGCAGTCTGACTACGGGCCCCTTGGGTGCGAACCTCTTCCTGGTGTCCTCGAGCGTCGCTCGACCCGACGCGATCCAGCAGTACGCGCGGGCTCTGAGCGTGGAGGCGCAGAGATACGACGCCCGACTCGGTGAGGCGCGCTTCGACGATGACGACTGGTCAGCGAAGGTGGACGTCGTGCTGGATCTCAAGCCCGAGGTCGTCTCGTTCACCTTCGGCCTGCCCGAGGCCGCCGACTGCGTGCGCCTGAGCGCGGCGGGCATCACGACCGTCGCCACCGTGACCACCCTCGCCGAGGCGGAGGCCGCCGTCGCCCGCGGCGTCGACGCCGTCGCCGTGCAGGGTCCCGCGGCCGGCGGGCACCGAGGCACGCTCGATCCGGCTGCCCTTCCGCCCACTCAGCCGCTGAGCCAGTTACTGCGCGCGACGACGATCGCGCTCGACGTACCGGTGATCGCGGCCGGCGGGCTGATGACGGCCGCCGACGTCGCCGACGTCTTGGTCTCGGGGGCGGCCGCAGCCCAGCTGGGGACCGCGTTCCTCCTGGCTGACGAGGCGGGAAGCAGCCCGGTGCACCGCGCGGCACTGCGCGATCCCAACTTCACCGAAACCGTTGTCACGCGCTGCTTCTCGGGCCGCTATGCGCGAGGCCTACGCAACCGCTTCATCGATGAGCACGATGACCAAGCGCCGTTGGGCTACCCCGAGATTCACTACTTGACGAGTCCCGTGCGGGCGGCGTCGGTCCGCGCCGGTGACCCGCACGGCGCGAACATTTGGGCGGGCACCGGTTTTCAGAAGGCCACCGAGGGTTCCGTCGCCGACATCATGGCGTCGCTGGTCTGATCACCGGGGTCGGCCAGTCGGAGTCGCCATGCGCGCCTCCGCCCGATCGATGCTCCGTGGATCAGCCGCGTCCGGAATTCCGCACCTCGATGTCGCCGGTGTCGGAGCGAACGGTCACCGTCGCGGCGGCGCGGGCGGCATCGTCGGTCTGCGGGACTCGAATCAATGGAGCGTCACCGGCCGCCCTGACGAGGTAGGGGCCCGGTTGGGGCAGGGAGATCGCCACGTCGCCGTTGGTGGTCGTCACATCGACCGTATGCGGCGCGGCATCGGTGAAGTCAACCGACAGGTCACCGTCGGTGGAGTCGACGGCGAACGAGTCGGTCACGGATACGGACCCCCGGGTCGTGACGTCACCGTTCTGCGTGTGAATCTCGACGCGCCGCGCGCCGCCGCCCAGCACCACGTCACCATCGGTGCTGTCCACGACGATCTGGTCGAGGTCTGTCTGCGTCAGCAGCATGCCTCGGTGTTCCCGCACCGTGAGCGACAGCCGGCGGGCCTGGTCGGGCGGAAGGATGACGTTGATCTCGCCCGCGCTGTCGAAGTCGCCCAGCGGTGACCCGTCCCAGCCGGCGAAGGGCAACGTCGCCCCGTCGACCGTCAGCCGGGTCGTACCGGCGTCATCGCTGACGACCAGATTGTGGTCGCCGGACCGAGACGAGTTGAGCAGTCGCATCCTGACCCGAGGTTCGCGGGCCTCGCGATCGGCGGTGATGCGCACCGCTGCGGGCACGTCACCGATGTCGATCACCAGCGCCTTCGTGTTCGACGGGAGCGCCTTCTCGTCGGCGGCGACGCGCAAGCTGCCGAGTCCCCACGACGTCACGCCAAGGGCGAGGACGCAACCGACGATCAACACGGACGCCGCGACGACGAGGACCACCCGCAGGGCGGTCCGTCCTCCCGGAGAAAGTGGTGGCGGCGCAGCGGCAGGCGGCGGGGGAGCGATGATGGTCATGGCGAAAGTCCCTTCGGTAATTCAGGATTCGAGGTATTGGAGGACGGCGAGGACCCGGCGGTTCTCGCTCTCGTCGGGTGCCAGTCCCAACTTCGCGAAGATCGACGCGATGTGCTTCTCGGCCGAACCGACCGAGACGTGCAGCGCGCCGGCAATTGCGGAGTTCGCCCGGCCCTCTGCCATCAGCTGTAGGACGCCGAGCTCGCGCGGGGTCAAGGCGTCCAACGTGGATCGCTGCCGCGAGCGGACGAGGATCTGCGATACCACCTCCGGATCGAGCACGGTGCCCCCGGCGCCCACGACGTCGACCGCGTCGAGGAACGACGGCACGTCGGCCACCCGATCCTTGAGGAGGTAGCCGAAACCCCTGGTATCCGAGGCGATCAGGTCGGCCGCATACCGCTCCTCGACGTAGTGCGACAGGACGAGTACCGGGGATTCGGGGTTCTGACTCCGCAGCAGTGCCGCCGCGCGGATGCCCTCGTCGGTGAACGTGGGTGGCATCCGGACGTCCAGGATGGCCAGGTCGGGTCGTAGCTCGTTGACGATGCGCAGGAGGTCGGTGGCGTCGGACACGCCCGCCACGACGTCGTGCCCTGCGTCGATGAGGATGCGCTCGATACCCGCACGTAGCAGCGCGGAGTCCTCGGCGATCACGATGCGCATGGCAACACCGCCGTCACGATGGTCGAACCCGTTGCGGGACTGGACACCTCGAAGGTGCCGCGTGCCGCCCGGACCCGTTCGCCGAGCCCGCGCAGGCCCGTCGCGTCGTCATCCGCCGTCACGGTGGCGCCGCCCACCCCGTCGTCGAACACCGAGACGTGCAATGCGTTCGCGTCCTCCTCGAAGCGGACGGTGACCACGGCCTGGGTTGCGCTGGCGTGTTTGGCCACGTTGGTCAGTGCCTCGGCGACGACGAAGTACGCGCATGCCTCGACTTCGTCGGGGAGTCGCCTCGGCAGGTGCACGTTCAACGACGTTGGGACACCCGATGTCTCGATCCGTTGGACGACCGAGGACAGCGCCGCGTCGAGGCCGCGGTCGGCAAGGATCGTCGGCGCGATGCCGCGGACGACGTTGCGCAGTTCGACGAGCGCGCTCTTGGCGTCGTCATGGGCTTCGCCGATGAGCTTCTTGGCCTGCGGAAGGTCGGTGTCGAGCTTGGTCTGCGCCAGGCCGATGGTCATGGCCAGCGACACCAGTCGGGGTTGCACGCTGTCATGCAGGTCGCGCTCGATGCGGTGCCGCTCGTTCTGTGCCGACGACACCGCGCCACGGCGGGCATCGGTCAGGGCGCTCACCTCGTGCTGAAGCGCTGCGGTCGCCGACGGCGGGAGCAACCAGCGGTCGATGACGGCGTCGATGAGGGGTCCGAACACGACGAGCGCCACGGCGGCGACGAGTGCGACCAGCGCCAACAGCCAGGCCAGCGGCGGCGAGACGAACCACAGACCGGCCTCGGCGTCACTGTTGTCGATCGCCGTCGCGACTGCGGGGCCCGCGAAGGCGAAGACGGTTAGCGCAAGGGCGAGACCGGCGGCGAGCATGTCGTAGGTCAGGCGCAGATAGTGGTGCGCAGCGCCCTTCCAGAATCTGGCGCTACTGACGTCGAGCCACAGTTGATGCGCCCAGCGCTGGAAGCCGTTGTACGGCGACATCTTTCGCAGGGGTACCGGAATGCCGAAGCCGAAGACCGCCTCACTGCGGACGCGCTCCACCCATTCGACCCCACGCATCAGGTAGATGAACACCACAGCGGCCAAGGCAAATCCGATGACCGAGGGAATCGACGAGACGCCGATGATCAGTATCACCAGTGGGATCCAGAACCACAGCACACCGATCGCCGCGCCGGTCAGCATCGAGGCCGATGGCACCACGCCCACCCGGCGGGAGCGGACGGCGTCGTCGTTGAGGGAGAGCGGTTCGTCGAGGGTCATTGCCACCATGCCTTCAACCTAGGGAGTCGACGCGGGTGCGGGTATGGCGTTTTCCCGACGACTCCCTGGGGGATAACCCCCGGCCGACACGGTCGTCGACGAAGCCGCGATGATTTCTGCACTCGAGCGGTGTCTGCCTCGGTACCAGATCACTTTCGCGACACAGGAGCGTGCCATGAACGTCGAAGCCACCCAATCCCAACCATCGTCATCCACGGCTGGCCGAGGCCGGCTGGGCTGGAGGATCGGTGTGGTGATCAGCGTGCTGGTCGGCGCATTTCTGGTGTTCGATGCAGTCGGCAAGCTGGCCGGCATCTCCCAGGTCAAGGAGGGCACGGCAGCGCTCGGATTTCCCGAGGGGCAAGCGCTCGTCATGGGCGTCGTGCTGGCCGTGTGCGTCCTGGTCTACGCGATTCCGCGCACCGCGGTGCTCGGGGCGCTCGGCATCACGGCCTATCTGGGCGGGGCCGTCACCGCGAACATGCGGGTCGAGGCCCCGCTGTTCAGCACCGTCTTGTTCGCCGTCTACTTCGGCGTGCTGATGTGGGTCGGGATGGTCCTACGCCGACCCGAGCTCGTGAAGGTTGCTGGCTTGACTCGCTGAGTCACTTCGGCGCCATCAACTCCAGGGCGATCTGATCCGGGTCGCGGAACTCGAGGATGTAGCCGACCCCGATGTCCTTGACCGGTTCGTGCTCTACGCCCAGCTCGTCGAGATGTGCAGCCGCCGCATCGATCTCGGTCTTCGATGACACGCGCAGGGACAGGTGGTCCAGGCCGACTCGATTCTCGTCGAACGTATCGTCCGCGACGGGACGCAGCCCGATCAGCGCCTCGCCGATGTCGTAGATGACCCCTCCGAACAAGAAGGACAACTGCTCCAGGGTGGCGGCGTCGGCCCCGTCGGGCACCTCGAACGCAACCGGCCAGCCGAACACGGACTCGTAGAATCGTCGAGATCGCGCGATGTCGGTGACCGTGAGTCGGACGTGTTCGACGGAGCTCGCGTTGATCGTCATGTCGACCATGTTGCCAGGACGCCTCACGCGGGCATGCCAGAATCCGGACGTGCGAATCGGAATGACGCTGCCGGTCATGGAACCCAACCTCGACGCCGCGATGCTGAAGGCGTGGGCGCGCGCAGTCGATGAAGGCCCGTTCAGCTCGCTGTGCTGGGGTGAGCGCATCGCCTTCGACAACCCCGACTCGTTGACGTTGCTCGGAGCGGTCTCCGCGTGGACCGACCGGGTGCGTCTGGTGACGACGGTGATCGTCCCGCAATTGCACGATCCGGTCATGCTGGCGAAGGCCTTGGCCACGGGCGACATGCTCAGCGGCGGACGGCTCACCGTCGGCATCGGGGTGGGCGGCCGGCAAGAGGACTACGACGCCGTGGGCGCCGACTTCTCGACCCAGACGATGCGAGGCATGGCCGAGCGTGTCGCGATCATGAAGCGGGTCTGGGCGGGCGAGAAGATCACCGAGTCCGTCCTTCCCGTGGGGCCGCGGTCGGTGCAGGCGGGCGGACCGTCACTGATGGTCGGCACCATCGGCCCCAAGACGGTGCGAAGTGCGGCGGGCTGGGCCGATGGGGTGGCGGGGACGACGCTCGACCTCGACGTCGCCAAGCAGAACGAGTTGTTCGACGTCGCCCGCGCCGCGTGGAGCGATGCGCGCCGGCCCAAACCCCATCTGGCCACGTCGTTCTGGTTCGCCATCGGTGAGGGCGAAGAACCGCGCGCGCAGGTGCACCGTCACCTGCGGCGCTACATGAACTGGATTCCCGCCGAGTTCGTCGATGCCATGGCACCCACCACGGGCTGGGCGGGCGACGACGACGATCTCCTCGCCGTGCTGCGGGGTTTCGAAGCCATTGGCACCGACGAGGTGCATCTCATCCCGACGAGCTCGAGCATCGACCAGCTGCGCAGAGTCGCCGACGTGGCCAAGGAGTTCGCATGACCGAAGACGACGACTCAGTGGACGCGTGAACGGCTGCCACCAGCGCAGAG
>NZ_JAEMTA010000101.1 GCF_016462545.1 Mycolicibacterium sp. | reverse complement strand
GAACATGCATTCGAATCTACGCGGCCGGACCGACGGAAACACCACGTCAAGCCCACATTGTGGATGAAACCCAGACTGTGCACAACCCGGCCACCTCGGGCCGAAAACGTCAGTGCCGCATGCTATTCGACCCTCAGCTGGACCCCATTCCCGCCATTCCGCACATCCACCAGCCAGCGCCGAGGTCTACGGGATTCCGGCACTGCTTCCCGTAGAGGTCGACTCCCTCGGGCGACCGCCCGGGGTTGTACAAGTAGCCACCAGCGTCGTCAGGAATTCCGAGCCACTGCGGAAAGAACCGGCCCCCCTGTTGATCGGACACTCTTCCCGTGACCGTGAGGAACCGCAGCGGCACCGGCAACCGATTACCGTATAGCTGTTGTCCCGGTTCAGTTTTCAGTGCCAGATCGAACAGCGGCCGATGCACCGCGAACCATGTCTGCGGCGCAAGCCTCCACGACGAGTTGACCAGTAGCGTGAGGACGACGATCGCGGGCACCAATGTCAGCAGCGCCGCCCGACGGCGAGCCCCGACGGCTGCCACGATCACCGACCAGAAGCCGATCCCGTAGACGCAGGCGGCCACGGGGACGATCAATGCGTCGAGAATCCACATCGACGGGGGCCGTGTCCAGTGCCATAGGAACCCGGCCACCCAGCACGCCAAGCCCATCCAGAACAACTTCTCCCAGCCCCGCCATCGGGCGGGGTCGCTCCTCTCCCATGGCACTTCATTCGTCTCGCCCACGAACGCATCCTGCCCACGCGAGAGCCAGAAGCACCAGGTCTCGCCGTGAACCGTCGCAGCTTCTCCACACCGCGCTCACATCCTCCCCACGAACCTCACGAGCGTTCACACCTACCCTGTCCGGGTGGCGCATTCGCACTCGCATTCCCCGTCCTCCGGTCCGGCGCCGCTGGGCCCGGTGGCAGCAAAGGTCGTCGTCGGACTGCTCATCGCGATAGGCGTTGCGGTCATCGCCGGCATGGCCCTGCTGTGGCCGAGCCACCAGAGCGTCGACATCCCCCTGCCGTTCCAGAACGCCGAGGGTGGTGCCGTCACCACCGAGGCCGCGCACGTCCTGTCCAGCGCGCAGGGTCCGTGCGGCAGCCCCTCGGCGGGCGCCGTGCTGACGTCCGCGCCCATCACGGCCGCGCCTGGGGGAGGCCTGTGCGTGCAGTCCCTGGTGCAGATCGACTCAGGGTCCAACAAGGGCGCCAACACGTTGCTCGAATTCAGCGGCGGCCCTGGCCAACCCAGCCTCGCCGTCGGCGACGACATTCGCGTCAGCAGGCAGGTCGACCAGAATGGCACCACGTCGTACGCGTTCTTCGACTTCGAGCGAACGTGGCCACTGGCGGCGCTGGCCGCGATCTTCGCTGTCGTGGTGGTCGCGGTGGCCCGATGGCGCGGGCTGCGCGCGCTCGTCGGAATCGTGGTGGCATTCGCTGTTCTCATGATCTTCCTGCTGCCCGCCCTACGCGACGGGGCACCCGCCGTACCCGTGTCTCTGGTGGCCTCCGGCGCCATCCTCTATGCGGTCATATATCTGGCGCACGGGGTAAGTCTGCGGACCAGCGCGGCACTCCTCGGCACCTTGTCCGCACTGTTGCTCGCAGCGGTATTGTCCTGGGCGGCAATTGAACTGGTGCACCTCACCGGACTGTCCGAAGACCAGAACAACGAAGTGGCCGCCTACCTCGGCAACGTGTCCATCACAGGTCTGCTGCTCGCCGGGTTCATCATCGGGTCGCTGGGCGTACTCAACGACGTGACGGTCACTCAGGCGTCGACGGCGTTCGAGATCGCCGAACACGGTGCCAGTCGCAAGGCGATCTTCGTCGGGGCGATGCGAGTTGGTCGGGACCACATCGCCAGCACCGTCTACACCTTGGTGTTGGCGTATGCCGGCAGCGCCCTGCCGCTTCTGCTCCTATTCAGCGTCGCCAACCGCTCGCTCGGCGACGTGCTGACGAGTGAGAGCGTGGCCATCGAGATCACCCGCTCCGCAGTGGGCGGCATCGCGCTGGCGTTGTCCGTTCCGTTGACGACGGGTATCGCCGCGGTGCTCGCCACACCTCGGATCCACACCCCAGATCCGAGACGCTAGAACGGGGTCCCGCTGAGCCACGTATCCCAGACGGTCGCGTCGCCGAGCACCTCGACGTCAGCCTCGGCGGCGGTCCGGCGCCGGGTCAGCGCCAACAGCAGGTCGACCGCCCGACCGCGGACCGCCGCTTCGCCCTTCGCATGGTCATGAGACCACTGCAGGCCGTCCTCGTCGTGGGTGATCGTCCACTCCCCCGTCGGACCGAGCCCGGCATCGGACGCATGCAGGTGCAGCGTCTGGCCGCGCGCCAACGGCGGGTGGCGCAGGTTGGCGCCGACCGTGGCGAGCTCGATCCACTCGCTGACGCCGTCGGCCGCGAGCTCCGCGGGCAGGACGAAGTCCCCGCCCAGGGCCAGGACGGCATCGCCGCGATGAACGGTCGCCTCGTGGACGCGACGGCGAATCCACCATCCCGCCGGGCGCGGCCCGGTGAAGGTCCACACCCGGATCTCGGGACCGACTCGGTCGACGGCATCGATGACCAGCTGCGCACCCTGATTGAGCCACTCGAGCGCACCGTCGACGTCCTCGGGAGGCTTCCCGTCGCGCACCTCGCGCGGATCGAGTGGCTCGTGGCGTCGCTCGGCGATGATCTGCGCCGACCAGCGATGGCCGCGTCCAACGTGTTTGAGCAGCTGGTTCATATTCCAGCCCGGGCACGTCGGCACCGGCGTCTCGGGGTCGGCGTTGCCGATGACGTCGCCGAGGGCTCGGGTCTCCTCGAGCAGCGTTGCGCGAAAGTCCACGCCTAGGACGGTACCGTCGTCCGCGCCTCGCCGAGCCTGATCGGCAGGGTCGACCACCCGCGAAGAACCCTGGTGTCGCGACGGGTTCCGCCACCAGCGAGTTGGGCGTCGGGGTAGCGCTCGAAGAAGGTGCGCAACCCGACCTCGCCCTCGGCGCGGGCCAGCGCTGCGCCCAGACAGAAGTGCCTGCCTCCGGAGAACGAGAGGTGCCTTCCCGCGTTGTCGCGCGTGACGTCGAACCGGTGCGGGTCGTCGAACACCGCGGGATCGCGGTTGGCCCCGGCCAGATACAGAACGACGGGTTCACCGGCGGCAACGGTGAACCCCGCCACCTCGGTGTCGACGCGGGCAATTCGCGCACTGAGCTGCACCGGGGATTCCAGCCGCAAGATCTCCTCGACGGCACCGGGCCACAGCTCGGGGTCCTCGAGCAGCATGGCGAGCTGATCCGGGTGTTCGAGCAGAATCCGTATTCCGTTGCCCAGCAGGTTCACCGTGGTCTCGAAGCCGGCCGCCAGCACCAGACCGGCGGTGGCCCGCAGCTCCTCGTCGTTCAGCCGGGTGCCCTCGTCGCCGGCCTGGATGATCTGACTCATCAGGTCGTCGCCGGGATCGCGCTGGAGGCGACCGAGGTGTTGCGCAAGCCAGGAGTTGAATCCGTCGAGGCCGCTCTCGACCGAGAGGTACTGCTCCCACGACAGACCGATGTCGAGGCTGGGGGCCGCGAGCTCACCGAATTCGAGAATGCGGGGCCGATCATGGTCGGGTACCCCGAGGATCTCGCCGATGACGGTGACCGGCAGTTGGGCGCAGTAACGGTCGACGACGTCGATGTTCTCGGTAGGCCCCGCTTCGATTCCGTCGAGTAGATCGGTCGCCGCCTGCTGCACCCTCTCCCTCAGCGCCGCAACGGCTCTGGTGGTGAAGACCGAGGACACGGTCTTGCGGTAGCGGGTGTGCTCGGGTGGCTCGACGGACAGCATCGACGGTGGCAGCAGGGGGTGGAGTCGACCCTTGACCGTCGTCTTCTGCTCCAGCCATCCCAGCGGGCCCGGCAGCGTCTTGCCGATCGCCGTGACGGAGAAGTCGTCGGACCGCAGGAGCTGATGGGCCAGCGCGTGGTCGGCGGTCAGCCACGCCGCGCGCCCCCGCACGATGCGCCCCCGTTGGCGAAGTTCGTCGGCAAAGCCACCGGGATCGGCGCGCACGGCGGGGTCCGCGATGAGCCTGCCCTGCATCTCGCCGTGCTTGGCGCCGTATGCCGCCAGACCGCGGATCACCCCGTGCAGCGCGAACCAGTGCAGGCGCTGCTTGAGCTTCGGCCTCCGTGCCCGCGTCATGTAGCGAGCTTAAGCACCGGTCGTAGATCGTCCAACCGATCGAAGAGCTGCCAGACGTAGGCCGACGTGCCGTTCTCACGGTGCGCGTGCAGGTCGGCCAGCGAGGGGTCGTTGCAGTACCCGTCGAACGCATCCTTGTCCGGCCACTCGACCAGAATCAGCACCTGCCGACCGGCTACCTCGCCGACCACGTTCTCACGGAACTTACCGAGCGCGACCACTTGTCCGCCGTACCTGGCGACCTCGGCGACCGAACGCTTGGAGTAGGCCAGATATTCGTCACGGTTGGCGACGTCGAAGAGGTTCAGGGCATAGACCGTCATGGCTCCAAACTACGACGCGACGGGTCCTGCCGGTGCGGCAAGTCGCCTGCCCAGGGCGTACATCTGCCAGCCTGCGCGCTGCCAGGTGTCCACGTCCAGGCAATTACGGCCGTCCACAACGACTTTCGCGCGTACCGTGGCAGCGAGCTCGGTCGGATCGAGGTCCACGAACTCCTGCCATTCGGTGAGCACCAACACGGCGTCGGCCCGATCGCACGCCTCCAGGACGGACGTCGAGTAGTTCAACGTCGGGAACACACGCTGCGAATTCTCCATGGCCTTCGGGTCGTAGACGTTCACCGTCGCACCGTTGAGCTGGAGTAACCCTGCGACGTTGAGCGCTGGCGAGTCACGCACGTCGTCGGACTCCGGCTTGAAGGCGGCGCCGAGTACGGCGACGTTGGCGCCCAGCAGCGAGCCACCGCAGGCCTTGGTAGCCAGTTCCACCATCCGGGTACGACGACGCATGTTGATGCTGTCCACCTCGCGCAGGAAGGTCAGCGCGTGGTTGGCGCCGAGTTCGCCGGCGCGGGCCATGAATGCGCGGATGTCCTTCGGAAGGCAACCGCCGCCGAACCCCAAGCCGGCGTTGAGGAATCGCCTACCGATTCGCGGGTCGTAACCGAGGGCGTCGGCGAGCAGCGTCACATCGGCGTCGACGGCCTCGCACACCTCGGAGATGGCGTTGATGAACGAGATCTTGGTCGCCAGGAACGCATTCGCAGACACCTTGACCAGCTCGGCGGTCTGCAGATCGGTGACCAGCAGCGGCACGCCTTCGTCCAGCAGGGGTGCGTACAGCTGACGGATGGCCGCCTCCGCCCACAGCGAATCCCGTTGCACGCCAAGCACGATGCGATCGGGGTGCAGGGTGTCGTGGACGGCGAAGCCCTCGCGAAGGAACTCCGGATTCCAGGCGATCTCGACGGTAACACCAGCCGGGGCCAGTCGACGGGCCCGCTCGGACAGGTCGGCAGCCGTACCCACCGGCACGGTCGACTTTCCGACGATCACCGCGGACCGCTTGAGCCGCGGCACCAGCGTGTCGATCACCGCGTGGACGTGACGGAGATCCGCGCCGTACTCGCCCTTCTTCTGGGGGGTTCCGACGCCGAGGAAGTGCACGTCGGCGAACTCGGCCGCGGCCTCATAGTCGGTGGTGAACTGCAATCGGCCGGCATCGAGGTTGTCGCGCAATACCTTTCGCAGGCCAGGCTCGTAGAACGGAATGTCACCGGAGGCGAGCTTGGCCACCTTCCCGGGGTCGACGTCGACGCCGATCACCTCGTGGCCCAGTTCGGCCATGCCAGCGGCGTGGGTCGCGCCGAGGTACCCCGTACCGAACACAGTGCATCGCATACTGCCTGAATAGGCTTCTGCGATGAGCTAACTGCAAAGCGACACTGAGCGGCAGACCAACGCTGGGTGACGAGTGGACACCGGGCTAGCGGTGACCCCCGCCACCGCCGGCTGGGGCACAGAAGATCAGGAAGCAGTTGGAACCGCCGCCGCCACCGGATCCGCCGCGGCCACCACCATCCCCGCGACCACCACCGCCCCCGTTGCCTGGCCAGTCGTCGTCATTGCCCTGGTTCCTCGGCGGCTGCCACGGATTCTGCGGCTGCTGCTGCCAGGGGTTCTGCGGCTGCTGCTGCCACGGGTTCTGCGGCTGGTACTGGGGATACTGCTGCTGCGGCGGGTACTGCGGGTACTGGCCGTACTGGGGGTATTGCGGGTACTGCTGCACCGGCGGGCTGAAGATCCGCGGAATGAGCGGCGGGATGACCGCCGGCACCGGCGGCGGGACCACCACGGGCGCCGGGTCGGGCAACGGCGGTGCGGCAGGCGGGTCTGGGATGGGCGCGGGCGCAGCCTCGGGTGCGGGAGCCTCGGGCGGGGCCACGTAGACCTGCCGACGCGGCGCCTGCTCCTGTTGCACGACCGGGATGGGCGCCTTGATGGTCTCTGCGGGCGGTGCCGCGGGAGCGGGAGCCGGAACGGGTGGCTGTGCGGCCTCCGGGAGCGGTGCCGCAGGCGCGGCGGCGTTGGGCACGATCGCGCTCTGTCCGGGGTCGGGACGCTGATCAGCCGTCGGCCGGATGCTGACGGCCAGCGAGATGACCAACGCAATCACACCGATCACGAAGACCGACGTGAGCGCGCTTCCCACCAGCAGGAACGGCTTGCGTCCCGCTTCGGCGGGCGCCTCGAAGTCCTCGGCCAGGTCGACCGGCGCAACGGCGCCGATCTCGGTCGCGGCACCGGCCAGGCCGGGATAGTCGTTGCCTGCCGTCGCACCGTCGGGATCCTGCGAGTAGGCGAGCCCGACCGTGGACGCGTCGAAGATCGGTGCTGTGGCCGCCGCGAGCGCGGCGCCGCGGGCGAGCGCAAGGCCCGACTCCTCGGGTGCGTTGACCGGTATGGAGACCAAGTCCTGCAGATGCGCTTTGACCGACGCCACGTCGACACCGGAACCAACGACGAACATGCCCTGTGGCGGGGAGTCCTGTGCGGCGACGGCGGAGGCCATCTCGGCCAGGACGGCCATCGCATCGGTGCTGTGCAGGCTCCGGCTGAGCACC
Organism: Mycolicibacterium sp.; assembly: GCF_016462545.1. Classification (GTDB taxonomy): domain Bacteria; phylum Actinomycetota; class Actinomycetes; order Mycobacteriales; family Mycobacteriaceae; genus Mycobacterium. The sequence goes on along the minus strand of NZ_JAEMTA010000101.1, from coordinate 4,383 downwards.
TTGACGATGGATCCGTCGTCGGTCCGCACCACGGACAGCGTGGCCGTGTCGCGATCGAGGAACAGCAGTCCGGTGCTCTCGTACCCCACGGCACGACCGGCGGTTTGGGCGAGCGCGCCCGCAGCGTGCAGTTCGGACACCAGGATCGCGTCGTCGACGCCCGCCGCGGCGAGCGCATCGCGCAGTTCGGACGCCTCGGCGTGGTCACTCCAGGTGACGCCGATCGCCTTGAGTCGGTGGCCGCCCTCGCGGGCGCTCTCGAGGGTTCCCTGGACCGCCGCGACAACCTGAGCGGATGCACTCGACGTTGCCGAGCCGTCCGACGGCGTCACGTCGAACGTGTCGTGATCGACGATGGCCCCGTCGCCCTGCACGCCTTCGACGAGCACCAGTCGCACCGTCTTTGGTGTCAGAGACACACCAAGCACGATGTCCACGAAGCCCTCCCAAGTATTAGCTGCACTAGACAGTTCGTTCTCGCACGGGCTCAACGCAATAGCGCGCCCTGATGTTTCATCGCTGCCACCAGCAACGTCGTTACAACGGACGCGTCGGTTCCCAGCCCGATTCCGACCCTACCCGCGTCGCAGAAGTCAGTGCTTGATGAAGTTCTGGTAGGACCGCGACGGCGTCGGTCCCCGCTGCCCCTGGTACTTCGACCCGACCTTCGCGCTGCCGTACGGGTGCTCGGCGGGACTGGTCAGACGCAGCAGACACAGCTGCCCAATCTTCATCCCCGGCCACAGCGTGATCGGCAAATTGGCGACGTTGGACAACTCCAGGGTGATGTGGCCGCTGAAGCCGGGATCGATGAAGCCCGCGGTGGAGTGCGTCAGCAGTCCCAGCCTGCCGAGCGACGACTTGCCCTCCAACCGGCCGGCGAGGTCGTCGGGCAGAGTGCACAGTTCCAACGTCGATCCCAGCACGAACTCGCCCGGGTGCAGGACGAACGGCTCGCCTTCGGCGGGCTCGACCAACGTGGTCAGCTCGTCCTGTTGTTTGGCAGGATCGATGTGGGTGTACCGGGTGTTGTTGAAGACCCGGAACAGGTTGTCGAGGCGGACGTCCACACTCGATGGCTGCACGAGGTCGTCGGCGAACGGGTCGATGCCGAGCCTGCCTGCGGAGATTTCGGACCTGATGTCGCGATCGGAGAGCAGCACGCGACGAGCGTATCGGCTGGTGGTGATAACCTCACTGACCACCACCGCCGATGTAGTTCAATGGCAGAACATCAGCTTCCCAAGCTGAATACGCGGGTTCGATTCCCGTCATCGGCTCCACGTTGGCGTGTGAATGCCGTTCGAACGGTTTCGACAGACCCTAGGGGTCACAGATCAAACGGGACTCGTCGAACCGTAAAGAGGCGCGCTGGGTGTCCACCTGATCGTGCCATCGGGCGATTTTTGCGTGGGCCTGTCGGTTTCGCGCAACGAGGTCGGCTACGGGTGACCGCGAGGCGGGGCGCGCGGCAAAGGATGAAGGTCTGGGGCGGCGACCGTGACAGCTCGATCCGGCCCCCGATGGGCACCCTCACGGTTACCGCGCTGGTTGGCGTGCGGAACTTGGTAGCGCCGCCCCAGAACTTGACGAAGCTGAACCTAGGTCGCGCTGATGACCACCGTTAGAGTCCAAAGTCCCTATTTCCGTGACGGACAGTTCCGGACCATCGTGTCGAGCAGGCGGCGATCGGCGCACAGCTGCCGGTCTGAATCCGCGCTAATGGGAGGCGACTGTATCGGGGACCATAGGCCCGTGACGGGTCCGAACTAGCTTGCACGCCGCCCGGCCCGCTTCGTGACCAGTAGCTAATCGTCCTAGGTGCGGTCGCGATGGTGATACGAGGCAAGCGTGCTCGTACCGACCTCTACCCACCATCAGCTCACCAGCGGATGGTCAACGGCGACTACGACGATGACCCAAGGACCCGATTCCCCTGGAAATCGGCAATATTGACAACAATGCCAATAAACTGAAGCATCATAGGTCTGTGGACCTGGTCGACTGCCAAACATGCGCATGCGGGTCTTCGCAATGCGACAGCCTCTCGTGTCGATCAGATCGCGTCGCAAACCAGGAGTCTTGGGCGGTGACGCAGCGGAACCGCCTTGCGACAGTGCTGGACACGTCGGTGGATGCCTACTGGGAGCTCGATGCGGACGGCCACGTGCTGGAGTGGAACCGGTCGGCGGTCCAGATGTTCGGCTGGACCCGGGAGGAAGCAATCGGTCGACTGCTGACGGAGTTGCTCGTCACTCCCGATCAGCGCGAATGGGTTTCACGAGACATGCGCGACTACATAGATGCCGGCCAGTCCCCCGTGGTCGGCCACATCTCAAGATTCACGCTGCTCCGCAAAGATGGCATCGAGGTGCCCGTCGAACTGATCGTGAATGCAGTCGGCTCAGGGCCCGAGCTGACCTTTCATGCATTCGCTCGCGACGTGACCGCACTTTCTGAAGCTCGGGCCGCCCAGCTCGGCATCGAGGCCACGTTCGAAGCGGTGTTCTCCAACGCACCGATCGGGATTGCTCTCGTCGGTCTCAACGGCAGCTTCGAGCTGGTCAACCAGACGCTGTGCGATATCACCGGATACACAGCGCAGGAACTGACCCAGCTGACATTCCAGAACATCACCCATCCCGATGATCTCAACACCGACGTGCACGAGGCCACCCGGCTGCTCAACGGCGAAATCACCAGCTACCAGATGGACAAGCGCTACTACGCCAAAGACGGGCACATCATTTGGATCCACCTCTCCGGTTCTCTCGTGCGCGACGCGGATGGCCAGCCGCTGCACTTCATCGCCCACATCGAGGACATCTCAGCGCGGAAGCGCGACGAGGAACTCCTCAGACGGCAGGCCTCCAGCGACCCCCTGACAGGCGTGTTCAACCGCAGCCGATTCGAGGAAGAGCTATCCCGGTATGAGGAGCTGGGTCGTCGCCACGGCTACGAGGATGAGGCGGCGGTGTTGATGATCGACGTTGACGGTCTCAAGCAGGTCAACGACCAAGGCGGCCACGCCGCCGGAGATTTGTATCTCAAGAGCGTGGCTGGTGCAATCAGCCGTCGGCTGCGTCTCTCTGACGTCTTCGCCCGCATTGGTGGCGACGAGTTCGTCGCCCTACTGCCGCACACCTCCGCCGCCCAGGCCCACAAACTGGCCCACACGCTGGCCGAAATGGTCAAGGCCAGCACGTGCGGCAGCGTCAGCATCGGCATCGGCATCGGGGTGACCGCCCCTGGTCAACTGGACGGCGCGCTGCAACGCGCCGACAAAGCCATGTACCAAGCCAAACAACAAGGCGGAGGGCTCATCTGCGGGCCTCTATGACCTCAGGACCCGTCGACTACCAACCCCACAGGGCGACGACATGTCCACCGTAGGCCGACTTCAGGGCCGACAGCGTGACAATCATGCCGCGGACCCATCGGCCAGCAAACCCACCGGTTAGCATCGATTCACTATGACTCATGCCGCCGAACCTGCTGACGAGCTACTGGAACAACCGGCCGACGCCACGCGGCGAAGCCCGTGGCGATGGGTCAGCCTCACCCTTGCGGTGATCGCGGTCGTTGCGACCGGCGTCGCCGTCTGGGCACTCGTGCGCACACCCTCGGAGGAGGGGCCGCCAGCGCCATCCGCGCAGCAGGTCGCCGAGGCCAAGCAACGCGTGTGCGCCGCCTACGGTCAGGTGCGGGCCGCAGTCGCACTGCAAACTCAGGCCACCGCGGGCACCGATCCGATCGCCGTGCAGGCGGTCGCAGCCAACGCACGTTTGGCGATGTCCGTCGGCAGCCAGCATCTCGTCGACAACCTGAGTCCTGCGACTCCACCCGAGTTGGCCGCATTGATCCGCACCCTCTCGACGGACCTCCAAAACCTTACGATCAACGCGCTCGCCGGCACCGCTGACGACGAGCCCGGCCAAGTCGCTCGACTTCGCGATCTCGAGACGAACAGCGCGAAGATCGTCGACCTCTGCAAGTGAGCTGAATGCAGTAGACCCGGTCAGCCGGCGGCGCCGTCGGATCCGCTGCTTGCGCCCGTGCTCGATCCGCCTGCGGTGGGACTCGTCGAACCGGTGCCACCAGCCGCCGGGGTCCGGGTGCCGGTCACTGTCTGGATGCCGTTGTTGATCGCATCGGTGAACGGCTTGAACGGTGTCCACGGGTCGAACGGCTTGTTTCCGCCGCTGCTGGAATTTCCGCTGCCCGGTGTCGTCTCGAGGGGAGCGCCGTTGACACCAGGGATCTCCGCCTTCGGCTTGGTCTCGCTGATTCGGGACGTCTGGACGGTCGGGGCGGCGGTCTCACTGGCAGCCGGCGGTGGACCGCTGACAGTCTGAACCGTCGGCGCCGGGGGGGCCACCGGGG
>NZ_JAEMTA010000009.1 GCF_016462545.1 Mycolicibacterium sp. | reverse complement strand
GGGATGGTGAGGAAGCCGACCATGCCCATGTCGTGGAAGCAGGGCAGCCAGCTGACCATGACGTCCTTGGTGACGTCGTACTGAGCGCCGATGAACATCGCCTCGGCGTTGGAGTAGATGTTGCGGTGGGTGATCTGGACGGCCTTCGGCGACCCGGTGGACCCGGAGGTCAACTGCATCAACGCGAGGTCGTCCTCGTCGGTGTCGACGGGATCGATCGGCTCGGCCTGCAGCAGTTCGCCGATCTTGAGGACCTTGATGCCCTTCTCCTCCAGCACCGGGATCGCGACGAGGAACGGCTCCGAGACGATGACGGCCGTGGCCTCGATCATCCCGATCACGTTCATCGTGTCCTCGGCCCATACGACGAGGTCGGTGCGCGGCGTCGGCTGGTGCAGCATCGTGAGGCTGGCGCCGCGCATCCACAGGGCCTGAGCCGTCGGAGCGATCTCCACCGGGAAGCCGGCCAGCACGCCCACCGCGTCGCCGGGACCCACGCCGGCAGCCGCCAGGCCGCCTGCGATCCGGCGCGCCCGCTCGTGCACTTCACCCCAGGTGTGGCGCACCGGCTCGTGCGGCTCACCGGTGACCATGCCGGTGGTGACGGTCGCCGCGTTGCGGTACATCTTCTCGGTAAACCTGCTCACGACAACCTCCTGGGTCTGAGGAGCCCGGCGTCGGCTCCTGTGCCGACGCGCGCTGTTCCATGTTCCACCTGTTCGCGCGTGCGTACCGCCTGGGACGCGCACACGATTGGGGTGCGGTTTAGTCTCGAAACGGGTGTTGCAGAGGTAGCGCGGCACGCGGTCCCGCCGCTGCTCGATCGCCCACCGAAGGCCCCGGCGGGGGAAGTCGTCGCGCCGAACTCGAAACCGCTAGTTTTCACCGTCGATCATCTTAAGAGACTCTTAAGTAACTGCCAAACCTTACCGCGTATTGAGGTGCGCGTCACACCGTGCGAGAAGGTGAAGGAACGACGCGGGCGCCGTGCACCGGACCGCTGGCCGCCCGAACCGTCCGACACACGCCGGCCCCGGCCAACTGCACGCCCACGTCGACCGCGGCGGCGGCCGACGCACACAGGAACGCGCAGGTCGGCCCCGAACCGGACACGATGCCTGCCAACGCCCCGGCGTCGACACCCGCGCGCAACGTCCGTCGCAACCCGGCGTCGAGGCTCAGGGCCGCCGGCTGCAGGTCGTTGCCCAGCAGTGGCGCCAGCTCGTGCGGATCCCCCGACGCCAGCGCGGCGAGCAGCGGCTCCGGATCCTCGAGCCGCGACGGTTGTTCCCTCGACGAGTCCGCTCGCAGCCGGTCGATCTCACCGAACACCGTCGGCGTCGAGAGTCCACTGTTCGCGAAGGCCAGCAGCCAGTGAAAGGTATTGCGGGACAACACCGTTGCCAGTTGCTCACCGCGCCCCGTACCCAGGGCGGTGCCGCCGTGCAGCGCGAACGGGACGTCGCTGCCGAGTTCGGCACCCAACGCGTGCAGATCGCGACGCGGCACCCCGAGCTCCCACAGTGTGTTCATGGCCACCAGCACGGCCGCTGCGTCGGCACTGCCGCCCGCCATGCCCCCCGCCACCGGAATGGATTTCTCCAGTGAGATCGCAACGTCCGGGGCCCGGCCGACGTGCTCGGCCATCAACTCCGCAGCCCGCCACGCCAGGTTGCGATGATCCAACGGGAGCGACGCCTCGTCCTCGCCGAAGCCCTCCCCCGACACCTCAAGCGACAACACGTCGGCATTGCGCACGGTGACCTCGTCGAAGAGCGAGACGGCGTGGAACACCGTGGTGAGTTCGTGATAGCCGTCATCGCGCAGGTCACCCACGCCGAGGTACAGATTGACTTTGCCCGGCACGCGGACCGTGACGGACCCAGTCGATACCCACTCGGCGGCAGTGTCGGACTGAGGCACGCAACGACACTAACGTCGCACCGAGACGGCGCGTACGGAAGTGGTGAGATACCCCTCGATGATCCCGCCGCTCGCAACCAACGCGCGGATGTCCTAAGGGACCCACGCTAGTGTTTGCTCGAAAGATGTGTCAAGGATCACTGCGGCCTCGCTAGGGCCCAGTGCGACGCGCTGACCGAGCCTAATCTGTGGGGATGCTGGCACCGATGGACGCCTTCGAGGACTACGTGGTCGACGGTGTCGTCGGCCACGGCGGTTCCGCGACGGTCTATCGGGCGCACCACGCCGCCACACCGGATCAGGCGGTGGCACTGAAGGTGCTCGACGACACGCACCACGATCCGGGCAACTTGACCCGACTGCTCCGCGAATTCGAGTTCGCGAGGCGGACCGCCCACCCCCACGTGGTCACCATGTACGAGTGCGGCCCCGGCTGGCTGGCCATGCAATTCGTCGCCGGCGGGACGGTGCTCGGTCTGACCTCCCGGGCTGATCGGCTCACTGCCCTCTCCCAGATCGCGGGCGCGCTCGACCACGCCCACCGGCTGGGCATCGTGCACTGCGACGTCAAACCGGCGAACATCCTTGTCTGCGAGCCGTTTTCCCGCGGCGGCGCCATCCTCACCGACTTCGGCATTGCCAGGGCGGTCACCGACGCGGTAGCGCGGCGACCGACGCACGTCGAGGGATCCTTGCCGTACGTGGCTCCGGAGGTCCTGCACGGCCACGCACCCACGGCGTCCTCCGACGAGTACGCCCTCGCCTGCACGACGGTCGAACTGCTGACGGGTTCACCGCCGTTCACTGCGCTCACCTCGATCGCCTTGGTCAGCGCGCATCTGAACAGCCCCGTTCCGAAGTACTCCCGACGCTACGACTGGATGCCTCGGGCCTTCGACTCGATTCTGGCCAAGGCGATGGCCAAGACGCCCGAGCTCCGGTATCAGTCCTGCTCGGAGTTCATTTCGCTGGTCGTGCGCGCGATCGGGTGAAGAAACCCCAACCCCGGCAACATGTTTACTTAACTCAACGTTTACCGATCGCGCGGCACCGCGGGGCGTTGACGGCTAACTTCGATAAATGACTACGGAATCCCCGGCGGGATACGACAATTCAGCGCTGGCCCACGAAGAAGAAGGCTATGAGAAGGGGTTGAAACCCCGGCAGGTACAGATGATCGCCATCGGTGGCGCCATCGGCACGGGCTTGTTCATGGGTGCCGGCGGCCGCCTGGCCAGCGCCGGACCAGGCCTCTTCATCGTCTACGCGATCTGCGGTGTCTTCGTCTTCTTCATCCTGCGCGCCCTTGGCGAACTGGTGCTGCACCGCCCGTCATCGGGTTCCTTCGTGTCCTATGCCCGCGAATTCCTCGGGGAGAAGGCCGCTTACGTCGCCGGCTGGATGTACTTCTTCAACTGGGCCTGTACGTCGATTGTCGACGTGACGGCCATCGCGCTCTACATGCACTACTGGGGCACCTTCGAGGCCGTACCGCAATGGCTGATCGCGCTCATCGCGCTGGTGATCGTGTTGACCATCAACATGATCTCGGTCAAGTGGTTCGGTGAGATGGAGTTCTGGGCCGCACTGATCAAGGTGGTCGCGCTGGTGACCTTCCTGGTAGTCGGCATCGTCTTCCTGGCCGGGCGGTTCAAGGTCGAGGGCGCCGCCACCGGACCATCGGTGATCACCGACAACGGCGGTCTTCTACCCAACGGTGTGTTGGCACTCGTCGTCATCACCTCCGGCGTGATCTTCGCCTATGCCGCAGTCGAGTTGGTCGGGACGGCCGCGGGCGAGACCGAGAACCCGGCCAAGATCATGCCGAAGGCCATCAACTCGGTGATCTTCCGGATCGCGGTGTTCTACGTCGGTTCGCTGATCTTGCTGGCACTCTTGCTGCCCTTCACCGCGTACAAGGCGGGCACCAGCCCGTTCGTGACCTTCTTCTCCAGCATCGGGGTCGAGGGAGCGGGCAGCATCATGAACTTCGTCGTGCTGACGGCGGCCCTGTCGAGCCTCAACGCCGGGTTGTATTCGACCGGGCGCATCCTGCGATCGATGTCGATGAACGGCAGCGCGCCGAAGTTCACCTCGAAGATGTCCAGTCGCGGGGTGCCGTGGGCGGGTATCGCGCTGACGGCGTGCTTCACCGTCGTCGGCGTCTTCCTCAACCTGGTGGTGCCTGCCGAGGCGTTCAACATCGCCTTGGACCTCTCGGCGCTGGGCATCATCGCGTCGTGGGCGACCATCGTGATCTGCCAGATCCAGATGTACCGCTGGTCGCAGAAGGGCATCCTCGAGCGCCCGTCGTTCCGCCTCTTCGGCACGCCGTACACGAGTTACGCCACCCTGGCGTTCCTCTTGGCCGTCACCGTGCTGATGTGCATCGAGAACTACTGGAACGGCATCGCGTTGGTCATCATCGTTCCCGCGCTGGTCGGCGGCTGGTACGCCGTCCGCGGCCGAGTGATGGCGGTCGCCGAGGAGCGCGTCGGGATCACGGGTAACTACCCCGTCTACGCGGAGACGCCGCTGCAGGACGAATTCGTCGCCAAGGATGCCCGCGAAGCAGCCAAGAGGACCCAGAAGGACGACGAGAGCTAGGACACGCGGGCGTCCGCGTGGGCTGAGCGCTGGTCGCTCAGTACACGCGGACGTTCGGCTGGCGGGGCGCGTCCTCGACCTGCCCCGAACGCTGCAGCAGTCGTACGAAGTCCGCGATCCCGAGCGTTTCACCGCGCCGGGCGGGGTCGATGCTGGCCGAGAGCAGTCGCTCCGCAGACTCGTTGCCCGACCCGGCCCACTCCGCGAACGCGTTGCGCGAGGTCTTGCGGCGCTGGGCGAACGCGATGTCGATCAGTTCGAACACCTTCTTGCGGAAACCGTCCTCGATGGGCCACGGCGACGTCTCGTATCGGTCGATGCGGACCAGGCCGGAGTAGACCCGCGGGATCGGCCAGAAGACCGTCGGCGAGACCATGCCATGCCGGCGCACGTTGCCGTAGAACCGCACCTTGGCGCTTGGCACGCCGTAGTCCTTGCCGCCGGGTTCGGCGGCGAGTCGCTCGGCGACCTCGGCCTGAACCATGACCATGACGGTCCGGATCGTCGGGAACTGGGCCAGCAGGTGCAGAAGTGCCGGAACGGCGACGTTGTACGGCAGGTTCGCGACGAGCGCCGTCGGCTGCTCGTCCAGATCGGCCGGCATCAGATCGAGGACGTCGCTGTTGAGCACCACGAGCCTGTTGATTTCGCTGTGGGAGTGCTCGGCGATCGTCTTGGGAAGCTGTCGTGCCAACACGGGGTCGATCTCGACCGCGGTGACCTTCGCACCTCTGTCCAGGAGCGCCAGGGTCAACGAACCGAGACCGGGGCCCACTTCGAGCACCACGTCATTGCGGTTGACTCCGGACGCCGACACGATGCGACGAACGGTGTTGGCGTCGTGGACGAAGTTCTGTCCAAACGCCTTACGTGGCCGGAACTCGAGTTCCTTGGCCAGATGCCTTATCTCGGTCCGCCCGAGGAGCCGAATCGTCAGCGCACACCCAACCTTCCGCTACACACGGGCCACGCACCCCAACCTTGGCGCGCTCGTGTTATCTCAGCAATCGCGATCTGCTCTTCCCTCGTAGCAAGATCAGCCCGCTGAGCATAGCGCAAACCACCGTTGCGCTCCCATGTGTTTTGGTCAAATTGGACTCCGCCGTAAAATCCGTTGCCGGTGTTTATAGCCCAATTACCACCGGCTTCACACCTGGACAGGGCGTCCCACGTCTCTCCCTGGCTCACCGCGGGCACCTCGGTGCCGGGCTTCGCGCCGATCCGGATCACTCCGTTTCGAGCCGGAACGACGACGACATTGGCTACTGGCAACCTCCCCGTCTCCACTCCGTTCACGGTTGCCACGGCATACGTGACGTCCTGGATGCCGGGCATCCCGGGGTCGTCGACGACCTGACGGCTCATGTTCAGCGTGACGTCGGGGACCTCTGTGTTGTCGGGCGCCAACGGCACCCTCTGGGTCACCCGGGCGGCGCGGACGCGGGTCACCTGGATCTGCATCCCGTCGGTCACCGGTGAGTTGGCGGCCGGGACCACGGTGTCGCTCTGCTGCAGAGGCACCCCCGCGGCTTCGAGAAAACCGGCGACGTTGGCCGCAGCGAGGCGCACCGTCCGGATCACTCCGGCATCGTTGATCTGCACGGTGCGGGCACCCACCACCGGCAGTGACATGCCCTCGAGCGGCACACGACTACCGCGCGAAGCCGCGGCGGGAGCGGTGTCGGTCATCGACAACTGCGCGAGCGCCTCCTGCACCGTCGACGCCGTCGTCCACACCTCGCGACTGTTCTGGCCGTCCAGCGAGATCTGCAGCGGGCGGCTGCGACGCAGCACGATCGTCTCCGATTGCTCGACGGCGTCGTTTGCCGCGGGATACAGATCGTCCCGTTCGCCGACGTCGAAACCGTTCTCCTGGACGACGTCGATCACGTGCGACTTCATGGTCGACACGGTCATCGACGCGCCGTCGACGGTCAGCGTCACCGTCTTGTGGGCGGCGACGGCGTAACCGCCAGCAAACGTCAGCGCCACGAGGAGGGTCGCGACGAGCAGACGCAGCTGCGGCGAGCGCGCTTCATGGAGCTTGTGCAAGTAATTCACAGAAACTTTCCCGACTAACGGGTCGACGACGAACCAGCGTCCCGGGCCGACCACGGCTATTACAGGACGGTAACGAAATCCCCTGGTGGCGGCAACTTGCCGTCAGCTGCGGAATCCGTAGGTCCGGAAGGCGTTTTCGGTCGTCTCGTGGGCGATGTCCACGGCCGGCCGATCCACCACCTCGGCCAACGCCCGCACGGTGTACGGCAGGCAGTACGACTCATTCGGTGCCCCCCGGAACGGATGAGGGGTTAGGAAGGGCGCGTCGGTTTCGACCAGAAGCTGTCCTGGCGGAATCAGCGCCGCCGCCTCCCGCAGGTCGTGCGCATTGCGGAAACTGACGGTGCCCGACAGGCTCAACAACCACCCGGCCTCGACGCAGACCCGCGCCATGTCCGGTCCCGACGAGAAGCAGTGAAAGATGACCTTCTCGGGTGCTCCCTCTCCGGCTAACACGTCGAGGACGTCGGCGTCGGCGTCGCGGTTGTGAATCATCAGCGGCTTGCCCGTGCGCTTGGCGAGGTCGATGTGCCACGCGAATGCCTCGCGCTGCCGCGCGGGCTCGGCACATCCCTCGAGCTTGCCAGGCCAGTAGAGATCCATACCCGTCTCGCCGATCGCGACGACGCGCGGATGGGCGGCCAGCCGTTCGATCTCGGCCATGGCGGCGTCGTCGAGGGAGTTGGCACGCGTCGGGTGCAGGGCCACCGCGGCGTAGACGCGCGGATCCCAGTCCGCGGCGCGGGTGGCCCAGCGGGCGGACTCGAGATCGTCGGCGATCGTCACGACGGCCGTCACCCCGACCGCCTCGGCCCGGTCGAGGATCGCGTGCACGTCGTCGGCGCCGGCTGCGCCGCACGCGTCGAGGTGAGTATGGGCATCGATCAGAGGTGCCAGCGGCTCGGGAGCGGGCGGCGGCTCGCGTCTAGAACTCACACCACACAATAAGGTGAAGGCCTCATGAAAGAGCCGTACACATCCCCCGGCGCGGGGACGCGCACCCCCGGGTACTACATCACCACCGCCATCGACTATCCCAATGGTGCGCCGCACATCGGACATGCCTACGAGAAGACCGCCACCGACGCGATCGCGCGGTTCAAGCGGCTCGACGGCTTCGACGTCAGGTTCCTCACCGGCACCGACGTACACGGACTGAAGATGGCACAGACGGCGGAGAAGGAAGGCATTCCGACCACGGAGCTGGCGCTGCGCAACTCGGACGTCTTCCAGGCGGTGCAAGAGCGGCTCGACGTCTCGTTCGACCGGTTCATCCGGACGAGCGATACCGACCACTTCGCCGCCTCGGTCGAGATCTGGAACCGGATGAACGCCGCAGGCGACATCTATCTGGACTCGTACTCGGGCTGGTATTCGGTGCGCGACGAGCGCTTCTTCGCCGATGACGAGCTCGAGGAGCGAGCCGACGGCATCAAGTACTCCATCGAAACCGGCACACCGGTCACGTGGACCGAGGAACAGACGTACTTCTTCCGACTGTCGTCGTACACCGAGCGGCTCCTCGCGCACTACGAGGCGCACCCCGAGTTCATCGGGCCCGAGGTCCGGCGCAACGAGGTCGTCAGCTTCGTCTCCGGCGGGCTCCGCGACCTCTCGATCTCACGCACCACGTTCGACTGGGGCGTGCCGGTGCCCGACCATCCCGATCACGTGATGTACGTCTGGGTCGACGCGCTCACCAACTATTTGACCGGCGTCGGCTTTCCCGACACCGAATCGGAGACGTTCCGCAAGTATTGGCCCGCCGATCTCCACATGATCGGCAAGGACATCATCCGCTTCCACGCGGTGTACTGGCCCGCGTTCCTGATGTCAGCCGGGCTGGAGCTGCCACGAAGGGTCTTCGCGCACGGGTTCATCAACGTCAGGGGCGAGAAGATGAGCAAGTCGGTCGGCAACGTGGTCGACCCCATCGCGTTGATCGACGAGTTCGGCGTCGATGCGGTGCGCTACTTCCTACTGCGCGAGGTGCCCTTCGGCCAGGACGGGAGTTACAGCGAGGAATCGATCATCGGCAGGATCAACACCGATCTGGCCAACGAACTGGGCAACCTCGCGCAGCGCTCACTGTCGATGGTGAACAAGAACCTCGACGGCGTCGTGCCAAGCCCGGGCCCCGTCACCGACGAGGACGCCGCGCTGCTCGCGCATGCCGATGGTCTCCTGGACCAGGTCCGCGCCCACTTCGAGGTTCCCGCCATGCACCTCGCGCTGGAGGCGATCTGGCTGATGCTCGGCGCGGCCAACCGCTACTTCTCCGCGCAGGAACCGTGGGTTCTGCGGAAGTCCGACGACCCGGCTGACCGGGAACGCTTCGGCAGCGTGCTCTACACGACCCTGGAGGTCGTGCGCATCGCCGCACTACTCATCCAACCGGTGATGCCGGACTCGGCGGCCAAGCTGCTCGACCTGCTCGGCCAGCCCGCCGAAGAGCGGGATTTCGCGGCGATCGGAACGCGGATCGCGCCGGGCACCACGTTGCCGAAGCCCCAGGGAGTCTTCCCCCGCTACCACGTGGAGTGACTTACGCCACATTCGACCGGGTCGTGTCACACTTCCCCCGTCGGAGGTGTCTCGAGGGCATGACCACTCACAACGAACCCATCAACGTCGTCGTCATCGGAGGCGGGTACGCGGGCGTGCTCGCCGCGAACCATCTACGGATCAACCCCAACGTCGCCGTCACGCTGATCAACCCACGGCCTGAATTCGTCGAACGGATCCGGCTGCACCAGTTCATCACCGGATCCGACGACGCGGTCGTCGACTATGCAGAGGTGCTCGCCGACGACGTCCGCCTGCTGATCGACACCGCCGACCTCATCGATGCGGGAGCGCGCATCGTCACCCTCGGGTCGGGCGACATCGTCGGATACGACTACCTGATCTACGCCGTCGGCAGCACGGGCGCGGCGTTGACCGTTCCCGGCGCGGCCGAATTCGCCTACCCCATATCGGAATTGGAGCACGCCGAGCCGTTGCGTGCCGCGATGGCCAAGCTCCATCCCAGCGCATCGGTCGTGGTCGTGGGAGCGGGTCCGACGGGTATCGAGGTCGCCGCCGAACTGGCGGAGCAGGATCAGGTCGTGACCCTGGTGTGCGGCGACGTCCTCGGCCCCTACTTCAGCCCGTCCACGCGCCGCTCGGTGACCAAGCGGCTGCGCAAACTCGGCGTGACGATCGTCGAGGGCACCGGCGCCAAGGTCACCGAGGTGCGCAGCGACTCGGTGCAGCTTGACGACGGCCGCGAACTGCCTGCCGTCGTGACCATCTGGACGGCAGGCTTCGGCGTACCCGACCTGGCGGCGCGCAGCGGCCTGGCCACGGACGCGATCGGGCGGCTGCTGACCGACGAGACCCTGACGAGTGTCGACGACCCCTACATCGTGGCCGCCGGCGATGCGTCCGCGCCGTCGGACCTGCCGCTGCGGATGAGCTGCCAGGCTGCAATCCCGCTCGGCGCGCAGGCCGCCAACACCGTGCTCAGCCGAATCTCGGGCACCGAACCCGCGACGGTCAACCAAGCCTTCACCGGCCAGTGCGTCAGCCTCGGCCGCAGGGCCGGCGTCATCCAGTTGGCGCATCTGGACGACCGGGCCACGCGCATCCACGTCGGCGGCCGTCCCGCGGCGTCGATCAAGGAAGCGGTGTGCAAGGGCACGATCTCATTCCTGGCCAAGGAAGCACGCAAGCCGGGCTCCTACTTCTGGCTCAGGGGCGGCAAGCGGGCCGAGCACCTGGCGGACGTGAGGGTGGCCGTCGAATGACCTCCCAACACGCCGAGCGGTTCACCAGCCTGCGGCCGCTGCTGTTCACGATCGCCTACGAGATCCTCGGCACGGCAACCGAATCCGACGACGTGCTGCAGGAGAGCTATCTGCGATGGGCCGAGGTCGACCTGGCCGAAGTCCAGGACACCAAGGCATACCTGGCCCAGCTCGTCACCCGGCAGTCGCTGAACGCCCTTCGGGCCCAGGCCCGTAGACGCGAGGAGTACATCGGACCGTGGCTGCCCGAGCCGCTGCTGCTCGACACCTCCGACGCATCATCCGACGTCGTTCTCGCGGAATCGGTGTCGATGGCCATGATGGTGGTGCTGGAGACGCTCAGCCCCGACGAGCGAGCGGTGTTCGTCCTTCGCGAGGTATTCGGCTTCAGCCACGATGACATCGCCTCCACGGTGGGCAAGTCCACCGCGGCCGTACGCCAGATGGCGCACCGCGCCCGCGAACACGTGCAGTCCCGGCGCAAGCGCTTCGAGCCCGTCGACCCTCGGCGGTCGATCGAGATCACCGCGCAGTTCTTCGCGACCGCGTCGACGGGTGACGTCGATGCGCTCATCGCGATGCTGGCGCCCGACGTGGTGTGGACCGCAGACAGCGACGGCAAGGTCAGCGCCGCCCGCCGCCCGGTCGTCGGCGCGGACCGGGTGGCGCGGCTCATCCTCGGCCTGCTCCGCTTCACCGGTGACGGCGGCCGAGTCGAACCCGCGTTCTACAACGGCGCCCCCGCACTGGTGCTCTACCTCGGCGACAACCTGGAGGGCGTCATCTCCGTCGAGATCACCGACGGGCTGATCTCGCACTTCTACGCGATGCGCAATCCCGAGAAGCTGGGCGGGGTCACCGTCGGTAGGCAGATTTCGCGCACCGAGTGACGCTTGCGGAGCGACCATTCGGCGTGAGCGTGACAAGCTAGCGCGGTGCGGGTCGAGCGGATCGCGTTGTCGCGCAGCGCACCGGAGGTGCTGCGGTGCGTGGCCGTCGCGACGTCGCGCCTCGGCCTGCCACCGCCCGCCGCACTGACCGGCACCTGGTTTGGCTCCCGCGCGGTGATCGCACCGAGCGTCGCTATCGAACCCGTCGACGTCGCACACGTCTTCGACGTCGAGCCCGGCTCGCGACGCGACGCGATCGGTGGCGGTTGGATCGGTTACCTGTCCTATCCCGACGCCGGGCTCGACAGCGCCGCCGCTCGAATCCCCGAAGCGGCGGGCGGCTGGACCGACGACGTCCTGCGCCAGGATTCCGAAGGATCTTGGTGGTACGAAAGCCTATCCGGCGCAATGATTCCCACGTGGTTGGCGAGTGCGCTCACCGTCGACCCCGCGCCGTCTACGTGCCACGTCGAGTGGGGAGTGGCCGACCGCGACGCCCACCGAGCCGGCGTGCTCGCCTGCCTCGAGGCCATCGGCGCGGGCGAGGTGTACCAGGCGTGCGTCTGCACCCAGATCGCTGGACGGGTGACGGGCTCGCCGGTCGACTTCTTCGCCGACGCCGTCGCGCGCACCGCCCCGGCGCGGGCGGCGTTCCTCGCGGGTGAGTGGGGCGCGGTGGCCTCGCTGTCTCCCGAGCTCTTCCTGAGCCGCATCGGCGACGCCGTGATCTCGAGCCCCATCAAGGGCACGCTGCCTCTGAGCGAACCGCCGTCCGCGTTGCGCGAGTCGGTCAAGGACGTCGCCGAGAACGTCATGATCGTCGACCTCGTCCGCAACGACCTCGGTCGCGTCGCCGTCACCGGCTCCGTCACGGTGCCCGAGCTCCTGGTGGTCCGCCGGGCCCCCGGGGTATGGCACCTGGTGTCGACGGTCGCGGCGCGCGTCGACCCGGCCGTACCCATGTCGACGATTATCGAGGCGACGTTCCCGCCCGCGTCGGTGACGGGTACGCCGAAGGGTCGCGCCCGCCAACTACTGAGGACGTGGGAACCGTCGCGGCGGGGAATCTATTGCGGGACCGTCGGTTTGGCGTCACCGATTGCCGGGACCGAACTGAACGTCGCCATCCGCACCGTCGAATTCGACGACGCCGGGCACGCGATTCTCGGCGTCGGCGGGGGCATCACGGCCGACTCGGATCCCGACGCGGAGTGGCGCGAGTGCCTGCACAAGGCGGCGCCCATCGTCGGGTCACTGCCGAGCGCGCAGGACCGCGTCGTAGAGCTCACGCCGTGACGGTGCGCCCGGGTTGTCGGCGATCACCTCCGCGCAAGCGTCCTTCACCCCGGCGCCACCCTCCACCAGCTCGTTGACCTCCGCCACCAGGGTCTCCAGATCGACGCGAGGCTGGGCACCGGCGACGACGACGGTGATCTCGCCGAGCACGCCGTCCGCGGCCCATTCGGCGAGTTCGGCCAGGGTGCCGCGCTTGACCTCCTCGTGCGTCTTGGTCAGTTCGCGGCACACCACCGCCAGTCGGCCCGCGCCAAGTTGGACCGCCGCGTCGGCCAGGCATTCGGCGAGGCGCCGGGGAGACTCGAAGAAGACGCATGTGCGGCGTTCGGTGGCCAGCGTGGACAGCCACGTCAGTCGCGCGGCGTGCTTGCGGGGAGCGAAGCCCTCGAAACAGAATCGGTCCGACGGCAGGCCCGACACCGCCAACGCCGTCGTGACCGCCGACGGGCCCGGCAGGCAGCTGACCGTCAACCCCGCGGCTGCGCAGGCGGCGACCAGCCGGTAGCCCGGGTCGCTGATCAGCGGCATGCCTGCGTCGCTGACGACGAGCACCGTGGCACCGCCCGTGATCTCCTCGACGAGCCACGGCACCCGCGCGGCTTCGTTCTGGTCGAAGAAGCTGACCACCTTGCCCGACGGCGTGACGTCGAGGGCTTGCGCCAGGGTGCGGATGCGTCGCGTGTCCTCGGCGGCGACCACGTCGGCGCTGCCCAGCGCCTCGACGAGGCGTGCGGAGGCGTCGCCTGCCTGGCCCAACGGCGTGGCGGCCAAGAGCAGTCGACCGGGTGTCACACCGAACAGAATACGATCGCTCGTGTGACGGCCGTCGTAGACAGAGAGCGCGCGGTCCCGGTCATCAGCCCGGGGCCGCTGGCGCCGATCGGCGACTTCGGGCCGCTGGACCGGATGCAGGGCTGGGCGATGACGTCCGTCGTCATGGCGCTCGCGGCGCTGACGCGGTTCCTCAACCTCGGCTCACCCACCGACGGCGGCACCCCGATCTTCGACGAGAAGCACTACGCACCGCAGGCCTGGCAGATGCTCGGCAACCACGGCGTCGAGGACAACCCGGGATACGGGCTGGTGGTGCACCCTCCCGTCGGCAAGCAGCTGCTGGCGCTCGGCGAGGGGCTGTTCGGGTACGACGGGCTGGGCTGGCGATTCGCCGGGGCCGTGTGTGGCGTCGTCCTGGTGGTACTGGTGGCGCGGATCGTCCGCCGGATCACCCGGTCGACGCTGATCGGCGGCATCGCAGGTCTTCTCCTCGTCGCCGACGGGGTCAGCTTCGTCTCGGCTCGCACGGCGCTCCTGGACGTGTTCCTGGTGGTGTTCGTGGTGGCGGCGTTCGGCGCGTTGATCGTCGACCGCGATCAGATGCGGGCCCGGATGCACGACGCCCTGTTCGAGGGCCGGATTGCGGACACGCCGTGGGGCCCCCGACTGGGGGTGCGGTGGTGGCGCTTCGGTGCCGGAGTCCTGCTCGGTCTTGCCGTCGCGACCAAGTGGTCCGGTCTGTACTTCATCTTGTTCTTCGGGCTGATGACACTGGCCTTCGATGTCTCCGCGCGGCGGCAGTACCGCGTGCCACGACCGTGGCTGGGCACGCTGCGGCGTGACGTCGCTCCCGCCGTGTACGTCTTCGCCCTCATCCCACTCGGCGTCTATCTCGCCTCATACGCCCCGTGGTTCGCCTCGGAGACGGCGGTCGACAGGCACCAGGAGGGCCAGGCGTTCGCCGAGGGCGGCCTGATGCCTGATGCCATCCGCTCGCTGTGGCACTTCACCTACGGGGCCTTCAAGTTTCACTCCGGTCTGACGAATGCGGCGGGCAATCACCACCCGTGGGAGTCGAAGCCGTGGACGTGGCCGATGTCCCTGCGGCCCGTGCTGTACGCGATCGATCAGGACAACGTCGCGGGCTGCGGCGCCCAGTCCTGCGTCAAGGCGGTGATGCTGGTCGGCACTCCGGCGATGTGGTTCATTGCGGTGCCCGTGCTTGCCTGGGCCGTGTGGCGGTCGTTCGTCAAGCGCGACTGGCGATATGCCGTAGCGCTCACGGGGTACTGCGCGGGCTTCCTGCCGTGGTTCGCCGACATCGATCGGCAGATGTACTTCTTCTACGCCGCGCCGATGGCGCCGTTCCTGGTGATGATGATCGCGCTGATTCTCGGCGACGTGCTGTACGCGCCGCGGCAGAACTCCGAACGTCGAACGCTCGGACTGCTGGTCGTCTGCATCTACGTCGCGGTCGTGATCACGAACTTCGCGTGGATGTATCCGATTCTCACGGGTCTGCCCATCTCGCAGGCGACCTGGAACATGCAGATCTGGCTGCCGAGCTGGCGCTGAAACTGCCATTTGGGTCGTGATTTCCGTTCATCCACAGCCTTCTACGCAGTCTCGACGGATGGGCCTCGAAATGTCGTAGGACACACTCACGATCGCGGGATGGACGACGTCTTCGTCGGCGGGGAGCGGTTGGCTACCGG
The DNA here is from genome assembly GCF_016462545.1 of Mycolicibacterium sp. Lineage (GTDB taxonomy): Bacteria > Actinomycetota > Actinomycetes > Mycobacteriales > Mycobacteriaceae > Mycobacterium. The sequence goes on along the minus strand of NZ_JAEMTA010000009.1, from coordinate 106,685 downwards.
GCAACTCACGCGGGCACAGCTGCGCTGGAACTACGCGCCCCTCTTTCCCGGCGTGTACGTGCCGAAGTCGGCGGCGGCGTCGCTGCGGGCGCGCACCGTCGGCGCCTGGTTGTGGTCTGGTCGCGAGGGCGTCGTCGCCGGCCGCGCCGCCGCGGGAATCCACGGAGCTCAATGGGTCTCCGCCGACACGCCGATCGAGGTGATCGCCGAACGGGACCGCTCGCCCACCGGAATCATCGCGCGCAACGAGCGGATCGATCCAGACGAAGTGATGACGGTCGACGGGCTCCTCGTCACCACACCAGCACGCACCGCCGCAGACCTGGCAAGGCATCTCCCGCGTGATCTGGCAGTCCGCCACCTCGATGCATTGGCCGTCGCGACCAATGTGCCAGCCGACCACGCGCTCGCCCTACTCGAGCGCCATCCCCGCGCACGTGGCAGACGGCGAGCACCCGTGGCACTTGGTCTGATGGATTCCGGAGGCCAATCGCCGAAGGAGACGTGGCTGCGACTTCTTTACCTAGATGCAGGCTTTCCGCGGCCGAGAACGCAGATAGCGGTGAGCGACGGGTTCACCAGAGCGGTCCTCGACATGGGATGGGACGACGTCTTGGTGGCCGCCGACTACGACGGCTACCAGCATCTGACCGACCGCCGACGCTACGTCCACGACATCGGGCGCAACGAGATGGTGGCGCGTCAAGGTTGGTTCGACCTACACGTCGTCGCCGAGCACTCCCCCGCGTACGTCCTGCGGCGGACGGCGGACGCCTTCGCGCAACGCGGGCGGCCGTTGAGACTGCGCCCACGGTCGTGACCAAGGGCGGATCACGACCGTGGGCGCAGTCTCAACGCAAACTACAGCGGATCGCGGGCCACGGGGCAGGACATACACCGCGGACCGCCGCGCCCGGTACCGAGTTCGGACGCCGCGATCGGCAGCACTTCGATACCCGAATCAGCAAGACGTGCATTGGTTTCCGTGTTGCGCTCGTAGGCCACCACCACACCGGGCGCCAGTGCCAGGGTGTTGTTGCCGTCGTCCCACTGTTCGCGCTCGGCGGTGATGGGGTCCAAGCCCGTGTCGATCACGCGCAGCTTGTCGATACCCATCGCGTCCGCCGCGGCATCGACGAACGGCGCTGCGCTCGCGATCGACACGCCTTCGGACTTCTGGCGAATGGTGAACGCCGACAGGGAGTCCACGATGTTCGGGTACATCACCACCGCGTCGACGTCGACCATCGTGCAGACGGTATCGAGATGCATCTGCGCACGCTCCTGCGCGATGGGCACGGCCAGCACGGTGTGCGCGAGACCGTCATCGAACAAGCTGCGCGCCAACGCTTCCGCACCAGCGGGCGTCGTCCGCTCCCCCACACCGACGGCCACCACACCCGGTGCCAGCAGGAGGACGTCGCCACCCTCCACCGGGGCGGATCGCGACTCGTAGGCCCGCCGCACCCCGAGGAACCTGGGGTGGTGCGCGTAGATCAGATCGGTCAGCGACGTCTCGCGAATGCGCGCGGGCAGCGCCAACGACGTGATGGCCACCCGCGGGCCGATCCAGAACGACGAGTCGCGCGTGAACAGCAGATTCGGCAGCGGATCGATGACGAAGTCGGCGTCATGGTGCATGCGTTGCACCAGCGACATGTCACCGCCGAGGAACGGCAACTCGCTGAATGTCATGCCCGCCATGAGGATGCGCGCCAGCGACTCGACGTCCAGTGTTCGTAGATACGCCGAGAATTCCTGCGCCAGAGGCAGTCCCAGTCGTCGGCTATCGACGGCAGCGGCGATGCCCTGCATGCGGGCCGCACCGCTGGCGAGCGCCTCGGTCAGAAGGTCGGCGAGCAACAGGACTTCGACTCCGCGGGAACGCAACAGCGATGCGAACGCGTCGTGCTCCTCCTGGGCCCGCGCCACCCACGGCATTCCGTCGAACAGCAGGCGGTCGTTGTTGCGCGGCGTGAGGCGCTGCAATTCGGGCCCGGGCCGATGCAGGATGACGACCCGCAGCGGTCCCACCTCCGAGTTGGCGCCCAGCGTCGTGGTCATGGGTAGCACCGTAACGCGGATCATCACCTCAACTACGGTTGAGGTCATGGACGCCGCTGAGCTGACTCCCGGCGAAATGAGCCATCGCAGTGGCGTTGCGGTGTCCGCCCTGCACTTCTACGAACGCGAGGGCTTGATCGTCAGCAGACGCACGTCGGGCAATCAGCGTCGCTATGCCCGTGAGACCCTTCGCCGCGTCGCGTTCATCCGCATGTCGCAACGGCTGGGCATTCCACTGGTCCGCATCCGCGAGGCACTGGCGACGCTGCCCACCGATCGGGTCCCCACCAGCAAGGACTGGGCCCGACTCTCGGCGGGCTGGCGCTCAGATCTCGACGAGCGGATCGTGCACCTGCAGCGGTTGCGCGACAACCTCACCGGCTGCATCGGCTGCGGCTGCCTGAGTCTCAAGACGTGCGTTCTGACCAATCCCGACGACGTTCTAGCGCAACGCGGACCCGGCGCGGCCAACCTGTGACTTCGAACGTCTGTGCGATAAACTCGCGGACGTGGCAGGGATCGATCTGGCGATTCAAGAAGCGCTGTTCGACCACGACGAGCGTCGCGACCTCGGCAACGGCGCGTGGATCGACGTCCGCGCCGGCTGGCTGACGGGCGGGGACGACCTCTTCGAGGACCTGATGACGGCCGTCCCGTGGCGCGCCGAGCGGCGGCAGATGTACGACCGGGTGCTCGACGTGCCACGCCTGGTCAGCTTCCACGACCTGGTGTCCGGACCCGCGCCGCACCCCGCGGTGGCACGATTGCGCGTCCGCCTCAACGACATCTACGCCCGCGAACTGGGCGAGCCCTTTACCTCGGCCGGCCTGTGTCTCTACCGCGACGGCAGCGACAGCGTCGCCTGGCACGGCGACACCGTCGGCCGCAGCAGCACCGAGGACACCATGGTGGCGATCCTGAGCCTCGGTGCGACCCGGGCATTCGCACTGCGGCCCCGCAGCGGCGGGCGGTCCCTGCGCCTTCCGCAGAGCCACGGCGATCTGCTCGTCATGGGCGGGTCGTGTCAGCGCACCTGGGAGCACGCCGTACACAAGACGGCCAGGCCGACGGGCCCACGGATCAGCATCCAGTTCCGCCCGCGCGACGTTCGCTAGGTGCCGCGCACGGCCTTCACCGCCGCGGTCAGCAGGTCGCGCGCACGCTGCGTGTCGACGGGCACCACCGGCTTGTTGGGCTCGACCAGCGGGTTGGCCGTGACGATTACCCGAAACGTCGAGAAGTCGGCGAGGTAGTTGTAGATCTCGCCAGTCGCGGGCTTGCCTGCGACCACCGTCTGCACCACCCGATGAGTGCCGAGAGTGCGAACGCCCTCGATCGTCGGGGACTCGACGACCTCGACGAGTCCTCGCACCCCGCCACCGGCGAAGGCCACCTTCTTGCACGCATCCCCGGGATCGGGGAACTGCAGCGGTTCGGAGGTCTCGAGGGCGATCGCGATGAACCGGTTGCCGGACCCCTCGGCCGTCGTCGCCGCCATGTTGCCCTTGAGCCCCGGCGGCACGGTCGCACCCGATGCCACCTTCGCGCAGGCGGGAGGATCGAACACGGCGCCCTGCGGAAGTGGTTGCTGCGCAAGCAGACGCGGGTCGATTCCGGTCGGCGCGACGGTGTTGACCTTGAACTCTGGCCCGAAGCTCGACTTCACGTCGAGCACCCCGGCGATGTCGGCCTTGGAGTCGACCGCGCCCGAATTCTGCGAGCAACCGACCGCCACGATCGCGACGGCCCAGCACAGAATGGTGGCGAGAAGCGTCCTGAGCATCGCCGCCAATCTACCTGCCCGCAGGCCGTCACCCGCGGATCGCCGCCACCGTCTTGACGAGAAGCTCCGACGCCAGGCCGGGTCCGAGCGACGGGGAGGCCGCGCCGGGGTCGGTCACCACCGTGACGTAGGCGACGTGGTCGCCGAGATACGCGGTGAACGTCTCGGCGTGCGGATGGGTTTCGATGCCACCCTCGACGGTGGTGGTGGCCTCGGCGATCATGCCGAGCGTCGCCGCACCGTCGATCGCGGGCGCAGCGACGGTGGTGGCCACGCCACTGGTGTGCCCGGCCGACACCGACCACGTGTCGCACGAATCCGCCAGCGACCGATCCAGAGCGACGGATGCGTCGGCCACGACGGCGTAGACGATGCCACCGGCACCCGAGGCGGACCATCCGCGCACCGCGGCATCACCGGCCGGATCGGCAAGACCTCCACACGGCAGCGGGTCCGCCGTCCACGCCGGACCGAAACCCCACAGCGCAATGGGCGCAGGCCGGTCGGGCAACGCCGAGAACTCGAAACCCGCTGGCAGATCGGCACGCACCCGCTCCACCCTCGCGGGGTCGAGCGTGGCGGCCACCGACGGCGACGGCGTCGTCACCGTGGGCGGAATGGTCGACTGGCCGCACGCCGCACACAGCGCGATCCCGGCGAAGGACGCGAGGACGCGCATGCAGCCTTGGTATCACGGAGACGCTGACGGGTGCCCGCACCGCGGTGGGACGCGCCGAGAAGACCTCCTCGACCCGGGCGAGTTCGTCGTCCCTACCGGTCGCGAATACACCCCCACGAACTACGAGCCGACCTATGCCGAGCAATTCAAACCATTTGCAGCACATGACTTCTCGCACCAGTTTCCTGCGCCGACTTCGGCGCTTAGGACACCGAGCACCGCTCGCCGTGCGATCTGACCGACGCACACCATCGGTTTCTGGACCGTGCAGGGCGTTTGGCGTGTACCTTCACCTTGCCGACCGACAGGAGACTTCCATGGTGATTCACAGCCGCACGGGTGTCAGTGCCATCGCCCTGCTAGCGCTCGGGATCGCCCTCGCTGGTTGTGGGTCCAACTCGAAGACCGAGGCCTCCTCGTCCTCCTCGTCGACGTCGAGCTCGTCGTCGAGCGAGAGCACGTCGGTCAGCAGCGCCGCGCCGACGCAGGCCGCAGGCGCCAACCCGACCATCGCGGACTACATCAAGGAGAACGGCATCACCGAAACCCCCATCAAGCGTGGGGATCCCGGTGCGCCGACCATCGACCTGCCGACGCCGCAGGGCTGGGAGGACGCCGGGCCGAAGACGCCGCAGGGCGCCTACGGCGCGATCGTCTTCGCGGATCCGTCGATGGCCGCCGATCCGCCGTCGATCGTGGCGATCATGTCCAAACTGACCGGCAACGTCGATCCGGCCCAGATCTTCAAGTTCGCGCCCGGCGAACTGAAGAACCTGCCCGGCTACGAGAGTGCGGGCGACGGCGGCGACGCCAAGCTCGGCGGGTTCGACGCCTACCAGATCGGCGCCACCTTCGTGAAGGACGGCACCAAGCGACTGATCGCGCAGAAGACCGTCGTCATCCCTGCGGCGGACGGCAACGGCATCTTCGTCCTGCAGCTCAACGCGGGAGGCACCGAGGACCAGATCGGACCGCTGATGGACGCCACCTCGGTCATCGACGAGCAGACCACCATCACGCCCTGACGGCTTCCAACGTCTTTCCAACCGGTGTTGACTACGATCCGCCGCACAATCACCGCACGGCAAATCGGAGGAGAGACGCCATGACGTCTGCACAGCAACCTCTGCCCGTCGAACCTCCTCCCCCGCAGCGCGGCCTGACCCGCGAGGAACGCGGCCGTGACGTCAGCGAAGCTCAGGCCGAGGCAGAGGCGCAGACGTCGAAGTGGAAGCGGTTCCTCCACATGATGAGCCCGCGACTGGTCTGGTCGATGGCCGAGGGTTACCCCGTCGTCGTCAAACAGTTCATCCAGTTCTGCCTGATCCTCATCTATCCGGCCTGGGTCTTCGCGGTCCTGGTCGGCGGTCTGTTCCAGCTCGCCTTCTACGTGACCGTCTACCCGCTGCTGTGGCTACTCTTCTGGCCGGTGCGTGCCCACCAGAAGAAGACCAATCCGGAGGAGTACGCAGCGAACCGGGCGAAGTACGCGAACAAGAAGTGGTACGAGACGTAGTGGGTCTCTTCAGCCGCTCCGGCGGCGCCTCCGTCGTCGTCTCGCCGGGTATCGTCACCCCGCGCCAGACCGTGCAGGCGACGGTCACCACGGACAAGCCCATCGACAAGGTCCGGTCCGCACGCCTGGACTGGGGGTACGCGAACTTCTACCAGTACCACTGGGCAGGCAAGGTCGACTCGGTGGCGGCCGCGGGCAACGACACCATCTGGACGGCCGATCAGGTCGGCACGAACTACGGCGGCGACCGCGACACCGATGACTGGGTGAGCGTCATCGCCGAAGACCTCCCGATTGCAACGGGCGAGTTCACCGGTGCGACGTCGAGCTTCCGCATCCCGTCCTGGGCCCCCGCGTCGTCACCATCGATCGCCCGCTGGGAGTGTCGACTCACCGTCGACCGCGAAGGCCGCGACGTCGATGCCCGCGGCGAGTTCACCGTGCTGATCGGCACCGCCGACGTCGAGTCGTTCACCGAGCCCCTCGAAAGGGTCTCCGGTGCGGCCGAGACGGTCATCGACGTCACCCTGGCCAAGCCGGTGTGGCGGGCCGGCGAGACCATCACCGGCCAGGTGACGCTGACCCCCACCACGGACCTGCCCGACGGCGACCTCGCCGTGTCGTGGCAGCGCGACCGGGAATCACATCCGCTGACCCGTACCCCCGGCCCAGGCGGCCAACTCGACGGCCGGGTCGTCACCCTGGGCAAGCGAATTCCGTTGCGCGCCAACGTCCCCGTCGTATGTGCATTCGAGATCCCGCTTCCGGACGACGCCTCACCGACGGCGGCCGCGGTGCATTCGTCGATCAACTGGTTCGTCCAGGCCAGGATGATGTACGCGGGTTTCACCGGCCATCAACTCGAGCGGGTGCGACGCCCCATCGTGGTGGTCAACGCACCCTGACGTCTCAGGCCCTCGAGATCGCGGACGCCTCGGCGACCTGCTCGGCCGTCGGCCGCACCCCGGTGTAGCGCTCGAACTGCTCCGCGGCCTGCAGGGCGATGACCTCGGCACCCGTCACGACGTGGACGCCCGCGGCGCGCGCGGCCTGGATCAGCGGCGTCTCCGACGGCAGCGCCACGACGTCGAAGACCGTCGTCGCCCGCGTGATCGTCGCCTCGTCGAACGCCCGCTCGGATGCCTCCGGTGCACCGGCCATGCCGATGGGGGTGACGTTGACGATGACGTCGGCGACGTGGGTGCCGACGTCGGTCGCGTAGTCGTACTCCAGCCGGTCCGCCAGGGCCCGTCCGCTGTCCTGATTGCGGGCGACCACGATGCCGGACGTGAAGCCGTGGTCGCGGAACGCCTTCCCGACGGCGCTGGCCATGCCACCGCTGCCGCGGATCAGCACCCGTCCGGTCGCGTCGAGGTGGTGTTCGTCGATGAGCCGCTGAATGGCCAGGTAGTCGGTGTTGGATGCCCGTAGATACCCGTCGTCGTTGACGATCGTGTTCACGGAATGGATGGCCCGGGCGGAGGCCTCGACCTCGTCGACCAGGGCGATGACGTCCTCCTTGAACGGCATCGATACCGAGCAACCTCGGATGCCGAGAGCCCGGACGCCGCCGATCGCGGCCGCGATGTCCGTGGTGGTGAACGCCTTGTAGATGAAGTCGAGACCGAGGACGTCGTACAGGTGGTTGTGGAATCGCGTGCCGATGTTGCTGGGCCTGGCGGCCAGCGACATGCACAGCCGGGTGTCCTTGGACAGAGGTGGGCGGGCCATCAGCGCCTTCTCCTCTTCGCGCAAGCGCTCATCAGCGCCTTCTCCTCTTCGCGCAAGCGCTCATCAGCCGACCGCGCGGATCACTTGGCGCCCGGCCGCCCGGATCTCCCGGTAGAGCTCCGCCGATAGCGACAGGTCCCGCATCAGGGGGACGTCGACGACGGTCGTGACGACGCCGAGGTCGTCGCGGTGCCATTGCGCACCGTAGCGGTCGAGGATCTTTCTCATCGCTAGATTGTCCGACAGCACCCTGGCGTTGAAGCGCCGGATGCCCTCACTGCGCGCCACGACCGCGAGTGCCTCCATCAGAAAGCTGCCGATCCCCCGGCCCTGGTACTCGTCGCCGACGATGAACGCGACCTCTGCGACGGTCGCATTCTCCTCGCGAACGTATCTGGCATCGGCCACGATCGGCGCGTCGATGGCCGTCCCGTCGGTCAGCACCCAGACGAAGTGGTCGACGTAGTCGACTTCGAACAGGTACGCCATCAGCGACGCGGTCGGTGCGCGGGTGCTCTGAAAGCGTCGGTAGAGCGTCTCGCTGGAGAACTGGACCGGCCCGTGGATGGTGCGCTCGTTGTCGCCGGGCAGCACGGGCCGCAGGTGCAGGTGCGTCCCGTCGCGCAACGTCACCGGGATGGGAGTGACGAAGGTGGCGAGCCGCTGCCGTGCCGTGCGCACCAGCTTGGCCATCATGGGCGGCACGTCGAGCATGGCGGCAATGGCTTCGCTGCCACCGACCCAGCCATCGAGCTGCTCCGTCACCGTGACGGTCGCGGTTCGCGGGGTGTCGCGGAGCAGCGCGATCTCACCGACGATGAGCCCGGGCGTCAGCTCGACCTCGATGTCGCCGTCGGGTCCGCTATGCACTATCCGGGCGCGACCCGAACCGATCAGCAGGAAGAAGTGGGCGGGTTCCCCTTGGCGCATGAGTACGTGGCCGACGGGTGCCGTGAGCGGTTTCAGGTGTGCGGCCAAGGGGCGGAGGCTGGCGGGCTGACAGCCAGCGAAGAACTCAAGGCCGGCCAGATCGTCGGCACTGACGGTGAGGGAGTCCGCCACCTGGTCGAGGTTACGTCATCACTCCCGGCGGATCACTGAATTCCGACGGCGTCCATCGGCGGTCCGTCGAGGCTGCTGACGTCTTTGTCCGCGACAGCCGTGGCGACCGCGGTGCCGTCGCGCACGATTCCGACGATCGACACCTCGTCATTCACGGCGAACGCCGTCCCGGCACCGCCGATCAGGCTGCCCCTCTCGGTGATCGCATTCGTCTCGGCGTTGATCACGTACGTGCGCGCGAAACCGTCGAGGCTTTCGGCGGTCACGGAGTTCGGGGTGACCGCCACGATCTTGCCCTGCTGGCTGAGCGGCTGCTGGAGGGTAGGCACGGACGCGGTGGCCTCGCGGGCCGCCACCGCGGGACGGTCGACGGCGTGCACTGCGAAGGCCGCGGTGACGCCGACGAAGAGGGCGAATGCCGCAACGATGACGTACGGGGTCCACGATCGGTGCCGGCTCTTCCGCAAATGCTTGGAGGCCATGATCGTTCTCACCTTCCGTTCGACTGGCAACCGACTACCCCTGATCTCGCATCGAAAAACCGACACTCGGCTACCGGCCGAAGATGTCATTGTCCGACCGGCCAGTTGGTACTAGGCTCGACCCCGGGTTGAGTCATCAGCCTCACCGATGACGTCATCGACGCCCGGCACGCACTGCGAGCGGCGGCTTTAGGCAACAGGGCCGATTCTCTTGACGGAGTCTCAGTTCGAGCACGCCTTTGGAGAGCACCGTGTCCCTTGCCCCCGGCCTACATCCCGGTCGCCCCCCACAGCCGCGCGAACGCGTCCAGTTCGCGCGCTCCGTCGTCCGGTCGTCCATCGCGGTCGTCACCGTCAAGGGTGAGATCGACGCCGCCAACGCACTGGCCCTCAGCAAGTACGTTGAGACCGACCTGGAGACGATCAGTCGCCTGATCCTCGACCTCCGCGAGCTGGACTTCTTTGGTACGCAAGGGTTTTCGATTCTGCACCGGATCAACGTGATGTGTTCTCGGCACGCCGTGAACTGGGTCGTGCTGACCGGTAGCGAGGTCGACCGCGTACTCCGGATATGTGATCCCGACGGCGGGCTCGCGGTCGCGGGCACGCTGGAGGATGCGATCACCGCCGTCGTGCGCCCGCCGCGCAGCCACCTGCGGTTGGTGTCGAACCGCTAGCCAACGGCGCCCGGAACGCCGGTGCGCACCGCGACGGACTCCGTCGTCCCCTTCTGCAGTACGTCGATGACCACGTCGTCATCGCGATATCGGGCCAGACCGGTCATGTCGGTCGTGGCGGCAATCATCGCGTTCGCCCGGTCCCCGGAGAGGGGATAGTCGGCGACGGGGTGTCGCCAGTGCGCTGCCACGACGGTCGCTCCCGCGCCGAGGCGTGCGCACTCGCGATCGAGCACGCGCCGCAGCGTCTCCTCCGACAGGTAGTAGGCCACCTCGGAGATCACCACCAGATCGATGTCGCCGTCCGGCCAATCCGAGTCGAGAGACGAACGAAGAAGGGTGAGATTAGGGCGTTCCCCGACGCGATCGCGGGTGGAGTCGAGCGCCGATTGCGCGACGTCGTAGGCGGTGACGTGGTCGCATCGGTCGACGAGCCGTTCGGTCAGGATCCCGATGGAGCAACCCGGCTCGAACGCATGGCGGTAGCGCGGCTCGGGGAGCATCGCCATCGTGATCGCGTACTTGCGCTGCTCGTACCAGCGCTCGGCCAGCCGCCACGGGTCCCGGGTGTCGGCGTAGACCTCGTCGAAGTAACCGTCGGGGAGTCTGTCCATCACCGGATCACCGCTTCCCCGACCGCGAACAGACGTTCCAGCACGAACGGTGGCAACACCACGTCGGTGCCCTCCTCGTAGGGCGCCAGCTGCGACCGGAACGTCGCCGCCGCCTGACGTTTGCGGGCTGACGCCGCGGGGTCGTTCGGCGCCATCGCCATCCGGTGCCAGGGCACCGCGTCATCGCCCGGCCGCGCCCAGTGCCACATCCACACGGGGTACTCCAACAGCACGGCATCGGTGCCTGCGACGGCGGCCGCAGCGCTGCGGCCGACGGCCTCGTGGTCGGGATGGCCATCCCCACGCCACGTGGCGGCGCACCACGTGCCCGGGGGGCCCGCCGCCACCAGCTCGGCCAGCAGCACGGTCAAATCGGTTTCACGGTCGCTCAATTCGCCGTCGGGTAGGCCGAGACAGACTGGTTCACCGAGGCCGAGGATCTCGGTGGCGCCACGCAACTCCGCGCGGCGGTCATGCTCCAGCCATCGTCGCTCCAGGGGTGAGAGTCCTGGCACGGAACCACCGCCGTCGGTCGCGGACACGACGGTGACGTCGACCCCTCGGGAGCGCAGCAGCGACGCCGTGGCCCCGAAGCCGAGCGTCTCGTCGTCGGGATGCGGGGCCACGATGATCAGGGCGGGACATCCGGCCACGTCCAGGGCCGGAATCCGGTGGACCCACTCGAGCCACTCGCCGGCCGGGGTGCCGCCGCCCGAGATGGGTCGTGCGGCGAACCTGGGTCCGTTGCCCGACGTCGTCGTGCTCACCGGGCCGCAGCCTTGCCGAGAGCGGCCAGATCGCGCTCGGCGTGGCTCTGTCGCACGTAGATCGTCAAATCGGCGACTCGCTGGGCGTGTCTGCCATCCAGCACCAGCGGAGCCGGTCCGAGGGCGCGGCCCGTCCGCACGATGGCCTCGTCGACGGCCCGTTCCACGACGGCCCGCACGCGGCGCGCGACGAGCTCGGAGCGGGCGCTCTGCGGTTCGGCATCGACGAAGCACGCCGCGGACACCAGCATCGCCTCCGCGGCGGCGAGTGCGGCGTCGACCGCTCCGAGGTGAGCATGGGTGTGGACGTCGGTCGAGCCGCCTTCGTGTCCGTCGGCCACGGCCCGGTACAGGGGTGCGGCCACCGCTCGCGCGCCACCCAGCCAGCACGCTGCCACTCCCATCGCACCGTGCCAGAAGCCCGACCTGGTGAGGTACTCGCCGGGTAGGCCGACCGGGACGCCGATCGCACCGTTCAGTTGAACGGCACGGGTGTCGCTGTCTCGCATGCCGACGTTGTGCCAGTCGCTCGGTGAGGCCGCCACCCCGTCCTGGGAGAGGTCGACGGCGTAGATCCCCCGAGCGTTGTCGTCGCGCCGGGCAGTGATGAGCGCATGTGTGCATATGCCCGCGCCCGAGCACCACGCCTTGGTGCCGTCGAGCACTGCCGCCCCGTCGTCGTCCTCGCGAACCGTGACGACGCACTGCGGAGCCTCTGCGGCCCACACGCCCCACAGCTGTCCCGTGGCCGGCGCCGGGCCGCGGAGCTCCGCGAGAATCGCCAGCGCGTCCGCGTGTGCCTCGGCCAATCTTCCTGCGACGACGTCATTCTCGGCCATCGCGGCCAGCTTCCACCAGCGCGAGCCCGTGCGCCCGGAGCCCGGCGCGGGCAGGTCCAGTTCGCCCGCCTCCAGCCAGCGCCGAACGAGTGCCGCGGTCACGCCGCACCCTCGCGGCGCGACACCGTTCTCAGATACGACGCGAAGCCCCTCGGTGCCCGCGCCTCGGTGCGGGCCGACGTCTCCACGGACAGCGCCGAATCCCGGTGGATGCGCCGACCCGCCTGCTCGAAGCGACGCACGAGATCGACGTCCTCGCTCGATGTCAGCGCGGCGAATCCGCCTAACTCCCAGTAGGTTTCGGCCCTGAATCCCATGTTCGCCCCGTGGACGTGGTCGTGCCCGCCGTCGTGCCTGCGCGTCTTGGCCCGGTAGGCGGCCAGGTAGCGGTGAACGGTCGAGGCCGAGAAGTGCCGCCAGTTCGTCACGCGGACGACGCCGAGCACCATGTCCGCGTCAGCGCCCATCTGCCGGACCAACCAGTCCGGGTCGACGCGGCTGTCGGCGTCGGTGGTGGCATACCAGACATGCGCCTCACCGGACGCCTCGCTGCCGCAGACCGTCCGTGCGTAGGAGAACCCGGCGGCGCGGGTCGCACCGACGTTCTTGGCGTTCACCTCGACGAAGTGGACGTCCGCGCCGAATCGTCCCGCCAGGTCGGCACTCTGGTCGCTGCACGAGTCGAGCACGACGACCACGAGCACGGGCACGCGTGCACACGCCGCCGCGGTCAGCACCGCCTTGAGGCAATCTGGAAGATCCGCCATCTCGTCGTGGGCCGGGATCACCACCACGGCACGATCGAAGCCATCCCCGCTGGATATCACCTCGACCACCTACCCGGCCAGACGAGGCCGAAACCCCGCGGATCTACAGGTGCGGCGCTTCCTTGATCTTGCTGTCTTCCTTGCCTGCGGTCTGACAGAACGTCTGGACCGACAGCTTGGTCCCGGTGATCTCGAGCTGGGCCGCGTCGGTCCCCTTCTCGTCCTTCAGCATCTTCGACACCGCCGTCTGCTGGTCGGCGTCGTTGGCTGCCAGATAGTCCTTGCACGAGGTGTCGCCGCCCTCGACCTTCGCACCGCAACCGCTCAGCAGAGCACCGAACGTCAAGCTCGCCGCCACCATGCTCGTCATCACCGTCATGCGCTTCAAGGCCAAATCCTCCTGGGAGATCACTGCGACCGCCATGGTCCCCACCCCTGTGCCCCGCGGACGGAGCCATGAAACGTCCGCAGCCATTTCCACTCGGCCGTCCGAGTGTCAATCCCATGTCACGAGACTTCGACGGCGGCCGCGGACCCGCTCGCGATGCCTTCCCGCCGCAAGCCGGCCACGATCATCTGACGCAACCGTCGGCCCGCGTCGAACTGCTTGCCGGGCAGGGTGCGTGCCACCATCCGCAGGCGCACCTCATCGACGCCGATGCTCTCCACGCCCATCAGTGCGGGCTGGTCGAGGAGTAGTGCGGGCAGGGCGTCGTCCTGCATCGCCTTCTCGGAGACGTCCTTGAGCACTTCGTTGACGCGATTGAGGTCCGAGGACGCGGGGACCGGGATGTCGACCACGGCGCGGGCCCAATCCTTGGACAGGTTCAGCGATTTCACGATCTGCCCGTTGGGCACGGTGAACATCTCGCCGTCGCTGGTCCGCAGCTTGGTCACCCGAAGTGTGACGTCCTCGACGGTCCCGACCGCCTCGTTCCCCGCCCCGATCGTGAGTTGGACCAGATCGCCGAAGCCATACTGCTTCTCGGTGATGATGAAGAAGCCGCTCAGCAGGTCCGCGACGATGCGCTGCGCACCGAACCCGAACGCCGCGCCGAGAACCGCGGCAGGTGCCACCAGCGACCCGATGGGCAGGCCCAGCGCATTGATGACGTCGACGGAAACCACCACGTAGAGGACGGCTATGGCGACCGACGAGATCACCGACGCGACCGCCTGTCGGTGCTTGACCGCCTCCGACCTCACGGTGGCGTCGACGTCGTCGCTGGCGGCCAGCCGCCTACTGATCCGGCCCGCGACGTGTCTGATGACACGGGTCGCGACGATCGCGAGGACGATCACCAACACGATGTGCAGGCCCTTGGTCAGAATCCAGTGTCCGAACGTGGAGGACCACAGTCCGTTCCAGGTGTCTCTGAACTGAAATGCGTTGCTGTCATTGGTCATAATGATGTTCGCGTAGCTCAACCCTTCGTATTGGTCATGGCATCTCCGCCCCATGGCGTTCCCGACCGAGGCGATCGCAAACACGACCGGCCTCGAGGCCTTCTGGCACTCGACGGGTTTCGCCTGGGCAGACGCGGGAATTCGACTTCGATGTCCACCCCCGCAGTGCTGTTCGACATCGACGGAACACTGGTCGACTCCAACTACCTTCACGTCCACGCCTGGCAGCGGGCATTCAGCGATCACGGGTTCATCGTCGAGTCGTGGAGAATCCACCGCCGGATAGGCATGGATGGTTCGGCGTTGATCGGCGAGTTGGTGCCGGGGATCTCAGACCGGGCCGCCGAGGACGCCAAGCAGACGAACTCCCGCCACTACCGGGAGCTGAGCGGTCTTCTGCGACCGCTACCCGGCGCGCGTCGCCTGTTGGACATGGTCGCGGACATGGGCCTGCAGGTCGTGCTCGCGACGTCGGCGCCCGACGACGAACTGGAGATGCTCCGCAAGGTCCTCGACGTCGAGGAGATCGTCTCGGCGGTGACGTCGTCCGAGGACGTGGACACCGCCAAGCCCGAGCCGGGAATCGTCGAGGTGGCGCTCGAGCGGGCGGATGTCGCCGCCGACCGCGCGGTGTTCGTCGGCGACTCGGTATGGGACGTCCGCGCCGCACGTCGAGCAGGCGTGCCGTGCATCTGCCTCGAGAGCGGGGGAACCGACCGCCGCCTACTCGAGGCCGAGGGCGCCGAGGCGGTATACGAAGGCCCTGCGGAACTCGGTGACCGGCTGGGCGAGACGTCCATCGCGAGGTTGACTCAGGACTTGCCGACCCGCTGAATCAGCGTCCGCGTGGCCTTCTCCAGGATGGCCTGCCGCTCGCCGGGACCCTCGGCTCGGGCAGCCCGCTTCGCTGCCGCGGCGATCGTCTGGCCGTTCTCGTAGCCCGTGACCACACGGGGGTCGACATAGGACGCCCGCGCCACGGCCGGGGTGTTGCCCAGACCCGCGGACACCTCCTTCATCACCGCCGCCTCGACCCGCTTGATCACCTTCTTCGACACGGGCGGGTCGGCATCGACGAAGGCCTCGGCGGCCAGCACCGTGCCGTGCCAGGTCCGTAGGTCCTTGACGCTGTAGTCACTGCCGACGAGTTCCTTGAATCTGACGTTGAGGTCGTCGGCGTGCACGTCCTTCCAACCCTTCGCGTTCCTGACGACGAGGAACCGTTCGCTGGGGCACTTGCGCCGCATCAGCGATCGCACGGCCGACACGACGGCGGGGTCGTCGATCTCGAGCTCCCGGCGAACGCCGCTCTTGGCGGGAAAGTCGAACGCGATGGCGCCGCGCCGCACGGTGACGTGCTCGCACAGCAACGTCGCAAGGCCGTGGGATTCGTTCTCCTCGGCGTATTGCTCGCCGCCGGCGCGGAAGTATCCGAGATCGATGAGGTGCAGCGCCAACGCCAGCACTCGATCCCTGGTGAAACCTCGCCCGCCGAGGTCCTCGGCGATCGCCTCGCGCCATGCGGGCAGCTTCTTCGACATCTCCACGACGCGGTCGAACTTCTCCTCGGTCCTCTCCTCCTGCCACGTCTGGTGATAGAGGTACTGGCGGCGCCCCGCGGCGTCGGTGCCCACGGCTTGGATGTGGCCGTTCGGGTGCGGGCTGATCCACACCTTCTTCCACGCCGGGGGGATGACCAGTTCCTTGATCCGCGTCAGGGTCTTGTCATCGGTGAGCGGCTCACCGTCGGTGCTTTCGTAGGAGAAACCCCTGCCACGCCGAACGCGGGTGATCCCGGGGCCCGTGAGCTTGCTCGTGCGCAGGGGCATGGCTTCTCAATCCCCTTGCTTGCGAAGTGCTTCGGGCTTGTGCACCGCCTCACCACCGCTCTTGTCGCTGCGCACCAGGTACTGCGGCTCGTCCTTCGACGCGCGCACCGTCCTCTTGGCCGCCTTGGTGTCGTGGGTGATCTTCTTCTCGACCTTGCCCTCGGCGGTTCCACCGTGACTGTCCCATTCGACGCGATCACCGCGGTGAAGTTCATCGTGTGCCATGCCGCCGTATTACCCACCGTCGGCGGAATGAAGCATGGGCTCTGGACGGGATCGTGGAAGGATGGCCGGGTGGACGTGGGGACGAGGAACAACGTGACGTTCGCCGGTCCCGCGTCGGGTCCGACCGTGATGCTCGCGCACGGGTTCGGGTGCGACCAGAACCTCTGGCGCCTGGTCGCCGCCAAGCTCGCCGACCGGTTCCGCGTCGTCCTGTTCGACCATGTCGGGTCGGGCCGGTCGGCGGAGGGGGCCTGGAACTCCGACCGGTATGCGTCCCTTCGCGGCTACTCCGAGGACATCATCGAGCTCGTGGAGCAACTGGACCTGACGGACGTCGTCTTCGTCGGCCACTCGGTCGCCGCGATGATGGGGGTGCTCGCCGTCATCGAGGATCCGACGCGATTCGCGAAGCTGATCCTGTTGACACCGTCGCCCTGCTACGTCGACCACGACGACTACGTCGGCGGCTTCTCACGCGACGACATCGACGAGCTTCTCGAGTCGATGGAGAGCAACTACCTCGGCTGGTCGCGGACCATGGCGCCGACGGTCATGGGCACCCCCGACCGGCCGGAGTTGCAGGAGGAACTGACGGACTCCTTCTGCCGTAACGACCCGGCCAAGGCCCGGGTGTTCGCCCGCACCACGTTCCTCTCCGACAACCGCGCCGATCTCCCCCTGGTGCGCGTCCCGTCGCTGATCATCGAGTGCGCCCACGACACCCTCGCGCCCCGCGCGGTGGGCGCCTACACGCACGAGCACATCGCGGGCAGTGAGCTCGTCACGATCGACGCGACGGGACATTGCCCGCAGCTCAGCGCGCCCGACGAGACCGCGGCAGCGATCGCCGCGTTCGCGGCCCAGCCGTGACGGGCGGCACCGTCGACGGACAGGACGCGTTCGACAACGCACCGTGCGGTTACGTCCTGACCACGCCGGACGGAGAGATCCGCGCCGTCAACGCGACGATCTCGTCGTGGCTCGGCCGCCCCCGCGACGAACTGATCGGGACGCCGTTCGCGACGTTGCTCACCGGTGGCGGCCGCATCCACTACGAGACGCACTTCGCGCCGATGCTCCTGGCGTCCGGCGTGCTGAGCGGCGTCACCGTCGATCTCGTCGCCTCGGACGGGCGGCGCATCCCCGTCCTCCTCACGGCCAACGTGAAGGCGGACGCCCAGGGACGCCCCGAGCTGGTACGCATCGTCGCCGACGACGCCGCCGACCGACGGTCCTACGAACGCGAACTGCTCGCCGAGCGCAAGCGCGCCGAGGATGAACGCGGCCGCGCCGTGAGTTTCGCAGAGACGCTTCAACTTTCGCTGCTTCCCCCGTCGTTGTCGCCGCCGCCCGGCCTGGAAGCCGCCGCGCACTACTACAGCCCGTCGGCCGGGGACGTCGGCGGAGACTTCTACGACCTGTTCCCGCTGTCGCGCGAGCGCTACGGGTTCTTCCTCGGCGACGTCTGCGGAAAGGGCGTCGCCGCAGCCACCTTGACGTCGTTGACGCGGTACACGCTGCGGGCCGCCGCCGTGAACGACGGGCATCCCGTCGGCGTCCTGCACACCCTCGACAGCGTGCTCAAGCAGGACACCTACGCCGAACGGGGCTGGTTCTGCACCGTCCTCTTCGGGCTGATCACCTCGCGCGCAGACGGTTTCGACGTCGAGATCGCCACCGGCGGCCATCCGCCGCCACTGCTGCTGCAGCGCGACGGAAGCGCCCGCTACGTGTCGACGGACGGCGGCCAAGCGGTGGGGTTGTTCGCCAAGCCGAGGTTCACGTCGGTGCGGGTCGCGCTGTCGCCCGGCGACACGCTGGTGACCTATTCCGATGGATACACCGAAGCGCGTACCGGTGTCGGATCGGAACGCTTCGACGATGACGGCGGCCTCTTGCGCTTCGCGTCGGCGCGCGCACCCGCCGACGCACACGGCATCGTCGAGGCGATGCGTGCGCTCGTCGAGCGTCTCGGAGTTGGGGTCGAGGACGACGCCGCGGTCCTCGCCCTCGGGGTTCCCCGCGGTTAGGAGAGCTCGAAGGTCATCGTCACCGTGGTGCCCCGCGACGTGCCGTCGAGAGTGACGTCGCCACTGACCGCCCGCATCAGCGGTACCCCGCGGCCGCGGGTCCTGGGGTTGGCGTCGGGCTGCTTCCAGGAGCCGAAATCGGTGACGCGGATCGAGATTCCACGTCCCTTTGCTTCTGCGCAGACCAGCATGCGTCCCGGCGCGGTGGCCCGGTATCCGTGTTCGATGCTGTTGGTACACGCCTCGTTGACGACGAGCACGATGTCACCGGCCAGGTCGTCGGGGATGCCCGTCGCCCTCAGCCATCTGGTGAGCTGACCCCTGACGTCGCTCAGCTGATCGGGTGTGGCCACGACGTCGATCTCCAGCGGCGCGGGCGGCCGGCGGTACACCACGATCGCAACGTCGTCGTCGAAGCCGTCCGTGGGCGCCAGTCGACTCAGCACGACGTCGGCGACGACTTCTGCAGGCGAGTCGACGAGATCGGCAAGTACATCACCGGCATCGCGAATACCGTCGTCTATCAACGCTTCCCGACGCTCGACCAGTCCGTCGGTGTACAGCATCAGCGTGGCACCCGGCGCGAGGACCTTCGAAGCTTCCGGTCGAGAACCCGACTTCTGCACCGCCAGCGGCACCGAGGTGGCACCGGTCAGCGTTTCCGGTGCCATGCCGGGCGCCGCGAGCAGAGCGGGAACGTGGCCCGCGCTGCTGTAGGTCATCTCCCCCGTGTCGGTGTCGACGACGCCGACGAAGACCGTCGTGCAGTAGGCGCCTGCGATGAGGGCCGCCGCGGAGTCGAGTTCGTCGAGGAGCCGACCCGGCGTGGTCCCGTTGATGAGAAGCACCCGCGCCGAGCTACGAAGCTGCCCCATGACCGCGGCCGCCGCCAGTCCGCTGCCAACGCAGTCGCCGACGATGATGCCGATCTGGTGGTCCCCGACCGCGAGCACGTCGTACCAGTCGCCGCCGATCTCGAGTGGCGAGACAGCGGGCTCGTACCGGACCGCGAAGCCGACCGGCGGCTTGCTCGTCGGCGTCATCGTCCGCTGCAGGGTCAGTGACGCCTCCCGCGCCAACTCGAACTGGCGGACGTGCTGAACCGCGAGGCTCAGGTGACCGACGAGCGCGGTGACCAGGAGTCGGTCGTCCTCGCCGACGAGGCGCGGTTCGCCGTGCTGCAACCACAGCGCGGTGGAGCCCACCCCGGACAGCACCGCCATCAGGCCCAACCAGGGCCCCGACGGTCCCGCCGTTCCGATGGCCCGTACCGATAACGGTGGCCAGGCCTGCGCCTCGGAGAATCTCGCCTGCAGGAACGGATCGAGGTCGCGCCAGGTGGGAGATTCCGGCGAACCCGCAACCTGAACCTCGGGATCGGCGCCCGCCTTCGTCCACATCACGGCGACCACGCGCTGCAGATCGATCGCCGACCGCAGTTCCTCGAGCACGATGTCCAGCACTTCGGCGACGCTGGTGGCGATGCCCACCGCGGTGGCCAGTCGAACCACGGCACTGTCGCGGGTCGCCGATGCCCGCGCCGCCGTGACGTCGCGAATCGTCCCGACGTATGCGGCCCGTTCGTCGCCGCCACCCGTCACCGAGTTGATGCTGACCTCTGCCCAGGTGAGGCGACCGTCGCGAGTGCGGACCGGCGTCTCGGATTGCAGGCTGCCGTCGCTGATCAGGCGGGAGAGCCGCTCGCTCGCCACCTCCCGATCGACGAGCCACGGGTAGGGCCATTCGTACGGCAGCCCCTCCGTCCCGCACCCGGTGATCGCGGCGAAGGCCTCGTTGACCTCGATGATGGTGCCCGCGCGGTCGACGACGAAGAAGCCCTCCTGCAGGGAGTTCACCAGCGCCGTCCGGAACGCGGAGCGGTCGATGGCCCCGCGCGTGCCGACGTCGAGCGCGGCCAGCGTCTCGAGCAGCAGCGGTATGGCCGCCGCCGCGGTGCCGGTGATCTGCCCGGCCACCGCGAAGTGGTGTTCGACGATCTCGGCCGAGCTCACCCCGTCGCGAAGCGCTCTGGCGCCCAGGTCGAGGCCAGTCGAGGGTTCGGGTTCGCCGCCGGGGTCCAGATGCCGTCGAAGTGCTGCGGCGTAGGTGCTGCGGAAATCGTCCGCGGCCATCAGGGTGTGCCCCCGGGCGCGTGCGCCCCAGCAGGCGCGTCAACGATCACCAGCGTGTGTTCCCCCTCGATGCGATTTGCAATCGTCTTGGCGAAAGTCGCAACAATCCGTCAGCACGGCCGTCTTCGACATGCGCTCTCCCGATGACGCTCGCGCCCCTCGGCGAGTCATTGATCTTGACATTAGCCTGGCGGGTAATACGTTCGCTGCAGGCTCGTTTATCTTCAGCGCGGGGACCGCGGGCACTAGGCTCGTCGTGTTGCCACGACGATGAACCAGTTTCGTGAGGGAAGGGATGGCCGTTGTCGCCAGCCGATGCGATCTCGACCTCGGTCGAGCGTCGGGACGGGATCACCGTGCTGTCGTTGGACGGAGTGGTGGATCTCTCCACGTCGCCGCCACTCGAGGAGCTCCTGACCGAGTTGACGGACGAGCGACCGGACGCACTGATCATGAACTTGACGGCGGTGACGTTCCTGGCGTCGGTCGGGTTGCGGATCCTCGCCGAGACCCATGAAAGGACCGGCGGGACCGGCAAATTCGCGGTGGTGGCCAGCGGACCGGCAACCGCCCGACCCATCCAGCTGACCAAGCTCGACGAGTTCCTGGCCCTCTATCCGACGGTCGACGACGCCGTCACGGCGCTGCGCGCCTAGATCCGTCCGCGGCTCCCGGGACACCCCGGTACTGTCTGAAGGCTGTCAAGCAGCGGCAGCCGATTCTCGGTGCTTCGTTGCGACGTTCGAAGGATGTGGTGTGCCGGTGGCCTCGCTGCGCGGCCCCGACCCAATGGCGGGCGGGGCGAACGTCCAGACCCGACCCCTGTCACTACTGCTCGTCGAAGACGACCGGGGCGACGCCCTGCTCGTCGAGGAACTCGTCGCGGATGCCGACATCGACATCGAGATGGCCTGGGCGCCGTCGATGGCCGACGCGGAGCGCGAGCTGGCCCGCATGCGCCCCGACTGCGTTCTGCTCGATCTGAATCTGCCCGACGCGAACGGGATCGTCGCACTGGACCACATCACCAGATGTGACCCCGACATCCCCATCGTCGTGCTCACGGGGCTCAACGACGAGCACTTCGGCGTCTCGGCCCTCGCCTCCGGTGCACAGGATTATCTGGTCAAGGGCCGCGTCGAAGCCGACGTACTGCGGCGGGCGCTGCTCTACGCCATCGAGCGCAAGCGCGCCGAGCTCACCGCCGCGGATCTGCGTTCCAGCGAGTCGAGAGCCCAGGAGAACGCGCGCCTCGAGCGCGGTCTGCTGCCCTCTCCGCTGCTCCTCGACGACCCCGGCGTCGACATCGTCGCCAAGTACCGGCCGAGCCGCGAGAACGCGCTACTCGGCGGCGACTTCTACGACTTCGTGCAGACCCCGGACCGAACCGTCCACGTCATGGTCGGCGACGTGTCCGGCCACGGGCCCGACGAGGCCGCCCTCGGCGTCGCGCTGCGCATCGGCTGGCGGGCACTCACGTTCGCCGGCCTGCGCGGGAGCGAACGCATGCACCAGTTGGAGCGGATCCTGCGCGCCGAGAGTCCCGGCAGCGCCATCTTCGCGACGGTGATCAGCATCGCCCTCTCCCCGGACGACCTGAGTTTCACCGTGGTCCGCGCCGGGCATCCCGGCATCTTGGTGCACGGTCCGGACTCCGTCGAGTGGCTCGAGCCGCCCGCCGGACCGGCACTCGGCATCGGCGGGACCGAGTGGCCGTTGAGCGAGTGGGAGCTACCCGTGGGACACGGCCTGTTGCTGCTCACCGATGGCCTGTTCGAGGGCCACGCGGGGGCGGGCAACGAACGACTGGGCGAGGACGGGCTGCTGAGCCTGGCTCGGACGATCGCGAACCGTACCGGCGAGGAGTTCGTCGATGCACTCATCGACGGCGCCGAGCAACGTGCGGCACTGCACGGTGGGCTCTCCGACGACGTCGCCGTGGTGAGAGTGGAACGGAGCGCACCGTGACGAGCACCCCGCGACGCACTTCCCCGCTCACCGTGGCGGGCTGGCAGACCCTGGTGCTGTCGATCATGGGCATGCTCGTGCTCGGCGCGGGGATCGCCGGCGGGCTGTTGCTGAACCGCTATGACGAGGTATCCCACGAACTGATCGACGAAGTGCAGCCGTCGCGCTCGGCGGCGTACCGACTGCAAGCGGCGCTGCGCGACCAGGAGACGGCCATCCGCGGATACGCGATCTCCGCCGACCGCCAGTTCCTGGATCCCTACTACGCCGGCCTGGAAGCAGAAGTCGCTGCGGCACAGGATATTCGACAGAGCGCAGGCGATCGTCCGACCTTCATCGCCGACCTCGATGCGGTCGAACGGGCGGCCGACTCCTGGCGCTCGTCGTTCGCCGAACCCCTCATCGCGAGCATTCGACCCAGCGCGCCGACCGTGCTCGACGTCGACGTCGTCGAGCGCGGCAAGACTGAATTCGACGCCATCCGTGGGCTCTTCGACACCCAGAACGGCCACCTCACCGACGCCCGCGAGGCGGGGCTGGCCAATCTCGACGAGATCCGTTGGTGGCGCAACGGAGTGCTCGGGACCATCGTGGTGGTGCTGCTGGCGACGGCGGCCGCCCTCGCGGTCGTGATGCGAACTGCCGTCACCCGACCACTGGACTCGCTTGCCACCGCGTGCCGGCGCATCACCGAGGGTGACTTCACGGCGACGATCGTCCCGCAGGGACCGAAGGACATCCGCGCCATCGCCGTAGACGTCGAGAACATGCGACAGCGCATCGTGACCGAGCTCGAGGCGTCGCGGGCGGCCGAGGCGCAACTGGACGAGCAAACCGTCGAGCTGCGCCGATCGAACGCCGAGCTCGAGCAGTTCGCCTACGTCGCATCCCATGACCTGCAGGAACCGTTGCGAAAGGTCACGTCGTTCTGCCAGTTGATCGAGAAGCGGTACGGCGACCAACTCGACGAACGTGGCGTCGAGTACATCGCCTTCGCGGTCGACGGCGCCAAGCGCATGCAGGTGTTGATCAACGACCTGCTCACCTTCTCGCGCGTCGGCAGGCTCAACGCGGCGCGCACCGAGGTCGACCTGGACACCGGGTTGAACGACGCGATCACCAATCTCGCGATGGCCATCGACGAGTCGCGCGCCGAGATCGTCCGACCCGCCGAGCCGCTGCCGCGCGTCGTCGGCGATCCCACCCTTCTGGTCATGCTGTGGCAGAACCTGATCGGCAATGCGATGAAGTTCCGCCGCGACGACGTCGTGCCGCGCATCGCGATCGAGTTCGACCGCGATGCAGACGAGGACCTGTGGTCGTTCACCGTCACCGACAATGGCATTGGCATCGCGCCGGAGTTCGTCGACAAGGTCTTCATCATCTTTCAACGCCTACACGGTCGCGACGCGTACGGAGGGACGGGCATCGGTCTGGCACTGTGCAAGAAGATCGTCGAACATCACGGCGGCACGATCTGGATCGACACGTCCTACACCGGCGGAACCAGGTTTCGATTCACCCTGCCTGCGTCGCTGCCCACCGACGCCGCGGACGAGAAGTCCGCGGCAACCCTGGAAGGAACATCCCCATGACCCCTGCCGGTCGCCCGATCGACGTCCTGTTGGTGGAAGACGACCCCGGTGACGAGCTGATCACGCGGGAAGCGTTCGAGCACAACAAGATCAAGAACAATCTGCACGTCGCCCACGACGGCGAGGAGGGGCTGGACTTCCTGTACCGACGCGGCGCCTTCGAAAATGCGCCGACGCCCGACCTGATCCTGCTCGACCTCAATCTGCCGAAGTACGACGGGAGGCAGTTGCTCGAGAAGATCAAGTCCGACCCGGACCTCAATCACATCCCGGTCGTCGTGCTCACCACCTCGGCCGCGGAGGAGGACATCCTCAAGAGTTACAAACTGCACGCCAACGCATACGTCACGAAGCCGGTGGATCTCGATCAGTTCATGAACGCGGTTCGCCAGATCGACGAGTTCTTCGTGCAGGTGGTGCGACTTCCGCAGGGCTGAATTGGCAAGAGCGGCAGGCGCGTCGCCGGTCTAGTCCGGGCTTTGAAGCCCTAGCAGCCGGGGCACCAGCTCCACCAGGTTGGCCCGTAGCACGTCGTCGTCGAGGTCGGTGACGATGGGGTTGACCACCGATCCCGCGATGGCCGCCGACATGATCGCCGCGGTCACCCTGGCCTTCGTGTCGTCACGCTGGTCGAGGAGCACGCCGTAGAGCCGGTTCATGAACCGTTGGAACGGCGGGTGCTCACCGAGGATGCGGACGATGACGGGATCGCTGGTGAGGGTGCCGACCCACTGTCGCCGTGCCACCGCCAGATCGATCAGCTGGATCAACAGCGTCCGTCTGGCCTGCTGACGCCGCTCGTCGGCCTCTGCGGCGACGAGCGCGTCCTCGAGGATGGCCAATTCGTTTTCGGTCACCGCTATGACGATCTGATTCTTGGACTTGTACTGGTGATAGACCGCCGCCTTGGTCACTCCGACGGCGTCGGCGATCATCTGCAGCGACGTGCCGCTGACTCCGTGAGCGCCGATGAGCTCGAGCGCGGCGGCCAAGATGCGCCGTTGCGGGCGAGTCCGCACGATGGTGCCGAACGGCCTGTCGACGACTCCATCCTCGGTCACCCGGCCAGATTAGTCGAGGTGGTCAGTTGCCCTCGGCGCCAAGATCCTTCACCGGTGACGATCCGTGACATTTGCCGGTGAGGTGAGTGATTGACAGCAGGTGTGGGTACCGTCACAGCCATGAAGCTGATCTCGCCGACCGACTCGATGTTCCTCTTCGGCGAATCCCGTGAACACCCGATGCACGTCGCAGGCCTGCAACTGTTCGAGCCTCCCGAGGGCGCCGGACCGGAGTTCATCCGCGACATGTACGAGACGATCGTCAAGAACGACGACTTCCAGCCGACGTTTCGCAAGCATCCCGGCAGATTGCTCGGCGGGATCTCCAACGTCGCATGGGCGTTCGACGACGACGTCGACATCGACCATCACCTTCGCCGCTCTGGACTTCCCAGGCCGGGGCGGGTGCGCGAGCTGCTCGAGTTGGTGTCGCGGCTGCACGGCACGCTGTTGGACCGGCACCGGCCGCTGTGGGAGGCGAGCCTCATCGAGGGTCTCGGCGACGGCCGCTTCGCGGTCTACACGAAGGTGCACCACTCGCTGCTCGACGGCGTCTCGGCGCAACGCCTGATGATCCGATCGCTCACCACGGACCCCGATGACCACGAGATACGGGTGCCGTGGGCGTTGGGCCCGAGGCAGCGGCGCAAGACCGAGGGCAGCAGTTCCACGCTGCGGTCGATCACCGGCACCGTCGGATCGCTCGCGTCTCTGGCACCGTCGACCCTGTCGATCGCGAAGGCCGCACTGCTGGAACAGCAACTCACCCTGCCCTTCCGCGCGCCCAAGACGATGTTCAACGTCCCCATCGGTGGCGCGCGACGGGCCGCCGCGCAGTCGTGGCCGCTGGCCCGCATTCGAGCCATCAAGGAGGCCGCGGGCGTCACCGTCAACGACGTGGTGCTGGCCATGTGCGCCGGCGCATTGCGGGCGTATCTCATCGAACAGGACGCGCTTCCGGACACGCCGCTGGTCGCCATGGTGCCCGTCAGCTTGCGCGGCGACGACGAACAGGATGCCGGCGGGAACATGGTCGGCACGATTCTGTGCAACCTGGCCACCGACATCGCGGACCCCGCCACGAGGCTCGACGCGATCAGCACCTCGATGCGCGACAACAAGAAGGTGTTCGCCGACCTTCCGAAGACGCAGGCTCTGGCGCTGTCGGCCTTCCTGGTGTCGGGCATCGCGCTGGGTCTGCTTCCCGGCTTCGTGTCGACGGCGCCACCGCCGTTCAACATCGTCATCTCGAACGTGCCCGGTGCGCGAGAACCGATGTACTGGAACGGCGCCCGACTCGACGGCAACTATCCGCTGTCCATTGCGCTGGACGGCCAGGCTCTCAACATCACGCTGACCAACAACGCCGACAATCTGGACTTCGGTCTCGTCGGCTGCCGGCGCACCGTGCCACATCTGCAACGGCTGCTGATGCACCTGGAGGACTCGCTCGCCGATCTCGAGAAGACCGTCGCCGCCTGAGAGCGCGGGCGCGCTAGTACTTGCCGAACACCAGCACCACGTTGTGACCGCCGAAGGCGAAGGTATTGCTCACCGCGTAGCGGTAGTCGGCTCGCCTGGGTTGGCCGGTGACCACGTCCAGATCGATCCGCTCGTCGAGATGCTTCAGGTTCAGCGTCGGTGGCACCACCCCATCGCGCAGTGCCTGTACCGTCAGCACCGCTTCGATGGCGCCGGCGGCGCCAAAAGTGTTGCCGAGTGCGGACTTCGGGGCGTACACCGCGGGGCGGTGATCGCCGAACACCCTCTGCAGGGCGGTCGCCTCGATCAGGTCGCCGGCCACGGTGCCCGCCGCATGCGCATTGACGAGGTCGATGTCACCGGGCTCGAGGCCCGCCAGCGTGATCGCCCGGGTCAGGGCCTGGGCTTCCTGTTCGGCGCCAGGGTCGGAGGCCATTGCGTCATATCCGTCGGAGGTGGTGGCTGCGCCGAGAACCCTGGCCAGGATGTATGCCCCCCGCGCCTTGGCATGGGCCTCCGTCTCCATGATCAGCAGCGCGCCGCCCTCACCGAAGACCATCCCGTCGCGGTCCCGGTCGAAGGGTCGGCAGGCACCTGCGGGATCGTCGTTGTGTCTCGACATGACGCCATCGATCTGGGAGTAGGCCGCGATGGGAACGCCCTCGATCGGTGACTCGACGGCACCGCAGACGACGACGTCGGTATCGCCGAAGACGATCTGCTGCCACGCCTGGGCGATCGCGCCCGCACCGGTGGCGTCGGCCATCATCGGCGCCTGTACGCCGCCGCGTGCGGCCCGATCCAGACCGATCGCCGCGGCGGGCCCGTTCGGCATGAACATCTGCACGGCAAGGGGTGAGACCGCCTTGAGGCCCCGGTCTCGCATCGCCAGGTAGCCGAGGATCATCTCCTCCCCGTTTCCGAAGCCGGCGCCGACGGACACCGCGAGGCGGGTGGGATCCATGTCGGGCGCACCGCAATCGGCCCATGCGCGACGATTCAGCACCACCGACATCTTTTGCAGGTAGGACAGGCGGCGCAGTTCCACCCGGCTCAGTTCTGCGTCGAGGTCCTCGCGGAGCTGACCGCCGATCGTCACCGGCAGGTGGTAATCCTCGGCGAACGTGCCCGATAGGCGGCGAACACCGCTTTCGCCGTTCAGCAGCGCGGCCCAGGTGGCCTCGGCATCGCTCGCGAGCGCGTTGGTCGTTGCGAGTCCGGTGATGACCACGGCAGGAAAGTCGCCAAGCATCTGTGCACCTCCCTTTCCAGTGAGGAGACCGATTCTCCCGTTCGCCCGTGCGGCGGCAGACACGGGGATGGCCTTTCGATGTCGGACGGGCCGATCCCGCATCTCACGGAAGGATTCGTCGTCGGTGCCGACGTCGCTGCGTACGGGGTCTGACGAGCGCAGGCAGTTAGCTACCCGCGCTCATGACGGCACCGATGCCCGAGCTGTTCAGCGAACATTTTTGGCACGTCGACACCTGATTGCCGGCCAGTTCGACTAGCAGCCGCTCATATGTGCACCAGGCCTCTCAACTGGAGATATCGCGCAGAACCTCGATGTCGACAAAGAACAGATTGGCGCGTTAATATTTGCCATACGCCTAGGGGTGACGCCATGACTGCTACCAACATCTACATCGCACCTCGCGGTGTCCGCGTCACGAAGGCCATGCACGGGGTCGAAGTGGCCCGCAATGGTTTGGCCGCCGCCAAACAGACCCACTCCGATGCGTTGATCGCGAGCGCGCAGGGCGAACTTCAGACGGCGGTGAACGCTGCCAGAGATCTCGACGTCGAGTGGGGGCGGATAGGCTCGGCGCTCGGAATCGCGCGCGGCAACGCGTATCAGCGGTACCGCAGGAAGCCGTCCCTCAGCGTGACACCTGTCACGATCGCCGGTCGGCGCTACCCCTCTAAGGGGTGACGGGCCAGTCCCAGACGGACATGTCGCCGGCGGGGTAGTTCATGCAGACGTCGGTGGCCTTGGCGACGACGCCCTTGTTGTTGAAGAACACCTTGGCCCAGTTGCCCCAGTGGGTGGCCACGTTCTCGTAGTAGACGTTGGTGGCGGTGTCCTCGGAGTACTGGCGGCGGGCGACCGGGTCCAGTGAGAAGAACCAGTGGATGCGGTCGAAGGCCTGCTGCTGGACGTCGGCGGGGCGGTTGCTCCGGTCGATCATGTAGCGCTCGAAGTAGACCGGGCTGGTGTCGCGGGCGGCCTGCAGGTACTGCTCGGCGTTGCAGGTGGTGACGATCATCCGGTGCGGGATGGGGAAGTCATCGCTCGCGTCGGCGGCGGCCGTACCCGCCAACGTCGTCGCGGTCGCCACGGCTGCGAACACCGCGGAGCCGATCCGTCGCCCCAACCTCCACGAGACTGCCCGAACTCCCCGATCCATCATGACTTCCTCCCCTCGGCGCACGACGCCTCGATGGTGTTCAACCGGCCTGCGGCCGCCGTCGCGGCATTGGCGTTGAGCCGGCGCAGGATCGGCAGCGCCACCTGCGCCGCCAGCGCCAGCGAGAGCTCGTCCTCGGACGAGAGCGTGCCGAGTAGCTCGGCAAGCCGGGCCCGCCGTACGTCCCGGCGCTCGTCGAGCATTATCTGGCCGTCGGCCGCGAGCGCGACGACGGCGACCCGTCCGTCGTCGGGGTCGCCGGACCGCTCCACCAGGCCCTGACGCTCGAGGCGCTGAATCATCTGCGTCATCGCCGGCTGCGAAATGCCCTCGAGGCACGCCAACGTGGTCAGCCGAGCCGGGCCCTCGTGCACCAACCTGTTCAAAAGCATTGCGGCGCTACCACTTAGACCGGTGCGTTCGGCCAGGTGCCGGACGGTCAGATCCATTGCCTCGTCGAGCACCTCGCCGATCGGATCGCAGCGCGCGTCGGGCCGTGAAGTGTTCACCCTGGTGGTATATCACGATGCTTATCTATATGCACCACCGGCGGCAACCTGAGACTTTGCCCGGTACGGGCTGTGAGAAGACTGCGAAGTCACTGCTATCACACGAAGACAAGGCTTTAGCCGAAAGCGGCCGGTCCCGACACCCGAGGCGTCGAGACCGGCCGAATCTCTACTACGGACCATCTACATACGGACAGCTATGTAGATCAAATCCGGCTCAGCCTGGCAGACCCTGCTCTTCCACGGGCAGCGGTGCGGGGCCCTTGATGCTGGGCTCCGCCATGGGGATCGGCGGGGTGCCCGGCGCGGTGGTCACCGTGCTGGTGGTACCCGTCGACATCTCCGAATCGGCGATCGCGCCCGGTGCGGCCTGGGCAATGGTTGCCCCGACGATTCCGAGGGTGACCATGGCGCCACCGGCGATGGCGGCGAACGTTCTTGTGCGACTTGACGTGATCATGTGGGAACTCCCTCTCCTACGTGCACTAGTCCTTCGACTTAGTTCGACCAGGAGAGCGATCGGTTTATTCCGCCACGCCGCGAATGGGTCCCGATGGTGACGCTTCCCACCGTCACGTCACCAGACGCGAACCCAGTCGACGAGCATGTCCGCGGGATAGGTGCCGCCCGCGGGATCGCCACCACCGGATCCGGCGACGGCGAGGTTCAGCATCGGGGACAGCTCGTAGCCGGGATCGTTGAACGGCCAGTCGTCGAGCGAGTTGGCCGGGACCGTGAAGTACGGCTCGGCACCGTCGACGTAGTCACGCCAAAAGTACATTCCGGCGTCGTTCCACGTGCAGCGCCAGACGTGCCAGGCGCTGTCCACGTCGAACGGCTGGGTGGCGAATGACGTCCCGTCCAAGCGGGCGTGGACGGTGGTCCCCGACGGCCAGTTGCCGTTGCCGTACCACTCGACCAGGTCGACTTCCCCGCCGCGCACCGGATCGTTGTTCAGCAGCCACCAGGCGGGCCAACATCCCAGCGTCAGACAGTCGAACTTCACCCGCGCCTCCCAGGTGAGACCGATGCCGCCCCGCCAGGTGCCGGTGAGCTTGCCGCCGAAGTACTTGCCGTTCTCCTTCGTGGCCCGGATGACCAGGTTGGACTTACCGTCGAGGAACACGTTCCTGCGGTCGTTGCGATACTGGCCCATGTTCTCGGGGCGGTCCCAGAACACCGGATTCTTGATGGTCTCTCTGGCCGTCGAGACGATCCACTTCGACGGATCCGGAGCCGATCCAGCCGGACCGTCGAACTCGTCGTGGAAGAGGAACGTCGGCGTGGCCGTCTGCGGCGGCGGCACCAGCGGTGGCGTCCGCGTCCCCGACGGCAGCGCGCCGGCCACGGGGACGGGGATCGCGGCGGCCAGCAGGCCCAGCCCCGACATGAACAGGAGGTTGCGTCTATCCATCTCTGGCACAGCGACACATTAAAGCCCAGACGTCGATTCGCGCGCGATTCGACATCGCTGAGTGCGTTGCCGGTCTGACACCGCCAGCCTTGACCAGGACTTTTGCTCTGACGCCGCGCCGAGATTCGGCCGTCACAGCCGCAACACGGCCTCGGCGTTACCGTAAGCGATCGCGTGTAGGTGCGCGTCGGAAAGCTCGGCAACCGTGCGTCGTC
Organism: Mycolicibacterium sp.; assembly: GCF_016462545.1. GTDB lineage: Bacteria > Actinomycetota > Actinomycetes > Mycobacteriales > Mycobacteriaceae > Mycobacterium. The sequence goes on along the minus strand of NZ_JAEMTA010000009.1, from coordinate 75,429 downwards.
GCGCAAACGGCCAGTCGATGCTTCCCGCGGTGAGCGCACCCACGAAGCCCAGTTCCTCGCCACAGCGCTCCACCGCGGCCGCGGCCGGGTCGTTCAGCGGAAGGGCCGCGAATCCGCGAAGCGCGTGGAAAGCTCCGAAATCTGTTGCGTTAGTGAATTGTTCACGGCCCGACAGACTAAGGCCGCGTCCAGATGAGCGAGGTTGCCAGGGCTGTTCGCGCCGTCCGCTCCCTGCTCGTGAGGTTGATCCCGTTTCCTTCTCGAGGCGATCGCTCGTGAGTGAGCCCGCAGCGTGCGACAGTTCCCCCATGACGGGAAGCGTTGCCGTGATCGGCGCCGGACCAGGCGGGCTGGTCGCAGCGCGCTGGCTTCTCTCGCAGGGTTTCGAGCCGACGATCTTCGAACGGGACCATGTGCTCGGCGGACAGTGGGCGGGGCTCCCCGGCCATAGCGGCGTATGGCCGGGTATGCACACCAACACCAGTCGCGTCCTCACCGCCTTCAGCGATCTCGAGCCCCGCAGCACCGAGGTCTTTCCGTCGAGCGGCGAGATCCTCGACTACCTGCATCGCTATGCCCGGACCTTCGACCTCATCCGACGCATCCGCTTCGGCGCAGAAGTCCAGCACCTCGGCCGCACCGACGGTGGATTCGTCGTACGTCACGGCGGCGCCGACGAGAGTTTCGACCGAGTCGTGGTGGCCAGCGGCAGGTTTCATCGATCCGTCATCCCGCCCGTGACCGGCCTGGACACGTTCACCGGTTCGGCAGGGGTGTCTTCCACGTTCGACTACCGGGGCCCCGACCCTCTCCGCGGGAAACGGGTCCTGGTCGCCGGCGCCGCCGTCAGCGCTCTCGAAGTGGCGAGCGAACTCGCCCAGCTCGGCACCGCACGGGTCGTGATCACTCAGCGCCGACAGCGCTACGTGTTACCGAAGTTCGCCGCCGGCGTGCCGTCGGACCATCGGATCTTCACCCGCTACGGCGTGCTGGCGAACGAGGCACTACCCGCCGCCGAGGTAGATCGGCAGCTGAAGGAGATCGTCGTCGAGGCAGGCGGCAGCCCGGAGCAGTACGGCGCCCCGACACCCGACCCGTCGCTCTTCGCCGCCGGGGTCACGCTCAGCCAGCAGTATCTGCCGCTCGTCGCTGAGGGCCGGATTGCGGTGCGGCCCTGGATGACTGCGGTCGCAGGCCAGACGGTGACCTTTGCCGACGGGACCGTCGAGGACTTCGACGGCATCGTGTGCGGCACCGGCTTCGAGCTCGGCATTCCATTCCTGAGCGAGGATCTGAGGACCGTCCTCGATCTCGATCCCGAACACCTGGACGCCGACCGCCATACGTTTCACCCCGAGCTACCGGGATTGGCGTTCATGGGGATGTGGGATCAGTCCGGCGGCTACTTCGTTCCACTGGAGTTGCAGGCCAGGTGGATCGCCTATACGTGGGGTGGGGCGATTCCCGCTCCCGCCCCGACCGATCAGCGACGAGCGGTGCAGGCCTTTCGCGCCCGTCGGGGATTGCCGCAGAAGAGCCGAATGAACCTGATGGCACTCACCTTTGCGCGCGCAGCTGGAGTCGAACCGTGCGTGGACGACTGGCCGGAGCTGCAACGCGCCCTGCTGTTCGGTCCCCTCGCGCCGAGTTGTTTCCGCCTGCAGGGTCCCGACGCCCTGCCGGATGCCCCCGCGCGATTCGCGCGCGACGCCGCGGCATTCGGAGCCATCACGTCGAACGAGTCGACGGAGCGTGAACGCAGCTACTGGTCACTGGTCCAGACCGCGGCGGGCTCGTAATCGGCGGGCCGGCCGTTCTCGTCCGCCCGGTCGAGAGTCGGGGCTACGGTTGGCTCGCAGTGCCGGCCCCGCGCACGTCCCACGACACGGAGGATCTCGACCATGACCGTGACCGTCGGAATCGGACCGGTCGGCTTCGACGACGTGGTGGCGGTCGCACGCGACGACGCCCAGGTGGTGCTCTCCGAGGACGCCACCGCGGCCATCGATGCCAGTCGCGTCGAGATCGAGGCACTCGCCAACGACCCCACCCCCGTCTACGGAGTCTCGACGGGCTTCGGCGCCCTGGCGACCCGCCACATTCCCAAGGAGAGCCGCACCCAGCTGCAACGCAGCCTGATCCGTTCGCACGCCGCGGGATCGGGTCCCGAGGTCGAGCGCGAAGTCATCCGCGCGATGATGCTGCTGCGCCTGTCGACACTGGCCACCGGCCGAACCGGGGTACGCCGCGACACCGCGCAGGCCTACGCGGACCTCATCTCCACCGGTCTGACCCCGCTGGTGCACGAGTACGGCAGCCTCGGCTGTTCCGGTGACCTGGCCCCGCTGGCGCACGTGGCGCTCTCGGTCATGGGCGAGGGGTTCGTACGCACGCGCTCGGGCGAACTCAAGCCGTCCGCTCAGGCCCTCGCCGAGCATGGCCTGTCCCCCGTCACGTTGGCCGAGAAGGAGGGCCTGGCCCTGATCAACGGGACCGACGGAATGCTCGGTCAGTTGGTCCTCGCGTTGGCCGACCTCGACGACCTGCTGCGACTCGCCGACGTCGCCGCCGCCATGAGCGTCGAGGGCCAGCTCGGCACGGACCGCGTGTTCGCCGCCGATCTGCAGCAGCTACGGCCGCATCCCGGGCAGGCCGCCGCGGCGGCGAACATGACCCGCCTGCTCGCCGACTCCCCCATCATCGCGAGCCACCAGACACCCGACTGCACGCGCGTGCAGGATGCGTACTCGCTGCGGTGCGCACCGCAGGTGGCCGGGGCCGCCCGCGATACGGCGGCACACGCGCGCACCGTCGCCGAGCGGGAACTGGCCAGTGTGATCGACAACCCGGTGGTCACCCTGGACGGCCGCGTGGAGTCCAACGGCAACTTTCACGGCGCCCCCGTCGCCTACGTCCTGGACTTCCTCGCGATCGTGGTGGCCGACGTCGCCAGCATCAGCGAGCGACGCACCGACCGGTTCCTCGACGCCAACCGCAGCCACGGCCTCAACCCGTTCCTGGCCCACGACCCGGGGGTCGACAGCGGTCACATGATCGCCCAGTACACCCAGGCGGGCATCGTCTCCGAGCTCAAGCGACTGGCCAACCCGGCCAGCGTGGACTCCATTCCGTCCTCGGCCATGCAGGAGGACCACGTCTCCATGGGGTGGTCGTCGGCGCGCAAGCTGCGCCGCGCCGTCGACGGGTTGACGACCGTGTTGGCGATCGAGGTGCTCACCGCCGCACGCGGTCTGGACATGCGCCGCCCGTTGAGCCCGTCGCCCGCGACGGGCGCGGTCATCGGCACGGTCCGCGAGCGCGTCGAGGGACCGGGCCCGGACCGCTTCCTGGCGCCGGAGATCGCGGCGGTCGTCGCGATGGCCCGCTCCGGTGCGCTGGTTCGCGCCGCGGAAAGTGTCGTAGGACCACTCATTTAGACGATCGGAATGCCATGACTGCCAACATCTCTGGATCCCGTACCGTGCGCGCCGCCCGGGGCACCGACCTCACCTGCAAGGGCTGGCAGCAGGAGGCCGCGTTGCGGATGCTGATGAACAACCTCGATCCCGAGGTCGCCGAGCATCCCGAGGACCTGGTGGTCTACGGCGGGACGGGACGCGCCGCCAGAAGCTGGGAGGCGTTCGACGCCATCGTGGCCACTCTGCGCGACCTGGAGAACGACGAGACGATGCTGGTTCAGTCCGGGAAGCCGGTGGGCGTCTTCCGCACCCACGAGTGGGCGCCGCGGGTGCTGATCGCCAACTCGAATCTGGTTGGCGATTGGGCGAACTGGGAGCACTTCCGCGAGCTCGAGGCCGCCGGGCTGATGATGTACGGCCAGATGACGGCGGGCTCGTGGATCTACATCGGCACGCAGGGCATTCTGCAGGGCACCTACGAGACGTTCGGGGCCGTCGCCAAGAAGCGCTTCGGTGGCACGTTGGCGGGCACCATCACGCTGACGGGCGGCGTCGGCGGCATGGGCGGCGCGCAGCCACTGGCCGTCACGATGAACGACGGTGTCGCCATCTGCGTGGACTGCGACCCGACCCGGATCGACCGACGCATCGAGCAGCGCTACCTCGACACGAGGGCAGAGTCCATCGACGACGCGCTGCGGATGGCCGTCGAAGCTCGGGATGCCAAGCGCGCGTTGTCCATCGGGCTGCTCGGCAATGCCGCGGAGGTGTTTCCCGAGATGCTCGAGCGCGACGCCCCCATCGACATCGTCACCGACCAGACCTCGGCCCACGACCCCCTCTCGTATCTGCCGATCGGGATCGCCTTCGACGACATGAAGAAGATGGCCGACAAGGATCCCGGCTACTTCACCGAGCAGGCCGAGGCGTCGATGGCCAAGCAGGTGGCCGCGATGGTCGGTTTCATGGACAAGGGCGCCGAGGTGTTCGACTACGGCAACTCGATCCGCGACGAAGCCAGGAAGGCCGGCTATGCCCGCGCCTTCGACTTCCCCGGCTTCGTGCCCGCCTACATCCGCCCGCAGTTCGAGGAGGGCCTCGGCCCGTTCCGCTGGGTGGCGCTCTCCGGTGACGCCAAGGACATCGAGGCCACCGACCGCGCGATCCTGGAGTTGTTCCCAGACAACGAGCACCTTCGCCGCTGGATCACCATGGCCGGCGAGCGGGTCGCCTATCAAGGCCTGCCCGCCCGCATCTGCTGGCTCGGCTACGGCGAACGGCACCGGGCGGGGTTGCGGTTCAACGAGATGGTGGCCTCCGGCGAGCTGTCCGCCCCGATCGTCATCGGCCGCGACCATCTGGACTCCGGTTCGGTGGCATCGCCCTACCGCGAGACCGAGGCGATGGCCGACGGCTCCGACGCGGTCGCCGACTGGCCCCTGCTCAACGCCCTGGTGAACACGGCATCCGGAGCGTCGTGGGTGTCGATCCACCACGGCGGCGGCGTCGGGATGGGTCGCTCCATCCACGCCGGACAGGTCTGCGTGGCGGACGGAACCGCCTTGGCCGCAGAGAAACTCGAACGCGTGCTGACCAATGACCCCGGTATGGGCGTCATCCGCCACGTCGACGCCGGCTACGAACACGCCACCCGGATCGCCGCCGAACGCGGCGTTCGGATCCCGATGCAGGACCGGCCGTGACCACATTCGACTCACTCTGGGAGTCCATCCTCGACGTCGGTCGTGATCCCGTGAGCGGCGGCTACCGCCGATTCGCCTGGACCACGGCGGATCTGACGCTGCGCGAGTGGTTCACCGGCGAGGCCCATCGTCGCGGAATGACGGTCGATGAGGACCGCAACGGAAACCTCTGGGCGTGGTGGATGCCCGCCGGCTGGGTCGGCGACCCGAAGGGGGCCTTCGTCACGGGCTCGCATCTGGACTCGGTGCCCGACGGCGGGGCATATGACGGCCCACTCGGCATCGTGTCGGCATTCACCGCCATCGACCTGCTCGTCGCGCGGGGCGTCAGTCCCGAGATCCCCGTCGCCGTAGTGGCGTTCGTCGACGAGGAGGGTGCCCGATTCGGCGTGGCCTGCATCGGGTCGCAGCTCTGCACCGGCGCACTCACCCCCGAACGCGCACTGAACCTGCGCGACGGCGACGGCACCACGCTGGCCGACGCCCTGCTGTCGGTCGGACGCAACCCGGCCCACCTCGGCCCCGACGAGCGGCTCGCCGAACGGGTGGGCGTCTACGTCGAGCTACACGTCGAGCAGGGACGCGCCCTCGACCTGGTCGACAAGCCGATCGCCGTCGCCTCCTCCATCTGGCCACATGGCCGCTGGCAGTTCACGTTCGACGGTGAAGCGAACCACGCGGGCACCACCCGTCTCGTCGACCGCCGCGATCCGATGCTGACGTTCGCCTCTGCCGTGCACGCGGCGCGCGCTCAGGCCAGTACGCATCAGGCCGTGGCGACCTTCGGGAAGGTGCGCGTCACGCCCAACGGTTCGAACGCCGTCCCGTCTCGGGTGCAGGCCTGGCTCGACGCCCGCGCGGCCGACGAGACCACCCTGTCGGCGTTGGTCGCCGCGATCACCGCGGATGCCACCGGTCAAGCTGCAGACGACCGGACGGATCTGGCCGTGGAGGTCGAATCCGTCTCTCCCGCAGTGCTCTTCCCCGACGCGCCACGCCAGCGGATGCTGCGTGCCCTGGCGAGGATCGGCGACGTTCCCGTCCTCCCGACTCAAGCCGGGCACGATGCGGGCATCCTCTCGACCACCGTGCCGACCGCGATGTTGTTCGTGCGCAACCCCACCGGCATCTCCCACTCCCCGGACGAGTACGCCGAGATTGGCGACTGCCGACGGGGGGCGGAGGCGCTCGCCGACGTGATGGCCGAGTGGATCACCGGATGAGCCAATGGTGGTGCGAGCACGCCTGGCTCGGTGGGGACCGGGTCGCCGACGGAGTCCTGATCACCGTCGTCGACGGGATCATCGACGGCATCGCACCGAACAGCCCACCCGCCGGGGCCGCGCGCCTTCGGGGTCTCGTCCTCCCGGGTCTCGCCAACGCCCACTCCCACGCCTTCCATCGCGCCCTGCGCTCCCGGACGCAGCGTGACCGCGGGTCCTTCTGGACGTGGCGACACCTGATGTATCAGGTGGCGGATCGACTGACCCCCGACCTCTATCGCAATCTGGCCCGCGCGGTCTACACGGAGATGGCGCTGGCCGGGATCACCGCCGTCGGCGAGTTCCACTACGTGCATCACGACACCGGCGGCAGGCCCTACGCCGATCCCAACGCGATGGGCCACGCCCTCATCGCCGCCGCCGCCGACGCAGGCATCCGGATCACGCTGCTGGACACCTGCTACCTCAGTTCCGGCGTCGACGGCTCTGCGCTGGCCGACGGACCCCAGCGGCGCTTCGGCGACGGCGACGGCGATCGCTGGGCGCAGCGCGTCGAGGCCCTGCATCGCGACTCGACCGACTACGACCACGTAATGATTGGCGCGGCAATACATTCTGTACGCGCCGTGCCAGTGACGGACATGGCGTCGGTCGTGCGGTGGGCGGCGGACTCGGACGCGCCGCTGCACATCCACTCCTCGGAGCAGACGGCCGAGATCGAACAGTGCCGCGCCGTACACGGCTGCACCCCCACCGCGCTGATGCGCGAACACGGCGTCCTCGGCGACCGCACCACCGCCGTGCACGCCACTCACCTCACCGCCGCCGACGTCGACGATCTCCGCGACAGCGGCACCGGTGTGTGCTTCTGCCCCAGCACCGAACGCGACCTCGGCGACGGGGTTGGGCCAGCACCCGCACTGCTGGCGGGACCCGGACCGTTCAGCCTCGGTTCGGACAGCCACGCCGTGATCGACCTGTTCGAGGAGGCGCGTGCCGTCGAACTCGATGAGCGACTCGTCCGCCGCGAGCGTGGTGTCATCCCGGCCTCGCGGCTGCTCGAATCCGCTACTCGCGACGGCCATTCCGCGCTGGGATGGTCGCGGGCCGGCGAACTGCGCGTCGGTGCCCGCGCCGATCTGGTCGCCGTCGACCTCGACTCCGTGCGCACCGCGGGCGGTGGCCCGACCGTGGAGAACGCCGTCTTCGCCGCCACGGCCGCAGACGTGACCGACGTCGTGGTCGACGGGAGGGCCGTGGTCACCGGCCGGCGGCATCGGCTGGTCGAGAATCCAGGATACGCACTGGCCGAAGCGATTTCCGCGGCCTTGGAGCCTAGATGAGCGTCCTCTACGACAACATCGGCGAGCTCGTCACCAACGACCCCTCGGTCGGCGACGGATCGCCGCTGGGCCTCGTCGTCGACGCGGCGATCGTGGTGGCCGATGGCCTCGTCGCGTGGGTCGGACCGCGCACGGGCGCCCCGGATGCCGATGATCGAGTCGACGTCGGCGGGGGCTGCGTGCTGCCGGGCTTCGTCGACAGCCATGCCCATCTGGTCTTCGCTGGTGATCGATCCGAAGAGTTCGCCGCCAGGATGAGCGGACTGCCCTACGACGGCGGTGGCATCACCACCACCGTCGCGGCCACCAGGAATGCCACCGACAGCGCGCTGTCGGACAACCTCGACCGGCTCGCGGGCGAGCTGCTCGCCGCCGGCGTCACCACGTTCGAGACCAAGAGCGGCTACGGCCTGGACGTCGGCAACGAGATGCGCTCACTCGAGATCGCCCGCCGATTCACCTGTGAGACGACGTTTCTCGGTGCGCACGTGGTTCCCCCGGAGTACCGCGGGGCGCGCGAGGACTACGTCCGGCTGGTCGCGGGCGAGATGCTCACGGCGTGCCGGCCCCATGCTCGCTGGATCGACGTCTTCTGTGACCGCGGCGCCTTCGACGTCGACGAGGCGCGGTTCATCCTCGACGCCGGAGTCGCAGCAGGTCTTATTCCCCGCTTGCACGCGTCACAACTCGGGCCCGGAGAGGGCATCCGCCTTGGCCTCGAACTCGGCGCGGCGTCGGTCGACCACTGCACCTACGCCACCGACTCCGACATCGAGGCGCTGGCCGCGGCAGCCGACACCACGGTGGCCACGCTGCTGCCCGGGGCTGAATTCTCCACGCGTGCAGCCTGGCCCGACGGCCGACGCTTCCTCGACGCGGGCGTGACAGTGGCCCTCGCCACCGACTGCAATCCCGGCAGCTCGTTCACCACGAGCATGGGGTTCTGCATCGCCGTCGCCGTCCGCGACATGGGCTTCACGCCCGCGGAGGCGGTATGGTCGGCCACGGCGGGTGGCGCCGCAGCGTTGCGCAGGGACGACGTCGGGACCCTTGCGGTCGGCATGCGTGCCGACTTCATCAGCCTCGCCGCCCCGTCATACGTGCATCTCGCCTACCGGCCAGGCGTCCCGCTGGTCAGCGACGTCGTTACTACGGGATTCGCAAGTAGGACGAAGGAATCGAGGGACGTTCAGTGACGGGTCGAACCATCGTCATCACCGGCGCCAGCGACGGCATCGGCGCCGCGGCGGCCAAGAGGCTGGGCCGCAGCGGCGAGCACGTCGTCGTCGTCGGACGCTCACCGCAGAAGACGGCGGCCGTCGCCGCCGAGGTCGGCGCGGACCACTTCGTGGCGGACTTCAGCGAACTCGCGCAGGTCCGCGAGTTGGCAGACCAACTGCTGACGCACTACCCGCGCATCGACGTACTGGCCAACAACGCGGGCGTCATCATGGCTGAACGCCAGGTCACGGTCGACGGCCACGAGAAGGTCTTTCAGGTGAACCACCTGGCCCCCTTCCTGCTGACGACGCTGCTGCTGGATCGGCTCGTCGAATCCCGGGCCAGCGTGGTGAACACCTCGAGCCTCGGGAACAAGCTCTTCGGCCACGTCGACATCGACGATCTCGACGCCGAACGCCACTATCGAGCGCAAAAGGCTTACGGCGACTCCAAATTGGAGAACATCCTGTTCACCAGGGAACTGCACCGCCGGTACCACGCGGACGGAATATCGACCGCTGCCTTTCACCCGGGCTCGGTGGCGTCGAACTTCGGCAGCAACACCGACTCGCGGTTGCTGCGGTTGGTCTACCGCACACCGCTCAAACACCTCGCACTCGTCAGCTCCGAGCAGGGTTCCGATCTGCTGGTCTGGCTGGCCTCGGCCACACCGGGGCGCGACTGGATCTCCTGGGAGTACTACTCCGGTCACGCGGTCGCGAAGGCCAACAGGCAGGCCTACGACGCCGACCTGGCCCGCGAACTCTGGGACCGCAGCGCTGCCATGGTATCCACCACCCAGACAGGAGCGGACTCGTGACCGTCACCGTCGTCGATGCCGGACCTGAGCAGGTAAGTCGCTCGGTGGACGTCAACGCCCCCGCCGCCGAACTCTTCGCGATCGTCGCCGACCCACGTCGCCATCACGAACTCGACGGGTCCGGCACGGTCGGCGCCAATCACGCCGCGCCCCCGGCCTTGGTGGCGGGCGCCCGGTTCTGCACCAAGATGACGATGTTCGGCGTGCCCTACCGCGTCACCAGCGTCGTGACCGCCCTTAGACCCGACGAACTCATCGAGTGGCGCCACCCGGTCGGACACCACTGGCGGTGGGAGTTCGCCGCGCTCACGCCCACCACCACCAGGGTCACCGAAACGTTCGACTTCTCGGACTCCGGCCCGGTGAAGAAGGCGTTGAAGTACTACCGCCGAACGGGTTTCGTGAAGAGCAACGCCAAGGGCATCGAGGAGACGCTGAGGCGTCTCCGCGACCGCTACGCTCACGGCGGCCCGTAGAGATTTCCCTTGCGGACGTTCTCACGGCACTCGACGCGCGACTGCCCCGTCTGCTGCACGCAGACGCGGACCTGGTCCTCGATGCCCTCCGGGTAGACGACGTCGTTCGGTCCGGGGGTGACCGTGGGTGAGGGAACCACCCCCGACACCAGGGACCACATCATGTCGTCGCTCGGTGGCAGGCGGGCGCAGTAGGCCTTCGCCCCCGTGTCGGCGACCCCTGCCGCTCCGAGCACCTGACAGTCCGCGCCAACGAGGACGACGGGCACGGCAGGAGCGGCGGGCGCCGGCTGGGCGACCACCTTGGCCTGGTGGCGCGCGATGACGATGCCCGCGACGACACCGCCGACGAGCAACAGTCCGACCAGGATTGCGGAAGCCAGTCCCAGCCACCACTTTCGGCTCTTCTTCGTGGCCGCTGCCGAATGCCGGGGCGACGTGGGGGTGGCGAGCAGCGTGTCCTCGACGGCGGAGGCGTCGAGCTCACCGTGGAGATGCCGCGCCAGAGCGTTCGCGAAGTCGGTGCACGAGTCGTAGCGATCGGCCGGAGACTTGGCCAGCGCCTTCGACAGCACGGGACCCAGACCGGACAGTTCGGGTTTGCGATCCGCGATCGCCGGCGGCGGAGCGCTGACGTGCTGGCTGATGACGACGGCGGGATTGCGGTCGAGGTACAGATGCTGACCGGTCAGAAGCTCGAATGCCGTTGCAGCAAGGGAGTATTGATCGGCTCGACCGTCGAGCGTCTGCCCCATGAGCTGTTCGGGTGCAGCGTATGCGACCGTCCCCACCGCCATGTTCGTCTCGGTCAGTCCGCTGGAGTCGTCGACCCGGCGCGCGATGCCGAAGTCGGCCAGCAGCACCCGCCAACCGCCGTCCTGCTCGGCCAGCAGGATGTTGGCCGGCTTGACGTCACGGTGTAGCAATTGGCGCTGATGGGCGTGGTCCAGCGCCTCGGCGACCGCGCGGATGATTCGCACCACGTCGTCGGGCGGCAGCCCGCGGCGATGGTCCTTCTCCAGCAGGACTTGCCCGGCGTCGGTGCCCTCGACGTAGTCCATCGCGATCCACAACCGGCCCTCGTCCTCGCCCCGGTCGTGGACGGTGACGATGCTGGGATGCCACAGCGCGGCGACGTTCTGCGCCTCGCGGTTGAACCGCTCGCGGTACTCGGCGTCGCTCGACACCTTCAGCGCCATCACCTTCAGCGCGTCGCGTCGCGGCAACCGGGGGTGCTCGGCCAGGTAGACCTCGCCCATCGCGCCCGCGCCCAGCAGGCGCACGATCGCGTATCCGGCGAAGGTCTCCCCGGCGGCCAGTGGCATGCGAGGCATCCTACTGAGGTGGCCCAGCCCGCCTACTCATACGGCCGTGACACCACACCGGCGACTCACCGTGCCGGTGCGGTGAGGTCGTACACGGTGTCGGATCCGACGGTCGTCGGGGTGAAGTGCGCGGCCACCCAGGTGGAGATGTCGGTGTGGGCCGCTCGCCCACTGAATCCGCCGGGCCGGTGCTCCTGCGACGGGGCGATGTAGTAGCCGATCCGATGGTTGGCGACGTCCTGCTGGAACTCACCGAGCGTCGGCGCGGGGTCGCTGCCGCCGAACCCGCCGATGGCCATCACCGCGGTGTCGGTCGACAGTTCGAGGCCCGCCGCCGCATTGGAGCGGTTGATCGCCGCGGAGAAGTCCGTGTGGGTGGCCCGAAGCATGGCCTCGAGTTGGGGGTTGTCGGCGTCCTGCCCCCAGCCCCCGCCGCGATGTCCGTCCGATTGGGCGGGGCCGACGATGGCCATGCCCCCGTTGTGGGACTGACCGATCGTCGCGAACGAGTAGGCGGCGCTGCCGAGAACCCCGCCGACGAGCCCGACCGTCAGCGCGGCCACCGCGAACCGGGGCCGCGTCTGCAACGTGGTCGACACCAGCAGACCGAGGGCCGCGACCACCGAGGCGACCAGGATCACCCAGCGGAGCGCGGGGAACCATTCCGCGTTGCGACCGAGAATCCACCAACTCCACACGCCGGTGCCGAGGATCATCACCGTCAGTCCGCCGCGGCCGAACCACGATCCGCGCCTTTTCCACATCTCGTGCACGCCGATCGCGACCATGCCGCAGACGGCGGGCACGAAGGAGAGGCAGTAATACGGGTGGACCATGGTCTTCATGTAGCTGAGCACCACACCGTCGATCAGCATCCAGACGCCGAAGACGATGGCGCCCGCCCGGATCGGGTCGGTGCGCGGTGCGCGGCCCCGCGAGACGACGACGAGAACGAAGGCCAGCAGCGCCGCGGGCAACAGCCAGCCGATCTCGAAGCCGAACTCACCGGTGAACAGCCGGGTGAGGCCCTGCGAGTCGCCGCCGAAGCCACCGAACCCGCCGTGATGGCCGTGGTTGACCTCGAACGGCGTGCTCACCGTCGCCCCGATCACCGGATTGGGTTGGAAGGCGTTGGTGTTCTTGCCGAGAACACGCGCGAACCCGTTGTAGCCCAACACCAGATTCATGAAGTTGTCGTCCGTCGAACCCGCGATGTAGGGCCGTGACGATGCCGGCCACAGCAGTGTCAACAGGACGTACCAGCCCGCCGACACCAGGAAGGCGGCCAGCGACCCGAGAAGGTGCAGCACCCGCTTGCGGAAGGTCGTCGGTGCGGCGACGAGGTACACCAGGCCGATGGCAGGCATCACCATGATGCCTTCGAGCATCTTGGCGAGGAACGCGAAGCCGAGCGCGACGCCGGCCAGGGCGAGCCATCTCGCGCTCGCGTGCTCCAGTGCCCGCACCGCGCAGTAGACGGCGGCCATCATCAGCAGCACCATCACCGCGTCGGGATTGTTGTACCGGAACATCAGCGCGGCGACCGGAGTCAAGGCAAGGGCGGCCCCCGCGAGCAACGCCGCGTTCGGTCCGCTGATCCGGCGCACCGCCGCATAGAGCAACGCGACCGTGGCGACCGCCATCAATGCCTCGGGGATCAGCATGCTGGCACTGCTGAAACCGAAGATCTGACCGGACAGACCCATCACCCACTGCGACACGGGCGGCTTGTCGACGGTCATGAAGTTCTGCGTGTCCAGCGAGCCGAACAGCAACGCCTCCCAGTTCTTCGAGCCCGCCTGCGCGGCGGCCGCATAGAACTGGTTGCCCATCCCGTTGACGGTGATGTTCCACAGGTACATCGCCAACGTGGCGACCAGGAGCAGACCGAAGCCGATGCGGTCCCGGGTCCGACTGGTGGGCCGGCGCGCATCCGTCGGTTCGACGGCGTCACCGCTCGCCGGAACGGGCAATTCCAATGTCGTTGTCACACTGCCAGTTAGGCAGCCCCACCGTGGATGAACCTGTGAGGAACGGGTGAGACGCCTGGGATGAGTGGATTTGACCGCGAGATGGGTGATTCGAAACTTCGCGCGCGACGTGCGCCATAGACTCCCACCATCAGGGCAAACGAGCTCGACGAGGAGCACAGACACATGACGATGACCGAACCGGACGTCCAGGCGAGCTCATCCTTCGAGGATGACGTCGCCGCCACGCAGCGGTACTTCGACAGCCCACGCTTCGAGGGGATCGTCCGCCTGTATACGGCGCGCCAGGTCGCCGAGCAGCGCGGCACCATTCCCGCCGACTACCCCGTGGCCCGCGAGGCCGCGGGGGCGTTCTACGCCCGGTTGCGCGAGCTCGCCTCTCAGCACAAGAGCATCACCACGTTCGGGCCGTACTCGCCGGGCCAGGCCGTGACGATCAAGCGGATGGGCATCGAGGGCATCTATCTCGGTGGCTGGGCCACCTCCGCGAAGGGCTCGATCAGCGAGGATCCCGGACCCGATCTCGCCAGCTACCCCCTGAGCCAGGTGCCCGACGAGGCGGCGGGGCTGGTGCGCGCACTGCTGACCGCCGACCGCAATCAGCAGTATCTGCGCCTGAAGATGACTGACGCCCAGCGCGCTGCCACCCCCGCCACCGACTACCGGCCGTTCATCATCGCCGACGCCGATACCGGTCACGGCGGAGACCCGCACGTGCGCAACTTGATCCGACGCTTCGTCGAGGCCGGCGTCCCCGGGTATCACATCGAGGACCAGCGTCCCGGCACGAAGAAGTGCGGACACCAAGGCGGCAAGGTGCTGGTGCCGTCGGACGAACAGATCAAGCGGCTCAACACCGCGCGCTTCCAACTCGACATCATGCGGGTGCCGGGCATCATCGTGGCGCGCACCGATGCCGAGGCGGCCAACCTGATCGACAGCCGCGCCGACGAGCGGGATCAGCCGTTCCTCCTCGGTGCCACCAACCTGAAGGTGCCGCCCTACAAGGCGTGCTTCCTGGCCTTGATGCGGAGCTTCTACGACCAGGGCGTCACCGAGCTCCGGGGCCACCTGCTCTACGCATTGCCCGACGGTGAGTACGCCGCCGCCGACGCGTGGCTCGAACGCCACGGCATCGCGGCGGCCGTCACCGAGGCGGCTGCGTCCTGGAAGAAGGGCGAGGAGACCTCCGTCGACGATCTCTTCGACGGCGTCGAGTCACGCTTCGTCGACGCCTGGCAGGCGGATGCAGGTCTGGAGACCTACGGCGAGGCGGTGGCCGAGCTGGTGGCGTTCCGCGAGCGGGAAGGCGAACCGTTGGCGATGACCCAGGCCGACTGGCGCGAGTTCGCGAAGACCGCGTCCCTGTACGCCGCCCGCGAGAAGGCCAGGGAGTTGGGGGCCGACGTGCCCTGGGACTGCGAGCGGGCCAAGACCCCGGAGGGCTACTACCAGGTGCGCGGCGGTATTCCCTACGCCATCGCGAAGTCGCTGGCGGCCGCGCCGTTCGCCGACATCCTGTGGATGGAGACCAAGACCGCCGACCTGGCCGACGCCAAGGAGTTCGCGAAGGCCATCCGCGCCGTCTACCCGGACAAGATGATGGCCTACAACCTGTCCCCCTCGTTCAACTGGGACACCACCGGCATGACCGACGATCAGATGCGGGCCTTCCCCGAGGAAATCGGAAAGATGGGCTTCGTCTTCAACTTCATGACGTACGGCGGCCACCAGATCGACGGCGTCGCAGCCGAGGAGTTCGCGACCGCGCTCCGGCAGGACGGCATGTTGGCGTTGGCGCGGCTGCAGCGCAAGATGCGGCTGGTCGAGTCGCCCTACCGCACGCCGCAGACACTGGTCGGCGGACCGCGCAGCGACGCCGCGCTGGCTGCGTCGTCGGGGCGCACCGCAACCACCAAGTCGATGGGCAAGGGGTCGACGCAGCACCAGCACCTGGTGCAGACCGAGGTCCCGAAGAAGCTGCTCGAGGAATGGCTGGCGCTGTGGGGTGAGCACTACCAGCTGGGCGAGACGTTGCGCGTGCAGTTGCGGCCGCGGCGGGCGGGCGGCGAAGTCCTCGAACTCGGCATCTACGGCGCCAGGGAAGACGGTGAGGAACTGCTCGCCAACGTCCTCGTCGACCCCATCAAGGACCGCCACGGCCGCAGCATCCTGACGGTGCGCGATCAGAACACCTTCGCCGAGGCGTTGCGCCAGAAGCGGCTGATGACGTTGATTCACCTGTGGTTGGTGCATCGCTTCAAGGCCGAAGCGGTGTACTACGTGACGCCGACGGAGGACAACGTCTACCAGACCGAGAAGATGAAGTCTCACGGCATCTTCAGCAACGTCCACGAGGACGTCGGCGAGATCGTGGTCGCCGACGTGAACCAGTCACGCATCGACGAGCTGCTGGCGCCCGACCGTGAGGCGCTGATGAAGCTGATCCGCAAGGAGGACTAAGCCCGCTGCGCGAGTATCGGCGCGCACGGTTTCAAAGGGATTTCATAGCCTGCGCTTCGGCATCCGTTACCTTGCGAGGGCACCGTGGAGTCATGATTGCTTCCCTGGTGGCTGGCGTTGCGGGTCTCGCGGTGGTGATGGTTGCCGAGCTGAATTGGCAGCGTGCGCTCCACGCCGCTACGGCTGCGGGTCTGGTGGCTCGGCCCACCGGTGAGGTGACGTCCGTACCGTAGAGGTCATGAAGCACCTCGAGGTCGACGGGCTCGGATCGGTCAGCCGGATCGGACTCGGTACCTGGCAATTCGGCGCGAAGGAATGGGGATACGGCGACGCCTACGCGGCAGGAGCGGCCCGCGACATCGTGGCTCGCGCTCGCGCGCTCGGCGTCACCCTGTTCGATACGGCCGAGGTGTACGGGTTCGGCAAGAGCGAGCGCATCCTCGGCGAAGCGCTCGGCGACGAACGCGCCGACGTGATCGTCGCAAGCAAGGTCTTCCCCATCGCGCCGTTCCCGCCCGTGGTCACGCAGCGGGCCCACGCGAGCGCCCGCCGCCTGCAACTCGACCGAATTCCGCTCTATCAGGTCCACCAGCCGAATCCCCTGGTGCCCGATTCGGTGATCATGCCCGGGATGCGCAGCCTGCTCGACGACGGCGTCATCGGGGCGGCCGGCGTCTCCAACTACTCACTCGCCCGGTGGCGCAAGGCCGACGCGGCTCTGGGTCGACCGGTGATCAGCAATCAGGTGCACTTCTCCCTGGCCCACCCCCAACCGCTCGACGATCTGGTGCCCTTCGCCGAGCGGGAGAACCGCATGGTCATCGCCTACAGCCCACTGGCGCAAGGACTCCTGGGCGGCAAGTACGGCGTCGACAACCGGCCGGGCGGCGTGCGGGCCACCAACCCGCTGTTCGGCGTCGAGAACCTCCGGCGGGTGGAACCGCTGCTCAACACCCTGCGCGAGGTGGCGGCCGAGGTCGACGCCAAACCCGCTCAGGTGGCACTGGCCTGGCTGATCAGCCTGCCGGGCGTGGTCGCGATCCCCGGTGCGTCCAGCGTCGAACAGCTCGAGTTCAACGTCGCCGCCGCCGACATCGAGTTGAGCACCGAGACTCGCGACGCGCTCACCGCCGCCGCTCGCGCGTTCCGACCAGCGTCGATCGCCCGCTTCGCGGCGGACACCATCCGCGAGAAGCTGGGCCGCCACTAGCCGCCGTCCGCAGGCGTCTCGCGGTGCCATCGCATCTACGACGCCGTCTGCATCTGGAGGACAGCCACCCGGGACTTCGGTGTACATTCGTTCACTGACGTTGGTCACGTCCCCTCGGCTCCTTGCAGGCGACGCACCCATCGACCCCGCAACGACCCTCGACACCGAAGGACCATCGACCATGGCACTCCTGCCCGACACCAACAGCCCCGCAACGACGCGACGAGGACTGCCGCCGTCGATCACGCCGGAACTGGTCAGCAGGCTGTCACGGTTGGTCAGCGCCTCCGACGGCGCCGAGACCGTCACGACCACCGCGCCGTACACGCTCGAGCACCTTGCAACGTTGCCGGTCTCGACCCCCGAGGCCGTCGAGCGCGCCTTCGTCACGGCCCGCGAAGCCCAGCGTGCCTGGTCGGCCACCAGCTTCGCCGAGCGCAGACAGATCCTGCTGCGCTTCCACGATCTCGTCCTGCAGCGCCAGGACGAGGTCCTCGATCTCATGCAGGCCGAGAACGGCAAGACCCGCCGCGACGCGTTCCTCGAGGTCACCGACATCGCCGTTACGTCCCGCTACTACGCGCGGGCCGCGGAATCACTCCTGAGGCCGCGGCGTCGTCGCGGAGCCTTCCCGGTCCTGACGCACACCACCGAACTTCGTCATCCCAAGGGCGTGGTGGCGGTGATCTCGCCGTGGAACTACCCGCTCAGCATGGCCGCCTCCGACACCATCGCCGCGCTCGCGGCGGGCAACGCCGTGGTGCAGAAGCCCGACACCCAGACCTCGCTGACCGCACTGTGGTCGCTGGAACTCCTCCGCGAAGCCGGGCTGCCGCCCGGTGTCTGGCAGATCGTCCTGGGCCGGGGCAGCGTGATCGGCGGTGCGCTCATGGACGGCGCGGACTACGTGATGTTCACCGAGTCGACCTCCAGCGGACGCAGGATCGCCCGCGATGCCGGGGAGAGGCTCATCGGCTCGTCGCTGGAATTGGGTGGCAAGAACGCGATGATCGTCCTGCCGGATGCCAACCTGGACAAGGTGACCGAGGGCGTCGTCAACGCCTGCTTCCCGTCGGCCGGCCAGCTGTGCGTGTCGATCGAGAGGCTGTACGTCCACCGCGACCTCTACGAACCGCTGTTGCAACGGCTGGTGCCCAGGGTCGCCAAGATGAAGATCGGCGCCGGTTACGACTTCGGCTACGACATGGGCTCTCTCACCGACACCGACCAACTCGAGACGGTCAGCGCCCACGTCGCCGATGCGGTCGCGAAGGGAGCCACCGCCGTCACGGGAGGTAGGCCGCGACCGGACCTCGGACCGCTGTTCTACGAGCCGACGATTCTCACCGGGGTCGATGAGGGCATGACGCTCTACCGCGAGGAGACGTTCGGTCCCGTCGTCTCGGTCTATCCGTTCGATACCGAGGACGAAGCCGTGGCGCTGGCGAACGACACCGCCTACGGGCTCAATGCCAGCGTGTGGACCAGGGACGGCGCCCGCGGTCGCGCGCTGGCTGCGCGGCTGCACACCGGGACCGTCAACGTCAACGAGGCCTTCGCCGCGGCTTGGGGAAGCATCGACGCCCCGATGGGCGGGATGGGGCAATCCGGTCTCGGCCGCAGGCACGGGGCCGAGGGCCTCCTGAAGTACACCGAGGCGCAGACGGTGGCGCAGCAGCGACTGCAGGGCTTCTCGCCGCCAAAGGGCTTGCCCTGGAGGGCTTTTGCTGCTGCGCTCACCATCTCCCTGAAGGCGCTCAAGGGTCTGGGACTGAAGTAGATGAAGCATTCCATCGCCGGCAAGACCGTGTTGATCACCGGGGCCGCGGGCGGCATCGGGAGCGCCAGCGCCCGCGCGCTGCACCGCCGCGGCGCCAACGTCGTGCTGACGGATCTTCGGCAGGAGTCCGTGGACGTCCTCGCCGGCGAGCTCGGCGAATCCCGCACCTTGGCCGTGTCCGTCGACGTCACCAAGACAGCCGACCTGCGCGACGCCGTCGCGGCCGCCGTCGACCGGTTCGGTTCCCTCGACGTCGTCTTCGCCAACGCAGGCATCGCCGCGGATCCACCCGCTACCGTCGCCTCGATCGATCCCGACGAGTTCGAGCGCGTCGTCGAGGTCGACTTCCTCGGGGTGTGGCGCACCGTTCGTGCGGCGCTGCCCCAGGTCATCGCCAACCGCGGTCACGTGCTGATCACCTCGTCGACCTACGCCTTCGTCAACGGCCTGGTGAATGCGCCGTACGCGGCGTCCAAGGCGGCCGTGCACCAACTCGGCCGCACTCTGCGCGTGGAGTTGGCGGCGAGCGGCGCCACCGCGGGCGTGCTCTATCCCGGCTGGGTGAAGACCGACATCGCGAACGTCGCGTTTGGCGGGCACGACACCATCACCGAGATGCGGGCGCGCTCCTATCCGCCGTTCCTCCGAAACGCCATCGATCCGAGCAAGGTTGGCGAGAGGGTCGCCGAGGGCATCGCCAAGCGGTCCCCCAGGATCGTCGTCCCGTCGCGATGGAACGCCTACGTCGCGCTCAACGGCATCCTCAACCCGCTGTCGGATCTGTGGCTGACCCGCGACCGCACCAACCACGGCCTGCTCGCACGACTGGAGGCGGACCGGATCACACGTCCGTGACGAGTCTCCGACGGCCGGCAGACCGCCGCATGGTCGGACGCCGAGTACCTAGTAGAAGTACAGGCTGGATCCCTCGGGCTCCTGGTGCACGCGCGCGCTGCCCGCGGGCGTGAGGTCCATGCCGTACGTGGCGCGCTCCCCGGTCCGTACGCTTGCAAGCTTGAAGTAACCCGTGAAGGTGAATTCGTCCGGCGAGTCCACGGGCACGACCGAGAACTCCTCGGCGCGATCGAGGTTCCCTGGCGCACAGGTATAGAGATACCGATGCCCCTGTGCCGTCACCTGCCTGCTCGCGTGCAAGACCCGGGGAAAGGCCTTGCTGGTGAACGACTTCCCGCTGCCGAGATCGTCACAGGACCAGAGGTTCGCCGCGTCGTCACCACCTCGCAACGCCAGGTGATACACCTCGAAGTTCGTCGGATTCGCCGTGCCGGGAGGAACCGCCTCGGTATTGCTCGCGCGCAGACATGCACCGGTGAAGCCGTCGAGGAGGTGTACCGCGTTCCCGACGGGCAGTCCAGCACACAGATACCCGGCCGAACCGGCCAGCCGCAGCTCCCGACGTACCGCGGTGATCTCGACCGCGACGCCCGGTACCCCGAAGCCGAGGAGCATCGCCTCCATCTGATCGATCAGCTGTTTCAGCACGGTCTGCTGGATGTCACGGCCGAACACGGTCTCGCGAAAGGTGGCGACCTGATCGAGCAGCTGTTCGCGGCGTGTGGCGTCGTCACGCACCAACCGCGCGATCAGTCCACCGCGCGCGAGCGTGAAGAGTCTGTCGGGCTGCAGCGTCTGGTCGATGCCCCACGGGATCATCTTGAACCTGATGTTCGCCACGCCCGGCGCCTCGACGGCAGCGACGTCGTTGTAGACGTAGGTGTTGTTCGTGTTGCCGGAGTATCCGTCCCAGTGCTTGAGGTAGAACTCCATTGCATAGACCTTGATGAACTGGTCGAGGTCGAGCACCTCAGCGGCCCCGGTCAGTTCATCGTCGGCGATGCGACGCGTCGCCAGGGTGAGATCGGCCTTGTTCTCGAACGCGGACGGCGGCTCTACCGAGGTGAAGTCGACCCGTTCGATCACGAAGTCGTCATGATGCTCGAACTCGTACAGATTTCCACCCGCGTTGCCGAAGTTGCGCTCGAGGTAGCGCTCCATGACGGGTTCGGCATTCACGTAGATGCCGGGCCCGTTGACGCCGACGAACCCGTCGCCGATGAGCGTGCCGTTGACGAACACTCGCGCGTAGTTGCACCGCGAATGCGGTAGACCGGCCATGGCGAGCAGGCGATATCCCAGTGGCTGCCTGATATAGGAGCGGTCCTGGATGGAGTTGTTCAGCGTGAGATAGCGCGACCCGATGAGATCCTCGGCGGCGGCCGCGTTGACGTCGGTGAACCTGCCGAAATCCAGATGCAGACAGGGCTTTTCGCTGTCGAGCGAGCCGCAGAACGACTTCTTCTTGACTCCCACGTTGGTGAACGTGGTGCGGGCGGGGAAGTTGGTGCCCCATATCTCCACCGCACTGGCCCTGGCCCACGTGAACCGAGCCCCGCCGGTCCACTTGAAATTGCAGACGCCACCCTTCGGCGCTTCGGTTCGCAGCGCATCCCAATCAGCCTGTGGCAAAACGATTTTGATGGTGAGCAAGTTGTCGAGCGCATACAACGAATCAAGCGCCTCCTGCTGTCGAACAGTCATCGTCGAACCTCCCCCGGGCCTGCCCACGACGGTGTCACTTCGGCGACTCTTCGTCGTGGGTCAGGCTGCGATCCCCAGGCCCAGTGTGCGCCGCCGCTGGAGGCATTTCGGCGGATTGACACATTGGGAGCGGCCGCGAATCCACGCCCTCGACGGCGGTTGGCGCCGCGAGATTACTTCACGAAATTAACCAATAGCC
The DNA here is from genome assembly GCF_016462545.1 of Mycolicibacterium sp. Taxonomy (GTDB): domain Bacteria; phylum Actinomycetota; class Actinomycetes; order Mycobacteriales; family Mycobacteriaceae; genus Mycobacterium. Next base: position 53,697 of record NZ_JAEMTA010000009.1, on the reverse strand, counting down.
AGCAATGTCCGTTATCGTTCTGACGTGCAATTCGGCTGTATTCACGAGTGTGCCTGCCCGGGTTTGGCCCCCGACTCACCCGCATCGGCCTGACCATGCTGACTGCGGCAAGACGCTGGCTCCGCTCCGAAGACCACTACTACTGGATCACGTCATATCTGGCGACCAGGGGTCTTCAGCGCCCCACCTGCCGGTTGACGGCAGCCAACATGCTCGGGCTGAGCGCGATTCCGTTGGTCCTCATGTTGAGCGATCTCGGGCCGGCCGGAACGCGCGACCAGATCCTTGCCGTCGCAGTATCGGTCTGCTGCGTGGTGATGGCGATGGTCTGGATGCAGACCGGCTGGCCCTCCCGGTTGCAGTCCCAGCTGTGCGTCGCGGTGGGCAGTGCATGCATTGCCGTGGGCTGCCTCATTCAGACCGATCCCGCGCTCGGCCTCATGGGTGCCAGCACATTCGTCGTGGTGTCCGCGTTCACAGCGCTGTTCCACGACGGTCGACTACTGGCCTACGTGTGGATCGTGGGCGCCGCGACCCTGGTCGCCGTGGCCGTGCGAGTGGGCGGATTCGAGCCCGCGATCGCCGTCTGCGGAATCGCGCTGTTCGCACTCATCAACGTGTTCGTGGTGTTCGTCTGCCGAAACGTGATCCGCTTGGTCAGCACCGACGTGCACTACGCCGAGCTCGAGCCCTTGACCGGGTTGCTGACCCGTGATGCGTTCTTCGAGCGCGTGGCCACCATCATCGCCCGCGACAGGGACGACGACCGGTTCCTGGCCATCGTCGTCGTCAGCCTCGACAGTTTCTCACTGCTGACGGCGATGGGGGGCGACGCCGACGGCAACCAGGCCCGGGTGGCGATCGGGCACCGCATCAGCGAGACGCTCCGGCGCGACGCCGTCCTGGCTCACGTCGGCGAATCGGAGTTCCTGATCGCCGACACGTTCAACAGCGCGGACGCCACGGTGCTCACCGAGCGTCTCCACCACAGCGTCCGGACGTCGCCCTACCGGCTGAGCGCGAGCATCGGCGTCGCGTTGACACCGCTGACTGCGCTGGTCGGACACCCGCCGTACGCCATCGTCGAGGAACTCATCACGATCGCCACGACCAACGTGTACTCCGCCCGTAGGGACGGCGGCCAGCGCACCAGGGCGACGGCGAATCCCCGGCTGACCTCCCTGGAGGACGCCGAGTCCGACGAGTGGGACGACGACCTGACCGCGTAGCCCGGCCCCTTGTCGTAGCGGCCGAGCCGCGTGCCGAACTACGATCCGATTCGAACGACGATCGAATTTCGCACGAGGAGTCGGGACATGCAGGACACAACGCCCTCCCGGAACGACGGCGTGGCTGGCATCGACGTCGCCACCGTCGATCGACTGCTGTCGACCACCCGGGCGGTCCGCAAACGGCTGGACCTGACCCGCCCCGTGGAGCGCTCGGTGATCCTGGAATGCCTGCAACTGGCGATGCAGGCACCGACGGCGAGCAACTCCCAGAACTGGCGGTGGCTGGTGGTCACCGACCCAGACAAACGGGCGGCGATCGCCGAGATCTACCGCAGTTGCGCCGGCGACTACATGGCGCGGGCCGCGGAGAGTGAAAAGGATCCGCAGACCCGTCGCGTCTATCAGAGCGCGGACGCGTTGACCGACATCCTCGCCGACGTGCCGGTCCACGTCATCCCGTGCATCGAGCGGCGGCTCGACGACATCGCCCTGCCGGTCGCCGCAGCCGCCTGGGCCTCGATCATCCCGGCGGCGTGGAGCTTTCAACTCGCGTTGAGATCGAGGGGCCTCGGCTCGGTGTGGACCACGTTGCATCTGGTCAAGGAACGCGACGTCGCCGATCTCCTCGGCATCCCCGACACCGTGACGCAGGTGGCGCTGTTCCCGGTCGCTTACACGATCGGCACCGACTTCAAGCCCGCTGCCCGCCCGCCCGCCGAGACGGTGACGTCGTGGAACACGTGGGGGCAGCAGTAGTGCATTCCTGCACCGCCACGTTCCGCGTCGAGGCGTCGGCCGCCAGGGTGTGGCGGGTCCTGCATCCCCCACCGCCCCGGAATGCCCCACACCCCAGGGTGATCGAGTATCCGGCTGGCCGAATCGAGATTCTCGATGAGGGTGACGAAGCGGGCGAGGGCCTGGTGCGCACCTGCGTGTTCAACGTGCCCAGATACCTCCTGTCCGGAGGTAAGGCGAGATCCTGGGAGACCGTCACCGAGGCGAAGCTGAACCGGTTGTCACGCTACGTCGCGATCAGCAAGCCGCTATGGTCGAGGGCGGAGGGATACCACCAACTCGACGAACAAGAGGACGGGGCAACGCTTCTCACGTTCCACGAGACCTATCACGCCTACAACCCACTGTTGCGCGCCCTGTTCGAGCGTCGGGTGCACGCGATGATCTCCCGCGACAACCTCTCCACCTATGAGGTTGCGCTCGGGTATGCGGGGACCACCACCAGGGTGTCGTAGGGCGGGTCCTGACCGCGCGACGACGCCGACGTCGCTCAGCGGGTTTCGGCCATCCGGTCGTGGACGACGTGTTCCACGAGGATCGGGACGAAGCTTTGGATGGGCGCGTCTTCGAACTCCGAGGCCGCCTCCACGCACCAGCGCATGATGTCAGCGGCACGCTTGTCGTCGTGGCGTCCTTCGTGCTGGGCCAATTTCTCGGCGACGTCGCCGAGCGACCGCGGCAATGTCGCTCGCCCATCTTCTACGGCATCGCCATCGGGGCGGTCCGGTATCTGCGCAAGCACCGCCTGGGCTGCGCCCGAGCCGGTTTCGGGTGCGATGACTCGCAACGTGAGGTGATGGCCGTCCTGTCCGATGAGGATCACGGTGGTGCGGTCGCCGCCGGTGAGGCAGAGGAGTTGCACCTCGCGACCGTCGATGTCGACGTGTGGCGGCACGTCCCTCCACCCGTCGCGGGGGTAACCCACCGCGACGACCGTTCCGAGCCGTTCGGACAACGCCGACAGCAGGACGGGCAGCTCGGCGGACAACTGGTTCGACCGTGGCCACCACGCCCCGTCGACGTGCTCGGACGGCAACCGGCCGGATGTGACCTTGACGCGGGCAACGCCGGTGGTGTCGCCCAAGTCGTCTCGCTGATGGTTCTGCATCACGGTATGTCTCCGATTCCGCTCGATCACCGTGGCCGGTGCGCGCCAGTGCGCACACGCTCAGGATGCGCGCGCACGCACGCCGGCGCAAAGGCCGTTGGTCCCGAGTTTCAGAGGCAGATGGCGGTCCTGGGGCGGGAGATGGCCTCCAGGTGAACATCGTCCAAACGTCATGCGTCACAGCCATGTTCCACCGGGGCACCCCGTGCTCCCACACCGTCGACACCGCACGATGACGGTGCCGGTCGACCTACGCCGGGAGGGCGCCGCGAACGCCCGTCCCCGCATCGACGTCCGGGTTGGGGTGCCACGCGTGCAGCGACGGCATGAGGGCGGTCTTCTTGTAGTGGTGGTCCGCCATCCGGCGCAGAATGTTGTCGAGGACGACGACGGCGTCGTTGATGTGTGGCCCCTTGTTCAGCATCACGCACTCGGCACGTTCACTCATCGCCGCGTCGCTGATCTCGGCGCGAGACGGATTGCCCGTCTTGGCGAGTTGCTCGAGTACCTGGGTCGCCCAGATCACCGGCAGATGCGCCGCCTCGCAGAGCCACAGGATCTCCTCCTGCAACTCGGCCAGTCGTTCGTAGCCACACTCAACGGCAAGGTCGCCGCGCGCGATCATCACCCCGACGCGCGGGTGCCGCATCAGCGTGAGCAACAGTTGGGGAAGGTGCTCGAAGGCCTGCCGCGTCTCGATCTTCAGCACGATTCCCAGCGAATCGCCGCCACGCAGCGCCACTTCCTCGAGTAATCGAGTGACATCCGAAGGGCTACGCACGAACGACATTTCGACGATGTCTGCCAGCTCGATCACACTGGACAGATCGTCGACGTCCTTGTCGGTGAGGGCTGAGATGGGGAGGTCGGCGCCGGGCACGTTGATTCCCTTCCCCGCGCGGAGCCGAGACCCCCCGTCGGCGGCGTGGTCGATCTGCACGCCCAGAACCGCCGGGTCGACGCTGACGACCTTGCCCCGTATCCGACCGTCGTCGAGGTGCACCGTCTGCCCGATGCGTACTCGATCGAAGAGTTCGGGCAGCGTGCATCCGATCCGGGGCGGTCTTCCGCCGAGGACCGGCGCCGGTGCGCAATCCCTGGTCAATTCGAGGATGTCGCCGCAGTGCAGGATGAGGCTCTGCTCGGTTTGGGGGATCTGTCCGAGATGAGTCGGGTCCTTGCGGCCCTCGACGTGCAGCACCGATCCGGTCGCGAGATAGGTGGTCTGCTCGAGTGTTGCCACGAATCCAGTTGAGCTGCTGGATGTTCGAGTTATCTCGTTCAGTGCCATGAGTCGCTTCGCACCGCGGGTGTCGTGCAGATGGAGGACGTCGCCGTCGTGGCGGCGGCGGAGCCACTTCCCGCAGACGGGCAGCGACACCATGCCCACCTCCGGCGGGACGGTCGGGTCTTCGGCAGCGGTGAGCCAGGCCCGTGCAGGTGCGACGACCTGTCCGAGGGCGTTTCTGTGGGGTTTGAGTTTCACGGTGCGAGGCCCGGGCTCGAGCGGTCCGGTTCGCAGCTTGGGTCCGCCGAGGTCCATCGCGATCGAACATGGTCGGCCGGTGGTGTCGGCTGCCTGCGCGACGTGTTGCGCCATGGAACGCCAGGCGCCCGCATCGTCGTGCGCGCAGTTGATGCGGGCCACGTTCATGCCACGTTCGACCAGGGCGAGAACCAGGGCGGGATCGGTGCTGGCCGCTGTGGGCAGCGTGACCATGATGCGGGTCCCACGGTCGACGGGATCCGGCCCCAGCAGCTCCCGCGTTCGATCTCGAAGCAGTTCGGGGCCCTGGTCTACGCGCATCGCGTCGAGAACGGGTTGGCACCACGAGTTCCCGAGCATCGCGCTGATCGCCGCCCGCACCAGGAGCAGCGTGACCTCGACATGCGGCTCGCTGCGACCGAGGGACGATAGCCCATGAGCCGACAGCCGGGTCTGCAGATCGCGCAGATCCAACTGACGAATAGCCCAGTAGTGCAACATGTTTCGAGCACTCTGCACGTGCTCGGGTGCCACGACCGCGAGCCAGCCCGACCAGGAGGACTCTGCCGCGGAGAGCCGGCTCAGGAGGTCGTCGACATCGTCGCGCAGGTGGATCAATTGCCGTCGCGTGACCTCGGCGTCGGTGAGCGTACTAGGCACGGGAGATCTCCTCTGTCGGGCGCTCACCGCATGGGGAGCCGACCACGGTGCCCATGCTCGCCCGCTGCGCCGGCCGAACCTAGAGTCGAAGGTCCCGCCGTTGGCGTGATGCGCAACACCGTCGGCCGCCTCGGGGCAGACATCCCGGGGCCACGGGACGGTGGTTACGCGCGCACCGCACCGTTCGACGGGTCCGAGGCTTCCCGCCCCAGCACCGACGATTCATTCGTCATCGATGCAAAGCCCGCCGCCTCGATCGAAGCGGTGACGACATCTCGTCCGTCTACTCGCGGAGCGTCCGCCGGTCGGCACATCTCGATGGCCTTCTCGGTATAGACGCGAAACCCGGATTCTGGCTTGTAGCCGTGGATCTCGGGGGTATCCAATTCGCGAATGAAGGTGAGGATCTCTCGGCTGAAGACCTGACCTGGCACCAGCACCGGGAAGCCGGGCGGATACGGCGTCACGAACGTCGCCGAGACCACCTCGCCACCGCTGTCCAGCCGCTCGAAGATCTCATCGGTGTCGAGATACTCACAGTTCGCATCGTCGTAGGACAGGTAGAACGCCCGGCGAACGTCGCCCTCCGGTGTGGGTTCGGCGCCCGCGAAGTCGCGAAACACCTCGTGGAAGCCACTGAAGTTCGGCATCGACGCCGAGGTCGTCGTCAATCGCCGCACCGTCTGCTCGAATCGGCCGCGCTCGCCCAGGCCCATCTCCGAGACCCGTTCGTCGAGTTCGCCGGCGATCTTCACCAGCACCTCGACCAGGAAGGCCACCGAGCTGCGCGTCGTACCGATATTGGTCATGAACAGCACGGTGTTGCGCGAGGTCTTGTTGATTTGGACGCCGTGACGGTCCATCAACTGGTCGCGCTTGAACGTGTCACCGTCGTAGCCGGTGCGACCGATCGACAGGGTGATGCGCGACGGGTCGAGCACGAACTCATCGGCGTCCCACGCGGCCATCATGTTTCGGAGTCCCGACCGCAGGGGTTGTTCGATTCCCGATGGCCGGTAGTCATCGGGAATCAGATCCGACGTGCGCAGACAGACCATGTAGCGGCTCAGCAGGGGGTGGTTGTCGATCGCGTCGCGCAGTTGCATCGCGTTCTCGATCTGGCGCTGCACCAGCTCGACGCCCTCGAGCGCCACCTGCCGTCGGCCCAGATCGAGCGACGCCAGGATCTGATAGTTGGGCGAGGTGGAGGTGTGGGCCATGTAGGCCTCGTGGAACGCCTCGGAGACCTTTTGGTCGAAGTCCTGATCGAAGACGTGGATCATCGACCCCTGGCGCAGAGACGTCAGCGTCTTGTGCGTCGACTGCGTCGCGTAGACGCGGACGCGCGCCTTGGCCGGATCCGGGCGCAACCGGCGATTCAACAGGTCCTCGTCGGTGGGCGGGTGGGCGCTCTGCGCGGTCAGCTCCGCCTCGTAGTCCGCCCGGTACTCGTCGCTCAGCAACTTCTCGCGCAGCTTGCGTGCCGTCGCCATCGCCGTGCGCCCGCGGTACACGGGATGAAAGCGAGCGAAGGCGAACCATGCCTCGTCCCACAGGAACACCAGGTCCGGCTTGATCGCGAGGCATTCCTCCATGACACGTTCCACGTCGTAGACGATGCCGTCGAAGGTGCAATTGGTCAGCGACATCATCTTGACCCGGTCGAGCTTGCCCGCGGCCTTGAGCGCCAACAACTTCGACTTGATCTCGCGCAGCGGCACCGCGCCGTACATGGTGTAGTCGGCGAGCGGATAGGCCTCGAGGTACACGACGTTCGCCCCGGCCATCATCATTCCGTAGTGGTGGCTCTGATGACAGTTGCGGTCGAGCAGCACGATGTCGCCGGGCGCCACCAACGACTGGGTGACGATCTTGTTCGCCGTCGACGTGCCGTTGGTGACGAAGTACGTGTGGCGACTGCCGTAGGCCTCGGCGGCAAGCTGCTGCGCCTCCCGCAACGGACCCGTCGGCTCCAGCAGGGAGTCCAGTCCGCCGCAGGTCGCCGAGGTCTCGGCCATGAAGACGTCGAGCCCGTAGAAGCCGACCATGTCCTTGATCCAGTGCGAATTGACGATCGACTTGCCCTGGGAGATGGGCAGCGCGTGGAACACCCCGGTCGGCCGGTGGCTGTACTGCTTCAGCGCGCTGAAGAACGGCGTGCGGTAACGCTCGGCAACCCCGTGCAGGATCGAAAGGTGCAGCTCCAGAACGCCTTCGCGGGCGTGGAACACGCGACGGAAGTACGGACCGAGACGGCCCGCGATCTGCTCTACCTCGATCTCGGTCATCAGGAACATGTCGAGCTCGGGGCGCAACTCACGCAATGACGCGGCAAGGATCTGAGCACGCTCGTCGGGAGACTTGTGGTCGTCGAGTTCCTCGGAGACCCGGGTGTCGACGAACTCGGCAAGCGCGGTCAGGTCTCGGGTCGACTGGTGGCTGAAACGGCGCCGGATGACGACGGCCTGCAGGTTGACGTTGAGCCGCGCCGCGATGAGGGCCTCGTCGCCGCTGGCGACGACGACGAGTTCATAGACGAACTGGTCATCTGGGCGACGCCAGCTGCGCACCTCCTTGCGCAGCGCGCGTTCTTGAGCCTCGGTCATCTTCTCCACGACGAGCACCTCGAAGTACAACTGCTCCCTGGTGGAGGCCGGCTGCTGCTCGAGGGTGCGGGGATCGGCGGGGAACATGTCCGTGTCGTCCATGCCTGCGGTGTCGACGTCGCCGCTTCGGTAGGACTCGGCCGTCAACGCGCGGTTGATGCGGTTGACCACGTGGGCGAACTTGTCGTAGTTGCCGGCCGTGAACAGCCGCTGGACCTTCGCGAACTGTGGAGTGCCCGGGTAGGCCCAATAGGGCTCCAGCGGGGTCAGCGTGGCCAGCAGTTCACCACAGACGGTGGCGTATCGCTCCTTCAGCTCACCGGACGTGGTGGTCCGCGTCAATCTGTCGGCTGCCTCTTCGAGGCGGCACCACGCGTCGCCGCGCAGCTGCCAGACACTGTTGTAGGCCTGATGCGTACCTTCGGACACCGCCGACCTCCGACCGCCGTCTCACGCGGCTTGTCCTGCTGCGCAATGGAAGTCCAATATCGCAGTCGGTAGGCAACGCGTGGGCGAGCACGAGGCGAACGATGCACGCCGATCAGGTGACCAGCAGCCCGTAGCTCATCCACCAACCGGGCTGTGGTCGAATGTTCGACGACCCAGTCCCAGGGAGTGAACATGAACCAGCCGCTCGACGGCTTGCGCGCCGACTACGACCTCACGCCATACACCTCGGATGCCTTCCCGCAGTCCGCACCGCCACAACTGGCGGCGATCGCGCACGTCTTCGGACTCCAGGCTCCCGCCGTGGCTCAAGCTCGCGTACTCGAGATCGGTTGTGCCGCAGGTGGAAACCTGATGCCGTTCGCTGCGACTCATCCCGGCGCCCAGGTCGTCGGGGTCGACCTCTCACAGGTGCAGGTCGACCAGGGAAGAATACGCGCGCAGGCCCTGGGCTTGGACAACGTGCAGTTCGTCGCAGGTGACATCGCGCAGCTCGACACCAGCGCCTGGGGTCGGTTCGACTTCGTCATCGCACACGGCGTGTACAGCTGGGTTCCGCCGAACGTGCAGGATGCCATTCTGGCAACCATCCGGCGCGTGCTGGCACCCGAGGGCATCGCATACCTCAGCTACAACGTGTACCCGGGCTGGAAGTCCAAGGAGGTCATGCGCGATGCGATGATGCTGGCAAGCGGCGCCAGCACCACCCCGCAGGACAAGGCGCGCGAGGCACGCGCCATGGCCGGATTCCTCGAGGAAGTGGCTCCCCCGGACGGCGTGTTGGCCCGGGTGCTGGCCGAATTCCGTTCCCGTGACGAAGGTTTCGGAGATTCCTACCTGCTGCACGACGAACTCGAATCCTTCAATGCGCCATGCTACTTCTACGAGATGGTGGGTCGCGCGGGTGCGCATGGTCTGACCTACCTAGCCGAAGCACGTCCCGAGACGATGTTCCCGTCCAACCACGGCCCGAAGGTCGCCGAGTATTTGGCCGAAAAGTGTTCCGGCGTTCAGGTACTGGTGGAGCAGTACCTGGACTTCGTGACCAACCGCTCGTTCCGCGAATCGTTGCTGATTCACGCCGAACGGGCACCCCAGATCCGTTACGACCTGCAGCCCAGTCTATTCAGCCCATTGCACGTCGCCGCCTGGACGCCGGCCGTCGACGGACCAACCCGGATGGACCACTCCCGCCAGGAGTACGAGGTCGCAGATGGCGCCACGTTGTTCACCAACGATCCCGGTTTGAAGGCCACCCTGGAGGCGCTCAACGCCCGCTGGCCCTGGACGCAGTCCAGGCTCGAGCTGATCAAGGACGTCCGGACGCGACTCGTCGCCGCAGGATTCGAGCCGAGCGCCGACCTGGCGAGTCATGTCGACAACCTGCTGGGAGTGCTGATGGCACAGGGCCAGGCGCGCTACCGGCTGGATCCGGTTCTGCCGGAGAAGACTTCGACTGAGCAGTTACAGCTGGATCCGACGACGCGCCGCCTGGCAGAGCTCACGCGCGACCAGGACGACGCGTCGATCTTCAACCTCTGGCACGAAGCGCTGCTTCCCTCGCCGGTCGACCGACACCTGCTGCCATTGCTCGACGGCACTCGCGATGCCACGGCGCTGCTGGACACGCTGACGGCCATCGCCGGCGAGCGTTCGCTCCCGATCGAGCGAGACGGAGAACCAGTCCCCCACGACGAGATACCCGAAGCCCTCGCCGAGGCGGTCGACACCCTCCCGCAGCGGCTGGTCGAGATGAAGCTGATCCGCGTCGACTAGGGAGAAGTACGTAGACACCCCGGAGCGACGCGTCGGTTCGGTGGGCGTGTGGATGAACGGTGGGGAACGTTCTGACGCGCTCGGTGTTGACAGGGTTCGCGGTCGCGATGATGGTCGGTATGAACGCATTCGTGTCCGTGTACGTCGACTGGGCGGCAACAGAGCACGAGGTGCGGGCTGCCATCGCGACGCTTCCCAAGCCGGCCCGCGTGTCTCGAATCGCCGTAGCCGCGACGTCGGAAGCCCTGGGATACCGAACGACGGTTGACCTGACGGGGTCCTTCGAGGTGGAGACGCAGGGCCGGCACATCGCGAGGAAGTACGCCGTCCAACTCTCGGAAGCTCTCGGGCTTCCGGCGTTCGCGCTGAGCGACCTCATCAATGCCGGCCATTCGGAGTGGTGATCCGCCGAATCCCGTCGACGTCACCCACCGGAATGAACGACGGTAGAACGCGCTGACTTGCCGCGCCGTTGACGCGCCCACGGGCGGAGTACGGGTTACGGTACGTCGATGACCACAGCCCGGGTTGATGTCGACTCCGCGATGGCCGCCGACGCCATGCAGGCGGCGTACTTCCGCGGCACGCTTGCCGATGAGCGCGAATACATCGCCGGGCATGCCCAGAAGCACCGGGATGAGATGGCACGTCGAATCGCGTCGGGCATGTTGTCTGGCGTCCCGCAGCTCCGCTCGCAGCTGCGTTCGCAGGAAGCCGAGCTGCGTTACCTCGACGGCCTCATCGCCCAGCTCGACCGCAAGTTCGCCCACCTGTGGGGAACGCGAAACTAACCACTCATCTGAGCCAGCCGCGTCCCCGCTCCGCGTTCCACGAACAGCGGGACGAAGTCACGGATGGGCCGTCCGTCGAAGCGGGTGTAGCAGTCGTGCACGACGTCTGCCACCTGCTCACCGGAGACGCCGGGATACTTCCGCACCAGTCTGTCGACCACCTGGTCGATGACCGTCCGTTCACTCGACTCGATCACACTCAAAGGTTGCCTCTCGTTCACCTACTCGTCAACTCCGTCCGTGAAATTGGTCATCCTGCTCGGGACGGTGAGTTCGTCGCGCGGGCATTGGGATTTGATGAGACCATCACCTCATGAGTGACGACTGCGGAGTGGCGCAGGCGCGAGAACTGTTGCAAGAGTTGCACGGACAGGTCGCCAACATCTCACAGAAGCTGCACTGCGCTGAGCACCGTCGTCGGCGTTCCTCGACTCGCGGCGCGATGATGCAGCACCGTCAACTCTCATCGTTGCGCCAGGAACTTCACGAAGCTCACCGGCTCATCGACGGCCTGCACCGCCGTTTCCCCGACGCCCTCACCAGTCAACACGTCACTCGGTAGCTCACTGCCTGGACCGCGCAACCCAACACTTGGCATCGATCTCCGTTGGTAGGGAAAAGATTACGCTGCCAGATTTCGCCGCGCGGCGCCGTGCCGTCACGGCTATCGTCAGCGTGGTGGCGTGGCTGATCAGAGGGAATGCTCCGAACGACGGCGAGCCCGGTGCCGTGCACGCCGAGTCCGTCCGCCAGGAACTGAGCGGGCTACGCGCGCAGGCCCAAACCGACATGGCGCGCAAATACATTGAGCTACAGCAAGTTCGGAATTCGGGCCTGACGAGTCGAGCGGCGTACGTCGAGCGGGTCATCCGGGCCTTGGAGCTCGAGTTGACCACCTTGGAACGCCTCGGCGAAGGCATCTACCGCTCGCTCTGATCCGGCTCGGCTGCTGAGTGGCGGATCGGTCCGTACTAATTGTTGGTACCTGGCGGACCCATGAAGTCGGTGGTTTCCTGCGGAAATGCGCGGTGCGTCGTCGGATGAACGCTACTTGGTGGCGGCGGGGGGCTTGAGTGCGCGACCGTAGGTGCGGAGGACGGCACGGAGCTGCCAGATTCGACGCTCGTCGGACCGGCCGCAGGCGATGTCCTGGCCGGTCCGCGCGCGGGAGGCTGCGTTTCGACGGGGGAGAACGTTTCGGTGGGCGTGGTGGGGACAGCCGAAGAAAGCGTGATGAGCGGATGCGTCGGTATCACGGCACCCGTTGGATCTATCGACTCGCGGGCGATGACTAGCGTCGCCGTTGCGGCGATACCGATGGCGAGAGCACCGATGACGATTGATCCAGTCATCGTCGAGAGCGTGCGGAAAGCTGACGCTTGGGGCGTGCCACGGATGATGGTGGTATTGATGCCGTTTGTCATGTCTTCTCCTTCGGCACACCGCGCGCGGTGGCCAGTCCGTCGAAGTAGCCGCCGCCGAAGTCCACACCAGCTGTCTAGAACTTCTGAACGGCAGTCGCTTCCTCGCGCTCCGGTGGCCCCGATGCGTTGACGGTGAGGATCAGTCCGATGCCACGGGCGTAGTACTTGTGCTCGGCGGGGCTGCTCGGATCGAGGAGGTCAGCGTCTTTGATCACCACCATGTCGTGCACGGGGCCGGTGAGCGGGGTCGAGTCAGATCCCGTCAGGCTGAGGACCTCGCCGGTGTCTTCGGCGACGCCCTTGGCGTATTCCTGTCGATACTGATCGCCGACTTGAGGCTGAGCGGGCATCACGATGCCCGGCTGAGCGCCGTCGACGCCCGCCTCGAATGACCCCGTCGTATCCACCGTGCCGTCGTTGAACGCCTTGGTGGCCTCCCCGAAGTACCAGACGTTGCCCTGACGGTCCTGAGCAAACCAATCGAGGGTGTCTTCGAGGGGCTTGCCGTCGGCGGTAACGGTGTCATGAACGACAACCGTGTTCACGCCGACGATCTTCTTCGTGTCGCGGGTGACCTCGGTAGTCGTCTGCTGATGCCCCTCGGCGGTATCCGCCTCATAGACGGTGCGAGTGCCGGGGGTCAGCGGGAAGTAGGGATTGTCGATCGTCGTCGAGAACATCGAGGGGTCGATCTTCGTCGTATAGGGATCAGCGATCTTCAACGGCGCACGACTGGGAGACGAGGCCTGCGGAGTCGATCCACCAGGAGCCGGGGTTGTCGACGGGCTGGCGGCCGGAGCGGTCGTAGGACTGGCCGCACAAGCAGCGGCTGTCGCCACGACTGCGATTGTCGCCACTGCATGCCGAAACCAGATGCGTTCGGAGAGTCCCATCCGAAGACGGTAACGAGTTCGAGCTGAGATCACGCTGAGAACGGTGGCCCGTCAGCACTCAGCCTTGCAAAGGGCGGGTATCGACTCTCCTGGGAGACAACACCTTTGGCTGCTTCGCGACCACTCCAGGCGTTGCCTGGCATGCGGCTGGGGGCACCCCCACCCTCCACCTGCAAATCACGTTGTCGCTGCGTTGCCGATGCTCGGAAAGGGTTGGCAGGCGTGGTGAGCGGCCATGGCCGATCCGGGCGGGCCGAGGGCGCCCTTGTGGCGGATTTGGCGGCGGTAGAAGAGTTCGCAGAGTTGTTCGTCGTGCGCGCCCTGGTCGGCGAGCACGAACGCTTCCAAGTCGGCATCGCCCTGTTGCCAGGTGCTGGGACGATGACCGAGCAGTAGCGCGAGGTCGTCGAGATCGGCATTCGTCGATGCGACACCGATTTCGTCTTCGCGTTGTAGGTAGCGCGCAAGCCGGAAGGCGACCCGTAACCGGTACTTGGCGTACTCGTCGGCGATTTCGGTGCCCTTGAGCATGTCGATGAGTTGCTGGTGAGCAATGGCAGCCCGCGAGGGCTCAACCGTCGGGATGTCGGGCGGTGCGAGGTCCACTCCGAGGCGCTCGGCGAGCGCTTCGATGGCGTGCAGGTTGGTCTCGCTGCACCAGTGCAGGTTGGTCATGTAGTCCGACTCTGGCGCTGGGTGGTTCAGCGAGTTGCGGAAGGCCAGCTCGTTGGTGAGCGTGAAGGCGATGTGATGCAGTTGCACGGCGTCCAAATCCACCGGGAAGCCACCTGCCCGCTCGTAGGCGTCGTAGAGCACCGCGAAATCGCCGAAATGCAGTACGGTGTCTCGCATTCGGGGTGCGGCGAGGTCCATCATGGGATCACCGATGTGCCCGATCTCAACGTCGAGAAGCGAGACCAGGTTGCCGTCGAACTGGTGCATCTGGCCCGAATCCCACACGATCACCGACTCACGGCCACGAGTGTTCACCGGATTTCGCTTGAGCCAACCGAGCACGAACTCCACCAACGGATTCGGGGCTTTCTTGCCGTATCGCCACACTTGTTCGAACCGGGCGATGCCGAAGCGTCCCGACCCCTCGGGCGTCGGAGCGCGCACGACCCCGGCGGCGGCGAAGGGTTCAATCGGGAGGCGATGCAAACGGGCCAAAGTACCCATGTAGTCGCGCATCACCGCATCGCGCTTGTCGGTGGACAGGCCGTCGAATCCTGGTTGTCCGTCAACGCGGGCCATGACGTAAGCAGGCAGATCGTCTATCCAGCCGTACACGGTCGGGACAGGGATGCCGTGCTCGCCCATGGTCTTCTGCAACGTCATCTCGTGGCGGAGCGGGAACTGCATGGGGATGTCCTCGCCGCGCTCACCGCGCACCATCAACGGTAGCGGCATACCGTCGCGTTCGGCATCGACCAACCACGCTGCTCGCCATCGTGCCTGTCGGGTGATCGTCTGCACCTGCGCGCCGAGCTGCTCGGCGACCCAGCGCGAGATCACCGCCTCCTCGCTCATGGGTTGGGCACCCAGGAATTGTTGGGGAGGAACAGGATGCGGGCGATCACCAGCGGCAGTGTCAGGAACGCCGCGTAGAGGATGTTCATACCGACGATCCAGGCGATGATCTGGTGGAGGCGCTGCCCCACGCTGGCGATGGCGGGTCGCACCCCGAGTGCTCTCTCGAACCAGGTGCGTCCGGTCGCGTCGCGCAGGTCCAGGCTGGCGACCACTGCGACGGCGAAGAACGCCAGCGGGACACCTTGATAGATCAGTTGCAGCCCGCCCTTGTCGGTGTGAATGGTCGGTCCGATGGACTGCAAGTACTGGAACCAGTTCGTCACATAGGACACTCCGTCAGCGGTCAGGAAGTTCCACAGCATGAAGGGGATGAACACGGTAATGAGAAGTGCGACAGGGTAGTTGATGGACGGGTAGCGGCGGCGGAACCATCGGAACAGGGTCAGGACCGCTGCGAAACCGCCTGCGTAGAACCATCCGTACCCCGCCAGCACGTAGACCGGTTTGTTGGGGGTGGTGTACGGGGACGGACCCCACGGCAGCAGGGTCAGATCGGAGTTGTAGTACAGGTAGGCACCCCAGTCCGCGTAGAACTCCTGCCACCACATGGTGAAGCATCCGATGAACAACAGTGCCGCAGTGTCGGGTTGGCCGTTCTTGCGCCAGCGGTAGAGCAGGAATGCCGCCACGCCGACGAAGACGATCCAGCCGCCGATCTCCATCAGCCAAGGAGCGACGGACGGGGGAAGTGGGCCAGCTGCGACGAGGTCGATCCGTGTGGGCATCGTTGCGCCTCCTGCGAGTGATCGTTCCGACAAAACTGTGTTTTTGTCGGACTCGCTACACTTACGGCTATATCGTGAGGTTGTCAACCTTGAACCTGGAGGCGAGTTGTCGGCACGTCCTGAACGCCCACGACACGGCACTTGGGGTGCCGATCTACCTCAGAACGAAGACGAAGCCCGCGAGCGTCTGCTCGTCGCAGCCGAAGCCTGCTACGCCGAACGCGGACCCAGTCGGACCAAGATGAGCGACATCGCCATCAAGGCAGGCGTCCACCGCTCGACGGTGTACTACTACTTCCCGAACAAGGACGCCGTCCTGGCCGCAGCCTTCGTCCGAGCTCTTACCGAAGTTCTCGCGGCAGCCGCGCCTTGCTGGCGCACCGATGAACCGTTTCTGGATCGACTCGTCAACGCCTGCCTCGTAGGCAACGACACCGCCCGACGCTCGCCGACCGCCCGAATGCTCATCGCGAATGACGAAGCCACCCACACCTACCAGGTCGCAGAGTCCTCGGACATTTGGCGCTCAACACTCGCGGACGCGCTAGTCGAAAGGCTCGCCGCAGCAGCGGCAGCAGGAGAGTTGCGTGACGACTTACCGGCGGAAACGTTGGCGCGCTGGATAACCCGCGTCAACTTCAGCCTCATGGCCGAAGCCGCAGACCCCGAAGACGGAGGCGAGGAAGGAGTATTACGCCACTTGCTTGCGCCGTCGCTGGCACCGCGCCGGGGAATGCCTTAGCGACCGACTAGCCCGGCCTGTCTAAACAACGGGTGCACGGCTGACGCCGGCCCTGGCCGCTATCGTGCTCGCACCTTCACCGCCGGCATGCCTGCGCTGCGCCAACGCCGCCTTGGAATCGTCCAACGATCCAAACCACTGCGAACGGCGGGGAGCGGGCGTAGCTTCTACGACGCCCTGACCTGCGAAATCTGGTGGAGCTAAGGGGAATCGAACCCCTGACCTTCTCGATGCGAACGAGACGCGCTACCAACTGCGCTATAGCCCCTTGTACCGGTAGCACAGGCTACCAGTGACGGTGTCGCCTCAGAAATCCGCTCTACTGACCAGCGGCTCGGGGCAGGTCGTACTCGCGGGCGAAGGTCCCATAGTCCAGGTGCTCGAAGATCGGATCCTCGTCGTCGATCTCCAGAACCACCGAACCGGGGCGCCGCAGCCGCGCGGGCACGACGTCGAACTCCGGATCGCGGGTGTTCTCGACGCCCAGGTGCGACCGCATCATCCGCTGCGCGCGTCTGCGCCGCACCTGCTCCTCGATGCGCGTTTGACGTCGCAGGTAACCGAGGTAGAGCACGGTCACCGCGCCCACCGTGCCGCAGACCCACCAGAACGTCGGCGACACCACGTAGGCCGCGACCGCACTGGCCAGCAGCAGCACCGACATGGCCATCAGCATCCGCTTGCGGAAGGTGAACTTGCGCGCGGCCACCTTGGCGGCCGTCTTCGACTCGAAGTTGTGGCGGCGTTCCTGGGACTTCGAGCCCGCCACGTGCAGGTCGGGCTCCGGCGTCGCCTCGAACTCCGAGGAGTCGTCGACGTACTCGTAGTCGTAGTCGGTGTCGTCCCCGGAAGCGGCGGCGAACTCGTCGGTCATCGCCTCCTCGTCCGCCTCGAACTCGGCTTCTGATTCGAGATCGGCTTCGTCCTCGACCTGCTCGTCGACCTCGATGACGTCGTCGACCTCCTGCAGATCGTCGACCGTGAACGTCGCGGTGTTGTCGTCGAACTCCAAGGGCAACACGGGTTCTTGGTCGAAGGCCAGCTGGGCGGACTCGCCGATCGGCAGGGCTCCGGAGTCCTCCTCGACGACATCGACGTCGAGGTACTCGGTTTCGGCCTGCACCTTCGCGGCAGCCATCACCACGACGGCCTTGCGTGGCGCCGCGGCGGGTTCGTCGTCCTCGTGTTCGTCGTCGTAGAGGTCTTCGGGCGTCGGGCGCCAGTGTGGATCGCTGTGGTGCCCGGCCGCCGGCTTGCGTCGACGCAAGAGTCGCGCGCCACTGCCGGTGTTCAGCACACGCGTCGCGAGTGCCACGTCGCTGGTGCGACGAACGGTGTCCCGCTTGCTGATCAACATCGGCACCAATACGAACAACCACAGCACGACGAGGGAAATCCACAGAAGGGATTGGGGAATGCTTGGCATGTCGCCGGCTCCTTTCCCCGTAAGGCTAGGTCCGTGACCAGCGCATCCGGGGGTGACGCGCCGAAGTCAATTACACACCTGTAATTCGCCTTCTACAAGCACATCCGTCCCACATGTCACAACTGCCACACGTCACGCCCAATTCGCTCGGCCGTCGCGGACCAGCGCCGATGTTGCCGAGCCCGCCAACTCCTCGACGGTGATCGCCACCAACAGGTGATCGCGCCAGGCCCCGTCGACCTCCAGATAGCGCTTGAGCAGACCCTCCTCACGGAACCGGGCCTTCGCCAGCACGGCCCGGCTCGGGGCATTCTCGGGCCGGACCGTCGCCTCGATTCGGTGCAGACCCACCGGCCCGAAGCCGTGGTCGAGACCCAGCGCCAGCGCAGCAGTCGCGACGCCGCCGCCGTTGCGATCCTTGGCCACCCAGTACCCGATCCAGGCCGATCGCAGCGCTCCGTGCGTCACGTTGCCGATCGTCAGCTGCCCACAGAGCTCACCGTCGAGTTCGATCGCGTACGGCAGCATGCGTCCCTTACGGGCCTCCGCGCGAAGTCCGGAACAGATGGACGGCCACGACGAAAGAGCATGACGCACTTCCCAACTCATCTCGGCAACCGGTTCCCACGGTTCCAGGTGCGCCCGATCTGCCAACCGGATGCGGCTCCACACCGCGCCGTCGCGCAGCCGCACCGGACGCAGCCGGACGAGCCCTGCGGGCACCCGCAACGGACCAACGGGTTTCGGCCATCCGGGATGCATGGAGGTCGAACGCCACTGGAACATGATCGGATTCGTCGTCAGCCGCGTTGGGCCAGGAAAGCCACGTCGACGATCTCGCCGGTGCGGATCTGCTCGGCGTCGCTGGGAATCACGACCAGGCAGTTCGCCTCTGCGAGCGTCGCCAGCAGGTGCGACGACGCACCCGGCGCCCCGCCGAGCGCCTGCACCAGGTATTCACCCGTGTCCTGATCGCGCATCAGCTGACCGCGGAGGTAGCCCTTGCGCCCCGCCACCGACGAGATCGGTGACAACGTGCGCGCCTGCACGACGCGCCGCATCGGCTGCCTCTTGCCGAGCGACATGCGGATCAGCGGTCGCACCATCACCTCGAACACCACCAGCGCACTCACCGGATTGGCAGGCAGCAGGAACACGGGAACACCGTCGCGCCCCAACTGCCCGAAGCCCTGCACCGAACCGGGGTGCATCGCGATGCGTGCCACCTCCATGTCGCCGAGCTCCGACAGCACCGCACGAACGCTCTCGGCGGCCGTGCCGCCCACCGCGCCTGCGATCACCAACACTTCGGCGCGGTTGATCTGCCCTTCGACGACGTCGCGCAGCGTCTTCGACTCGGTGTCGACGATGCCGACCCGGTTCACCTCGGCGCCGGCGTCGCGGCCCGCCGCGGCCAACGCATAGGAGTTGACGTCGTAGACCTGACCGTTGCCCGGCGTCCGCGAGACGTCGACCAGCTCACCGCCGACGCTCATCACCGACAGCCGCGGACGTGGATGCACCAGCACCCGTTCCCGTCCGACCGCGGCGAGCAGCCCGACCTGCGCGGCGCCGATGATCGTTCCCGACCGCACGGCAACGTCGCCGGGCTGGACGTCGTCACCGGTCCGCCGCACGTAGGCACCCGAGCGCACCCCGCGCAGCACCCGCACGCGGGAGTCACCGCCGTCGGTCCACCGCAGAGGAAGCACCGCGTCGGCCAGCGTGGGCATGGGCGCGCCCGTCTGCACCCGGGCTGCCTGGCGGGGCTGCAATCTGCTGGGCGTCTTCGCGCCCGCCTCGATCATCCCCATGACGGGCAGGCTGACCTCGGCGGCGCCATCACCGTCGCCCCCGTCGTCACCGGGGTCGACACCGAGGACGTCGACGCTGCGTACCGCGTACCCGTCGATCGCCGCTTGATCGAAGCCCGGCAGCGGTCGTTCGGTGACGACTTCCTCGGCGCACATCAGCCCCTGCGCTTCGGCGATCGCCACTCGCACGGGCCTGGGTGCCACCGCGGCGGCAGCCACCCTGGCCTGCTGCTCCTCCACCGAACGCACTCAGGTGCCTTTCTTCAGTCGCGGAGCCCCCACGCTAGTCAGTTGGCGTCCAGGCCCAACCGCTCGACCAGCCAGCGACGCAGGTCCGGTCCGTAATCGTCACGCTCCAACGCAAAGTCAACCGCAGCCTTGAGGTACCCGCCGGGATTTCCCAGGTCGTGTCGGCGTCCGCGGTGCACGACCACGTGCACGGGATGCCCCTCCTCGATCAGCAGGGCGATGGCATCGGTCAACTGGATCTCGCCACCGACGCCGCGCGGCACCCGACGCAGGGCGTCGAAGATCGCGCGGTCCAGCACGTAGCGACCTGCGGCGGCGTAGAGCGATGGCGCATCCTCGGCCTTCGGCTTCTCGACCATTCCCTTGACGCGCAACACGTTCGGGTTGACGGCATCGGGTACCACCTCGACGTCGAAGACGCCGTAGGCACTGATTTCGTCGGCGGGCACCTCGATGGCGCACAGCACCGATCCCCCGCGCTTGGCACGCACCTTCGACATGGTCTCCAGCACGCCCGTCGGCAGTACCAGGTCATCCGGCAGCAATACCGCCACGGCGTCCTCGTCGGGGAGCAGGCTCGGCTCGACGCAACTCACGGCGTGGCCCAGGCCAAGGGGTTCGGCCTGCACCACGGACTCGACCTTGATCAGCGCGGGTGCGCGGCGCACCTTCTCCAACATCAGGTGCTTGCCGCGGGCCTCGAGTGTGCCCTCGAGGATCAGATCCTCGACGAAGTGCGCGACGACGCCGTCCTTACCCGCCGAGGTGACGATGATGAGTCGCTCGGCGCCGGCCTCCGCCGCCTCCGCGGCCACGAGTTCGATGCCGGGAGTGTCGACTACCGGCAGCAACTCCTTGGGCACCGTCTTCGTCGCGGGGAGGAAACGAGTTCCCAAACCGGCGGCCGGAACGATCGCGGTGCGTGGGATTGGCACCAATGCCCGTGTCGTCATCGTTCACACCATAACGGCATCGGCACCGTGCAACCGGGTAAGCCCTGGATGTCTCGCATGACATCGTGGAGCCATGCAGGAGTCGAAGGCCCATCTGCGTGCCGCCATCCTGTCCGCCCGCCGCGCGGTCACCCCCGACGTGCGGGACGCCGAGGCCGACGCCCTTCGCAAACGCCTGGTCGAGATGACCCGACCAGGCGACACCGTCTGCGCCTACGTTCCCGTCGGCTCCGAACCTGGCTCACCCGCACTGCTCGACGCCCTGGTCGCGGCGGGCGCCAGGGTATTGCTGCCCGTCGCCCGTGCGGACGCGGCCGGCGTTCCCGTGCCGCTGAACTGGGGTGAATACCGCGGCGTTCTCGTCGCCGCCCGGTTCGGACTGCGCGAGCCACCGGAGCCGTGGTTGTCCGCCGAGGCCATCGGGGCGGCGACGACGGTCGTGGTCCCCGCGCTCGCAGTCGACCGCGACGGTGTCCGACTCGGACGCGGCGCGGGGTTCTACGACCGATCGCTTCCCCTGGCGGACCCCGAGGCGCGCCTGGTCGCGATGGTCCGTGACGACGAGGTCGTCGACCGCCTACCCGGCGAGCCTCACGACATATCGATGACGCACGCCGTGACTCCCGGGCAGGGCCTCGTTCGACTGGGCCGACACTGACGCTCGGCGAGGCCTCGTGCTTCTCGCCCGCCCAGATCGCACCACAGCGCCAGCGGCGCGGGAATGGCAAGGCCCACGTAGCGGTTCTAGCACTTGAGCCGTTAGAGTGCTAACAAGTTTCGTCATTTCTCGGAGGTTCTGGTGCCGACCTATTCGTACGCATGTACCGAGTGCGACAACCGTTTCGATGCGGTGCAGGCGTTCACTGAGGACGCCCTGACCACCTGCCCGAAGTGCTCGGGCAGGTTGCGCAAGCTCTTCGGCTCGGTGGGTGTCGTGTTCAAGGGCAGCGGTTTCTACCGCAACGACAGCCGCGACTCCTCGAAGAGCACCATCAATGGCTCGAGCGGTAGCAGCGAGCCGTCCTCGTCCTCGGAGAAGTCCTCGGAGAAGGCGTCCGACAAGCCGGCCGACAAGTCGACCTCGACGGAGAAGTCGTCGAACTCGTCGTCCAGTTCGGACAAGTCGAGCAGCAGCTCCAGTTCCAGCGCGAGCTCGTCGGGCACGTCGAGCTCGACGGCTGCCGCTTCCAGCTAGCGGTTATCCACAGGTCGTCGCACACCCCCTGCCGCGGGCTCTCTTCGCTGCCTAGCGTGATCGCATGGGGGAATCACTCAATCCAACGGTGACGTCGCGCATTGCGCAGCGCCTGCGGCCCGACTGGACGCGGACGGTCGCGGCGCGACGCACGGCCGCCGGGGGGCTGGTCGTGCTGGCCGCAGTCGCCGCCCTGCGTCCCGATCCGGCCGACGGTCGGGCCGACGTCGTCGTTGCAGCACGCGACCTGTCGCCTGGCGTGGAACTGGCGGAAGCGGACCTGCGCATCGAATCTCGTTCGGCAACAACGATTCCCGACGGATCTCAGACACGCACCGGCGACCTGGTCGGTGCGACGCTCACCGGGCCCGCCCGCCGCGGCGAGGTCCTCACCGACGTGCGGGTGCTCAGCTCACGGCTCGCCGACGCCACCGCCGGACCGAATTCCCGAATCGTGCCCGTGTACCCGACGGATGGCGCCCTGCTCGACCTGGTGCGTCCTGGCGACGTGGTCGACGTGGTGGCGCTGTCAGAGCCTTCCGACGGCACCGCCGAGGACCGTCCTCGGGTGGTGGCCACGAGCGCCGTGGTGGTCCTGGTCTCCGCCAAGTCCAAGGACGTGGGCCGTGACGGGGTCGTGCTGATCGCCCTGCCCGTCGTGGCGGCGAACGAGGTGGCAGGCGCCTCCCTGTCGCAGGCCATCACGCTGACCTTCCACTGAGGCCCTTACAGCTCCCCGCACGGGGCCTTCACGGCTAGCGTTGAGCCCTCCGGTGAGGCACACAGCCGAACCACACACAGGAAGGAATCCGCGTGCTGAAGGGTTTCAAGGAGTTTCTCTCTCGCGGGAACATCGTCGACCTCTCCGTCGCAGTGGTCATCGGCACCGCGTTCGCCGCGCTCGTCAAGACGTTCACCGATGCCATCATCACGCCACTCACCAGCCGGATCGGCGCGGGCGGCAGCGACGTCGGCGTCCTGAAGATCGAGATCGGTGGCGGCCAGGTCATCGATCTGAACCTGGTGATCTCCGCGGCCATCAACTTCGTCCTGGTCGCTGCCGTCGTCTACTTCCTGGTGGTGGTGCCATACAACCGGCTCCGGAAGAAGGGCGAGGTCGAGCAGGCCCAGGACACCGAGCTCACTCTGCTCACCGAGATCCGCAATCTGCTCAAGGACGGCACCAGCGCGGAAACCGTGACGGGACCGGGCACGGGCCCCAGCCCCGATACCGCCAAGCACACCAGCGGGGACACCGCCTGACTCTGGTTCCGACACGAAAACAGCCCCCGGCCGAAAGCCGGGGGCTGTTCTCGTTGAACTAGGGAGTTAGTTCATGTTCCACGGTTCGCCGTACGTGGTGACGCTGTCACCCGTCGAGGCGATGAGCCGTGCGAACGGACGCAGGAGCACGCCGCCGGCAGCGCCGGTGACCGTTCCGTGAGCGTTCGAGACCGCGACTCCACCCGAGGCGCCGGAGACGTCGACCGAGAAGGTCGCGACTTCCTGGATGCCGGGGCCGTTGCCGAGGTCAGCGCTGATGGACACACCCGGGAACAGGTTCGGGGTGATGACCTGCAGCGGGTTCGCCGGCGTGGCGTCGTCGAGCAGGATGTTCGGCGTGGTGTAGCTGAAGTTGATGCCGACGCCCAGCGACCACGGGAAGCCGATCTGGTAGCCCAGTTCCAGCGTGCCCTTGAAGTCAGCGGCGCCGGGTCCGGCGACGATGAACTTGGCCCGACCCGAGTGGAACCACTCGCGGGTGAGGCGGTTGCGGTCAAGTGGGAACACACCGTTGAGGAAGGTGTCCCACTGCTGGACCGTCAGGGTCCGGTCCTGGCCATCGACCAGGCTCAGCTCGTTGTCCAAACCTGCGTGTGAGGTGCCCGTGCTGGTGAGGAGCGCGGCGAACGCTGCTACCAGAGCGACCAGCACCCGACTGATTGCCTTCATGTTCTCCCTAGCTTGTCGTGACGGACCGCGGGTCCGCCGTTTCCTGTGAGTGCCCGGCTCTACCGCTAAACCTGACACCCTGCAAGGCCTCCATGTGAGTGGAATTAGAAACCCCACATGTTCTTCTTACGTAATGCTCATCGTTGACAGCAGAAACATAACGGCGAGGCATCCGCCGGGCAACGCGTACACATCTCCGCGACGAGATGAGTGACGCACGCGACGAAGTTTGCCCGACACCTTCGATGGGGGGTACGCCGGGTGCGCGAACGGTGAACGTGTCCGACCCATCGGAGTCCACCACCCATATCAGGGCATATCCGCGGTGCCGTTCGGCTGGTTGGCATTTCCCGCGCTTGATGCGAAATAACAGCTCAGCCGTGGTGCGGCGGCACGTTCTCCCGCAACCAGTCGTCGCGGTCGGCCTCGCGGTCGGACGGGGAATCGTCCCACTCGTCCTTGGTGATCTCGGGGAGGGCATCACCGAAAATCTTGTTAACTGAATGGTCGTTTGCCTGCGACCGGTCACTCACAGTAACCCCCCGGTGTGACGAAGATCACACTTCGTTCATTGTTGCTGTTCACACTGTGTTAACACGATCTGGCGAACGCTGGCGGAAACTGACGGCGACGACCATTAGCTTGCCATTCCGGAGGCCCAATCGACAGGGCCCGCCGATGACGGGTAGCGCTTAGATGTCCAAGCTGGATAGCTGACCGATGATCTGGACGGCGAGGGGCCCGAGCGTGGCCATGCCGTCACGGACCGCTCCACGGGATCCGGCGATGTTGACGACCAACGTGCTGCCCGAAATTCCGGCCAACCCGCGGGACACGCCGGCATCGACGATGCCTGCCGACAGACCCGACGCTCGAAGAGCCTCGGAGATGCCGAGCAGCTCGCGGTCGAGGATCGTGGTGGTGGCCTCCGGGGTGACGTCGCGCGGTGTCACTCCGGTGCCGCCCACCGAGATCACCAGATCCACACCGCCGATGACGGCCGTGTTCAGTGCGTTGCGGATCTCGATCTCGTCGGCCGACACCACTACTACTCCGTCGACGACGAATCCCGCCTCGCCGAGCAGTTCGGTGACCAGCGGACCGCTGTGATCCTCTTCGTCTCCATGCGCCGTTCGATCGTCTACGACGACGACCAGTGCGCGGCCCACCAACTCACCCGGCTGTTCCATGAATGCAACCGTATATCCCGCTGCCGACGGCAACGTAGCCATCCTGAGGTCCGGGCGCCCCGGCGCCACAGTCACTGCTGCGCCTTGCCGAGGGTGACGTCCACGGTCTGAGGCTTGCCGGACGAATCGAGATAGGTCAGCGTGACCTTGTCACCGGGCGCTCTGGACCGTACGGCCGCCACGAGTGCGTCGGCACTGCCGATCACCCGGTCATCGACCTTGGTCACCACCACACCACTGGGCAACCCTGCCGCCGCGGCAGCACCGCCGGCGGTGACGTCGACGATCTTGGCGCCGTCGACACCGGCGTCGTTACCGACCTGAACGCCCAGGGAGGCGTGCGAAGCGGTGCCGCTCTGGATCAATTCGTCGGCGATGCGCTTGGCCTGGTCGACGGGGATGGCGAAGCCGAGCCCGATCGAGCCGCTCTGCGACTGGCCCGAGTCACCACCCAGCGTGGCAATGGCCGAGTTCACGCCGACGAGCTCGCCATTCATGTTCACCAGCGCGCCACCAGAGTTGCCGGGGTTGATGGCGGCGTCGGTCTGGATGGCGTCCAAGACGGTGTTCTGGTTCTGGGCGTCACCGCCTGCGGCGACCGGACGGTTCAGCGCGCTGACGATGCCGGTGGTGACGGTGCCTTCGAGCCCGAGCGGCGAACCGATGGCCACGACGTCCTGGCCGACGCGCAGATTGCCGGACGACCCGAGCGTGATGGGGGTCAGACCGGAAGCGCCCGCGGCTTGGACCACCGCGATGTCGCTGCTGGGGTCGGTGCCGACCACTTTGAAGGTCGTCGTCGCCCCGTTCGCGAAGGTGACCTTGGTCTGCACGCCCGTGGGCGCGCCGGGCCCGCCGTTGGCCGCCGCCACCACGTGGTTGTTCGTGAGGATGAGTCCGTCGGTCGACAGGATGATGCCCGAGCCCTCTTCGGATTGCCTGCCCATGTCGGTCTCGAGCTTCACGACGCTGGGCACCACCTTGGCTGCCACCTGCTCCACGGAGCCGGCGGGAAGGTTGGCGGCAGGTTCACTGGGCGCGGCGCCGTTGACCGACGACGTCAGCGAGGGCCTGCCGGGCTGGACCAGCGTGGCGACACCGCCGCCGATTCCGGCGGATACGACGGCGATCGCCAGGGCTCCCACCGTCAATCGGCCTGCGCGGGAACGCTTCTGGGGAACCGCGGGCGGGATCGGCATCATCCGCGTGGGATCACCGGTGCGATAGGGATCCTGCGGGCCGCGGTAGGACTGTGGGGGTTGCGTGGCGTACCGCCAGTCGAACAACTGCTGCGGGTAGGCACCCGTCGGGTGCTGGCCGGGGTAGCCCGGCGCCGCGCCTTCGTGCGCGCCTGGCCGATGCCCGGGCGGCGGTGGCGGCGAGTACCTCGGATGGTTCGTCATTGCGACCTTGTGCTCTTCTTTCGAGTCGTAAGCGGCGGCGATCTGTGATGAACAACGAAGGGAGTTCTTCGACAGTGCCCCCCGGGGCTGAGAATCCACTTAGAGATCGTTCGGGACTTGCCCAGACTTCTCGCAGAGTCGCTCCCAGATCACCCATTCTCGGCGCTGCCGGGCACCCCGTCCACCGCACGGCCTGCGCGTGTCGCGATCACGCGGTCACCGTTCTCGAGCAGCAACCTGCCCGGTAGGACAAGGTGGATCGACGTGCCCGGCGGATCACCCCCCGGCACGGTGTCGTCAATCCGAAGTGCCCCACCATGTTTCACGACGACCTGCTTGACGATCGCCAGACCCAGGCCGGAGCCGGTCATCGCCCGTGCCGCCGTCGAACGGTAGAACCTCTCGAACACCAAATCTCGCTCGGCGGGCGGAATGCCCTGGCCGAAGTCGGATACCACCAATTCAGCCTGCATCGGATCGACCTGCGCCATTCGCACCACCACCCGGCCGTTGGGCGGACTCCACTTCGCGGCGTTGTCGAGAAGGTTCAGCACCGCCCGCGACAGGCCCGCGTCATCGCCGTAGACCTGCCAGCGGATGGTCTGGACCTCGAACTCGATGTCGTTGCGGCGTCGGCGAACTCGCTCGAGGCTGCGGTACACGACGTCGGACAGGTCGACGGGTTCGTGAATCGTCACTCCGGCGTCGTCCCTGGTGAGGTCCACCAGATCGCCAACCAGCGTGGACAGTTCCTCGATCTGTGCGATCACGTCCGTGCGCAGCCCGGCCATCTCCTCCTCGGGGATGCTCGGTGCGCCCGGCGCCATCGACGCCATCAGGAGTTCGACGTTGGTGCGCAACGACGTCAGTGGCGTGCGCAGTTCGTGGCCGGCATCGGTGACGAGCCGGGTCTGACGTTCCCGCGACTCGGTGAGAGCTCGCAGCATCATGTTGAACGCTTCGGTGAGTCGTGCGAGTTCATCACTGCCGTGCACGGGTATCGGTCGCAGGTCGTCGGTTCTGGCGACCCGCTCCGCCGCGTCGGTCAACCGGGCCACGGGCCGCAGGCCCGTCCTGGCGACGGTGCCACCCGCGATGGCCGCGACGGCCATGCCGAGACCACCGACGATGAGCAGGATGGTGCCCAACCGTTTGATCACCTGCGCGGTGGGACCGAGGCTCTTCGAGATCAGCAGGGAATCGCCGCTGGGCAGGTGGACTGCCAGAACCCGTTGAAAGTTGACGGTGCGCAACGACATTCGCAAGCCACCCTGGATGACGTCCTTCTCCGGGCCACCAAGCGGGAGGGTCTCGCCCTCCTGGTTGGCCGTGTAGATGGACCGGCCCGGCATGACGAACATCGCATTGACGTCGGAGTACGCCGTGCCTTCGATCGCCTTACCAGGGTCGACCGCCAGCAGACCACTCTCGATGAGCAGGCGGGCTCGGATCTGCAGTTGGTTGTCCATGTCGTCGTAGAGGGCGCGCGACACCACTGCATAGACGGCGAGACCCATCAGGACGACGACCATCGCCACCATCGACATCGCGAGCAGCATCACCCGCCAGCGCAGCGACACCGAACTAGCACGGTGCACGCCATGCGCAACGTCGGCCGCACGTCGCTCGCGCGAACGCCACCAGAACGGCGACTTCGTCGAACCCATCAGGGCGGAGTCTCACGCAGCACGTAGCCGACGCCGCGCACGGTGTGGATGAGTCGTTGCTCCCCTTCCGCTTCCGTCTTGCGGCGCAGATATCCGACGTACACCTCGAGGGCGTTGCCGGAGGTCGGGAAGTCGAACCCCCACACCTCCTCGAGGATGCGACTGCGGGTCAGCACGCGGCGCGGGTTGGCGATCAACATCTCCAACAGGGAGAACTCGGTACGGGTCAGGCTGATCTGGCGCTCGCCACGGGTGACCTCCCGCGTCACCGGGTCGAGGCTGAGATCGGAGAACGTCATGGCTGCCGAGTCGTGATCATCGGGAAGGACCCGGCGCCGCAGCAGGGCCCGCATCCGCGCCAGGAGTTCTTCGAGGGCGAAGGGTTTCGGCAGGTAGTCATCGGCGCCGGCGTCGAGGCCGGCCACCCGTTCGGACACCGAGTCGCGAGCGGTGAGCACGAGGATCGGCAGGTCGTCACCCGTGCTGCGAAGTTGGCGGCATACCTCGAGCCCGTCGAGCCTGGGCATCATCACGTCGAGCACCAGGGCGTCGGGCCGGTCGCTGGTGATCATCTCAAGGGCTTCGAGCCCGTCCTGAGCCAGATCGACCGTATAGCCATTGAAGGCGAGTGACCGGCGCAGGGATTCGCGCACAGCGCGATCATCGTCAACCACGAGTATGCGCACAGCCACAGTTTCAACCCATCAACTGAGACAGGCCTGAGAGGCGCGCCGCCGCCGGGTCGATTCCCCGCTCGCCGCGCTCCCCCCGCCGGTTGCCCGGATGTGTCAGCGGCGGTCGAGGTCGATCAGGCCGAGACGTGCGGCCTTCAGCAGGCGACGCGGCACCTTGTGCTGCTGACCTGCGACGTTGACGTTGACCAGGCCGGTGGCCTCGGTCTTCCACTGCGCGCGGCGGCTACGGGTGTTCGAGCGCGACATTCTCCGCTTGGGCACAGCCATGGTGGAGCTTCTCCTCTTGAGGTTCGTGCATTTCGGGCAGCCGCGCACACCCGGGTCTTCCGGGGCGTCGGCAATTGCTCACCAGGATAGCCGCTGTGCTGCTCAGCCTCCAAAAACGGGCGGGGCAGACGCGGGGGCGTCCTGCACGACGCACAGCACGACGAGGTCGCGGGTGGTGTAGATCCGACTGGTCGTCGCGTCGCACTGAGGAGCGTGCGCGACCTGCGCGGTGACCCGGTAATCACGGCCGGGATCGGAGCACGATACGACGGTGACGTACCGCAGGTCGTTGCCGTCCAGTGCCAGGTGGTCGTTGCGATAGTCGATGCACGCCCCGACCGGGAACTCGGCGGCCATGCCCGTCGACGCCGCAGACGCTGGCGCAACGCCGCCGAAGGCGAGCGCACTCAGGAGCGCTCCTCCGGCGAGTACGGCACGGACGGTGCTCAGCGCGATCATCTGCGAACTATAGGTCGCAGATGCGCTGGCCTGGGCCTCTTCGGCCGCAATGCGGTCGGCATGGCCGCCCCCTTGACGCGGTACCGGTGGTAACGACTAACGTACCGGCCTACCGGTTGGTTGAGCCGTCGATGATGATGGGAGTGCAGTGAACCCAGTTCGGATCGGCAACTGTTCGGGGTTCTACGGGGACCGGCACGCCGCGATGCGGGAGATGGTGACCGGGGGCGAGCTCGACTTCGTCACTGGTGACTACCTGGCCGAACTGACCATGCTCATCCTCGCCCGCGACCGGGCCAAGTCGCCGGAGCGTGGCTACGCGAAGACCTTCCTCACCCAGCTCGAGGAGTCCCTCGGGACCGCACTGGACCGTGGCGTCAAGATCGTCGCCAATGCGGGCGGCCTCAATCCCGCCGGCCTGGCAGCCGCCGTGCGCGCGCTGGCCGAGCGGCTCGGACTCGACGTCAACGTCGCTCACGTCGAGGGTGATGATCTGATCGCACGCGCCGACGAGCTCGGCTTCGGCGCCCCGCTCGCCGCCAACGCCTACCTCGGCGCCTGGGGCATCGTCGACTGTCTCAACGCAGGTGCGCACGTGGTGGTGACCGGCCGGGTCACCGACGCGTCGGTGATCGTCGGACCCGCGGCGGCCCACTTCGGCTGGAGCAGAACCGACTACGACGCGCTCGCGGGCGCCGTCGCCGCGGGCCACGTCATCGAGTGCGGCACCCAGGCCACGGGCGGCAACTTCGCGTTCTTCACCCGGGTTCCCGACCTCGCCCATCCCGGCTTCCCGATCGCCGAGATCGAGGCCGACGGATCGTCGGTGATCACCAAGCATGCTGGAACCGGCGGCCTGGTCAGCGTCGACACCGTCACCGCTCAGCTGCTCTACGAGATCGGCGGCGAGCGCTACGCGAACCCCGACGTCACGCTGCGGGTGGATAGCCTCACGCTGAGCGGCGACGGGCCCGACCGTGTGCGGATCGCAGACGTGCGGGGCGAGGCGCCACCGCCGACGCTCAAGGTGTCGCTGAATTCCGTCGGCGGTTTCCGCAACGCCATGACGTTCGTGCTGACCGGGCTGGACATCGAGGCCAAGGCCGACCTCGTCCGACGCCAGCTGGAGGCCGGCCTGACGGTGAAGCCCGCCGAGCTGGAGTGGACGCTCGCGCGTACCGACCATCCCGACGCCGACACCGAGGAGACCGCGAGCGCCCTGCTGCGCTGCGTGGTCCGCGATCCCGACCCGAAGAACGTCGGCCGCCACTTCTCCTCGGCGGCAGTCGAATTGGCGCTGGCGAGCTACCCCGGCTTCACCACCACGGCTCCGCCCGGCGAAGGGCAGGTGTACGGCGAGTTCACCCCCGGCTACGTCGACGCCGCCGACGTGGCACACGTCGCGGTGCACGCCGACGGCACCCGCACCGCGATACCCGTCGCCACCGAGACCATGGTGCTGGCACCCGTCGAGCCGTGCGCACTGCCGGAGCCCCTCCCCGCGGACAGGACCCGACGGGTTCCGCTGGGGCTGATAGCCGGCGCCCGCAGCGGTGACAAGGGCGGCGACGCCAACGTCGGAGTGTGGGTGCGCACCGACGAGCAGTGGCGCTGGTTGGCCCATGCCCTGTCCACCGAGGCGCTGCGTGAATTGCTGCCGGAGACGAAGGATCTCCACGTGAGCCGTTACCTGCTACCGAATCTCCGCGCCGTCAACTTCGTCATCGAGGGCATCCTCGGCAAGGGGGTAGCGCATCAGGCCCGCTTCGACCCCCAGGCCAAGGGGCTGGGCGAATGGCTGCGCTCCCGTTACGTCGACATCCCGGAGGAACTGTTGTCATGAATGTCTGGACCACCCCCGAACGCGAACAGCTCCGAAAGACGGTGCGCACCTTCGCCGAACGCGAGATCCTTCCCCACGTCGACGAGTGGGAGCACACCGGCGACATCCCCCGCGAGCTTCACCTCAAGGCGGGCGAAGCGGGGCTGCTCGGCGCGAGCCTGCCCGAATCCGTCGGTGGCGGTGGGGGCGACGGGGCCGATGCCGTCGTCATCTGCGAGGAGATGCACCAGTCGGGTGCGCCAGGAGGGGTGTTCGCGTCGCTGTTCACGTGCGGCATCGCAGTGCCCCACATGATCGCCTCGGGCGACGAACGACTGATCGAGACGTACGTGCGACCAACGTTGCGAGGAGAGAAGATCGGCTCGCTGGCGATCACCGAACCCGGCGGCGGGTCCGATGTGGGGCACTTGACCACCAGGGCTGTCCGAGACGGCGACGACTACGTCATCAACGGCGCCAAGACCTACATCACCTCCGGGGTGCGGGCGGACTACGTGGTGACGGCCGCGCGCACCGGCGGGCCGGGGGCCGGCGGGGTGTCGCTGATCGTCGTCGACAAGGGCACGCCGGGCTTCGAGGTCAGCCGCAAGCTCGAGAAGATGGGTTGGCGCTCATCGGACACCGCCGAACTGTCCTACACCGACGTGCGGGTGCCGGTCGCCAATCTGATCGGTGCCGAGAACACCGGCTTCCTGCAGATCGCGGGGGCCTTCGTGTCCGAACGCGTCGGGTTGGCCGCGCAGGCGTACTCCAGTGCCCAGCGCTGCCTGGATCTGACCGTCGACTGGTGCCGCAACCGGGAGACCTTTGGGAGACCACTCATCTCGCGCCAGGCAGTGCAGAACACGCTCGCCGAGATGGCGCGGCGGGTCGACGTCGCGCGGGTGTACACCCGGGCCCTGGTCGAGCGGCAACTCGACGGCGACACCAACCTGATCACCGAGGTCTGCTTCGCCAAGAACACGGCCGTCGAGTCGGGCGAGTGGGTGGCGAACGCGGCGGTCCAGCTGTTCGGCGGCATGGGCTACATGGCCGAATCCGAGATCGAGCGTCAGTACCGCGACATGCGCATCCTGGGCATCGGCGGCGGAACCACCGAAATCCTCACCGGCCTGGCCGCCAAGACACTTGGATACCAGTCGTGAGCCCACTCGCGTCGACGATCGACACCAGGTCCCCCGCGTTCGCCGCTGCCGCCGAGGCCATGACCGCCAAGCTGGCCGAACTCGACGCCGAGCACGCCAGGGCGATGGCGGGCGGCAGCGCCACATCCGTCGAGCGTCATCACGCCCGCGGCAAGCTGACGCCGCGAGAGCGCATCGAGTTCCTGGTCGATCCGGATTCACCGTTCCTGGAACTGAGCCCACTCGCCGCATGGGGCAGCGACTTTCACGTCGGGGCCAGTGTGGTGACGGGTATCGGCGTCGTCGAGGGCGTCGAGTGCCTGATCGTGGCGAATGACCCCACCGTCAAGGGCGGCACCAGCAATCCGTGGACACTGCGCAAGATCTTGCGCGCCAATCAGATTGCCCGCGAGAACCGGCTACCGGTGATATCGCTGGTCGAATCGGGCGGCGCGGATCTGCCGACGCAGAAGGAGGTGTTCATCCCCGGCGGCCAGATGTTCCGCGACCTGACCCGGCTGTCGGCTGCGGGCATCCCCACGGTCGCGCTCGTGTTCGGCAACTCCACCGCGGGCGGTGCCTACGTGCCCGGCATGTCCGACCACGTCGTGATGATCAGGGAGCGCTCGAAGGTGTTCCTCGCCGGACCGCCGCTGGTCAAGATGGCCACCGGTGAGGAATCCGACGACGAATCGCTGGGCGGGGCCGAAATGCACGCCCGCACATCGGGTCTGGCCGATTATCTCGCCGCCGACGAATTGGACGCCATCCGCATCGGCCGTCGCATCGTGGCCCGCCTCAATTGGCGGAAAGTCGGACCCGCGCCAGGCCCGGTGGCCGAACCGCTCTTCGATGCCGACGAGTTGATCGGCATCGTTCCCGCCGACCTGCGGGTGCCGTTCGACCCGCGCGACGTGATCGCCCGCATCGTCGACGGCTCGCGATTCGACGAGTTCAAACCGCTCTACGGCGGGTCGCTGGTGACCGGTTGGGCCACGCTGCACGGCTACCAGATCGGGATACTCGCCAACGCACGCGGTGTGCTGTTCAGCGAGGAGTCCCAGAAGGCCACCCAGTTCATCCAGCTCGCCAATAGGTCGAACACGCCACTGTTGTTCCTGCACAACACGACCGGCTACATGGTCGGCAAGGCATACGAGGAGGGGGGCATGATCAAGCACGGTTCGATGATGATCAATGCCGTCTCCAACTCGACGGTGCCGCACATCTCGCTGCTACTCGGGGCGTCCTACGGAGCGGGCCACTACGGCATGTGCGGGCGAGCGTACGACCCGCGCTTCCTGTTCGCCTGGCCCAGCGCGAAGTCCGCGGTGATGGGCGGCACCCAGTTGGCGGGCGTCATCTCCATCGTCAGCCGCGCTGCCGCCGAGGCCAGGGGTCAGCAGGTGGACGAGGACGCCGATGCCGCCCTGCGCGCCGCCATCGAAGCCCAGATCGAGGCCGAGTCCCTTCCGATGTTCCTGTCCGGCAGGATGTTCGACGACGGTGTCATCGACCCCCGCGACACCCGCACGGTGCTCGGAATGTGCCTGTCCGCCATCGCCAGCGGACCGATCGAGGGGACGTCGAACTTCGGCGTCTTCCGGATGTGAGCGCTCCCATGTCCCCCCACGCCCCCACCCCCGCGATTTGTGCACCCACCGTTGCGGTCAGCGCAACCCAGCGTGCACGAATCGTGAGAAGAGAGACGCGATGATCACGCGAGTCCTGGTCGCCAACCGCGGGGAGATTGCCCGGCGCGTGTTCGCGACGTGCCGCCGCCTCGGCATCGGCACGGCCGCCGTCTACACCGACCCCGACGCGCAGTCACCTCACGTCGCCGAGGCGGACGTCCGGGTGCGCCTGGACGGCCGCAACGGCTATCTCGACGCCACGCAACTGATCGCCGCCGCTCGGGCCGCAGGTGCCGACGCCATCCACCCGGGCTACGGATTCCTCTCGGAGAACGCCGAATTCGCGGCCGCGGTGCAGGACGCCGGCTTGACGTGGATCGGCCCGCCGGTCGCTGCGGTGCAGGCGATGGGGAGCAAGATCGAGGCCAAGAAGATGATGGCCGCGGCAGGTGTGCCGGTGCTCGAGGAGCTCCACCCCGAGACGGTGACCGCCGATCAGCTACCGGTGCTGATCAAGGCGTCGGCCGGTGGCGGTGGGCGCGGCATGCGCGTCGTCCGCGACCTCGCCGAGCTGCCCAGGGAGGCCGAGGCTGCCCGCCGGGAAGCACAGTCGGCCTTCGGTGATCCGACCGTCTTCTGCGAGCGCTACCTAGCCACCGGTCACCACGTCGAAGTGCAGGTGATGGCCGACGCGCACGGCACGGTGTGGGCGGTCGGAGAGCGCGAGTGCTCGATCCAGCGCCGCCACCAGAAGATCATCGAGGAGGCCCCGTCGCCCCTCGTCGAGCGTATCCCCGGCATGCGCGCCAAGCTGTTTCACGCCGCGAGGCTGGCCGCCGAGGCGATCGCATACACCGGCGCGGGCACGGTCGAGTTCATGGCGGACGACTCCGGTGACTTCTTCTTCCTCGAGATGAACACCAGACTGCAGGTCGAGCACCCCGTCACCGAGGAGACCACCGGCCTCGACCTCGTCGAACTCCAGCTGCTGGTCGCCGACGGCGGACGGCTCGATCCCGAAGCGCCTGCCACCGAGGGGCATTCGATCGAAGCCCGCGTGTACGCGGAAGATCCGGCGAAGGGTTGGCAGCCGCAGGCCGGGCCGATCCATCGCTTCGAGGTGCCCGCGGCGCTGACCGAGTTCGAACGACTCGGCCGCACCGGCGTGCGCGTGGACTCCGGCGTGGTGAGCGGGTCCGCGGTGTCGGTGTTCTACGACCCCATGTTGGCCAAGGTCATCTCCTTCGCACCGACTCGTAGCCGAGCCGCTGCCGTCCTCGCCGACGCACTGGCCCGCACCCGACTCCATGGCATCCGCACCAACCGCGACCTGCTGGTGAACGTCCTTCGCCATCGGGCGTTCCTCGACGGTGCGACGGACACCGCGTTCTTCGACACCCACGGTCTGGCCGAGTTGGCGGCGCCGCTGGCAGACCGGTCGGCACCCGCGCTGTCCGCCGTGGCCGCCGCACTCGCCGACGCTGCCGAGAATCGCAGCGCCGCAACGGCACTCCCGGGGCTGCCGAGCGGCTGGCGCAATCTGGCCTCCGGTTTCCAGACCAAGCGCTACGTAGACGTCGCAGGCGACGAGCACGAGGTGCGGTACCGGCTGGGCCGCGGCGGCCTCGAACTGGACGGCGACGCCACGGTGACCCTGGTGTCGTCGACACCTACCCGGGTGGTGTTGACCAACGCGGGCGTGGAGCTTCCATTCGACGTCGCGCGGTACGCGGCCGAGGTCTTCGTCGACTCTGCGCTCGGACCCGTCCGGCTGACGGCTCAGCCGCGCTTCCCCGATCCGGACTCCGACGTCGCGCACGGCTCGCTGCTCGCACCGATGCCCGGCTCGGTCACCAAGATCGCCGCGGCCGTCGGCGACCGCGTCGCGGCAGGCCAGGCCCTGATCTGGCTGGAGGCCATGAAGATGGAGCACACCATCACCGCCCCGACCGGCGGAGTACTCGCAGAACTCAACGTGACGGCCGGCCAGCAGGTCGACGTCGGCGCGTTACTCGCCCGCATCGACAACCTCGAAGGAGACACCCCATGAGCTTCACCGAAACCGACGAACAGCAGGAACTCCGCAAGGCCGTCGCGGCCATGGCCGCCAGCTACGGGCCGGAGTACTACCTGGAGAAGGCGCGAGCCGGCGAGCATACGACCGAATTATGGAGCGAGGCAGGCAAACTCGGCTTCATCGGAGTGAACCTCCCCGAAGAGTACGGTGGCGGCGGCGCGGGCATGTACGAGCTGTCGCTCGTCATGGAGGAGATGTCCGCGAACGGGTGCGCCCTGCTGATGATGGTCGTCTCCCCCGCCATCAACGGCACCATCATCGGCAAGTTCGGCACCGATGAGCAGAAGCAACGCTGGATCCCCGGCATCGCCGACGGCTCGATCACCATGGCCTTCGCCATCACCGAACCGGACGCCGGCTCCAACTCGCACAAGATCACCACCACCGCCCGTCGCGACGGTGACGACTGGATCCTGTCGGGGCAGAAGGTGTACATCTCGGGAGTCGATCAGGCACAGGCGATCCTCGTCGTGAGCCGCACGGCCGAGGCCAAGACCGGCAACCTCAAGCCGGCCCTGTTCGTGGTGCCGACCGATACGCCGGGGGTGTCCTGGACGAAGATCGACATGGAGATCGTCAGCCCCGAGAACCAGTTCCAGCTGTTCTTCGACGAGGTGCGACTGCCCGCCGATGCGCTCGTCGGCGCCGAGGACGCGGCGATCGCGCAGCTCTTCGCCGGCCTCAATCCGGAGCGGATCATGGGAGCCGCCAGCGCGGTCGGCATGGGCCGCTTCGCGATCAACAAGGCGGCGGACTACGTCAAGACCCGCCAGGTGTGGAAGACGCCGATCGGCGCGCACCAGGGCATCTCGCACCCGCTGGCGCAGAACTACATCGAGATCGAGCTGGCCAAGTTGATGATGCAGAAGGCCGCCACGCTGTACGACGGTGGCGACGACTTCGGTGCTGCGGAGGCTGCGAACATGGCGAAGTACGCGGCGGGAGAGGCCTCGGTGCGCGCCGTCGATCAGGCCGTGCAGTCCCTCGGCGGCAACGGGTTGACCAAGGAGTACGGCATCGCGTCGGTGCTGACGGCGTCGCGGCTGGCCCGCATCGCGCCAGTGAGCCGAGAGATGATCCTCAATTTCATCGCGCAGACGTCGCTGGGCCTGCCCCGGTCGTACTGATGCTCGTCTCGTACGCCGTGGACGGCGCCGTCGCACGCCTGACGCTCGACTCGCCGCACAACCGCAATGCGCTCTCGACGGCGCTGGTTCAGCAGTTGCACGACGGCCTCGCCGCGGCGGCGGCCGATCCGGACGTCCGGTGCGTCGTACTCGGTCACGCCGGTGGCACCTTCTGCGCGGGCGCTGACCTCGGCGAGGCTGCCGGCCGCGACCCCGGCGAGCTGGCCGTCGACCGGGCCCGCGGAATGACCGAGCTGCTGCGCGCCATCCTCGACCTGCCGGTCCCCGTCATCGGCGCGATCGACGGGCACGCCCGCGCGGGCGGCCTGGGCCTGATCGGCGCCTGCGACATCGTGGTCGCGGGACCCTCGAGCACCTTCGCGCTGACCGAGGCGCGCATCGGCGTGGCCCCGTCGATCATCTCGCTGACCTTGCTGCCGAAGATCTCCGCGCGCGCCGCGGGCCGTTACTTCGTCACCGGAGAGAAATTCGGTCCCGCCGAGGCCGAGAGGATCAGCCTGATCACGATCTCCGCTGACGACGTCGACGCCACCGTGGCAACGCTCGCCGCTGAGATCGTGAAGGGGTCACCTCAGGGTTTGGCGTCGTCGAAGGCGCTGACGACGGCGGCATTGCGAGCGGGGTTCGACACCGACGCCGAGGCGCTGACGTCACAGTCGGCACGGCTATTCGTCTCCGAGGAAGCGCGCGAGGGCATGATGGCGTTCCTGGAGAAGCGGCCGCCGCGCTGGGTGGGCGGACGCGGCTCGAACACGGATTAGGCAAATTCTGCGCACGGAACCTTGCATGTCTGAGCGTTCGCCGTAGGCTCGATGCCAATGAGCAATGGAGCGTCGCGATCCGGGTCGATGCGTGCTGCCGACACCGATCGCATTGCGGTGGCGCAGTTGCTCACTGATGCCGCCGCACAGGGCCGCCTCGAGATGGCGGAATTCGAAGTCCGCCTCAAGAAGGCCTATGCGGCGCAGACGATCGACGAGCTGGATCGACTGAGCTGCGATCTGCCCGGCATCGCGACCACCGCACCCTCGATCTCCCCTGGCCAACCCGCGCCGTCGACCCTCCTGCTGGCGATCATGAGCGGCTTCGAGCGGCGTGGACGGTGGAACGTACCGAAGCGGCTGACGTCGGTGGCCCTGTTCGGAGGCGGCGTGATCGACCTTCGCTACGCCGACTTCACGGCAGCGGACGTGGAGATCCACTCGTACTCGATCTTCGGCGGACAGACCATCCTGCTGCCACCCGAGCTGAACGTGGCCGTCAAGGGCGTCGGCGTGATGGGCGCTTTCGGCCACCTCGGCGACGAGGGCTCCCCCGGGGCACCACACGTCACGATCCGCGGGTTCTCGCTGTGGGGCAGCGTCGGCATCAAGCGCAAGAAGCGCAAGGCCCAGCAGTAGTTTCAGCGCCTGCGACGCGACCGTAGGTAGTCGCCGACGACCGCGGCGCCGAGCCCGTCCAGGTCGGGCACCACGACCCGGCCCTCCACCCGCCGGGCCACCTGGTCGATGAAGCGCGCCAGACCCGGATCACTGCCGAGGCGGAAGATCGTCACCTGCGCACCCAGGCGGGCGATCTCATCGAAGCCCTTCACGGTGTGCGCGATGGTCCTGGGGTGCGGCGGGTAATCGAAGTACACCGAGGCGCCCTCCCCGTCGCCGTAGTCCTCGAGGTGTGCCGTGGGCTCACCGTCGGTGACGATCAAAACCACCGGTTGAGCGTTGGGATGACGACGCAGATGCCGCGACGCCAGCGCCAGCGCATGGTGCAGGTTGGTGCCCTGCTCGTAGACGCCCTCCATCCCGGTCAGCTCCGCAGCACTCACAGTGCGCGCATAGCGGCCGAAGGAGATGATCTGCAGATCGTCGGAGCGGAACCGGGTGCTGATGAGCTGGTTCAGCGCGAGCGCCGTCCGCTTCATCGGCAGCCAGCGGTTCTCCATCACCATCGAGAACGAGGTATCGACGAGCAATGC
Source organism: Mycolicibacterium sp. (assembly GCF_016462545.1). GTDB lineage: Bacteria > Actinomycetota > Actinomycetes > Mycobacteriales > Mycobacteriaceae > Mycobacterium. Next base: position 14,347 of record NZ_JAEMTA010000009.1, on the reverse strand, counting down.
CACCACCGACTGGGTGCGGCTCTCCGTCTCGGAGATCTCGACGTCATCGACGGTGATCTTCATCGGCAGCTCCGCCACGCCCGTACCGCTGCCAATCCCCCGGTCGCTTCGCTCCTGGCCACCGGCTTGTCGCAGAACGGCATTCGTCAACGTCCGCGTCACGTTCCACGGCTCGGTGTCGCCGAATTGCCATGGCCGGGTGGCCCCGGTCAGTTCGCCCGCGGCCCCGGACCGACGCGTGTCACGCTCACCGTGGCGTCCCGAGAGTTGCCGAGCCACATCCCGAAGGATCGACTGGCCGAGCTGCCGGATGGCCTTGGGTGACAGTCGCCACTGACCGTCGGCGTCGCGATCGAGGAAGCCCTGATTCATCAGCGCGCGTTCGAGTTCGGACAGTGTGCGGGCGTCGATGGCAGCCTGGTCACCGAGCTGGCGAGCCAGCATGTCGAGGTCGACGTCGTCCATCTGCGCACCGGCGTAGCTCTGCGACAGCTGCTCGGCGAGCTGCTCCAGCTCGCCGATGTCGGCGAGCGCCTGGGCGCCCTCCCCCATTCCCATCGGGTTGTCGCCGTTGAAGCGCTCCGAGCCCTGCCAGTCCTCGCCCGGTCGGGCATTCTGCAGATGCTGGTCGAGCTTGTTCAGCGCGTTTGTCAGCGACGGCGAGCCAAAGGCCTGCTGCGACAACGCATCCAACTCGGCACGCTGCTCAGCTGAGAGGCTGTTGCGGAATCGCTGCGCGGCAGCCGCCCGCTTGGCCAACGAGTCGAGCAGCTCGTCGATGTTCTTCGGGTTCTCGGGGAAGAACTCGCCGTGCTTGTCCATGAACTCGTTGAAGTCATCGGGCGAGTCCTGTCCCTGAGCGTGCTTGTCCAGCAACTCGTTCAGGTCGTCGAGCATGTCGTTGACACGCTGACGGTCCTCGTCGGTGGCGTTCTCCAGCGCCTCCTTCATGCCCGCGAAACGCTGGTCGAGCATCTCCCGACCCATGAGATCCTTGATCTGCTCGTACTTCTGGCGCGCCTCGTCGCTGCGCCAGTCGTACTGCGCGAGCTCCTGCACGGCCTTCGCGGGGGACGCCGGCAGCGCCTCGAGTTGCAGCTCGTTGAACCGGGCGTCGTCGTCGAGAGCGCGAGCCAACTCCTTGCGCTCGGCCAGCACCGCCTCGTCCAGCAGCTTCTTGATGTCCTGAAGCGTGCCGTCGAGGTTGTTGTTCTGCAACAGCTTTCGACGCTTGCTGTTGGCCTCGGCGGCGAGTCGGTCGGCACCGCGCATGTTCTGGGTGCCGCGGCGCATCAGCTCGGCCAGCGCCCGTCGCGGCGAACTACCCTCCATGACGTCCTGGCCGATCTGCTCCAGCGCCTCGCGCAGGTCGACCGGAGGCGCCAGCGGGTCGGGCCCGCCGGAGTAGCGCGAATACCGCGACGTGCGTTTAGCCATATATGGTTTCACCCTCGCCCGAGACCTTGTCGATTCGCTTCGCCAGATAGAGCGCCTCGAGCGCCAACTCCAGGGCGGCAGCGCGCTCACCGTCCGTCTGCGCGCCAAGCCGTTCCGCGACGGCGTCGACCACCGGCAGGTCCGGCAGAGCGGCCAGCACGTCCTTCGCCGAGACGCGCTCACCCGTCGTGACAGGGGCGCCATCTTCGACCGCGGTGACCAGCGGCCCCACGTCGAGGCCGCCGAGCAGTCGCTGCGCGGTATCGGCCGTCGCGCGTCGCAGCAGGTGCTCGAGCACCGCCTGCTCGCGGCCCTCCTCGCCGGACTCGAACTCGAGCTTGCCCCGCAGCACGTCGATGATGGTGCCCAGGTCGACCACCCGCGCCACGGGATCCTGCTCGCCGAGGATCGCGGAGCGGTGCGTGGCGGCCGCGGCGACGGTCTCGGCCGCGGCGATCGCGAATCGCGCCGACACCCCGGAGCGTTGGTCGACCGACTGCGACTCGCGCAGTGCGCGGGCGAATCGCGCGAGGATCTGCAGCAGGTAGTCCGGCACCGCGGCGGGCAGATGCGACTCCTGCTTGATGACGCCCACCTCGGCCTCGAGCGCCAGCGGGTAGTGCGTGCGGATCTCGGCGCCGAACCGGTCCTTCAACGGGGTGATGATGCGCCCGCGGTTGGTGTAGTCCTCGGGGTTGGCGCTGGCCACGACGAGGACGTCGAGCGGCAGTCGAAGCGTGTAGCCGCGCACCTGGATGTCGCGCTCCTCCATCACGTTGAGCATCGACACCTGGATGCGCTCGGCGAGGTCCGGCAACTCGTTGATCGCGACGATGCCGCGGTGCGCCCGTGGGATCAGGCCGAACGCGATGGTCTCCGGATCGCCCAGGCTGCGGCCCTCGGCCACCTTGATGGGGTCGATGTCGCCCACCAGATCGGCGACGCTGGTGTCGGGAGTGGCCAGCTTCTCGGTGTACCGCTCGCTGCGGTGCAGCCAGGAGATCGGCAGATCGTCACCGGAGGTGGCCGCGCGCCGGATCGACTCGGGCGTGATCGGCGTGTACGGATGCTCGTGCAGCTCCGATCCCTCGATCACGGGCGTCCACTCATCGAGCAGATTCGTCAGCGACCGCAGCAGCCGCGTCTTGCCCTGGCCTCGTTCTCCGAGCAGCACGACGTCGTGTTCGGCGATCAAGGCACGTTCGAGCTGCGGGATGACGGTGTCCTCGAAGCCGAGGATGCCGGTCCATACGTCGCGGCCCTCACCGAGCGCGGCCAGCAGATTCTCCCGGATTTCGGCCTTGACGCCCCGCTCGCGGTGCCCGGAGGCGCGAAGCTCGCCGAGGGTGCGGGGCAGATCGTTAGGTGATGTCACTACTCCACGCTACGACTGTTGGCCGCGGGAGGCAGCCGCTACCTGCTTAGAGCGAAATTACGACGTCGTGACGCGTACCCGCCGAGCGGCCACCTGTCGCACGTCCACGTGCGATTTCCGTGTGATGAGTGGTCACTCGCGTGCAGGAAGGTCAGTGGGCGAAGTGCCGAGCACCCGTCAGGTACAGCGCGATGCCGGCCTTGGCGGCCGCCTCCGTCACCACGTCGTCGCGCATCGATCCACCCGGATGCACGATGGCCTTCACCCCCGCGGCCGTGAGCACCTCGAGGCCGTCGGGGAAGGGAAAGAAGGCATCCGACGACGCGACTGCACCCTTGACCCGATCGCCCGCCCGCTCGACGGCCAGCTTGGCCGCGTCGACGCGGTTGACCTGGCCCATCCCGACGCCGACGGTCGCCCCGTCCTTGGCGACGACGATCGCGTTCGACTTCACCGCGCGGCAGGCCCGCCAGGCGAACACAAGATCCGCGAGGGTGTCGGGGTCGGCCGGCGTACCGGTGGCCAGCGTCCAGGTGGCCGGGTCGTCGCCCGGCGCGTCGATCCCGTCGCGTTGCTGCACCAGGAGTCCGCCGCTGACCTGACGAAACTCGGCGCCGCCGATCGTCGGCTCCGATGCCACCAGCACGCGCACGTTCTTCTTGCGGGCCAGGATCTCGACGGCTCCCGGCTCGTAGGCGGGCGCGATGATCACCTCGGTGAAGATGTCGGCGACCGTCGTGGCCATCTCGACACTCACCGTGGTGTTGGCGGCGATAACACCGCCGAACGCGCTGAGCGGATCGCACTCGTGCGCCTTGCGGTGCGCATCGGCCACCGACACGGACGACACGGCGATGCCACACGGGTTGGCGTGCTTGATGATCGCCACGCAGGTCTCTTCGTAGTCGAATGCGGCCCGCCAGGCAGCGTCGGCGTCGGTGTAGTTGTTGTACGACATCTCCTTGCCGTGCAGTTGCTCCGCCTGCGCCAGCCCCGGCCACGCCGAGTCGTCGCGGTACAGCGCCGCCTGCTGATGCGGGTTCTCGCCATAGCGCAGCACTGCGGCCCGCTTCCACGTTCCGCCGAACCACTCGGGCGAGGACGCGTCGCCGGCCTCGGGCGCCAGGGTCGAGCCCATCCAGCTGGCGACGGCGACGTCGTACTCAGCGGTGTGCCGAAATGCCAACGACGCCAGCCGCTTCCGCTCCGCGAGTGTGAACCCGCCGGCCCGTACCGCGGCGAGCACGCCGTCGTAGCCGAGCGGCTCGACGACGACCGCGACACTGGGGTGGTTCTTCGCGGCCGCGCGCACCATCGACGGCCCGCCGATGTCGATCTGCTCGACGCACTCATCCTCGCTGGCGCCGGACTCGACGGTCTCGGTGAACGGATAGAGATTGACGACTACCAGTTCGAACGCTGCGACGCCGAGTTCGTCGAGCGCAGCGAGGTGTTCGGCCTTGCGGGTGTCGGCCAATAGCCCGGCGTGCACGCGCGGGTGCAGTGTCTTCACGCGACCGTCCAACACCTCGGGGAAGCCCGTGACATCCTCGACCGGTGTCACCGGGACACCGCTGGCGGCAATGGTTTTCGCGGTGGAGCCGGTCGACACGATGGCCACGCCCGCCTCGTGCAGACCCCGCGCCAGTTCGGCCAGTCCCGTCTTGTCGTACACGCTGATCAATGCGCGCCGGATCGCGCGCCTGCCGTCGTCCGTACTCATCCGATCGCTGCCTTTCGTCCCGTCCACGTCACACCGCGAGTTGCCATCGCGGCAAGTACTTCCACCAGCAGTCGCCGCTCCACGACCTTGATCCGTTCGTGCAGCGAGGCCTCGTCGTCGTCGTCGAGCACCGGCACTGCCTCCTGCGCCAGGATCGGTCCGGTGTCCATCCCCGCGTCGACGAGATGCACCGTACAGCCGGTGACCCGAACGCCGTACTCCAGCGAGTCGGGTACCGCGTGCGCGCCGGGAAAGGCAGGCAGCAGCGCCGGATGGGTGTTGACCACCCGTCCGAGAAAGCGCGAAAGAAACTGCGGTCCAAGAATCTTCATGAAACCGGCCGAGACCACCAGATCGGGTCGGTGCGCCGCCGTGGCCTCGGTGATCGCCGCGTCCCAGGCCTGCCGGTCGGCATGGTCACCCAGGCGGACCGTATAAGCGGGCAGCGAGTGGGCGGCGGCGACTTCCAGCGCCCGGCAGTCGCGGTCGGTCCCGACCGCCACCACGCGCGCCGGGTAGTCGCCGACAGCGGCCTCCAGCACCGATTCCAGCAGCGAACCCGTGCCCGATGCCAGGACGACCAACCGAGCTGGTGCGCTGGCGGGGACACGAAGCGGCGGCTGCACGCGATGCAGCCTAATCGGAGGAACGCCGCGGCTCGTCGCTGGTGTGGTCGTCGTCGGCGAAGTAGTGCGCCTCGGGGTCGTCGTCGAAGTCGAATACGTCCCGCGGCGGTGTCCTGGCGGGCACGTTGGGTGCCTCCGGTTCATCGAAGACGGGCCGCGGCGGCTCGGGCTCGTCGTCGACGATCTCGGCGAGGATCTCGGGGATGTCTTCCTCGGACTCCTCGACCTCCACCTCCATCTCCGGCACCGAGTCCTCGACGGCCGGTTCAGACTCCTCGACGACCGGCACGGGCGACGTCTCGGCCTCGGGCTCCGCCGCAGCCGCAGGCGGTGCGGGAGCAGCCGCGCGCACCCGGGGCCGACGGGCGATACCGCCGCTCATCACGACCGTCAGCCCGCCGATCACGACGAACCACAGGAATACCGCCGGACCGAAGGTGCTCTGGTCGACACCGACGTCGCCGAAGTTTCCGAGCCGACCGCCCCCGGCATGGCCGAGCAACGCCATCACGACGGCGCCGATCGCCGACGCCGTCACCAGCTTGGCCGCCGCATCGGCGGGCGGCACGGGCCGCCGGGCACACTGCTGGCCGACCGCCACGGCCGCGGCCGCCGCCGCGATCAACAGCGCCACCCAGATCGGCCCCAGGGGTGGGCTGGGCACCGCGGCCAGGATCGGCAGCGCGGGCACGTCGCCCCCCAAGACGGTGAATGAGCTGAACGTGGCGAGTCCGATGTGTGCGCTCGACCCGACGGCAACCGCCGCGGTACCGACGATCACGTTGGGCGCGTAGAGCATCGACAACAACGTCAAACTCAGTTGGCCGAACACGGAATCGGTGATCCCGAACAGGGTGTCCATCGTGCCCCAGTGCACGATCATCGACCCGGCAGCGATCACCCCGGACAACCCGAACAGCGCCAGCACTCCGGTGGAGGCCGCGCGGAACGCATCGGGCAGCCACCCGGGCACCCGGGGCATGGTTCGCAGCCTTCGAGATACCCGGGTTCCGACACCGATCACGGCTCCGGCGAAGTGCACGGCCAGCACGCAGCCGAACGCGAGCGTCGCACTGGGCGTTTGCAATTCGGTCAGCACCGACGACGCGTCATGGATCACGGCCAGTGCAATCGCGGCGATCAGCAGCGGCCCACCCAGCGCCGACGCCACGATCCATCGGATGACGAACCAAGACGTGCCCGCCCTGGTAGCAGCGGCGGTCGTACGGGCGGTCCCCCACACGATCGCGAGCAATGGCAGTAGCGGCATGACGCCCAATTCGGCGCCGCCGATGGACACCGGTACCCCGTGCACGCCGAGCCACATGCTGCCGATCGCGCCGAACGCGCCGGTCAGGTCACTGTTCGCGATCACCAACTGCACCAGCACGACGGCCGCGATGACGACCAACGCGATGACCGACGGCCCGAACGCGACTCTGAGCAGATCGCGCGCCTGGCGTCTGCCGACTGGCCGGTTGTCCACTAGCTGGGTCGCTCCTCGCACCGTCTCGGGCGCGCAGAGGATGCGAGCGCGCCGCTAGAGATTATGACGGTGGCGGAGCCGATTGCGGCGCAGCCTGCTGCTGGGGTTGCTGCGTTTCGAACGTCTGCGTCGGCTGTGACCCGAGGGAACCCTGCGGCGAGCCGAAGGCGGGGAAGCCGGTCGGAGGCGTGGGCGGGCCGCTCTGTGGCTGCGGCGCGCTCTGCTGCGACGGCGGGGCCGGTTGTCCCGGCTGAGCGCCGAACCCTCCGGTCGACGGACCGCCCGGGTAACCGCCGTACTGCTGAGACGGGTACCCACCCCGCTGCGGCGGGCCCTGCTGATGCGCAGGTCCACCGTGCTGCGGCTGACCGTAGTACGGCCCCGGCGCACCGTACTGGCCGTAGGGGGCCGGCTGCTCGTACTTCGGCTTCGGCACCGGCGCGCTGATCACACCGGCGTCCAGGAGCAGGGACGCCACCGCGGCGGCGGTCTGCAGCACCGAGAACACGATGATCAGGTAGAGCGCCCAGCCGAAGGACACGCCCGACGGCACGCCCACGATCTGCGAGAGGACGATCAGCAGCGCCAGCACCGAGAGAATGGCCACCCAGGCGTCGTGCCTGGTCTGCTTCGGCAGCAGGCTGACGGCAGCCAGCAACCCGGCGACGACCGCAATCGCGGTAGCCAGCGTGATACCGATCGGGGTGGTGCTGACCGAGCCGCCAATCGGGCCGAAGCCCGGCAGGTTCGGCGCGTTGATGGTGAACACCGGACCGAAGTTGGCCAGGTAGACGGCCAACCCGAGCACCGCGACGGCGATGGCGAGGTAGGACGGAAGCTTGCTGGGTCCGGCCGGGGCAGCCTCCGACGTCTGGCCGAAGTGCTGAGTGGGCGCGTTGTACTGCGACGCCGGCGGTCCGGACGGGTATCCGGAATTACCGGATGGACCGGATGGATACGACATGTCCCCTCCTGTGATGGGCGATTCGATCACCCACGCTAGCGCACGGACCTTTGAGGTCGATCCGTGTGCGCGAGGCGACGGGCCCACATCCGCCGGCGAGCAAACACGTGACGCTCAGGCCGTCACCAAGGCTTGCCGGTCACGCGAATCCGCTTCGGACTGTTCGATTTCGCGCACCAGGGGCAGGACGTTCGCACCGAAGTACTCGATCTCCTCCTGGAAGTGGAGGAAGCCACCGAGGATCAAATCGACACCCCGCTTGCGGTAGCTGGCGATGCGTTCCGCGATCTGTTCGGGCGTGCCGATCAACTGCGTGCGGAAGCCGTCGTTGTACTGCACCAGGTCCTCGAAGCTGGAGTCAGCCCACATGCCCTTCTTGTCGCCGGTCGAGTTGCCGGCCTGTTGGACGGCGCCGCGGAAACCCTCGACGGCGGGCTTGTTGGCCTTCTCGATGATCTCGCGCAAGGTCTCCCTCGCCTCTGCTTCGGTGTCCCTCGCGATGATGAAGCCGTTGAGCCCGACCTTGACCTCACGACCGACGGTGCGGGCGTGGTCACGCACGTCCACGACCTGTTCGGTGATGCCGTCGAAGTCCTTGCCGTTGGAGAAGTACCAGTCGGAGTACAGGCCGCCGTTGCGGCGAGCGGCGGTCGAGTTACCGCCCTGAAAGATTTCCGGGTTGGGACGCTCGGGCGTGTTGAGCGGCTTGGGCTTCAGCGTGAAGTCGTGGATCCGATAGAAGTCGCCGCGGAAGTCCACGTCGTCCTCGGTCCAGATCTTGCGCAGCACCTGGAGGAATTCGGCGCTGCGACGGTAGCGCTCGTCGTGCTCGAGCCACGGCTCGCCGAGGTGGGTGAATTCGTCCTTGAACCAACCGGAGACGACGTTGACGGCGAACCGGCCGTTGCTCAGGTGATCCGCGGTGGCGCCCAGCTTGGCGAGCACCGCGGGCTGCCACAGACCGGGGTGGACGGCGGCGATCACCTTCAGGCGCTCGGTGGCGAGCAACAGCGCGAGGCTGAAGCTCGTCGACTCGTGCTGGTACTCGGCGCCGTAGCTGGCCTCGTACCGGACCTGGGACAGCGCGTATTCGAAGCCGTTATTCTCGGCGGTCTGCGCGAGCTTCTTGTTGTACTCGAAGTTCCAGTCGGTGCGCTGCTCGATGTCGCTGGTCACCAACCCGCCACTGACGTTGGGCACCCAGTAGGCGAACTTGATGGCGTCAGCGATGCGTTCGGTCGTCATGGTGTGTCATCCCAACAAGGTTGGGATCCGGCGTCACGGGTAACGATCCGTCAGATTTCAACCGCGATGCGTCGCCACGAGGATGGGGGTCTCGGCGATCCCGTTGAACCTCGACGCCGTCACCGAGGTGTACGCCCCCATCGTGGGACTCACCACGACGTCCCCGACGGCCAGCCTCGGCATCGGATAGTCGGTGGCCACCACGTCGGCGCTATCGCAGGTGGGTCCGGCCAGCGTGACGGGCTCCAGCGTCGGCGTCTGATCATCGTCGCCGCCGAGTTCGCTCAGCGCGAGGATCGGGGGGTGCACGTCCTCGGTCATGACGTTCGAGTAGCTGCCATAGCGGCCGTCATCGAGGTAGTGCCAGGTACGCCCGGCCCTGACGGCGCTGCCGACGACGCTGCTCAGCAACGTCATGCAGTCCGCGACGACGAAACGGCCCGGCTCGGCGAGCATCGTGAACCCGTGATGGCGCCCGAGCACCTCGTCGACGATGGTGCCGACCTCGCCGATGGACGGCATCTCGTCCCGGTAGGAGATCGGGAATCCGCCGCCGATGTCGATGGTCGTCGCGCGCACCCCGAGGGTCCGCTCGACGTGCCCGGTCAACTCGAGCGTCGCGCGCAGAGCTTCGCGGTACGGCCTCACCGACGAACCCTGGCTGCCGACGTGAAAGCTGAAGCCCGCGAACCGGACCCCCGCGGCGAGCACGTGCTTGACCAGCAGCTCCGCCTCGGCGGGATCGGTGCCGAACTTGATCGACAGATCCGATTTGGCCGTCGGGTTCGGGAAAGCGAGCCGAACCAGGATCTCGATCTCGGGGTCCCGGCCGACGAACTTCTGCGTCTCGATCGGGTTGTCGACGACGAACGTGCGAATTCCTGCGGCATACGCGTGGTCGATGTCCGCCGGTTTCTTCACCGGGTGGGTGTAGATGCAGCGGTCCATGGGCACACCCAGCGTCGCAAGGAGATCGACCTCGGCGCTGGTCGCCAGGTCGAAACCGCTGCCACTGGCCGCCAGCACCGTCAGAACCGCGGGATGCGGGAGCGCCTTCACCGCATAGTGCAGTCCGAAGCCGCGGAGATGCTCGGTGAGCAGCGAGTACTGCGCGGCGACCCGGTAGGGATCGAGCACCAGGAGCGGGGTGCCGTAGGTCGCGGCCAGCTCGCGCCAGCGCGGTGCGCATCGCGCGAGTTCCCTACGCAATTGCGACCGACGCCGTGGATTCATGGAACACCTCCTCGGATCTGGGGTGAACCACCAGGAGTCCGCGGAACCGCTCGTAGGAGAAGATCGCCAGCACGTAGAAGCCGACGTCGGCCACCACCTTGGCGAAGATCCAGCCAACGGCCAAGCCGCCGAACAAGATGGGCCCGAAGTAGAAGGCCAGCGGTCGGATGATCAAGCTGTCGATGACCTCGGCGGGACCGAACTCGATGGCCACGCTGCGCAAGGCCAGGCCGTTTGCGTTGAGCGCACGCGAGATTCGGTGCGACGAGGGGTCCGCGCGGTAGGCGGTCCGCACCGCGGCGACGTAGGCCGCGGCGTAGTAACCGACGGAGGCCCCGATGGTCGCGACGACCGCGGCTGCCGCCGCGGAGCCGGTGACCGAGTAGGCGATGGCGGCCCCACCCATCTCACACGTCGTACCCGCGATCTCACACGGGAGGTAGCGCCGCACCCACTCCCGCAACTTCTTTCCTGTCGAGCGATCGGAATTCATGCCTCGAACTTTCCGGCTGAAGCCCACCCCGACGCGTGAGTAGGGCACTACCCGAAATCCGGTCGCACCGCGCGCTCGCGTGCGGGCCACCTTGCGCACGAGGACTAGAACACGTTCTAATTCTGGTCATGGACTACGGGCTCGTACTTTTCACCAGCGATCGCGGCATCGCCCCGGCGGCGGCGGCCAAACTCGCCGACGACCACGGCTTCACCACCTTCTACGTGCCCGAGCACACCCACATCCCGATCAAGCGGGAGGCGGCGCACCCCACCACCGGTGACGAGTCGCTACCGGACGACCGCTACATGCGCACGCTCGACCCGTGGGTCAGCCTGGGCACCGCGGCCGCCGTGACGTCGAGGGTGCGGCTCTCGACGGCCGTCGCCCTGCCCGTCGAGCACGACTGCATCACCCTCGCCAAGTCCATCGCCACGCTCGATCACCTCTCCGGCGGCCGGGTCAGCCTCGGCGTCGGATTCGGCTGGAACACAGACGAACTCACCGACCACAACGTTCCGCCGGCCCGCCGTCGCACCATGCTGCGCGAGTATCTGGAGGCGATGCGCGCCCTGTGGACGCAGGAGGAGGCCGAATACGACGGGGAGTTCGTCAAGTTCGGCCCGAGCTGGGCGTGGCCCAAGCCCGTCCAGTCGCACATCCCGATCCTCGTCGGCGCCGCGGGCACCGAGAAGAACTTCAAGTGGATCTCGAAGTCGGCGGACGGTTGGATCACCACGCCGCGCGACTTCGACATCGACGCACCCGTGAAGCTGCTTCAGGACACCTGGGCCGCCGCCGGGCGCGACGGCGCGCCGCAGATCGTGGCACTCGACTTCAAGCCGGACCCCGACAAGCTGGCCCGCTGGGCGGATCTCGGCGTCACCGAGGTGCTGTTCGGGCTGCCCGACAAGTCCGAGGCCGAGGTCGGCGGTTACGTGGAGAGGCTGGCAGGCAAGCTCGCTGCGCTGGTCTAGCCGCCACTTCCCCTAGTCGCGTAGCGGGCTACTCATGACCCCGCTACCGCCGACGACGAGAGTTCTTGGGGCACGGGCTGAACCGCAGCCCGAAATGGCGCAAAGGACATGTCATGCCCAGCATCAGCTCACTCGTCGTCCGAGTCTTCGACGATCCGCGCACCACCCGTCGCGGCGCCAGGCGCGACGACGAGGGGAACCGTACCCGCGTCGCATCGAAGGGGCGCGTGCCGTGGCGGCGGGGTTCAGGCCAGCGTGGCTAGATTCGTGCCATCGCCGGACGACGTCACCGTGATGCGGGCACCCAGCGGGTCACCGCCCGTCATCAACGCCACCAGGTCGTCGTCCTCGGTCAAGGCCATGAAGCGGCTGCCGTCCGCATCGAGCCTGCCGATGATGACGCCCGTCGTCACCGGCCAGTCGTAACGCACCGAGTACGTCTCGATGGTTCCCGGACCGTCGGCGTCTCGGGTGACCGCCACCTTCGGTAGCGCCGCGATGTCCTCCTGGAGCGCCTGGCTACGATCGGGCGCCCAGTCGGCGGCCTCGGTCGAGTACACGCCGACCGAATACTTGCTCATGACACCGCCATTGGCGCCGACGAGCCCGAATGACCCTGGCTTGTCCCGCATCTCGGCGACCGTCTCGGCGATACCGTGCAGCGAGTAGCTGTTGCCGGGGCCGCCGAAGTACGGCAGACCGCCGGTGAGGGTGAGTCCTCGCGGGTCGTCGGCGGCGAGCCCGAACTCGTCGCACACCGCGAAGACCGGGAACGGGAAGCAGCTGTAGAGGTCGAACGTGGAGACATCGTCGATGCCGACCCCCGCGCCCCGGAGCGCCTCTGCCACAGCGTTTTTCGCGGAGTAGCTGACTCCGGGGTCGACACGGTCCAACAGGTCCTGCTCGGTCTGGTTGGCATGCCCCCGCAGGTACACCCATTTCTCCTCGGCGATGCCGAGGCGACGGGCCGCCGCCACCGACATCACCAGGGCCGCGGCACCCTGGTTCACGGTGTCACGCGCCACCAACAGCCGCGGATACGGGTCGCAGATCATCCGGTTCTCGCCGGTGACGGTCTCGATCTCCACGACCGAGCGTTCCACCGGCGACGACGAGAACGGGTTCTTGGCAGCCACTCTCGAGAACGGCGCGAAGAGCTCGGCCATCCGTCGTCGATACTCCTCGACGCCGAGCCCCAACCGGGCACGTCGCGCATTGTCGAGGAGTCCGTACTGCACCGGCGCCCCGGTCAACCCGTGCTTCGCGGTGTACTCGCTCATGTACTGCTCGAAGCCGTAGCCGCGATCCTCGAGTTGCCCTCCGACGTGCTCGGTGAAGTCGGGCTTGTCGGACTTGTCCGAGAAGTACTTCGCCGTGCTGCCCGGTTCGGAGCCGAGGATCAGCACGACCTCGTGGTCCCCGGCGGCGATCTTGCCGGCGAACTCCGTCATCAGCTTCTGCGGCCCGTTGCCGCCGATGGGCTCGAGCACCGCGTGGGCCGGATCGGCGCCCACCCGCTGCGCCACCGATCGCACGTAGTTGTCCGAGGCACCCAGGGGTGGCTTGGCGAACGGCGTGCAGATCTCGAACTGCCGCAGTCCGGCGAACACCTCGATCGCCCGAGCCACGGCGGCCGGGTCCGCACCGGTATCGGCGAGCGCCGCGCGCACCGCCTCGGTGGCGAGGTCGACCGCTGACATGCCGCGGTAATCGGCGTCGTCGATGCGTTCGGTGAACTGTCCGACGCCGACGATGACGGGGGTACGCGGATCGACCGGCATTACAGACCTCCTGGCATGTGTTAGTTCGCTACGCTAACCGATGACTGGAACGTGTTCCAATACCCCTGAAATGACATTCCCTGTCGTCAACCTCGCGGCTGAACGACAGGGAATGCCTCTTTCGGCGAATTCCTAGAGGCTCTCGAGGATCTCCCGGGCCAGTGCAGCGGTCTCCGACGGCGTCTTGCCGACCTTGACCCCGGCCGCCTCGAGGGCTTCCTTCTTGCCCTGCGCGGTACCCGCGCCGTCGGAGACGATGGCGCCGGCGTGTCCCATCGTCTTACCCTCGGGCGCGGTGAAGCCCGCAACGTAGCCGACGACCGGCTTGCTGACATTGGCCTGGACGTAGGCCGCGGCCTTCTCCTCGGCGTCGCCACCGATCTCGCCGATCATCACGATGATCTTGGTCTCGGGATCCTTCTCGAACGCCTCGATGGCGTCGATGTGGGTGGTCCCGATGACCGGGTCGCCGCCAATGCCGATCGCGGTGGAGAAGCCGAGATCGCGCAGCTCGTACATCATCTGGTAGGTCAGCGTGCCGGACTTCGACACCAGCCCGATCGGGCCCTTGCCGGTGATGTTGTTCGGCGTGATGCCGACCAGCGACTCGCCCGGCGTGATGATGCCGGGACAGTTCGGCCCGATGATGCGCGTCTTTGGGCCCTTCTCTCCGCCCTTTTCTAGGTTGTACGCCCACGCATAGGCGCTGTCCTGCACCGGAATTCCCTCGGTGATGACCACCAGAAGCGGGATCTCGGCGTCGATGGCCTCGATGATGGCGTCCTTCGAGAACGCCGGTGGCACGAAGGCGATCGACACGTCGGCGCCGGTCTCCTTGATGGCTTCGGCAACGCTGCCGAACACCGGAAGTTCAACGGCCGAGCCATCTTTCGCGGTGTGCGACACAGTCGTGCCGGCTTTGCGCGCATTCACGCCGCCGACGACCTGCGTACCGGCCTTGAGCATCAGCGCGGTGTGCTTGGTGCCCTCGCCGCCGGTGATGCCCT
>NZ_JAEMTA010000100.1 GCF_016462545.1 Mycolicibacterium sp. | reverse complement strand
GGGGCGACTGGCGGGGTCGGGTTGGTGACCAGCGGTTGAACCACCCCGGGCGGCGGCGGACTGATGGGGGCAAACGGAGTCTGGGCGGCGGTCATGTCAGGTGACAGGGAGAACGAGATCGACGGCGGGAAGATGCTGGTGCTGATGGTCGGCAGCACGTTGAAGTCGAACTTCATCGACCCGATGGTGGTCGTGGTGTGCAGGCCACCGATGTAGTAGTCGTTGATGGGACCGTTGCCGAAGTCACGGGATACCACGAACCCCGTCGTGCCGGTGTTGGTGATGACCCCGGGGATTCCGCCTGCCCATCGACCGATGTCGACGGCACTGAAGTCATCCGGTTGACCACTCGCCAGCACAGTGCCACTGGGCGCCTGAGTGAAGCCGATGGCCTTGAGGACGTTGAGGTTGAAGAACATTGGGCCGAAGCTGTTGGCAGTCTGCAGGACGCCGGCGTGATTGGCGATGAAGGGGTCGTAATGAGCGGTGTCCTCGGTGAAGCCCACCACGCCCACGCTGTTGACCAGCCCTGCCAGACCGACGTTCCACTGATCCAGGCTCGTCACGTTGGTGGTGAACGGTTGTACCCAGTTGGGGCCCTGCTTTGCACTGATCGATCTGATGGAGTCGAGGCTGGCAGTCAAGGGCCCGAATTGGTTGACGGTGTGCAGCATGCCGGCCACACCGAGGTCGATGGCATTGCTGTAGGCGCTGACGGCGGAGACGGTCGCCGCGCCGACACTGCTCACCGGCGTTCCCTGCCCCGCTCCCCACGGGAACATCCGGGTGAAGTCGAACTCGAGCGGTTGAGCCGCCGGTCGCACCTCCGGGGAGGCGGAGCGCAACGGAGTAGCAGCAGGCGATCCGACCTGAGTGAACAGCAACGCCGCCGCGCCGACGGCCGTGATACCTGCGCCCACCGATAGATAACTCGTCCCGAACATGAATCCCCTTTGCCAACAGCTAATCAATGTCGTAAGTGTGACGATAATCTACCCCGCATCGGGCGAAATGCAATCGCTCTAGCTAACACGGCAAGCCACGAATTTACCTTTGCTAGTTTCCATACCGTTGCCCTCATCCTCACGCATGGCATTCCGAGGCCCTCACGCCATGGCTAACGACCGCTGGTACTTCCATCGCTCGCCCTCAGCGCACCGGGACCTACCGAGCAGCCGGACTCAGGGCATTCTTCCCAGCTCAAGGGCCCTGAGTCCGTCCCGCGTGACCCCGATTGCCGGAAACGCCGTTCTCGCATCGAGCAAATAATCAAGATCAGACAGGCCCCCACGGCAACGCCGACATCGTCCTGCAACGACGATCTCGACCGTCGATTCCCCTTTTCGGAACGGCCAAATTCATCGTCGTTACCCGAACGGCGTGGCAATTGCAGTCCTCGTCGGCACGGTCCACTGCCGATCGACCATTATTTTGACGCAATCGCCAATTATCGGAATTCGGCGTGGCGGAATGTCTTGCCGCCTGCTCGCCTAGGCGACACAGCACGAGAATCAGCCGCCTCAACGTCTAGGCTGTAGGAGCACAACGGGCAAGAACCGCGCGCAGGCCGCGACGTTCTTGCACACGCGTCTCAGGCCGAGATCCCGCCAATTCGCGACCCAACATCGACCTCGATGAGGGCCGTCCGGACCGACCAGGAAACCCGATAAGCATGGCCATCTCCGATGTCGCCGAGTACGCCCACCTGAGTCCCTCCGACCTCGATGCGTTCAGCGCCTCCTTGGACGACATCCGCCGCGACGTCGAGGCCAGCCGCGGAAGCCGCGACCGGACCTACATCCGCCGGACGATCGCCTTTCAGCGGATGCTCGAGGTGGCCTCGCGGCTGGTGATCGCCGGTACCAAGCGACGACGGGGATGGCTACTCGGCACCGTCGGCCTCGCCGCAGCCAAGAGCATCGAGAACATGGAGCTCGCCCACAACATCGGCCACGGCCAATGGGACTGGATGAACGATCCCGAGATCCACTCCACCACGTGGGAGTGGGACATGGCGGGGCTGTCGTCGCAGTGGCGCTACTCCCACAACTACCGCCACCACGTCAACACCAACGTCGTTGGGGTCGATGACGACCTGGGCTATGGCGTGCTGCGCGTGACCCGCGACCAGGAGTGGAAGCCCAGCAATCTGTTCCAGCCGTTGCGAAGTCTGTTGCTGGCCATCACCTTCGAGTGGGGCATCGCCCTGCACGATCTGTACTCGGAGCAGGAACGCGAGGACTCCGACGTGCCGAAGTCCGTTCACGGCCGTGCGTTGCTTCGCAAGATCGGACGCCAAGCCGCCAAGGACTACGTGCTCTTCCCGGCGTTGAGCCTCAGGCGGTGGCGGCGCACTCTCGGCGCCAACGTCCTCGCCAACGTGCTCCGCAACGTCTGGGCGTACGTGGTCATCTGCTGTGGGCACTTCGCCGATGGGGCAGAGAAATTCACCCCGGAGACGTTGGAACACGAGACGAAACCCGAGTGGTATCTGCGACAGATGTTGGGAAGCGCCAACTTCGACGCGGGTCCCGTGATGGCCTTCATGAGCGGAAATCTCTGCTACCAGATCGAGCATCACCTCTTCCCCGACCTGCCGAGCAATCGGTACGCCGAGATCGCCACGCGCGTGCGGGCACTGTGCCGGACCTACGAGCTGCCCTACACGACGGGCCATCTCATGCGTCAGTATCTGCTGACGGTGCGCACGGTATTCACGTTGGCCGTACCAGACCGGTTCACCGAGAACGGATTTCGTCCGCGGCGGCTAGGGCTCGAGCAGCTGGAGCAGGTACGCGCCGTACCCTGACTTCAGCAGGGAGTGGGCGCGCTCGGCCAGTTGGTCGTCGTCGATGAAGCCGAGCCGCCAGGCGACTTCCTCCGGCACGCCGATCTTCAGACCCTGCCTGCGTTCAATGGTGCGGACGTAGTCGCTGGCGTCGAGCAGCGAGTCGAAGGTGCCGGTATCGAGCCAGGCGGTGCCGCGCGCCAACACCTCCACGCCGAGCCGCCCCTGGTCGAGGTAGGTCTGATTGACGTCGGTGATCTCGTATTCGCCGCGGTGGGAGGGGCGTAACGACCGCGCGATCTCGACGACGTCGTTGTCGTAGAAGTACAGTCCGGGCACGGCATAGTGCGATTTCGGAGCGGCTGGCTTCTCCTCCAGGGACAGTGCCTTGCCCTCGTCGCTGAACTCGATGACGCCATACGCCGAGGGATTGGCCACCCAGTACGCGAAGATCGCGCCGCCGTCGACGGCGCTGAAACGAGTCAGGCTGGTGCCCAGACTCGGACCGTAGAAGATGTTGTCGCCCAGTATCAATGCCACCGAGTCGTTGCCGATGTGGTCGGCCCCCACGACGAAGGCCTGCGCGACCCCGTCGGGCCGATCCTGAACGGCGTAGGTGATGTTCGTACCGAACGTCGAGCCGTCTCCGAGCAGTCGGGTGAAGGCAGCCACGTCGCCCGCGGTGGTGATGACCTGGATGTCGCGGATTCCCGCCATGATCAACGTCGACAGCGAGTAGTAGATGAGCGGCTTGTCGTACACGGGCAGCAATTGCTTGCACACGCCCATGGTTATTGGGTAGAGACGCGTACCCGTCCCCCCGGCCAGGATGATTCCCCTCATCCCAGCAGCCTAGGTCAGCAGGCGGTCCGCTTAGCCGGGCGCCGGGCTCGCAGCGCCGCCGGTAACCACCGGAGCGCTGGTCGGCGGCAGCGTCACGGTCTGGGTGACCGTGCTGGTGCTGGTACTCGTCGACACGGTCGTGCTGGTGCTGGGCGTAGTCGTCGTCGTGGTGGTGGTGGTGGTCGGGCTTTCCGAGGTGGTGGTCGTCGTGGGCGTTTCGGTGGTGGTGCTCGGCTCCGCACTCTGCGTCACCGTCTCCGTGCCGCCCGTCGGTGCAGGCGCGACGGATCCGCCGGAGGACGCCGACGTCGTGGTGGTGCTCGACGTGGTGGAGGTGGTGCCGGTCCCGTCGCCGCCGGTGAGCGAGACGATCGCGTAGACGATCGCCGCGATGAGGATCACGCCCAACGCGCCGAGACTGACGAGTCCCGGCGGCGTGCGGTACCAGGGGGTCGGCAGCTCAGGCGGGGGCGGTTGCTGACCTTGAGGGTCCTGCGCCGGGTACGGGTCCTGCGCCCCGTAGTTCGCGTAGGCCGTCGGCTCGCTATAGGCCTGGGGCTCGCTGCGGGGGTAGCTGCCGTATTGGGTCGGCTCGCTGTCGGAGTAGTACGGGTCGTCTGGGGGTCCGCCGGGACCGTCGTTACGCGCCACGGGTTTCGATGGTAAACCAGTGGCGCATTCGCCCCCGGGAACCACTACCTGGCGGGTAATCGACCGGGGACGCGCCGCGCGCGGGGCACACCGGGCGGTGCGACACCCCCGAACCGCGCTCGTCGGGAACTTTTTTTTCGACGACCGCCGCGAGTGGCCGGCTCGCTACCCCTCTCCCGGAACCATCGCGTATGTCAATTTTCCGGTGAATTGGCCACGAAGCAGGAATAATTCCGGTTCGGCACCGGTGGATCGAGCCTTGGTCACGGCGTTACAGCAACCGCAAATACCTGCGAACGAGTCAGCTGCGGCGTCGTGCCGTCCTGGGACTTCGCAGGCCAGGGGGTTGCAGCGAGGTGACGATTCCTGAAAGTCCGAGTTGCCATCCGCTGTATTTCGGAAAAGATGCAGTGGCACCCCGACAGGAGGCGTACAGGTTATGAACACCGTCGGGACAGAGACCAGACCACTGACCAAGGGGATTTTCATGAGCAAGTTGCGCAAGGCGGTGACCGTTGGTGTCGTCGCGGCGCTGGCCACCTTCGGCGTCGCCGCATGCGGGGGTGACTCCGGCAGCAGCGGTGGCGCTGGCGGCGGGGACATCAACGTCTCGATGACGTCGTTCCCCGACTACGTCGACCCCCAGCTCTCCTACACAGTCGAGGGTTGGGAAGTGCTCTGGAACGTCTACACCCCGCTGCTGACGTACAAGCACGCCAAGGGCGAGGCGGGCACCGAGGTCGTGCCGGGCCTCGCCAAGGACATGCCGCAGGTCTCGGCCGACGGCAAGACCTACAAGCTGACGCTCCGGCCGAACATGAAGTACTCCGATGGCACGCCGATCAAGGCGTCGGACTTCACCTACGCCATTCAGCGTCTGTTCAAGGCGAACTCGGGTGGCTCGGTGTTCTATGAGGGCATCGTCGGCGCCAAGGCATACGCCGACGGCACGGCGCCCACCATCACCGGTATCACCACCGACGACGCGAGCGGCGACATCACCATCGCCCTGGAGAAGCCGAACGGGACGTTCAACAACGTCTTGGCGCTGATGTTCGCCGCCCCCGTGCCGCCGACCACACCGCTGGACAAGGACGCGACGAACACTCCGCCGCCGTCGAGCGGACCGTTCACCATCACCAAAGTCGAAGCGCCGCAGACGTTGACGATGGAGCGCAACCCGAACTTCAAGACCGTCAAGGATGCCGGCGCGACGGAGGTCACCGACGCGGGCGTCGACAAGATCACCGTCACCCAGAACAAGAGCAACTCCGCGCAGGTGACCGGCGTCGAACAGAACACCATCGACTTCATGGTCGACCCACCCGATGCCGACCGGCTGGCCGAGGTGAAGTCGAAGTTCGGCGAGCGGTTCAGCCTGAATGACTCGATCAACACCTACTACTTCTTCATGAACAACAAGACCGCGCCGTTCAACGACATCCGAGTCCGCCAGGCGATCAACTACGCGCTCGACCCAGAGGCACTCAACCGCGTCTTCGGCGGCCGCCTGCATCCCACCCAGCAGATCCTGCCGCCGGGAATGCCCGGGTACGAGGAGTACAAGCTCTACCCCGGACCGGACATGGCCAAGGCCAAACAGCTGATTGCAGAAGCTAATCCGACCGACAGGGACATCACCGTCTGGACCAACGACGAGCCGGACCGCAAGCGCATCGGCGAGTACTATCACGATCTGCTCACCCAGCTCGGCTTCAACGCCACGCTGAAGGTGGTTGCCGGCGACGTGTACTTCGCCACCATCGGCAACACGTCGACACCGGACCTGGACACGGGTTTCACCGATTGGTACCAGGACTTCCCGCACCCGGACGACTTCTTCCGTCCACTGCTGAACGGCGCGAACATCCTGCCGACGAACAACAGCAACTACTCGCAGGTCGCCATCCCGGCCAACGACGCCACGATGAACAAGCTCTCCGAGCAGCAGTTGACCGACGACGTCAAGAAGCAGTACGCGGCGTTGGACAAGGCATACATGGAGCAGGCGGTGTGGGCGCCGTACGGCAACGAGCAGAAGAGCACGTTCGTCTCGGATCGGATTGCCTTCGACAAGACCATTCCGCATCTGCTGTTCAATGAGGACTACTCCGCGTTCGCGCTGAAGTAGATGACGGTCCCCATCGGGGACGTCGAGGCACCCGGCATCCCGCCGGTGCCCGTCGGCGTCCAAAGTGAAGTCGTCCGCGGCCGCAGCCCGTGGTACCTGGCGTGGATTCGGTTGCGCCGCAACCGGTTGGCCCTGGGCTTTGGCGTGGTCTTCGTGTTGATCGTGCTGGTGTGTCTCGCGGCGCCGCTGTGGGCCGACCACGTCGCACACACCAGTCCCAACGAGAATCACATCACCGACAAGATCATGGTCGACGGGCAGGAGACCTACGTCGTCTCCCCCGACGGCACCCCGATCGGGCCCGGGCTTCACGGCCGGTACCTCTTGGGCGCCGACCAGAACGGTCGAGACGTGATGGTGCGACTGCTCTACGGTGGCCGCACGTCGATCTTCATCGGCCTCGTCGCCGCGATCGTCACCACGGTGCTCGCGGTGCTCGTCGGTCTGCTGTGCGGCTACTACCGCGGCTGGATCGACTCCGTGCTGTCGCGGATCATGGACGTCGTCTGGGCATTTCCGGTGCTGCTGCTCGGCATCGCGCTCGGCACGACGCTCGCGCTCGGCGGGCTCAAGATCGGCCCGCTGGCCATCGCCGGTGACTCGCTGTGGATTCCGATCATGATCATCGGGCTGGTGTACGTGCCGTACATGGCGCGACCGATCCGCGGTGAGATATTGGCGCTGCGCGAGAAGGAGTTCGTGGAAGCCGCTGTCGCACAGGGAAAGGGCTCGGTGCGCATCATGATCTCCGAGCTGCTGCCCAACGTGGTGTCGACCATCATCGTGTTCTTCACGCTGAACATCGCCAACAACATGCTGCTCGAGTCGTCGCTGTCGTTCCTCGGCGCGGGCGTGCGACCGCCGAACGCGTCGTGGGGCACCATGATCGCCGACGGCTATCAGACGATCTACACCGCACCGCACCTGACCATCGTCCCGGGCGCCATGATCGTGCTGACGGTGTTGTCGCTCAACGTGTTCGGCGACGGTCTGCGCGACGCGCTGGATCCCCGGGCCAAGATCAGGCTGGAGCACTAGACCATGTTGCGATTCGCCGCCAGGCGATTGATCGGGATGGTCGCCGTCCTCTTCGCGATCTCGGTGATCGTGTTCCTGATCTTCAACGTCATCCCCAACTCCGATCCCGCCCAACGCATCGCGGGAAAGAATGCGAATCCGGCGCTGATTGGCCGGGTTCGGGCAGACCTCGGTCTCGACCAATCGCTGCCGGTGCAATACCTGACGATGATGAAGCGGATCTTCACCGGCCAGCTGACGTCCTATGCGAGCTCGCAGAACGTCGGCGAGCAGATCTGGAAGGGCCTGCCCGCGACGTTGTCGCTGTGCATCGGCGCCGCGGTGCTCTGGATGGCGCTGGCCGTCGTGTTCGGCTACCTCAGCGCGGTGCACGCAGGAAAGTTCACCGACCGCGCTCTGACCATCATCGCGCTGGTCGGCATCTCGGTGCCGGTGTTCTGGCTTGCGGCAATCCTGTTGTACTACTTGAGCTTCAAGGCGCAGATCTTCCCCACCAGCAGCTACGTACCTCTGACCAAGAACCCCGGCCAATGGGCGTATCACCTGGTGTTGCCATGGATAACTCTCGCGGTGCTGTTCGTCGGCTTCTACAGCCGGGTGCTGCGCTCGAACATGCTCGACGTGATGAACGAGGACTACGTCCGGACCGCGCGGGCCAAGGGCATCAGCGAGCGTCAGATCCGCATGAAGCACGTCCTGCGCAACTCGATGATTCCGATCATCACGCTGTTCGGCCTGGACTTCGGCGCGGTGGTCGGTGGTGGCGCCATTCTCACCGAGACGGTGTTCAACATCAACGGTGTCGGCCTCTATGCCGGGCAGGCCATCGGGAGTCTCGACCTGCCACCGCTCATGGGCGTCACGATGTTCGGCGCCTTCTTCATCGTGTTCTTCAACACCGTGGTCGACGTCCTGTACGCCTTCCTGGACCCACGCATCCGACTCGGCGAGGCGGCCCCCGCATGATCCTGTCCGTACGTGATCTCGGCGTCAGGTTCGCCACCGACGGCGGAGTCGTACGCGCGGTCGAGGGAGTGTCCTTCGACCTCGCGGAAGGCGAGATCCTGGCCATCGTCGGCGAATCCGGTTCCGGCAAGAGCGTCACCGCTCAGACGATCCTCGGTCTGACCCGAGCCCCCAACGCCACCATCACGGGCTCGGTGGAGTTCGACGGTCGCGACCTCAACCAATTGGACGACGAGCAGCTGCGCGACATTCGCGGCAAGCGCATCGCGATGATCTTCCAGGATCCGATGACATCGCTGAACCCGGTGTACCGGGTGGGCGAGCAGATCGCCGAGATGATCCGAGCGCACCGCAAGGTATCCAAGACCGAGGCGCTCGAGAGCGCAGTCGAGCTGCTCCGCTCGGTGGGCATCCCCAATCCCGAACGCCGCGTTCACGACTACCCACACGAGTTCTCCGGCGGGATGCGACAGCGGGTGATGATCGCCATGGCGTTGGCGCTGGATCCCGACGTCCTGATCGCCGACGAACCGACGACCGCGCTCGACGTCACCGTGCAGGCGCAGATCCTGCGACTGCTCGACCGACTGAACAGGGAGCGCGGCCTCGCGGTCGTGCTGATCACCCACGACCTCGGCGTGGTCGCGGAGATCGCCGACCGGGTGGCCGTCATGTACGCGGGGCAGATCGTCGAGGACGCGACACTCGAGAAGCTCTTCTACGACCCGCAGCATCCCTACACGTGGGGTCTGCTCGGCTCACTCGCGCGGCTCGACCAGCCGCGCCCGGTGAGGTTGGCCCAGATCTTCGGATCCCCTCCCTCGCTTCTCAATCCGCCCTCCGGGTGTCGGTTCGCCGCGCGGTGCCCGCACGAGTTCGACAAGTGTGCCGAGCCGCCGCCGCTGCACGGGGACCGCTGCTGGCTGGATCCCGCAGACAAACGCCGGCTTCGCGACGTCGACGGCCGGATCGGTCTCAGGAAGCCGGTGACGTCATGAACACGACGGCGAGCAGCCCACTCCTCGAGGTCACCGACCTCGTCAAGCACTTCCCCGTCAAATCCGGCATCGTCGTGGACCGGGTAGTGGCCCACGTCAAGGCCGTCGACGGTGTCAGTCTGTCCATCAACGAGGGCGAGACCCTGGGCCTGGTAGGCGAATCCGGGTGCGGGAAGTCCACCCTGAGCCGCACCATCCTGCAGTTGATCACGCCGACGTCGGGTTCGGTCCGCTTCCGTGGCGAGGAGTTGGTTGGGCGGTCACGGCGAAGTCTGCGGCCGGTGCGGCGGCAGATGCAGATGATCTTCCAGGATCCCTACGCGTCGCTGAACCCACGCAAGCGCGTCGGTCAGATCATCGGTGAGCCGATCGCGTTGCACGGCTTGGCAAGTGGGCGCGACGTCGAGAGGCGCGTCCAGGACCTCCTCGATCGCGTCGGCTTGAGCCCCGAACACGCCAGTCGCTACCCGCACGAGTTCTCCGGAGGCCAACGCCAGCGGATCGGCATCGCGAGGGCACTCGGGCTGGAGCCCAAGTTGATCATCGCCGACGAGCCGGTCTCGGCGCTGGACGTCTCCGTGCAGGCTCAGATCGTGAATCTGCTCAAGGATCTTCAATCCGAGCTGGGCCTGTCCTACCTCTTCGTCGCGCACGATCTCGGCGTGGTTCGCCATGTCTCGGACCGGGTAGCTGTCATGTACCTGGGACGGATCGTCGAAATGGCGCCCGCTGCACAGCTTTATGACCGCCCGATGCACCCGTACTCGAATGCATTGTTGTCCGCGGTGCCGATCCCGGATCCAAAGCTGAACTCCGCCCGCGAGCGGCTGGTCCTCGAAGGCGACGTGCCCAGCCCGATCGACCCCCCGTCGGGCTGCCACTTCCACACCCGGTGCCCGTGGACGACGCAGGTGTGCGACGTCGACGATCCCCAGCTAGCCGAACTCGAGGACAGTCACGTGGTGGCCTGCCACCATCCTCGGAATCTGGTGGAGCAGAGCTGACATTCTCAGGCCGACGGGGCCGGGGTGGCCGCCGCCGCAGAGGACGCCGCGGCCGCAGCGGCGGCACGCCCCTCGGGGCTGGCCGCGGAGAAGCCCGGTTTGGTGGCAGATGCTTCACTGGCCTCGCAGTTCAGCGAGACCAGCACCTGGTTCGTCGCCGAACCGGAGCTGTTCTCCGGTGCGGGTACGGTGCGAGCGACGGTGTTCGTCACCATGCAGTCGGGCCGCGCCAGCTGATCGCCTACGGTCGTCGAGACCACGGCCGTCAGACCCGCGCCAGAGATCGCGGTCTGCGCGTCGCTGTACTTCTGTCCGACCACGTCGGGCGTTGAACCTGCGTGCGCTACCCCGGCACCGAACAGGAACATCGCCGAGACAGCAGTGGCTCCGAGAACCGTTCCACCAGCGAGGTTACGCATGTCAGCCACCAGCCTTGACTGGCGGAACGGCCTTGGCGACGGGCTCGACGGAGGTCGGGGTGGTCCAGGTCGCCGTGGCACCCATGGTCATGGCATTG
The DNA here is from genome assembly GCF_016462545.1 of Mycolicibacterium sp. Taxonomy (GTDB): domain Bacteria; phylum Actinomycetota; class Actinomycetes; order Mycobacteriales; family Mycobacteriaceae; genus Mycobacterium. The sequence goes on along the minus strand of NZ_JAEMTA010000100.1, from coordinate 629 downwards.
TCCGTCGGCTGGACGTAGGTGGTGTTTGCCGGGGCGTCGCCCGATCCGGCTAGTTCGATCCCGGCGGGGCTTGCCTGTCCATAGCCGAGGCTCAGGGCCCCCAACGTGACGAACGCGGCGGCACCAGCCAGTCCTAGCGATGTCTTCTTATCGATCATGGACAGATCGTGAACCGCTCACCCGGGGAGACGCTGGAACGTGACTGTGACCTTGCTTGTCGCGGCCCGGCTCGCCGCCCGGCCTCACAGGAATCAGTAGGGGAACTGCGGCGGCTGTTGGTACACCGGCGGTTGATACGGCTGATACGACGGAGTGGGGGTCGACGGCACCTGGATCGGGATCGGCACGGGCACGAAGGGCACGGTGATGTAGCTCGTCGTCATGGTCGGCGTGCTCGACGTCGTCGTCGTGGTCGTAGGAGTGGTGGTGGTCGTGGTCGTCGTGATGGTGGTGGTCGTAGTCGGTTGCGTCGTGGTGGCCGTCGTGGTGACCGGGCGCTCCACTGTGACGGTTTCCGTCGATGGCGGCGGCGGAGGCGGCGGAGCCTCGCTGGTGGCGGTGACGACGTTTTGCGGCGGCGCCACGGTGGTCACCGGCGGAGGAGGCTCGATGCTCGTCGGGGGTGGGGC
>NZ_JAEMTA010000048.1 GCF_016462545.1 Mycolicibacterium sp. | reverse complement strand
GTCGTCGGGGTCGTCGAATGGCAATCCGATCAGGCGGGCCAGATCGGTGGAGGTGTCCGTGGGGGTGGGACGGACGGGCGAAGGACGCATAGCCACACCATACGGACTAAGACGCATGTATGGTCGGGTCTGAGGTGATCGCGCTCAATCCAGGGCGACGCCGAGTTCCTGGGCGAAGACGCGGATCATGTGCTGCACGCCAATCTCGTTGCGGCCGATGATCATGTGGTCGTGCTGGCCGTGGCGGACGCCCTCGCCACATTGCGGCAACATGACGAAGTCCTCGTCGCGCACGGCAGCATGGACGGCGTTGAAGATCATGTCGTAACCGCCACGGGTGGCGTCGTCCGCAGCGGGCACGCGGGCCAGCCAGCTGTGTCGGACCGTGCAGCGGTTGGGCGCGCCGGCAGGCAGGATGTCGATCACTTCGACGCCGACATTGCTGTTGGCCAGGACCAGGTTCGGGTAAATCCAGTAGATGACGCCCATGTTGTCGCGGACGTCCCACGAGGCGTTCGGATCGGTCTCGACGTTGGTGATCCAGTTGAACGGAAAGCCCATTCGGTGATGCTTGCCGTAGGCATCGTGAATGGACGTGTTCGCCAGCGCGCTCTGCCCAATGATGCTGTCGCCGTGTACGAATGGGAAGTGATAACCCTCGGCAAAGGCTTCCAGGCCGCCCTTCCACGACACTTCTGAAGTGAACTCACGATGATCGTGGTAGCCGAACGACGCATAGTCGATGGCAGCCAGTTCAGCACCCAGCGGTCCGAGATGTTCATCCACGTCGATGTCCGCGTCGGCGCTGAGCACCGCCCAGATGAAGCCGTGGCGTTCCTGATTCGGTAGTTCGACCAGACCGTAGTCGGCCTTGTCCATGCCCGAGAATCCGGCACTTCCCGGGACGGTGAACAACTTTCCGTCGTTCTTGTAGGTCCACGCGTGATACGGACAGGTGAAGCGGGTGGCGCTGCCCGAACCGCAGGCCGGCATGGCGCCGCGGTGTCGGCAGTAGTTCAAGAAGACGTGGCTCTGACCGTCCTTGTCCCGGGTCACCAACAGCGAGTCGCCCAGCACCGAGCGCACCACGTAGTCATTGGGGTTGGCGATCTGCGCGCTCGAGACGATCGCCAACGGGGTGCGCCGCAGGATCTGGGATTCCTCGATCTCGGTGATCTTCGGGTCTCGGTAGTAGTGCAGTGGCACCCGCAGGACGTCCTCGGCCATCTCCGTGGTCTTGTCGAGCACCACCCGCAGCGCACGCCGGGTCAACTCGGTGTCCAATACGCCGGTACGCACGTCTTGTTCGATGGTCACGGTGACTCCTTGTTGGCTACCTTTTCTCGACCATACACTTGCAGGCACATGAATGGTCAACATCGATCCGCAGGATCGCGGTAACGTTCCACGGCATGGACGTATGGGATCCTGATCGCTGATGCGCACACATGGCTGGTCAGGCGCCACCCCGGCGGACGACGACGAAGCGATCGCCCGACTCCTGGAAGCGGCTAAGCGACGAATCGATCAGTCCGGTAAGGACTTCGGCATCTCCGACGTCGCCAAGGACGTCGGCGTGACCCGCCAGACCGTGTACCGCTACTTTCCCAGCACCGAAGCTCTTCTCTTCGCCACGTCGGTCTCCGAAGTCGGCCCGTTCCTGGACAGTCTCACCAGGCACGTCCGCAAGATCCACGACCCCGCCGAAGCAGTCATCGAGGGCATCGCCCACACATTGGAGCGGCTCCCCCACGAGAGATACCTCGGCCTTCTCCTGACTCCGGGCAAGGCCAGTGCCTTCTCCGCCGGCGTCACCTCCGACATGGCCATGTCCTTTGGGCGCGCGCTGCTGATGCGCTTCGACGTCGATTGGGGCAGTGCGGGTATCACCGATGGCGACCTCGACGGGTTGGTCGAGTTCATGCTTCGGATCTTCCAGTCGTTGGTGATCGATCCGGGGCGGCCACCCCACCAGGGCAAGGAATTACGCGCCTTCCTGCGCAGGTGGGTCGCCCCAGCGATCGCCAATCCGCCCCCGCAACCGTCTACGACGCGGAGGACACCGGCCAAGCGGACCGCGCAGCCGGCCACTGGCAGACGAGCCAAAGTCGCGAGGTGACCGGACCCGGTCTCAGCGTCAGCAGGTGGAGCGTGTCCGCCCTTACGACAATGCGCCGAGCAGTTGGTTGAACGCCTCCGTCATGGAGGGGTGCGTGTAGATCTCGTCGCGAAGCTGGCTGGCCGTGATGCCGTGGCGCATCGCGAGGGCGACGGTGTTGATCACTTCATGTGAGTCATAGCTCAACAATGCCGCGCCCAGGATCTCGTCGGTGTCGGCATCGACGACGACTTTCATCATGCCGCGCTGCTCGGCCACGATGCCTGCCCGCGGCACGGTGGCCATCTTGGCGACTGGCAGCGCAGCGACTTTCACTCGGTATCCGGCCGCGCGGGCATCGCGCTCGGTGACACCGACCCTGGCCAGGGGCGGCGTCATGAACAGTGCGTACGGTACGGCGATGCGCTGTGCGGTGCTGCGATTTCCGGTACCGGTGAGCTGGTCGAGTACGACGCGGTAGTCGTCGAGGGAGATGTAGGTGAACTGCGGTCCGCCGTTGACGTCGCCGACGGCGAAGATGTGCGACTGACTCGTTCGGAGGTGTTCGTCGACGGCCACCGCGCCGCCGTCCGTGAGGCGGACCCCCGCCTGGTCCAACCCGAGGTCGGCGGTGACCGGTTGGCGGCCCAGCGCCACGAGGATGGTGTCGGCCTCGAGTGATTCCGTGTCCCCGTCCTTCTCGTAGAACACCATCGCCGATGAGCCAGGGCCGTCCTCGACGCGACGTACCTCGGCTCCGGTGACGATGGTGATGCCGTTGTCCCGCAGAATGTCTCGCGCATAGGATGCGACATCGTCGTCCTCCTGGGCGAGGATCTGCGGACGGTGCTCCAGGACGGTCACCTGGGAACCGAAGGCTGCATACATGGCGGCGAACTCCAGGCCGACGTATCCGCCACCAAGAACGACGAGGCGCGACGGCAGATCCGCTGTGGCCAAGAGGTCGGTGCTGGTGGCCACGGCAGCGCTGTCACGCAGCCCGGGAATCTCGGGGATGATTGGCTCGGCGCCGGTGCTGACGACGGCGTGCTCGGCGGTAACCCGCACGGTGCCGCTGCCGTCGGCCATGGTGACCTGCACGGTATGGGGATCCAGGAACCGGGCCCTCCCGGTGAGCACGGTGACCGAGTCGATGCCGTCGAGCATCGCGAAGTTCCCTGCCCGCATCTTCGAGGTCAAGGCGAGTTCGACGGCCACCGCGCGCCGGTACGAGTCCGGGCCTGCTTCATCCTCGGGGAGCTTTTCAGACTGGTAGACAAGGGATTTCGTAGGTACGCAGCCGATGTTGATGCACGTGCCGCCATACATGTCGGCGGACTGTTCGATCATCACGACCCGCCACCCTTGTCGACCCAGGGCCGCCGCCAATGTCTTTCCGCCCTTGCCGAACCCGATCACGACCAGGTCGGCCTGGACGTCAGGGGCGGTGGTGAGCGTGCTGGGCTCGTTCATGCGTGGTTCTCCTTCGTGGGTGTGCTGGTGGTCTCAGTGCGCTGGCGAAATCTGGGATGGCATCTTGAGATCGGTTTGGCCGCCGTCGACTACGAGTTCGGCACCGGTGATGAAGCTGCTTTGGTCAGAGGCGAGGAAGAGCACGGCGGCAGCAAGTTCGGCGGGCCGGCCCACGCGGCCCATCGGGACCTTCGCTGCTTCACCGTCGAGTAGCTGTCGTTCTTGGCCGGCGGGGACGAGCCCGGTGAGCCCGGGCGTTTCGATCGGGCCGGGGATGACGGTGTTGACCCGGATGCCGCGGGGGATCAGCTCAGTGGCCCAGGTCCGCCCGAACGAGCGGATCGCGGCCTTGGTCGCGGCGTAGATGCTGAATGCGGGCGTTCCGTTGGACGCCGCCGTGGATCCGGCCAACACGATCGAGGCACCGGGGTTGAGCAGCGGCAGCATGGTTTGCACGGTGAACAGGGTGCCGCCGACGTTGATCAGGAACACGTCGTTGAACTGTTTGGCGGTGATCTCCCCGAGTGGGGTGAACTCACCGCCGCCGGCGTTGGCGAAGATGACGTCGAGACCCTGCCCGCGCGCCCGGATGGCCTCGGCGACGACGGTCAGATCATCGACACTGGATACGTCGGCGCGGATGCCGGTGGCACCATCCCCGATCGTCGCTACCGCGGCGGCGATCGAGTCCTCGTTCCTTCCGGTGAGAAACACGTGGGCGCCTTCGGCAGCGAGGCGCTGGGCGGTTGCCAGGCCGATCCCGGAGCTGCCGCCGGTCACCAATGCGGTCTTCCCGTCGAGTTGATGGCCCGTAATCGTTGCCGCGGAGTTGGTCATGGCGACGTTTCCTTCCATTCGAGGACTGTGGGCCCGGATGCCGGGCGCGATCTCATCGTGCGGGGTTCGCACCGGGTTGAGAAAGCGCTGGTCGGCGAACACACTCATCGCGTGGGTCGATCAATGGCCGAACTGACCGGCCCGCACTACGCTCTCGGTGTATGGAGCTGCGGCAGCTCGAGGCCTTCGTGGCGGTAGCCACCGAGTTGCATTTTGGACGTGCTGCGCAAAAGCTGCAGATCGGTCAACCCACCCTCAGCGACTTGATCCGCCGCTTGGAACGCGAGCTCGGGGCTCCCCTACTCACCAGAACCACTCGCAAAGTCGCTGTGACCGGAGCCGGACAAGAGCTTCTCGGTCGCGCGAAGGTAATTCTCGACGAGGTCGCTGCCGCCTCGGCCGCCGTCCGCCGCACGGCACAGGGCGAGGCCGGCACCGTGCGGGTGGCCATCACTCCTCCCGTAGCGCCTGTCCTCGTGCCGCACCTGCAGGACGCTGCCCTCGAGTCCCTGCCCGACGTCGCCGTCGTCGTGCAGCGGATGTGGCTGCCGGACCTCACCCGGGCGCTGAACGAGGGCACCGCAGACGTCGCGATCACCTGCGCCCGACTCCCCGACACGCCGGGCGTCGTGAACACGGTCTTCTGCAGCGAACCCCTCCTGGTCGGATTCAGGCCGGACCACCGCCTGGTCGACCGCGACGAGGTGGACCTGGGCGATCTCGAGCGGGACCGACTCGGAGTCTCCAGTGACGCACTGTTTCCGGCGTGGACCCTGGCCCAACGGCAAGCGCTCGACTCCGCGGGTGTGACGCCACCCATGGTCGCACTGGAGACCACCGACCTCTCGGCGTCGGGTTGGACCAATCAGGCCACGGCGACGTGGATCCTGCTCACTGCGTCAATGGGAACACCGTCGGGCACGATCGTCCGGCCCATCACCCCCGCGTTGACCGTTCCCTACACCCTGCAGTGGAGCCCCGAACGGGCCCAGACCGCGGCGGTCGCCCGTTTCGTCAGACTCGCCCTCACGCACGCCGTCCCGTCGGGATGGCGTGTCGAACCGGGGCATCTGCGGCACCGCGCCTGATTACCTGGACCCTCCGACGGGCAGGTGCCAACTCGATTCATCGACCACGCCGATCAGTGCCCGAATGAACTGCCACTTTTTCGATGACCCCGCGACGCGCACGCTTCGAAGCGACCCAGTTTCACCCGCACCGGCAGGAGCACCTCATGACCACCGCGTCGATGACCACCACCGCCGAACCGTCGTCCGGGCCGTCCGAGCCGTCCGAGCCGTCGACGGTGCGGGCTCACACCCCCTGGGCCGCATTGATCTTCACCGGTGCGATCGGCGGAATCCTCTCGGGGCTGTTCGCGATCGGCGGCGCGATCGTGATGGTGCCGCTACTGGTGTGGCGGGCCGGCATGGATCAGCGTCGAGCCGCTGCCACCTCGCTGGTGGCGATCATCCCCACCGCGATAGTGAGTTCGGCGACCTATCTGGTCCATGCCGACGTCGACATCGTTGCCGCAGCCTTCATCTCGGGCGGCGCGATCGCCGGAGCGATCATCGGCAGTCGCCTCCTGCGACGGCTCCCATTGGGGTGGCTGCGCTGGATGTTCATCGTGTTCATCCTCCTCATCGCCGCCCACCTGCTGACCACCGTTCCCGAACCCGGCCACTCACTTGCCCTCTCGCCTCTGGTCGCAACCGGTTACGTGGGTCTCGGTGTCCTCACCGGTGTGGCCTCGGGCCTGTTCGGCATCGGCGGCGCCATCATCTCGGTGCCCCTGCTGGGTTCCGTGTTCGCCATGAGTGACGTGATTGCCAAGGGCACCGCCCTGCTGGTCAGCATTCCGACGAGCCTGGCAGGCACCATGGGCAACCGCCACGGCAACGACCCCGTCGACGTCCGCGCCGGCCTGATCCTCGGTGCGACCGCGGCCGCGACGTCGGTGCCAGCGGTGTACCTTGCCGTCGCTCTTCCCCCCGCAGTATCGGCCGCGACGTTCGCCGCCCTGCTGATCGCCATCGCGATACAACTGATCGTGAAGGCCGTTCACACACGGCCCGCCGCGCCTGAACCGACACCCGCACCCGCACCCGCACCCGCAGGAAGGTAGGCCCACATGAGCCAGCACCCCACCCCCGATGACGTGTTGCGCCATCCCGAGCGCATCCCCGGCTACAGCTACGGCACCGACGGCGCAGGCCCGTCCCCGCTCACCCTCGCGGACTTGATGGAGCTCAAGGCCGCGGTGGGGCTGACCGACGCCGACGAAGCCGCCCTCCGTGCGGCAGGTGAGGTGCTGGCCCCACGGGCCGTCGACATGGTAGCCGCGTGGCGAGGCCAGGTCGGGCAGCACCCATTCCTGGCCCGCTACTCGGCACACCCGGATGGACGGCCCAACCCGGAATATGGTGCGGCCTCGACACTTCGGTTCGACCGCTGGGTCATCGACGCCTGCATCCGACCCCTTGACCAGGCCTGGCTAGACCAACAACACGAAATCGGATTGCGCCACAACCGGGCCAAGAAGAACCAGACGGATCACGCCGACTCCGTCGACCACATCCCGCTGCGATATCTCCTGGCGTTCACCGCCGTCATCATCACGACCGCCCGCAACTACCTGGCCGACGGCCAACGCTCCGCCGAGCACGTCGACGAGATGCACGCCGCCTTCACCAAGTCAGTAATGCTCCACGTGACGGTATGGACCAGGGCTTACACCACCGAGTCCCAGTGGTGACCCGCTGGAGTCAGTCAAACCGATTGCCACCAAGCATCTTTCGATGTCATCGCACCTTCCCCAGCAGAGGAGCCCGCTCGTGAAGTTCGACAACGGCGACACCGCGGTCGTGATCATCGACCCACAGAATGACGTCCTCAGTCCCGCCGGGAAGAACTGGGACAGCGTCGGGGCCAGCGTCACCGAGAACGAGACGGTGCAGCACCTGGTCGACATCTTCACGGCGGCCCAGGCTTTCGACTTCGGCGTCTTCATCTCACCGCACTACTTCTACCCGACTGACAGCACCTGGCTCTTCAATGGCCCGCTGGAATCAGATGAATTCGACAGCAGCACATTCGCCCGCAGCGGCGCTCTCACGCTCGACGGATTTCTCGGATCCGGAGCCGATTGGCTCGAGGAATTCAAGCCATTCATTCAGGACGGGAGAACAGTCGTTGCCAGTCCGCACAAAGTGTGGAGCCCGCAGAGCAACGACCTCATCCTGCAGTTGCGCAAACGCTCCATCTCCAAGGTGATCCTCGGCGGCATGCTCGCGAACATCTGCGTGGAATCCCACCTACGGGATCTCCTCGAGAACGGTTTCGAGGTGGCCGTCGTGCGCGACGCGACCGCAGGCCCCCGCCATCCCACCAGGGGCGACGGCTACCAGGCAGCGCTCATCAACTACGCATTCCTTGCTCACGCCGTCGTCTCCACCGACGAGGTCGTCGGGGCGATGTCGGCTCGCGGGCATTGCGGCTAGTCAGCCTGACGAGCCGTGCGGCTTGACCCAGCGCCACTGTCGGGTGGAGCATTCCCGGGCGTCGGGCACGCGATCCCGCACTGCCGCAACCACTCCCGGCCACCACTGCTCGTCGTAATCATCCCCGGACAGCCAGCCGCCCGGTGCCACCTTCGGCAGCCAGCCGTCGATGTCGGCGACCACGCTGTCGTACTCGTGGCGGGCGTCGAGGTGCACCCAGGCCAGGGATTCGTCGGCGAAGAGCGCGGCAGCCGCCGGTGAGGGACTGACCAGGAGGTGTACCCGGTCGGCGGCACCGCACGCGATGACGTTGCGGTGCAACTGCCCGGCCAGGGTGCCACCCCCATCCGCGACGGCGGCGGCATGAGAGTCCTTGGCCGCGGTGCCCTCGAGTCCGCTGCCGCGGCAGTAGTCGACGCCGACCACGGTGAAGTCCCGATTCGACTCGCTCACCACCTCGGCCAGTGAGCACAGGCTGCGACCGAGGTAGGAGCCGACCTCGACGAACGTGCTGCCCTCCGCGAAGGTGGCCACGGCCTCCTCCTGCAGGTCGCGCCAGCCGAACCAGCCATGAATCTGCGACCAATGAGAAATCGGTGACGCTTCCACCTAGTGCGCCTGGCCGGTGCTGGCCGAGGTGCCGCCGTCGACGGGTAGCCATGCACCCGTGATGTAGGCGGCATCCGCGCTGGCGAGGAAGAGCACGGCAGGCGCGATGTCGGCCGGCTGGCCCGGACGCCCAAGCGCTATCCGGTTGACGGCGGCAGCCAGAGCCGCCTCATCGTCCTCGATGTCCTTCGTGAGGTCGGTGATCGTGAGCGCAGGCGCCACTGCATTGAAGCGGACGCCGCGGGGACCGTAGTCCAACGCCAGCGACTGCACGAAGTTCATGATCGCCGCCTTCGTGGCGTTGTAGGCGGCCTGGCCCCAATCTCCCCGCAGCCCAGACACCGAACCGACCACGACGACGTTTCCGCCGGACTTCTCGAGCTCACCCACGGAGTGCCGCACGACGTTCACGAAGCCGTCGATGTTGGTGCTGCGGATGGATTCCCAGCTGTCGAGCGTCATCTCGTCGAACGGTCCGTTGAAGTAGGCCGCGGCATTGTTGACCAGGACGTCGAGGCCACCGAACCGCTCGACCACTGCGTCGACCATCGATTTGGCCGACCCGTCGTCGGTGACGTCGGCTTCGACCGCCAGCGTGCGTCGCTCGGGATGGCCTTCGAGGACGGCATCGAGTTTCTCGCGGCGCCGTCCGCTGATCGCCACGTTGGCGCCGTTGGCGATGAAGGCCTCGGCAATGGCCCGGCCGATGCCGGAGCCGCCCCCGGTGACCAGGACCGTCTTTCCGGCGAATGGATAGTCGTTGACCGTCATGAGTGCCTTCATACCCGCTCTGGCGTGGATGACTCACCGGGTGTCGTCGTGGGCGCCCTCTGATGCGTGCCGTCCGCCCGGCGCAACCGTGGCCACGGCAGGGGATCTGCGGAGCGGTCGTGTCCGCACGTTCTGCGGCCACCAGAACCATCGGCCCATCATCGCTGCGATCGACGGTGTCATGAAGGATCGGATCACCAGGGTGTCGACGAGAAGACCAAGGCCGATGGTGGTGCCCACCTGGGCCATCACCTTGAGATCGCTGATCGCGAACGACATCATCGTGAACGCGAACACCAGACCGGCCGAGGTCACGACGCTACCGCTGCCGGCGATGGCCCGGATGATGCCCGTCTTCAGTCCGGCGTCGCGTTCCTCCTTGAACCTCGACACGAGGAGCAGGTTGTAGTCCGACCCCACCGCCAGCAGGATGATGACCGACATGGCCAGCACCATCCAGTGCAGTTCGAGACCGATTACGTGCTGCCACAACAGGACTGATAACCCGAATGATGCGGCCAGCGACAGCGCCACCGTGCCGACGATCACCAGCGAGGCAATCACTGCCCGGGTGATGATCAGCATGACGACGAAGATCAAGCAGATCGCCGAGACCGCGGCGATGACGAGGTCGTAGTTCGAGCCGTCGCGCATGTCCTTGTACGTTGCCGCGGTACCGCCCAGGTAGATCTTCGAGGTCTCCAGTGGCGTGCCCTTGATTGCCTCGAACGCGGTGTTCTTGATCTCCTCGACGTGCGAGATTCCCTCCGGCGTCGCGGGATCACCCTGGTGGGAGATGATGAACCGCACCGCCTTTCCGTCCGGCGAGACGAACTGCTTGAGGCCCCGCTTGAAGTCGGGGTTGTCGAAGACTTCGGGTGGCAGGTAGAACGAGTCGTCGATCTTGGAGTCGTCGAAGGCTCGACCGATGGCATTGGGGTCGGACTGCTGCCTGTCCTGCAGGCTCTGCTGACCCTGCTGCGTCGCGTAGTTGGTGAGGATCTGATCGCGGTTGGCTTCTTGACTGGCGATCTGCGGCGGAAGCAGCGCCTGCAGTTTGGGTTGCAGTTCGTTGATCTTGTCGAGGCTGGCCGTGGTTGCCCCGAGCAGATCGGTCAGTTCGTTGATGCCGTCGATCGCGTCGAAGACGGACCGGATCGTCGCGCACACCGGGATGTCGTAGCAGTGCGGTTCCCAGTAGAAGTAGCTGCGGATGGGCCTGAAGAAGTCGTCGAAGTTGGCGATCTTGTCGCGCAGGTCGTTGGTGACCGCCACCGTCTGTTTCAACGTGTCGGTCTGTTCCTGTTGAGCCGCGGCGCTTTCCTTCTGCAGCACCAATTGTTGTCGCAGGATGCCGATCTGGTTGTTGATGTCGGCCGCCTGCGTCAAGAGGTCGGCCGTCCGTTCCTGGCCGTAGGACTGGCCGAGCTTCTGGTTCACTCCCTGCTGACCCACGATGTACGGGATCGACGTCCCGTCGATCGGCGTGCCCAGCGGGCGGGTGATCGTCTGCACCCGGGCGATGCCGGGGATGTGGAAGACGTCCTTGGCCACCCTGTTGATGATCAGCATGTCGGTGGAGTTCCGAAGATCGTGGTCGGCCACCAGCATTAGAACCTCGGGATTGAGTCGGGCTTGCGGAAAGTGTTTGGCCGCAACCCCATAGCCGATGTTCGCCTCGACGTCGGCGGGCAGGTACCGCTTGTCGTCGTAGCTGGTGGTGTAGGACGGGAGCGCCAGCAGACCGACCAGCGTGACCGCCGTCGAGGCCACGAGGATGGGGCCGGGCCAGCGGACCACCGCCGTCCCGATCCGCCGCCATCCCCGGGTCTTGGTCTGCCGCTTGGGGTCCAGCAAGCCGAACCGCGAGGCGATGGTCAACAGCGCCGGCGCCAGGGTCAGCGCGGACATCGTCACCATGAACATCCCGATGGCCAGCGGTATGCCCAAGGTTTGGAAGTAGGGCAGACGCGTGAAGTGCAGGCACAGGGTCGCCCCGGCGATGGTCAGCCCCGAGCCCAGGACGACGTGAGCGGTGCCGTGATACATGACGTAGAAGGCGTCTTCACGGTCCAGGCCCTGGTTGCGCGCCTCGTGGTAGCGGCCGACGAAGAAGATCGCGTAGTCGGTGGCGGCCGCGATGGCCAGCATCGTCAACAGGTTCACCGCGAAGGTGGACAGCTCGATGAGGTGGTAGTAGCCCAGGAAGGCGACCATGCCGCGCGCTGCCGCCAACTCCAGCATGACCATGAGCATCACCATGACCACGGTGACGATCGAGCGATAGACCAGCAGCAGCATGATCACGATGACGCCGATCGTCAACGCCGTCACGAACTTCACGCTCTTGTCACCGGCGTGCTGCTGGTCCGAGTTCAGCGGCCCCGAGCCGGTGACGAAGACCTTCAACCCCGGTGGTGGCGGATGGTTGGCGACGACGTCTCGCACCGCCTGAACCGATTCGTTAGCCAGCGTCTCACCCTGGTTGCCTGCGATGTATAGCTGAACGTAGGCCGAGAGGTTGTCCGCACTCTGCGATCCGGACGAGGTGAGCGGGTCGCTCCACAGGTCCTGGATGTGCTGGATGTGTTTCGTGTCCTTCTCCAGGTCGGCGACCAGGCCGTCGTAGTACCGATGGGCCTCGGCGCCCAAGGGCTTGTCGCCTTCCAGGACGATCATCGCCGAGCTGTTCGAGTCGTATTCGTCGAAGAGCTCGCCGACCAACTTGGTGGCCTGTAGAGACGGAGCGTCATCGGGGGTCAGTGACGTCGAGTTCGCTTCTCCCACGGCTTCCAGCTGTGGCACCACGACGTTGAGGAGCGCGGTGACGGCCAGCCAGCCCAGTAGGACGGGCACACAGAACAGCCGAAGGAATCGTGGGACACGGGAACGTCGGACTTCGGTGGCAGCGTTGGTGTCGCTCATGCCGACTTCACCAAGCAGGAGGTTTGTGCGTTCACACCGGCCGACGATTGCGCGTCTCTCACCTGGTCGTCGACGATGACGCGGCAGCTGATGTCGTCGCCATCGCCCTGGGCGATGATGGTCGCGCTGGCAGACGGCTTGGTGGTCCTCAGGGTGATCGACCAGGGTAGGGGTGCGTCGTCGACGCGCTGCGGATTCGCATCGAGATCGAGGTAGTTGATGGTCGCCACGGCGCCTTCCGTTCCGGAGATCTCGTAGGTCACGACCTTCGGGTTGAAGGGTTCGGCGTCCTGCGCCAAACCGGCTCCCGGGCGGGTGATCTCGTTGTCCGACCCGAACAGGCCGTGCATCCGGTACACCACGACGCCGGCGAGCGCGACCACCACCACGATGAGTAGCGGTAACCAAGCCCGCTTGACGATCCCGACCACTGAGGCCCTTCCATTGCCACGACCGCGCCCACCGTAGGGACGGAGCGGTCCCTGCGGATCACGTTGCGCGGCAGCACGATCATTTGATTAGCCGATCGAACAATAAACGGTGGACCCATCTTGAGCAAGCCGAGCGGCTAACTACAGTTATGTCCCGCGATTAGTCGGGTCGGCGTCGTCCGCCACCGTGGGGGGCTATCGTTGGCTGATTTGACGCCATATTCGGAAGGGGCGAGAGGTTGGCGAAACCCACCGCGCCGCGAGGCCTAGCGCGCGGGCGCGTCCTGGAAGCTGCAGTTGCCTTGTTCGCCGAGCACGGGGTGCACGGCACATCGCTGCAGATGATCGCCGACCGCGTCGGGGTCAGCAAAGCCGCGGTGTACTACCAATTTCACTCCAAGGAAGACATCGCCCTCGAAGTCCTCCGCCCATCCATCGATGACATCGGCCGCTTCATCAGAATCGCCGACGCGCTACCCGACGCTCGGCAACAGCGCGCCGTAGCGGTCAGCGGCCTGATCGAGATGATCGTGCGGCACCGACGCTTGGCGGTCATGTTCTATGGCGACCCGGCCATCGACCAGTTGGTCTTGAGTGAACCGGAATTCAAGGCGGTGACCGATCGCCTTCGCGAACTGCTCGAGGGGCCAGATCGCACCGACGTCGACCGAGTCGCCTTCTCGGTGTTCTTCTCCGGAGTGGGTAAGGCTGCGGCAGACCCCGAGTTGGCCGACATCGACGACGCCGATTTGCACAGAGCACTACTCGACCTGTCCGGCCGCATCCTCTCGACCGCCACCGAGGACGTCGAGAGGTAGCCACCTACTCGAAGATCTTGCCGGGGTTGAGGATTCCCGCAGGATCGAGGGCACCCTTGATCGCCCGGTGAAGTCCCATGACGGTCGGCGACAGTTCGTTGACCAGACCGCCGCGCTTGAGGAGTCCGACGCCGTGCTCGCCGGTGATGGTGCCTCCAAGGGACAGCGCAGCGTCGAGAATGCCGTCGAATGCGGCGTCGATCCGCCGCCATAGGTCGGCATCATCGTCAGGAGGACCAATGATCAACGGGTGCAGGTTGCCGTCTCCGGCGTGCGCGATGTTCGCGATCTGCACCCCGTGTCGAGCCGCCAGCGCCTCGATGCGGGACAGCATCTCGGGGACGTGTTCCCTTGGCACGCAGACGTCCTCGGTGATCACCGGTCCCAGCCGCTCGAGCGCCGGGTAGGCCAACCGACGGGCCGCGAACAGGGCATCGGCCTCTGCCCCGTCGGTAGAGCGTTCGGCCCACGACGCGCCGCTATCGCGGAAGAGCTCGACGATGGCCTCCGCGTGGGCGGTACCGGTGGGCTCGGGATCGTCGACCCGCGCGAGGAGCAGCACGTCGCCCGCGGCCGTCAGCCCCATGTGCTTCCACTCGTCGACGGCGCGCAGGCAGAACCGATCCATGAGTTCGAGCGCCGACGGCGTGATGCCCGCCGCGCCGACCGCACGCACCGCAGCACCGGCGGTCGCCAGGGACGGAAAGAAGCCCGCCACCGTGACGGGCGGGTTGGGCAGGCTGCGCAGTCGTACGGTGATCTCGGTGATGAGGCCCAGCGTGCCCTCGGATCCCACGAGCAGGCTGACGAGGTCGTAGCCGGCGACTCCCTTTGCGGTCCGACGCCCGATGCGCACCACGTCCGCCGAGCCGGTCACGACCTCGAGCTCGAGCACGTATTCACCTGTCACGCCGTACTTTACGCAACAGACCCCGCCGGCATTGGTGGCCACGTTGCCGCCGAGTGTGGACCACGGTGAGCTCGCGGGGTCGGGTGGGTACCAGAGTCCGTGTTCGGCGACCGCCGCTCGCAGGTCGTCGTTGACCACGCCCGGCTGGACCACGGCGAGACGTTCCAGCGGGTTGATCTCGAGGATCTCCGACATCGCCTCCAGGGAGAGCACCACGCAGCCGTCGATGGCGTTGGCGCCGCCCGACAGCCCGGTGCCCGCTCCGCGCGCCACGATCGGGATGCGGTGTCGCAGGCAGATCTCCACCACCCGGCGGACCTCGTCGGTGCTGCGGGCACGCACGACGGCTGCCGGCTCCCCGGCTGGTGCACCGGCCGCCTGATCTCGGCTGAGGCTGCGTGCGACGTCAGCGTCGGTGATCACCCGCCCCTCGGGCAACTCCGCCTGCAGGTCACGGACGACGGAATCGGTGGTCGCGTTCGTCAACGGCTGGGCCCGTGTCGTCATGAAATGCCCTCCCGTGCCTCGGAACGCGTCTTCGGACGAGGCTAGTCCGGGTGGTCAGCGCAGCAGGCTGCGGCCCGGCCGGCCGCGCCGGCGCAACGGATCCCCACGCCGAAGCCTGCCCACGGCTCCGCCGATGGACCGCGTCACCGCGGCGCCAACCAGCAATCCCACCGCGATCGCGCAGACCACCGTCACCACGTCGATCGCGGTGGCCGCATCACCGCCGGGATGAGTGATCAAGGCCGTGGTGGACAGCAGCCCGAGGCTGCCGGGCACGAGCAGCCAGAAGGCAGGCAGGAACACCACCAGCCGCGGCAGATTCGGGCGCACGGCCTCGACGAGCGAGGACCCCAAGGTGGCGGCGACGGCGCCGAGGAAGCTGCCGAGCGCCGCGCCACCGACGTGTTGCCCGAAGCTCTGGGCGGCGAAGGCGAAAATGAGCACCAGGGTGATCCACGGCAGCAGCCGCAGTGGGGGGCTCTCCAGGACGCCGATTCCAATGCTGATCAGAATCAAGCCCAGAGGCGCGGCCCACCAGCCGAGCGTGTCGACGCGGAGATTGGTCAATTCGGCTGCGGGAACTGCGATTACGTGGCTGGCGGCGACGATCCCCAGGGTGAACAGGAGCAGCTGGACCAACCCGAAGATGAGTCGTGATGCTCCAGCCACCATGTCGCCGGCGGCCAGCTCGGACATCGCAGTGACGATCAGCGCACCGGGCAACAGCACCGCCAGCGGCGGCAGCAGGGTGCGCAGCGGTCCGTCCAGCAGGTCGGCGTTGGCCGCGGCGAAGACTCCGCATGCCAGTAGGAATGACGCCAGCGTGGGCAGCAGCGTGGCGATCAGGCCGAATCGCTGCCCGAGGCGGAACAGTGTCACCACCACGATCGCACCCACCGCGGCGAAGGCGACGTTGGCACCGCCGGGCTGCAGGATCAGCGCGATTCCCGTCGCGATCGCGATCCACCCGAGGTTCGCCATCCACTGGGGATAGCGGGGCGGACGATGCCGCAGAGCCAGCAGCTCCTCGGTGGCCTCGGGCACTGTGAGGACCGACTGTGACAGCCGGTGCCGGATGCTTCGGACCTCGGCGGCCTGGTCGAGGCGCAATCCGCCCTTGACCGACTCGAACGTTGCCGCAGCGCCGCTGGCCAAGGCGACGAAGACGCCGGTGGGCGACGCCGCGATCTGAACGTCGGGATGGCCCAGGACGATGCTCACCTCTGCCAGCTCGTCCTCCACGTCGCTGACCGGCTGCCCCGTGGCCACCATCGCGGCACCGAGGTAGGCGAGCAGGGCACGGACGGTGTCGTCGTGTTCGGACACGGTGTCACTCTGCCAGGCGCCGGATGCGCTCAGCCGCCACCCGTGAGCACACGGGCCGTGAACTCGACGAAGTCGGTCATCGTGCTTCGTCGAGAGTCGCCATATCCATGCGCGCGGTCAGTGGGGTCGAGCTGACGAGCCACCAGCTCCGTGCGACGAATCTGGGCTGGCGACCGGTCGACTGACATCCGTCAGATGACTAGTTCGGCACCCACGGATCGGTCACCCAGTGCTGCGTGCAGCTGATTACGCCGGGTAATGCCGAGCTTGGGAAACACCTTGTACAAGTGGGCGGCTACGGTGCGGTGCGACAGGTAAATGCGGTCGGCGATCTCGCGGTTGGTCATTCCCGCGACGGCCAATTGCGCAATCTGCAGTTCCTGAGCTGTCAGGACGCCTGCCGCGCCGCTCTGGCCCGCAGACGGCGCAGCAGCCACACCCGCGGCGCGCAATTCGGAGGCGGCACGGTCAGCGAAGGCAGGCGCCCCGGCGCTGTCGAATGCGGTGAACGCAACGGAGAGGTGCGTGCGCGCATCCACGATGCGGCGGCGCCGCCGAAGCCACTCACCGTAGAGAAGATGCGTCCGCGCGTCTTCCAGGTCTGCGCCGCCGCCTTCAGCGGCCGCCAGTGCGGCCCTGAAACGCTCGTCTGCCTCCGCGGGGCAGCGTGCCACCAAAGCCTGCGCGCGGTGCACCAGAAAGCTCTCCACCCCCAACTGTGCGGCCTGCTCCTCGATCTCAGCGAGCAACGGTCGAACGGTGTCCGATTGACCACATCCGGAGGCGGCCTCCGCGAGGTCGGCGACGGCCCAACGCTGTTCCGTTCGATGCTGGGTCATCTTCACTAGATGACCCAGCGCTTCAGCGTGGTTCACCTCGCACAGTGCCGCGAAGCCGGCTGCCCAGTACACGTCGTCGTTCCAGAGGATCGTGGGATCTGTCGCCAGAAACTCACGCGCGCGATCGAGTGCGTGACGGGCGTCCTCTGGCTGTCCCTGCCACGTCAGCGCGCGGGAGAGGATCGACGCTGCCGACCCGGCGGTCGTCGGCAGGTTCATGCCTTCGGCCATCCGCAGCGCATGCTGTGCGCTCACGGCGGCAGCCTGGACGCGGCCCTGGGTCAACAGGATCTGAGCGGCACCGCGCAGCCCCTCGCATTCGTTGGCCGGAGAGCCGGTCGTCCGACCTTGCTTCTGCACGAGCTCATAGCATCGAAAGGCGTTGCGGCGGTCCGCAACTCCCTCTGCGGCCATTGCCAAGGACAGCAGCAGCAGCGGATCGTCGCTGTTCGCGGCGATCATCTCTGGTAGCCGCGCCCGAAACCGCGCTCCTTGGCCGACGTCGTCGACCAGGGCGATGGCGATCGCGAGTAGAGGGTCCGATGGGGCGCCGGACGAGTCACGGTGTTCGACGCGACGAATCGCCGCGACGACGTCTCGTCGCTGCTGTTCGACCAAGCCGTGCATGCGGCATTCGATCGCCGCCGCCCACAACAATTCCCGTTGTCGCGGGTCGCCGTCGGCGAGTTTGCCTGCCAGTGCGAGCAACTCGTTCGCGGACTGACCCGGTATGGCGGCAGTCGCATTCAGCACGAATCGAGTAATCGCCAACCGCACATCGGCACCGCCGTGGCCAGTCAGTGGCTCAGCCTCGTGAAGGATTCTGATGGCCTCTTCGATCAACCCCGAACTACGCGCCACGTCGGCGGCGTCAGCCAATCGTTCGACGCGACGGTCGAGTGTCGGTGTGAGAATCGCCGCGCGACGCAAGGCCGCCGCGGCCTCCGCACCAGCACCGCGGGCTCGAGCCCTCCCTGCTGCGCGCACGAGGTCGGCAGCAACCTCTTCGTCCGGCCCGAACGCCGCCTCCGCCCGATGCCACGCCGCGTTGGTCGGATCCGTCGCCGCGACGGCCAGCGCCCGATGCACGATGGAGCGCGACGACAGCGCCGCGGAAGAGTAGACGGTGGACCGGATCAGCGGATGCCGGACCTGGATCGCGCCACCACCAACGATGATGAGGCCAGACTCCTCCAACGGGGCCAGGTGCTCGGCGAGATCCAATCCGAGATGTTCTGCGGCGCCGTAGATCTCGGCCATCGCACCGTCACTGGCCGCGATCACCAGCAGTAGCAGCCGACTCCCTTCCGGTAGCGCCCCGAGCTGAGTCAGGAAGGCGCGCTCGACGCGTCGACTGGTGGGTAGTGGCTCGCCTGCGAATAGGGCTGCGTCGCTGGCGCGCACACCGAGTGCAGCGGCCATTTCGATGACCGCTAGCGGATTCCCGTCGGCTTGCTCCAAGACGCGTCGGCGCGCGAAAGCGTCGATCTTCCGGATTTTGGCCGACGCCGTCAGTGTCGCGGCGAGAAGGTCAGCGGCTTCTTCGGAGGTGAGCGGACCCAGGGGCAACCGTGGCAGCCCGTCGAGGGGTGGCGCGGAGCCGTCGTGCGTCGTGCGCACGGCGCACAGCATCATCAAGGGTGCGTTGGTCAGTCGCCGCGCCACGAATGTCAACACGTCAAGGGTGGACTGGTCCAACCATTGCGCGTCGTCGACGACCAGCAGCAGGCGCCGCTTGTTCGATGCCTCTTCGAGTAGTCCGAGAACGGCGAGGCTGACCAGAAGCCGATCGGGCACCGGGCCGTCCTCGAGCCCGAAGGCCGTCATCAGGGCAGACCGCTGACGCGGCGGCAACGCCGGTGCGTGGACCAGCAGTGGGTGAACGAGTTCGTGCAGCCCCGCAAACCCAATCTCGCTGTGGCTTTGCAAGCCCGAACAGCCGAGTCGGCCGTACCCGTTGGCAGTCGCCCACTCGCCCGCGCCCGTCAGCAGGGTCGACTTCCCGATCCCCGGGTCGCCGTCGATCACCAGCGCAGATCCACTGGTGGAAATCGCCGCAAGCACATCGGTGACTTCGGCCAGTTCCGCGGACCGCCCAACCATCACGGCGATGAAGTTACCAGAGCTGAGTTTGGCGTGCCAACTGAGCTACGATGACGGAATGCGTCGTGATTCATGGTCCGAAGATGCGTGCCCCATTGCGCGCACCATGTCGATTCTGGGCCAGCCGTGGGCCGTGCTGATCCTTCGCGAAGCTTTCTTGGGCCGGTCCCGGTTCTCCGAGTTCCGCGAACAGCTTGGTGCCGCGTCCGATGTCTTGAGTGCCCGTCTCGGCGAACTGGTGGATGCCGGCGTTCTCGAGTTGGTCGAATATCAGAACCCCGGCGATCGCAGGAGAAGCCGCTACGTCTTGACCAAAGCCGGGCACGCGCTGATCCCCGCGATTGCGGCGATCGGCCAGTGGGGCCATGTCCACCTGGCCCGGGCGCACAGCAACGATTACCGCTTCGTCGACTCTTCCACCGGTGAGCCGGTCGGCATCATATTCCGCGGCTCAGATGGCCAGCGCGTGCGTTCGTCGCAGGTCGCCCTGGTAGAGCTCAGGTCTCGATGAAGTCGAGCAGGTCGCGGCCGAACTGCTGCTGATAGTCACCGTGAATGCCATGCGATGCACCGGGATACACGCGCAATGAGCCGTACCGGACCATTTCGATGGCCTTCGATGCTGCGTCGTGAATGGGGACGATCTGATCGTCATCGCCGTGGGCAATCAGGATCGGGACGTCCAGAGCCTTCAGGTCCTGGGTGAAGTCGGTCTCCGAGAACACCTTGACACAGTCGTAGGCCGACGCCAGGCCCGCCTGCATACCCTGCAGCCAGAAGTGGTCGATCAGCCCCTGCGACACCTCCGCTCCGTCGCGGTTGAAACCGTAGAACTCCCAGGCCAATTCCTTCCAGTACTGCGAACGGTCGGCCTGCACGCGGGCGCGCATGTCATCGAACGCCGCGAGGGGAGTGCCCTCCGGGTTGGCTGCAGATTGCACCATCACCGGTGCAATAGCGCCGATGGTAACCACTTTCCGCACCCGTCCTGCACCGTGGCGCACCGCATAACGCAGGGCTTCTCCGCCGCCAGTCGAGTGCCCCACCACGACGACGCTCGACAATCCCAGGCCGTCGATCACTGCTGCGAGATCGGCCGCATAGGTATCCATGTCGTTACCCGCCCACGTGTGTTCTGACCGCCCGTGGCCGCGCCGGTCGTGAGCAATGGCGCGATATCCGTTGTCGGCCAGTAACTTCAGCTCGACGTCCCAGGCATCAGCGCTCAGTGGCCAGCCATGGCAGAACACTACGGCCGGCCCACTTCCCCATTCCTTGTAGAAGAGTTGCGTTCCATCCGAGCCACTGAGGTACGGCACGCGCGCTCCAATCCAATTTCCACGGCGTAATCCAGGCAGAAGCATCAGTGTGCGGCGAGCGCCGCGGGCAATGCCATAGGTCAGATGACTACCAAACCTGCCCGGCAACTGCGAGCCCGCCGGGGACGCACCACAGTCCGTACCCGATGAAGCGGTAGTCATCTGACGGATACAGGAATGAGGCGCGGCCTGCCAGCGTGGTCGACGACGGTTGAACCGACAGCTCTAGGGAGACAGCACGATGACGACCATCACACAGGACACGGGGGCTGCCCTCGCGCCCAACCTGCAGCTCGGCGTGGCTGGCGAAACCCTGGCCTACCGCCGGATTGGGACGCCCTCGGCAACGTTGCCACCACTGGTGCTGCTCCAGCACTTCCGCGGCAACCTCGACTACTGGGACCCTGCGCTGCTGGACGTACTGGCCGCAGACCGTGAGGTGATCACCGTCGATCTGCCTGGTGTGGGCAGGTCCACCGGAACCACGCCAGACAACGTCACGGACATGGCACGTGGCGCCCTGCGGTTCCTCGACGCACTCGACCTCACGACGGTTGACCTGCTGGGATTCTCACTCGGCGGACACATCGCCCAAGAGATCGCCTTGATTCGGCCCCGGCTGCCGCGACGCCTAGTACTTGCCGCACCGCCCCCCAAGGCGCACCGGATCTGCACCGCTGGTCCGACGACGTCTTCGCCTACGCATGCGGTGACGCCATCACCGCGGAGAACTTCATCGCCCTGTTCTTCTCCGGATCGGACGCCAGCGTCCAGTGCGGCTGGGAATACCTGGCCCGCACCCACGCCCGCGCCGCGGACCGCGACATCGAGACCACGCTGGCCTGCCGCGACGCCCAATATCAGGCGCTCATGACCTGGGGTATCCCCGACTCCTCGAAGCTGGAGCGCTTGTCGGCCATCACGCAGCCCACCTTTGTGGCCAACGGCGACAACGACACCATGATGTCGACCAAGAACAGCTACCTGCTCGCCGAACGGATCCGAGGTGCGCAACTGCGCATCTACCCCGACGCCGGCCACGGCTTCCTCGACCAGCACCCCGTCGACTTCGGCCACCACATCCGCCAGTTCCTCGGACGCTGAAGGGCATCCCATGACCGACCTACTCCAGAAGACCCTGCAGGCCTACGGCGGCATCGACCGCTGGAATCAGCTGACGTCGGTCAGCGCACACAAACGCTTCGGCGGAGCCATCTGGGACATCAAACAGGTTCCCGGGATCGTCGACGACGGTGACATCACCGTGTGGATCAAGAATCAGCGCACCTCCCTGTGCCCGTTCACCTCATCCAACCTCAAGACCGCGTACACGCCAGATCGAGTGGGAATCGAGACGCTCGACGGCGACGTCGTCGAAATGCTCGACGACCCTCGCGCCTCCTTCGCCGGTCACACCCTTGAAACACCCTGGACGGCATTGCAATTGGCCTATTTCACCGGCTACGCCATGTGGACCTACACGGCCGAGCCGTTCAACCTCACCCTGCCCGGTGTGCGCACCGAGGAAGCCGAGCCGTGGACCGAGAACGGCCAGACCTGGCAGCGACTCCACGTCGGCTACCCCGACACCATCGCGACCCACAGCCCGCACCAGGTGCTCTACATCGACGACGATGGCCTGATCAGGCGTCGTGACTACCAAGTCGACATCGCGGGAGGCTCGCCAGCTGCTCACTATGTATCCGACTTCGAGGCGATCGACGGCATCGTGGTGCCGCGCACCCGGATGATCTACGTCCGCGATGCCGACAACCAGCCGATCCCCGAACAACTAGTGGTGTCCATCGCACTCACTCACATCACGCTCGACTAGCCCACTCACACAAAGGAAATGATCAACATGTCTGATTACCTGTCCGACAAGGCCGAGGATCTCTTCATCGGCACCTCCGACGGGGAGCGCTTCCACTACCGCCGCTTCGGTGCGGGTGGAACAGTTCCGCTGGTCTTGTGCATGCGATTGCGGGGCACCATCGATCACTGGGACCCCGCACTGCTCGACGTTCTGGCGGCCGAACGTGAGGTCATCGTGTTCGACAACCGGGGCACCAGCCTGTCCAGCGGTGTCGCTCCGAACACGATCGACGGCCTTGCCAATGGTGGGATCGCCTTCATCCGCGCACTCGGCCTCGCCCGGGTCGACGTCATGGGTTGGTCGCTGGGTGGCATCGTCGCCCAGGGCATCGCCCTGGGCGCACCGGACTTGGTGCGCCGCCTGATCGTCGCCGGCAGCACCCCGGCAGGAGTGCCCGACCAACCAACCCCTGGTCCGAAGGTCGGTGACATTCTCACCCATGCCGTCAACGACGACGAGGACTACCTCTATTTGTTCTTTCCCGAAACCGAGAAGGCACGAAACGCCGGGCTGGAATCGTTGCAGCGCTTGGATTTTCGGCTCAACCAGTCGCACGCCGCCGTCCAAGACGACACGTACCGTGCGCAGCTTACGGCCATCGGAGGCTTCGGCGGGTACTACGACCGCCTCACCGAGCTGTCGCTGCCCGTGCTCGTCGCCAACGGCGCCCACGACGTCATGATCAACTCGTTCGCGACCTACGCCATGTCACAGCGCCTGGCGGACGCCAAGGTGGTCCTGTACAGCGACGCCGGCCACGGATTCCTCTTCCAGCACATCGAGGACTTCGGCCACGAAGTCGATCGATTCCTGAGTTGACCGTGTCGACGACGCTGACAGTCGATGTCTTCACCGGTGGGTACAAACCGATCCCCCACGGGGGCGTAACCGGTTGGGACCCCAGCCTGCAAGCCACCTGGCCGGCCTCTACCGCCACGCTCATCTCGGGAAACGCCCATGCCGTCCTGGTCGATGCACTTTTGACGCGATCCGAGGGTGAACAGCTGGCACGCTGGGTGAGCGAGACCACCAACAAGCATCTATCCCTGATCTACGTCACCCATGGACACGCTGATCACTTCTTCGGGGCCGGACCTGTGCTGCAACGGTTCCCGAAGGCTCAGTTGGTCTCACACTCCGAGGTGATCGCCGAAGCTCGTGAGCAGACGGAGCCCGCAACGCTGGCCATCTGGACGTCGTGGTTCGACGGACAGTTCGACCTCGAACCTGCGATCCCCGCCGAACTCCACTCAGATGAGATCGACCTGGACGGCCACCCACTTCGCGTACTCCCCATTGGGGGCGCCGACGGGGTGACCGCCAGCATCGTGCACATCCCCGAACTGCACACCGTCGTATCAGGGGACATCGCATACAACGGCATCCACATGTGGCTGGTGGGCTCGACCCCGGCAACCCGCGCAGACTGGCTCGCCTCGATCGATGCCATCGAGGCGCTTGGACCGACGACCATCATCGCGGGACACCGCGACCTCGACGCTCCCGACGACGATGCGCGGCGAATACTCGACGAATCACGTCAGTACATCTGCGATTTCGCCGATGCCGTCGCCTCCGCGGCTGGGGCCGAGGACGTGGTGAGCACCATGCTCGAGAAGTATGGCGGCCTTGGCAATCCCTACACGTTGTATGCTGCGGCAGCCAGCCAGTTTTCACCGCCACTGGGGACGTAGACACGGAAGCGGCGGCCGGGGGTGGGAGGAGTGTCTACCCGAGTTCAGCTTCAACCCGTCGTACCGGCTCCGACACACCGTGCCGTTCGAGCACCACGGGACTCACGCCGAAGTCCGTGAGGCTGAGAGCCACTGAGAGCGGTCTGCTCGCTGGCACCGACGGTGGGCGGTGTACGCAGGTGGCGTATGCACACGGGCCGTGAACTCGAATCGAGTTCACGGCCCCGTTGCGGTTTCTGACCAGATCACGCGATAGTTGCCGAAGTCGCACGCGTTGGCCCGAGCCCGTCAGCGAATGGCGCGGCGCAGGCGGATCGCAGCGCTGACGATCAACGCGATCACCGCGCCGACGACCGCAGCCCCGAGCAACGAAATGCCCTGTGCCAGATCAAAATTCCATCCGATGAAGTTGATGGTCGTATGAACGGTGTTCTGCAGGACGAAGACCAGCAGTGCGATGGCAAGCAGGGTGGCAACGACCAAGGCGAACTTGGAGGCCAAGCCCCCCGCGCGATGAGTCGGGGTGCGATCTGCAGTAGGAGTGGTCATGATCTCTCTTCTTCTGTAGTGGTTGCGTGAATTAATCCGTCAAGCGGGGTGCGACACCTCCAGCTCGACAGTCGTCAGCGTTTGCGATTCTTCTGCGAGCGTCGCTCATCGATCTTGTGGCGAATGACGCCCCAGGTGACGCGACCGAGCCCTTCGAAGAGCCGGCTGACGATGCCTCGTCGTTTACTCATGGGAAGTCCTACTTTCTGCCGCGACGATTCCGCCCACCACGTGAAGTGACGCGATGGGCGATCGCCGGAGGGGGGTGCGGGGCCGCATCGCCGGTGGGGCGATGAAGGCTCCGATGATTTCCGAGAAATCAAGCGTCGGCGCTTGTTTCAGGGTTGGTAGACATTCTTGATCAGTACGACCGTGGCGGGGGCGGGCGTCGCCGGATGCATCCGGCGATCCCGCCCCGCTACGGCCGGGTGAGGCATTGGGTTACTTGAAGGTGTCCTTGATGTTCTCGCCGACCTTCTTCACTCCGGCCGACCCCTGGTCCTTCTTGCCTTCGGCTTCGAGATCCTTGTTGTCGGTGACATCACCGATGACCTCCTTGGCCTTGCCAACGACGTCCTCGGCCGCGTTCTTCGCCTTGTCGATGAAGCTCATGATGAATCCCTTCGTTGTTTCCCGCAGCTCGCTGCTGCGTGTAGCAAATATGTAGTCGGCGACCGTGAGCAAAACCGAACGTCCGCCCCGGGTGATGTCCTTCACACCGCCCGCCAGCTCGTGCATCTGAGATGGGGATTGAGCTGTCGCCCGGGTACGTCGCCTGCCGGTCCTCGACGCCATCTCCCCAGATCCGCGCCTCGACTCGGTCGACGCGGGAGCTCGCATCCGGATCGAACTGACGGCTCGCTACGGCGATGCACTTCGCGTCGTCGCCGAACACGTCCGCCATGTCGCCATGACGGTCGTCGAAGACCTCCTAGGGGGAAATCACGACCACCATCAACACCATCGAGGTCGTCATAACTGACATCGTCGACGGCGACCCGTTGACGAAGTGAGGCCGGTTGACCTCCCTCATCACGATCTCCTCGGATGTCGGGCGCTGCCAAGCACTCCAGGGGAGCTGGCTCCGATCGCGACTACGGTTCGAGCAGGAATGCCTACGAACCAATGCCTCTCGACAACCGAACACGAGTCGGTACAGTCGGGAATCATCATGGTGGAGAAGCGCGGTGTTCGGCGATTGGCGCTCATTCTCATTGTGTTCACACTGAGCAGTGCGCTCGGATCAGTAACCGCCATGGCTGCCGAACTCAGCGACTATCGCTGGCAACGTCGTCCGCTGCTGGTGTTCGCACCCACGGTCAACGATCCAAGGGTCGTCGAGACGCTGAGCCGGATCGAGGCCAGTCGGTGTGACTTCGTCACTCGCGACATGGTGCTTGGCCTGGTGATGAGCCAGGGCAACAGCACGCTCGATGGCCAAGCCATCAGCTCCGAGCAGTCACGACGGCTGTTGCGCCAGTACGGGATTGATGAAGGCGCCTTCAGCGTGGTGCTGATCGGAAAAGACGGCGGCGAGAAGCTGCGCGTCGACGAGGTGCCCGATCTTCCCGCCATCTATGCCGTGATCGATGGCATGCCCATGCGCAGCCACGAGATCGATGACGATCGGAGTCAGTGTTGATGTCGAAGACAATGCAAGGGGGTGCGGGCACGTGGGCCCGCACGTTCAGAGGGCATCGGTTGCAGCGTGGACTAGTTGGCATCGCATTCGCATGCTCGGCACTTCTGGTCGTGTCGTGCGGAGGCGTCGATCCGTCCGCCAGCGCAGACGAGACGACGAACGCGCCAGAGACACCTCACTCGTCCACCGCGGCTCCCGCACCGGATGCGCCCGACGTCGCGCTCATCGACCTCGACGCCGGCGAGACGGCCGCCTGGACGACGGTCAACGACCCCGTCATGGGCGGCATGTCCACCTCGAGGGTCACGTTCGGCGACGGTGGCCTCGTGTTCTCCGGCAACATCTCGCTCGAGAACAACGGCGGGTTCGCCTCCGCCCGCAGTCCGCAGGACCCCGACATCGGGCGACGAGCATCGGGCGCCACGTCGTTTCGCGTACGCGCTCTGGGCGACGGCAAGACCTACGTGTTGAAGGTGGGCGCTGCCGGGCAGCCATGGTCCTACATCCAACGCTTCCCCACCGAGGACGGCGTCCGGCGGATCTACGACCTGCCGATCGAGGGCTTCCAGCCGGTTGGCATGCGCCTCGATCCCGCACCCGACGCACCACAGACTCTGGACCCGTCGACCATCGACCAGGTGTCGATCTACATTCTCGACGAACAACAGGGCCCGTTCGAACTCACCATCAGCGGGATCGACGCCACACCCTGAGGGGATCCCCTGCCACAGATCTCCACTGGCGGTGATGTGTTCAGACGGGCCGGAGAAGTTGCTTGGCTGCCGGAAGGCGTCGAAGTAGAGCAGAGCCGCACTCGTACGATGGGCGGATGGCACGTCCGCCGGAGTTCGTCCGTGCACAGGCACTGGTCAAAGCCCTATATCTGTTCTGGGAGAGGGGCTATGAGCGCACCACGGTCCGTGACCTCACCGAGGTAATGGGAATCTCGGCGCCAAGCCTGTACAACGCCTTCGGTGGCAAGAAGGAACTCTTCGACGAAGCGGTTGCCGCGTACACGAGTTCGCCGACACGAGTCGTCCCCCCGGACTGCAAGAGCGCTCGGCGCGCGCCGTATTCGCGAAGCGCACACTCAACTGACCGGCACGATGTCGGCGGCGCCGAGTCGCGCACCGTCGGCGGTCTCGTCGTCGGGCATCGACTGACTCTCTCGCTCGGCGGCCACCCGGGCCAGGTAGTGCGCGATCTCGCGATCCTTCTGCTCGTCGGACCAGCCCAGCACCGGCGCCATCAGATCGGCCACCTCCGAACAGGATTCGGTGCCACGATCGAACGTCTCGATCGAGATGCGCGTCCGCCGGCACAGCACGTCGTCGAGATGCAGGGCGCCCTCGTGGGTGGTGCCGTACACGACCTCGGCACGCAGGTAGTCGTCGGCGGCCGTCAGGGGTGCACCCAGCGACGGATCCTCCCGGATCAGCGCGAGCACCTCGCCGGTCATCGAGCCGTACCGGTTGAGCAGCGCGGCGATGCGCGCCTCGTTCAGGCCGGACTCTGCGGCCAACTGCGTTCGTGCGTTGCACATCGCCCGGTATCCCTCGGCCCCCAGCAGCGGGACGTCGTCGGTGATGCAGCCCGGGATCCGACGGTCGAAGGTCTCCCCCAGCCCGTGCACGGCTTCGTCGACTGCATCCATGGCCATCACCCGGTAGGTGGTGTACTTCCCGCCGGCGATCACCACTAGGCCCGGAACACTATGCGCGACAGCGTGTTCCCGTGACAGGGACGACGTGTCGTCACGCTCGCCCGCGAGCAGCGGACGCAGTCCTGCGAACACCCCCTGGACGTCGGCCTCGGTGAGCGGCGCCCGCAGCACGGAGTTCACCTGGTCGAGCAGATAGCGAATGTCCTTCTGGCTGGCCGCGGGGTGCGCCTTGTCCAAGGACCAGTCGGTGTCGGTGGTGCCGATGATCCAGTGCCGTCCCCAGGGGATGACGAACAGCACCGACGTTTCAGTCCGCAGGATGATCCCGGTCGACGAGCGGATGCGGTCGCGCGGCACCACCAAGTGAATGCCCTTGCTCGAGCGCACGTGGAACTGGCCGCGCTCGTTGGCCAGCGTCTGGGTGTCGTCGGTCCACACCCCGGTGGCGTTGATGACCTGGCGCGCCAGGATCGTGTACGTGCGGTCGGATTCCAGGTCTACGACACGGGCACCGGTGACTCGCTCGCCCTCACGAATCAGGTCGACTACACGGGTGCGGGTCGCGACCCGCGCACCGTAGGCGGCCGCGGTGCGGGCGATCGTCATGGTGTGCCGGGCATCGTCCACCTGGGCGTCGTAGTACTGGAGGGCGCCCACGAGCGCGTCCTTCTTCAGCGACGGGGCTGCGCGCAGCGCGCCGCGACGAGTCATGTGCCGGTGCAACGGAATTCCGGCACCGTGGCCGGACGCCTTGGACATCGCGTCGTAGAGCGTCAGTCCGGCGCCGAGGTACAGCCGCTCCCATCCCCGGTGCTTGAGCGGGTAGAGGAACTTCACCGGCCTGACCAGGTGCGGTGCCAGTTTGTCGAGCATCAGGCCGCGCTCGGACAACGCTTCGGCGACCAGACCGAAGTCGAGCATCTCCAGGTAGCGCAGCCCGCCGTGGATCAGCTTGCTGGAGCGGCTCGACGTTCCGGAGGCGAGGTCGCGCGCCTCAACCAGCCCGGTCCTCAGACCGCGGGTGGCGGCGTCGAGGGCTGCGCCGGCGCCGACCACGCCGCCGCCGATGATCAGAATGTCCAGGGGTGCGTCCGCCATGTCGGCGAGTGCCGCATCACGGTTGAGCGGAGAGAGTGGGAATGATTGCATTACACTTGGCCTTTCGGAGTTTGACGATGTCGGGATGCCGGTGGTTGGTCAGCTGACGTCCACCCAGTCGAGCGTGCGCTCGACGGCCTTGCTCCACTGGGCGTGGCCGGTCTGCCGCTGTTCTTCGGTCCATTCCGGCTGCCAGCGCCTATCCTCGAGCCAGTTCTTGCGCAGCTCGTCGGTGTCCTTCCAGAACCCGACCGCAAGCCCGGCCGCGTAGGCGGCTCCGAGCGCGGTGGTCTCGGCGACCACGGGCTTGACCACGTCGACGCCGAGGACGTCGGCCTGGATCTGCATGCACAAGTTGTTGGCGGTGATTCCACCGTCGACCTTGAGCACCTCGAGGTGCACGCCGGAATCCTTCTCCATCGCGTCGACGACGTCGCGGCTCTGATAGCAGATCGCCTCCAGCGTGGCGCGGGCGAGATGGGCGTTGGTGTTGTACCGGGACAGTCCGACAATCGCGCCGCGGGCATCGGAACGCCAGTGGGGAGCGAACAAACCGGAGAACGCCGGCACGAAGTACACGCCGCCGTTGTCGTCGACCTGGCGCGCCAGTACCTCGGATTGCGCTGCGCCGCTGATGATCCCGAGTTGGTCGCGCAGCCACTGGACGGCGGATCCGGTGACGGCGATGGAACCCTCCAGTGCGTACACGGCGTCGGCGTCGCCGAACTTGTAGGCGACCGTGGTGAGCAGTCCGGACGAGGAGCGCACGAGCTCGTTGCCGGTGTTGATCAGCATGAAGTTGCCGGTGCCGTAGGTATTCTTGGCCTCGCCCGGGGCGAAGCACACCTGGCCGACGGTGGCCGCCTGCTGGTCGCCGAGCGCGCCGGTGAGTGGCACCTCGCCGCCCAGCGGCCCGTCGGCCAGCGTCATGCCGTACGGCTCCGGGGAGGACGAGGGCACGATCTCGGGAAGCATCTGCCGCGGAATCCCGAACAGTTCGAGGAGTTCGTCGTCCCAGTCCAGGGTTTCCAGGTTCATCAACATGGTGCGGCTGGCGTTGGTCACGTCGGTGACGTGCACGCCGCCGTGACTACCTCCGGTCAGGCGCCACAGCAGCCAACTGTCGGTGTTGCCGAACAGTGCCTCGCCGCGTTCGGCCGCCTCCCGGACACCGTCGACGTTGTCGAGGATCCACTGGACCTTGGCGCCGGAGAAGTAGGTCGCCGGCGGCAGGCCCGCCTTGTGCCGGATGGTCTCGCCGTGGCCCTGGGCTTCCAGCGCACTCGCGATCCGGTCCGTGCGGGTGTCCTGCCACACGATGGCGTTGTAGTACGGCCGACCGGTGCGCTTGTTCCACACCACCGTGGTCTCGCGCTGGTTGGTGATGCCCAGAGCCGCAAGGTCACTGCTGCCCAATCCGGCCTTGCCGAGCGCCGTCTGGATGACCGAGGAGGTGCGTTCCCAGATCTCGACGGGGTTGTGCTCCACCCAGCCGGCTTTGGGCATGATTTGTTCGTGTTCGAGCTGGTGTGCAGCTATTACGTTGCCGCCGTGGTCGAAGACCATGAAGCGGGTGCTGGTGGTGCCTTGGTCGACGGATCCGATGAACTCGGGCATGGGGACTGACCTTTCTGTTGCGGTTGGAGTTTCGGTGCGGGCGATTCAGCGTTCGGGAAGCGCGGCGGCTTTCTCGACGCCGATTTCTTGGGGCTGCTCAGCGTCGGCGGGCAGGAACCGCTCGATGCAGTAGACGAACAGCGCACCGCCGATCAGGCCGCCGATGATCGGGGCGACGAGGGGAACCCAGAAGTACAGTTCGGGGCCGTTGGCCGAGAACATCGCCTCCTGGTAGCCGGTGATCCAGGACGCCAGCCGAGGACCGAAGTCGCGTGCGGGGTTGATGGCGTAGCCGGCGTTCGTACCCCACGCCATGCCGATGGCGACCACCAGCAGACCGATGATGAGGGGCGCGGTGTTGGCTAGTGGCGGGTTGTTGACGGCGCTGGTCAGGGCGAAGATCACGATGACGAGGAGTGCAGTACCGACGATCTGATCGGAGAATGCCGTCAGCACCGAGACGCCCTCGCCCGGTGAGGTGGAGAAGATGCCCTGGGTAGCCTTGGTGTGGCCGGCATCCACGGCGTTGATCTGGTCGGCGTAGACGAAGCGGACGATGAACGCGCCCACTAGCGCCCCTACCATCTGAGCCCCGATGAACGGCAACGCTTTTCGCCGGTCGAATCCGCGGAAGACCGTAAGCGCCACGGTCACCGCGGGATTGAGGTGGGCACCGCTGATGCGGCCCGCGACGAAGACGGCCATCGTCACGCCGAGGCCCCAGCCGAACGCGATCGAGTTGTGGTCACCGGAGCTGACCGAGTCGGGGAACCCTCCGGTCACGACTTGGGCGACGACCCCGCAGCCGAACAGGACCAGTATCGCGGTACCGATCATCTCCCCGGATAGTTCGCCGAGTAGTGGATGTCGCGTCTTCATCTTGACTCCTCCGTGTATGTGTCGGGACGTCCCTGGAAACGGGAACTCGATTTGTGGCGTGATGCGAACGTAAGGACGTAACGTGACGCGCATCAACCGCCGGTGTTCGACAATGTCGAACGAGGCGCAGTGGCCCCCGTCTCAATGACCTCGATGGTCAGTCAGGAGCGTCGTCATGCCCGGTCCCATCCAGGCAATCGCACGCGCCACCGCCATGATCGACCTCGTCGAACGCAGTGGCCGGGCGCTGCAGTTGCGCGAGATCGCTCAGGAGGTGGGTCTGTCCAAGACCACGACCCATGGCATCCTGCGCACCCTCGTCGACCTGGAGTACCTGGACCAGGACGCCGACAGTGGCGACTACTCGCCGGGTCCGCGCCTGGTCTCCCACGAGATCGTCGAACTGGACGGCAACGACCTGCGTTCGGCGGCCATGCCGTGGGCGGACGCGCTGGCCCTGAGTACGGGCCTCGAGGTGCTGATGACGATGCTCGATGGTCAGGAGGCTGAGATCGTGCATCACGTGTTCCGTCCGGACGACAGGCGTCAAACGCTGCGGGTCGGTGAACGCCTTCCTCTCCACGCCACCGGGTGCGGCAAGCTGGTGCTCGCGTATTCGCCACTGCGCGAACGACTTCTGCGCAATCTCACGTTGGACCGACTGACCCGCAAGACGTCGACCAATCGGGCCCGGCTGGCCGCGACGGTGGCGCGGATCAGGGCGGAAGGGGTGGCGACGGCCGACGGCGAGTATGACCCGGACTCCGCCGACATCGCGGTACCCGTGCACGGTCGCCGCTCGACGGTGGCGGCGATGGCGGTGCGTGGGGTGCCCGAGGAGTTGCTGCGCAGTGACGGCACACCACGGGATGATCTGCTCGAGGAACTGCGACGCGCGGGCGCAGCGGTGATGCTGGCGCTGGAGTCCGCTCGGTGAGCGAGCAACGGGTGATCGTGGCGATCGACCTCGGCACGACGTCCGCGCGCTGCATGGTGTTCGACCAGCGCGCCCGGATGCACGCCATCGCCCAGCGTGAGCAGCGTCAGAGCTTTCCGCAGCCTGGCTGGGCCGAACAGGATGCCCTCGAGCTGTGGCGCAACGTGCGTCGCATCGTCCCCGAGGCGTTGAAGGCGGCCGGACTGGACAAATCGCACGTCGTCGCCCTCGGTATCGCCAATCAGCGGGAGACCACGGTGGTCTGGGATCGCCGGACGGGACGACCGGTGGCGCCGGCAATTACTTGGCAGGACACCCGGTCTGGTCCGGTAGTCGACCAAATTGCTTCTCACGCAGCGGATTTCCGTCGAATCGCCGAACTCGATCCGGCCACCTACTTCGCTGCGCCGCGATTGCGGTGGCTTCTCGACAACATCCGCGGACTCGAGTCACGCGCACGCAAGGGCGATGTCCTGTTCGGCACCCTCGAATCGTGGTTGATCTGGAATCTCACCGGCGGGCCAAAGGGGGGCGTGCACGTCACCGACGTGACCAACGCCAGCAGAACGCTCCTGATGGATCTGCATACGTTGCAATGGAGTTCGAAGCTGTTGGCGCTGTTCGACATTCCGGAGGCAATGATGCCGCGGGTCGTGTCGAACGGTGAGGTGTATGGCCGCTGCGCGACGGTGCTTCCCGGGGTGCCCATCGCCGCGGCGCTCGGCGATCAGCAGGCCGCGTTGTTTGGACAGCTGTGCTTCGAACCCCGCGACGCCAAATGTACGTTCGGAACCGGCGCCTTCCTCCTCATGAATGTCGGCTCCTCCATCGTCCGGTCGGACCACGGCCTGCTGTCCACGGTCGCCTACGCGGCACCGGGAGTGGAGACCATGTATGCGCTGGAGGGGCCGATCGCGGTCGCCGGCTCGCTGGTCCAGTGGATCCGCGACTCGCTCGGCGTCATCGCAACGGCACCCCAGATCGAGACGCTGGCGCGGACCGTCGAGGACAACGGCGGCTGCTACATCGTGCCCGCGTTCTCCGGAATCTTCGCCCCGCATTGGGATTCGGAGGCTCGCGGCATCGTGGTCGGGCTGACGGCGTACATCACCAGCGGGCACCTCGCGCGCGCCGTACTCGAGGCGGTCGCGTGGCAGACCTGGGAGGTGGTGAACGCGATGACGATCGATTCGGGGATACCGCTCGCACGATTGGCCGTCGACGGAGGGATGACGTCGAATCACCTGCTCATGCAGTTCGTCGCCGACGTGCTCGACGTACCGGTGCTGCGCCCCTTCGTATCCGAGACGGTGTCGCTGGGTGCGGCCTACGCCGCCGGGCTCACGGTCGGTTACTGGCCGGATCGCGCAGCGCTGCGTGCCCACCGCCACGTCGCCGCGGCGTGGTACCCGGACATGGATGCGCGTGTGCGCAGGCGCGAGGCGGCAGGGTGGCGGTCGGCCGTCGCGCGGGCACTGAGCACCGAGGGGGGCGCGGCCGCCGAAACCGTTCTGTGACAGTCCAGCGGTAGACGCACTCCGGCGCGTCCCCTTCCTCCCTCAACGCGGGATGGACCTCGTCGAGGGGATCCCCTGCCACATGTCTCTACCCGCGGCGATCATTCAGACCGGCCGGAGAAGTCGTTCGGCTGGAACGCATTCCGGCGCGCAGTCGGCTACCCGGATATGGCGGTCGACAACCCACGAACGCCGGGGTCTGTCTCAGCCTCGTCGGCCGCGAGACCCAGAGGCCCGCACCGGTCATCGGCCGAACGGCGCTTGCGGCGAGAAGGCCAAACGGGCGAAGCGCTGGCCAATGATCTCATGGGTCGAGGCGTCAGGGTGCAGGTTGTCGGGCAGCGGGCGGTCGGCGAAATCGTCGGTGCCGTACAGCTCTTGGCCGTCGAGGTAGTACAGCTGAGGGTCGTCGACGGCCCGTGCGGCCATGATCTCGGTCAGCTGGTCCCGGACTACGGACAATGTCAGTCGGCCGCGGGTCGCGTCGGCGGGGTCGCCGGTAGCGTTGAACCGGATCTGCCCGGCGGCAAGTGCCTCGACGTCGAAAGCACCTGGCCCGGGGGTATTTTCGTGAATAGGGCAGTACAGCGGACCTATGACGAGTAGCGGGCTGTCGGGGTGACCGTCGCGCACCGTGTCCAAGAACCCGTGAACCGCAGGCCCGAACGCCCGCACCCGCATCACGTCACCGTTGACGAGATTGATGCCGATCTTGATGCTGATGACGTCGGCGGGCGTGTCGCGCATCGTGCGTGCGGTGAACGGGTCGAGCATCGCACTGCCCGCCAGCCCGAGGTTGATCAGTTCCACCCCACCGAGTGCGGCGGCCACCGCGGGCCACGTGGTACTGGGGCTCGCTGCGTTGGAGCCCTGGCTGATGGAGCTGCCGTGATGCAGCCATACCCGGCGGCCAGAGTGTGGTGTGCGCGTGATTGCGTCGTCGGTACGCAGGGCGACGATCTCGGTGCGCTCGTAGTGCGGCAGCCAGATCTCGACGTCCTTGTTCTTTGCGTTCAGTCCGGTGAACCGCACGGTTCCAACGGAGCCGCGCTCACTCTCGGTGTGTCCCGTAGCGGGGTCGACTCGCACCACTTCGCCACCGGCCGTCACCATCTGCCGTGTGAGGTGCCCGTCGATGAGTAGGTCGACTGTGCCGTCCGGGCGGTCCGGCACCCCCAACAGAATCGTGCGCGTGCGGAGCAGATCGAGTTCCACGGTGGTGGCGCGGGTGCGGAACGCCAGTCGCACGCCGGAGGGTTGTGCCTCCACGGCTGCGAGTTGGGGGTCGGCGCATTGTGCGCGGGCTCGGGCCGGGAGCCGGTGGGGCAGCCACCCCCGCTCCGTCCGTTCCAGCTCGGCCAGACCGCGCAGGAGGTCGGCGGTGATCGGGTGGCTTCTCATCGCACGATCACCCGAGCCATGGACGTTCATCGTTTCCTTCCACGTCGTGCCTGACACGGAACCGCACGTGAACGGGAGAGGCGGCGCATCGAATCAAGGAGTGCGACCGTCCGGAGCACATCGACGGCTCGAGGGATCACCGGTCCAGTGTTCACGTGGCCACTTCACCGCATGCCCTAGGGGCACGGTCAAACCACCACGGGTGCCAGATGTGGTCGCCTCACGATCGGAGGGGTCCGCATGAAGGTCTCCAAACTGGAGATGCCCAGGTAGTCGATCTCCGCGGCGGACTCGTTTGGGATGAAGCTGACGCCCACGAACGATCGTCACGACCTGTGGGATCGTCGTCTCGCCTCGCATGGTCGTTGCTGGCAGTTTGGGCCGTCGGGGAGCGACTCACCCGTTCCGCTGGATGCCTCGGTGTCGCGCCGTCGACGGTCGGTCTCGTGGGTCATGGTCCGCGCTGGTGACCCATTGCGCGATGTCGATGACGACCGCGTCATCGACGTGTTGGGCCGGTCCGTATTCGTCCGGTGTGGACGGTCCGGAGCCGGTGAAGAACAGGTGGTTGTCCGCGGGGTAGATGCGGATGGTGACGTCGCGATGATCGGCCAGGCCGGTCTGCCAGCCGATGAGGTCGTCGGCGACGGTGACCTGGTAGTCGCGGCCGCCCTGCATTATGAGCATCGGCGTGTCCAGCTCCGCGGCCACCGCCACCGGGTCGTAACTGCGTAAATCGAGCCAGTACGGGGCGGGCACGCCGAGTGGCAACAGATGCTGTGGTGTGGATGGTGAGAGGTCGGGGCTGTCGACGAGCGCGCACTGCCTCGTGACCGTCTGGATGGCCGGATCAGCGTCAGGGTCTGCCCCAGGCCCGCGAAGCGTTGCGAGATAACGATACTGGCGCACCAACGTGTGGTGCAGGGGCTGGGTAGCGCCGGCCAGTACGATCAGCCCGGCGACGGACGGTTCCGCGGCCCCGATACGCGGGGCCATGGTGCCGCCCTGGCTGTGACCGAGCACGAAGACCCGCGCCGGGTCGACCAGAGGGTGTTCGCGTAGCAGTCGAACCGCCGCGATCGCTGGCCGCACGTATTCATCGACCACGGTGAAAGTGGTGACATCCAGCTTGCCGCGGTAGGTGTAGGTGACCTTGTCGAAGCGCAGCACCGCGATTCCCCGGCTCGCCAGACCCCACGCGAGGTCCCTGAGAATCTTGTTGCGGCCGAGCGTCGCATCCTGGTCAGCGGGTCCGGAACCGGCGAGCAGGACCACCGCCGGCGCGGGTTGCGGCGAGTCCGGCAGGCTCAGCGTGCCTGGTGTCGCCAACGGCGCGCAGTCGATCGTGACGTCGTGTTCGGTGAAGGTGGCCGGGTCTGCATAGGACGGCAGTTGCCAGGGCTGCACCGGCTCGGCCGCCTCGGGCGGCGCGAATTGCAGACCGTGCAGGCCGCCCCCCTGGTCGATCTCCACGAGCACGGCGAATCCGCCACTTGCGGAGGTCACGGGAAACTTCACGATCGTGCTGCTCGGGCCAGCGGACTCTCTCACCGGTGCACCGACCACGGTGATCGGCCCCTGCGTCGCGATCAATACCTGCCAGGAGTCACGTACTGCGTCTGCCGAGACCATCTCGCGCACCGCCGGGGCGAACAGCTCGTGAACATCGGTGAACCGACCCGCCTCCACCAGCTGCATCACCATCCTGGCGGTGGCGATGGCGTCACCTTCCATCGCGAAAACCATTGTCCCTCACAGTTTCTTGCCTCCGGCCGGGGCCGGGTGGGCGGCGACTACGCGGTCGCGTGCGTTGGTGTCGTCCAGCGTGGAAGCACTGGAGATCGTGCGCCAGCGTCGCTAATCCTGCTCTGACGTTGACGTTGCGTAGTTCCAGGACAAAGTTCTCACCGGTGTCACGCGGATGTAGGTGGCGCCCGGTCTTGGTGCGGTGGGCCATTCGGTCTCTGGCACGCCCCGTGCTCGGGCACCTTCTCTCGCGAGCTCGAGTGTTTCGCGTGGTTCGCGAACGATGCGGGCGTGACCTTGGAACATCACTCCCCGGATATCTGCCATGCTCGAGCCGTCTTCGAGCATGACACTGACGTTCTGGTTGCCTTCGATGTTGGCTACCTTGCGCGTCCCGTCACGCACACCCATGATGATGTCGCGGCCGAGCCGAAAGTATCCCAGGGGCACCGTGTGCGGGAATCCCTCCTCGTCGATCGTGCTCAGCATCGCCCAGCCGGGTCGGCTATCGAGAAACGCCTCAATCTGTTCGTCAGTCAATCTTCGTGGCATGGCGAGAGGCTAACAAGTGCGAAATCGGCACTGGGCGAATTGGTTCGGCAGCAACCTACCGGCAAGCTTCGGCATAGGCCTCGGCATCAGACCGTTTCACCAACGGCTCCTTGAGGTTTCAGCGGGCCCGCTTGACGCGGGCCTCGTCCCAGACGGGTTCGGTAGTCTCGCGGACGCTCCCGTCGGTGCCGAAGACTAGAAAGCGATCGAAGGTGCGGGCAAACCAGCGGTCGTGGGTTACCGCCAACACCGTGCCCTGGTAGAGCTCGAGGCCCTCCTGCAAGGCCTCGGCGGACTCCAAATCAAGGTTGTCGGTGGGCTCGTCGAGCAGCAACGCGGTCGCACCTTGTAGCTCCAGCAGCAGAATCTGGAAGCGGGCCTGCTGGCCGCCCGAGAGCTTGCCGAAGGGCTGGTCGCCCCGCTGTTCCAACTCGTAGCGACGCAGCGCACTCATCGCCGCACCTCGGCCCTTGGCGTGCACCTCCCACAGAATCTCGACCAAGGTGCGCTTCTCCAGCTCGGGGTGGGCGTGGGTTTGAGCGAAGAATCCGGGAACGACCCGCGCGCCGAGCTTCCACGTACCCGTATGGGCGACGTCCTCGCCGGCCAGCAGCCGCAGGAAATGCGATTTCCCGGATCCGTTGGAGCCGAGCACCGCGACCCGCTCGCCGTAGAAGACCTCCAAGCTGAACGGGTCCATCAGACCGGTCAAGCCCAAGTTCTGGCACGTGACGGCGCGCAGTCGGGTGCGACCGCCGCGCAACCGCATCTTGATGTCCTGCTTGCGCGGTGGCTCCGGCGGCGGACCGGCCTCCTCGAACATCCGCAACCGGGTCTGGGCCGCCGCGTACCGGGACGCCATCGCATCACTGCGACCGGCGTACCCGCGCATGTCGAGGACGAGCTTCTTCAACTGGGCGTGCTTCTCGTCCCAGCGCCGGCGGAGCTCATCGAACCGCTCGAACCGCCGCTCACGTGCCTCGTGGAAGGACGCGAATCCGCCACCGTGGACCCACACGTCCGAACCGCTGGGCGTCGGTTCGACGCTGACGATCGCGTCGGCGGCCACCGACAGTAGCTCTCGGTCATGCGAGACGAAGAGCACCGTCTTGGTGCTTCTCTTCAGCTCCTCCTCCAGCCAGCGCTTGCCCGGTACGTCCAGGTAGTTGTCCGGCTCGTCGAGCAGCAATACCTCGTCGGGGCCGCGAAGAAGCGCCTCGAGGACGAGGCGCTTTTGCTCGCCGCCGGACAGAGTGGCCACCTGCCGCCACTGACACTTGTCGTATGGCATGCCGAGGGCCGCCACCGTGCATACATCCCAGAGGTTCTCCGAGTCGTACCCGCCGGCGTCACCCCAGTCGCTCAGCGCCTGTGCGTACGCCATCTGGGCGCCCTCGTCGTCGCGAGTCATGATCGCCAACTCCGCGGCGTCGACCGCTTTCGCCGCCGCCACGATGGTCGTGCGAGCAACCGCGACGAGCAGGTCGCGGACCGTCCGATCGTCACGCACAGAACCGATGAACTGTGGCATGACCCCAAGACCACCGCTGGTGGTGATCGTGCCCTCGTCGGGCTGCAGCTCCCCGACGACCAGGCGCATCAGCGTGGACTTACCGGCCCCGTTCGGCCCGACCAGGGCCATCGTCGAGCCCTGCTCGACACGGAAACTCGCATCCGCCAACAACAGCCGCCCATCGGGCAAGTAGTAGTCGACGTGCGCGACCTCTAGATGACCCATCGTCCCATCGTCGTCCATGCACTGACCTGCCGAACGGCGGCCTCACGGTTGCGAACTGGCGTCGCGCGATGATGGTGCGGTTGCCAACCCGTCAGGTCGACTCTTCGTCACCCGGAGTCACGATGATCGGCACTTGTAGGACCCGCAGGATCCTGGCGGCCGTGGAACCGATGAAGAGTCGGCGGGGCGGGGCCAACCGGCTGGAGCCGAGCATCAAGAGATCGCCGTCCTGCCAGTCGAGATCTTCGACGGCGGCCTCGATCGTCGCGCCGTTGGCGACGACGGCGGTCACGTTGGAGCCTTTCGGCAGGGCCGCCTGCGCGGATGCGAGGGCGTCGTTGGCGTGTTTGCGGGCCGCCTCGACACCCTCCTCGCCGTGTTCGTCCAGTGCGACGAGCGATACCAATCGCAGCGGCGCCCCGGTCGCCTTGCTCGCCCGCACGGCGGTGTCGAGGAGTCGGCCCGCGCCGGGACGATCACCAATGGCGCACGTGACGCTACGCACGCGTGGCAGGTCGGAGTTTCGGGTGCCTCGCGGAGCCACGGCCACGGGGACCGGCGCAAAGTGCAGCAGGTCATCGACGAGGGAGCCGAGCGACAGGCTCCTCACCAAACCACCCCCCGATCCGCCGACCACGATGGCCTCGGCGTCGAGCCGAAGTGCCTCTGCACTGAGTGCACCGGCGACCGAGTCCCCGACGAGCACCGCACCCTGAGCCTTGACGTCATCGGGTACCAGGCGCCTTGCCTCGTCGAGCCACTCGGAACCCTGTTCGGCAAGCACGTCCTGGAACTTGTCCGACGTGACGCGCGGTGTGGTCACGTCGTCGGGGGCCACGACCATCCGCAGTTCCAGGTCGGCACCGAGTGTGCGGGCCAACCGAACACCGAGTGAAACGGCGTCCGCGCCACCGGATGTCGCGAGATAGCCAACGACGAGTTTCATTGCGACCTGCCCCTCTTGGCGTGCTCGATGTGCGGGATCGGGGTGCCCTCCTCGGCGAGGGTCTCCTCCTCGATCTTCATGGTGAGCGGATTGCGCAGTCCGCGAGTGGCGTAGACCAGCACTATGACGCCGACGACGAACCAGATCGCGCCGTAGAGCAACGCATCGAAGTGCAGGTTGAGCCACAGCACCGCCGTCAGCGACATACCGATGATCGGCAGCACGATGTTCGTCAAGATCTCGGTCGGCGTGTTTCGCTTCTTCTGACGGATGGCGAAGTACAGGAGCACGGTCAGGTTGACGACCGTGAACGCGATCAGAGCGCCGAAGTTGATCATCGACGACACGAACTCGAGCGTGAACTTGACGGCCAGCAGCGACACGGCGCCGACGATGAGCACCGCGTGCAGGGGGGTCAGGAACTTCGGGTGGATGTACGACAGGTAACGCGGAATCCGGCCCGTGCCATTGCGTCCCATCACGTAGATCATTCGCGAGACGCTCGCATGCGAGG
This sequence comes from Mycolicibacterium sp., assembly GCF_016462545.1. Lineage (GTDB taxonomy): Bacteria > Actinomycetota > Actinomycetes > Mycobacteriales > Mycobacteriaceae > Mycobacterium. Next base: position 1,318 of record NZ_JAEMTA010000048.1, on the reverse strand, counting down.
ACAAGCTCGACGCGAACATGGCCGCCAGGGCGGCTGAGACGAACAGAATCTTGAAGAACTCGCCGCCCACCTTCAGCGCGAGCTCCGGAAGCGTGTCGTCGGTGACCTCGAAGCCGTCGAGCGTGGGGAAGGCGGCCTGGGCGAACCACGCGCCGAGGAAGAAGATCGCGCCGCCGATCAGCAGCGCGAGGACGATCGCCTTCGGCACGGTGCTCGGCGACTTGGCCTCCTCGCTGTACATCGTGATCGCATCGAATCCGATGAACGAGAAGCACACCACCGTGGCGCCCGCCGCGACGGCGCCCATGTTCACGCCGGCGTGATAAAGGGGTTCGAGCGTGAATACCGTGCCCTGGCCCAGGCCGTTGCGGATGGAGTTGTACGTGAGCACGATGAACACGGCGATGAGCACGACCTGGAAGACGACGAGTACGCCGTTGATGTTCGACGTGCCCTTGATGCTCCACGCGTTGAGCGCGGTGACGACGGCGACGTAGCCGAGGACGAATATCCACGACGGCGCGTCGGGAAAGAACGACTCGAAGTAGATCCGGCCGATGACGGCGTTGACCATCGGTAGCAACAGATAATCGAGCAGCGAGGACCAGCCAACGAGGAATCCGACGTTGGGATGGATCACCTCGGAGGCGTAGGTGTACGCCGATCCCGCCGATGGATAGACCCGCGTCATCCGGCCGTAGCTGATGGCGGTGAACACCATCGCTATCAGCGCGACGATGTAGGCGAGAGGGACCACGCCATCGGTCTCGCCCGACACGATGCCGAAGGTGTCGAACACCGTCATCGGGGTCATGTAGCCGAGGCCGAGGCCGACGATCGCCCACAGACCAAGCGAACGTCCGAGGTGGGGGCTGGTGGACGCAGAGTTCTGCTGCACGAGATGGCCTTTCGCCCGACTGTTCGTTCGAGTCACGCAGCTCGCCCGTGAGCGTCGTCGTGACCCGACGATCAGGCTATGCCTCTGCTCTCGGTCGCGACGGCGAATTAACGAGCGTGTTTTGGCGTGATTCGCGGTGTTGCGGGTGCAACACCTCCGAGGTGAAATGGGTTCACTGAGTCTCGGGGTCTATCGGTGGCGACTCGATCCGACGGCAAGCACGGCGGCCTGACTACTCGGCGAGCACGACCGGGGTGGACACTATGACGTGGCCCTTTCTGCAACAGTGTTCAAGGTCGAACTTGGTGTCTCCGACGTCGATCACGGTTACTACGCCGATCACACGTTGACCGTGGCCCGTCATCCCAGTGAGACCGATGAGCGGATGGTGGTGCGGTTGTTGGCGTTTGGGCTGCGCGC
>NZ_JAEMTA010000008.1:57664-125597 GCF_016462545.1 Mycolicibacterium sp. | reverse complement strand
AACACGTCGCCCTCGCCGGCCTTGATCGCGTGGAACGCCATCCGGGTGGTCTGCAGCGACGATGAGCAGTAGCGGTTCACCGTGGTGCCTGGCAGGAAGTCATAGCCAAGTTCGACGGCGACGGCGCGGGCGATGTTGTAACCGGCCTCGCCTGCGGGTTGGGCGCAGCCCATCATCAGGTCGTCGATGTCATGCGGGTCCAGGGAGGGAACCTTGTTCAGGGCCGCGCGCACCATCTGCGCGGCCAGATCGTCTGGGCGGATGGTGGCGAGGGATCCCTTGACCGCGCGGCCGATCGGCGAACGGGCGGTCGAGACGATGACGGCTTCGGGCATGGACGGCCTCCTAGGTCAGTGGCGTGCTGGAGCGTGAAAGCTAGAGCGAACCTAGCCCGTCACCGAAGCGACGATCGGCGCGGGTACGCCCGTCGTCCGCCGCCACAACCGCGTGATCCCGCCGACCCGCGCCAACAGGGAGTCCTCGCCCGTCCGCGACTCCAGTGCGGGTTCGACGTCCGAGTCGGCCGACCATTCGCCGAGCGACCTGCAGAGGGCGGGCAGCAACTGCTGGGCGGCGAGCGCATATCCGGCCGCCGACGGATGGAACATGTCGTCGGAGAAGAATTGCTCCGGCGCCTTCTGGAATTCCGGTGACATCAGGTCCGAGAACGGCACGGGCACGCCGCCGGCGGCGCGAACGGCGCTCGCCTGGGCGTGGGCCAGCCGCAGTCCGATGGTGCGCGCGACCAGCCGCAGCGGCTGTGGAATGGCGGTGATGACGCCGAAGTCCGGGCAGGTGCCCACCACGACGACCGCGCCACTGGCGCGCAATCGACGCACAGCGGCGCCCACACGGCGCGCGGACGGGCCGATCCCGTTGACCGCGGTGACGTCGTTGGCGCCGATCATGACGACTGCCGCGTCTGGCGCGGGCCCGGCCACGAACATGGCGTCGATCTGCCCGGAGAGACCCTTGGACGTCGCGCCGACGATGGCCTTGGTGCTCAACCGGATCCGCTTGCCGGACTGTTCGGCGAGACCGCGGGCGATCAGTACGCCGGGCACCTCGTCGGCGACGACGCAGCCATAGCCCGTCGCCGTCGAGTCGCCGAAGACCATCAGGTGCAGATCGAACGGGACGCCGCGTTGCCACTTCGAGACTGGCCCGCCGCCGGGCGCGTAGACACCGTCGGCGCGGGGCGGGACGGCCCACGACTTGGGAATGACCTGACGGGCCTGGTCGGCTTGGACGTGCAGAAGGTTCCGGGCTCCGACGTACGCGGAACCCGTCGACGCGAGCGTGGCGGCCGCTGCCAGGGCAATGGTCGACCTACGCGGTGCACGAATGACCACGCGCCCCAGTTTAGGGGCGAATGCGCGGATGTCCGCGTGGCGATCGCGGCTGCGCGGTCACGTTGCGGTATCAACTCCGGTACGAAACGAAGTTCTTTATTCGTTGAACATTTAGACGGTGTCAAGCTAAGTTACCTGGGGTTGCTCCAGTGTTAACGGCTCCGGGCACTACAACGGCGTAGGAAGTGGTGACGATGACCGCACCAAGTAAAGTCTCCAGGTCGTCCGGACCTGTCATCAATGCTGGTAGGGCGCATAAGACTCGTCGATTCCCCGTCAGCGACGGGGCCCCGATCGAGGTCGTCGAGGACGGTCCGAGCGTCGCCGGGCGGTTGTTTGCTCTGGCCGCGATGATGACCATCAAGCCCGCTCTGAGCGTTGGCAGCTACGTTCCCCACATGCCGTGGCCGTTCGGCGTGGTCGACTTCGTGTCCAGGGTGATGCGCCCGGCGCCCGGTACCGTTCGCGCGACCATCGCGCTGCCGAACTGCACCGCCCAGTTGGTCCGCGCGGCCGGCGTGCTTCCCGCGGACGGCAAACGCAGCGTGATCCTGTACATGCACGGGGGAGCCTTCCTGACGTGCGGCGTGAACTCCCACGGCCGCATGGTGACCGCGCTGTCGAAGTTCGCCGACAGTCCGGCGCTGGTGGTCAACTACCGGATGATCCCCAAGCACTCGATCGGTCAGGCCATCGACGACTGCTACGACGCCTACAAGTGGTTGCGGCTCAAGGGATATGAGCCGGATCAGATCGTCCTCGCGGGCGACTCCGCGGGTGGATACCTGTCCTTGGCGCTGGCCGAGCGGTTGCACTTCGAGGACGAACTGCCAGCGGCAGTGGTCACCATGTCGCCGCTGTTCGAGATCGACAACGACGGTCGCGCGCAGCATCCCAACATTCACTCGGACGCGATGTTCCCGCCGAAGGCCTTCGAGGCGCTCGTCGACATCATCGAGGCCGCCGCCAAGCGACACGTCGTCGACGGTGAGCCCGAGAAGGTGTACGAACCGCTCGACCACATCGAGACCGGGCTACCGCGCACCCTCATCCACGTCTCGGGCTCCGAGGTTTTGCTCAACGACGCGCGAAAGGCCGCTCACATGCTCGCAGCGGCGGGCGTACCGGTGGAAGTGCACATCTGGCCCGGTCAGATGCACGTCTTCCAGTTGGCGGCGCCGACGGTGAAGGAGGCCACGCGGTCGCTGAAGCAGATCGGCGACTACATCCGAGAGGCCACCTGGTAACCCGACCGCGCGCCTGACACGATGGACGCATGCGAATCGCGGGTCATGTCAGTGAGCTCATAGGCAATACGCCTCTCGTGCGGTTGAACTCCGTCGTGCCCGTAGGCGCCGGTCTGGTGGCCGCAAAGGTCGAGTACCTCAATCCCGGCGGCAGCTCCAAGGACCGCATCGCGGTGAAGATGATCGACGCCGCCGAAGCCAGCGGCGAACTCAAGCCCGGCGGCACGATCGTCGAGCCGACGTCCGGCAACACCGGAGTGGGTCTGGCGTTGGTGGCACAGCAGCGCGGCTACAAGTGCATCTTCGTCTGCCCCGACAAGGTCAGCGAAGACAAGCGAAACGTGTTGCGGGCGTACGGCGCCGAGGTCGTGGTGTCGCCGACGGCGGTGCCGCCCGATCATCCCGACAGCTACTACAGCGTGTCCGATCGGTTGGTTCGCGAGATCGACGGCGCGTGGAAGCCCGATCAGTACTCCAACCCGAACGGCCCTGCGAGCCACTACGAGACGACGGGTCCGGAGATCTGGGCCGACACCGACGGCAAGGTCACGCACTTCGTCGCGGGCGTCGGTACGGGCGGCACGATCACCGGGGCGGGGCGCTACCTCAAGGAGGTGTCAGGCGGGGCGGTGAAGATCATCGGCGCCGACCCCGAGGGGTCGGTGTACTCCGGCGGCACCGGTAGGCCGTATCTCGTCGAGGGGGTGGGTGAGGACTTCTGGCCGTCGGCTTACGACCCAACCGTCACCGACGAGATCATCGCCGTGTCCGATGCCGACTCGTTCGACATGACGCGGCGGTTGGCCCGCGAAGAAGCCCTCCTGGTCGGCGGGTCCTGCGGTATGGCGGCGGTGGCCGCGATCCGCGTCGCCGAGCGAGCCGGGCCGGATGCCGTCGTGGTGGTTCTTCTTCCCGACGGCGGAAGAGGTTATCTCTCAAAGGTTTTCAACGACGCATGGATGTCGTCCTACGGCTTCCTGCGCGACCGACTCGACGGCTCGATCGAGCAGTCCACGGTTGGAGACGTGTTGCGGCGCAAGTCCGGCGCGCTGCCCGACCTGGTCCACACCCACCCCTCGGAGACGGTGCGCGACGCCATCGGGATCCTGCGCGAGTACGGCGTCTCGCAGATGCCGGTGGTCGGCGCGGAGCCGCCGGTGATGGCAGGCGAGGTTGCGGGCAGCGTGTCGGAACGCGAACTGCTCTCGGCGGTGTTCGAGGGCCGGGCCAAGCTCGCCGATGCCGTGTCGCAGCACATGAGCCCGGCGCTGCCGCTCATCGGCGCGGGCGAACTGGTCAGCTCGGCGGCCAAGGAGTTGCGAGACATCGACGCCGTGATGGTGGTCGAAGAAGGCAAACCCGTAGGCGTACTCACTCGTCATGATTTGCTGGGATTTCTGTCCGACGGAAGTCTGCGTCGGTAGGAGAACTCCCCGGCCGGGAGGCCACGTGCTGCCGCAGCCGACGAAAACTGTTAGCAAGGGCAATGATTCCGCGTTTGACGACGCGTGTCATTGGGTAACCAAGTTCGCTTTTTGGTCGTCTGTGTGAGCAAGTTCTCGGGTAGGGTAACAGCGCTCAGACCCAGCAAATCGCTCACTGGAAGGCGTCCATGACCGAGTATCCGCCGCCCCCGCCCGGTAATTACCCTCCGCCTCCTCCTGGTAACTACCCTCCGCCGCCCGGACCCGGGGGCCCAGGTGGGCCCGGTGTCCCCGGCGGACCCACGGGACAGCCGGACAGCAACCTGGTGTGGGGAATCCTGGTCACGGTGCTCTGCTGCCTTCCGCTCGGCATCGTGTCGATCGTCAAGGCCACCCAGGTCTCCGGATTGTGGGGTCAGGGACGCTACGCCGAGGCGCAGAAGGCGGCTGACGACGCAAAGAAATTCGCCATCTGGGGTGCCATCGCCGGTGTCGTGGTCGGCGTCATCTATCTGATCTTCACCCTGGTCGTCGGCGCCAGCGCATTCTCGTATCAGTAACCAGCGGTCCGATGCTGGACACGCGCCGATCGTCGCCATTCACACCGCTCGCGGCTCCGCTCGGTGTGATGGTGGCGGCTGGCGTGGTGTGCGGCGCCGTGTGGTTGGGCGATCCGATGTCGGCGGGCGGACCGCTGCCCGTGTGTCCGACGAAGGCGTTGTTGGGAATCGACTGCCCCGGGTGCGGCAGTTTGCGCATGATCTACTGCCTCCTGCACGGCGACCTGCTCGGCGCAGCCAGGTTCAATGCGCTAGGCCTGGTGTCGATGGTGTTCCTGCTCTGGGCCTTTGGCGCCTGGACCTACGGCCGCATCGTCGATCGACGGATCGACAGCTGGCAGCATCGTCGGTGGTCTGCCACGGTGGCCCTGCTCCTGGTGTCCGTCTGGTTCGTCGTCCGCAACCTGCCGATGGCACCGTTCACCGCGTTATACGTCTAGCTACCAACGGGATTGCGACCAGCGAGCCCCGACCGAGATCAGCCGAAAGGTGAGACAACCGTGACGAACCCTCCGCAGCCCCCCGAGGGCGGCGACTATCCGCCCACGCCGCCGCAGGGCAACTACCCGCCGCCACCGCCCCCGCCGGGCGCGTATCAGCCGCCACCTCAGGGTGGTTACGGAGCACCGCCTCCGCAGGGCGGCTATGGGGCACCGCCTCCGCCGCCGCCTCCGCCCGGCGGATACGGACCGCCGCCCCAGTCGGGTTATCCGCCTCCGCCGCCTCCCCAAGGTGGTTACGGAGCTCCGCCGCCCCCGCCCCAGGGCGGTTACTACCCACCGCAGGGCGGTTACCCGCCGCAGGGTGGCTATCCGCCGGCAGGTGGACCCCAGGTCGACATCGGCCAGGCGTTCTCGTGGGCGTGGAACAAGTTCAGCAAGAACGCCGTCGCGCTCATCGTGCCGACGCTGGTCTACGCCATCGTCCTCGGCGTGATCTACGGAATCATCACCTTCGCGGCGGGTGCGTTGGCTCCGACGTCGACGAGTTCCTACGAGTCCTATGACAGCGGCTTCAGCTACTCCTTCGGCGCGGGCCTCGGCGCCGCCAGCATCTTCGTCATGCTGATCGGCTACCTGGTGCTGTTCATCGCGGCGGGCGCCATTTCGTCGGCCTACTACGGCGGCCTGCTGGACATCGCCAACGGCCAGCAGGTGGAGATCGGGACGTTCTTCAAGCCGCGCAACGTCGGCAGCGTCCTCATCGCCAGCGTGATCGTCGGGATCGCCAGCTCGATCGGCTCCATCCTCTGCGTGATCCCCGGTCTCATCGTCGCGATCTTCACGATCTTCACGACGGTGTCCATCGTCGAGCGCGGTCTGCCGCCGATCGACGGGATCAAGGCGAGCATCGACATCGTGAAGTCCAACTTCGTACAGGTGCTGCTCGCCTGGCTGATCATCGGCGTCATCGTCACGGTCGGCGCACTGCTCTGCGGCGTGGGCCTGCTCGTCGCCGGCCCAGTGGCCGCCCTGTTCCTGGTGCACACGTACCGGAAGCTGACCGGCGGCGCCATCGCGCCGCTCACCCCCTGACGACACCCGAACCGAAGGACGAGCGATGACCAATCCTCCACCCCCGCAAGGCGATTACCCGCCTCCGCCGTCGGCCGGCGAAGGCTATCCGCCACCCGCAGGCGGGGGATACGCGCCGCCGCCACCACCGCCGCCCCCGCTCGACGGTGGATACCCGCCGCCACCGCCTCCCGGCGGGGGATACGCGCCGCCACCTCCCGGCGGGTCGTACCTGCCACCCCAGCAAGCTGGGTATGCGGGCGACGGGTACGGGGCGGGGCCCGAGCAGTACACGCCGTGGCTCACACGGGTGCTCGCGTGGCTCATCGACTGGGCGCCCGTCGCCATCCTGTCCGGCATCGGCTCGATCTTCCTCATCACCATGCAGAAGGTCGAAACCGTCTGCATCACCGATGATTCGGAGTATCAGCTGGGTGACTTCTGCGCTACGGGCAACAACGGCCCGTCGGGCCTGGCGTGGACGCTGTACGCCGTGCTCGAGATCATCTCGATCATCTACGTCGTCTGGAACCTCGGCTACAAGCAGGGCAATACGGGCTCGAGCATCGGCAAGGGCATCATGAAGTTCAAGCTCGTCGGCGAGGAAACGGGCCAGCCGATCGGCTTCGGCAAGTCCTTTCTTCGCGAGCTGGTCTACTTCCTGGCCGCCGGCTTCTGTCTCGGCATCGTGTGGATCATCGCCGTCCTGTTCCCGCTGTGGGATCCCAAGCGTCAGACGCTGGTCGACAAGCTGTTCAAGACGGTCGCCCTACCGCTGTAACCACGTCGACGACGCCGCCTGTCCGCTTCGTGCGGGCAGGCGGCGTCGTCGACGTGTCTAGCGAAACGCGCTGACGCCCGTGAGAGCCTCGCCGATCACCAACTGGTGCACCTCCGAGGTGCCCTCGTAGGTGAGCACCGACTCCAAGTTGTTGGCGTGCCGGATCACCGGGTACTCCAACGTGATTCCGTTGGCGCCCAACAAGGTCCGGCATTGACGGGCGATCTGAAGAGCTTCCCTGACGTTGTTGAGCTTGCCGACGCTCACCTGCTCGGGCTTGATCTTCCCGTCGTCCTTGAGCTTGCCGAGGTGCAGGGCCAGCAGTTGCGCCTTGCCCAGTTCGACCGCCATGTCGGCGATCTTGGCCTGGGTCAGCTGATATCCCGACAGCGGCTTGTCGAAGACCTGACGCGTGCCGACATAGTCGAGCGTCGTCTCCAAACAGTCGCGCGCCGCTCCGACGGACCCGAAGACGATGCCGAATCTGGCCTCGGACAGACAGGCCAACGGCCCCGACAAACCCCGTGCCCCAGGCAGTTTCGCGTCGTCGGGCAACCGGACGTCGTCGAGGCTGAACTCTGAGGTCACCGAGGCCCGAAGCGACATCTTGTGCGTCATCTCCCGAGCGCTGAAACCCGGGGTCGAGGTGGGCACCGCGAAACCGATGATGCCCTCCTCGGCTCGGGCCCACACGATCGCCACGTCGGCGATCGAGGCGTTGGTGATCCACATCTTCGATCCGTTGAGGATCCAGTCGGACCCGTCGCGGCGAGCCGTCGTGCGCATGCCGCCGGGGTTGGAGCCGAAGTCGGGTTCGGTCAGCCCGAAGCAGCCGATCAGCTCGCCGGCGGCCATGCCGGGCAGCCACTGCTCGCGCTGCTCCTCGCTACCCCAACGGTGGATGGCGAACATCGCCAGTGACCCCTGCACCGACACCAGGCTGCGCAGACCGCTGTCGACGGCTTCGAGTTCCTGGCACACCAGTCCGTACGCGGTGGCCGTCGAACCGCCGCAGCCGTACCCCTGCAGGTGCATGCCGAGCAGGCCCAGCTTGCCGATCTCGACGGCGAGGTCGCGGACCGGCACCTCACCGGTCTCGAACCATTCGGCGATGTTCGGGCGAAGCCGCTGTTCGCCGAACTGCCGGACCATCGTGCGCAGCTCGAGGTCCTCGGGTGTCAACAGGGAGTCGAGGTCGAGGAGATTTTCGATCGTGGTGGACATGCTGTTCGTTCTACACCCAAGGCATCGGACACCGTTACCCTGATCGACGATGAGTGAGCAGCGTTCGAAGGCAGATGCCTACCGTGCCTACGGCCCCGCGACCAGGGCCATCCACGCCGGTTACCGGCCCGACCCAGCGACGGGTGCAGTCAATGCGCCCATCTACGCGAGCTCGACGTTCGCGCAGGACGGCGTCGGTGGCCTGCGCGGCGGCTTCGAGTACGCCCGCACCGGCAACCCGACTCGCGCGGCCCTGGAGCAGAGCCTCGCGGCCGTCGAGGGCGCCACCTTCGGGCGGGCCTTCAGTTCGGGGATGGCCGCCACCGACTGCGCACTGCGTGCCCTGCTGCGCCCCGGCGATCACGTCGTCATCCCCGACGATGCATATGGCGGCACGTTCCGACTGATCGACAAGGTGTTCGCGCACTGGGGCATCACGCACACGCCCGTCGCGCTGCCCGACGTCGACGCGGTGCGCGCCGCGATCACGCCCGCCACCAAGCTGGTATGGGTCGAGACGCCGACGAACCCGCTGCTGTCGATTGCCGACATCGCCGGCATCGCGGCACTGGCGTCCGCCTCGGCCGATGGTCGTCGGCGGCCCGACTCCGCGAGGGCGAAGGTGCTCGTGGACAACACGTTCGCGTCACCGGCGCTGCAGCAGCCGCTCGCGCTGGGGGCCGACATCGTCCTGCACTCGACGACGAAGTACATCGGCGGGCACTCCGACGTCGTCGGCGGCGCGCTGCTCACCAACGACGAGGCGCTCGACGACGCGTTCGCGTTCCTTCAGAACGGTGCGGGTGCGGTACCGGGCCCCTTCGATGCCTACCTCACGATGCGCGGTCTCAAGACCCTCCCGCTGCGCATGCAGCGGCACAGTGAGAATGCGGCTCAGATCGCCGAGTTCCTCGCCGAGCACGAGGCAGTCGACACGGTGCTTTACCCCGGGCTTGCCAGCCACCCCAACCACGACGTCGCGGCGCGGCAGATGTCTGGCTTCGGTGGCATGGTCTCCATCCGGGTGAAGGGCGGTCGCGAGGCCGCGCAACGACTGTGTGCCCGTACCGAGATCTTCATCCTCGCCGAATCGCTCGGCGGCGTGGAGTCGCTGATCGAGCATCCCGGCGCGATGACCCACGCGTCCACGGCGGGATCGCAACTCGAGGTGCCCGACGACTTGGTGCGGCTCTCCGTCGGCATCGAGGACGTCGCCGATCTGCTGGGCGACCTGGAACAGGCGTTACGCCAGGGTTGAGCGCAGGGCCGACGCGGTCACCGCCAGAGTGACCTCGGGCAGCGCCGTCGGATACTCGTCGACCCAGCTGCCGCTGGCGATCTCGGTAGCCCGGGAGTGCACCCATCGCCACCCGCGGTCGTTGAGGCTCAGGAGAGCGCCGAGTCCGTCGGCGGCGTGCAGCACGGTGACGATCGCCGCCGTCGCGGGTGTGGGCGGACGCCGGTCGAACAGCGCCGACAGCAGGTCGCTGCGCGCCGCGGCCACCCGATCGCGATGGCTCAGCGGCCAGGCGAACACCGGGCGGAATCGCTTCGACGCCACCTGAACTCGCCTGATCTGTCCCAACTGCTCGAGACGCTGCGCGACGTTCTCCTGGACGTGCCTGCCCACCTTGGCGACCGCGCGGCCCGGGGACAGCGGCTGCCTCTGCAGGAGCTGGAATGCCGGTTCGACGACGGTGTCGGTCGGGCCACCCGCCTGGAGCGCGATCAGCTTGCCGGGACCCACGGCGTCGCCGGGGGCGGCGGGGCGCACGCGGCAGGCGAACGCGAGATCCAACAGCACGCCGGCGGCCAGCACACGCGTTCGCCGCTCAGGGTCCAGAGCGGGTTGCGCGGTCGCGTTGTCCAGCAGTAGCAGGAGGAGGTCTTCGGCGATCTGCGCCATGCAGGGACCGTAAGGCACCCGGCAGCCGACGGGTGGGGCAGGCTACGAGTGGTACGGCTCCGCGCTGATCAGCTCGACCTCGACGGTGCTGCCGTTGGGCACCACGTAGCTGCGCTTGTCGCCGACCTTCGCGTCGATGATTGCGCCGCCGAGCGGCGACTTGGGGGAGTACACCTCGAGCTTGCCGTCGGTCACGCCCTCTTGGCGTGTACCGATCAGGAACGTCTCGGTGTCCCCGCCGTCGATGAACTTGACCTTGACGACCGAGCCGGGCAGCGCGATGCCGGACTGCTTGGGCGCCTCGCCGACCTTGGCGTTGTTCAGCAGCTCTTGCAGCTGGCGGATCCGGGCTTCTTGCTGCCCCTGGTCCTCGCGAGCCTGGTGGTAGCCGCCGTTCTCGCGGAGGTCGCCCTCTTCGCGCCGGTCGTTGATCTCGGCTGCGATGATCGGTCGATTCGAGATGAGCTGGTCGAGTTCGGCCTTCAGCCGGTCGAATGCCTCTTCGGTCAGCCAGGTGACCTGGGTATCGGTCATGTCGTCGAGCTCCTGTCTTCGTCTCGCGCTGTCAGCGTGGAAAGTTCTGCGGTATGCCGCGATCGCCGGCGCTGAAGAGCGCATTAAAGCAGCAATACACGGCTCCATTCGGAACCGTGTACGGCAACCATCCTAGCACCGCCGCGACAACCGTTTTTCACGTTCTGGCTGTTCGGCGTTCGTCAGCTGGTTGCCCGACGCGCTGGCTGGCCAAACGTCGTCAGGGGGCGACCAGGTAGCTCGGAACGTCGGTGCCACAGCCGTAGACATCCCCGACCACGGCTTGACGGGTCGACTTGACCAGTGCCGTGACCTGCACCGTCTTGCGGGTCGACGGCGCGACGAGGAGTTCGCGGCGCCCGACCTCGGCCCCGTCGATCGACTTGGCGCGAATGATGCACACCGCCGGGCGGGACGGGTCCTCGCGCGTGACGCTGATGGTGACGCGCACCGTGTCCCCGTCGACGAGTTCGTAGCCCCCGAGTTCGCCCTTGATCTCGCTGGTGCCCAGCCGCTGGTAGGCCACCAGGGCCAGCGCCACCCCGGCCGCCACGATGGCCACCGACAGGATCAGCACCAGGCGTCGGCGTGAGCGACGGTCGAGCCGTTGCCGGCCGTAGCGGGAGGCGGGGCGCTCGATCACGGGAGGAAAAGTCCGTCCTGGGGATGGTCTGTGTGGGTCTGAGTTCGAATGGTTGAACTTGAACTGGAACTATAGGGGCACCCGAAGTGGTTGAACCGTGACGACCATGGCTTGAACGTCCCGGTAGCGACCAGGTACCCGAAGAGGTTAGGCACACGTGAGCGAACTGCGTCTGATGGCGGTCCACGCCCACCCCGACGACGAGTCGAGCAAGGGCGCCGCCACCATGGCCCGCTATGTCGATGAGGGCGTCCGCGTCAAGGTGGTGACGCTGACCGGTGGCGAGCGGGGCGACATCCTCAACCCGGCGATGGACCTCCCCGAGGTGCACGGCCGGATCCACGAGATCCGGATCGACGAGATGGCCAGGGCCGCGGAGATCCTCGGCGTCGAGCAGGAATGGCTCGGGTACGTCGACTCCGGTCTGCCCGAGGGGGACCCGCTGCCCCCGCTGCCCGAGGGATGCTTCGCGCTGGTGCCGCTGGCCGAGTCCACCGAACGGCTGGTCCGCGTGATCCGCGAGTTCAAGCCGCACGTGCTGACGACTTACGACGAGAACGGCGGCTATCCGCACCCCGACCACATCCGCTGCCACGAGGTGTCGATGGCCGCGTACGAAGCGGCGGGCGACTACCGGCTCTATCCGGATGCGGGCGAACCGTGGAGCGTCTCGAAGCTGTACTACAACCACGGCTTCCTGAGGAAGCGCATGCAGCTGTTCCAGGACGAGTTCGCCAAGAACGGCGAGGTGGGTCCCTTCGAGAAGTGGCTGAAGGACTGGGATCCGGAGCTCGACGTCGTCGCCAGCCGGATCACGACGAGCGTCGAGTGCGCGAAGTACTTCGCGCAGCGCGACGACGCCCTGCGTGCGCACGCGACGCAGATCGACCCCAAGAGCTTCTTCTTCACCACGCCGATGGAGTGGCAGCAGCGACTGTGGCCCACGGAGGAATTCGAACTGGCCCGCTCCCGCGTTCCCGTCACGTTGCCCGAGGATGATCTCTTCGCGGGGATCGACGCGTGACCGACACCCTGATGCTGGTCGTCGGCCTCATGGCGGACGAGACACCTCGCGATACCGGACCCGACTTCGGCAAGGCCAGCCCGTTCGGCCTCGTCGTCATCGTGATCCTGTTGATCGGCACGTTCCTGTTGGTCTGGTCGATGAACAAGCACTTGAAGAAGCTGCCGGAATCGTTCGACCCCGAGCACCCCGAGCCCGATCAGGCCGTCGACGACGGCACGGTCGGTGAGCCGGTCGATCCCGGGCCCAACCAGGGTGGTCGTCCCGACGGTGGCGGTTAACGCTCTCGCCCTTGCCACCAGCCCGTACCTGCGCCAGCACGCCGGCAACCCCGTGCACTGGCAGCAGTGGACGCCGGAGGCACTCGCCGAGGCAGTGAGCCGCGACGTGCCGATCCTGCTGTCGATCGGCTACGCCGCATGTCACTGGTGTCACGTGATGGCCCACGAGTCCTTCGCCGACGAGGGCGTCGCTGCGGTGATGAACGCCGGCTTCGTCTGCATCAAGGTCGATCGTGAGGAGCGTCCCGATCTCGATGCGGTCTACATGGACGCCACCGTCGCGATGACGGGCCAGGGCGGCTGGCCCATGACGTGCTTCCTCACCCCGGACGGGCGGCCGTTCTTCTGCGGCACGTACTACCCGAAGGTCGAGTTCCTGGAACTCCTGGCGGCCGTGGGGGACGCGTGGCGCACCCGACGCGCCGACGTGGAGCAGGCCTCAGATGACATCGCAGGCGAACTCGTGGCGATGGCGTCGGCGGTGCCGGGTGGCGGGCCGCGGCTCGACTGCGCGCTGTGCGACCGGGCGGTCGCGGGCGTGCTCCGCGACGAGGACGTCACTCGCGGGGGATTCTCGACCAATCAGACTGGGGCGCCGAAGTTTCCGCCGTCGGCGTTGTTGGAGGCCCTGTTGCGAAGCGTCGAGCGGACCGGCAACGGCGAGGTGCTCGCGACCGTGGAGCGGACGTGCATCGCAATGGCCCGTGGCGGCATCTACGACCAACTCGCGGGTGGGTTCGCCCGCTACAGCGTCGATGCGTCGTGGGTGGTGCCGCACTTCGAGAAGATGCTCTACGACAATGCGCTGCTGCTGCGGGTCTACGCGCACTGGGCGCGGCGGACCGGGAATGCGTTGGCGCGCAGGGTAACCGACGAGACCGCCAGGTTCCTGCTACGTGATCTCGCCGACGGCGCCATGTTCACCTCGTCGCTGGATGCCGACGCCGATGGAGTGGAGGGTCTCACGTACGCGTGGACGCCGGGCCAGTTGCGCGACGTGCTGGGTGACGATGACGGGGAGTGGGCGGCAACGCTCTTCGAGGTCACGGAGGCTGGCACGTTCGAGCACGGGGCCTCGGTAGTGCAACTGCTCGCCGACCCCGACTCATCCGAACGCTTCGAGCGGGTGCGCGCGACGCTACTGGCGAGCCGGCTCGGCCGCCCGCAGCCGGCGCGCGACGACAAGGTCGTGACGGCGTGGAACGGATTTGCCATCACCGCGCTCGCCGAGGCCTCAGTCGCGCTGGGCAGGCCCGAATTCCTCTACGCCGCAACGCAATGCGCACGTTCGCTCATCGACCTCCACGTCGTCGACGGCAGGCTGCGACGCGCGAGCCTGGGTGGCCGGGTGGGTCAGAGTCCGGCCATCCTCGAAGATTACGCGGGGCTGGCCACGGGACTGCTCACGCTGTATCAGCTGACCGGCGACGATCAGTGGCTGACGGCGGCCACCGGGTTCCTCGACCTCGCCATCGAGCACTTCGCCGATCCGGAGCGCGATGGACGCTGGTTCGACACCGCCGACGACGCCGAGCAGTTGGTGGTGCGTCCGTCGGACCCGGTCGACGGCGCCACGCCGTCGGGGGCGTCGTCGATCACCGAAGCACTCCAGCTCGCGGCGCATCTGGTCCCGGCCGATCGCGCAGCGAGGTACTCAGCTTGCGCCACGGCATCGCTCGCCGCGGCGACGCCGATCCTCGCCTCTCGGCCGCGCGCGGGCGGCCACTGGCTGGCCGTCGCCGAGGCTGCCGTCCGGGGGCCGATCCAGGTCGCCGTGTCCTGTGCCGGTGCGGATTCCGACTTGCTCTCGGCGGCACGGGTTCTCGCGCCGGGCGGGGCCATCGTCGTCGGGGGATCGGTGAACTCGTCGGAGTTGCTGCGCGACCGCGACCGAATCGGCGGCCGTGACGCCGCCTACGTATGCCGCGGCCACGTCTGCGATCTGCCCGTCACGGCCGCCGAGGATCTGGCTGCCGCCTTGGGCGCTTCCGTGTAGCGTCCCTGCACATGCCGAGTGCCGAGCTGATCACGCAGACCGTCCACCGCTACCTCGGGCTCGTCGCCGAGGGCCAGCCGGACGCCATCGCCGAGCTGTACGCCGACGACGCGACGGTCGAGGATCCGGTGGGCGGCGAGGTGCACATCGGGCGCAACGCCATTCGGGGCTTCTACGGCAACGTGGCGGGCGTCAAGGCCGTCGCCGACGTGGTGACACTGCGAGCACTCGGTCACGAGGCGGCCTTCTTCTGGAACCTGACGATCGACCTGGGCGAGGGCGGCAAGATGCGCATCGACATCATCAGCGTCATGGCGTTCGACGGCGAGGGACGGATCACGTCGATGAAGGCGTACTGGGGTCCGGAGAACGTCACCCAGCTCTAGCCGCTGAAGACCGCGAACCACATCGCGATGTAGTGGCAGGTCGCCGCAATCGCGGTGCAGGCGTGGAAGAACTCGTGGTGGCCGAACGTCGTCGGCCACGGATTGGGCCACTTGAGCCCGTAGAGCACTCCGCCGATGCTGTACAGCGCGCCGCCGACGATCAGCAGGACCAACGCCGCGACGCCCGCTCCATGCATGATCGGCACGATGAAGAAGGCGGCGACCCAGCCGAGCAGCAGATAGAGGGGCACGCCGACCCACCGCGGCGCCGACGGCCAGAACATCTTCAGGAACACGCCCGCGATCGCGCCCCCCCAGACGATCCAGAACAGCACCATGCCCTGTCTCGACGGCAGAGCCAGCAGGGCGAACGGCGTGTAGCTGCCTGCGATGAACACGAAGATCATCGAGTGATCGAGGCGCTTCATCCACTTGCGCTTGGTCGCCGACACCCAGGTCACCCGGTGGTAGGTGGCGCTGACGGCGAACATCGCCACGATCGTGAACGTGTAGAGCAGCGTGGCGAGTCCCGCGCGGGTGCCCTCGAGCGTCCATGACACCGACACCAGCGCCGCACCGGCGATGAGGGCGACGATCGCCGAGTAGAGATGAATCCAGCCGCGGGCGCGCGGCCTGCCGAGGATCTGGGCGACGCCATCGGCTACCGCTTCGGGGAGATCCTCTGCCTCGCGGCGCGTCACGTCCGGCGATTCCGAGTCGGCCGTGTCGATTGAAGTCGCCATGTCGCCTCCGCTATCTGGCATGGGTGTGCCCACCGTTGACAGTAGTCTTGATCCTCGTGGAACTCATTCCCCCGCGACTCAAGGAACCGGCCTACCGGGTCTACGAAGCGCGGCTGCGCCATCAGCTGGCGCGATCCAAATCCCAACTGCCCAGGCACATCGCCGTGCTGTGCGACGGGAACCGTCGGTGGGCCCGTGACGAGGGTCACGCCGATGTGAGCTACGGCTACCGGATGGGCGCTGCCAAGATCGCCGAGATGCTGCGCTGGTGTCAGGAAGCCGGCGTGGAGATGGCGACGGTGTACCTGCTGTCCACCGAGAATCTTCAGCGCGACCCGGCCGAGCTGGCCGCGCTCATCGACATCATCGCCGACGTCGTCGAGGAGATCTGCGCGCCCATCAACCACTGGAGCGTGCGTACCGTCGGCGATCTCGAACTGCTCGGCCAGGAGTCGGCGCGGCGCCTGCGCGACGCCGTCGATGGCACGGTTGGCACGGCAGCGGCCGGAGCCTTCCACGTCAACGTGGCGGTCGGCTACGGCGGACGGCAGGAGATCGCCGACGCGGTGCGGGCCCTGCTGAGCAAGGAACTCGCCAACGGTGCAACGGCCGAGCAGCTCGTCGAGGCGGTCACCGTCGACGCGATTTCCGAGAACCTCTACACGTCCGGTCAGCCCGACCCCGATCTCGTGATCAGGACCTCCGGCGAGCAACGGCTGTCGGGATTTCTGCTGTGGCAGAGCGCGTACTCGGAGATGTGGTTCACCGAGGCGCACTGGCCGGCGTTCCGGCGGGTCGACTTCCTGCGCGCGCTGCGCGACTACACGATGCGCGACCGCCGCTACGGCCACTAGTGCGACACTGAGCACATGGCTGCGATGTCCGCAGTGGTGTTCGGCCTGAGCTGGTGGCTCGGGCTGTATCTGTTGGCGCGCGATCCACGCAAGCCCGTGCTGGTCCTCGCGGCGATCGGCTTGACCAGTTTTGCGGCCGTCGTGGCTCTGGACGCCGTCCGCCACCTGGCCACGTCGCTCGCCGACGTACTCGGTCACGTCGAGGTCTACCTCGTCGTCGTGCCGGGGGTGGCGTGGTTCGCGGTGCTGCTGGAACTCAACCGCCCCGGTGACACGTGGCGCAGCCGGGCGGGCGAGCTGCTTTTGGTCGCGGTCGTCGCCGCCCTGGCGCTGGGCGGCGCCGCGATGGCCGGCTCGGTCGACGGCCCACTGCGCACCGGGCACTGGGTGATGTTCGCCGTGATCTCGCTGGCCACGCTCGGCGGGATGGCCCGGATGCTGACAGGCAGTCGACGGCCCGCATCGGTGACGGGTTCGGTCGTGCTCGCCACGCTGTTCTTCGCGCTGGGCAACGCCATCCTGGTGATCCCGCTGGGCCTGGTGCCGAGCTGGCTGGCGTTGGCTTCCACGGGTTTCGACGTCCTGTTGCTCGGGGTGGCGGTCGCGCTGTGGGATGCGTTCGACGAGGGTCAGGCGCTGCGGGCCGACATGCTGCGATCGTTCACCGGCAGTGTCGTCGTCGCCGTGCTCTTCGGCGGGCAGGTGCTCGTCGGCATGGCGGTCACCGACGAACACGCCGCGCTGTCGGTGCTGCTGTTCACCAGCCTCGCCATCGCCATCGGGATCAACGTCATGGCGGATCCGTTGGCCGGTGTATTGGATCGGCTCGCGTTCTTCGGATCGCCCACCCTGCGGGCCGACCGCGCGACACTGCGTCGTACCGAAGCCGCGCTACCCCTGCGGTCGGAGAACCCGCTCGACGCAGTCGACGACGAGACGTTCGTCAGGCTGACGCGCCGCGCGCTCGGTCACTACGGAGACCTGTCGAAACTGGTCGCCAGCCCGCTGACCGCGCTGCGGGTCATCGACGAACGACTCGCTCGCCGCGGGCTGCCGGACCAGCCGCTGGAACGGGCCAACGAGCTCCGGGCGCTCCTCGCCGACCGTATCGCCGCATTGAAGCCGCGCGACGGTGCTGACTTCGGTACGGGAGAGCAATGGCGGCACTACAACTCCCTCTACTTCCCGTACGTGGTCGGCGTCCGCGCCTACGCCCAGAACGCGACCGCCGCGGGACTCGATCCCGCCGCGAAGCAGGCGTGGCAGTGGTTCGTCACCGAGGTGCCGCAGCGTTCGCTGCACAACTGGCAGAACGCTGCTGCCCGGCTCATCGCCGCAGACCTGCGGGGGACTCGGGTGTCCGCGACGCCCTGACCTGCGGTTGGCAGTGATTGGCAGCATTCGGTATCGATCTGGCACCGGGGCTCGAGCAGTGTTCGAGGTGTTCCGCACGACACCTCAACGCCGAGGAGCTCGCCATGACCGCCACGATCGCCACCCGTCCGCTCTCCGACAGTTCCGACTCCCTGCTGCGCTTCGCGATGCGCCTCGACGCCACCGTGACCGGGTTCCTCGGGCTGGGTATCGCGGCCGCCGCCGACCCGTTCGCCGCACTGACCGGACTGACCCCCGCCCAGGAGTACGCCGTAGGCGGGGCCTTCGTGCTCTACGGCGTGGTCGTCTACTCACTGGCGGCGATGCGGAACGTTCGCAGGACCGGCCTGGGGCTGGCGGCGTTCAACGCCGCAGGCACGATCGCGGCGGCGGCCGTCGCCGCCACGGACGTTCTTCCGCTGACCGGATTCGGGATGGCCGTCGTGCTGGCCTGCGGTGTCTACACCGCCGCCTTCGCGGTTCTGCAATACCTCGGAGTGCGCCGGCTGGCGTGACTCCCGTCGAACCGGTGCGCGGCCGCACGCCGCAAGAGGTTACGGCGCGCGGCCCGCACCGGCCTTGAGATGTTCGAGAACCCAACCAGGAAGGAAAGATTCATGACCGCCATCACTGTTCCCACCGCCACCAAAGATGCGTTCCTGCGGTTCGCCATGCGACTCGACGCGGTGGTGAGTGCGCTCGTGGGTGTCGTCGGCGTCGCGCTGGCGCCGCGCATCGCCGAGATGTCCGGCACCACATCGACACTCGAGTATTCGATCGGCGCCTTCTTCATCGCCTACGGCGTAGCCGTGTTCGCTCTGTCGCGGCGGGAGCACGTCCGGACGGTCGGCCTCGTCATCGCCGTCGGCAACGCCGTCTTCACGGTGGCCGCGATCGTCGTCGTCCTGGCCGGGGTCTGGCCGCTCACGACCACGGGCATCGTGCTGACGCTGGGCAGCGGCGTCTTCACGCTGGTGATGGCCGACCTGCAGTACCTCGGTCTGCGCAAGCTTCGGGGGGACGACTAGAGCTTGCGCAGCCGCAGGCGATTGATCGCGTGATCGGCGTCCTTGCGCAGCACCAGCGTCGCCCGCGGGCGCGTCGGGAGGATGTTCTCGATCAGGTTGGGCCGGTTGATCGAATGCCAGATGTCACGGGCGGCGAACAGCGCCTGCTCGTCGGTCAGCGTGGAGTAGTGGTGAAAGTGCGACTGCGGGTCGGCGAATGCGCCGGCCCGCATCGCCAGGAAGCGCGAGACGTACCAGCCTTCGATGTCCTCGATCCGGGCGTCGACGTAGACCGAGAAGTCGAAGAGGTCCGACACCATCAGCGCCGGGCCGGTCTGCAGCACGTTCAGTCCTTCGAGGATGAGGATGTCCGGATGCTTGATGGTCGTCTTCTCGCCGGGGACGATGTCGTAGAGCAGGTGCGAGTACACCGGCGCGCACACCTGATCCGACCCCGACTTCACCGCAGTGACGAAGCGCATCAGCGCCCGCCGGTCGTAGCTCTCGGGAAACCCCTTGCGGTGCATGAGGTTTCGCCGCAGAAGCTCCGCGTTGGGATAGAGGAAGCCGTCGGTGGTGACGAGGTCGACCCGGGGATGGTGCTCCCAGCGCGCCAGTAGCGCCTGCAGTACGCGGGCGGTGGTGGACTTTCCGACCGCCACGCTGCCCGCCACCCCGATGACGAAGGGCACCGGGCGGTCGGGATTCTGCTGCGGCTCGCCGAGGAACTCGGCGGTCGCCGCGAACAGGCGCTGGCGCGCGGCAACCTGTAGATGGATCAGCCGGGCCAGCGGCAGGTAGACCTCTTCGACTTCCAGCAGGTCCAGTTGTTCGCCGAGGCCCCGAAGCCCGAGAACTTCACCCTCGGTGAGCTTCAGCGGAGTCGACATGCGCAGGGCACGCCACTGACTCCGGTCGAACTCGACGTATGGACTCGGCTCGCTCGTCCGCGCCATGCGCACAGTGTTGCACTTACGGTTGGGGGCATGGCTAACGGGATGGACTCAAGCACCGCGATCCGCGAGTACCTACTTCTCGGTCTGAGGTTCGACCGGGTCGAGGAGGGCTACGTCGACTCGTTCACCGGCGATCCCGCGCTGCGCGCCGTCGTCGGAGCCGAGCCGCCGCCCGACCCCGCCGACCTGGCGCGCCAAGCGGACCGGTTGATCGCCGAACTGCCCGGTGTCGACGGCCTCGACGGCCAGCGTTCGGACTACATCGCGGCGCACCTGCGGGCGCTGGCGTGCGCAGGCCGCAAGTTCGCGGGTGAGGACGTCGGCTTCGTTCAGGAGGTGCACGACTACTTCGACGTCGACATCGTCAAGGGCGATCCGGACACCTACCGAGAGGCGCATCGCAAGCTCGACGAGGCGCTCGGTGGAACGGGCAGCCTCGCCGATCGGATGCAGGCCTACCGGAGCGGCGAGGAGATTCCGCCGGAGCGGCTCGAGGAGTGCATCCACGCGTTCTCCAGCGCACTGCGCGACCGGGTCCGCGTCGACTTCCCGCTGCCGGACTCCGAGACGATCACCTACGAGATCGTCACCGACAAGCCGTGGTCGGGCTTCAACTACTACGAGGGCGACTACCGGTCGACGGTCGCGGTGAACGCCGACCTCAAGCAGCAGATGTCGGGGCTACCGCGGCTGGTGGCCCACGAGTCGTATCCAGGGCATCACACCGAGCACTGCCGCAAGGAGTTTGGCCTCGTCGAGAGCCAGAATCAGACCGAGCAGACGATCTTTCTGGTCAATACCCCGCAGTGTCTGATGGCCGAGGGGCTGGCTGATCTGGCGCTGTACGCGGCGATCGGGGACGGGGCGAGCGGAGCGACGGGAGGTGGGCAAGACTGGGGCGCCTGGGCGGCCGAGATCTACGCCGACCTCGGGCTGCGGTTCGACGGCGAGCGCGCGGTGGCCGTCTCGCAGGCCGCTGCGGCACTGGCCGACGTTCGTCAGGACGCCGCCCTGATGCTGCACGACGAGCACCGCGACGTCGACGACGTCGTCGAGTTCCTGCAGCGATGGCAGCTCACCAGCGAGGTGCGGGCCCGGCAGTCGCTGCGATTCCTGTCCTCTCCGCTGTGGCGGGCCTACACCAGCACCTATGTCGAGGGCTACCGGTTGCTGCGGGCGTGGCTCGACGCGCGTCCGGCCGAGGTGTCGCTGACCGCACGGTTCGGCAGGCTGCTCGACGAGCCGCTGGTTCCGTCGGCTCTGCGCTCGGACGTCGCATAGCCGCCGATCTCGCGAGTTCGACGCCACGGTCGTGATTCGGCGGCGACAACGACCGTGGTGTAGATATCGCGAGCCGACCACCGGGGATTAGGCTGGACGCCATGACTGCCGAGTCCGTGACAAGCCCCGCTCCTGCGTTGGGCGCCGAGTACGCCGAGACCGCGAGCGCCGCCTACACCGCCGCCTTGAAGGTCATCGAGTCCGTCGAACCGCGTATCGCCGATGCGACGCGCAAAGAGCTTGCCGATCAACGCGATTCGCTGAAGCTGATCGCCAGTGAGAACTACGCGTCGCCGGCCGTGCTGCTGACGATGGGGACGTGGTTCTCCGACAAGTACGCCGAGGGCACCATCGGCCACCGCTTCTACGCCGCGTGTCAGAACGTCGACACGGTGGAGTCGTTGGCCGCCGAGCACGCCCGCGAGTTGTTCGGCGCTCCCTACGCATACGCGCAGCCGCACTCCGGCATCGATGCCAACCTGGTGGCGTTCTGGGCCATCCTCGCCACTCGCATCGAGGCGCCCGAACTCGCCGAACTCGGCGCCAAGAACGTCAACGACCTCTCGGAGGCCGACTGGGAGACGCTGCGCGCCAAGCTCGGCAACCAGCGCCTGATGGGCATGTCGCTCGACGCGGGCGGTCACCTCACCCACGGTTTCCGGCCCAACATCTCCGGCAAGATGTTTCACCAGCGCAGCTACGGCACCGATCCCGAGACCGGCTTGCTGGACTATGCCAAGGTGGCCGCCGCCGCCCGCGAGTTCAAGCCGCTGGTGCTCGTCGCGGGCTACTCCGCGTATCCGCGCCGGGTGAACTTCGCCAAGATGCGCGAGATCGCCGACGAGGTCGGCGCCACCTTCATGGTCGACATGGCCCACTTCGCCGGTCTGGTCGCGGGCAAGGTGTTCACCGGCGACGAGGATCCGGTGCCCCACGCCCACGTCACGACGACGACGACGCACAAGTCGCTCCGCGGCCCTCGCGGCGGTCTGGTGCTGGCCTCCGAGGAGTACTCGGCGGCCGTCGACAAGGGGTGCCCGATGGTGCTCGGCGGCCCGATGGCGCACGTCATGGCGGCCAAGGCGGTCGCGTTCGCCGAGGCGCGTCAGCCGTCGTTCCAGCAGTACGCGCAGCGCATCGCCGACAACGCCAAGGCGCTCGCCGACGGCTTCCTCACGCGTGGTGCCCGGCTGGTCACGGGCGGCACCGACAACCACATCGTGCTGCTCGACGTCACGTCGTTCGGTCTCACGGGACGGCAGGCCGAGTCGGCGTTGCTGGATGCCGGCGTCGTCACCAATAGGAACTCGATTCCGGCCGATCCCAACGGGGCCTGGTACACGAGCGGCATCCGGTTCGGTACCCCGGCGCTGACCACCCGCGGATTCGGGCCCGACGACTTCGACCGCGTCGCCGAACTGGTGGTCGACGTCCTCAAGAACACCCAGCCCGATGGATCGTCGAAGGCGAAGTACACCATTGCCGACGGTACCGCCGCCCGCGTGCACGCGGCCGCGTCCGAACTGCTCGCCGCGAACCCGCTGTACCCGGGCCTGACGCTGTAGCCCGCACCATGATCGGGACACGCCGACCCTGATTTCTAGGAATGTGTGTCCACGGGTTACAGTTAGTTTCATGGCAGACAAGCCCGTAGCCAACGCGCTGACCCTGGAACTCGAGCCCGTCGTCCACGAGAATCTCGCGCGCCACGTCGCGACCGAGGAACTCTGGTACGCGCACGACTACGTGCCCTTCGACCAGGGGGAGAACTTCGCGTTCCTCGGTGGCAAGGACTGGGACGAGTCGTCGGTGACGCTGCCCAAGCCCGTCACCGACGCGCTGGAGATCCTGCTCATCGTGAAGGACAACCTGGCCGGCTATCACCGCGAGCTCGTCGAGCACTTCATCCTCGACGACAAGTGGGGGCGCTGGCTGGGCAGGTGGACCGCCGAGGAGCACCTGCACGCGGTCGCGTTGCGCAACTACCTGGTGGTGACGCGCGAGATCGACCCCAGCGCCAACGAGGACGTCCGCGTCCAGCACGTGATGAAGGGCTACCGCGCGGACACGTACAGCCAGATCGAAACCCTGGCGTTCATGGCGATGCTCGAGCGGGCGCACGCGGTCTTCGCGCGCAACCTGCAGGCTCAGATCTCCGAGCCGGTGCTGCAGGAACTGGTCGGCCGGATCGCCAAGGACGAGGAACGCCACGAGGAGTTCTTCGCCAACCTGGTGGCGCACTGCCTGACCACCCAGCGGGACGAGACCATCGCGGCGATCGCCGCCCGAGCCGCGGCCATGGAGCTCATCGGCGCCGACATCGACGCCTACGCGGACAAGGTGCGCGTGGTGGCCGAGGCGGGCATCTTCGACGATGCCGCGCTGCGGAAGGTGATCTCCGATCGCGTCACCGCGTGGGGCGTCGAGGATGCTCCTGCCCTGGCGGAGTTCGTCACTCAGTAGTTAACCGAGTGGTCACATCAAGGCCACGGCGCGCCTGCGCGGCGCAATCCTCGCGGCGGGGGTAGCGTCGTTTTCGATGGCTGACATGCTCTGCTATCCGGGCGGTACCCGTCGTTTCGACGAAGACGGGACCGGCCCCGGTCCTGGTACCGCGGTATTCCGCCGAGGGAGTTCGTGCGGTGCCGCACGGACCTAGGAGCGCCACGTGACTGACTCGTCCGTTCGGACCTATGTGCTCGACACCTCCGTGCTGCTATCCGATCCGTGGGCGTGCAACCGCTTCGCGGAACACGAAGTGGTCGTCCCGCTGGTGGTCATCAGCGAATTGGAGGCAAAACGCCATCATCACGAACTGGGATGGTTTGCCCGGCAGGCGCTCCGTATGTTCGACGATCTGCGACTCGAACACGGACGACTCGATCAACCCATTCCCATTGGCACTCAAGGCGGAACGCTCCAGATCGAGCTGAATCACAGCGATCCGACGGTGTTGCCCGCGGGCTTCCGCACCGGCACCAACGACGCCCGGATCCTCACCTGCGCCGCGAACCTCGCCGCCGAGGGCAAGCTCGTCACCCTGGTCAGCAAGGACATCCCCCTGCGGGTCAAGGCTGGTGCGGTCGGCCTGCCCGCCGACGAGTACCACGCCCAGGACGTCGTCACGTCGGGGTGGACGGGGATGGCCGAGGTCGACGTGGCCGCCGACGAGATCGACGCGCTCTTCGCCGACGGCGAGATCGACCTCGAGGAGGCGCGAAACCTGCCCTGCCACACGGGTGTTCGCCTGCTTGGCGGGAACTCCCACGCCCTCGGCCGGGTGAACGCCGAGAAGCGGGTGCAGCTGGTCCGTGGTGATCGCGAGGTGTTCGGCCTCCGGGGAAGGTCAGCCGAACAACGCGTCGCCCTCGATCTGCTGCTCGACGAGTCGGTCGGCATCGTCTCGCTCGGCGGCAAGGCGGGCACCGGTAAGTCGGCACTCGCCCTGTGCGCCGGCCTCGAGGCCGTGCTGGAGCGTCGCACGCAGCGCAAGGTCGTCGTCTTCCGACCGCTCTATGCCGTCGGCGGCCAGGATCTCGGCTACCTGCCGGGCAGCGAGAGCGAGAAGATGGGCCCGTGGGCGCAAGCCGTCTTCGACACCCTCGAGGGGCTCGCCAGCCCCGCCGTGCTCGACGAGGTGCATGCCCGGGGGATGCTCGAGGTGCTCCCGCTGACGCACATCCGCGGACGCTCGCTGCACGACTCGTTCGTGATCGTCGACGAGGCGCAGTCCCTGGAGCGCAACGTGCTGCTGACGGTGCTGTCGCGGCTCGGCGCCGGCTCGCGGGTGGTCCTCACCCACGACGTCGCTCAGCGTGACAACCTGCGGGTGGGCAGGCACGACGGTGTCGCAGCCGTCATCGAGAAGCTCAAGGGTCACCCGCTGTTCGCCCACGTCACGCTGCTGCGCAGCGAGCGGTCGCCGATCGCCGCGCTGGTGACCGAAATGCTGGAGGAGTTCAGCCCCGGCGCCCTGCCGTGAGGACAGACCGCGATTCGTGCACGCGTGGTTGCGCTGACCGCTACCACGCGTGCACGAATCGCGGCTCGGTAGGCTGCCACCGTGCGTAAGCGGCCCAACTCGTCATGGACGTACTGGCGCGTGGTCATCGGCGTCTGCGCGGGCGTCGCGATCGTGGTCATCGGCGGGCTCACCGGGCATGTGCGGATAGCCACCCCGGCCGAGGCGGCCGAAGAGGTCGACTGCTCGGTGGTCAAGTGCATCGCGCTGACGTTCGACGACGGGCCGAGCCCGTACACCGACCGGCTGCTGCAGATCCTCGAGGACAACGACGCCAAGGCGACGTTCTTCGAGATCGGCAACAAGGTGGCCGCCAACCCGGAAGGCGCCAAGCGCGTCGTCGAGGCGGGCATGGAACTCGGCCAGCACACCTGGGAACACCCCAACATGACCGCGATCCCGCCGGAGGACATCCCCGCGCAGTTCAGCAAGGCCAGTGATGCGATCGAGGCGGCGACGGGCCAACGCCCCCACTTGGTGCGCACGGCGGGCGGCCTGATCAACGACCAGGTACTCGCGGAGGCGGGCAAGCAGGGACTGGCCGACATCAACTGGGACGTCATCCCGTTCGATTGGGCCAACGACTCCAACACGGCCGCCACCCGCTACATGCTGATGACGCAGATCAAGCCGAATTCGGTGGTGCTGTTCCACGACACGTACTCCTCGACCGTCGATCTGGTGCAGCAGTTCATCCCGGTGCTCAAGGCCAACGGCTATCACATGGTGACCGTGACCCAGATGCTCGGACCGCGGGCGCCGGGCACCACCTACGGCAGTCGCGACAACGGCGCCCCCGTCAACGAACTCGTCGACATCCCACCCGGTGAGATCCCGTCGCTGCCGAACACGCCGTCGCCCGCGCCGATGCCGAACATCCCGATCACCGACATCCCCGGGGCGAACTCCGGGGGCGTGAACAACGGCGCCTGACGGTGCACACGAACACCGCAATCGTCCTGACCGTGCTGGTGTTGTGCTACGCGATGGTGTCCGGTCTGGTGAAGCGCTGGTATCTGGCGCCCGCCCTGATCTTCGTTCTGTTCGGAATCCTGTTGGGCCCCTTCGTCTTGGACGTGATCGACGTCGGGAACAACGCCTCCAGCTTCACCGTCGTCGCGCAATTGGCCTTGACCGTGATCCTCTTCAACCAGGCCGCGCAGCTCGATTTGTCCACGGTGTTCCGGCGTCGCGAGGTGACCTTCAGGCTGCTGGTGATCGGCATTCCGCTGGCCATTGCGCTCGGCACGGTCACCGCGCTACTGGTGCTGCCGGTGATGCCACTGTGGGAGGCGGTGTGTCTGGCGGCCATCGTCGCGCCGACCGAGGTCGCACTCATCGATGCGCTCCTGGAGGACAAGCGGATCCCGGAACGGATCCGCCACGCGCTGTCCGCAGAGAGTGGCTTCTACGACGGGTTCGCGTTGGCCACCCTGCTGGCGGCGCTAGCGCTGGCCTCCGAGCGGACCGACCCCGACCCCGGCCGCTGGACGCTGTTCCTGATGCGCACCGAGGTGGTGTCGGTCGGGGTCGGCCTGGCCGTCGGCGCGATCGGTGGGCTGGTGATGGCGCGCTCGCAGAAGCGGCAGTGGATGAGCGACACCTGGGCGCAACTGGCCACGTTGGCCGTGGCGCTGGTCTGCTTCCAGGTGGGTGAGGGCCTGCACGGCAGCGGTTTCGTCGCCGCGTTCGCGGGTGGCCTAGCCTTCGCGTTCATGGCGAAGCGTGGTGGTGTCACGCCCGAGACGCAGGTGTCCGACGCAGCGGGTCAGCTGCTGGAGCTGATGGTATTCGCGATGTTCGGCAGCTACGCGGTCGTCGTCGGCTGGCGCGACGCCGGCTGGCGGGTGGTGCTGTTCGCGGTGCTGGCACTGTTCGCGGTCCGCATGATCGCGGTGGGCGTGGCGCTGATCCGCAGCGACCTGCCGCCCAGGAACCGGCTCTTCATCGGATGGTTCGGCCCTCGCGGCATCGGCACCCTGGTGCTCGGCCTGATCGTCGTCGAGCGCGGGCAGATCGAGCAGCAGTCGTTGATCGTCCAGGTGGTCGTCGTCACGGTGACGCTGAGCCTGGTCCTGCACAGTCTCTCGGCGTGGCCGGGAATCAGGTGGCTGGTGGAGGCGCCAGCCGCGAGTCCGGAGCGAACCCCTCGGTGATCACCCTGCGGTGTGCGAACCGCCAGCCGGTGCCGTCCTCGGTGGGCACGGCGACGTCACGGTAGGTGCCCCAGTGGTCGAGGCCGTGGATTCCGATGAACTGGAAGCACGCATAGCTCTTGGCGCTGCCGTCGGGCTGGGCCTCGACGTAGATCGAGCTCAGGTGGTGGCGAGCGGGTAGGAAGTCTGCGGCGGCGAAACGTCCTGCGGTATCCCGAAAGAACGCCAGCACGGCGTCCACGCCGACGTGTGGGACACCGTCGAGTTCCAGCACGCCGTCGGGGGCGAACAGCTGCGCCAGCCGCTCGATCTTGCCCGTGTCACCCAGATACTGATAGCTGGTCAGCAGATGGGTGACGCCGACCTGAACCTCGTGATCCATGACGATCCCCGGCTCAGCTCAATCCTCTTCGCGCAAGCGCTCATCGACGACTTTGGCCATCTTGAGCACGTCGAGTCGCTTGTCGAGTTCCTCCTCGGACAGCTTGTCGCCGATCAGCCCACGGTCGATGACGGTCTGCCGAATCGTCTTGCGCTCCTTGAGGGCTTCCTTGGCGACCTTCGCGGCTTCCTCGTAGCCGATCGCCGAGTTGAGCGGCGTCACGATCGACGGGGACGACTCGGCGAGTTCGCGCAGGTGCTGCTCGTTGGCGATGAGGCCGTCGATGCACTTGTCCGCGAACAGCTTCGACACATTGGCCAGCAGCGTGAACGATTCGAGCACGTTGCGCGCCATCATCGGGATGTAGACGTTGAGCTCGAAGGCGCCTGAGAGGCCGCCGACGGTGACGGCCGCGTCGTTACCGATCACCTGTGCGGCTACCTGGGTAACCGCCTCGGGCAGAACGGGATTGACCTTGCCCGGCATGATGGAGCTGCCCGGCTGCAGGTCGGGGAGCTGCAACTCGCCGAGCCCGGTGAGCGGTCCGGAGCCCATCCACCGGATGTCGTTCGCGATCTTGGTCAGCGACACCGCGATGGTCTTCAGCGCGCCGGATGCCTCGACCAGACCGTCGCGCGCTGCCTGTGCCTCGAAGGAGTCGGTGGCCGTGCGCAATTCAGCGATTCCGGTCTGATCGACCAGCACGGCGACGACCTTCGCGCCGAACCCGTCGGGGGCGTTGAGCCCGGTGCCGACGGCGGTGCCGCCGATGGCCAGCTCACCGAGGCGGGGGAGCGTGGCCTTGACCCGCTCGATGCCTGCCTCGATCTGACGGGTGTACCCGCCGAACTCCTGGCCCAGCGTCACCGGCACGGCGTCCATTAGGTGCGTGCGACCGGACTTGACGACCGTGCGCCACTGCCTGGCCTTGTTGCCCAGCGACTCGTGCAGCACTTCGAGCGCCGGAATCAGGTGCCGCACAGCGGCTTCGGTGGCAGCGATGTGAGTTGCCGTCGGGAAGGTGTCATTGGAGCTCTGCGACATGTTGACGTGGTCGTTGGGGTGCACCGTCACGCCGTTGGCTGCCGCGATCGAGGCAATGACCTCGTTGGCGTTCATGTTCGAGCTGGTGCCCGAGCCGGTCTGGAAGACGTCGATGGGGAACTGATCGTCGTGCTGTCCGTCGGCGATCTCGGCGGCCGCGGCGATGATCGCATCGGCCTTCTCCGCGTCGAGCAGTCCGAGGTCCTTGTTCACCTGTGCGCACGCACCCTTGAGCAAACCGAGTGCGCGAATCTGGGTGCGCTCCAACGGCCGGAACGAGATCGGGAAGTTCTCGACGGCCCGTTGAGTCTGCGCGCGCCACAGCGCGGCGACGGGCACGCGTACCTCGCCCATCGTGTCGTGCTCGATGCGGTACTCGGACTCGGCGTTCTTGTCGACTGCGCTGTCGGCGGACATCTGCTCCCTGTTCGTCGGTGAGGTGGGGTGGGGTTTGGCTTAGGGCAACGGGTATGCGGCGCCGACCTCGCCGGTGAAGTCGACCGCGGAGTACTCGTTGAGCTTCGAGAGCCGGTGGTAGGCCTCGATCATCCGGACGGTGCCCGACTTGCTGCGCATGACGATCGACTGCGTGGTGCAGCCGCCGCCGAAGTAGCGGACGCCCTTGAGCAGGTCCCCGTCGGTGACGCCGGTGGCGGAGAAGAAGACGTTCTCGCCGGACACCAGGTCCTCGGTGTGCAGTACGCGGTCCAGATCGTGGCCAGCGTCGATGGCCTTCTGACGTTCGGCGTCGTCGGTGGGCGCCAGCACTGCTTGGATGGCGCCGCCCATACAGCGAATGGCGGCCGCGGTGATGATGCCCTCCGGGGTGCCACCGATACCGGCCAGCATGTCGGTGCCGGAGTCGGGCCGGCACGCCGAGATCGCGCCTGCCACGTCGCCGTCGGAGATCAGGCGGATGCGGGCGCCCGCATCCCTGACGTCCGCCATGAGCTGCGCGTGCCGCGGCCGGTCCAGCACGCATACGGTGATGTCGGCGACGGTCGACTTGCGCACCTTGGCGACGCGGCGGATGTTCTCGCCGATCGGCGCGGTGATGTCGAGGACGTCGACGGCGTCCGGACCCACGGCGATCTTGTTCATGTAGAACACTGCCGACGGGTCGAACATGGCGCCGCGTTCCGCCACCGCCAGCACCGAGATGGCGTTGGGCATGCCCTTGGCCATCAGCGTGGTGCCGTCGACCGGGTCGACGGCGAAGTCGCAATCCGGTCCGTCACCGTTGCCGACGTCTTCGCCGTTGTAGAGCATCGGGGCGTTGTCCTTCTCGCCCTCGCCGATGACCACGACGCCCCGCATCGAGACGGAGTTCACCAGCTCGCGCATCGCGTCGACGGCCGCGCCGTCGCCGCCCTCCTTGTCACCGCGGCCCACCCAGCGGCCCGCGGCCATCGCGCCTGCCTCGGTCACACGTACCAACTCGAGGGCGAGGTTGCGATCGGGTGCTTCCCGTCGTGATTTCGATGAGCCGCTTGCGCGAAGAGCATCAGAGGAAGTCATGGCTGCAGATTCTCCCATTAGTGGTTCGCAGTCTGGGAACAGGGATACTGGCAGGGTGACCACACCCCAGGCGGCTCCGGAACCAAAGCCGGCCAAGGCGCGGCTGTTGCAGGACGGCCGCGACATGTTCTGGTCGATGGCGCCGCTGGTGCTGGTGTGCATCGTGCTGGCCGGCGTGCTCGGAATGTGCTCATTTGCGCCCAACGGCCCAGGTCCGGGCCCCGTCATGCCCTATGACACCGCGGCCGCGCTGAAGGCGGACGCCGAGACGCTCAAGATCCCGATTCGCATGCCCGCGCTTCCCGAGGGGTGGCACGCCAACTCCGGTTCGCGCGGCAGCATCGACGGCGGTCGCGTGGATGCGGCCGGCAAGCCCGCGCGGGCCGTCATCTCGCGTACCGGTTTCCTGGCGCCGACGGGAATGTTCATCAGCTTGACTCAAAGCGACGCCGACGAGCAGAGCCTCGTCAGGTCGATCGCCACCGACGTCGTGCCGACGGGTGCGCAGGACGTCAATGGTGTGAAGTGGATCGTCTACGAGGGCGGCGAGGACGTGCGTCCGATCTGGACGACGCGCCTGAACGGCCCGACGGGTGCGGCTCAGATCGCGGTCACGGGACCCGCGGGTACCGACGAGTACCGTACGCTGGCGTCGGCCACGCAGTCGCAGCCGCCGCTGCCCGTCCGCTAGGAGAGCACCATGCCGCCACCGGAGTCAGACCTCACCGGATGGACGGCGGCGCCGTTCACCGCCGCGGGCTTCACGCACGATGTCTACCGCAAGGGTGAGGGTCCCGGGGTGGTGTTGATTCCCGAGATGCCCGGCCTGCATCCCGGCGTGCTCGCCCTGGGAAACCATCTGGTGGACAACGGGTTCACCGTCGCGGCACCGTCGTTGTTCGGTACCCCGGGGTTGCCCGCCGTCCGTCCGGGCACGGTGGGCGTCCTGCTGAAGGGCTGCGTGACGAAGGAGTTCGCGGCGTTCGCGACCAACGCCGACAGGCCCGTCGCGCACTATCTCCGCGCGTTGGCGCGTGATCTCAACTCCACGACGCCCGGCAAGGGCGTCGGCGTGATCGGACAGTGCTTCACCGGGGGCTTCGCGCTGGCGGCCGCGGTCGACGACAGCGTGTTGGCGCCGATCATGAGCCAGCCGTCGCTGCCCATGCCGCTCACCCCGAGTCAGCGCCGCGATCCGGGCGTCTCGGAGGGAGAGTTGAAGATCATCGAGCGCCGTGCCGCCGAGGAAGGGCTGTGCGCGATGGGGCTTCGCTTCAGCGAGGACGCCATGTCGCCCCGCGACCGCTTCACGACGCTCAAGGCCAGGCTCGGCGATGCCTTCGAGGTCATCGAGATCGATTCCTCGAAGGGCAACCCGGACGGAATCGGTCGGATGGCGCATTCGGTGCTCACCGATCAGGTGCGCGAGGTCGACGGCAACCCGGCCTACGAGGCGCGCAAGCGGGTCGTCGCGTTCCTCAAGGAGCGGTTGATCGCGGCTTAGCTCTTGGGTGACGTAGACGCCTCGATCCGCTTCGGCCCGAAGCGTTCCCGCGCCCTGGCCCGCAACGTGGCGAGGCGCCCCGGTCCCTTGGGTTCATCGTCCTCGGGGTCGTCGATCGGGACGCCCTTGTACACCCAGAGGTAGACGCTGACGGTGGTGACGATGACGATCATCAGCACGGGGCCGATGACGATCCCGAGGAATCCGAACATGGTGATTCCCGCGAAGACGGCGAGCAGCATCAGTGCGGAGTCCAGGCGGGCCTGGCGGGGGACGAGTATCGGGCGCAGGACGTTGTCGATGTTCGTCACGACGATCAGGTGCCACGCGATGACGAAGATTCCGCCGAACACGTTGCCGTAGAAGATCATTCCCATTCCGAACGGGATGCTGACGATGCCGCCGCCCAGGGGGATCACTGAAAGGGCGCTCAGCAGGATCGCGAAGATGAAGAAGCCCTGGTGGAAGCCCGCAAGGTAGATCGACGCGGCGCCCGCGAGCCCCTGCGCCAAGGCGATGACGAACTGGCCGCGGACGGTGCCCTGGACCATCGCGCCCATCTTGTCCAGGTAGAGATCGGTGACCTCCTCGCCCAGCGGGTTGAGCTTGCGAATCAGCGTCTGCACGCGTTCGCGGTTGCTGAGCAGGGAGATGAAGACGTAGATGAAGAGCACGGCCGCCGTCAGCGCGCCGGCCAACCCGCCCGCCGCGCCCGAGAGGAACTGCAGGGCGTACTCGCCGGCATGCTGGGCGATCGAGCTCATCCGTTCCTGCAGCAGTTCCGGCGTCACCTGGACGTCGTGCAGGAACGGGACCTTGCTCAGGAGATCGTTGACGAGTGTGAGTGTGCGGTCACCGAGCGAGCTCAGGTCGGTCCGCGATACCCAGTCGGAGACGCTGCGGACCATCGCGCTGATCTGGACCACGGCCAACAGCACCAGCAGCCCGAGCGGAATGATCACCGCGCACAGGGCCGACAACACGGTCAACGTCACCGAAAGGCCCTTGCCGAAACGGGTTTGGAACCAGTCGAAGAGCGGATTGAACAGGTATGCCGCGACGGCGGCCACGACGATGAGGATGAAGTAGCCGCGCAGGAAGTACGCGCCGAACGCCAGCGCGACGACGGTGGCGATGGCGAGCGCACGCTTCTGCGGAGCGGTGAACTCCGTCGTCATGGGCACGAAGCGATCCTACGGCTGGGCCATCTTCATGACGTGGCCGATGATGTCGGGGTAGCGCTTCATGTGGGCGCCGCCGTTGAGGTCGAGCACCTCGCCGGTGAGCCAGGCCGCCTTGGTCAGGAACAGCACGGCCTCGGCGATGTCCTCCGGGGTCCCCGCGCGGCCGAGCGGGGTGTTCTCGACGTACTCCTCGACGACGCCGGGGACCAGGGCGGCACCTTCGGTGAGCGGCGTGTGCACGAATCCGGGGGCGACGGCGTTGACGCGGATGCCCCGTGGTGCGAGCTCGAGCGCGGCGACCTGGGTGAGCATCGACAGACCCGCCTTCGCCGAGCAGTAAGCCGCCATGCCGATGGCGGGCTGGCGGCCGTTCAGCGACGAGATCGACACCAGTGATCCGCCGTCGGTGAGGTGGCGGCCCGCGTACTTGGCGACGATGAACGCGCCCGTCAGGCAGACGTCGATGACCGACCGGAACTGGTCGACGGGCAGGTCGACGATCAGCCCGATGGTCGAGAACCCCGCGCAGCTGACGACCACGTCGACGGGACCGGTCTGCTCGAACAGCGTTGCGACGGAGGCCTCGTCGCTCACGTCGACGAACTCGCCGCGATGCGGATCGCCGAGGCCTGCTGCACGATTTCTGGCGCCTTCGAGGTTCAGGTCGGCGACGATGACCCGGTAGCCGTCCGCCGCGAGTGCCTGCGCAGACGCCCAGCCGATGCCCGACGCTCCACCGACGACGATGGAGGTCCTCACGGGGCGCTCCCGCCCGGTCGGGGGTCGGCCCATTTCTCGGCGATCGCACCCCATGGGTCGGCGTAGTGCTCGGTGCGGCCGTAGTAGGCGGCGCGGCGGGTGAAGATCGCCTTCGTCAGCGGTGCGGCGATGCGCAGGAGGTGGCGCCTGGCCCCGGCCCTGTTGGCCGTCTCGATCAACATTTCGGGCCACGAATGGTGTTGGTGGTGAAGCACTTCCTGCGCGCGGGCGGTGTCCATCCAGTCGGTGTTGAACCAGTCGCCGTCGCTCTTGGGGTCGCCCTTCAGCCCGGCGGGCAGCCCGCCGACGAGCCCCATCGCGGCCGCCATGGCCGGGGCGACGTCGCCCTGGATCAACCGGTGCGTGTCGTCGCCGCCGATGAGCAGCGTCTCGCCGACCGCATCGGCGGTGGTGGCGGCGGCGAAGGCGCGTGCCACGTCGCGCACGTCGACGGTCTGCAGCCTGCCGTCGGTGGGAAGCAAGCCCTCGAAATAGAGATTGTCCAACTTCATGTAGGCCGCCGGATCGACGGTCAGCACCCCGCCGAGTCGCAGGATCACCCAGTCCAGTGACGACGCGCGGACCAACTTCTCGGCCGCAGCCTTGTGTGCACCGTAGACGTCGGCCGGGTTGAGCGGGGTGTCCGCGGTCAGAACGTCGGGGTGGGTGTACGGATTGCGGGCGCCGTACACCGCGATGCTGGAGGCCAGCACGAATCGCGGTGGATGGGGCAGTTTCTCGGCGGCCGTCAGGAGGGACGCCGTGGCGCCGACGTTGACCTTCTCGGCGAGTTCCCGACGCATGTAGATGAACGGCGGGATGATCGCCGCCAGGTGGATGATCGCCGCTGGTGCGATACCCGCGATCAGCGCCTCGACGGCGGCGGGATCGGTGAGGTCCGCGTACTGCACCTCGACGCCGGGTGGCAGCTTCGACGCCGCCTTGCGGTTCGCCGGGATGTCGAGGTCCGTGGCCACCACGCGGCGGCCGTCGGCGGCGAGCCGTTTCACGGTGGACGATCCCACCAACCCGAAGGCGCCCGTCACCAGTACGGCGTCCGTCATGTAACTCCCTCATCGACCTAGAACGTGTTGCAGGCATCATTGCCTAGACGGGTGGTCTTCACCAGGGTCAGGCACCCCGTACGCAACGGAATCCGATGTGACTCATTCCGGTGTCGACCATCTGGGGGCGCCGCGCGGCGGGTCGGTAGCGCAGGCAGTAGCTGTCCGCGCACAGGAACGATCCGCCCTTCACCACCTTGCGGCCAATCGCGAACTGAGGCTGAGTGGGATCGTAACTATCTGCGGCACAGCATGATTCGGTGATGGTGTCCTCGGACCACCAGTCGGTGGTCCACTCCCAGGCGTTGCCCGCCATGTCGAAGAGGCCGTAGCCGTTCGCCGCGAAGCTTCCGACCGGCGCGGTGGTGCCGTAGCCGGTGTCGGGCAGGTAGGGAAACTCGCCATGCCAATAGTTGGCCAGCCGCTGGCCAGGCCTCTCCGGTTCGTCGCCCCAGGTGTAGGTGGTCCCGTCGAGGCCGCCGCGGGCGCCGACCTCCCATTGCACCTCGGTTGGCAGCGCGAGGTTCGCCCACGCGGCATACGACGCCGCGTCCTCGAAGGCGACGTGCACGACGGGGTGCTGTTCGCGGCCCTTGATCGACGAACGCGGACCCCGCGGATGGTTCCAGCAGGCGCCCGGCGTCCAGGTCCACCACTGGCTGAGATGCCGCAGGTCGACCGGCCCTGGCGTGCGGTGGAACACCATCGACCCGGCGTGTAGGTTCTCCGGCGGCGCATCTGGATAGTCGTCGGGGTTCGGGGGTCGCTCGGCGACGGTGACGTAACCGGTGGCGTCGACGAAGGCGGCGAACTCGGCGTTGGTCACCTGATGAGCCTGCATCCAGAAGCCATCTACGGTGACCTCGCGGGTGGGGCCCTCCTCGGCATAGTGCGCGTCGGAGCCCAGGGTCGTGGTCTGCGGCGGTATCCAGACCAGATCGCCATCGGTCGTCGAGATAGCGTTGGCGGTCACGAATCGTCGCCGTCGGGGACTGTGAGCGCTATCTGAACGGTGTTGTCAGGCAAAGACGGTCGTCCAGTCGTTCTTCATGCTCGCGACGGTCCAGCCGTCGGCGTGCGCGATGTCGAGAGCCTTCTCCGCGCCCGCGACGTAGTCGAATTCGCGGTCGGCGTCGTCATGCAGGACGAGCAATTGCAGCGACGGTGTGCTCGATGCCTCGGTGAACCGCAACATCTCGATGTCGCCGTTGGAGTTTCCCGCCGCGAAGATGGGCCGACGCCCGATCCGGCTCCACAACCGCGCCGGTTTGACGGGACCGTCGTCGAGGAATTCCGGCGTCGAGGTCGTGTAGAGATGACCGTCGCGATAGACCAGGCCCACCGAGCTGCCGACCACCCGTTCCGGCGGAATCCCATAGAGCGGCCCGGTGATCGGTCGCATGAAGTCGCGTCCGCCGCCGGAGACGATGTAGTTGGTGAAGCCGTTGGCCTCGAGGTACCGGAGCAACTCCACCATCGGCGCATACCCGCAGGCGGTGTAGGGCCTGTCGAGCGTCGGATGCCTCGCGTCGGCGAAGAAGGCGTTGATGAGGCTGGCGTGCTCGTCGACGGTGATCTCGTGGTAGGCCGTGAGGATGGCTGCGACAAGGGGTTTCAGGTCGGTGTCATCGCCCCGGTAGTGCTTGGTGACGGTGTCGCCAAGCCATTGCAGATCGCCGGTGTAGGCCGCCTTGTAGGGCTGCCGCTCGCGCAGGGCGGGGTCGGCCTCGGCCTGCTCCTTGAACCTGCGCAGCAGGAAGTCGAGCTGGATGTACATCGGCTTCTCACACCACAGCGTGCCGTCGTTGTCGAACACGGCGACGCGATCCTCTGGCGCAATGAGATTC
Organism: Mycolicibacterium sp.; assembly: GCF_016462545.1. GTDB lineage: Bacteria > Actinomycetota > Actinomycetes > Mycobacteriales > Mycobacteriaceae > Mycobacterium. The sequence continues at coordinate 89,031 of NZ_JAEMTA010000008.1, read as the reverse complement.
GGGCCATCGGTGGTGACGCGGCCGACGAAGTCGACGATCGCCGACTTCGTCGGACCGTCGTTCCACGATTCCAGCATCGCACCGCCTTCGGCATCGAATCCCACGAGCACAACGCTAGGCTGGTGGCGACCCGGTTGTCAGGGCTTGCGCCAAAGTGTCAGGCCGGGGCCGGTACCGGCAGCCCGGCGCCCTTCATCGCGGCGTAGAGGTCGACGTAATACGGCAGGCAGTCGGCCATGGCGGCGTCCGTGGTGTAGAGCGCCCGATAGCCCAGGTCGCGCTCGGCCTTTGCGGTGGAGAAGTAGTTGTCGAGGTAAACGCGTTCCACTGCAAGGGGTTCCAGCAGTGGCCGGGGCAGGCCGAAGCGAAAGTGCAGCCACTGCCACGCCGACATCACCTGGTGGACGAGCCGTCCTGACACCCGGAACCTCGGCCAGCGGTGTCCGCACGCCTCGATCACCGGGCGGGAGAACTCGAACATGTTGATCGGCTCGCCGTCGTTGATGAAGTACGCCTGCCCAGGAGCCGAGCCGCCCGGCACCAGATGTTCACCGGCGAGGATGAAACCGTGAATCAGGTTGTGCACGTATGAGTTGTCGAGCTTGACGTCCTTGCTCCCGACGAGCACCTTCACGTGGCCCTTCAGAACGCTCTCGAAGAGCTTCCGGAACATGGTCTGGTCACCGCGGCCCCAGATGCCGCTGGGGCGGATGCTGCAGGTGAGCATCCCGTCGGTCCCGTTCTGCGACAGGACGAACTTCTCGGCGATCACCTTGGTCTCGGTGTAGAGGTCGGCGAATCGCGTTGTGTAGGGCAAGGTCTCGTCACCACCGGTGATCCGTTGACCGCCCATTACGACGCTGTTGGACGCGGTGTAGACGAATCGCTTGACGCCGGCCGCCCGCGCGGCGCGCACCAGGCTTTCGGTCCCGCCGACGTTGACGGCGAAGCTGCGTTCGCGCGCCGACGCCGAACCACCGCCCATCAGATCGATGATCGCGGCGGTGTGGATGACGGTGTCGACGCTCTCGACGGCGCGCGCGACGTCGGTGGCGTCGGTGATGTCGCCGACCATCGCATGGAATCCCTTGCGAGGTGGCAGTGGCGACGGAGCCCGGTCGAACGAACGGACCCGGTGGCCGCGGTCGAGCAGTTCCGTCACCAGGTTGGTCCCGACGAAACCGGAACCCCCCGTCACGAGCACGTGGCCAAGGTCGGCGGTCAGCGTCGAGTCACCCATGCGGAGAGGGTAACTGAAACGTGTTCCAGTTTCGACCCCCTAGGCGTCGGCCGACGCCGCATTCACGCTTCCTCGTCGTCCCTGGAGGCCAATGCCTTCTCGACCTTCTCTCGGGCCCCGGCGAGGTGCTCTTCGCAACGTTTGGCCAGCTCTTCACCTCTTTCCCACAGTTTGAGCGAGGCGTCGAGGTCTAGTCCACCCTGCTCGAGCTGGCGGACCACCTCGATGAGCTCGTCACGGGATTCCTCGTACCCCAGCTGACTAATGGGCTTCATCTGACCCCTCGCTGACCGTCGTGATGGCTCCGTCGGCGACGCGGATGCGGAGCCGAGTTCCGGCGGGAGCATCCGCCGTCGTTCTGAGGACCGGCATGGCACCGGAGGCGACCTGGACCACGGCGTAGCCGCGTGCCAACGTCGCGGCTGGGCCCAGGGTGGCCAGTCGCGCCGACAGATGCCCGACGCTTCTGGTCTCGGCCTCGATGTGCCGCGTGACGTCGCGGCGGGCGGTGGCCCTGGCCCGGTCGATCTCCTCCGCGCGGGCGTCGAGTGCCGCCAGTGGCTGGGCCAGCACCGGTCGGCTCCGCAGTTGGCTCACGTGGTGCTGCTCGCGGTGCACCCAGTTGCGCAGGGCGCGTGCGCTGCGCCGGCACAGGTCGGTCACCAGCGCCTGTTCGGCCGCCGCGTCGGGTACGACGCGCTTGGCCGCATCGGTTGGCGTGGCGGCGCGTACGTCGGCGACCAGATCGCACAGCGGGTTGTCGGGCTCGTGGCCGATGGCGGAGATCACCGGTGTCGAGCACGTGGCGATCTCGCGGCACAACGTCTCGTCGGAGAAGGGCAGCAGATCCTCGACGCTGCCGCCGCCACGCGCGAGGACGATGACGTCGACATCCGCGTCTGCGTCGAGATCCCGGAGGGCCTCGACGATCTGAGCGACGGCGCTGGGGCCCTGGACGATCGTGTTGCGCACGGCGAACCGCACGGCGGGCCAACGGGCCTCGGCGACGGACACGACGTCCTTCTCGGCGGCCGACGCGCGCCCGGTGATCAATCCGACGGTGTTGGGCAGGAACGGAATTGGTCGCTTCAGGCGGGGATCGAAGAGGCCCTCCGCGTCGAGCAGTTTACGAAGGCGGTCGATGCGCGCCAAGAGCTCACCGATGCCAACGGCACGAATTTGATTGACCCGCAGCGAGAACGAGCCCCGGCCGACGAAGAAGTTCGGCCTGCCGTGCATGATGACCTGAGTGCCCTCGGCGAGCTTCACCGGTGCGTTGTAGACCAGGTCGCGAGGACAGGTGATCTGCAGAGACATGTCCGCGGCCGGATCGCGCAGCGTGATGTAGGCGGTGGCCGAGTTGGGCCGCACGTTCAGTTGCGCGATCTGCCCCTCGACCCAGACCGTGCCGAGCCGGTCGATCCAATCCTTGACCATCATCGCGACGGAGCGAACCGGCCACGGATTGTCGGGGGACTTGCCCTGGGCGGGTTCGGTCACAGGCGGGGCGAGCGAAGCGACGGGGTGGTCACTTGGGGCGAGCGAAGCGACGGGGTGGTCACTTGGGGCGAGCGAAGCGACGGGGTGATCACTTGGGGCGAGCGAAGCGACGGGGTGATCACTTGGCGGACGCGCGGGTGATCCTGTTGGCCAGCAGCGTCTGGAACGGCGCGCGCGCCTTGGTCGACTCCTCGAATGTCAGTAGCGCCTCGAGGTCGGCGACCTTCAGCGACGGCAACCGGGCCCGCAGCTGGGCCAGGGTCAGCGACTCGTAATCCAGTTCGGCGACCACGCCCGGCGCAGCCGACGCCGACGTGCCCACCGCAGGCTTCTCCGCGCGCGTCTCGGGCTCACCGGTGCTGTACAGCGCGAACCTGCCCTCGGTGAGGCGCTCGCCGTTGCGTGGGGACTGATCGCCCTCGTCGTCGACATCGACGTCCTCGACGTCTTCGTCGAACGTCGCCCACTCTGGTTGCTCGTCCTTCGGGGGGAACAGGTGATCCAGCGTCTCGTCGCCGCGGTTGACCAGGTCCGCGACGTCCTGCTGCATCTTCATGACCAGTTGCGCGAACTGGCTGACGATGGTCATCGGGTAGGTGATGACGGTCTGCGGCAGCCTACGAGTCTCCTCCAGTGCGGTCACCGCGGCGCCGACCAGCAGACGGACTCCATATGGTGCAGTAGCCATGCCTGCCAGACTACGGGCGGTTGCGTCGGCCGGTCCGCAAGTGGTGTGGGAACGCCCCGGGTAAGTACCCTGAGAGGCATGCCAGAGACGATCAACATGGGTATGCCGGGCGCGACCCTGTCGGTCGCCGCGCCCGTCGAGGGCAAGCGAGTGTTGCTCGCCGAGCCGCGGGGGTACTGCGCGGGCGTCGATCGCGCCGTCGAGACCGTCGAGCGTGCTCTGGAGCAACACGGGGCTCCGGTGTACGTCCGCCACGAGATCGTGCACAACCGCTACGTCGTCGAGACCCTGGCCAAGGCGGGCGCCGTCTTCGTCGAGCAGACCGACGAGGTGCCGGAGGGGTCCATCGTCGTGTTCTCCGCGCACGGGGTCGCACCGACGGTGCACGTGGAGGCGGCGGAGCGGAACTTGACCACCATCGACGCGACCTGCCCGCTCGTGACCAAGGTGCACAACGAGGCCAAGCGCTTCGCCCGCGACGACTACGACATCCTGCTCGTCGGCCACGAAGGCCACGAGGAGGTGGTCGGCACCGCCGGTGAGGCTCCCGACCACGTGCAACTCGTCGACGGCCCCGAGTCGGTGGACAAGGTCACCGTGCGGGACGAGAACAAGGTCATCTGGCTCTCGCAGACCACGCTGAGCGTCGACGAGACGATGGAGACCGTGCAGCGGCTGCGCGAGCGCTTCCCCAAACTGCAGGATCCACCCAGCGACGACATTTGCTATGCCACCCAGAACCGCCAGGTGGCGGTCAAGGTGATGGCACCGGAGTGCGAGCTGGTGATCGTCGTCGGTTCGCGCAACTCGTCGAACTCGGTGCGATTGGTGGAGGTTGCCCTCGGCGCCGGAGCGGATGCGTCCTACCTGGTCGACTATGCCGAGGACATCGATCCGGCGTGGCTCGACGGCGTGACGACCGTCGGCGTCACCTCCGGGGCGTCGGTGCCCGAGGTGCTGGTGCGCGGGGTGCTGGAGCGCCTGGCCGAGCACGGCTACTCCACGGTGCAACCCGTGACGACGGCCAACGAGACGCTGGTGTTCACGCTTCCGCGCGCCATCCGGCCCAAGCGCAACGCCTGAGAACTAGGCGACTAGTCCCAGGAGTCGGGCGCCGAATGCCGGGGCCGACGCGGCTTCGAGCGGTGCTCGGTCCGCGACTCGCCGTCATCTGAGCCGCGATACCGCACGCGCGATACCGGGTGATGAGTTCCGCCACTGTTGTTCGGACGGCTGCCCGCCGGGGGCTCGTACGCTTCGTAGTCCGCTGCGTAGGGCCGCCGCTGCGGACGGTCCGTCCGCTCTGGGCGCTCGGCCCGTTCGTAGGCCTCCGGGCGCTCACGTCGCTGAGGACGTTCGTAGCGCTCGCGTTCAGGTCGTTCGTAGGCGCTGTTCCTGCGGTCCAGCGGTGGTAGCGGCCTGCGGTCGCGCGGTTCGCGGGTCTCACGGTCGCGCTGGTCGGTCGAGCGGGGACGTCGCCGCGGCTCGGCGGGGGGATCGACCGGCGGGGTGCTGCGTCGGCGCGGTCGGCTCTGGGCGGGTTCGACGTCGTCGGCCTGGGGAGGACGGGTGTGCCGCGAACGCCGGGATCCCGTGCTGGCAGCCGCCCCCGTCGAGCGTTCCGAGCCGGTGGTCGACGTCCTCGAGGACCGTCGCGGCGTCCGGGGCGCCTCGTCCTCCATCGCACCGACTGCCGCGGCCGCGGTGGCCGCCGCTGCCGTCGTGCGGCTGCTGCGACGCGTCCTGGTGGCCGAGCTCGCCTGCTTGGTGGTCGCCGCTACGTCGTCCGACACCTCGACGATCGGGTCGGCATCCTTCGGTGCTGCCCGTCTGGCGGCGGCGCCCAGGTACCAGCGGACCATGCCGATCAGTAGGACGGTCGCGGAGGTGAAGAACATCAGCGGGAACCGCTCGATCAGCGGATATCCGCAGTTGATCAGGGTGTCCTTGATGCCGGTGAACGTGCTCCCGTGAAAGACGAAGTAGGCGAATGGAACGGCGACGAACAGGATCAGCGGAGGCTGGATCACCGCGGTGAAGACGCCGGACTGACGCACCGCGACCACTGCGGCGATGCACCCGAGGACGTAACACACCGCGAAGACCGTGCCGAGCGCATCGGTGTTACTTCCCGCATCGAAGGCGACGCCGATGGCGGTGAGAGTGGCTGCCAAGATCGCGGACCCCCACCAGGGGATTCCGGGGACGCGAGGCAGCGCCGATTGATGGTCGGCGGCCACCGCCGACCGTCCGCGCAGTCCTGACACACGTCGACCGTACCGGCAATCAAGCGAAGAGCGCTGGCAGCACGCGCTGGCGTGCCTGCCGCTGGGGCCTACACTGTGCAACCCGTGGGCCTCAACCTCGGAATCGTCGGATTACCCAACGTCGGAAAGTCGACGCTCTTCAATGCGTTGACTCGCAATGACGTGCTCGCCGCGAACTATCCGTTCGCCACCATCGAGCCGAACGAGGGCGTCGTGGCGCTTCCCGACCCGCGACTCGACAAGCTGGCCGAGATCTTCTCGTCGGAGAAGACCGTGCCTGCGCCGGTGACGTTCGTGGACATCGCGGGCATCGTCAAGGGAGCGTCGGAGGGGGCCGGGCTTGGGAACAAGTTCCTGGCCAACATCCGCGAGTGCGACGCGATCTGCCAGGTGGTCCGGGTGTTCGCCGACGACGACGTCGTTCACGTCGACGGCAAGGTCGATCCGAAGTCCGACATCGAGGTCATCGAGACCGAGCTGATCCTGGCCGATCTGCAGACGCTGGAGAAGGCGGTGCCGCGGTTGGAGAAGGAAGCGCGGAACAACAAGGAGCGCAAGCCGATTCACGAAGCGGCCGTGGCCGCGCAGGCGACGCTCGACGGGGGCACCACGCTGTTCGCGGCCGGTGTCGACGCGTCGCTGCTGCGGGAGCTGAACCTGATGACCACCAAGCCGTTCCTGTACGTGTTCAATGCCGACGAGTCGGTACTCACCGACGATGCGCGCAAGGCCGAGCTCCGGGACTTGGTGGCGCCGGCCGACGCGGTGTTCCTCGACGCGAAGATCGAAGCCGAGTTGCAGGAACTCGACGACGAGTCCGCCGCCGAGCTGCTGGAGTCGATCGGGCAGACCGAGAAGGGCCTGGATGCATTGGCGCGAGCCGGTTTTCACACCCTGAAGCTGCAGACCTATCTGACCGCCGGGCCCAAGGAGTCGCGGGCATGGACGATCCACCGCGGGGACACCGCGCCCAAGGCCGCGGGCGTCATCCACACGGACTTCGAGAAGGGCTTCATCAAGGCCGAGATCGTCTCGTTCGACGACCTGGTCGCCGCGGGCTCGATGGCAGCGGCAAAGTCGGCGGGCAAGGTTCGCATTGAGGGCAAGGACTACGTCATGGTCGACGGTGACGTGGTGGAGTTCCGCTTCAACGTCTAGCTGCACTGTTCGCCACCAACGCGAACTCACCTCAATGGTGATCGGGTTGACATTGCCACCCGACTGCGGGGTGTGAGAGGTTCGTAACAGAGCCTCAACGAGGGCTTCCGGACGATGGGTGCCGTACCCGGTGTGCGACAAGACGGCCAGGGAGAATCGTCGTGTCGTGGGTAGTTCTAGTCGCATCGGGTGTCCTGGAAGCAGTGTGGGCAACTGCCCTTGGCAAGTCCGAAGGATTCAGCAAGCTGTCGCCGAGCGTGGCGTTCTTGGTAGCGCTCGTCGCCAGCATGGCCGGGCTGGCCTACGCCATGCGGGACTTGCCGGTCGGGACCGCCTACGCCGTCTGGGTGGGAATTGGGGCAGTTCTCACCGTGGTCTACGCGATGGCTACCGGGGACGAGCCGGCCTCACTTCTCAAGGCGGCGTTCTTGGTGATGATCATTGGCGGCGTGGTCGGACTCAAGCTCGCGCACTGACCCCGACGTCCGGAGGCGTGAACCACCGGCGGGATGCATCGGGTCACTGGTTGCCGGACTCAGTGACCCGATGCCGTCCGCGCGGGGCTGGCCAGGTGGATGGGCATGAACGCCACCTCGGCGATCGAGGTGTCAGAACGGAAGATCCACCTGACCGTTGGTGGTGTTGGCCTCGTCGTGGCTCGAGTCGACATATCCCAGCCGGGGGACGACGGGATTGGTGCCGAAGGGCACCAGCGGGTCGGTGCCTGCGCTGCCGATGGCGGAGGGCGTCCCGGCGCTGATCGACGGGGATGCCGCAATGGCGGCACTGGCGACCGGCGCGAGCGCGACGGTGGCACCGATGGCGATGGCGGCCACACCCGACGTGATGTACGCGAACGTTGTCTTCATGATCTTCTCCTGTGTGTGCAAGGCGTTCTGACATCTCTAATCCTGGTTGTCCGACGCGATGTCGTCATCGCCGCTGACGCCAATCTGTGCACTCCTGCTAGCTGCAAGACACCCGGCAATGGACGCCGAGGTGTGCCCCGCCCGTGACCTCCACGCGACTGCGATCAGTGAGGCTGATGGCAATGGCCGCAGTCGAGGTGATCTATCTGCTGGCGGCGATCTCGTGGCTCGGCGCCGTTGTCGCCGCACTGTGGGTGGGCGTTCGCCTTGCGGTGAGATGGCGCGCCAAGCGGCGTCGGATCTCTCGCATCCTTCGACTGGTGCGACTGCCGGTATCCGGACTCCACGGAAACCTGGATCAGCTGCTCTCGACCGCCGTCGCCGCGGCTCTCGACACGCCACGCGCGGACCTGGTGCGCCGGGTCAGACGCACGCACGGAGCACGGCGCCGCGGCTTCTGACCAGCGCCACATTCAGCGACCAGCTACTAGCGGCCACGTCAAAAAAGTGGTCGAATAGTCGAAGCCGTCACGGCTGGGGACTGACTACCAAGTCCGCTGCCCAACCGAATCGGCGGAGCCGTTCGACGATGCCCAATCGGGGGCATGGCGTACTCGTCGGCGGCGACGCCCCGGCTGTGGCGGTCCGCGCCGTCGAGACCCCGCGGCGGACTGCAAGCCACTCGTCGGCCTAGATGGGCCTGCCGTCGCTTGGATCCTGATCGCCTCCGCCACGATCGCGCGGCTCGATGAACGAGATGACGAAGATCATCGTCAGCAGTGTGAAGATCGCTAGCGCGGAGAGAAGATCGCCCCATTGGAACGGATAGAGCATTCCGTCGATGGAGAGCACCAAGACCGTCTCGATGATGCCGAAGATCGCGAAGAACACACCGAACAGCAGCAAGGAGATGGCGCGGTGCAGCGCGGTCCGGCGTAGCTCGACCATGAGGGTGAGCAGGAGCAACGGCAGAATCTGCGAGAGCGTGGACGCGGTGGCGCCATCCATCACCACGATCTGGAAGGTGTTAGGACTGCCCATCGTCGGGTGACGCTAGCAGTCGATCCTGCCTGCGCTACCTCAGCGATCGCTGGCGTCCCGCCCCGGGAGAGCCCCGGTCGGTCGCCTTCCGCTCGTTTGGTGATCTGCGTCACGGGTAATCATCGGCATGACGACAGACGAAACACCGGAGACGCTCACCGTCGAAGTCGAACACACCGACCGTGGCTGGATGGTCGTGCACGTGGTCGACGGGGAGCGCAAGCACATCGAGCCACCGCACCCCGATCGCGAGTCGGCGGACGCCGCAGCGGCGATTCACACGCAAGCCAGCGATCGCTGGACGGGTGCGGCCGAAGTAGTGCCCCCCGGCGACAGGCCCACTGACGGGTAGGTCGCCTACTGTGCGTCGGCCACCGTCTTGTCCTGATTGGCACCGACTGCGCAGAAGGCGGCAGTGCTTTGCACCTTGGCCTGGACGTCCGACGTGGAGGCGTTGCGTCCGTTGCGGGCCTTGAGGACGGCCGCGACGGTCGCGCTGCGGGTGTCCTGGCTCATGCCGTTGAAGTCCTTGCAAGTGGTGGATTCGTCGCCGATTCCCGAGCAACCCGCGAGCGCCACCCCGATGGCGGCCAACACCGCAACGGTTCGATACATGGTTCGACGTTACGGGACCCGGGTGCGCCTCAGAGGACGACGGAGATCTCGTCACTGAGTCGATAGCCCGGCGCGAGGGGCAGCGTGTCGCCGCTCCAGAACTTGCCGGGGTCGAACCAGTTGGTGTCCTTCTCCTCCGCGAGCAGACCCATCTCCTGATACGTCGCGGCGACGGTCTCGGCACAGTAGGCCGTCTCGAACCCGACCTTGCGTCGTTCCGCCAGCCTGCGCCTCGTGGCCTTCTTGACCTGGTCGTCGAGGATGGGGATGCCGCGCGTCCAGTCCGCAGCGGTGGGCACCCGCCCGCGGAACCACCGCGCCGTGAGCCGCGCGGTCGTGGGAAAGGCGGTGCCGTCCATCCGGGCGATGACGCGCAGCAGGGCATCCTCTTGGCTGCGGGTGGCGAACGGGGTCATCTGCCGAAGCCAGCAGCGTTGTCCGTAGGTGAGCATCCACCGTTCTACCGCCTGACGCAGATCGTTGAGCTGCACCCCGCGGTGAGTGCCGCCGCTCCACATGCACTCGAGCTTGTCCCCGAGTTCGGCATGCCAGATGAGCGGCGGCAGATCGTCGATGGCGACCGTCATCCCGACGTGGTTGACGGGGGCGTTGGTCATCGTCTGAATTGCCCGGTCCGGTCCCGAGTCTCCGCGGAACAGCCAGATGTCGCCCGTCCGGGTTTCGGCCAGTGCGCGCTCCAGCGTCACCGTATTCGCGTTCACGAGGGCAGCATAGGCAAACTAGGGCGATGCGAGGCATGTGGAAGTGGGTCGGGCTGGCCGGCGTCGCCGGAGTCGTGGCGGGCGGGGCGTTGGTCGCGCGCGACCAACGCAAGCGAAATGCGTACACGCCCGAGGACATTCGGACGAAGTTGCATCAGCGGCTGGCGGAGTCCGGCTCGACCGAATAGTCGGCTCACGGCGCCACCGCGTACAGGCGGTGACTTCCGCCGAACCCCTTGAGTTCGACGTCGCGGCCGTCGTCGTAGGAGACGTCGTCGACGGCGTCTCGGACGGACTCGCTGACGAGGATCTCTCCACCGTCGGCCGAGGCGGCGACACGCGCCGCCATCGCTACGTTGCGGCCGAACAGGTCGTCGCCGCGGCGTACGGACTTTCCTTCGTGGATGCCGATTCGAACCCGAATCCCGTTGGGCCGCTTGGCTAATTCACGCTGGACGTCGATGCTGCAGCGCACCGCCTGCTCCGCTCGCGCAAAGGCGATCATGAAACCGTCGCCTTGGCTCTTGACGACGTAGCCCGAGTGGCGTTTCACGTGGCGGCTGATCATCTTGTCGTGCCGGTCGATCAGCCGCACCCAGGCGCGGTCGCCGATGCGCTCGTTGAGGGCGGTCGAGCCCTCGATGTCGGAGAACATGATCGCGACCCGTCCGTTGAGTGCTAGCCGGGCCAGGTCGGGGCGTTCGACGGTGGCCCAGTCGGCGAGGTCTTCGATGTTGGACCGGACGGCCGCGCCCAACCCCTCCCTGCGGATGATGTTGGCGGTCTGCCAGACGGTCTTGACGGCCTCGCGGCCGCCGGAGATGAGATTGGTGCGAGTGTCGAGCCTGCGCTGGAGTTCGCCCAGTTCCTCGTCGCGATGGGCGACCCGCCGCCTGAGCACGATGATCACCGCCGCCTCGGCCACGGCAACCGCGATCAGGGCGTAGATCGCGATCACCGGGAGCGTCACCGTTCGAGTATTCGCTGCCGACGCAACGAGTTGGGCGAACGCGAGCTACGTGTCGTTCATGCAGCGTCGCCCTTGACGCGGAGGTGTGCCGTGAGCAGGGCGTTGTCGAAGGCTGTGCGCTCCGGGAGGCGCTGGTGGTGCGCGAGCGCGAGGAAGTCTTCGACGAGTTGCCGTGCGAGCAGGCGTAGCTTCACGTTCGTCGACTGGGACCGCCACTTGAGCAGACTGAAGGCAGCATCCGCGTCGATCCCGTAGATGAGCATCAGCATGCCCTTGAGTTGATCGATCTGGGTCCGACTCTCGACCACGGTGGCGACAGCTTCAGTGACGGCCTGCTGCGTCGCCGACTCGCGGACCGCGTTCAACGTGGGTGTCACGTCGATGTAGAAACCCGTCGTGCCGACCACCTCGCCGCCGCCTTCCACTATCTCCTGCCCGGCGACGACGACCTCGCGTGTCTCTCCCAGGACGTTGATGATGCGGTGACGGGTACTGACGGGCTTTCGTTCGCGACGGACGTACTCGAGGTGGGCGGACATCATCGCGCGGTCGTCGGGGTGCTTGTGCGACATGACCAGGGCTGTCGTCGGTGTCACGGCGCGAGGTTCATAGCCGTGGATCAACGCGACCTCATCCGACCATTCCCAGCGTTCGTCGTCGAAGTAGAAACGGAACCAACCGGTCCGCAGTGGCGGAGGGGTAGCTGCGGCGTCGTCGTTGTACCGAAGACCGTCGTATGGCGGGGTCAAGGCCATGGTCGACACGATAACCCTGCTGAGAGAACGGCGCAGAGTGTATTGACGGCCTCGTAATGGTTCGGCAACATCGCGCCCTTGGTCGAGGCGTCGAGGCGCTTACTCCAATGCCGACGTCACCGTGGCCATGTCGAAGTAGTCCCGCCACGCGGCGATGCGACCGTCGCGCACTTCGAACACGCCGGTCACCGGAAGCGCGATCTCGCCGCCGCTCTTGCGGCGCATGACATCCGTGCGCTCGTTCATCACCACGGAGCCGTCACTCATCTGGCGGTGCACCTGGAAGTCGATGCCGTCGAAGTCGGCGAGCATGACACCGAGGAACTCCCTGATGTTCTCCCGACCCTCGGCCGCCGGCATCGGAATGTTGTGGTAGACGCCATCTTCGGTGAACCAGCTGGCGATCTCGTCGACATCGGGCGTCGACCACAGCTTGCAGAACTCGGTGACCACGGTGTGGGGATCGCGCGGATCGGTCGTCATGCCTCGATGAAACGGTGCGACGCCGCGTAAATCAACCCCGCGATCGTGGCGGATCCGATGGTGCTCAGGTCGACGCCGCCGGCGACCTCGGCCAACGGGCCCACGTACAACGCCGTGTTGACGGTAAGGAGGCCGAACGCACCGCCGATCGTCCACGCGGCGACCGCGCCCACGTGCCAGCCGCCGGTGAACCAGTACTGCCCGCCGCGGCGACCGTGAGCGAAGGCCTGCAGGTCGACCGGGTCGTAGGTTCGGGTGCGCAGCGCGCCGATCGCCAGTATCGCGACCCACGGAGTGATGACGGCATTGAGTGCAATCGTCATCGCGGTGACCGACTCGACTGCGTCGAACACGAACACCCCGACGTACAGCAGGACGATCGCGACCGCAGCGGTGATGACCGTGGTCTGCGTCCGACGCAGGCGCGGGGTGAGGCCCTCGAGGTCGAGGCCGCTGGCGTAGACGCACAACACCCCCTGGCTGAGGCCGCCGAGGAGCGAGATCACGACGATGGGCACGACGAACCACGTGGGGGAGGCCGTCACCAGATCGTCCAGGTAGGAGTCGGTGGGGTTCGTGAAGGAGAGGGCGGTGAATGCTCCGAAGAGGCTCGGCAGCATGACGCCGACGAACATGCCGCACCCGAGTGCGACGCAGATCTGCTTGTCGCTGAACCGAATCGGTGAGAGGCGCCGCGTGTAGTCGCCGATCGTCGGGCCGTACGAGATCGGGGCCGCGGCGAACAGCACGGCCGACAGCGCCCAGGTCTGCCAGAAGCCACCGAGGGCATAGTCGCCGCCCGCGGCACCGATGTCGACGTTGCCTGCGAAGGCAAGGAAGCCGAGCGCCATCAGCGTGCCGACCACGGGCACGACGATCTTCTGCATCGCCACGATCGTCGCGTGGCCGTACAGTGCCACGGCCACCATGAGCGCGGCGACGACGGCGTAGGCGATGCCGTGGACACCGTGCGAGTCGGGCGTCCCGAGCAGCCGATGGCCTGCCGCGACGAGGGCGTCTCCGCTCGTCCAGACCGTGACCGCGGCGAACGCCAACGCGATGGCCAGCGCGAGCCCCGAGCCGATGAGCCGACCGCGGATGCCGAAGAACGCGCCGCTCGAAACCGTCATGTTGGTGCCGGTCCGCGGTCCGATGGTGGCGGTGGGAAGGACCGCCAGAGTGCCGATCGCGGTGCCGACGACCATCGACGCCACGGTCTGCCAGAACGAGAGCCCGAACAGAATCGCGAACGCACCGAACACGACGTTGGTCCAGGTGAGGTTCGCCCCGAGGAACACCGCGCCGAGGTTGCGGGGCCGGGAGTCGCGCGCCTCCTCGGGCAGGTATTCGACGCCTGCCGTCTCGATCATGCCCACGTGATCATCGGCGGGCACGACGGTCAGATCCTGTTGTGACGCGGTAGCGGTCATGAGAGCTCGATCCGGCTTGTTGATGGGTACGTCAATAGTGTTGATGTAGTGTTCAATAAGAATCGGCAGCCGTCAAGAGGGGAATCGCGCCATGACCACCGAACTCCGAGATGCCAAGCGGAAGCTGCCTGCCGAACGGCGCGGTGAGTTACTGGCCAAGGCCGTCGAGATCAGCCAGGCCGAGGGGCTCTCCGCAGTCACGTTGCGCCGCGTGGCAACCGACCTCGGAGTCACCCCCGGGCTGGTCAGCCACTACTTCTCGTCGGCCGATCAGCTGATCGCCGCCGCCTTTCGCACTGCCGCCACGGCGGATCTCGACGCCGCCCGGGCGCACGTCGACGTGGCGCCGACGCCGACCGCAGGAATCGATGCCCTCATGGACTACGTGCTCGGCGATGTCAGCGAGGACGCCAGCGCACTGTGGCTGGACGCGTGGAGTCTCGGCAGGCGGAACCCGACGCTCGCCGCCGAGGTGCCGGCGTTGACCGACGCCTGGCTGGCGCTCATCGGTGACCTGATCCGCGCGGGCAGCGAAACGGGCGAGTTCCACGTCACGGACGTCGACGCCGCCGCCCGGCGCGTGCTGATCCTGATCGACGGACTGGGCGCGCAGAAGGTCGTGCGTGCCGCAGCCAACGAGGAGATCACGCACATCGCCCGCTCCTATGTGGCCTCGGAGCTCGGGGCGGCTACCAGCCTTCGGTGAGGACCCGGTCCAGCGCGGCGACGTAGAAGTCGGCGCCCGCGACGTCCAGGCACAGCGGCGGTTTGGTCTTCAGGATGTTCTGACGCTCACCGGTCGGCTGGATGATCACGCCCAGCTCGAGCATGCGGTTGCAGATGGCGGCGGTCTCCTCGGTAGCCGGTTCGAGGGTGTGCTGGTCGCGGATCATCTCGACGCCGAGGTAGAGCCCCATCCCATGCACGGTGCCGATGATGGGGTGCTTCTCGCGAAGCGCCAGCAGTTCGGACTTGAGGTGCCCGCCCACCCGCTTCGCATTGCCCTGCAGATCCTCGTCGCGAAGCACGTCGAGAACGGTGAGTCCGATCGCGCACGACAGCGGACTGCCTCCGGTCGAGGAGAAGAAGTAGCCCTGTGAACTGAACGCCTCGGCGATGGCCCGACTGGTGATGACGGCACCGAGGGGGTAGCCGTTGCCCGTCGACTTGGCGATCGACACGATGTCGGGCACCACCTGCTGCTGATCGAAGCCCCAGAACCACTCGCCGAGACGGCCGTAACCGACCTGTACCTCGTCGGCGACCGCGAAGCCGCCTGCTGCGCGCACGGCGTCGTAGACCTGCCGGAGGTACCCGTCGGGCAGTGCCATGCCACCGGCGTTGCCGTACACCGACTCGCAGATGAACCCCGCGGGCGGGCGGCCCGCCGCGACCAGTTCGGACACCTTGGCCACCGCGTCGGGCGCATACCGGGCCGCGTCGGCGCCGCGGTAGGTGCCCCGAAAGCTGTTGGGCGACTCCACCGTATGAATCCAGTCCGGCCGCGTGGTCAGCGCGTTCGGATTGTCGGCGGTCGACGTCGACACCGCATCCGTTGCGTAGGTCCAGCCGTGGTAGGCCTCACCGACCGCGATGACGTCGCGGTGCCCGGACACCGCGATCGCCAACCGAAGCGCGAGATCGCTTGCCTCCGAACCGGAGTTGACCAGGAATACGGTGTCGAGCGGATCGGGCAGGGTAGCGGCGAGACGCTCACTGAACTCGACGACCGCCTCGTAGTTGAACCGCGAGTTGGTGTTGAGCCTGCGCAGTTGGCGATTGGCGGCGTCTGCCATGCGCGGGTGTGCATGTCCGAGGACGGTGACGTTGTTGACCATGTCGAGGTACACCCGACCGGCCGTCGACATCAGGTAGTGGCGTCGTCCGCGCTCGATCTGCGGTGGATCCGTGTAGTAGTGCTCCTGCACCCTGGCGAAGCTCTGATCGCGGCGTGCCAACAGGTCTCGGGCCGCGGTGTCCGGCAGTGCCGGCAGGCCGAACAGCGGCCGCGGGTCACGCGAGAGGGCCACCCAGCCGGGCGCCAGTTCGGCCGTCGTGAACGCCGGGGCCACCGGTGCGCCTGCCGGCCGGACGCTCACGGTGATCCAGGCCCCGGCCGCGGCCGGGGTCAGCGGCGCGCCCGCCTCGACGTGGTCCGCGATGGGATCGCCCGTCACCGTCATCTCGAAGTCCTTGCCGCGCAAGGTGAATTCACCGTTCGAGCGGAGCACCTCACCCGGCCACGGGGCGACCAGGGTGACGGTCTCGGCCGGCCACAGTGACAGGCCGGTGGCGACGACGTCGGGCGAGTCCTGGCTCAGCAGGGGAGCCCGGGTCAGGTCCGGCGCACCGAACTCGGTGACGACGAGCGTCGCGCCGTCGTCCACCGCCGCCCGGGCCGATGCATCCCGAAAGGCCGAAGTGAGGAAGCCTTCGGCGGCGGTGTCGAACACCTCGGAGACGGCGGACAGGTCGAGTGTCCGCACCGAGGCGGTCTCCACGCCGGGGATCATCGGCTCGCCACGGACGGCGTCATGGACCTCGGCAAGGCCGAGCTCTGCCCGGATCACGGCCGTCATCACGTCCACCGGCACGGACGTTGCCCGCTCGAACATGCGGATCTCGTCGTGGGACTGATTGGTCAGGTACTCGTTGTCCGGGTCCAGCACGACCTGCTGCGCACCGCTGACGATGAGCACCGCGGTGCGCAGGACCAACAGCGGCCAGATCGCGTCGACCTCGGCGGTGCTCAGCGGGCGGATCGCGTGAAATGCCTTGAGGCCGGGCAGAATCGACGTCGGCGTGGCGCCGGGATGGCTCAGCACCGAGGACAGCGTGATGGCGACCTCGGAGACGGCCCAGGTATCGGACAGGTCGCCGAAGTCGATGATGCCGTCGGGGTGGACGACGTTCGCATCCGTCAGGTCGAGATGCACTGCCTGCCGGGGAAGTTCGTCGATCAGAGGTGCGATCCGCGACCAGGCGTCGGTGGCGGCGGTGGTGAGGCGGTCGCGTTGCGTGGGATCCTCGACGTGCGACACGAGGGCATGCACGACGTCGTGGCCGAATCGAAGATCCCACTGCAGGGCGCGATCCAGGCCAGGGTGGTGAAAGTCGGCCAGTGCCCGGCTGACCCGACCCGCGAGCTCGCCCATGCTCGCGACGACGGCGGGTGCCAGGTACCCCTTGCCCACCAACGTTCCGCCCGACAGGTACCGCAACAGCCGGACGTGGGCCGGACCGTCGAGCAGACCGGTAACGGTGGTGGCCACGTCCCCCGCGAGGTTCGGCAGCGGCACCGCGACGCGCAGCGTCGGCTCCGCCAGCGCGATGGCCTCGGCCGCCGCATCCTGCGCCGCGAGTTCGGTGGCCGTGAACGCCGGGTTGGCGATCTTCAGCACGCCGAGCAGCTGATCGGCGGCGTCGAACACCAGGAAGTTCTTGTCCTGGTTGCTGCCAAGCGATTCCGCCCGTGCGGTCAGACCGTAGTGCGACGACAGCAGCTGCTCGGCCTGCTCCTCGCTCACCTGGGGAGCGGGCAGTTCCGGCTCTTCGAGGAAGTTGAAGCCCACGGTGCGGTGTGCCCCGGTCACCGGTTCACGAACTCGACGACAACCTCGCTGAAGGCGTCGTTGTCGTCGCCCGCAGCCGTGTGGCCCGCCTCGGAGAGCTCGACCAGTTCCGCGTGGGGCACCTTGGCGAGGAAGTCCGCTACGCCCTCGGCGCTCACCACGTCGGACAGCTTGCCGCGAATCAACAGGATGGGAACCTCGAGATTGATGGCGGCCCGCTCGAGCATGTCCATCCGGACGAACGGGTCGTCCTCCGGCTTGGTGAGGAACGCCGGATCCCAGTGCCAATACCACCGACCGTCGCGCAGCCGCAGGTTCTTCTTCAACCCCTCCGCGCTGCGCGGCTTGGTGCGGTGCGGAAGGTACGCGGCGACGGCGTCGGCCGCCTCCTCGAGCGAGGCGAAGCCATCGACACCGCTGAACATGAAGTCGCGAATGCGTGCGCTGCCATTCTTCTCGAAGCGGGGAACGACGTCGACGAGCACCAGCTTGGTGACCAGTTCGGCACCGGCCTCGTGCGCGGCGAGAATGCCCGTCAGGCCGCCCATGCTGGCGCCGATCAGGACGGTCGGCTTACCGATCTGGTAGAGCACCTGCAGTGTGTCGGCGCACAGCGACTCCACCGAGTAACTGGCGGTCGGCGAGCGGTCGCTGTCCCCGTGGCCACGGCTGTCGAGTGCGACGACGTGGAATCCGCCGTCGGCGAGGATCTGTCCGGTGTTCTTCCACGAGTACCGGTTCTGCCCACCGCCGTGCAGCATCAAGATCGACGGCAGATTGGCCGAAGGCTCCGCGTCGCGGTTCCACTCGTCGGCGACCAGGGCGAGGTCGTCCATGCCGCGGAACTCAACGGTCTTCGATGCGCTGCTCAGGGTGCTCACGCTGGTCCTCTCCACCGACTTCGGCCTCACGTTACCCAGGCGGGAATCGCCGACCGACGTGGGCCTCGTGGCCCGATGCGCAGCCGCCGGGCATCTTTGCGGCTCTGACACGTACCTTGGACGCGACGAACACGCCCGTACCCGGGCCGACCAGGCCCACGGTGGCCAGAGGAGCGAACATGGCAGACGACGACGCTGCCCCCGACGTGGTCCCCGATGCCGACCAAGATGAGCCCGCCGAGTCCGACGCATCCGAAGCATCCGACGAGCCTGACGCATCCGACGAGCCCGAGGCTCCCGCGGCCGAGGGCACCCCGACCCGCATCTCGCACGGTCGGTTGGCGCTCATTGCCGGGTTGGTTGCCGTACTCGTCCTCGGCGGCCTGACCGGCTGGCTGGGCTACCGGGCCAAGGAATCGAGGGATCTCGCACAGCAACGTGAGACGTTCCTGCAGGTCGGGCGCCAAGGCGCCATCAACTTGACCACGCTCGACTACGAGCACATCGACGCCGACGTGCAACGCATCCTGGACTCGGCGACGGGGACCTTCTACGACGACTTCCAACAGCGCGCCCCGTCGTTCACCGACGTCGTACGCCAGGTCAAGTCGAAGTCCGAGGGCACGGTGACCGAAGCGGCGCTCGAGGAGGGTGACACGCCCACCCAGGCGGAGGTTCTGGTGGCCGTCACCGTGAAGTCGACGATCGTCGGTCAACCCGAACAACAGCCGCGTGCCTGGCGCATGCGCATCCTGGTCCAGAAGGTCGATGACGACGCCAAGGTGTCCAACGTGGAGTTCGTGCCGTGACAGATTCCCAAGACGAGAAGCCGACACCCGAGGTCGATGACGTCGACGAGCCGGAAGCGGACGAGACGGTCGACGCCGTCGAGGGGTCCGAGGCCACCGCGGCGGCGGCGGAACCTCCGCACCGCCGCGCCATCGACTGGACCAAGGTCCTGACCTACGGGGTGGTGCCCGGCATCGCGCTGATCCTCGCGATGGCCGCAGGATTCCTCAAGTACGTGGACAATTCGGTGCGCGAGAGCGCGGCCGCGCGCACGGAGGCCATCCAGGCCGCCTCGACGGGTTCGGCCGCGTTGCTGTCGTACACGCCGGACAAGGTCGAGCAGCAGTTGAACGACGCGCGCAACCTGCTGACCGGCGACTTTCGCGACTCCTATACCTCGTTGATCAACGAGGTGGTGATCCCCGGTGCGAAGCAGCAGCAGATCTCGGCCAAGGCGACGGTGCCCCGGGTGGGGTCGGTCTCTGCGGATCCCACCAAGGCCGTCGTGCTGGTGTTCGTCAACCAGTCGGTCGTCGTTGGCGCGAGCGCACCCACCGACACGGCGTCCGCCGTTCGCGTGACGTTGGAGAAGATCGGCGACAAATGGTTGATCTCCGACTTCACCCCCGTCTAGGAGTTCCCACGTGACTGAACCCCGCTGGATCGACGTGCCCACGCCCGACGTGCACCTGCGGGCACTGTCATGGGGGTCCGATGATGCGCCAATAGCCCTGTGCCTGCACGGGTTTCCCGATACCGCACATGGGTGGCGGAAGGTGGCACCGCTGTTGGTGGACGCGGGCTGGCGGGTCGTCGCACCGTTCATGCGTGGCTACGCCCCGTCGAGCACCTCGGCCGACGGCAGCTACCACGTCGGCGCGCTGATGGATGACGCGTTGCGGGTGCTCGGCGCCGTGGGCCCGACCGGCCGCGACGTGCTGATCGGGCACGACTGGGGTGCGATCGCGGGCTCCGGTCTGGCGGCGATGCCCGACAGCCCATTCACCAAGGCCGTCATCATGTCCGTACCGCCGGCCGCGACCTTCCGCGGCAAGGTGCCTGACGTCGGTGCCCTGCTCACGCGACTGCCCCGTCAGCTGCTGCGGAGCTGGTACATCATGTACTTCCAATTGCCCATGCTGCCAGAGCATTCCGCATCGTGGGTGGTGCCCCGGCTGTGGCGGCAATGGTCACCGTCCTATCCGGCAGATGAGGACGCGGCGCTGGTTCTCGATGCGATCGGCGCCCCGGCCAACTGGCGCGCGGCGCTGGGGTACTACCGGGCGACCATCCGGGGCAGCAAGCCGCCACCGCGGTACGCCGACCTTCACGCGCACTGGCTGTCGCGCCTTCGGCTGCCGACGCTCTACCTGCATGGCGCCGACGACGGCTGTGCCTCAGCGGATTACGCGACGTGGGTGGAGCCCGCGTTGCCGCCAGGCAGCCGTGCCGAGATCGTCGAACACGCCGGTCATTTCATGCAACTGGACCGACCCGCTGACGTGGCACGGCTGATCACCGAGTACATCGGACGCGGCGACTAGCTCTTCTTGAGGGCAGGGTGGCTACGGGCCAGGATCGGCAGCAACAGCCGACGCGGCAGCACCTTGTACGCGGCGGCGCCGACCTTGTTGAACGCGCCGGGGACGATCACCGTCCGGCCCGACGCCAACCCGTCGACCGCCGTCTTGGCGACCTCGGCCGCGCTGATCCACATGGCCTTCGGTAGGGCAGCCTCGGCGTCCGCGTCGGAAATGCCTGCGGCCGCACCGAATCCAGTCTTCACCGGCCCCGGACACAGGGTCGCAGCGATCACGCCGGTGCCCTTCAGCTCCTCGCCGAGTGACTGCGTGTAGGACAGGACGAAGGCCTTCGCCGCGCCGTAGGCGGCCTGCCCCGGCACCGGTCCGAACGCACCGACGGAGGCGACGTTCAGCACGGCGCCACGGCCGCGCGACACCATGCCGGGGACGAAGCGGCTGCACAGGTCGGCCACCGCGGCGACGTCGACCTCGATGAGATTCAGCTCGGCGGCGGGGTCCGACGTGGCGATCGGGCCGGAAGTACTCAGACCCGCGTTGTTGACCAGGACGTCGACGACGAGGCCGAGATCGGCCACCCGGCCCGGCAGGGCAGCGCGGTCGCCGGCCTTCGCGAGATCGGCCACCAGCACGTCGGCGGCTGATCCGAGTGACGCGGCCAGCGCTTGAAGTTTGTCCGCCCGTCGTGCAACCAGCACCACGTGGCGGCCACGTCGGGCGAACTCCCTCGCCAGTTCCTCGCCGATGCCCGACGACGCGCCGGTGACGAGGACGGTGCCATCGACACTCGCTGCTGGAAGCATGACCGCAGCCTAGCCTTGGGCGCATGAGCACGCTGCGACTGACGCCGGCCGATGCGCAGTCGTACTGGTTGGCGGCCAAGATTCCCAACGACACGTTCCTACTGTTCGGATTCGCGGGCGTACCCACCGACGTCGACGAGGCGCTCGCCGAGGTCGAGGCTCGTGCGCGCCGCTGCCCCGACCTCCTGCTACGCGTGGACGATCGTGCGGCGCGGGGTTATCCGTCGTGGGTTCGCC
The DNA here is from genome assembly GCF_016462545.1 of Mycolicibacterium sp. GTDB lineage: Bacteria > Actinomycetota > Actinomycetes > Mycobacteriales > Mycobacteriaceae > Mycobacterium. The sequence goes on along the minus strand of NZ_JAEMTA010000008.1, from coordinate 67,470 downwards.
GCAACGTCGACCGCTCGCAGATCGTCGTGCACGAGCTCGCGGACCGGACGTGGGCGGCGTGCCTCGGCGCGGTCGGTGCGCTGATCGCCGAGCAGCTGGACGCGGCGGAGACGGCGTGGCGATTGCACGTGTTCACCGAGGTTCTCGGTGTGCCTGGCGTTGATGGTCCCGGAAGCGTTGCGGTACTCCAGATCTCGCATGCGCTCGGGGGCGGGGGTCGCACGTCGGCGCATGCGGCACTGATGTTCGGCAGAACCGGTGGCACGGTGCCCGAGATCCACCCGCCGGCTGCGGGTCCGCTTGCCCTGCCGTGGGCCGGCTTTCGTGCGGCGCGTGCGCACCGGAGGCTGCTGGCCGACGTCGAGGCCGGAGACGTGCCTGCGCAGGCGGAACTCCGGCCGCTGCTCCGGACGAATGACCGACCGTCGGAACCCCGTGCGCTACGCACCGTGACCCGGAAGCGTTCGGACCTGGCGGGAACGACGGTCACGGTCGCGGCGCTGTCGGCGGTGTCGGCGGCGCTGGCCGGCCAGCTCGGTGCGCTCGGTGACGATCCATCGTCGTTGGGTGCCGAGGTGCCGATGACCAAGCCGCCACCGCGCTTGGCCTACAACCACTTCGGCAACGTCGGCGTCGGCCTGTACCCGGAGCTGGCGGCCAGGGAGCGATGCGCCCGCATCGCCGACGATCTGGCCGCCCGGCGACTGCGCGCCGGACATCCGGCGATGCGCGCGGCAGACCTCGCCTTCGCCGCGACACCTGCGCGGCTATTGCGTTGGGGGATGCAACGTTTCGACCCCGACGTGCGCCCGGCAGCGGTGACGGGCAACACCGTGGTCTCGAGTGTGAACTGCGGTGTCGCCGACTTCGCATTCGGGGGCGCTCCCGTCGTGATGGCCGCCGCCTTCGCCGGGTTGTCGCCGATGATGGGTCTCACGCACGTCGTCGTGGGGGTCGGTGACACCGTCACCATCGGGGTGCAGGCGGCCTCCTCGGCGCTTGGCGGTCCGAGCGGAATCGACGACTACGTGGCGCGCTTGGAGGCCGCGCTGCCCTCGACCTGAGCCCGCAGTGCGGCAATGCCCACGTCCAGGGCGGCCTCGAGATAGCTGAGGTCGCCAGTACTCATCAATACCGAGACGCCGCCCTGGATGCCCGCCAACAGAGCAGCCGCGGCACGCGACGGGTCCGTGCCCGCCGGGACCTTGCCCTGCGCCTGCATGGCGCGGACCCCGATCTCGATCTCGTTACGCCAGCGATCGATCAACGTCGAGGTGACGGCTTGGGCGCCCGGCGTGCGGCCGATCTCGGACATGACCGTCGACAGGGGGCAGTGTTGGCCCTGTGCGCGGTACCGCTCGACGACGACGTCGCGCCATCGCTGCCAGGCCGCCCAGGACGTGAGCCGGCCGAGCTCGGGTTGTTGGTCGCTGAGGACGCGTGCCGCCTCCTGCTCGGCGACCGCGAGGAGCAGTTGGTCCTTGCCGTGTGGGAAGTAGTGGAAGAGTTGGCTCTTCGACGTCTCGGTACGCGCCATCACGTCTTCGAGAGTGGTGGCCACCGCGCCGTTGATGCGGATCTCCGCAGCCGCGCCGTCGATGATCCGTTGCCGGGTAGCGCGACCCTTCGCAGTGAGCTTCTGGACGTCCGAACCCACCGTCGCGACCACTGCTTCTGGACTCACGGGTCCAGATTCTAGCCGCGGAGCACCCGCACCGTCCGGTGCGGGCTGCGCTGCGGTTAACAGATGTCCTAGATTCTGTCTCGTGACTGCCTACGATTTCGCCCTTCTCCTGCTGCGTGTGGTGCTCGGCCTGACGATGGCCGCGCACGGATACAACAAGTTCTTCGGCAAGGGCGGACTCGCCGGGACCGCGGGGTGGTTCGACAGCATGGGCATGAAGCCCGGCATCTTCCACGCCCGAGTCGCGGCGACGACCGAGATGGCCGCCGGCCTGGGGCTCGCGCTGGGCCTCCTCACTCCGATCCCGGCGGCGGGCTTCGTCGCGCTCATGTTCGTGGCCGGCTGGACCGTGCACCGTCACAACGGCTTCTTCATCGTCAAGGAGGGCTGGGAGTACAACCTGATCCTCGCGGTCGCGGCGGTCGCCGTCGCTGGTACGGGGGCGGGCAAGCTCAGCCTGGACTACGCGCTGTTCCACACCAGTGGCCTGTACGGCTATCTGCACGGGTGGTGCGGCCTTCTCATCGCGGTGGTGCTGGGGCTGGCCGGCGGCGTCGGCCAACTGGCGATCTTCTACCGGCCCCCTGCGCCCAAGGCCTGATTGCGCGACGCGTCGCGGACGAAACCGCACAATCGGCGCTGACACATCTAGAACACGTTCTAGTCTGGCCCGCATGGGATTTCTCAAGCCCGACCTACCCGAGGTCGACTTCATCGAGTGGAGCAAGGGCACCCGCGCCGAGCGGATCCGACCGCTGACCCGGCACTGGGCCGAGGTCGGTTTCGGCACGCCGGTGGTGCTGCACCTCTTCTACGTCGTGAAGATCCTGCTGTACGTCCTCGTCGCTGCCCTGATCGCGGGGAGTACCCCGGGTCTGGGGGGATTGGCCCGGATCACGTCCTGGTACGACGAGCCGATCGTGTTCCAGAAGGTCGTGCTCTACACGATGCTCTTCGAGGTGATCGGCCTCGGTTGCGGCTTCGGACCACTCAACAACCGGTTCTTCCCGCCGATGGGGTCGATCCTCTACTGGTTGCGACCGGGCACCATTCGGCTGCCGCCGTGGCCGACACGCGTGCCGCTCACGCGCGGCAACGCCCGCACGCCAGTGGACAACCTGCTCTACGCCGCGCTGCTGGTGACCCTGGTCGTCGCCCTGTTCTCGAATGGCACCGGACCCATTGCCGCACTGGGTACGACGGTCGGCATCCTGCCGATGTGGCAGATCTGGGCGATTCTGGGATTGCTCGCCGTCGCTGGCCTGCGCGACAAGGTGATCTTCCTGGCCGCCCGCGGCGAGGTGTACGCATCGTTCACGGTGGCCTTCCTCTTCGGCGGGGTCGACATGATCATCGCTGCGAAGCTGGTGTGCCTGGTCATCTGGATCGGCGCGGCCACGTCCAAGCTCAACAAGCACTTCCCCTTCGTGATCTCGACGATGATGTCGAACAGCCCGATGGTGCGGACCCGCGCGTTCAAGCGGGCATTCTTCGAGAAGTTCCCCGATGATCTGCGGCCTGGTCGGATCTCTCGGGTCGTGGCCCACTTCAGCACTGCGGTCGAAGGTTTGGTGCCGCTGGTGCTGTTCTTCTCCCACGGCGGCTGGCCAACGGTCATCGCGGCAGCGGTCATGCTCATCTTCCACTTCGGCATCCTCTCGGCCATCCCGATGGGCGTGCCGCTGGAGTGGAACGTCTTCATGATGTTCAGTGTGCTGGCGCTGTTCGTCGGCCACTCCGGCATCGGTCTGTCGGATCTGACCAGCCCGCTGCCGATCCTTCTCTTCGCCGTCCTGGCGGGCACCGTCGCGTTCGGAAACCTGTTCCCGCGCAAGGTGTCCTTCCTCCCAGGGATGCGCTACTACGCGGGCAACTGGGACACCACCCAGTGGTGCATGAAGCCTTCGGCCGAGGCGAAGATCAACGCGGGTCTGGTGGCGATCGCGAGCATGCCGCAGTCTCAGGTGGAGCGCATCTACGGCAGCCCGGAGCAGGCGCTGGTCATGCTGCACTCGGGCTACGCGTTCCGGGCGATGAACACCCACGGCCGGGCGTTGTTCACCCTGGTGCACCGCGCGGTGGCAGACGGTGACGAAGCCGACTACGTCATCACCGAGGGTGAACGACTGTGCAGCACCGCGATCGGCTGGAACTTCGGCGACGGCCACATGCACAACGAGCAGTTGATCGCCGCAATGCAGGAGCGGTGCGGATTCGAGCCCGGCGAGGTGCGGGTGGTGCTGCTCGACGCGCAGCCGATCCACAAGCAGCAGCAGGAGTACCGGTTGGTCGACGCCGCGACGGGTGAGTTCGAGCGGGGGTTCGTCCGGGTCGCCGACATGGTCACCCGCCAGCCGTGGGCCGACGACGTGCCCGTCCACGTGACGTGGTCGGCGAACGGCACTACTGCATGACGTCGCGGACCTTGACGTCCTCGAAGCCCTCCAGAAGAAGGTCGCGCGCGGTGTCGAGGTGCTTGCGCCAGTGGGCCTCCGCGCCGGGGCCGTCGCCCTCGCGCAGCAGTTTCATCAGCCGCCGATACGACCGCGTCAGCTTGTCGTAGTCCGCCTTGGACACCTCGCGGTGCTCCTTGATCGCAAAGGCGGTGTGCCGAACGGTGATCTCGTGCAGCATCCCGGCGATGATCGTCAGCGTCGCATTTCCGGACAGCTCCACCATCCGGCGGTGGAACTCGCCGGTCGCCTCGGCCAGGCGACCCGACTGCCAGCCGGCCGGGACGTCGCCGGTGAGCAGCGCCTCCAACTCGTCGAGCGCCTCGGGGGAGGCGGTCTCCGCGAGCAGTCGCACGGCCAGCGGCTCGATGCCCGAGCGCGCGACGAGCACGTCGGCGATCGTGGCGCCCGAGAGCTCGAGGAGCAGGCCGGCAGGCCTCGCGACGATCTCCGGGCCCGGAACGCGGACCCTGGCGCCGGTGCGGGAACCGCGCCGCACCTCGACCAGTCGTTCGGATTCGAGCACCCGGACCGCTTCGCGCAACGTGGGTCGGCTGACGCCGAAGTGGGTCATGAGCTCGGCCTCGTTCGGCAGGAAGTCGCCGTCGGTGAGCTGGCCGTCTACGACCATCCGCCGTAGGGTTCCAGCAACCAGCTCAGCCGTCTTGGGCGAGCGGACCGCCGTGCCGCCGCGCTGCGCTACGGCGTCCGCGCCCATCATGGGCGCCAGGGGCGTATTGCGAGCCAACGGATCTCCCAGGTCTATCGTCCGGTGCGTGCCGGTTGTCCAACTCAGTAAACCATGTGGACGATCGCGAAGCCCTCGAAGCGTACGTCCGACCTACCAACCAGTAGGTTGACCTAGTAAACCTCCTGTTCTACGTTCGGGGGTAGGCACCATCCGGTCGCCGAGGTCACTCGGTGCCGATTCCATCCCATCCGAAGGAGATGTCCCATGGCTGAAGCCGTCATCGTAGAGGCGGTCCGATCACCAGTCGGCAAGCGCAACGGCGGTCTGTCCGGTGTTCACCCCGGCGAACTCTCGGCGCAGGTGCTCAACGGTCTGGTCGAGCGCGCCGGCATCGACCCGGCACTCGTCGACGACGTCATCTGGGGCTGCGTCATGCAGGCCGGCGAGCAGGCCCTCGACATCGCGCGCACCGCCGTGCTCGCGGCGGGATGGCCCGAGAGCGTGCCCGGCGTGACCGTGGACCGTCAGTGTGGGTCGAGCCAGCAGTCGGTGCACTTCGCCGCGGCCGGCGTGGTCGCGGGACACTACGACGTCGTCGTCGCCGGTGGCGTCGAGTCGATGTCTCGCACCCCGATGGGCGCATCGCTGGCCAACGGTGGACACCCGTACCCGGAGGCCTTCCGCGCCCGCTACAGCCAGACCCCGAACCAGGGCACCGGTGCCGAGATGATCGCCGAGCAGTGGGGCTTCGACCGCACCGCGCTCGACCAGTTCTCGCTCGGTTCGCACGAGAAGGCAGCCGCCGCACAGGATTCCGGTGCCTTCGACGATCAGATCGTGGCGATCAAGGACCAGGACGGCAACCCCGTGCTCAAGGATGAGGGCATCCGCCGCGGCGGCACGGTCGAGAAGATGGCGACCATCAAGCCCGCGTTCAAGGAAGACGGCGTCATCCACGCGGGCAACGCCTCGCAGATCTCCGACGGTTCCGCCGCCCTGCTGTTCATGTCGGCGGAGAAGGCGAAGTCGTTGGGCCTCAAGCCACTTGCCAAGGTGCACACCGCGGTGCTGGCGGGTGCGGACCCGGTCATCATGCTGACCGCCCCGATCCCGGCCACGCAGAAGGCGCTCAAGCGTTCGGGCCTCTCGATCGACGCGATCGGCGTGTTCGAGGTGAACGAGGCCTTCGCGCCGGTACCCCTGGCGTGGCTCAAGGACATCGGCGCCGACGAGAAGAAGCTGAACCCCAACGGCGGAGCGATCGCGCTGGGTCACCCGCTCGGCGGTTCCGGTGCACGCATCATGACCACGATGCTCTACCACATGCGGGACAAGGGAATTCAGTACGGCCTGCAGACGATGTGCGAGGGCGGCGGTCAGGCCAACGCCACCATCCTCGAACTGCTGTGACGGCTGACTCCCAGACGGATGTCCCCGCCGCTCTCACCGAGCGGCGGGGCAACGTCCTGCTCATCACCCTCAATCGGCCCGAGGCCCGCAACGCCGTCAACGCCGCGGTCAGCATCGGTGTCGGCGACGCCCTTCACGAGGCTCAGCACGACCCAGAAGTGCGCGCGGTCGTCATCACCGGTGCGGGTCAATCCTTTTGTGCAGGAGCCGATCTCAAGGCGATCTCACGTCGTGAGAACCTCTACCACCCCGAGCATGGGGAGTGGGGGTTCGCTGGCTACGTGCAGCACGTCATCGACAAGCCCACCATCGCGGCGGTCAACGGCACGGCTCTGGGTGGTGGAACCGAACTGGCGTTGGCCAGCGACCTCGTCATTGCCGAGGAGCGCACCAAGTTCGGTCTGCCAGAGGTCAAGCGCGGTCTGATCGCGGCGGCGGGCGGCGTGTTCCGCATCGTCGATCAACTGCCCCGCAAGGTCGCGATGGAATTGCTGTTCACCGGTGAGCCGATGTCGTCGGCCGATGCGTTGAAGTGGGGTCTGATCAACCAGGTCGTACCCGACGGCACCGTCGTCGACGCCGCGTTGGCGCTGGCCGAACGCATCACCGTCAACGCGCCGCTCGCGGTGTGGGCGAGCAAGCGCGTGGCGGCAGGCATCGACGACGGCGTGATCACCGGCGACGAGGCCGGCTGGACCAGGACCATGCGCGAGATGGGCGCAGTGCTGCGCTCGGCGGACGCCAAGGAAGGGCCGTTGGCCTTCGCGGAGAAGCGCCAGCCCGTATGGCAGGCGAAGTAAGCACGGTAGGAGAAGAACGATGAAGCGATTGATTTTCGAAGAAGAGCACGAGCAGTTGCGGGCGACCGCGCGGCAGTTCCTCGAGAAGGAGTGCGCGCCATACGCCGAGAAGTGGGAGAGCGACCGCATCGTCGACCGCGACGCCTACGTCGCCGCGGGCAAGTACGGGCTGATCGGGTTCAACCTGCCCGAGAAGTTCGGCGGCGGTGGCGTCGACGACTTCCGGTTCAATGCCGTGATCGTCGAGGAGTTCGCCCGCTACGGAGCCGCCACGCCGGGACTGAGCCTGCAGAACGACATCGTCGGCCCCTACTTCGCCAACCTGGCCAACGACGAGCAGCAGGAACGCTGGCTGCCCGGCTACATCACCGGCGAGTTGATCGGTGCCGTCGCCATGACCGAGCCCGGTGCGGGCAGCGACCTGGCGGGCATCAAGACCTCGGCCGTCCGCGACGGGGACGACTGGATCCTCAACGGCTCCAAGACGTTCATCTCGGCGGGCATCAACTCCGACCTCGTGGTCGTGGTGGCACGCACCAACCAGGACGCGGGTCACAAGGGCTTCTCCCTGCTGGTCGTCGAGCGCGACATGGAGGGCTTCACCCGCGGTCGCAAGCTCGACAAGATGGGCCAGCACTTCGCCGACACCGCCGAGCTGAACTTCGAGAACGTCCGGGTACCGGGTGCCAATCTCCTGGGCGAGGAGGGCAAGGGCTTCTACCACCTGATGACCAACCTGCCGTCCGAGCGGCTCTCCATTGGGATCGCCGCCGTTGCGGGCGCCCGTGCCACGTTCAACGACACCCTGCAATACGTCAAGGACCGCAAGGCCTTTGGGCAGCCCATCGGCAGCTTCCAGCACAACCGATTCGTGATGGCCGAATTGGACACCGAGCTCGAGATCGGCGAGGCCTACATCGACCGGTGTCTGCGCGCCGTCCTCGACGGTGAGCTGACCGCGGTGCAGGCGTCCAAGGCCAAGTGGTGGTGCACCGAACTCCACAAGCGCGTCGTCGACGCGTGCGTGCAGTTGCACGGCGGCTACGGCTACATGAACGAGTACAAGGTCGCCCGCGACTACGTCGACGTCCGCATCTCGACGATCTACGGCGGCACGACCGAGATCATGAAGGAGATCATCGGTCGCGATCTAGGCCTATGAACGACTTCGGCGTGTTCACCGGCGACGAGCGCCGGTGAACACGCCGAAATCGAGTAGGTGGAAGCTATCCCGCGGGGGCGGGGGCGGGCGCCGCCGTGGTGATGCTGGTCGGCGTGAGCGGCTTGCCGGTGCCCTCGAAGGACGTCTTCGGCGTGAGCGGCTCCGGCGGTGAGTTCGGGTCGAGCACCGTGTCCAGGATGTAGATCCGGGCGTTGGCGGCCTGGATGCCACCGCAGAGGACCTTGGCGGTGTCGTTGACCTTGATGTCGCCGTCCTTGCCGGTGACCTTGATCTCCGCGCCCTGCTGGGTCGGACGCTGACCGGCCACGTCGCCCGGTCCCAGCAGACCGAGGAATACGTGGTAGTAGTCCAGCTTGCTCAGCGCGGCGGGATCGGTCTTCAGCGTCTCCAACGCCGTCGGATCCAGCTTGGCGAACGCATCGTTGTTCGGCGCGAAGACCACGTACGGGCCGTTCTCGAGAACGGGCACGATGTTCACCGCGGGGTCGAGGCCACCGTTGATGGCCGAGGTGAAGGTGCTCAGCGACGGAATCTGGGCCAGCGCCTGCCCGACGGGCAGCTTGGCCAGGCTCTCCTTGGTGGCACCACTGGGGGCCAGTTCGGTGCGCACCGGATCGCAGTTGCCCTGCCAATCCGGCAGCGGCTTGGCCGCGGCGGTCTCTGTCGGTGTCGGATCCGCCTGGGCGGTGACGGCCAACGGCACGGATACGGCGATCGCCGCGATCGCGGCGGAAACTCCAATGGCTCGACTGGTGCGAGTCTTCACTTTTCGGCTCCTCAACGTTTTTGGGCGGGCCGCCTAGAGCCCGACTCTCGTGGCGGCACCTGGGGGAAGCGTAAAGGCTCTGATGACGAATCGGCAAAGTCGAGCCCGCGCGGCGGCTGGGACTAAGGCGCGCTGACCTGGACTTTTCGTACGTTCAGACAGAGTATCGCGGCGAGCCCGCACAGCCCGGAAGCCAGGTAGAACGCGAGGTCGTAGGTGCCCTGAAGGTCGCGCAGCCAGCCGGCGCCCGCGGCCGCGACGGCAGCGCCGAGTTGATGTGAAGCGAACACCCAGCCGAACACCACCGGCGTGCGAGCGCCGAAGTAGCCGCGGCACAGCACGATGGTCGGCGGCACGGTGGCCACCCAGTCCAGACCGTAGAAGATGACGAACACCCAGGTGCTCGGCTCGGCGTGAGGCGAGAGCAGCGACGGCAGCAGCAGCAGCGAGAGCCCGCGGCCCGTGTAGTAGACGACGAGGAGCAGGCGCGGATCCACGCGGTCGGTCAGCCAGCCGGAGAAGATGGTCCCCGCGACGTCGAGGATGCCGATGGTCGCCAACAGCCCGGCCGCCACCGTGGTGGGCATGCCGTGGTCGTTGGCAGCCGGAATGAAATGGGTGCCGATGAGGCCGTTGGTCGTCATGCCGCAGATCGCGAAGCTGCCCGCAAGAAGCCAGAACGCCGGCACGCGCACGCCGATCCGCAAGCCGTCGAAGGCCGCTCGGAAACTGCCCGCGGGAACCACCGCGGGCACTTCCCCGTACGCCCCGTACGCCGTGATTCCCTTGTCCTGCGGGTAGTTCCGCATGAACAGCAGC
>NZ_JAEMTA010000008.1:0-57564 GCF_016462545.1 Mycolicibacterium sp. | reverse complement strand
CGCCCCGTACGCCGTGATTCCCTTGTCCTGCGGGTAGTTCCGCATGAACAGCAGCACCAGCGGCACGACGCTCAGGGCAGCGGCCGCGACGATGAGCGAGGCCCACCGCCAGCCGTGGTTCGTCGTGACCTCGGCGACGACGGGCAGGAAGATCAGCTGACCCGTCGCGCTGGCGGCGGTGAGAACGCCGGTGACCAGGCCGCGTCGCTCCTCGAACCAGCGGGTGGCGATCGTCGCCACGAAGCCCATCGAGATGGCACCCGTACCGACGCCGACCAGTACGCCCCACAGCAGCACCAGTTGCCAACTCGCTGTCATGAGGACCGAGAGCGCCGAACCCGATGCGATGAGCGCCAGGGCGCCGGAGAGGATCGGGCGCACCCCGAACCTGTCCATCAGCGCGGCGGCAAACGGCGCGGTGAGCCCGTAGAGCGCCATGTTGACCGACATCGCCAACCCGACCGTGCCGTGCGACCACCCGAATTCGTGGTGCAGCGGGTTCATCATCACGCCCGGTATCGAGCGGAACCCGGCAGCGCCGAGGATCGCCACGAAGCTGATCGCCGCGATCACCCAGGCCCAATGGATGCGCTGTTGACCGGTGGTGTCGTCGCGGGCGGTAACCGTCACGTGATCACTGTGACGGTTGGATGGCGTCGTCACCAGTGGCATGAATGACACCAATCGTCAAGAATGTGCCAAACTGGCGATCGTGCACCGCGTGGCAGTCCTGCTCATCGCACCCGTCGTCGGATTCGACGCGTCGATTGCCCCGATGTTGTTCGGCGCCGCCGAGGACACCAACGGCGATCCGCTCTATGACGTCGTGGTCTGCGGCCTCGACGATCAACCGGTGCCGACCACCCACGGCTACGCCATGACGCCCGCCGCGGGACCGGAGGCACTCGCCACCGCCGACACCGTCGTCATCCCGGGAACGCGGTTCCCCTCGGCGCGACACCACGGCGTCCTGACGCCGCTCGCGCAGGCCGCACTCGACACGATCCGCCCGGGGACGCGACTGATGTCCATCTGTACCGGCGCGTTCGTGCTCGCAGCGGCGGGCCTGCTGGACGGACGTCGGGCGACCACCCACTGGAAGTTCGCGGAGGCGCTGCGGGGCCTGCACCCCAGCGTCGAGGTCGACGAGAACGTGCTGTTCGTCGACGACGGTGACGTGTTGACCTCGGCTGGTCTCGCAGCGGGAATCGACTTGTGCCTGAACGTCATTCGCTCTGACCACGGCGCGCAGGTCGCCAACGCGGTCGCCCGCTACTGCGTGGTGCCGCCGTGGCGGGAGGGCGGGCAGGCGCAGTTCATCGACCGGCACCTACCCGTGTCGGATGACGCATCGACCGCGGCGACGCGGGACTGGGCCATGCGTCATCTCGGCGAAGAGCTGACCGTCGAGCGGTTGGCCCGCCACGCACACATGAGTTCGCGCACCTTCAGCCGTCGATTCCGCGAGGAGACGGGCCAGGCGCCCGGAACCTGGATAAGGAACCGGCGGGTGGACCACGCACGCGAGCTGCTGGAGTCGCGCGATCTACCCGTCGATGAGGTGGCGCGCCTCGCCGGGCTGGGGTCGGCGGGCAACCTCCGGCACCATCTTCGTCGGGGGCTCGGCATGTCGCCGTCGAGTTATCGCAAGGTGTACCAAGGGGCTTGATCGCCGACGATAGGATCGCGGCCATGCCAGATCCGCTCATCCTGTCCGTGAACGGGCGCAGCCCGCAGTTGCACGCCGAATCGTGGGTGGCGCCCAACGCCACCGTCGTCGGCCCGGTGACGCTCGCCGCCGGAGCCAGCGTCTGGTACGGCGCCGTCGTGCGGGCCGAGTTCGAACCCATCGAGATCGGTGCGGGCACCAATCTCCAGGACAACGTGACGGTTCACGTCGACCCCGGCTTCCCGGCCACCATCGGGGCGGGCGTCAGCGTCGGCCACAACGCGGTCCTGCACGGCTGCACCGTCGAGGACGGATGTCTGATCGGCATGGGCGCCGTCGTGCTCAACGGCGCGACGATCGGCGCCGGATCGCTCGTCGCCGCGGGTGCCGTCATCGCGCAGGGTGCGGTGATTCCGCCGGGATCTCTCGTCGCGGGCGTGCCGGGCAAGGTCCGTCGCGAGCTCAGCGCCGACGAGGTGGCCCACAATCGTGCCAATGGGCAGGTCTACGAGCACTTGAGTGACATGCACCGCACTGCGGTGGAATAGCATTCGCGAGGGTACGTACCTACGGTGAAACCCATGCGCACACTCGTCACCGGAGCCACCGGCTACATCGGCTCCCGGCTCGTCGCCTCGCTGCTCGGTGAGGGCCATCAGGTGACGGTCGCCAGCCGCAGCCCCGAGCGGCTCGGCGACTTCGGCTGGATCGACGACGTCACTCCGGTGCTGCTCGACGCAGCGGATCCGGAGACGATCTCCAGCGCATTCGCCGTCGCCGGTCCCATCGACGTCGCCTACTACCTCGTGCACGGCATCGGACAGCCCGGATACCGCGATGCCGACAATGCCGCCGCGGCCAACTTCGCCCGAGCGGCCAAGGACGCGGGCGTCGAGCGCATCGTCTACCTGGGTGGTTTCGTGCCCGATGCCGACCAACTGTCCGAACACCTCGCAGGCCGCGCCGAGGTCGCCGAGGCGCTCACCATCGACGGCGGACCGGACGTGGTGTGGCTCGGCGCGGCCATCATCATCGGCGCGGGGTCGACCTCGTTCGAGATGTTGCGCGCCGTGGGGGACCGCTTCCTGCTGATCCCGATGCCACCCTGGGCGCACAATCCGCTGGACCCGATCTCGATCAGGGACGTGCTCTACTACCTGGTCGCGGCGGCCGACTCGACGCGGGTACCGCCCGGCTCCTACGACATCCGCGGACCCGAGACCACGACCTACGGCGATCTACTGTTGACCTACGCCCGGGTGTCCGGGAAGTGGCGCGGCGGCGTCCCCGTGCCGGACGTCTACATGGGCCTGGTGTCGCAGGTCGCCGCGCTGTTCGTGCCCGTGCCCCACGCACTGGCGGCCGATCTGGTGGAGTCTCTCGACTACCCGATGACCGCCTCCAACGAGGGCCTGCAGGGTCTGGTGAAGGATCCGCCCGGCGGCACCCTGGGCATCGAAGACGCGATCATGTTGTCGCTGTCGGGCAACCGACGGTTGCCCGTCGACCGGCTGACCGATCCCCACCACCTCGCCGACACCGACCCCGAGTGGGCGGGTGGCGACGTCACCCGGATACGCAGCCTGGCGTCGATCGTCACACCGGCCATCGCCCAGCCGGCACTCGGTCTGCTCTGCGCGATCCCCGGCCCCGTCGCCGGCTGGGTGCGAACGGGCCTGGATACGGTGATCGGCTTGGCACCGAAGGGAATGTCGTGACCGGATTCCTCTCCGAGATCGGGGCGATCGCCGCTACCCCGGCCGCGCCTCACGACGAGCCGCCGTCGCTGGTGCGTCGGCGCCGCATCGTCGTGGTCGTCGTGCTGATCCTCGGTGCGACGCTGCTGGGGATCTCGCTGAGAAGCACGCCGGGCGAGACGTCGTTCTACGTGCTGACGCTCTCCCTCGCGGCGGTGTGGGCGGTCGGTGCTCGGCTCTCCGGACCGCTGCACCTCGGGTTCGTGACCTTCCGCGGCAAGATCCGCCGCCCGGTGATCACGGGCGCGGCCGTCGGAGTGGCACTCGGAGCAGTGTTCATCGTCGGCGGGTTGGTGTGCCGCGAGATCGGTCCCGTGCGTGCCTACATCGTTCAGGTCCTCGAGTACGCCAACTATGGAGCGCTGTGGTTGGTCGTGCTGATCACCGTGATCAACGGCGTCGCCGAAGAGATGTTCTTCCGTGGCGCGCTCTACAGTTCGCTCGGGCGGTTCCACCCCGAGGTGGTGTCCACGATCGTGTACGCCCTTGCGGTGTCCGCGGCCGGCAACCCCATGCTCGGCTTCGCGGGAATCATCCTCGGCGCGGTCTGCGCCTACGAGCGCCGAATCACCGGCGGGGTGCTCGCGTCCATGCTGACCCACTTCTTCTGGGGCCTCGTCATGGTGCTCGCACTGCCGCCGATGTTCGGCGTCTAAACGCTTCTAGCGCAACGGGTTGGCAATCTCGTCGCGAGGCATCCGCGCTGCGACCAGCGCGATCGCGGCGATCACCACCGGTACCACGCCCGCCGCCACGAAGATCGTCTGCATCGACACGACCTTCGACAGCGGGCCGGCGATCGCGAACGACACCGGCATGAACGCCAGCGAGACGAAGAAGTCCAGGCTCGACACCCGGCCCAGCATCCGCCTCGGCACCCGCCGCTGCAGCAGCGTTCCCCAGATGACACTGCCCGCGCCGTCGGTGACGCCGACGATGAACGTCGCCACCGCCATCAGCGGGAACGACGACGTCCAGCCGACGATCACCAGCGGCAGCGAGCCCGCGCCCCACATCACCATCATCACCGTCAGGTAGCGGCGGGGGAGTCGGCCCGACGAGACGGCCAACGCGCCGATGGCGCTACCGATGCCGAAGGCCGCGAGGATGAAGCCGTACATCCGTGCGCCGTCGGTGAAGCGGTCCTTGGCGATGAAGGGCAGCAGCACCTCGATCGGGCCGAGCACCACCAGCACCCAGATGCTCGCGAACAGCACCGTCGACAGCAGCCACGGCGTTCGGACCATGAAGCGGATCCCGTCGCGCATGTCGCGCATGACGTGGGGACGCTCCTGGTCCTCTTCCGGCGCAACGGTTCTCGCCGGCCGAGTGGCCACGAGGAGGAGCAGGCCCACCGCGAACAGTGCGGCCACCACGAATGCCCCCAACGCCGGGAACGTCACGCCGACCAGCACGCCTGCGACCGCGGGCCCGACCGCGCGTTGGAACACCGGACGCACGACGCCTTCGACGCCGTTGGCCGCCAACAGCTGGTCGGCGGGCAGGATCCGCGGCAGCATCGCGTTGAAGGCCGGGAAGAAGAACGCGGCCGAGATGCCCAGCAGCCCGGCCGCGACGGCCATGTGCCAAATGCGAAGTACGTCAAGCGAACTCAGGACAGCCACCGTCAGCACGACGCCGACGTTCACCGCCTCGACCGCGATGATGATGCTGCGCTGGTTGATCCTGTCGGCGGCGATACCGCCGACCAGCACGAAGGCCACCAGGCCGACGCCGAGGCAGGTCGCCACCAGGGACAGCGAGGCCGGGTCGTCGTCGAGCGCGATGACCTGGAGGGCCATGACGACGGTCCACATGCCCTCGGCGAAGATGCTGATCGAGAGTGCGCCGATCAACAGGCGGTACTCGCGGAACCTGAACGGTGCGAGCACACGCCAAGAAGAGCCGCCGGTGACGTTCACCGGATGCTCCACCTCGAATTGCGTACTCACCTAACGATGGTGGCCCATCGACCCCCGGCGAGTCGAACGATTATTCGGCGTCGAGTGAGCGCTCACAGTCGTTGCGTCGCGAAGAATCGACTGTCTTCGCTATCTCAACGGGCTCATTCGTCGGTGAACACGGCGGGGCGTCGCTGCTGAAAGGCCTTGGTGCCCTCGCGGAAGTCCTCGGCCGACAGGAGTGCCAGCTGCCCGTCGGTCTCGCGCTGCAGAGCGCCCTCGAGTTCGGTCAGCGTCGCCGTGTTGATGGACTCCTTGGTCTTGCGCAGCGCGATCGCCGGACCGGACTTGAGCGTCTCGATCACCGCGTTCACCCCGGCTTCGAGATCATCGGCCGGGTACACGGCGCTCACCAGTCCTGCCGTCAAAGCATCGGCAGCAGAAAGTCTTTCGGCCAGCAGGGCCATGCGCATCGCTCTGGTCCGACCGATCGAGGCGGCCACGAGCGCCGACGCTCCACCGTCGGGCATCAGGCCGATCTTGGTGAACGCCAACAGGAAGTACGCCTTCTCCGACGCCAGGATGACGTCGGCGGCGATCGCGAGTGACACTCCGACACCGGCGGCCGGGCCCTGCACGACGGAGACGACGGGCTTCGGCGACGCCACTATGGCGCGCACGGCGCGGTTGGCCGCACGCAGCACGTCGCCCGGAGCGCCGTTCGCGTCGGGGTTGGCGTGGTCGGCCGCACCGATGCCGGCACCCGAGCTGAAGCCGCGACCCGCCCCGCCGAGGCGGACCACCCGCACCGCGGGGTCGGTCGCGGCGCGCTCCACGACATCGGCGACGGTCAGAAGCATCGGGCCGGTCAGCGAGTTGAGGCTGTCGGGCCGGTTCAGCGTCACCGCGAGCACGCCGTCGGCGAGTGACACGGTGAGGTCGTCGATGCCGGTGTAGGGCGTGGTGCTGGTCTCGGAGTTGGTCATGCCCGCCTCTGGTCGAGCGGGCACGAGGCCCGCGGTCGGTCGACTTGGTTATACAAGTAAGCTATGTCGCGGTCAACTGGGGTCGAACTGCTGGAGGACGTGAACGATGGCTGGACCATTGCAAGGATTGAGAGTCGTCGAACTGGCCGGGATCGGACCGGGGCCGCATGCGTCGATGATCCTGGGCGACCTGGGCGCCGACGTCGTCCGCATCGAGCGCCCGGGCAAGGGCGGCGGAGTGCCGGGAAAGTCGCATGACTCGACGCTACGCAATCGACGGCTGGTGGCCGCCGATCTGAAGAGCGACGAGGGCCGGGAACTGGTGCTGAGCCTGATCGCGAAGGCCGACGTGCTGATCGAGGGCTACCGGCCAGGTGTGACGGAACGCCTGGGCCTCGGACCGGAGGATTGCGCGGCAGTCAACGACCGGCTGATCTATGCCCGCATGACCGGCTGGGGGCAGACCGGGCCACGGGCCTTGCAGGCCGGTCACGACATCAACTACATCTCGCTCAACGGCTTGTTGCACGCCGTCGGCCGCAAGGGGGAGCGGCCCGTCCCGCCGTTGAACCTGGCGGGTGACTTCGGTGGCGGATCGATGTTCCTCATCGTCGGCATCCTCGCCGCCCTGTGGGAGCGGCAGACCTCCGGCAAGGGCCAGGTGGTCGACGCCGCCATGATCGACGGCTCCAGCGTGCTGGTGCAGATGATGTGGGGCTTCCGCGCCAACGGCATGTGGTCCGACGAGCGCGGCACCAACATGCTCGACACCGGGGCGCCGTACTACGACACCTACGAGACCTCCGACGGCAAGTACGTCGCGGTCGGTTCCATCGAGCCGCAGTTCTACGCACTGCTGCTGGCCGGCCTCGAGTTGGACCCGGCGACGCTGCCCGGTCAGAACGACGTCGCCCGCTGGCCGGAGTTGCGCGCGGCGTTCACCGAGGCGTTCGCTGCGCACGACCGGGATCACTGGGCGAAGGTCTTCAACGGCACCGACGCCTGCGTCACCCCGGTGCTGAGCTTCGCGGAGGTGGAGACCGAGCCGCACATCACCGAGCGCGACACCTTCTTCCGCGACGGGGACAACCTGCAGCCGGCCCCCGCGCCCCGGTTCTCGCGCAGCGTGTCTCCCACGCCGGTGAGCGGCAAGGGTTCCGACGCCGAGGCCGTCCTCCGCGACTGGGTATAGTCCCAACCAACCAGTAGGTTGACTGGCGGGCGTCCGCCTCCAGCGCCTCGAGAAAGGAAACGATCAGTGCAGATCAAAGATGCCGTGGCGGTTGTCACCGGAGGTGCGTCCGGGTTGGGTCTGGCCACCACCAAACGACTGCTCGACGCCGGAGCGAGCGTGGTCGTCATCGACCTCAAGGGTGCCGAAGCGGTCGCCGAACTGGGCGAGCGCGCCACGTTCGTCGAGGCCAACGTCACCGACGAGGAATCGGTCGGCAAGGCGCTCGACATCGCCGAGTCGCTCGGACCGGTGCGCATCAACGTCAACTGCGCCGGCATCGGCAACGCCATCAAGACCCTCGGCAAGGACGGGGCGTTCCCGCTCAACCAGTTCCGCAAGGTCGTCGAGGTCAATCTGATCGGCACCTTCAACGTGCTGCGCCTGACCGCCGAGCGGATCGCCAAGACCGACCCGGTCGGCGAGGAGCGCGGCGTCATCATCAACACCGCGTCCGTCGCGGCGTTCGACGGCCAGATCGGCCAGGCGGCCTACTCGGCGTCCAAGGGTGGCGTGGTGGGCATGACGCTGCCGATCGCTCGGGATCTGTCGCGCAGCTTGATCCGCGTGGTGACCATCGCCCCGGGTCTGTTCAAGACCCCGCTGCTCGGTTCGCTTCCCGAGGAGGCGCAGAAGTCCCTCGGTCAGCAGGTGCCGCACCCCGCCCGTCTCGGCGATCCCGATGAGTACGGCGCGCTGGCCGTGCACATCGTGGAGAACCCGATGCTCAACGGCGAGGTGATCCGCCTGGATGGCGCGATCCGGATGGCGCCGAGGTAACCGCGATGAGCGCTTGCGCGAAGAGCAAGGAGCACAGATGAGCATCACGACGAAGTTCACCGAGGTGTTCGGGGTCGAGCACCCGATCGCCCAGGGCGGTATGCAATGGGTCGGTCGCGCGGAACTCGTTGCGGCCGTGGCCAATGCGGGCGGACTGGGGTTCATCACCGCGTTGACGCAGCCCACGCCTGCAGATCTGGCGCGCGAGATCGCCAAGACCCGCGAGCTGACCGACAAGCCGTTCGGGGTGAACCTGACGATTCTGCCGTCGATCAACCCGCCGCCATATGACGAGTACCGCCAGGTGATCGTCGACGAGGGCGTCAAGATCGTCGAGACGGCTGGGTCCAACCCGGCGCCGCACCTGCCGATGTTTCACGACAACGGGATCAAGGTGTTGCACAAGTGCACCTCCGTGCGCCATGGCGTGAAGGCGCAGAGCCTGGGGGTCGACGGCATCAGCATCGACGGTTTCGAGTGCGCGGGCCATCCGGGTGAGGACGACGTTCCCGGTCTGGTGCTGATCCCGGCGGCGGCCAAGCAGATCGAGATCCCGATGATCGCCTCAGGCGGTTTCGCCGATGCCCGCGGTCTGGTGGCCGCGCTGGCACTGGGCGCCGATGGCATCAACATGGGCACGAGGTTCATGTGCACCGTGGAGTCGTGCATCCATCACAACGTGAAGGAAGCGATCGTCGCCGGTGACGAGCGTGGCACGGAGCTGATCTTCCGGACCCTGCACAACACGGCGCGGGTGGCCAGCAATGTGGTCTCGCGCGAGGTGGTGGAGATCCTGAACGAGGGTGGCCAGTTCGAGGACGTCAAGGACCTGGTCGCGGGCGTTCGTGGTCGCAAGGTGTTCGACGACGGCGATCTCGACGCGGGGATCTGGACGGTGGGCACCGTGATGGGGCTGATCGATGACATTCCCACCTGCGATGAGTTGATCACGCGGATCGTCCGCGAGGCCGAAGGGCTGATCAGTGACCGCCTCGGCGGCATGGTGAGCTCGGCCGTATCTGCCTAGTCCCGACATTCAGATAGCAGTGAGGGTCGTGATCCGGAGTGGATCACGACCCTCACTGCTATCTCAACGTAAAGATCAGCGCACGCCGGGCGTGCACGGTCAGTCAATCGGTCGAGTTGCGCGGGCGAGTGCCCGCGCGTCGTCAGACCGCTTGAGCGAGGTCGGGGAACTGCTCGGAGCAGTCGCCCTCGACGAGGAAGTCCCCGTGGTAGAACGCTTCGAAGTCAACCTTGATGACATCTGCACTGGTGTCGTCGATCCACATGTACTGAACAGTAACCATCACCTTTAAGAGTTCTTTGAGTCACGTTTCGGAAAACCCTGGCAATTCTTACCTCGGAGTAGGGTCAGCCCGCCGGTTTGTCCAGGTGCAGGGGGTTGGTGCCGTTCAACAGGATCCAGGTGGCGAGGGCGGCGGCTATCGCGACCAGGAACAATGCGATGGTCACGGCTGCCGGCCACCGGGGTCGGCCGAACACCTTCGCGTCGACCGAATAGGCGCCGGCACCGGTGAAGAGCAGTGCCGTCGCGGCAAACACCAGCAGGAACGGCACGTTGAACGGGTCCGACCAGAAGGCGGCGCCGGAGACGGTGACCGCCCAGGCGTCGATCATCGCCGCGATGACGCCACATGCCGCCAACGGCGTCAGCAACCCCAGGAGCAGGGCGGCACCGCCCGCGATCTCGGTGGCGGTGACCAGGTACGCGGCGAACGTCGGTGATTTCCAGCCGCCGTCCGCCATGAACTGCGACACGGTGCTGAAGTCCAGGGCCTTGATGAGCCCCGCCTGCAGCATCGACGCCGCGACCGCAATTCTGAGGACGAGCAGTCCGAGGTCGCCGAGGGCCGACGAGCCCGAGGTGGTTCGCCTACTCACGCCGGTGGAGGTCGTCATGGCGACCACCCTAGGTGTTCTCCGTGCACCGTCTACCGGCGGTGAACGATCCGACGGCCGCAATCGTGGCACCGAGAGGGGATCCGTTGACGGTGATGAGTTATCGCTGATAACTTATCGCCGGTATTGACGGAGAGGATTTACGTGCTGCACCGAATCGCCCTGCTCGCGATCGCCGCTCCACGGCGCATTCTCGTCGTCTCGGCGCTGGTCATGGTAGCCGCCGCAGTGTTCGGCATCCCCGTCGCCAAGAGTCTGTCCGCCGGCGGCTTCCAGGACCCCGGCTCGGAATCCGCACAGGCAACCCAACTGCTCACCGAGAAGTTCCGCCAGGGCGACATGCAGCTACTCGTGACCGTCACGGCGCCCGACGGCGGCGCCACCGGCCCGGCCGCCAGCGCCGTCGCCAACGGCATCGTCGAGCGCCTGAAGCAGTCGCCGCACGTCGCCGACGTCACCTCGGCGTGGACCGTTCCTCCGCAGGCAGCCGCCGAACTCACCAGCAAGGACGGACGGTCTGGACTCATCGTCGCGGGCATCACCGGCGGTGAGAACGACGCCCAGAAATACGCCAAGGAGCTATCCGACGAACTCGTCCACGATCGTGACGGCGTCACGGTCCGCTCGGGCGGAACGGCGATGGTCTACGCGCAGATCAACGAGCAGACCCAGAAGGACCTGCTCCTGATGGAATCGATCGCGATTCCGCTGAGCTTCCTCGTGCTCGTCTGGGTGTTCGGCGGTCTCGTCGCCGCGGCGCTGCCGATGATCGTCGGCGGGCTCGCGATCGTCGGCTCCATGTCGGTGTTGCGGCTCATCACGCTGCAGACCGACGTGTCGATCTTCGCCCTGAATCTCTCCACGGCCATGGGCCTGGCGCTCGCCATCGACTACACCCTTCTGATCATCAGCCGCTACCGCGACGAACTGGCCGACGGCGTGCCCCGGGACCAGGCGCTGATACGCACGATGTCGACTGCGGGGCGCACCGTTCTGTTCTCGGCGACGACGGTCGCGCTGTCGATGGTGGCGATGCTGATCTTCCCGATGTACTTCCTGAAATCCTTCGCCTATGCGGGTGTCGCCACGGTCGGATTCGCGGCCGCCGCCGCGGTGATCGTCACCCCCGCGGCCATCTGGCTCCTCGGCGACCGGCTCGACGGTCTCGACGTCCGCAGGTTGCTCCGCCGTATCACTCGTCGCCCGGCGCCTGCGCCGAAGCCCGTGGAACAGGTGTTCTGGTACCGCTCGACGAGGGCGATCATGCGCCGGGCCGTTCCGGTCGGGCTCGCAGTCGTGGTGCTGCTGCTGGCGCTCGGCGCGCCGTTCCTCGGCGTCAAGTGGGGATTCCCCGACGAACGCGTGCTGCCGAAGACCGCATCCGCACACCAGGTGGGCGACCAGTTGCGCGATGACTTCGTCGACAACTCCTCCACCGCGGTGGAGGTGGTGGTGCCGGATGCGAACGGACTGTCCGAGGCCGACGTCGAGCGCTACGCCGCCGACCTGTCGCGGGTCGCCGACGTCTCGTCGGTGTCCGCCCCGACGGGCACCTTCGTCGCAGGCGCCAAGGTCGGGCCGCCGTCTGCGGCGACGGGTGTCTCCGACGGCAGCGCCCTGCTCACGGTCGGTAGCAGTGCGCCACTGTTCTCCGAAGCGTCCGAGACGCAGCTCGACAGACTGCACGACGTCGCCGGGCCGGACGGTCGCGACGTCCAGTTCGCGGGCATCGCCCAAATCAACCGCGACAGCGTCGAGGCGATCACCACCCGGCTGCCGTGGGTGCTCGGCCTCATCGGCATCATCACCTTCGGCCTGATGTTCCTGCTCACCGGCAGCGTCGTACTGCCACTGAAAGCCGTCGTGCTGAACGTCTTGTCGCTGACGGCAGCGTTCGGAGCCCTGGTGTGGATCTTCCAGGAAGGTCATCTCGGGGCGTTCGGCACGACGTCCACCGGCACCCTGGTCGCCAACATGCCGGTGCTGCTGTTCTGCATCGCGTTCGGTCTCTCGATGGACTACGAGGTGTTCCTGGTGGCGCGCATCCGGGAGTTCTGGCTGAGGCTGCGACCGCCTGCGGGCGCCTCCCGTGCGGCGCAACGAGACGCGAACGACGAGAGCGTCGCACTCGGCCTGGCGCACACCGGCCGGGTCATCACCGCCGCGGCCCTGGTGATGTCGATTTCGTTCGCTGCGTTGATCGCAGCCGAAGTGTCGTTCATGCGGATGTTCGGTGTCGGCCTGACGTTGGCGGTGCTCGTCGACGCGACCCTCGTCCGCATGATGCTGGTGCCCGCCTTCATGCACGTGCTGGGTGGCTGGAACTGGTGGGCGCCCGCCCCACTCGTCCGACTGCACCGGCGGATCGGTATCAGCGAATCGTGACGGTGAGACCATCGAAACGTCGGCGCGCCCCGCGAGGTTCCGGCGAGCAACTGCGCGACGAAATCCTGGACGCCACAACCGGTCTGCTGATGGAGACCGGACACGCCAAGGCTGTGTCCATCCGTTCGGTCGCGCACCGGGTCGGTGTCACGCCGCCGTCGATCTATCTGCACTTCGCCGACAAGGACGCCCTACTGGACGCGGTGTGCGCCAGGTACTTCGAAGCGCTGGACGAGGTGATGCAGGGCGTGGTCCGCGACCAGCCCTCGACCATCGACCGGTTGCGCGCCCAGGGGCTGGCATACATCCGTTTCGCGCGGCAGAACCCGGAGCTGTACCGCATCGCCACCATGGGCGAGCCGCGGCAGGGCAGCGACGTCGACGTGGCGCTGAACAGCTCGGCATTCGAGCATCTGGTCGGATCGGTGCAGGCGCTCGTCGACGAGGGGACCTATCCGGCGGGCGACGTGACGGTGGCCGCGCTCGAGTTGTTGACAGTGGCGCACGGTCTCGCGGCATTGATGATCTCGCGGCCCTACCTGCCGTTCGGAGACACCGAGGAGTTCGCGGACCGGGTCCTGCAGGCGGCGGTGTGCGGGCGCATCGTGTCGGGGATGATTGGTTCCGACGTGCCGCCCCGGCGGGCAGTCCAATTGGTCAAGGAGCTCAACGATGACTGACACCGTGGACAACCCGTTCTTCGCGCGGCTGTGGTCGAGGATGTCGACCCGCGAACCCGAGGCCATCCGAGTCCTGCGCCGCGAGAACCTCGCCGACCTGTCGGGACGGGTGCTGGAGGTCGGTGCGGGGACCGGGACCAATTTCGCCGTCTACCCGTCGACGGTCACGGAGGTGGTCGCGATCGAGCCCGAGCGGCGGCTCGCCGCCATCGCACGAGAGGCCGCCGGGAACGCATCCGTGCCCATCACCGTCAGCACCGAGACGGTGGAGGCGTACCGGTCCGGCGATCCCTTCGACGCAGTCGTCTGCTCGCTGGTGCTGTGTTCGGTCGAAGATCCCGAAGGTGTTCTGCAGCAACTGTTCTCGATTCTTCGGCCCGGCGGCGAACTGCGTTACCTCGAGCACGTGGCGAGCACGGGGCCACGGGCGCGGCTGCAGAGGGTCGCCGACGCGACGTTGTGGCCGCGGCTACTGGGCAACTGCCATACCCACCGCGAGACCGAACGATCGATCGTCGACGCGGGCTTCGAGGTTCGCGACGCCCGGCACGAGTGGATGCTGCCGGCGTGGGTCCCGGTCCCGGTGTCGGAAACCGCCATCGGCCGCGCGGTGCGACCGGCCTAACCGAGAAGCGCGGGCAGTCGCTGAAGGAGGCCGGGCAGCGCCGTCGCGGCCGTCTCGCGCAACGAGATCGTCACTCGATCCGACAGCGGCGTCTCCTCCGGATTGACCTCGATGACGGGGATCCCCTGGGCCAGCGCCAACTCGGGCAGTCCCGCCGCCGGGTAGACGATCGCAGACGTCCCGACGACGATGGCGACGTCGGCCCGGGTGACCGCCTCCACCGATCGATCCCACGCCACGGTGGGCAGTTGCTCCCCGAACCACACCACGTCCGGCCGAATCAGACCGCCGCAGTCGCAGGTCGGTGGTTCGACCGTCTCGACCGGCTCCGGCATCGCGGGCAGCGGCCCGTGATACGGCAAACCGCAACGGTCGCAACGGAAGCTGAACAGGCTGCCGTGCAGGTGGTACACCTGTCTGCTGCCGGCGCGCTCGTGAAGGTCGTCGACGTTCTGTGTGACGACGTGCACGTCGGCGCCGTCGTGCCAGGCGGCCACCGCGAGATGGCCGTCGTTCGGAGCGACGGCCTTCATCATGTAGTGCCGCCACAGATACCAGGCCCAGACCTTCTCCGGATGCCTGCGCCAGCCGTCGGAACTCGAGATCTCATAGGGGTCGACCGTGGCCCACAGCCCGGTCTCGACGTCGCGGAAGGTCGGGACGCCGCTCTCTGCGGACATCCCCGCTCCGCTGAGCAGCGTCACTTGCACGCCACCAAACTAGCCGCTTTTTGTGATACTGGGCACGTGGCCGATTTGGGGGAGTGGGTTCGCGTCGACTCGGACGGTGGCAAGCCACTGTTCGATCAACTGCGAACCCAGATCATTGGGGGCGTTCGGGACGGCAGGTTGCCGCCGGGCACCAGGTTGCCGACGGTGCGAGACCTTGCGCACCAGCTGAACATGGCGGTCAACACGGTGGCGCGGGCCTACCGCGAACTGGAGGCGGCGGGACTGCTGGAGACGCGGGGCAGATTCGGCACCTTCGTCGCGCGGGTCGACCCCGCCGACGCCGCGATGGCGACGGCTGCCCACACCTATGCCGCGGCCGCGAAGGCGCTCGGCGTCGACAAGGCCGACGCGCTGCGCTACGTCGAAACGGCGCTCGGCTAACCGAATTCGAGCAGTGTCAGGGCGGGCCGAAGCGGGTCCAGCAGCGGAATGCGGTGGGCCGCCCACATCAGGGTGTTCAGCACGCGACCGCGCCCCGCAGGGTAGGGCAGGTCGTGAACGGAGCGGACCCCGGGCACCACGTCGACCAGCTTGGCCGCCTCCGAGGCCGACATGCCGAACGGCATCGCCGGTACCCGGTAGCGCAGGGAGGTCCGCAGACCGCCGTGCCGAGCCAGGGCAGCGAACCACGACGGCGGCAGGTCGAACATCATCCGCCCGCCGGGAAACCGTCGGGCGCATTCGGTGATCAGACCCATCGCGTCGGTGGGTTCCAGGTACATCAGCAGCCCTTCGGCGGTGATGAACACGCCGTCATCTGGATCGACCCGGTCCATCCAGCTGAAGTCCAGCGCCGACTGGGCGCAGACGGCCACCCGATCCGACGGCGGCAAGAGTTGCTCGCGCAATTTGGTCACGGGTTCCAGATCCACTGTCAGCCAACGGAACTGGTGGCCAACTCCGCTGGCGTCGAGGCGGTGGAAACTGGTCTGAAGTCCCTCGGCGAGCGCGACGACGGTCGCCGAGGGATGGTCGATCAGGTACCGGCGGGTGGCGTCGTCGAACGCCAACGCGCGCACCGCCATGTCCTGGCGACGGGTATAGCCGAACTTCGCGAAGTCGAACTCGATGGAGTCCACCAGCTGGACGGCCATGGGGTCGTCGATGATGGAGTCGGGCCTGCGCGCTTCGTGTGCCCGGACCTGCAACGTCAACAGCGCGGTCTCGGAGACGCCGGTCAGGGCAACGTCGATCTTCACGTGGCGAGCACCTTGTCGATGGTCCTGAGGTTGCGGGTGGTGGTCGACGACTTGTATCGCTTCTTACCCATGGTCTTGCCGATGGTGGTGTCCAACGTGGCGCTCCGTGGCACCTGCCAGTAGACGACACCCTCGCCGCGGGCGATCTTCTCGTCGGGTCCCGCGGTCTCGGCGAGTGCCACCAGTTCGTCGAGCACGTCGGCATCCGTCACGAACGTGACGTAGGAATGGTGGCCGTCCACCTCGCGGTCGAAGGGGAAGCCGTCCGACACGGCTCGGACGGCGTCAACCCCGTAGGCCAGCACCCAGGCGTCGTAATCGAAGGCATCCCGCAGTGCCTTCTCGGCCATCGTCCGAACCGAGTCCACCTTGGCGTTGCTCGTCATCAAGACGTTGCCGCTGGCCAGCACGGTCGTCACGTCGGCGAACCCCGCAGCGGTGAGCGCGGCTGCGACGTCGGCCATCTTCAGGGTGACCCCGCCGACGTTCACGCCACGCAGAAAGGCCACGTAGCGCGTCATGTCCACGAAGATACCGAAGTCAGCGGTCGGTCATGCCGGCGCACGACTCGCCAGCGTCAGAGCCCGCACCACGCTGTGTCGACCGAGGTCGACCTTGAACCCGTTCTGGCTCAGCGGCCGGGCCCCTGCCATCGCCCGCCGTGCGGCTCGCCGGAACGCCTCCTCTGCTGGCGGCTGCCCAATCAGACTCTCTTCGGCCGCGGCGACCCGCCATGGCATCGCGGCGACGCCACCCAGGCCGATGGCAGCGGCTCGGATCGTGCCGTCGACGATGTGAAGTCCGGCCGCCACCGATACGAGGGCGAACGCATAGCTGTGTCGGTCGCGGACCTTCAGGTACCAGGAGTGCTCGGCGTAGGGCGACGGAGGCAGCTCGACACCGACGATCAGTTCGTGGGGAAGCAGGGTGTCGTCGCGCTCGGGCTCGTCACCGGGCAACCGGAAGAACTCGGCGATGGGAACCGAGCGCGCTCCGTGCGGTCCCCGAACGTGCACGGTGGCGTCCAGGACGGCCAACGCAACTGCCATGTCCGAGGGGTGAACCGCCACGCAGGAATCGCTGGCCCCGAAGAGCGCGTGCTCACGGTTGAAGCCGTCCTTGGCCGCGCAGCCGGAGCCCGGAATGCGCTTGTTGCACTGTGCGAAGGCGACTTCCATGAAGTACGGGCAGCGCGTGCGCTGCAGCAGGTTTCCGCCCGCGGTGGCCATGTTCCGCAACTGGGTGGTGGCACCGGACAGGATCGCTTGCGACAGCACCGGATACCGGGTCCGGATGAGCGGATGATTGGCGATCGCACTGTTGCTCGTGCCCGACTCGATGAGTGCGCCGCCGGATTCGGTGGCGACGATGTTCGTCAGGCCGAGCCTGCGGAGATCCACCAGCGCCGGTGGTGCCTCCACGCCACCCTTCATCAGATCCAGCAGGTTGGTGCCGCCGGCGTAGTACTTCCCGCCGGTCGTCGCGACACTACCGATGGCCTCGTCGACGGTGGCGGCGTGCTCGAACTCGAATGTCCTCATGTGGTTCCGCCCTCGACCACGGCGGCGATCGCCTCGACGATGTTGGCATAGGCCCCGCACCGGCAGATGTTGCCCGCCATCCGCTCGCGAATCTCGTTGCGGGACAGCGTCGCGGGTCCCTTGCACACCGTGTCGCGTCCGCTGTCGAACGACGCCGTCGACAGATCGCCGCGGGCGTGCTCGCGCAGCAGTGCGTGGGCCGAGGAGATTTGTCCCGACGTGCAGTATCCGCACTGGAAGCCGTCGTGATCGACGAATGCCTGCTGAAGGGGGTCGAGGTCGGTGTCGGCGCCGATACCCTCGATCGTCAGCACCTCGCAGCCGTCGATCGACGCCGCCAGCGTCAGGCAGCTGACGACACGCTCGCCGTCGACCGAGACCGTGCACGCACCGCACAGCCCGTGGTCGCACCCCTTCTTGGTGCCCGTCAGGTGCAGGCGCTCGCGCAGCAGATCCAGCAGCGTCGACCGGATGTCGGCGCTCACGGTGTGGGACTCGCCGTTGACGTGCAGAGTGATCACGCGCTCGCTCATCGTGCGCCTTCCCGGTCGAACGGTGCCATGAGGTTCTCCAACGTGATCGGCAGGTCGCGCAAGCGTTTACCGGTGGCGTGGAAGATGGCATTGCTGATCGCGGCGGGCACCCCGCACGTCCCGATCTCACCGATGCCGCGCACGCCGATCGGGTCCAGCGCATAGTCGGGTACGTCGACGAAACCGATGTCGAACTCAGGCCGATCGGCGTGGGTGGGCAGGTAGTACTCACCGATCAACTGTGCGGTGTGACGGTCGTAGGGCACCTGCTCCATGAGCGCCATCCCCAGGCCGAACGTGATCCCGCCCATCACCTGATTGCGGGCGAGTTTGGGGTTGAGGACGCGGCCGCAGTCCATGACGGCCACCCACCGCACCACGCTGGCGCGTCCGATGGCCTCGTCCACCTCGACCTCGCAGAAGTGGGCACCGAACGACTGCGACACCGGTCCATCCGCATCGGCGCCGCTACTGGTGACGACGAAGTTCAGGCTGTCGAGCGGTATCGACCGTAGGCAGTCGGCAACCGGCACCACGGGTCCGTCGGCGGCGGCCACACTGCCCGCCGACACCGTCATCGCCGCGGGATCCATTCCGGTGAAGGGTGATTCGGGCTGCTCGACGAGCAGGTTCAGGAAACGTGATTGCCATTCGGAGGCGGCCTGATCGACCGCCGAGCCGACCGTGGCCGTCGTCTGCGAAGCGCCGCTGTAGGGGGCGTCGGGGAACAGTGAGTCACCGGAGTCGAAGGAGACCTGGTTCAGCAGCAGACCCGCCGCTTCAGCGGCCACCTGCGCCATCACGGTGCGCACGCCGTTGCCGACTTCGTGAGTGGCGCAGGCGAATCCGATTACCCCGGTGACATCGGTGGTCACCCGGCAGGCCGCGGGCATCCGACGGCCCGGGTACGTTGCGGTCGCCATGCCCCACCCGACCTGGACGCCATCGCGGGTCAGTGTGCGTGGCGCCATCGGTCGTTCGGGCCAGCCGAACCGTTCGGCACCCTGCAGATAGCACTCCCGCAGGTGCTTGCCCGACCACGCCCGGCCGCTGGCCTGGTCGATGTCCGGGTCGTTGCGGAGCCGTAGCTCGAGCGGATCGATACCCGCCTCGTAGGCCAGCTCGTCCATCGCGACCTCGAGCGCGAACAGACCGGGTGCCTCACCGGGGCCGCGCATGAAACAGGGTGTGGGGGCGTTGATCCGGGCCACCGTATGCGACGTCACCAACCGCGGTGACTCGTACAGGAAGCGGGCGGAGAGCCCCACCGGTTCACAGAAGTGGGCGACCGTGGACGTCTCGGTCAGGGTGTGCTGCTCGGTGCTGATGATCCGGGCGTTCTCGTCGGCCACCAGGCGCAGGTGCTGCTCGGTCCGCGGCCGGTGCCCCGTGGAGGAGAACATCTGGTCCCGGGTCAACACCAGCTTGACCGGTCGCCGGACCTCGCGGGCTGCGATGGCGCAGAGGACCACGTGCATCCAGAGAAAGCTCTTGGAGCCGAAGGCTCCCCCGACCAGGGGCGACAGGATCCGAACGTTGTCCTCGGGAAGTCCGAGGTACGCCGCGAGAGCGGTGCGCTCGCCGGTGATCCACCGGGTGCTGTCGTGCACGGTGAGAACGTCACCGTCCCATTCGGCGAGCGTCGACGACAACTCGATCGGATAGTGCGCGTTGATCGGCGTGGTGTACCGGGCGGAAACCCTTGTGGCGCCCACTGGTTCGTCATTCGCGCCTCTGCGGTCCTGCAGCTTCTCCTCGTCGAGCTTGACGAAGTGATCGGGTTGATAACTGCCGTGCCGGATCTGGCCGTCCTTCTCGTCTGGTGCGACGGGTTGCTCCAACACCTCGGTCGCGGAGAGTTGTGCCGGCAACGCGTCGTAGCTCAGTTCGAACAGCGACGCCGCGAAGACGGCGTTCTCCAAGGTGTCGGCGACGACCACGGCCATGTGCTGACCGACGTGCTGGACGGTGAGGTCCGACAGCGGCGGCCGGCGTTCCAGTGGCAGGTCGTAGGTGAGGTCGTGCGGCGGGGGGTGAAGCGGTGGGCAGTTCAGTGGGGTCAGCACGGCGAGCACCCCGGGCGCGGACGATGCTGTGGTCGTGCTCGACTCGAGGGACTCGCGCGTGACGACGCCGTGCGGAATCTCCGACTGGACGATGGTCGCGTGTACTACGCCGGCGATGACGGTATCTGCTGCGTAGTGCGCTGTGCCCGTGACCTTCTCGCGGCCCTCGACCCGGTTCACCGATCGGTTTGACCACTCGTCGGTCATCTTCAGCCCGCCCTTCGGTTCTCGGAGAGGCGTCGAGTTTCCCACTGTGTCAGCAGCCGCGGCAATTCGCCATACGAGTAGGCGCCGTGGATGGTGCGGGCCAGGTCGCCCCGGGCGGTCACGCCGCCGCCTTCTCCAACGTCTCGAATCGGGCGAGTACCTCCGCCTGCAAGAGTGCGACGCTCGGCTCGGATGCCCTGCGGGGACGGGGTAGGTCGACGTCGATGGTCTCGTGGATGCGACCGCCGGGCGCGAGGACGACGATTCGGTCGGACAGCTGGACCGCTTCGGTCACGTCGTGGGTCACGAACATCACCGTGCGTCGCGACTCGAGCCAGATCCGCTCGAGGTGCTCCCGCAGGTTGCGCGAGGTCATGGCGTCGAGATGACTGAACGGCTCGTCCATCAGCAGGACGTCGGGCTCGACGGCGAAGGCACGCGCGATCCCGATGCGCTGCTGCTGGCCGCCCGATAGCTGGGAGGGGAAGCGGTCGGCCACGTGCGCCAAGCCCACCAGGTCGAGATAGTGCAGCGCCCGCTCCTCCCAGCCGCTGCGTTCCCGCTGCACGAATCCGAGGTTCTGCATGACGGTGCGCCAGGGGAGCAACCGCGGATCCTGGAAGACGTAGCCCACCTTGGCCTTTCGATCTCCCTCGGTCAGCGCGACCGATCCGCCGGAGTGCGACTCGATGCCCGCGACGATGTTCAGCAGGGTGCTCTTGCCGCTGCCGGACGGGCCGACGATGGAGACGAACTGATCACCGGAGATGGTGAGGTCGATCCCGTCGAGCACCCGGGTCTGGGTGCCGCGATTGTCGTGGTAGGTCTTGACGAGCCCGTCGATGACGATGGAGGCCATGGTGCAATCCTTATCGGAGATGTGATGTTGCGGGGATGCGGGGTGAGGCGAATTAGGCTCGGCGCCAGCGGGTTGCGCGATTCTCGAGCAGCCCCAACGCCTGGTTGACGATGATCAGGAAAGCGATGAACAGCAACACCCAGGCGAGGAAGCCGTCGAGCTGGTTGGCGTCGTACCAGTAGCGGGCGCGCCAACCGACACCCGAGGTGGCGCCGAACCATTCGGCGAGCAAGAGGCCGTTCCAGGCGCTCATGATCGCGAAACGCACCGCGGCGATCGTCGACCCAGCCACTGCAGGCGCGATGATGTTGCGAAGTACCTCGGTCCGGCCCACCCCGAACGCGCGGGCCATCAGCATGGTTTCCGCAGGAATCGCGCGGACGGCCTTGGCGATGTTGACGATCACGAACGGCAGCCCGCACAGGAAGACCGTGGTTACCGGTGTGAGCCAACCGAATCCGAACCACATGGTGGTCAGCAGTGCCCAGATGACGGCCGGTATCGCCAGTCCCGCCATCGTCAGGTCGGTGAGTGCGTAATCCGCGATCCGCGACAGTCCCATCGCGACTCCGAGGGCAGCGCCGACCAGAAGCGCGGCGACCAGGCCGAGCAGGAACCGGTTCATGCTCACGGCGAGGTTGGTCCAGAGCTCTCCGTCCGCGCCCTCCGACCCGAGTCGGGCGAAGGTGTCGGCCATCGACGGGACTCGATTGCCGAAGACGACGGCGAGTTGCCAGACCGCCAGCATGGTCACCACCGATGCCGTCCAGGCGACAGCCGAGGTCAGCTGGGACGTGGCGTGTCGCCACCACGCCGGTCGGGCGGCGACCTCGTCGGCCTTCGAAGCGATGAGGGTCATGCCAGTTCCTTTCTCCACGCGAACAGACGGTGCTCGAGTGAGCCGAGGCCGCGTTCGATCAGGATCATCACGATGACGAAAAGCGTTGTCCAGGCAAGCATGTCGTCGACCTGAAATTCCTGATAGGCCTTGCGGATCATGAATCCGACGCCGTTCTGGGCGCCGAAGACCTCCGTGAGCGCCTCGACCTTCCACGCCATCGCGAACCCGTACCGCACGCCGACCAGGACGAACGCGCTGACGGCGGGCAGGTACACGTGGCGCAGGACGTCCCGGGGCGAGCGTTCGAAGGCTTCGCACATCCGCAGCAGGTCGCCGTCGACCGAGCGAACACCTTCGGCGACGTTGATCGCGATGAACGGCACGGCCACCAAGGCGGACACGACGATCGGTCCGCCCGGTCCGACGCCGAAGATCACCAGGGCGAACACGGCATAGGTCAGGCCGGGGACATTGCCGAGGACGAACATCGGCAGCGAGAGGTAGGAGTTCATGAATGTGCTTCGACCCATGAGGAACCCGAGCGGGAGGCCCGCTGCCACCGCGAGTGCGAAGCCGGCCCCGATCTTGGCGAGGGTGCTCGCGAAGTTGCCGGCTGCCTCACCCGATACGACGATGTCGATCACCCGGGCGAAGACCTCCAGCGGGCGGGGCACGATGTTGTCGTCGATCACGGCTGCCACCACCGCCCACGCCACCAGGACCGCGGCCAGCGTGGCCAGGGAGATGGCCCAACGGACGGTCTTCCGACTGCGCGGCGCGGACGTTGTAGGCGCTGGTTCTAGCTGTGGTGCAACGGTGTTCGTGCTCACGACTCGTTCCTCTCCGAGGGTAGGAAGCGCGGATCCTCGACGCGGTCCTCGATGACGTGCGTCTTGCGCATCAGGTCGAAGATGGACGCTTCGTCGTCGGCCCACGTCTGGTCGAAGCGGACGTCGTCGACCACCCAGTCATGGCCGTCGACATAGGATTTGATGAAGTCGACGTCCTCCGGAGTGGCGACCGCGAAGTGTTGTGGGTAGCGCTCGATGATCTCGTCGCGGTGAGCCTGCCATTCCGCCAATCCGCGATCCCAGAGGTCCAGGAAGGCGGACACTTCCCCGGGGTGTCCCTCGGCCCAATCCTTGCGGGCCACGAACACATTGCCCATCGGACCGTCGTGGCCGGGTGCATTGAGTTCGGCGAAGAGATCGGCGGATGACTTGCCGTCGTACAGCGGACGGACGCTGCCGTTGCGCAGCTCGTTGACGGAGAGATCGGGATAGCAGATGCAGGCGTCGATTTCGCCGCGGGCCAGGAGTCCGGACAGGTTTTGGATGTCGGCGACCACCAGGTCGAAGTCCTCGCCGCCGGTCAGGTCCAGGTCGTGCATCTGCTTGACCAAGGCGCTCCACACCAACGTGCCGGAGACGGTGGTGAAGACGCCCAGCTTCTTACCCGTGAGGTCGGCGATCGACGTGGCCGGGTCGTCGGCCCGGACCATGATCCGGCTGCGCTCCGTGTTGTAGCGCCCGATGATGACCGTTTCGCGTTCGGTCTGTTTCTCCAGACCGGGTACTTCGAAGGACGCCGACGAGATGATGTCGGCATGCCCGCCCGCGAAGAGACCGAATTCGTCCCAGGTGGCTGATGTCTCGATGGCGATGCCGGTGTCCTTCTCGAACTGCTCGACGATGCCTTCGTCGTGCATGTAGTCCCAGATCGGGTCGGGGGCGAAGGTGAAGCGGATGACGCCATCTCGAGCGGCGCGCGACGACGCGGGACCACCCAGCCCGGCGGTGCAGCCGGTCGCGGCGGCGAGCAGGGCGCCGACGGCTACCAGCGCCGTCACCGCGCCCATTGGCCGGTTCATGTGTAGGGGACGCACGAGATCGTCTCGCTTTCGGGTTGTGATCGCTGTCACTGACAGGCATCACCATCGCCCGGTGTGACCACCCTTCACAATGTCCCCGGGCACATACCTGGGTCGACGAAATGTCCTCCAAGACATGTGACTACCTGACTGAGGTCACGTCGAAGACGGTCAGCGCAGCGCTGAACTGCAGAGTCGTCGACGGTTCGGCCAATTCCACGCCGCACAGCTGCTCGACCCTGCGGAGACGCTGCGTCACCGTGTTCGGGTGGATGTGCAATGCCTCCGCCGCCCGACTCCTGTCGTTCCGGCAGGCGAAATAGGTCCGCAGCGTGGTGACGAGATCGGTGGCGTGGGACTCGTCGTAGTCGAGCAGCGGGCCCAGCGTGCGCCTGGCGAAGGCGGCCAGCTGCGACGAGTCTTCGAGTTGGAGCAATAAGCCGATGACGCCTAGATCAGCCAGTTGCACAACGGTATTCGTCCGTCCGGCGCGAAGTGCGATGTCGAGTGCCCCCTTGGCAGTCCGATAGGCCTCGGCGTAGGACGATGCGCTCTGGACGGGTTCGGCCGACACCGCCACGGTCGCGTCGACCGTTCTGGTCACCGACCCCATCGCGCGCTGGACCAACTCTGCGGCCGCGTCGCCCGAGGAGATCGCCCGGCCCGGCTGGTCCTGCGCGATGGGCCACATGGTGACGATGTTGCCCCGGTGCATGGCCGACAGCGGGCGCGGTGCGTAGGGCCGGACCAGGTCCCCGACGAGCGAGAGCGACCGCTGGTAGACCCGGGGTTCGGCGGGCTCGCCGGCGGCGCTCAGCGCGCCGACGATCATGACGTGGGGACGCGTCAGATCGTGGCCGAGTCGCTGGGCGCGCTGGAGCACCTGCTCGGAGATCGCCGAACCGCCCATTAGAAGATCTGCCAGCAGTTCGCCGCGAAGGCGGTGCTCGACCTCTGCCGCGGTGCGCATTCGAAGCAGTTCCAGTGAGATCACCATCGAGGCGTGCTCGACCGCGCGGACACTCATGGCATCGAGCTCGGATCCCGCTGCGGGAAACCAGATTCGGGCGGCGGCGTCATCGCCGAGCTTGGCGATCGACACGCTGAACCGCGGCCCGTCGTCACCTCCGGCGCTCACGGGGACGGGCG
The DNA here is from genome assembly GCF_016462545.1 of Mycolicibacterium sp. Taxonomy (GTDB): domain Bacteria; phylum Actinomycetota; class Actinomycetes; order Mycobacteriales; family Mycobacteriaceae; genus Mycobacterium. The sequence continues at coordinate 32,631 of NZ_JAEMTA010000008.1, read as the reverse complement.
CCGACGACGACGGCGGGTCGATGACGGCCGCGGCACGCCACGCCGCATCCGGCAGTTCGGAGTCGTCACCGGCGGTCGCCAGCACGTCGTTGCGGGAGTCGTCGATCAGCACCGGCCGGCCGATCAACTCGGCGAGGACCGCGGCGATACCGCTGAGACCGCCCGAGCGGAGGGTCACCGCCAACAGGCGTTCGTGGATCTGCTCCGAGCGGGTCAACGCGTCGCGCTGCTCGCGCAGCGACTCGTTGAGCTGACGGAGTTGATCCAGCCTCCTGGCCGAGGTCAGTGCGATCGCCGCGTGGTTGGCCAGCAGCGACAAGCGTTCGATCTCGTAGTCGGTGAAGGTGTGGACGGGTGTGTAGTAGCCGTTCAGTGTTCCCAGGACCTCGTCACCGGCGATCAACGGCACGCAGACGATCGCGCGGTAACCCTGTTCGCGCGCCACGCCGCCCCACGGGGTGAACTCGGGTTCGGCGGTGATGTCGCGGATCGCGACCGGTCGTCCGCTCTGGAACGCCTGCTTCGAGGGCGAACCACCGTCGAGGCGGACCGGCCGATCGGTGTTGACGTGCGTGACGTAGTCGGCCGACAGACCGCTCCAGCCGGTGATCATCAGGCTCTCACCGGTCGGATCGGGGGTGAGAACGCCACAGAAGTCGAAGCCGAGCAGCGTCCGCGCCGTCTCCGCCACCAAGGCGAGGACGTGTTGGAGGTCTGCTGCCGACGTCGCCGCGGAACTGAGCGTGCGCAGTGCGCTCAACCACGTCAGCAGTTCTGCCCCCGGCTGTCGGCCCGAGTCGACGGTGGTCACCGCGCCAGGCTCTCACGAATGGTGTCCGCAGGCACATGCAAACACCAAAACAGTGTCATGAGAGACATTGAGGCCCCGGGGCGGTGTGACGACACTCATATCCATGACCCAGACAGCCATCGGCACGGACCCGCTCGCCACGACGGGGCTTCGCAGCATCGTCAATCCCGCGACCGGTGCCGTCATCGACACCGTGGCCGAGCAGGGGGCCGACGCCGTGGACGCGGCCGTCGCCTCGGCGCTCGCGGCCTTCGAAGGCGGCACCTGGCCGGCCATGGTCCGCAGCGAACGAGCGCGACTGCTGCTCCGCATCGCCGACGCGATCGAGGCAGACTCGGAGCGGCTGTACACCCTCGAAGCCCTCAACAACGGTCGACCGATCACCGAGACCCGCGCCCAACTGTCGCGGGTGCCGGAGTGGTTTCGCTACAACGGGGGACTGCTTGCCTCTCAGCGTCAGGCCGTGCTGCCCAGCGATGGCCCGTATCTGACCTACCAGCAGCGGCTTCCGCTCGGGGTGTGCGGCATCATCACGCCGTTCAATCACCCGCTGCTCATCCTGGCGCGCAGCCTGTCCGCAGCACTGGCGAACGGCAACACCGTCGTGGTCAAACCCTCGGAGCTGACCCCGTTGACCACCCTGGCCCTGCTCGACATCCTCAGCCGGGCCGGCCTGCCCGACGGCGTCGTCAACGTCGTGACCGGCGGCCGTGAGGCGGGCATCCGACTGACCCAGCACCCCGACGTCGCCAAGATCACGCTGACCGGTGGCACCGAGGCGGGCCGCGCGGCAGCGTTGGCCACCGCTGCTCGATTCGCCAGGGTGACAGCGGAACTCGGCGGCAAGACGCCGGTCATCGTCTTCGACGACGTCGATCCCGTGGCGGCCGCGGAGGGAGCCGCCTTCGCGGCGTTCGTGGCGGCCGGCCAATCCTGCGTCGCCGGTTCACGATTCCTGGTGCAGCGGGCCAACTACGAGGCGTTCGTCACCGCGCTGGCGGCCCGCGCCGCGGCCATCCGAATCGGTGACCCGACCCTGCCCGACACCCAGATGGGACCACTCATCAGCGCCCGGCAGCGGGACAAGGTGCGCGAGCTCATCGAGACCGGCATCGCGGAGGGTGCCCGACTCGCTGCCGGCGGCGGTGCACCCGACCTGCCAGACCCCTTGCGCGCGGGCTTCTTTCTCGAGCCGACCGTACTCGCCGACGCAGGAATGGAGATGACCGTTGCGCGGGAGGAGATCTTCGGCCCGGTGGCCGTCGTCATCCCCTTCGACGACGAGGCCGACGCCGTACGGATGGCGAACGACAACCGCTACGGCCTCGGCGCCGGGGTGTGGACCGCCGACATCAGTCGAGCGCACCGGGTTGCGTCGGCCATCGTGGCGGGCATGGTGTGGATCAACGATCACCACCGCCTCGAACCCTCGCTGCCGTGGGGCGGGGTGAAGGAGTCCGGCGTCGGCAAGGACGCGGGGTCGGAGTCCTTCGACGACTTCTCCTGGATCAAGACCATCGTCACTCGGACCGCGTCCGATTCCGTCGACTGGTACGGCGGCCAGGACCAAGGCCGCCTGAATTAACGACGTCGCACGACTGCCAAAGGAGATCGACATGTCAACGCACACAGAACGACACGTGACGGGGGGTGACACCCGATGGCACCACGAGATCAGCCGCACACAGTGGCTGGTGCTCGCGGGCACCACCCTGGGATGGGGTCTCGACGGCTTCGCCGGCAGCCTCTACATACTGGTCCTCGGACCGGCGATGGGCGAACTGCTACCGAACAGCGGTCTACAGGCCAGCCCCTCGACCATCGGCTATTACGGCGGCATGACCGTCGCGCTGTTCCTGATCGGCTGGGCCACCGGAGGGATCCTCTTCGGCGTCCTCGCCGACCGGTTCGGACGCACCAGGGTGCTGTCGGTCGGCATCCTGACGTACGCGATCTTCAGCGCACTCGCGGCGTTCGCCGACACCTGGTGGCAGCTGGGCCTGCTCCGTTTCATCGCCGGACTCGGCTCCGGTGTCGAAGCACCCGTCGGGGCTGCCCTGATCGCCGAGACGTGGCGCAACCGCTTCCGGGCTCGCGCAGGCGGAATCATGATGTCCGGGTACGCATTCGGCTTCTTCGCTGCCGCCGCCGCATACGCTCTGCTGGGGGATCACGGCTGGCGGTTCATGCTGGGGTTGGCCGGACTGCCCGCGCTCCTGGTCTGGTTCATCCGCCGCTACGTCCCCGAGCCGCCCGAGATCGCAGCGCATCTCGAGGCGCGTCGAGAGCGGAAACGACTGGGCGCCATGGTCGATCAGGACCGCTTCGCGCTCCGACGGTTGTTCGAAGCGCCGCTGCGTTGGCCGATGCTGGTCTGCACGGCGCTGGCGACCGGCGCGTTGATCGCCTTCTGGAGTGTCACCACCTGGTACCCCCAGATCATCCGACAGCTCACCGCCGCCGAGGAGCTGCCGAACGGGATCGCCGACCATCGGGTGGCGATGGCAGCGATGCTGTTCAACGCCGGCGGCATCATCGGTTACGCCTCGTGGGGATTCCTCGCCGACGGGATCGGGCGCCGCAGGGCGTTCCTGGTGAGCTTCGCCGTATCGGCCGTGGCAGTCGCGTGGACCTTCCCGTTCGACCGCAGCTACGCCGATTACCTGATCGCGTTGCCGTTCCTCGGGTTCGGGCTGTTCGGCGCCTTGTCGGGCACGTTCATCTACGCTCCTGAGCTGTTCCCGCCGAGCGTGCGGGCGACCGCTCTCGCGGTGTGCAACAGCGTCGGCCGTTACGTGACCGCTCTGGGTCCGCTCACCGCAGGCGCGATCGCCACCTCGTGGTTCGACGGCAACCTCGGCCTGGCCACCGCATCGGTGACCGCGCTCGGGCTCATCGCCGTCGTCGGACTCGCCTTCGCCCGCGAAACGCGCGGCGAACCCATGCCGTCGGATCCCACCGTCCACCACACCGAGAAGAGCGAGTCATGACCGAGTACACAGGAGCATCCGCGATAGTCGTCGGTGGCTCGATCGGGGGCCTCACGACGGCATTGTTGCTGCGGGACCTCGGGTTCACGGTGGACGTCTACGAGCGCACCGCGACCGCTCTGGACGGCAGGGGCAGCGGGATCGTCCTGCAGCCCGACACCGTCCGCTGGTTCACCGAGCGCAGCACCCAGGACCTGGCCGACCTGAGCACGTCCACGTCCTACGTGCAGTACCTCGACCGCACCGGTGACCTGGTGTACCGCGAGCAGTGCACATGGACCTACACCTCGTGGGGCACGTTCTACCGGGCGCTGCTGGCCGACTTCGGGACCGAGCACTACCACTACGGCGAATATGCTTGTGGCCTCGATCAATCCGACGACCACGCGACCGTGAGGTTCGTCAGTGGCAGGGTGGAGTCCGCCGACCTGGTGGTGTTCGCCGACGGTGTGACGTCGGTGGCGCGCGAGCGGTTCGACGCCGACGCCGGGCTGCGCTATTCGGGCTACGTCGGCTGGCGTGGCACCGTCCCGGTCCGCGACCTCGACGACGAGACGCGGGAGGTACTGCAGGACGCCATCACCTACGACGTCGTCCCCCACTCCCACATCACCATGTATCCGATTCCCGGCGAGGGCGGCCTTGACCTCGACGACCAGCTGATGAACTACGTCTGGTATCGCAACGTCGCGGCCGGTCCCGAACTCACCGAGATGTGCATCGACAAAAGGGGATTCCCCGGCTCGGTGTCCGTGCATCCCGGTCAGGTGCAGGACCGCTACGTCGACGAGATGAGACGGGATGCAGCCGAGCTGCTGGCGCCCGCGGTGGCCACGGTCGTCGCGGCCACGAAGATGCCCTACCTTCAGGTGGTCTCCGACGCCAGGTCGTCGCGGATGGCCATGGGTCGCGTCGCCCTGATCGGTGACGCGGCATGCGCAGCGCGACCGCACGCCGCCGCCGGGACGGCCAAGGCGGCTGCCGACGGCTGGTCGCTGGCCGCAGCACTCGGGGAGTCGGGTGGCGACATCCGGGCCGCCCTGACCAAGTGGGAACCCGCGCAGCTGCAGCTGAGCGATTCGCTCTTGCGACGCGTCGTCTCGATGGGTGAGCGGTCGCAGTTCTTCAACACCTGGACACCGGGTGATCCCGATCTTCGCTTCGGCCTCTACGGGCCAGGCCGCTAACTCACACTCCACGAATCGCGCAGAACTGAAGGGAAAGACCATGACCGACAACAGCTTCCTGACCGATTTGCCGCTGGCCGGTGAACTCGTCGCCTCCGACTTCGACACCTGGCCGGAGTGGCTGAAGGCCGAGTTCGCGGAGCACGCAGAAGACGGGGAGGTCGGCTCGCGGCTGCTCAGCGAGGATTCACGGGTCCGGGTCTGGGAGATCCGGCTCGCTCCCGGCGAGCGCTGGCACGCTCACCGCCACGTGCTGGACTACTTCTGGACCGCGATCAACGCCGGAACCAGCCGCCAGCACACCCATGACGGCACGGTGCGGGAAGTGTCCTACGCGGCCGGCGAAACCCGTCACTTCCACTTCGGCGCAGGTGAATACCTGCTGCACGACATCGAGAACATCGGCGACGGCGAGCTGGTGTTCACCACCGTGGAGCATCTCGACAGCGCCAACGCCCCACTGCCGATCTCGCGGACGGGCGCGCTGTGATCACCACCCCGCTGTCCGACGGCGTCATCGACGTCCACGCGCACTGGCTTCCGAGGGAGCTCTTCAGCCTTCCCGGTAGTGGACCGCATGGCGAGATGCACGACCGCGATGGAGAGCTGTACCTCGGGGACATCCCGCTGTCGATCGCGACGAGTTCGATGAGCGACGTGTCCGCCATCCGTGCCGACATGGCGCGGGCCGACGTCGGCGTCCGCGTGCTCTCCGCGCCCCCGTTCGCCTTCCCCCTCGAATCCGGCTCCGACGCCGACTCCTACGTCGGTGCCTTCAACGCGGCGCTCACCGACGTGGTCGCCGGTGCCGATGGCTCTCTGCTCGGCCTGGGGATGGTGACGCTGGAGGATCCGACGTCGGCGACCGCGCAGCTGGAGGGGTTGGCACGGACGGAGGGCATGGCGGGTGTGGCGATCCCGCCGTTGGCGAACGGCAGCTCGCTCGACGGTCCGGCGCTGCACCACGTGCTCAGCGAGGCGGCGCGCCTGAGCCTGGCGGTCCTCGTCCACCCCATGCAGCTGCCGCGGCCGGAATGGTCGGAGTACTACCTGACGAATCTGATCGGCAACCCCGTCGAGTCCGCCACCGCGGTCGCGTCGCTGATCCTGAGCGGCATCAAGGACGCGCTGCCCGGGCTGCGGATCTGCTTCGTGCATGGCGGAGGTTGCGCGCCAGGACTTGTCGGCCGCTGGACCCACGGTTGGACCATGCGGGCCGACGTCCGGCGCGCGAGCACCCGACCACCGGCGGAAGCGTTCGGCGAGCTCTACTTCGACACCGTCACCCACGACTCGCATCAGCTCAAGCTCCTGATCGAGCTGGCCGGCACGGACAAGGTCCTGTGCGGCAGTGACTATCCATTCGACATGGCGGAGTCGGACCCAGCCCGGTTCGGCGTGGACCACGGGCCGGGCCGGGCCGGTCTGATCCGAGCGGCGATGGCCTATCTCGGCCTGACCGAGAAGGAGTCCTGATGGCGCATCTGTTCTCCCCGTTGACGCTGCGCGAGGTCACGTTCGCCCACCGGGCCTGGATGTCTCCGATGATGCAGTTCGCCGCCGCGTCCGAGGGCCCCGACGAAGGCTCGCCGTCGGACTGGCACCTGCAGCATCTGGGATCGCGAGCGGTGGCCGGCGCCGCGCTGGTGATGGTCGAGGCCACCGCCGTCGAGCCCATCGGGCGCAGCAGCGTGCACGATCTCGGCCTGTGGAATGACCATCAGGCAATGGCATTTCAGCGGATCACCGACTTCGTCGGCGCGCAGGGATCGGTGCCGGGCATCCAGCTGGTGCACGCCGGGCGCAAGGGATCTACCGGTCGGCCCTGGGGTGAACCGGGCGAGACCTGGGGAACCGTCGGCGCCAGTGCGGTACCGTTCGGCCGGCTCCCCAGCCCCGCCGAGTTGAGCGTCCAGGAGATCGGCGCCATCGTCGAGGCGTTCGCGGCGTCGGCGCGCCGCGCAGCCGTCGCGGGATTCAGAGTCCTCGAATTGCACGGCGCACATGGGTATCTCATTCACCAGTTCCTCTCACCGCACTCCAACACTCGCATCGATCAGTACGGGGGATCGCTGGAGAACCGGTTGCGTTTCGCTCTCGACGTGGTCAGCGCCGTGCGCCGAAGCTGGCCCGACGAACTGCCGCTGTTCTTCCGCGTCTCCGCCACCGACTGGCTCGGCGGCGACACCGACGACGAACGCCCGGGCTGGACCGTCGACGACACCGTCGAGCTGGCCGTGCGGCTGAAGGCGCTCGGTGTCGACCTGATGGACGTCTCCACCGGTGGCTCCGCGCCCGATGCCAGGATTCCCGTCGGTCCGGGCTATCAGGTGCCGTTCGCCGCACGGGTGCGCAAGGAGGCCGAGATCCCCACCGCTGCAGTCGGAATGATCACCGAAGCGGATCAGGCCGAGGGCATCATCGTCGGGGAGGCGGCCGACGCCGTGTTCCTGGCTCGGGAGCTGCTTCGCAATCCGTCATGGATCCGCCAGGCGGCCGATCATCTCGGTGCGACGTTGCACCACCCGCCGCAGTATGGCCGCGCCTTCAACTAGGTCCATCGCGGCGGAGTCGCGTCAACCGAACTCCAACAGTGTGATGCAGGGTCGGTTGCGACGCAGCGGGCCGATGCGGTCCAGCACCGGAGCCGACGCCACCTTCCAGAGTCCCCGGCCCGGCGGCCACGGGATGTCGCGAGCCACTCGCACACCGGCGATGGTGCCCGCGATCGCGAGCGCATCGTCGGTGGACTGGCCGAACGGCATCACGGGGACCAGGTAGTGCTCCGAGAGTTTGACCCCCTTCAGCGTGCGGGCGCTGAACCAGTGCGGCAGCGAGTCGAACATCATTCGACCGCCGGGAAAGCGGGCCGCGCAGTCGGCGATCAGGCCGAGCGAGTCCTCCGGTTCCAGGTACATCAGCAGGCCCTCGGCGGTGATGAACACACCGTTCGTCGCGTCGACGCGGTCCATCCAGGAGCGGTCCAGTGCGGACTGCGCGAGTTCGACGATCCGGTCGTCGTCGGGCAGCAGTTGCTTCCTGAGTTCCATGACAGGTGGGAGATCAATTGAGTACCAAGTGGATTCGGCTAATACGCCAGTACGGTCCAGCCGCCAGAAGCTGGTCTGCAATCCTTCCGCCAGCGCCACCACCGAGGCCTTCGGGTGGGCCGTCAGGTACTGCCCGGTGGCCGAGTCGAACGCGACGCTGCGCAGGCCGAAGGACTGGTTCGGCCTACCGAATTTGAGGTAGTCGTAGTCGATCGTGTCGAGCAGGGTGACCGCCCACGGATCACGGATCACCCCATCGGACCGCTTGGCCTCGGTGGCGCGGCCGTACAAGGTCCACAGCGTCGTCGCGGAGACGCCGTCCAGAGTGGAGCCGTCGATGGTCGTCATGTTCCACATCGTAGGTACCCAGGTGCGGAATCCGCGCCGCCCGCGTACGGCGCGGTCGTACGCTGGCCAGCATGTCCCGCGACGTATTCGACGACAAACTGTTGGCCTTGATCGCTGGCAACTCGTTGGGTGTTCTCGCCACCATCAAACGGGACGGCCGTCCGCAGCTGTCGAACGTCTCCTACTACTTCGATGCCCGCGAGGTGGCGATCAAGGTCTCGATCACCGAGCCGCGGGCCAAGACGCGCAATCTGCGCCGCGACCCCCGCGCGTCGGTTCACGTCAGTTCCGACGACGGCTGGTCGTATGCCGTCGCCGAGGGTGACGTCGTCCTGACGCCGCCCGCGTCGAGGCCGGACGACGAGACCGTCGAGGGGCTGATCGCCCTATACCGCAAGATCGCAGGCAAGGAACATCCCGACTGGGACGACTATCGGCAGGCGATGGTCGACGACCGCCGCGTACTGATGACGATGCCCGTCTCTCACCTCTACGGAATGCCGCCGGGCATGCGCTGACGCGCTAGTCTTGGGCGCATGGCCGAGGAACCCGAAGACGAGACCAAGCGCAAGTTCCGCGAGGCGCTGGAACGCAAGAAGGCCAACGCAGGCGGTGGGTCCGAACACAAGGACGGTGGACGCAAGCACGGTCCCCGTTCGACCGGCCCCGCAGAGGCCCACCGCGAGTTCCGCCGCAAGAGCGGTTAACCGGACCGGTCTCGCGTCGAGATCAGACCTCGACGGTGGCTCGGCGCTCCTGAAAGACGATCGCCGCCAGACAGATCGCGGCCAGCACCGCAGTGGCGATGGCGAAGCTGATGCCCGCGGTGCGCAACCCCAGCTGTTGCGACGCGAAGCCCTCGGTGACGACGGGCAGTGAGATCGCGACATAGGCGACTACGAAGTACGTCGAGCTGACCTCGGCGCGGCGGTCGGCGGGTGCGAGTTCGGCGACCGAGGCAAGGCCGCGGCTGAAGCTGATGCCCTGCCCGATGCCCCCCACGAGCGCCGCGATCAGCAGCACCCAGAGAGACGAGAAGCTCAGCGCCGCAGCCAGAATGATCATTCCCGCCACCAGGATGGCGCACCCGATCGCGACGGCCCGTCGTGGAGTCGTCCGGCGCGACAGCAGTTGAGCCACCGCCGACGCGGCAAAGATCGAGCCTGCCACCGCACCGGCGATCGCATGGTTGTCGATGCCCATCACGGACTTCACGAACGCGGGTACCACGGCCATGAAGAGCCCCGTCACGGCGAACCCCGCAAACGCCGCCGTCGCCGCGGTCACGAAGACCGGTCGCATCTCGGCAGGCACCGAGAGTCGTTGGAAGCCAAGGCGTCCGGTGCGCGCCGACGTTTCGGGTGCCAGTAACACCGCGCCGGCGGCCAGCACCACGAGCACGATGTGCACCACGAACGACAGTTGCAGCGGATGCGGGCCGTACTGGACCAGCAACCCGGCCACCAGGGGTCCGGACCCGAGCCCGCCGATGTTCGCGATCGTCGCGATCGAGGTGGCGCGATCGCGCTGATCGTCTGGAGCGGCTTCGACGATCGCGGCTGTCGCGGTCCCGGTGAAGATTCCGGCGGAGAGCCCCGACAGCAGGCGGCCCACCAGCAGCAGTGGCACGTCGTCGGCCAGCAGGAAGACCGCCGCGCTGGCCAGTGCGAATGCCGCCCCGGCGAGCAACACCGGACGTCGGCCAATCGCATCGGACCAGCGCCCGAAGACCAGCAGCGCCGTCAGAACGCCGACGGCATAGGTCGAGAAGATGATCGTCGTCGTGAGCACCGAGAAGTGCATGCGGTCGGCGTAGAGCGCGTACATCGGGGTGGGCAGCGTGGTGCCCATCATGATGGCGGCGAACGCGTAGGCCAGGAACGCGAAACCGAACCGCCGACGGGTGGACGTGGTCTGCGGTTCGGTCACTCGGTCGATCGTAGGCACCTCGCGGTCAACGCCGGGAAGCCGCCGTGGCTTCCCGGCGCTCCCGCTCAGTGCGAAATGGCTTTCTCGGCGCCCACGCCGGTCAGCGACCGGACCTCCATCTCGGCGTTGAGCGTCGGATCACCCGGGACCTTCGAGGTGACGGTGCCGACGATGCCGAGGATGAAGGCCAGCGGGATCGACACGATCCCGGGGTTGGCCAGTGGGAACCAGGCGAAGTCCACGCTGGGGATCATCGCGGTCTTCGCCCCCGAGACGGCGGGCGAGAACACGATCAGCACCAGCGTCGAGATCAGACCGCCGTACATGCTCCACAGCGCGCCGCGGGTGTTGAACCGCTTCCAGTACAGCGAGTACACGATGGTCGGCAGGTTGGCGGCCGCCGCGATCGCGAATGCCAACGCCACCAGGAACGCGACGTTCTGACCGTTGGCCAGGATGCCGAGACCGATCGCGAAGACGCCGAGCACCACCGCCGTGATGCGCGAGACCTTGACCTGCTCGGCCTCGGTGACCTGTCCCTTCTTGATCACACTGGCGTAGATGTCGTGTGCGAACGACGCCGACGCAGTGATCGTGAGGCCTGCGACGACCGCCAGGATGGTCGCGAACGCGACCGCCGAGATGACGCCGAGCAGGACCACACCCCCCAGTTCGAAGGCCAACAGTGGGGCTGCGGAGTTCTGGCCGCCCGCCGCGGCGAGGATGCGGTCCGGTCCGACGAGTGCTGCGGCGCCGTAGCCGAGCACCAGCGTGAACAGGTAGAACGCCCCGATCAGGGCGATCGCCCAGACCACCGAGCGTCGAGCCTCCTTGGCGGTCGGCACCGTGTAGAAGCGCATCAGCACGTGGGGAAGACCCGCGGTACCCAGCACCAGCGCGAGGCCGAGTGACAGCAGGTTGATCTTGGATTCGGTCGAACCGCCGTACTGCGCACCGGGGGCGAGGACGTCACGCGCCGCGACGGCCTCGTTGGCCGAGCCCGAGATCGCCGTCTGCGCCGAGCCGAGGATCTCGGAGAAGTTCAGCCCGAACTTCCCCAGCACCATCACCGTCATGATCGCGGCGCCGGCGATGAGCAGCACCGCCTTGATGATCTGCACCCAGGTGGTGCCCTTCATGCCGCCGATGAGGACGTAGACGATCATCAGGATGCCGACGACCGCGATGACGATCGATTGCCCGCCGCGGCTCTTGACGTCCAGCAGCAGTGCGACCAGGCCGCCTGCGCCCGCCATCTGGGCCAGTAGGTAGAACAGCGAGACCGTCAGGGTCGACGTGGCGGCGGCCATCCGCACCGGGCGCTGCTTGAGGCGGAAGCTCAGCACGTCGGCCATCGTGAATCTGCCGGTGTTGCGGAGCAATTCGGCAACCAGGAGCAGCGCGACCAGCCATGCGACCAGGAAGCCGATGGAGTAGAGGAAGCCGTCGTAACCGTAGACGGCGATGGCCCCCGCGATTCCGAGGAAGCTGGCGGCCGACAGGTAGTCGCCTGCGATCGCGATGCCGTTCTGCGGGCCGGAGAACGCCCTGCCGCCGGTGAAGAATTCGTCGGCGGTCGCGTTCTTCTTGCTGGCGCGGATCACCACGATCATGGTGATGACGACGAAGAGGGCGAAGATCCCGATGTTGGCGACGGGGTTGCCTACGGTTTCGCCTGCTGCGAGGAGGTTCACTGTTCGGTGCCTTCCATCTCGGCGCGGATCGCGGCTGCGCGGGGGTCGAGCTCGCGGTTGGCGAACCGCACGTAGAGACCCGTGATGAGGAATGTGGTCAGGAACTGGCCGAGGCCGATCAGCAGGCCGAGGTTGACGTTGCCGAAGACCTTGATCGCCATGAAGTCATGAGCGAAGGCGCCGAGCAGCACGTAGGTCGCGTACCAGACGAGGAAGAACGCAGTCATCGGAAAGACGAAGCGGCGTAGCCGAGTTCGGAGATCCTGGAACTCAGGGCTGGCCTGCATGTCCAGGAACTGTTGGCCGGTGTGGGCTGGTGGGGTTTCGGTGGTCGACACCGCGGACTCCTGACGCTGGGTGTGAACTGGGAACTGGCAGTGAGCATATTGAGAGCCAGATCACATCAGGCCCGTTTCTGCGGGTCAGACGCTGAAGCCGGGATGGCCTGCGGCGAGCGGTCCGGCACCGGCGATGAACGGTTGACCCGGGGTGCCGTGCTCACTCGTCGGGCAGTCGCTCCACGCCCATCCCGAGTCGCTCCGGAACGTGCATCCGGGCGAAGATCCTGGCCACCTCCGGCGGCGCGGAGCCCGAGGTGAGGCGGCTTATGACCACCATGACCGTGAACGCGAGCGGAACGGTGACCGCGGCGGGATAGCCCACCACGGCCGCGGGCCAGCCGCCCAGCAGTCGGTCGTCGAGGCCGCCGGTGATGGCCAGCGTCGTCGCCACGCCGGAGGCCACGCCGCCGACGGCGAGCCCGCACGCGGCGCCCACACTCGTCAGACCGCGCCACCAGATGCCCAAGACGAGCAGCGGGCAAAGGGTCGACGCGGCGACCGCGAAGGCGAGGCCGACGCTGCGGGACAGTTCCAGCGACGAGGCGAGGAGCGCCAGCGGAATCGGGACCACGCCGCCGATGACGGCGGCGACCCTGAAGTCGCGGACGCGGCCGCGCAGCACATCGGTCGACAACGCGCCCGCGATGCTGACGAGCAATCCGGACGACGTCGCGAGGAAGGCGGCGATGGCCCCTGCCGCCACCAAGGCCGCGAGGATGGCGCCGACGTGTCCACCGATCGCGGCACTGGGCAGCAGGAGCACGGCCGCGTCCGCGGTGCCGGTGATGAGCAGTTGCGGCACGAACTGTCGGGCGAACACACCCAGCAGCGTCGGGAAGAGGTAGAACAGCGACAGCAGGGCGATCACGGCCAGGGCGGTTCGCCTGGCCGCGGTCCCGTCGGGATTGGTATAGAAGCGGACCAGCACATGAGGCAGTCCCATGGTGCCCAGGAACGTGGCGATGATGATCGAGATGACCTGGTACAGAGGATGATTGCCGCCCAGGCCGCGGCCCGAGGAGAGCCAGTCGTCACCCGAGCTCGGCGCCCCGGCGACGACCGGGGTCGCCGAGCCGGCCGCAAGGTTCAACGTCGTCCCGCGAGTGAGCGTGTAGCGGCCCGGGGACGCGAAGGGCGCGTCGGTCAGCCGGGCTCCGTCGACGTCGCCGGTCACCGTGATGCCTGCCGGCTGCGCGACCTGCACGACGACGTCGGTCTCGACGGTGACGGTGGTCTGGTGCTGGACGATGGGCGGCAGGGGCCCGTCCAGATCGTTGCCGTCGTGCATGAAGAGGGCGAGCAGAGCCAGTGCGGGCACTGCGATCGCGGTGAGCTTCAGCCAGTACTGGAACGCCTGCACGAACGTGATGGAGCGCATCCCGCCGCCGACGACGTTGACGATCACGATGGTGCCTACCGCTACCGGACCGAGCCACACCGGCAGTCCCAGAAGCGTTTTGAGGGCCAGCCCGGCGCCCTGGTACTGCGGGACGAGGTAGAAGGTGCAGACGACCACCACGACGAGCATCGCGACCCTGCGCATCCGCGTCGAGCCCAACCGGAACTCGGCGAAGTCGGGGACCGTATAGGCACCCGAGCGGCGCAGCGGGGCGGCGACGAACAACAGCAGCCCGAGGTAGCCGGCCGTGAAGCCGACCGGGTACCACAGTGCGTCGGCGCCGTACTTGGCGATCAGCCCGGCGACGCCGAGAAACGATGCCGCCGAAAGGTATTCGCCGGAGATCGCGGCCGCATTCCAGTTCGGTCCGATGCTGCGCGAGGCGACGAGGAAGTCGGACGTGGTTCGGGACAGGCGGATTCCGTACACCCCGATCCCGATGGTGGCCAGCGCCGCGGCGAGTAGGGCCACCGCCGTCAACGGCGCACCCGTCACGGCGCGCCGTCGACGACGCGGACGAAGTCCCTCTCACCCTGTTCGGCCAGCCGCACGTAGAGCCGACCGACGCCGTACAGCACCGGATAGACGAGCACGGCGAGGATCAGCCAGTTCAACCGGATGCCGAACACCTGGACCTCGTCGATCTGGGGAAACAGCCCCATCAGCAACGGCACTGCCGCCACGGCGCACACGACCACCGCGGCCAGTCGCAGGGCCAGCCCGAGCTGGGCCCGCATCAAACCCCGGACGAGCGCGTCACCGACCTGTGTCTGCTCCTGCACCTCCACCCTGGTCCGGATGACCCGGGCGCCACGACGATTGGCGAGGACCACCCGCTCGCGCTGAGGACGGCCGCTGGTCATCGGTCACTTCCTGGATCCGCGGGTCGCAGGTTGCGCATCGGCTCCCGGATCACCCGGTCGCGGAGTTCGCGGGCCTGCCGACGGCTCACCGGCAGTTCGACCGCAGGCGACGCACCGTTCGCGCGCAGTCGAACCAATACCGCACCATCGGTCGTCCGCACCCCGACGACCAGCCGCAGGGCGATGAGATAAGAGCGGTGAATACGCTGGAATCCTTTCTCCCGCCAACGTGATTCGAGCGTACTCAGCGGTATCCGGACCAGGTGTGCACCGGATTCGGAGTGCAGTCGCGCGTAGTCGCCCTCGGCCTCGACCCAGCCGATGGTGTCCCGCGGCACCAGGTGGGTGATCCCGGCGAGTTCGGCGGGGACGACGTCACCGTCCTCCTCGTCGTCGTGTGCGAGCACCGCCTCGTCGCGGACGTGGTCCACCGGGGTGGCCAATACCCTGCGGATGGCCTCGTCGAGGCGGCTCTGACGGATGGGTTTGAGCAGATAGTCCTTCGCGCCGACGTCGAACGCCTCGACCGCCTTGTCGTCGTGGGCCGTCACGAACACCACGGCCGGACGGTAGGAGTAGTTGGCCAGTACGCCGGCCAGTTCGAGGCCGCTGAGGCCGGGCATGTTGATGTCGAGGAAGACCGCATCGATGGTGCGCTGGTTCATCTCCCGCAACGCCGACGTCGCGTCCGCCGCCTGGAACACCTCGCCGATGTCGGGGTGTTCGCCCAGGAGGTACACCAATTCGTCGAGGGCAGGCGCCTCGTCGTCCACCGCGAGCACGTTCAGTCTTCTGGTCACCGAATTGCACCTCCGCCGGCCCGGACGCCCGATCGGAACTTCGGCACCCGCATGATGACCTTGGTGCCTGCGCCCACGGCCGTCTCGACCACCAGACCGTAATCGTTTCCGAAGGCCGCGCGCAGGCGATGATCCACATTGGTCAGACCCACGTGTGCAGAATGTCCATCTGCGTCCGGCGTTCCGTCGGCCAGCGCGTCGGCGGGACCCGATCGCAGCGCGTCGGGATCCATCCCGACGCCGTCGTCCTCGACGGTGATGACGCAGTCGGTGCCGTCGTCGCGGGCGACGAGCTCGACGGTGCCCCCGCCCTGGCCCGCAAGACCGTGCCGGACGGCGTTCTCCACCAACGGTTGTAGCGCCAGGAACGGGACGACGACGGCCAGCATCTCGGGCGCTACCTGAAGCCTGACCGTCAGTGCCTCGCCGAAGCGGGCGCGTTCCAGCGTCAGGTAGCGGTCGATGTTGCGCAGCTCCTCCGACAGGGTCGTGTACTGCCCGGCCGCGCGGAACGAGTAGCGGGTGAAGTCGGCGAACTCGAGGATCAGCTCCCTGGCGCGACTCGGGTCCGTGCGCACGAAGGACGCGATCGTGTTGAGCGCGTTGTAGATGAAGTGCGGGCTGATCTGGGCGCGCAGGGCGAGTACCTCGGCCCGGTCGAGGCGGGCGCGCGACGCATCGAGATCCGCGAGCTCGAGCTGGCTTGCCGCGTAGCTCGCCACCTCGCCGATGGCGCCGAGCATGCCAGGCCCCGGCTGTCGAGACGTCAGCGCTACGAGCACGCCGAGCGCGTCTCCGTCGTCGGTCAACAGCGGTTGCGCGACCATCGCGCCCGCGCGGTGGGCGGACATGATCCGCCGCTGGCCGGTGAGTGCCTGGCCCGCCGCAGCCGCGGCCGCGCCGAGGGCGTCGGACGTCCACGTGGCGCGGTCTGCGGGATCGTGGGCGAGATGCTCGGCGGACGCGTCGTAGACGACGACGGCGTCGGCCCCGGTGAGCTCTCTGAGCACCGGTGCAGCCCGCTGCGCAGAGTCGGCGTTCAGGCCGTGCCGCAGCGCGTGTGCGGCGAGCGAGGCGGTGTGCAGCGCGGCGTGTACGGCTCGCTCGGTGGGGGTGGTGACGACGCGACGGGTGCGCACCGCGATGATGGCTGCCGCGGTGGCCAGAATCAGCACTGCCGCCAACGCGATCGCGATCTCGCCCGGCATGTCACCTCGCACGGTCGGGGCAGGGTCCTTCCGGTGATGCCACCTTAGACTGCAGCCATGGCGAAATTGCAGCTAGTGCAAGATCCGGCCGCCGATGAGCTGTTGGAGTCCAATCCCTTTGCGCTGCTGGTCGGCATGATGCTGGATCAGCAGATTCCCATGGAGGTCGCCTTCGCCGGGCCGCGCAAGCTCGCCGAGCGCATGGGTGGGGTGGACGCCGCCGAGATCGCCGCCTACGACCCCGACGCCTTTCTCGAGTTGTTCTCGGAAAAGCCTGCGGTGCATCGCTTTCCGGGTTCGATGGGCAAGAGGTTGCAGACGCTGGCGCAGGCCGTGGTCGACGAGTACGGCGGTGACGTCGTGGCCCTGTGGACCTCTGGAGACCCCGATGGCGCCGAGGTGCTGCGACGGCTCAAGGCGCTGCCCGGCTTCGGTGAGCAGAAGGCCAAGATCTTCCTGGCGCTGCTCGGCAAGCAGTACGGCGTGACGCCGACGGGGTGGCGTGAGGCGGCGGGCGACTACGGCAAGCCTGGTGTGCACATGTCGGTGGCCGACGTCGTCGACCAAGGCTCCTTGGACAAGGTGCGGTCCTACAAGAAGGCGGCCAAGGCCAAGGTCAAGGCGGCCAAGGCGAAGGCCTAGAGCGCGGCGCCGTCGAAACGCTCGCGGGTGACGAACTCGGCGACGGGCTTTCGGGTCAGCTTGCGGACCTGATGCGCGGGCTTGCCGAGGGGCACGACCGTGGCGATCGCGTAGTGGTCGGGCACGCCCAGGAGGGCGCGTACCCGAGGCTCCTCGGCGATCGTCATCGTCGTCAGCACGCCGCCGTACCCCTCGTTGCGGGCGGCCAGCAGGACGTTCCAGACGAACGGGTACACCGACGCGCCGCTGATCACCCCGACCCGGTCGAGGTCCTGGTCGGTGGCGGCGACCACGCCGAGATCGAGGCAGATCACCAACAGGACCGCCGCCTCCCGAAGCGGGGCGGTCATCTGTTCGGGCGGCTCCGTCGACGCCACCGTCTGCGGGTCGACGCCGCACGGCTGCAACGGGTTCCACGGTGATTCGCCGTTGGCCAGCTGCGCCGCGTAGCGCTGTGCGCCCGGCTTGGAGAGCTCGGCCAACCGTTCGCGCGTCGGCATGTCGCGCACGACGATCACCCGCACGCCCTGGCGGTTGCCGCCCGTCGGTGCGAACCGGGCGTTGTCCAGGATGCGCTCGAGCACGTCGTCGGGGAGGGGATCGCCGGTGAAGTGTCGAACGGCCCCGGTCGTGCGCATAACGTCGTACAACTCCATGCCACCATCATGCTCGTGGGATCGTGGAGGCATGGCGAAGACACACTTGAGCTGTCCCTGCGGGGAGGCCATCACGGGTACCGACGAGGACGACCTCGTCGAGCAGGCTCAGAAGCATCTCTCCGAAGTGCACCCGGGCCGGGAGTACGACCGGGAGATGATCCTCTTCATGGCGTACTGACCCGCGACCCACATCCCCCCGCGACCGTGCGTGTCATGCCGCTGCGGCGCGGCGTGTCGCGTGCACACGCGCACGCTCGCGGAGAAAGGGGTGACGGTCATGGGACGACGGTCGAACCGATCGTGGGCATGAACTGACACTGCTTCTCGGTCGTGGTCACCTGGCCGAAGATCGTCGACATGATGCTGCCCGATCCGGTGTCGGCGATCACGGTGAGTGTCGTCGGGCCCTGGGGGTTGATGTCGGCCTGCGGCTTGAGGGTCGCGGTACCGGACTTGCCCGTCGTCAGATTGACCCAGGTGACGTTCAGCGGGAGCTTCTGCTCGGCGGCGGGCCCCGGTGTTCCCATCGCGGTGAAGACGTACGCCGTTTGACCCGCGGCGGGTCCCGGCTTCGGGATCGACGCGGGCCCGGCCACCGAGATCGCCGTCGCCAGAACGTTTCCGCCGTCGGCGAGGCATCCGTTGCTGATCGACGGATACATGAAGTCCTGCGTGGTGGGGGCGTCGGGCCCAAAGACGGGAGCCGGGGCCGGCGCACCGTCCGTGCCCGGGACGGCGGCCGCGGCGGGCGCCGCATCGGGCGCAGGCGCCACCGCCGCCTCGGGTGCGGGTGCGGGTGCTGCGTCGGGCGCCGGAGCGGCCGGCGCCTCGGGTGCCGGTACCGCCGCGAGGGGTGCGGCCTCGGGGGCCGGACCCGCCGCATTCGCCGGGTTGATGCCCTGCGGGAGGTGCGCCTCGGTTCCGGGGATCGCACCTGCCGCAGGGACGTGCGCCACCTGGGGATCGGCGACGAACTGATTGACTGCCGCCGCCATGTTCTTCGAGTCCGGCGGCGCGCTGTTACCCGCGAACGCCGCCGCCGCGGCCATCAACATCGACGCGGCGTTCGACGGATCTCCTGCCGCCTGCTGAATGGCGGGCCCCAGACTCTCCATCGCGGGTAGCCCCGGCGCCTGAAGACCACTGATCGGCATGGGCAGCGGCTGCCCAGGCTCGGCGTGGGCGACCGGTTGGACGCCCAGCGTCAGCGCGGCCGACGCCCCGAGCGCGATCAGCAGCGTGGTCTTCGATGGCATGACTCTCCCGTGATTGGTGGGTTCTGCGGCCTAGTGGGGCGAGCGTCAGGGCAACGCCGAGACGGGGAACATCAGCGGCGAGATGCCGGCCAGTGGGTTGGCTGCCGCCGGGAGGGCGGGGGCCGCTGCCGCGGGAAGTGCGGTAGCCGCTGCGACGGGTGCGGTGGCCGCTGCGACCGGTGTCGCAGCGATCGGCGCCTTGGGCAGCAGGTTGGCCAGCGGGGTGCCGACGGGCATCAACGACACCAGGTCACCGGGGAAGCTGAGCTCGGGCGGCAGCGGTAGCGGGTTGCCCGGCACCTGCGGGATGTTCAGGTCGGCCGTCGGGACCAGGGCCGCGGGCCCGGTCGCCGGTGCGGCCGCGGGCAGGGCCGCCGGAGCTGCGGCCGGCGCCTGCGGCAGCGTGACCGAGGCGGTCGCCGCCGGTGCCGGTGCTGCTGCGGGGGCTGCCGCCGGTGCACCGGCCGCGCCCGTGAAGGCCGACGCGAGGCTCTGCAGCATCGCAGGCGCGTTGGCGGGGTTGAGCTGACCCAGGAACGGGATGCCCGACATGTTGGGGATCGCCGGCGCGGGTGCGGGAACGGGGTCCGCCGCCGCGGTGGCACTGAGCAACAGCGCGCCCGGAACCGCGAAGGCGGCGGCAATCACGCTGCTGGCAAGGGCTTTTCTGGTGAAGCGCATGGTTCTCCCAATCGGTTGACGGCTCGTCTGAACCGAAGCTACGGAGTTACTGGAGTTACTCAAGTGACACGTGTGGCATTTATGCAACCGTTACTGACACGACGGCCGATGGTGACCCAACGGTCGGTCTCGGCGGTGCGACGCGGTGGGGAATCTAGAGTCGGAGACATCTCCAGCCAGCCAGAGGTCGTACCCGCCAGCACCGGCGCGCCGCCGAACCGAATCACGGTCCTCGCGCCGTACCTGCTCGCGCTGAGCCTGCTCGTGCGCTTCGGCGTCACCTACCTGATGCCCAACGGCACCAACTTCATCGACCTCCACGTCTACGTCGACGGCGCCGCGACCATGGACCGCGGCGGCCTCTACGACTTCGTGTACCACCCGGTGATCCCGCCCCTGCCGCTGCAGTTCACCTATCCGCCGTTCGCGGGTCTGGTGTTCTATCCGCTGCACTTCCTGCCGTTCCCGGTCGTCGGCCTGTGCTGGCAACTGGGTATCGTCGCGGCGCTCTACGGTTCCGCGGTGGTCGCGCTGAAGTTGTTGGGCAGGAACGATTCTCGACTCGCGATGGCGTGGACGGCGCTGGCGATCTGGTTCGAGCCGGTGCGTCATCTCTTCGAACTCGGTCAGGTCGGCGCACTGCTGATGCTCGCCGTGCTGTGGGCGGTGTACACCAGCCGGTGGTGGGTGTCCGGGCTGCTGATCGGACTGGCGGCCGGAGTGAAGCTGACGCCGGCGGTCGCAGGTCTGTACCTACTCGGAGCGCGCCGGTGGAGGGCGGCGGCGTTCTCCGCCGTGGTGTTCGGCGCGACCGTGGCGTCGTCGATCGCGCTGGGCGGCGCGCAGGCGCGCTTCTACTTCACCGACCTGCTCGGAAATGCCGATCGGATCGGTGTCGTCGACACGCCGATGAACCAGTCGCTACGGGGAGTGCTCGGCTATCTGACGGGACACGACGCCGGCTACGGCCCGCTGCTGATCGTCGCGGCACTCGGCGTCGCGGTGCTGACCTGGGCCGCGTGGTGGCGGATCGGTGCGGCCGACCCGCTGGGCCGCATCGTCGTGGTGATGCTGTTCGGACTGTTGATCTCGCCGATCAGCTGGACCCACCACTGGGTGTGGCTGCTTCCGCTCGTCATGTGGCTGGTGCTCGGATCCATGCGTGCGCGAACCCGGATCGTCGGCTGGGCCTGGGTGGCGCTGGCGTATCTCGGCCCGCCGTGGTTGGTGACGTTCGCGAGCGATGGCGGCCGCTTCGACGGCAGGCCCTGGTACGCGGAGTTGGCGGGTTCGCTGTACGTGCTGGCGGCGGTGGCCACCCTCGGCTACGTCGCGACGATCAGCCGACGATCCGACTGATGTCGCCGGCCATTGCGACGTCCTTGTCGGTGATGCCGCCCTCTGAGTGCGTTACCAGCGTGAAAGTCACTGTCCGCCAACGGATGTCGATGTCAGGATGGTGGTCTTCGCGCTCGGCGTGCTCACCGACGCGGCGCACTGCGTCGATGCCGTCGAGGAAGGCCGGGAACTCGACCGAGCGTCGGATGGCCCCCTCCGAACGTTCCCAACCGTCGAGATCGGACAGTGCGGCATCTACCTGATCGTCGGTCAACACAGCCATCCTTCGAAGGTATACCGTCGCTGCGTGCCGAACCAGATCGTCGTCGCGGGCGCACTGATCTCTGGGGCGACGCTGCTGGTAGCCCAACGGGAACGTCCTCCGGAACTGGCAGGGCTGTGGGAGCTGCCCGGTGGCAAGGTGGCGCCGGGGGAGAGCGACGCGGACGCGCTGGTGCGCGAGCTCGATGAGGAACTCGGCGTCGAGGTCGTCGTCGGTGCGCGCCTCGGCGCCGACGTCGCCCTGAGCCAGGAGATGACGCTGCGTGCGTTCCTGGTCACCCAGACGAGCGGCAGCGTGCGGCCGCGTGACCACCGGGCGCTGCGGTGGGTGAGCGCCGACGAGCTCGACGCGCTCGACTGGGTGCCTGCAGATCGTGGCTGGTTACCGGATCTGGTCGCAGCCCTGCGGCGGGGCTAGCGAAAGCCGTTGCTGCGCTCAATGTTTCCGCTCATGCGCGGTCGGGCATGGGTGTCAGTACCTGAGCCGGTCACCGACCACTCTCACGCTTCGCGGATGTCGGACCGCGTACACCGGGTGCAGCAGCGCGGGGTGCCGACAGTGCGGACACGACCCCTGCGCACTGTTGACCGACGAACCCGTCAGGTGGTGACATGCCGCACACCTCACGATGTAGTACCCGCCGATCCAATTCAGCAGGCCAAGGTAGATGGCCGCAGTCGCGGCGCTGGCCAGCACGATGACCAAGGCGATGGTCGCCAGTTCGAAAACCGCCATGATCGTTACCTCCAACCAGCGACGGACCTTCTCACCTTACGCCGATGTTCACCCAGGTAGTCAGGCTTTTCTGGCGCGTGTGACGGCCTTGTCCAGCTCCTTGCCGCGCAGCCCCGACCGCTCTGCCTTGCGGACGGCGCGAAGGACGACGGGGCACCGCTTGCACCGCGGCGTGCTGCGACAGCACTTCTCGTTCGGTGTGAGCGACGCGAACTCGGACGGCTTCACTCCAGCCTCTCGTCAGCCATGGGCGCATTCGCTCGTTTTCGCGATTGGATACCTACGCTGCGACAATCGTGACGTGGATGCTCTCCCGGATTTTCGCAATGTCGCCATCGTCGCTCACGTCGACCACGGTAAGACCACCCTCGTCGACGCCATGCTGCGGCAGTCCGGCGCGCTGACCCACCGCGGTGACGACTCCGTCGAGCGTCTGATGGACTCCGGTGACCTGGAGAAGGAAAAGGGCATCACGATCCTGGCGAAGAACACCGCCGTGCATCGCAAGAACCCCGACGGCAGCATGACCGTCATCAACGTGATCGACACCCCCGGCCACGCCGACTTCGGCGGCGAGGTCGAGCGCGGACTGTCGATGGTGGACGGCGTCCTGCTGCTGGTGGACGCGTCGGAGGGGCCGCTGCCCCAGACGCGTTTCGTGCTGCGCAAGGCGCTGTCCGCGCACCTGCCGGTGATCCTGTGCGTCAACAAGACCGACCGCCCCGATGCGCGAATCGCCGAAGTGGTCTCCGAGAGCCACGACCTGCTACTCGACGTTGCCTCCGACCTCGACGACGCGGCCCAGAAGGCCGCCGAGGACGCCCTCGGGCTGCCGACGCTCTACGCGTCGGGTCGGGCCGGCATCGCCAGCACCACGCAACCGGCCAACGGCGAGAACCCCGACGGCGAGAACCTCGACGTGCTCTTCGACGTGCTGCTCGAGCACATCCCGCCGCCGCAGGGCGACCCCGAGGCGCCGCTGCAGGCGCTGGTCACCAACCTCGACGCCTCGGCCTTCCTGGGCCGCCTGGCGCTCATCCGCATCTACAAGGGCCGCATCAAGAAGGGCCAGCAGGTCGCCTGGATGCGTGAAGTGGACGGCCATCCGGTCATCACCAACGCCAAGATCACCGAGCTGCTCGCCACCGAGGGCGTCGAGCGCACCAGCACCGACGAGGCCGTCGCGGGCGACATCGTGGCCGTCGCGGGCATGCCCGAGATCATGATCGGCGACACCCTCGCCGATGTCGAACACGCGCACGCGCTGCCGCGCATCACCGTCGACGAGCCCGCCATCTCGGTCACCGTCGGCACCAACACCTCACCGCTGGCCGGCAAGGTCTCCGGGCACAAGCTGACCGCGCGAATGGTGAAGGCGCGCTTGGACTCCGAGCTCGTCGGCAACGTGTCGATCAAGGTCGTGGACATCGACCGTCCGGACGCCTGGGAGGTGCAGGGCCGTGGTGAGTTGGCACTGGCCATCCTCGTCGAGCAGATGCGTCGCGAAGGGTTCGAGCTGACCGTCGGCAAGCCGCAGGTGGTCACCCGGACCGTCGACGGCAAGCTGCACGAGCCGTTCGAGGCCATGACCATCGACTGTCCCGACGAGTTCGTCGGCGCCGTCACGCAGCTGATGGCCGGTCGCAAGGGCCGCATGGAGGAAATGGCCAACCACGCCGCCGGCTGGGTACGGATGGACTTCATCGTCCCCAGCCGTGGGCTGATCGGTTTCCGCACCGACTTCCTCACCCTGACCCGCGGCACGGGCATCGCCAACGCGGTGTTCGACGGCTACCGGCCGTGGGCCGGCGAGATCCGCGCCCGTCACACCGGATCGCTGGTCTCGGACCGCACCGGCAAGATCACGCCGTTCGCCATGACCCAGCTCTCCGACCGCGGTCAGTTCTTCGTCGAGCCGGGCCAGGACACCTACGAGGGTCAGGTCGTCGGCATCAACCCGCGCGCCGAGGACCTCGACATCAACGCCACGCGTGAGAAGAAGCTGACCAACATGCGCTCGTCGACGGCCGACGTCTTCGAGACGCTGGCCCGTCCGCTGGAAATGGGTCTGGAGCAGGCCATGGAATTCTGTGCCGAGGACGAGTGCGTGGAGGTCACGCCCGAGATCGTGCGGGTGCGCAAGGTCGAGTTGAACGCCAGCCTGCGGGCGCGCAGCAAGGCCCGGGCGAAGACCCGCAACTGACGTCGGGCATCGGTGAGCGGCGTCGGGCGGCTCGCACGATTGCGGTTAGCCTGAAGGGCGTGCCGACGACTCTGCGACGCTTCAGCTACGTCGCCTGTGCACTTGCATCGACGTTGATGCTGGTCACGGCCTGCACCGTCAGCCCGCCGCCGGCGCCGCAAAGTACCGAGACGGAGCAGAGCACGCCTCCGCCGCCGCTGAAGGCATCGCAGATCATCATGGCGATCGACTCGGTCGGACCCGGTTTCAACCCGCATCTGCTGTCGGACCAGTCACCGGTGAACGCCGCCATCTCGTCCTTGGTGCTACCGAGCTCGTTTCGGCCGATACCCGACCCGAACTCGGCGACGGGTTCGCGCTGGGAACTCGATCCGACCCTGCTGGAGTCCGCCGAGGTGACGAGTGAGGACCCCTTCACCGTCACCTACAAGATCCGGCCCGAGGCGCAGTGGACCGACAACGCGCCGATCGCCGCCGACGACTACTGGTACCTCTGGCGGCAGATGGTCAGTGCACCCGGTGTCGTCGACCCGGCGGGCTACGACCTGATCACCGGTGTCCAGTCGGTCGAGGGCGGCAAGACCGCGGTGGTGTCCTTCTCGCAGCCCTACCCGGCGTGGCGGGAGCTCTTCAACGACATCCTGCCCGCCCACATCGTCAAGGACGTGCCAGGCGGGTTCGCGGCAGGCTTGCTGCGGGCGCTGCCGGTCACCGGCGGGCAGTTCCGCGTCGAGAGCATCGACCCGCAACGCGACGAAATCCTGTTGGCGCGCAACGACCGTTACTGGGCGGAGCCGGCCAAGCCGGATCAGATCCTGTTCCGGCGCGGGGGAGCCCCCGCGGTCCTCGCCGACTCGATCCGCAACGGCGATACGCAGGTCGCCCAGGTGCACGGCGGGCAGGCGGCGTTCATCCAGCTCGGTGCGATCCCGGACGTTCGCACGGCCCGCATCGTCACCCCGCGCGTCATGCAGGTGACGCTGCGCGCGCAGCAGCCCACCCTGCAGGACCCTCAGGTGCGCAAGGCGATCCTCGGGTTGCTCGACGTCGATCTGTTGGCCGCCGTCGGCGCCGGAAGCGACAACACGGTGACCCTCGCGCAGGCACAGGTGCGCTCACCGTCGGATCCGGGGTACGTCCCCACCGCGCCGCCCGCTCTGTCCCGGGAGTCGGCGCTGGATCTGCTGAAGGCCAGTGGCTACACCGTGGAGCAGGAGGTGTCGACGACCAGCCCGATGCCGTCCCCGACGCCTGGCTCGCTCCCGCCGACCCGTGGTCGCATCAGCAAGGACGGCGAACAGCTGACGTTCGTGATCGGCGTCGCCGCCAACGACCCGACCTCGGTGGCGGTGGCGAACACCGCCGCCGACCAGTTGCGCAGCGTGGGCATCTCGACGGCCGTGCTTGCGCTCGATCCGCCCACGCTCTACGGCGACGCCCTCACCCAGAACCGTGTCGACGCGATCGTCGGCTGGCATCAGGCCGGTGGCGACCTGGCGACGGCACTCGCGTCGCGCTTCGGCTGCCCCGCCCTCGAGGCCACCGCCGTCCCGACCGCGCCCCCCAGCGGAACCCCGACGGCGCCGCCGGCAACGACGACGTCGACCACCGGGGCCCGCCCGACCGCGAGCACCACCCCGACGGCGACCACGCCTGCGCCGCCACTCCCGCCGGCCGGACCGGACCAGCTCGTCCAGGCCCCCAGCAACCTGACCGGTATCTGCGACCGCAGCATCCAACCGAACATCGACGCCGCGCTCGACGGCAGCCAGCCGATCGGCGACGTGCTCACCGCCGTCGAACCGCGTCTGTGGAACATGTCGACTGTGCTGCCGATCCTGCAGGACACGACCATCGTGGCCGCGGCGCCCAACGTCCAGAACGTGAGCCTCTCGGGTGCCGTACCGGTCGGCATCGTGGGGGATGCGGGCAGGTGGGTGAAGGGCCCCCAGTAGGGCTCAGCTCTTGGCCGGGTTGCGTTCGCGCAGAAGCCGAATGCCGTGTGCCGTGAACGCCGCCGCGCCGAAGACCAGGATCAGCCACAGCGGCGGCCGCGCGAGTTCCCA
Source organism: Mycolicibacterium sp. (assembly GCF_016462545.1). Lineage (GTDB taxonomy): Bacteria > Actinomycetota > Actinomycetes > Mycobacteriales > Mycobacteriaceae > Mycobacterium. The sequence goes on along the minus strand of NZ_JAEMTA010000008.1, from coordinate 6,148 downwards.
GACGAACAGCGCGGCGAAGGCGGGCGCGCGCTGCGTGATGGCGAGGACGCCCGCAGCGCACGCCAGCGAGACCGCGGCGACCTGAAAGTGGGTGCCCGCCAACTGATTCAATGCGAGAGTGGCGATAGTCCCAGCCGCGGCACCGGTCGCCAGCGCAGGCGTGATCATGCCGCCCACCGCGCCCGTGCGAAGGTACAGCGCCGTCAGCAGCGGTTTGAGGAACAGGATCACCACCGCGCCGCCCAGGGTGAGACCCGCATCGACGCTGACCGTGAGGATGCTGCGGCCGTTGCCGGGCAACTCGGGCCACCAGATCGAGCAGACGCCGGTGGCCAGGCCTGCCACGGCGATCGTCGGAATCAGTGTCCAGGAACGGATCTGGGGCTTCGGCCGGGCCAGCGTCATCACCTTGTCGAAGGCGAAGCCGACGGCCACCGCCAACGGTGCGATCGCACACCCGAAGAATACGAAGAGGTACGAGAGGGCCGGGTCCGGCCACACCAGCGAGTGCTCGAAGTGCGTGACGGGCGAGGACACCGCGACCGCGAGGCTGGACGTGATCAGTGCGGTGCCCACCGCCCGGGGGTGCCAGGTGCCGAGCACGATGCGCACCGCGAACAACGCCCCGCCGAGCGGCACGCTGTACACCGCGCCGAGGCCGGCACCTGCCGCACACGCGAGGAGGATCTCGCGGTCGCGGGGGGTCAGTGACCACCTCGACGTGCCGAAGTCGCCCAGCGCCGCCGCGAGCTGACGCGGCGCACCCTCTCTGCCGAGCGACGCGCCCGAGCCGACGAGCAGGACCTGCAGCAGCGCGTCGATCGACATCCGCCACCGAGGGATCGGCCGGTGTTCGGCGATCGTCGCCGACAGTCCCGGCACGTCACCCCGATGACGCAGTAGCCACCATCCGAAACCTGCCAGCGCTCCGCCGATCATGGGGCCGACGGCGCGCCTGACCGGGCTGCTGTGCCCGACTCCCGTCAGCAGCGTGCCGAACGAGTAGTTGTAGACGACGTGCTCCACCCAGTGCAGCAGCAGCGTGGTCGCCGCGCCGGCGATGCCCGCGAGCAGTCCGATGACCACGACGGCGGACGCGTACTCGATGGTGCGCCGCGTCACGGGGTGAATCTATCTTGTGCCCATGGAGAATCCACGGTTGTTGTTCGTCCACGCCCATCCGGACGACGAGACGCTGACCACCGGCGCCACGATCGCCCACTACGTGGCCAGGGGCGCCAGGGTCCAGGTCGTCACCTGCACCCTCGGGGAGGAAGGCGAGGTGATCGGGGAGCGCTTCGCGCAGCTGGCGGTCGACGGCGCCGACCAGCTGGGCGGCTACCGGATCGGCGAATTATCCTCGGCCCTGGCTGAATTGGGTGTCGACGGGCCCGTCTTCCTCGGTGGTGCCGGCCGGTGGCGCGACTCGGGCATGGAGGGCACCCCGCCGCGTCGTCGGCAGAGGTTCGTCGACGCCGATTGGAGCGAGGCCGTGGGTGCGCTCGTCGCGGTCATCCGTGAGCTGCGACCGCACGTGGTGGTCACCTATGACCCCAACGGCGGCTATGGGCACCCCGACCACGTCCACGCCCACGAGGTGACGACGGCGGCCGTCTCGGCGGCGGCGGAACACGGTCACCCGGGCGAGCCCTGGCAGGTGCCCAAGTTCTACTGGACGGTCACGGCGCGCAGCGCGGTCGACGTCGCCACGCGAGACCTGGCCGCGATGGACCTGCCCGCTGATTGGGCACTGCCCTCGGCCGACGATTTCCGCTTCGCCTATGCCGACGCCGACATCGACGCCGTCGTCGAGGCGCCCGAGAGCCGTGACGCGAAGGTCGCCGCTCTTCGCGCACACGCCACACAGGTCACCGTCACGGCCGACGGTCGGGCCTGCGCCCTGTCCAACGACATCGCGCTCCCGGTGTCGGCGAGCGAACACTTCGTGCTCGTTGACGGGGCGGCAGGGGAGCGGGACGGTCGCGGCTGGGAAACCGATCTCCTGGCCGGGCTGAACCTGGGATGACGACGGCACGACGGGGTACGCTGCGATCACTAGCGGCCCGTGGAAGGGATGGCGATGGACCCGGATCTGGATCCCAACCTGCAGCACTGGCAGGACCGGTTGGACAGCTACCAGTGGGTCGTCGGCTCGTTGGTCGGACTGCTCGACAGCGTCCCCACCTGACCGCTCCGCCCTCAGGCTCGGCTCGGTTCGCCATCCTTGCCGTTCTGACCCTCGACGGCGTTCTGTCGGCAATCGCGGGCGCCTTTCTGCTCCCGTCCTATCTCGGGGCAATTCCGTTTCCCATCAGCGGGTTGATCAGCGGCCTGGTCAATGCCGCACTGGTGTGGGCTGCGCTGCAGTGGGCGCCGACGCCCCGGTTGGCGGCCTTGCCGTTGTGGGCGTGGTTGGTGACCGTTCTGGGGATGACCCTCGGCGGGCCTGGCGGTGACATCATCCTCAGCGGTGCCGGCGTCATGCAGCTCGCACCGATCGTGTTCGTCGTGCTCGGCGGTGGGCCGCCGGCCTATCTGCTGTGGCGGCGTACCTCGAGGGTGCGGAGCTAGCCGGCGTCGGTCGACGTGCCGGAGCCGCCGTCGCTCGGGCCGGACTCGTCGGCACCCGGGGCGGCCGACGCCTTGGGCGCGCTCGGCTCGGCGGTGTGGTGCGCATTGCCTTTCTCGTCCGATTTGCTGCCGGCCGCGGGTGCCGATGCCGTGGCCGGGGTCTGTGCGTTGCTGCCGCGGACCTCGCCCTGGGCCTGCACCCCGCCGACCGACGTCGTGGTGGGCGGCTTCGTGATCGTTGCCGTCGGGGGCTCGGGTGCCATGGTTTCGGGTGCCTTGGTTTCGGGTGTCTTCGTCGGTTCGGGTGTCTTCGTCGGTTCGGGTGTCTCCGACGGCTTCGGCGTCGTGGGCGCCGGGGCCACCGAGGGGTCGGGGAGCTCGGATGGCGCTGGTGCTTCGGTGGTCTTGGGCGGCGCGGGAGATTCCGTGGTTCCCTCGGCGGCGGGCGCCGCGGAGACGTCGACGACCGTCGCCTCTGACCGGTGTTGCTCCGCCTGCGGACTGATCGAGGGTTCCGCGGTGTCGGCGACCGTGGCCGTGACCGGTTCTGCGGGCGCCACCGTCCGTGCCGCGGCCAGCGGCAGCGGTGGGAGCGGCGGGATCAGCCAACCGAAGAAGTAGTTGAACTCCGCAACGGCGGTGTTGATCGCCGCGTTGACCGATGCCTGGCCGACGGTGATCAGTCCGTTGACGTAGGACGCCGGGTTCAGCGGATCGTTCACGACCGGCACCACCAGTCCGTACACGATGCTGTCGGAGATCGGCAGGACGAGGTTGTAGTAGAAGATGTTGATCTGATCGGCGATCACGTAGCCGAAGGGGATGAAGCCGAGAACGTAGTCGGCCAGTTGCACACCGTAGGTCACCCACGGCTGGATGAATTGGTACGCCGAGACGATCCAGTCGGAGGCGGCGTTCAGCGGGACCGGGGCCGCGGTCAGCAGGGCAGGTTGGGTGGCCGCGATTCTGGCAGCGGCCGCCGGATCGATCCTCGCGACGGCGGCCTTCACCGAGGCGACGTGCTCCGGATTCGGAGGCGTCGCCACGAGCGCGCGCACCGAGGCGGCCAGGTCGATTCGCGGCGCTGCGCGCACGGCGACGGGGCGAGCCGGTGTGGTCGTCGGCGTCGGCGGGGCGATCGTGATCGCGCCTACGGCCATTGCCGCGATACCTGCCGCCAGGTAGGAACGGACGGAACTGCCCATGCTCGAGTCTCCTAGTGGCCACCATCGTCGACGGCGATCAACTTACGCCGGGGTCATTATCGAGGAGGGGACAACGGCCCGGCCCCGTGTCGCGGTGCTGGGACTACTGTGGCCCTATGTCAGGGGCAAGGGTTTCAGATGGTGGGACGCGCGGATGATTCTCGACGACCACGTGGTTACAGGGGAGTGGCTCTGAACCCCCTGCGCGGCGCCGATCTGCCCAGCCCCGTCATCCCATCGCGCGTCTCGACCGCCGATGCGAGCGCGCCGCCGAGTCCTGCAGCGCTTCGCCGCGTGTTGCGACGGGCTCGCGACGGGGTCGCGCTCAACGTGGAGGAAGCCGCGGTCGCCCTGACGGCGCGCGGCTCCGACCTCGAGGATCTGATGGCCAGCGCGGCCAGGGTGCGCGACGCGGGCCTCGAGGCCGCGGGCCGGCGCGGTCCTGGCGGCAGGTTGCCGGTCAGCTATTCCCGCAAGGTCTTCATCCCGATCACCCACCTGTGCCGCGACACGTGCCACTACTGCACCTTCGTCACTGTCCCCGGCAAGCTCCGGGCGCAGGGCAAGGGCATGTACATGGAGCCCGACGAGATTCTCGACGTCGCCCGCCGCGGTGCCGAATTGGGTTGCAAGGAAGCGCTCTTCACCCTCGGTGACCGGCCGGAGACGCGGTGGGACGAGGCCAAGCAGTGGCTCGACGAGCGCGGCTACGACTCGACGCTGGACTACGTTCGCGCGATGGCCATCCGGGTCCTCGAGGAGACCGGTCTGCTGCCGCACCTGAACCCCGGCGTCATGAGCTGGTCGGAGCTATCGCGGCTCAAGCCCGTGGCGCCGTCGATGGGCATGATGCTCGAGACCACGTCGCGGCGGCTGTATGAGACGAAGGGCTTGGCCCACTACGGCAGCCCCGACAAGGACCCCGCCGTGCGGCTGCGCACACTCGACGACGCGGGTCGACTCTCGATTCCGTTCACCACCGGACTGCTGGTCGGCATCGGTGAGAACCTGACCGAGCGCGCCGAGACGATGCACGCAATTCGCCGGTCGGCCAAGGAGTTCGGACACGTTCAGGAAGTCATCGTGCAGAACTTCCGGGCCAAGGACCACACCGCGATGGCGGGCGTTCCCGACGCCGGAATCGACGACTTCCTGGCCACCGTCGCCGTGACTCGGCTGGTGCTCGGCCCGAAGATGCGCATCCAGGCGCCGCCGAATCTGGTGTCACGCGAGGAGTGCCTGGCGCTGATCGGCGCGGGCGTCGACGACTGGGGTGGCGTGTCACCGCTCACCCCCGATCACGTCAACCCCGAGCGGCCGTGGCCCGCGCTGGACGAACTGGCGGCCGTCACCGCCGAGGCGGGCTACGACCTGGTGCAGCGACTGACCGCTCAGCCGCAGTACGTCCAGGCCGGCGCTGCGTGGATCGATCCGCGGGTGCACGGCCACGTCGCCGCGCTGGCCGATCCCGACACGGGCTTTGCGCTGGAGGTCAACCCGGTGGGACGACCATGGCAGGAGCCCGACGAGGCGACCGAGTCGCTGGGCCGTACCGACCTGAACACCGCGATCGACTCGCAGGGTCGGCTCACCGAGACGCGCAGCGACCTCGGGAGTGCGTTCGGGGACTGGGAGTCCATCCGCGAGAAGGTCAATGAGCTCGCCGCTCGCGCGCCCGAGCGCATCGACACCGACGTGCTGAGTGCGCTGCGCGCGGCGGAGGCCAATCCCGCCGGCCTCAGCGACGACGAGTATCACGCCCTGGCCACCGCTGAGGGCCCGGCCATGGACGCCGTTGCCGCCCTTGCCGATTCGTTGCGGCGCGACGTCGTGGGCGATGACGTGACGTATGTGGTGAACCGCAACATCAACTTCACCAACATCTGCTACACAGGTTGTCGGTTCTGCGCGTTCGCGCAGCGCAAGGGCGACGCGGATGCCTTCTCGCTGTCCACCGATGACGTCGCCGACCGGGCCTGGGAGGCGCACGTCGCCGGCGCCACCGAGGTCTGCATGCAGGGCGGTATCGATCCGGAGCTGCCCGTCACCGGCTATGCGGATCTGGTGCGTGCGGTGAAGGCGCGGGTGCCGTCGATGCACGTGCATGCGTTCTCGCCGATGGAGATCTCCAACGGCGTCACCAAGAGCGGGACCTCGATCCGGGACTGGCTGATCGAGCTGCGCGAGGCCGGGTTGGGCTCGATCCCCGGCACGGCTGCGGAGATCCTCGACGACGAGGTCCGCTGGGTGCTCACGAAGGGCAAGTTGCCCACGTCGGCCTGGATCGACGTGATCACCACGGCGCACGAGGTGGGGCTGCGCTCATCCTCGACGATGATGTACGGCCACGTCGACACCCCGCGGCACTGGGT
>NZ_JAEMTA010000047.1 GCF_016462545.1 Mycolicibacterium sp. | reverse complement strand
TTGCCGTCGCCGACGATGACCAGCGCGGTGAAGCTGAAGCGCCGACCACCCTTGACCACCTTCGACACGCGGTTGATCGCGACGACGCGCTCGAGGAAGTTGCTCTTCTCTCCGCCGTCGCGGCCACCACGGCCACCGCGGTCGTCGCGACGACCGCGACCGTCGCGGTCACCGCCGCCGCCGCCCCGCGGGGGCCGGCTGCCAGCGGCGCCCGTTCCTCCGGCGCCGGTTCCGGTTCCTGCTGTTGGCTGATCGGCCATCAGGCAGTCCTTCCGTTTCGAGTCTTCATCAGAAATTCAGTCCGCTCTCGCGGGCGGCGTCGGCCAGGGCGGCGATGCGGCCACCGTAGGTGTAGCCGCCGCGGTCGAACACCACGGTGTCGTATCCGGCAGCCTTGGCGCGTTCCGCGATCAGCTGTCCGACCCGCACGCTGTGGGCCTTCTTGTCACCTTCCACCGCACGCACGTCGGCCTCGATGGACGACGCCGCGGCGAGTGTGGTGCCCGTCTGGTCGTCCACCAGCTGCACGTGGATGTGGCGCGACGAGCGGTTGACCATCAGGCGGGGCCGCTCGGGAGTGCCGGCGACCTTCTTGCGCAGCCGGGCGTGGCGACGCAGCCGCGAGATCCGCCGCGTCTCGGAGACGTTCTGCCCCAGCGGCTTCCGCTTGACGGTCGTCGCCTCTGTCTTGGTACTGGCCATGGCTTACTTACCTGTCTTTCCGACCTTGCGGCGGATCTGCTCGCCTTCGTAGCGAACGCCCTTGCCCTTGTACGGGTCGGGGCGACGCAGGCGGCGGATGTTCGCCGAGATCTGGCCGACTTGCTGCTTGTCGATGCCGGTGATCGAGAATTTGGTGGGCGTCTCCACCGCGAAGGTGATGCCCTCGGGCGCCTCGATGATGACCGGGTGGCTGTAGCCGAGCGAGAACTCGAGGGTCTGGCCCTTGAGTGCGACGCGGTAGCCGACGCCGAAGATCTCCATCTTCGTGGTGTAGCCCTCGGTGACACCGGTGACCAGGTTGGCCACCAGCGTCCGCGACAGACCGTGCAGCGAGCGGCTGCGACGCTCGTCGTCGGGCCGGTTGACCACGATGGCGCCGTCGTCATCGCGTTCGACCGTGATCGGCTCGGCGATGTCGAGGGTCAGGGTGCCCTTGGGCCCCTTGACGGACACGTTGCGCCCGTCGATGGTCACGTCGACCCCAGAGGGGACCGTGACCGGCTGCTTTCCAATGCGCGACATGTCTACTCCCCCTACCAGACGTAGGCGAGGACTTCGCCGCCGACGCCTTGTCGAGCTGCCTGACGGTCGGTGAGCAGACCCGAGGACGTGGAGATGATCGCCACGCCGAGGCCACCGAGGACGCGGGGCAGGTTGGTTGACTTCGCGTACACGCGCAAGCCGGGCTTGGAAACCCGCTTCAGGCCGGCGATGCTGCGTTCGCGACTGGGTCCGTACTTGAGTTGCACCACGAGCGACTTGCCGACGCGAGCATCCTCGGTGCGGAAGTCGGTGATGTAGCCCTGCTCCTTGAGGATCTCGGCGATATGCACCTTGATCTTCGAGTGAGGCAGGGTCACCTCGTCGTGGTACGCCGAATTGGCGTTGCGCAGACGTGTCAAGAAGTCTGCGATCGGGTCCGTCATGGTCATGACAGCCAGCTCACCTTCCTCGCGGCGGTTCCCGACGGGTTGAAAACCCTTGGGGGCCTACCGCGTGCTTTCTCTAAAGTTGGTTGATTGGTCTTGCTTGGCTGTTACCAGCTGGACTTCTGGACACCGGGCAGTTCGCCGGCGTGCGCCATCTCCCGCAGGCAGATTCGGCACAGGCCGAACTTGCGGAACACGGCATGCGGACGTCCACACTTGTTGCAACGCGTGTAGCCGCGGACCTTGAACTTCGGCTTCTTGTTGGCCTTGTTGACCAGTGCCTTCTTTGCCATCTGCTCAGTTCTCCTTGAACGGGAAGCCCAGTGCACGCAGCAGGGCCCGGCCTTCGTCGTCGTTGGTCGCCGACGTGACGACGGTGATGTCCATGCCGCGGGGGCGGTCGATGCTGTCCACGTCGATCTCGTGGAACACCGACTGCTCCGTCAGACCGAAGGTGTAGTTGCCGCTGCCGTCGAACTGCTTGGGCGACAGGCCGCGGAAGTCGCGGATACGCGGGAGGCTGATCGAGACCAGCCGGTCGAGGAACTCCCACATGCGGTCGCCGCGCAGCGTCACGCGGGCGCCGATCGGCATGCCCTCGCGAAGCTTGAACTGGGCGATGGACTTGCGGGCCTTGCGGATCTCTGGCTTCTGGCCGGTGATCAGCTGCAGGTCGTTGACCGCACCGTTGATCAGCTTCGCGTCGCGGGCGGCGTCACCGACGCCCATGTTCACGATGACCTTGACGACGCCGGGGATCTGCATGACGTTGGCGTAGTCGAACTGCTCGTTCAGCGCGCTCTTGATCTCGTCGCGGTAGCGCTGCTTGAGGCGCGGAAGCGCCTTGGTCTCGGTGGTAGTCATGCTCAGATGTCCTTGCCGTTCTTCTTCGACACGCGGACCTTCTTGCCGGTCTCGTCGTCGAAGCGGTAGCCGATGCGGGTCGGGTTGCCGTCGGAGTCGACGACCATCACGTTCGAGACGTGGATGGGCGCTTCCTGCGTGACGATGCCGCCGGATTGCGCGCCACGCTCGTTCTGCGAGATGGCGGTGTGCTTCTTGATCCGGTTGACGCCCTGGACCAGGACCTTCTCGCGCGTCGGGTAGGCCTCGAGCACCTTGCCCTTGGCGCCCTTGTCCTTGCCAGAGATGACGAGGACGGTGTCACCCTTGTGCACCTTCATTTACAGCACCTCCGGGGCAAGCGAGACGATCTTCATGAAGCGCTTCTCGCGAAGCTCGCGACCGACCGGCCCGAAGATGCGGGTACCGCGCGGGTCGTTGTCGGGCTTGATGATGACGGCGGCGTTCTCGTCGAACCGGATGTAGCTGCCGTCGGCGCGACGACGCTCCTTCACGGTGCGGACGATGACGGCCTTGACGACCTCGCCCTTCTTGACGTTGCCGCCGGGGATGGCGTCCTTCACGGTCGCGACGATGACATCGCCGATGCCGGCGTAACGCCTACCCGAGCCACCGAGAACCCGGATGCACAAGATCTCCTTGGCGCCCGTGTTGTCGGCGATCTTGAGCCGCGATTCCTGCTGAATCACTAGATCTCCTCGAATCGATTGCACGACGAACAGCACGAAACTGTTCGTCGTACGCGGTCTTCGTCACCGAAGGGCACGCAGGGCTTCCGCTCTGAAACAAAAGCGGCCACCGAGGTCTGCCCGAGGCAACCCCTACATACTAGGTGAGCACGGGCGATGCACCAAATCGCTGCGGAACCCTCGCCCGGCCGACGGCGTCGTCACGGGATGGTAACGGCGAAGTCGGCCGTCAACACCGACGTCGCGGCGTCGAAGGCCGGCGATCCCTGGGGCGCCGCGACGTGGATGACCACCAGGTAGTCGTTCGTATTCGTCCAGACGTGGGCAATGCGATCCTCGTAGGTCATCTTGCCCTGGGCGCCGCCCGACAGCACGCCCATCAGTCGCTGGCCGCTGAATCCACAGCTCTCCGCGGGCAGGACGCTGACACTGCTGATCGGCGCACTGGCCGTGATGTCGTCGGAGTACTTCTCGAACGCCGCGGCGGGGTCGAGGGCGGTCTCGGTGATGTCGACGGCGCCGGACATCCCGTCGGGCCCGGTGAGCGTCAGTCCCGTGGGTCCGGGTGCCGCGGTCCACGCCTCGGGCAGGGACACGACGACCTTGGGGGCGGCGGCGTCACCGATCTGTGCCGTGGCGGGAGTGCCGGGAGCCGCGGCGGGCAGGCAGACCAGGGCGTTGGGCGGGATCGTCTCTCTCAGGGTGGGCGTCACGCCCATCGTCGGAAACTCGACTGGCGACACGCTGGTGGCGGTGGCCTCCGACGTCGAGCTGGACCTGGGCATGGAGGTAGTGGCAGTGGACGAGTCCCTCGGTTCGGCGACCGGACGACCGTCACCGGTCTCGGCGCAGCCGCCGACCACCCCGACGGCGATGACTGCCGCCGCCAACCCGAGCACCCTCATCGGCCCAGTATGAGCTGATCAGACGTCGGCGACGCAGCGAAATCCGATGTGGGTGGTCGCACTGTCCTGGGACTGCGACGACCGCGCGGCCGGACGGTAGCGATGGCAGTACTCGGGTGCGCACAGGTGCGATCCACCCTTCAGCGTCTGATTGATGGTCGGGTCCGGCTCGCGGGGAGGTGGGCAGCATCCCGCGGACGCCGTCGTGGTGTCGCTGATGTGGTCATCCCCCGGTCGCTCCGCTCCTGCCCGCCGGTGGTGCGTCGTATACGGCGTCGACGTCCATTCCCACACGTTGCCGATCATGTCGAGCAGACCGTAGGCGTTCGGCGGGAACGTACCGACCGGCGACGTGCCGACCCATCCCTTGGCGCCGTCGTTGCGATACGGGAAGCGGCCCTGCCAGGTGTTCGCCATCAGGTCGCCGCCGGGCGTCATCTCGTCACCCCACGCGTACGTCGTCGACGCTCCTCCGTGCGCGGCGTACTCCCACTCGGCCTCCGTGGGCAGTCGGCGGCCCGCCCACTGCGCGTAGGCGGCGGCGTCGACGTAGGAGATCTGCACGACGGGGTGGTCGAGGCGGTCGTCGGTGGTGCTGCTCGGTCCGAACGGTCTTTGCCACCAGGCGCCGGCCGCCCAATCCCACCACTGCCGCCAGTCCCTCAGGTCGACTGGTCCCGGAGTCGGTCGGAAGATCAGCGCGCCGGGTAGCAGGTCAGCCGCGGCCACCCCCGGGTAGAGCGTCGGGTCCAAGGGCCGCTCGGCGACGGTCACGTATCCGGTCTCGGCGACGAAGCGGGCGTACTGCGCGTTGGTGACGGGATGTCGTTCGATGGCGAAGGCGGACACGCTGGCCGTGTGGACGGGGAACTCCTCCGGATAGAAGGCCGTCGATCCCATCCGGAAGGATCCGCCCGGCAGCCCGACCAGCTCCGTCAGCATGGTGCTCAGGGTAGGCGGTCCGGCGAGGTGCGGATCAATCCTTGGAGAAGGCCCTGGCCAGTTCGCGTTCAACGTCGCGATACGGCGTACCCGAGACGTCGACGACGACCTTCGCGATGGTGCCGCCGGTGAACGGGTACGGCGCCCGGTATCGGGCCGAGACCGCTTGACCGGGGTTGCGGCCCACGGCCACTCCCCCGCCGGCCAGCCCGAACATGCCGGGATGGGTTCGGACCCCCGCCTTGGTGGCGACCGTGTGGTCGTCGACGAACAGCGAGACGTCGCCGAGCGGAGTGTGACTGCCATCCACGGTTCCCGACCTGTCGTAGGCGACCCCGAAGACGTGGCTGCCCAGGGGAAGCGGGTCGGGTGCGGACACCAGCTGTTCGTCCTCCCCCATGAAGTTGTAGACGTAGTGCAGTCGACCGTCCGCGATGAACAGCACGTGACCACCGTGACCGGCTCCGTGCTTGAACAGCACCCCTTCGGCATCTGCACTGTCGACGGTGACCTCGGCGAGCACCGAGAAGGACTGTCCGCTGATCTCGACCGCCGCGCCGATGCCCACCTCGGCGGTGCCGGGGTAGTAGGTGAACGTCTTGCGCCCCTCGGACAGATACGGTCGCCAGCCGGCCAGGGTCTCCAACATGCCGAGGTCGGCCAGCGGAAGTCCGTTGTACTTCGCCGCTTCGGCGAACCACAAGGCTTTGAGCTCCTCGAGCTTCTCCGGGTTCTCGGCGGCCAGGTCGTGGCACTGGCTGCGGTCGGCCTCGATGTGGAACAGCTCCCAGCGATCCTGGTCGAAGTGGGACCACCCGGCGGGACTTGCGGCGTGCACCGTGTTGGCGAACCAGCCGTCGTGCCAGATGCCCCTGGTGCCCAGCATCGTGTAGAACTGCGTCTTCTTCCCGGTGTCGGCACTCGAATCGGCAAGCGCCGCCTTGAAACTCATACCGTCGAGCGGCTTCTGAGCGATGCCGCCGACCTCGTCGGGCGGGGTGATTCCGAGCAGGTCGTAGATCGTCGGCGTGACGTCGCAGACGTTGACGTACTGATCGCGGACCTCGCCGTGCGCGTCGATTCCGTTGGGCCAGGAGATGATTGCCGTGTCGGCGATGCCGCCCTCGTGCGAGGCGTAGCGCTTGAAGAGCTTGTACGGCGTGTTGAACGCCATCGCCCACCCGATCGGGTAGTGGTTGTAGGTCTCCGGGCCGCCGAGCTGATCATAGAACCGCAGGCTCTCCTCGGCGGTGTCGATGTACCCGTTGAAGAACTTGACCTCGTTGACCGATCCATTCGGGCCGCCTTCGCCGCTGGCGCCGTTGTCGGAGATGACCACGATGATGGTGTCGTCCAGCTGACCCGACTCCTCCAGGTAGTCGAGCACCCGTCCGATCTGCTCGTCGGTGTAGGACAGGAAGCCGGCGAACACCTCGGCCATCCGGCTGAACAGCCGCTTCTCCTCGTCGTTGAGGGTGTCCCACGGCCGGACCGTGTCCTGGTACGGCCAGGCTTCGCCGTTGGGGCCCTTGACGTCGAGATACGGGTTCACGGGCGACAATTCGGTGTCCTGCGGCACGATGCCGAGCTTCTTCTGATTCTCCAGGACGATCTCGCGGTAGGCCTCGTATCCCATGTCGAAGCGGCCTGCATATTTGTCGGCCCATTCGGAGAACACGTGATGCGGGGCGTGGCCGGCGCCGGGGCACAGGTAGCTGAACCACGGCTTGTCGGGTGCGATCACCTTGGCATCACGGATGAACTCGATGGTCTTGTCGGCCAGGTCCTTCGAGAGGTGGTAGCCCTCCTCTGGGGTGGCGGGCGGGGCGACGGGGTGGTTGTCGTACACCAGCTCCGGGTACCACTGGTCGGTCTCCCCGCCCATGAACCCGTAGAAGCGCTCGAAACCGCGGCTCAGTGGCCAATGTCGTTTGGTGGCAGCAAGATTGGACTCCTCGAGCGGCGTGAGGTGCCATTTGCCGACGCAGTAGGTGTTGTAACCCCCGTTCGGCGAGCACCTCCGATAGCAGCGCAGTGTCCTCGCGGATGCGTCCGTTGCAATTCGGGAATCCGTCGGTGAACTCCTCGACGGTGGCCATCCCGACCGTGGTGGCGTTGCGCCCGGTGAGCAGTGAGGCGCGGGTGGGCGAACACAGCGCCGTCGTGTGGAACTGCGAGAGTCGGACTCCGCGCTCGGCGATCCGGCTCATCGCGGGCATCTCGACGAGGCCGCCGAAGCAGTCCCAGGTCGCGATGCCGGTGTCATCCCAGACGAGATAGAGGACGTTGGGCGCTCCGGGCGGCGCCACGGGAGCTTGGTAGGGACCCCAGTCCGGCTCGGAGTCGCGGATGTCGAGTTCGATCTTGCCGTTGAATTCGCGCATTCGTCCCGTCACTTCGCTCGTGCACGTCGGCGTCTCGCCGACCGCCCGGAGGTTACACCCGCATACTGGCCACGGCCTTGAGAATTGACGACGATGACATTTCCGTGTCGGTTCGTGAAGGCGCACCTATCGGGCGTTGCCCTCGGAGGACCGGGACTGATGCCGGTCGACGTTGCGCACTCCCCCATTGCGGCTGCCGTTCTGAACACCGTCGGGCATCCGGTGCTCGGCACCGCCCGGCATGCGGTAGACGCGCCGTCGCCGTTTGGCCTTCGTCTCGTACATGGCCGAATCCGCGTCGCGCAGAATCTCGATGGCGCTGCGCTCATCGGCAGGTGCGACGACCGTGACCCCGATGCTGCCCTGCGTCCGCACGGTGGCGGCGCCCAGCGTCATCGGCTCCGAGAGGCTGTGCTCCAGCCGTGTCACGAACTCAGCCAGTTCGTCGGGTCCGACGTCACCCGCGACGAGGGTCACGAATTCGTCTCCACCCAGTCGACCGACGACGTCGTTCGGACCGACCGATGCACGCAGGCATTGCGCCACGCTCTGCAGTAGTTCGTCGCCGGAGTCGTGGCCGAGCGTGTCGTTGATCGCCTTGAGGTTGTCGAGATCGATGAACAGGACGGCACCCAGCCGTCGATCACCCTGGGCACGAAGAGAATCCGAGATCTGATTGAGCACGGCGGCACGATTCGGAAGGCCGGTGAGGGCGTCGTGGGTGGCGCGATAGGTGAGCCGTTCGCGCGCGACCTGCTCGGCGGTGATGTCGGAGAACGAGACCAGGATCGCGGTGCCGTAGCGGTCGTCGTTGTCGAGGGGTCGACAGCTCACCCGTAGCCACGTACGGCGACCGTCGGCGCGGTCGATTCCGGCGATGAACCCTTGGATCGGTTTGCCGGTCCGCAGGGTTCGAGAGACCGGACCTTCGCGCGGGTCGATGGGATGGCGGGCGGCGTCGTACATCGGGATGTCGTGAACGGCGCGGCCGTCGCCGCCGACGAGCGTCGCCGCGGAGATGCCGAGGATCTTCTCCGCAGCCGGGTTCGCCGACGTGACGCTGCCCGATCCGTCGATCACCAGGATGCCCTCGTCGAGCGAGTTGACGATCCTGCGCAAGAGTCGTTCCACACCATGGGATTTCGTCTCATCGGCACACACGAGGGCGAACCCGGTGTCCAACGCGGTCGCAGACACCCGGACGACGATCGGTTGCCCGTCCGCCGTGTGGTGGGTAGCGAGCATCACGCCGCCGTTCGCGACGATCGCCGCCGGCTCGAGGTTGGCCCCCAACGCCGCACCGATCGGCATCGCCAGCGCGCTGGCGGCAGGGCGTTGATAGATGACCTCGGCCCCGCGATTCCACTTGGTGACCAGACCCGTGACCGTCGTGGCGATGATCGCCACGCCGACCCTGTCGACCAGCGCAGCTTGGTAACGCAGGCTGCGCTGAGCGGTGCGGACGAAAGTCAGATCCCGAAGCGTGATGTGGTAGGCAGGCGCCCCCTGCCACGTCGTCAGCGCGGTGACGGCCTCCACGTCGAGGGTCGTGCCGTCGAGACGCAGCAGCACTCCCTCGGCGGCCCGGGTGACGTCACCCTCGTTGCGTAGCGCGGTCATCCGGGTCAACACGGCCTCGACGGAGTCGGGATGAATGAATTCGGTGACCGGCCGCCCACTCACCTGGTCGACGTATTGCGCCCCGGCCCACCGCACCGCCGTCGCGTTGGCGTAGACGATCCGGCCCTCCTGGTGCACCACGATCCCGTCGGGACTGCGATCGACCAACCGACGAAACGATTCGTCGACGTCCCCGCGATCTGCGCGACCATTACGACGGGCCGTTCCGTCGTAGTGCGCGCTGCTGTCGGGAGTCGCCATCGGGGTCACGCGCCCGGATCGTCGCCATGATGTCGGCTCATCACGGCACCCTGCTCAGCAGCGCCACGGCAGCTGCGGTGACGACCGAACGGTCATGAGTGACCACGTAGTCGAACTGACGGCCGTCGTCGACGGCTGCGTCCCGGCCGCCGCACTCGCGGGCGATGAGCGCTGCGGCGGTGTGCGACCCGAGGGTGACGACCACCCACTGCGTGCACAGGGGATCCCCGGCCGGAAGTTCCACGATGCGGGCGCCGGTGGTTTGATCGGCGACCAGATCGGCACCGAACACGGCGACCAAGGGACAGACCGTGGCCAACGCCGCATAGCGGTCGCGGATGGGCGAGCCGAAGTGGCGTCGGTCCTGCACCGCCGTCAGGACCATCGAGACGTCCGGCGAGTTGCGTGCCTGCTCCTCGAGGTGCCGGGAGATGGCGACCAGGGTGCGCCCACGCGCTCTGCGCACGGCCGGGTCGCCGGCAACCACGTCGAATGGTGTGTCGAAGACGCCGTCGGCGCATCGCGTGACGGCTGGCGGGGACCATGCGACCGTGTGGGCATGGGCTGGCAGTGGACCGGGCCTGCCGAACAGGAATCCTTGGCCCAACGTCGCGCCCCACGCCAGCGCCTGTTCGAAGTGCTGATCCGTTTCGATGCCCTCGGCGATGATCAGCGTTCCCCGACGCTCGCGATGCGCCATGATCGCGGCGCCAGTCTTGGCGGTGTCGGCGCTCGGCGGAGCCTGGATCAGATTGTTGGCGAGCTTGATCACCTCCGGACACACGATGTCCAAGAGCGCCAACGACTCTGGGTTGGCTCCGACGTCGTCCAGCGCGATCGTGATTCCGTCGGCGCGCAGTGCGGCGACCTTCCGGAGCAGTCGAGGCAGGTGGCCGAGCAGGTCGCGTTCGGTGAGCTCGAAGACCAACTCGAACTTGTCGTGCCCGCGCTGCAGGATCTCGCTGTCGGCACGACCCGTGTAATCGCTTGCCGGTTCGGAGTTGACGCCGAGCAGTGCGCCGTCCGTCAGTCCGCCACGCAGGGCACCGTCGACGGCCCGGTCGATGCACAGCCTGTCGAGTTCGGTCACCTGCTCGGTGGCCACCGCGTAGGCGAAGACCGACTGCGGTCCGAGGTGCGGCTGGTGTGGCCACCGCGCCAGTGCCTCGAACCCGACGGTGGTGCCCGAGGGCAACGAGACGATCGGTTGGAAGACGGGCGCTACGCCCTCACCCGTCACTGCGTCATCGAGGTCGGAGGGCCTGCCATTCGCTTCCCGCTGCACCCCGCCGCTCACCAGCGACCCGCCTTCCTAGAACTCCGCCCACCTGGGCTTCGAGACGACGGCCCGGTCATCCGGCTCGACGCCTCACCACCAGGGTGGAGTCATCCCCAACCCGCCGACCCAGCAGTTCACGAGATCCAGACAGTTAACCTGCTGGACCCACGTCCAAGGGCATCCTAGCCGCCTGACGGCGGTTCTCGTGGCACCTACCTACCGTTGCCTGTCGCGTCATCGGTGGATGTTATGCCAACTAGAGAGCCTCGCCCAGTGAGATGGCAGAGTTTGCCAAGATCTTGCCCATCGGTGAGCCTTCGAAGGCATCCGCAGATGAACGCTGGTGAACAGCAACGCTGCGGGCAGATCCGTCGCCGCCCGGGCTACGTGGGAGGCAGCACCCGGTACAGACGCCAGTTCGGCTGGCTGTCGCCGTCATTGGGAATCTCGAGTTCCAACGTGGCGATGTCCGCACCCGTGTCGTAGAGCGTCGGATAGCGCACGTTGAGCGCGTCGGAGCTGCCACGGCCGGTCGGAGGCACCGCCAGTAGGTATCGGACGCCGTTGTTCTGGGGATCGTTGAGCAACGTGACGAAGTCCGGGTCCGACGGGACCACGAACGTCTTCGGCTGGGTGGACGCGGCGGTGACCGCAAACCCGTACACGGTGTCGGTGATGACCGAACTCTCCGGCAGGTTCAGCGTCTCCAGATACTGCGCGATCCGGCGTTCGGTCGAGAACGAGGCGGCAATGGCGTGCTCGGTCGCCTTGCGAACGCTGACGTTGTCGGGCTCGGGGGCAAGCACCGCGCCCAGTGCGTACTCCTGTGGGGCGTATGTCGGCTGCCCCATCCCCCACACGGTCACGGGGACGGCGACCGCGACGGCCATCGCGGCCGGCGCGTATGCCAGCCAAGACCGGCGCCGCGGCCGCCCCTGCCGCGTATTCGATTGTGTATCCGGTTGCGCCGGAGCGTATCTGCCTCGCCGGATGGCGGGCACCAGGATGCCATCGGGAACCGCCAACATGGCCAGACACGCCGACAGCGGGATCGCCACGATGTAGAACCGCAGGAACGGAAACGTCGACCCGGCGGCGTAGCTGTAGGCCTGGAACGCCAGCGCGGCACCATAGACCAACAGGGGCACCAGCAGCACCGACCAGGTCCGGTCGCGATAACGCCGGATTCCGCTCCACAGCGCAAGCGGAACGAGGGTGGGCGCCAGCAGCGTGATGCAGATCAGCGCGAAGGTCAGCCCCGCGCCGAAGGTTCCCGTCGGCTGGCCGGACTGCGCGAGGATCGCCGCGTTGCCGTACTGGGAGGTGAATTGGGCGAAGGCCTCGCCGGTGATCAACCAGCTCGCTGCCGCCCACCCGACGAAGGAGAAGAACCCCGGTGCGCTGACCAACAGGGTGTCGAGCAGCGCCCGCCGGATCCGCGGCGCAGGCCGGGCCCGCAGGTAGGTGGTCACGCCCACCAACACGCCCGCGGCTGCAACACAGGCGAATGCGTCGTAGCGGGTGAGGTAGGCCAGCCCCATCGCGATGCCGCCCGCGGCGACCAAATGATGCACGTCGTCGTCGACCATCCACATGATGAGTCTTCTGACGGCCCAGGACATGAAGAAGATGAAAGGCGCTTCGCTCATCCCGTTGGCCCCGTAGAACACGATCATCGGATTCAGCGCGAACAGGGCCGTGATGGTGAGGACGTACGCTCGCGGCAGTCCCCGGTCGGTGCCCATCCCGAGAATCTGAACTACCCCGCCGGCCATGAAGAGCGCCGACATGATGGTGCCGGAGAGCGCGCGTTCGGTCAGCACCGGCCACAGCGGACTCAACAGAACCGCGGGAATCTGCACAGCCGATGTCAGGGGCGTGAAGATGAAGCCGATGGCCGCAAGATGGGGATCGCGGCTGAACACCGCACCCTGAGCGGCGGACACCCTGGACAGGGCATCGCCGAGGATGAACCCGTGGCGAACCTGGAGCCAGTATCCGACGGCGAGGTACACGAGCAGTGCCACTGCGTAGACGGCGATCTTCAGTCTGCGGTCGCGCACCGGGGTGCCTGTCCTCACGTGGCAGCCGGCTCCGGCTCGTCGTCGGCATCAGGACGATGGGTGAGGCCGTGAAAGGTCTTCTCCCAGTAGGACGGGCTCCGTATCAGCTGGTATAAGCCCTTGGCCGCGGCGACGCTCATCATCAGCCAGAACACCGGCACCGTCAGCCCGGGTATCAACAGGTCGGATCGATCATCCTCACGGAGCGCGATCAGATTCATGTACAGCGTGGCGCCGTTGCCGAGGATCAACGCGATCAGCGCCGGGAAGTAGATGTACGACGGGAATACGTCGCCGACGACGGCCGGCTGTCCGAGGAACCAGACCATCGTGATGAACCAGAACATGAGGTTGAGCACCGCGATGATCGGCGTCCCGGCCAACACCAGGTTGAACCGGATGAAGCTGCGAAGTCCGATGGTGCGCAACAGTTCTCGCGGTCGTCGGATGTGCACCAACCATGTCTGCAGATAGCCCTTGTACCAACGGGAGCGTTGTCGGATCCAGTTGATCGGGTCGCTGTTGGCCTCCTCGAGGGTCTCGGAGTCGACGACGGCGGTGCGGTAGCCGGACGCCGCGATCCGCAGTCCGAGGTCGGCGTCCTCGGTGACGTTGAACGGGTCCCACGCGCCGATCTCGTCCAGCACGGACTTCAATAGGTGATTGGACGTGCCGCCCAACGGGATTGGGGATGACGTCCGCATCATTCCCGGCAGGAGATACCCGAACCACAACCCGTACTCGGCAGTGAACCAGCCGGTCAGCAGATTCTGGCCCCCGTTGTGATATCGCAGCTTGGCCTGCACGCACACGACGTCGTTGGGCAGCCGCTCGAACGTGGCGACCACCCGCCGCAACTGCAGCGGCTCGGGCAGGTCCTCGGCGTCGAAGATCGTGACGATGTCACCGGTGGTGAAGTGCAGCCCGTAGTTGCAGGCCTTCGGTTTGGTGCGCGGCTCGGCGGGCGGCACCAAGACGATCGTGATGGTGTCGGACTCTCCGCAAGCTTCGGCGGCGTCGATCGTCACGTGATCGTCCGCTTCCAGCAGCAGCAACACCTGCAGCCTGTCCCGTGGATACTCCAGCCGCGACATCGCGCCGATCAGGTCGCCGACGACCTCGGGCTCGTTGTAGGCCGGCACCAGGATCGTGTAGCGCGGCAGGACCGCGTCGGGGATGGCCCTGGCCTCTTCGTCGGAAATGACGATCGCGCGGGACGCCAGTCCCTGGCGAAAGATCGTCACCCGATCGAGCATCGTGACGACGTATCCGAAGGTGCACAAGCCAATCAGCGCCACTGCCGTCGCCAGCGGTGCGACCAGGACGCAGCCGACGAAGATCAGCAGCATCGCCCACAGCACCGGCCGCTGCCAACCCACGATGGGGGTCGATGCCGAGTTCAGCGGATCGTCGTCACGCAGCCCGTTGATGGCGTCATGCAGAGCCCGTTCCCGCTCCGCGTCATCACACGCTCCCACCGCAGGTGGCCCAACGTCGAGGCTCACGAGTTGCCGCCGCGCTGCAACTGAGCCACTACCAGCGCAGTGCCGAACCCGGTCAACAGTTCACGGTCCTTGAAGCTCGGCGCCTTGTCGGTGACGGCCGCGTTGCCCCGCAACAGCACGGTGAACAGCCGGGCAAACGTGGCTTGCCACATGATCGACGGCTCGGGGAACGGCGCGTCGGGATCGTGGTTGTCGACGGCCCAGATCGCGATGTGCTCCGCGTGACCGTCATGCCCCCAAGCGAATTGGAGCAGATTCCAGCCGAATCGCTTAACGTCGTCCACACCTGAGAGCAATTGGCCGGTCACCCCGTTCCCGAGGTCGACGGGATACTGGTTGCTGATTCGTGCACTGCTGATGTCGTACAGCACTCGGGTGGGATACACCCGCTCGGCGAACCCGCGGCTGATGAATATGGTGTCGACCATCAGGGTGCGTGGTCGAGACTTCTTGTCGTAGCGTGGATCTCCGACATCTGCGGCCATCTCCTGCCGAGTCAACACGGAGTCGCGCCCGTATAGCCGACTGACCCCGGGGTACTGCTGGGTCCTGACGACGTGCCAGCCGGGGGGCGCGCTCAGGGGCCGCCGCAGGTCGACGGGGTACTCGACGGTGGACAACGGCGTCGTACCCAGCGTCGACGGTATGTTCACGAGCGCGAGCGCGATGCCGACCGCGACGACCACCGGCACGCCTGCCCATACCTGCCGAGCGGCCAGTGGCTCAACCTTGCGATCCAGCAGCCGTTTTGGCACTCCGCGACGGGCGTGCCAGTAGAAACCGCCACCCACCACGCACGTCGTGAGCACCGCCGGAATCATCTGAAAGGCCAGCAGCGACGAATCGAAGAAGTACACGGTCATCACCAGCAGGATCAGACCGCCGAACGCCCACGACACCACGGAACCGGCCAGTCCGCGCCGGAAGGTCCTACCGAGCGCGATCCCCGCGCCGACCCCCGAGACCAGCAGCGTCGCCGCACCCGCGGCCACTCTTCCGCCACCGAGGCTGGCGACCGCGACGTAGTAGGGCAGCGGGAACGTCAGCAGCAGCATCATCGCCCAGACCCAGGCGTACCGGCCGACCGGACGCAGTCCGAACAGCACGATGCTCGAGCTCAGTACGAAGAACCACATCGCCACCAGGTCCAGCCGCAGCAGATGGAAGTAGTACGAATAGCGCGCCAAGAGCACGCCGTGGATCAACAACGCAAGACCCAGGCCCATCGTGCCGACGATGATGTCGGTCTGTCGGTCGTGGATCGGCAGTTCGGTACGTGGCCAACGGGATACGCTCACGGCCACCAGCACCCCGACGATCGCCACCGTCCAGACGAAGGCACCGAGTCCACCACCGCGCGTGGTTTCCACCAGGCTGAGGATGCTGGAGTGAAAGGCGATGGTGGTCATCGTCCCGATGAGGAACCAGCGCAGTGGCAGCCGGTAGCCGGGGTGCAGGTCGTGGAACCAGGCACCCAGTCTCTGACGGGGTCGGAGCGGTTTGACGTCGGCGGTGGCCGTCATGTCAGTCGCTCGGGGTCGCACGCCTGGTGCGCCACCACATCAGCCCGGCACCGGCGACGGCCACCGCGACGAGGCCGCCGCCCAACCACCAGAAGGGCCTCTCGTCGCGCTCGGCCGAGGGCGCGGCAGGCAGCGGAGTGTCCGAGCCGAAGGTCACCGGGTCGCGGCCCGCCGGCGCGAGGACTGCGGTTCCGGTCAGTCGCGACCATCGCACCGGGTCCGCGTTCAGCCACGTCAGCAGAGCGTCGATCTGATCGGGGGCGCCGTCGGACGTCGCGATGAGGAGCGGCCGTCGACCGTCGAACACCGTCTGGAGAGACCCGAACCGTTGCGCCGGGCTCAAGGTGAGGGTGGTGGCGTCGGAGCTGCCGTCGATGGCCGCGACCTTCAGCTCGCCGGACGCGTTGACTGCGACCGGCAGGGTTATCGCCTGATCCGACCAGCCGTCGGAGGCGATGAGGATGGCCGGGTTCGGCGAGTCGATGGCCTCTTGGAGCGAAACCACTTCGGTGTCCATCGGCAGCGCACTCAGCCGCTGAAGTCCCACCAGGATGGCCAAGGCGCGGCTGGTGTCGGCAAAGCGGTCCTGCCCCAACCCGATCTCCATGCGCGGCATCAGCGCCTGCGGCACCGACTGCAGACCGGCGATCAGGGGTGGATCGGCTTGCTTGCTCTCCACCGGACTGTCGCCGTCGATGGTCAACGTGACGGGTTGAAACTCGCCGCACCGCCCCGTGTTTCCGGCGATGTTGATGGCGACCCCGAGGTTGGTGTAGCGCTGTAGGAGCCGGTCCGGGATGGCGACCCAACGGTCGATCGCGCCGGTGCCGTCGGTGCTCCAATGGTCTATCGTCTCGCCGTTGATGGCAGCCACGACGCTTCCGCCGACACTCGAGGGCAACGGAGTGTACGAGCCGCGCAAATGCACTCGCACGTTTCGCACCGAGCGTCCCAGCCGGGTCTGATCCAGCGCTATCGTCACCTGAGGATTCAGTGCGGTCGCGTTCACTCCCGGCTGACCGAGAGCACGGATCGTAGTCACGTCGGCGGGCAGCTGGGGCGTCGATTTCAATGGCCCCACAACGGCGTTGGAGCTCACCGCCAATTGGGAGACATTGCTGGACAGCATCCGCGCCTGACTGGCCAGCCGATCGGACGGCCCGCTCACCAGCAGCCACGGGATTCCGCTGGCACCGCGCAGCCCGACCCCGACCTCGGGAATCTCACGCACGACGATCTGTCGTTCCATCGGTACCGACGACTCGGGCGGGTCAGTCTGACCGGGGGCCAGCGGCAGCACGACGATCTCGGGGTTCTGGCGTCCGTAGCGTGCGACGACTGCGGTGGCCAGGCGAAGGGCGCCGTCGGATTCTGCATTGGTTGGCACGGCCGGAACGAAGAGGGTCAGCTTGCGAAGTACCGGCGGAAGGAAGTCGGCAACCGTCCTCGGCGCGATCTCGGCTCCGTCGTAACGAATTTCCGAGTCGGTCAGACGCAATGGGTTGGTCGGATCGAGACAGTAACCCTGCAGCGGCACCAGATAACTGCGCAGCGTCAATGTCACCGCATTGTTGACGACATTGACCCCGGCCAGCGGCACGACGATGGGCTGCCTGTCGCCTGTCGGCAGGGGGACGCGGGAAATCGTCCTCTCGTCCTGTGTGACGTCGAGTGTTCCGGTCTGAAGGTTGACCGGCACCTCCACGATGGCAGTCAGCTCCGCTGGCTGAAGTCCCTGTGGCACGGGAATGGTGAGCGTCTCGGTGCCCTGCGTGCCGTAGAAAGCCAACACCGACCTCGACCCCAACTGGGTGAGCGGCAGGGTCGGTGGTGCGACCGATGCCGGGTCCTCGTCGCCTGGCGCGGCGTGAACCGCGGACGCCGAGAATCCAGCTGTCATGACCAGGAGAAGGGCAGTCCCAGCCAACGAAATACCAACGCTGCGCAAACGTCTCGGAATCATTTCCGGGAATGGTATCCACTAAATTGTCACTTCACCCGCAAGAAGACTAAACCCGGTTGAACAGCGCAAACGGCAATCTTTGCCAGAAATGCACCACCCTGCACGTTTTTGAAACGCCGGGCTCGACGAAACTCGAACGCCAGCTGGCTAAACAAGGAACCCCCGCCACCGGCATCCGGCGTACGGAGGTTCTTCGCGAAAGCTGTGCTGCTACTTGGCCCTCTCGAGGACCTCGACGAGGCGCCAGCGCTTGGTCGCCGACAGCGGTCGCGTCTCCATCAGGGACACGCGATCGCCGACGCCGGCAGTGCCGTTCTCGTCGTGCGCCTTGACCTTCGTCGTCGTCCGGATGATCTTGCCGTACAACGGGTGCTTCGAGCGGTTCTCCAGCTCGACCACGATGGTCTTCTGCATCTTGTCGCTCACCACGTAGCCGATGCGCGTCTTGCGCTGGCCACGCGGCTTCTCGGTGCGCGGGGTATGCGCGGGGCCGGCCTGCTTCGATTCAGCAGCGGTGCCCTCAGATGTCTTGTCTGCCATTACGAATCCTCACCAACGGGTCCGGAGGCCAGACCCAACTCACGTTCACGAAGCACGGTGTACACGCGTGCGATCTCCTGGCGCACGACGCGCAGCCGACGGTTGTTGGCCAGCTGTCCGGTGGCCATCTGGAATCGAAGGTTGAAGAGCTCTTCCTTCGACTCGCGCACACGGGCGGCGAGCTCCTCGTCGGTCAGCTCGCGCAGTTCGCCAGGCGAAACTCCCACTGCCATCAGAACTGCTCCTCTCGGGTAATGATGCGGGCCTTGATCGGCAGCTTGTGGATCGCGCGGGTCAGCGCTTCCTTGGCCACCTTCTCGTCGGGGTAGCTGATCTCGAAGAGCACCCGACCCGGCTTGACGTTGGCGACCCACCACTCCGGCGAACCCTTGCCGGAACCCATGCGGGTCTCAGCGGGCTTCTTGGTCAGCGGGCGGTCCGGGAAGATGTTGATCCAGACCTTGCCGCCACGCTTGATGTGCCGGTTGATGGCGATACGAGCGGCCTCGATCTGCCGGTTCGTGATGTAGGCGTGGCCGAGTGCCTGGATGCCGTAGTCACCGAAGCTCACTTCGGTGCCGCCACTGGCGATGCCACGCTGCCGCGGGTGGTGCTGCTTGCGGTGCTTGACCTTGCGGGGAATCAACATGATTTAGCTCTCCGTGGTCTCTGCCGCTTCCGGAGCCACCTCGGCTTCGGGAGCGGCGGTATCTGCTGCTGGCGATTCCTCGCTGGCGGCGCGACCGGCTTCGGTGCTCGTCGCCGTGGTGCCCGAGGCGCCACTGCGGCGCGGACGGGTGCCTGCCGGACGATCACGACGCGGACGCTCTGCACCGGCGGGGGCCGGGGCAGCGAGCTCGCGCTTGCCGCCGACGACGTCACCCTTGTAGATCCACACCTTCACGCCGATGCGGCCGAAGGTGGTCTTGGCCTCGTACAGGCCGTAGTCGATGTCCGCACGCAGCGTGTGCAGCGGCACCCGACCTTCGCGGTAGAACTCCGAGCGGCTCATCTCGGCGCCGCCGAGGCGACCCGAGCACTGCACCCGGATGCCCTTGACGTTCGGCTGACGCATCGCGGACTGGATCGCCTTGCGCATGGCACGACGGAACGCGACGCGGTTGCTGAGCTGCTCGGCGACACCCTGGGCGACCAGCTGGGCCACCGACTCGGGGCTCTTCACCTCGAGGATGTTGAGCTGAACCTGCTTGCCGGTGAGCTTCTCCAGCGTGCCGCGAATGCTATCGGCTGCCGCGCCGCGACGGCCGATGACGATGCCGGGCCGAGCGGTGTGGATGTCCACGCGAACCCGGTCACGGGTGCGCTCGATCTCCACCTTGGCGACGCCGGCCCGCTCGAGCTCGACGTTGCGCTCACCGGGGATGACGAACGGCGCGAAGAGCCTGCGGCGGATCGCCACGTCTTCCTTGACGTAGTCCGAGTACTGCTTGTCTGCGTACCAGCGGGACTTCCAGTCGGTCGTGATGCCGAGGCGGAAGCCGTGGGGATTGATCTTCTGGCCCACTACTCCGAGCCTCCCTTCGAATCAGAAGTCACTGTGCTCGTGTCGGAAGAGGCCTTCTTGGGAGCCGCCTTCTTGGCCGGAGCAGAGGCGGCTGCCTTGCTGCCCTGTGCGCGACGCGCCCGTGCGGATGCGGACGATGCGCCCCGATCGGAACGGCTCGGCCTGCTTTCCACGATCACCGTGATGTGGCTGGTGCGCTTGCGGATTCGGTACGCACGCCCCTGGGCGCGCGGCCGGATGCGCTTGGCGGTCGGGCCCTCGTCGGCGTGGATGGTCGCGACCACGAGGGTCGACGGGTCCAGTCCATCGTTGTTCTGGGCGTTGGCCGCAGCGCTCGCGATGACCTTGGCGACGGGCTCGCTGGCACCCTGGGGCGCCCAGCGGAGGATGTCGAGCGCCTCGGTGACGGACTTGCCGCGCACCAGGTCGATGACGCGGCGCGCCTTGGAGGCCGAGACGCGCACGAAGCGCGCCGAGGCTACGGCACTGGGATACTCAGTCGACTGAGCTGTCGTCGTCATTACCGCCGCTTCGCTTTCCGGTCGTCCTTGATGTGACCCTTGAAGGTCCGGGTCGGGGCGAACTCGCCCAGCTTGTGTCCGACCATCGCCTCCGAGACGAACACCGGCACGTGCTTGCGACCGTCGTGGACGGCGAAGGTGTGTCCGATGAAGTCGGGGATGATGGTCGACCGACGAGACCAGGTCTTGATGACCTGCTTCGTATTCTTCTCGTTCTGGACGTCGACCTTCTTCAGGAGATGGTCGTCGACGAACGGGCCCTTCTTCAGGCTGCGTGGCATCGCTGGATACTCCTAGCGCTTGTTCTTGCCGGTGCGCCGGCGTCGGACGATGAGCTTGTCGCTCGGCTTGTTCTTGCGGGTGCGGCCCTCGGGCTTACCCCACGGGCTGACCGGGTGGCGGCCACCGGAGGTCTTGCCCTCACCACCGCCGTGCGGGTGGTCGACCGGGTTCATGACGACACCACGGACGGTGGGGCGCTTGCCCTTCCATCGCATACGGCCGGCCTTGCCCCAGTTGATGTTGCCCTGTTCGGCGTTGCCGACCTCGCCGACGGTGGCGCGGCAGCGCACGTCGACGCGACGGATCTCACCGGACGGCATGCGCAGCGTGGCGTACGTGCCTTCCTTGCCGAGCAGCTGGATGCTGACACCGGCGGAGCGGCCCATCTTGGCTCCACCACCCGGGCGCAGCTCCACCGCGTGGATCACCGTGCCGGACGGGATGTTCCGCAGCGGGAGGTTGTTGCCGGGCTTGATGTCGGCGTTCGGCCCCTGCTCGATCACATCGCCCTGCGACAGTCCCTGCGGCGCGATGATGTAGCGCTTCTCGCCGTCGACGTAGTGCAGCAGTGCGATGTTCGCCGTGCGGTTGGGGTCGTACTCGATGTGCGCGACCTTGGCGTTGACGCCGTCCTTGTCGTGGCGACGGAAGTCGATGACGCGGTAGGCGCGCTTGTGCCCACCACCCTTGTGGCGGGTGGTGATGCGTCCGTGCGCGTTGCGGCCACCGGTGCTGTGCAACGGGCGGATCAACGACTTCTCCGGAGTCGACCGGGTGACCTCGGCGAAGTCGGAGACGCTGGAGCCGCGACGACCGGGAGTCGTCGGCTTGTACTTGCGAATAGCCATGTCTGTCTTGTCCTCTAGCTCTCGGTGGCTTCCCCGGCGGTTAGGCCGGTGCCCCGAACAGGTCGATGGGCTTGCTGCCCGCGGACAGGGTCACGATGGCGCGCTTGGTGCTCTTGCGCTGGCCGTAACCGCTGCGGGTGCGCTTGCGCTTGCCCTGGCGGTTGAGCGTGTTCACCGAATCGACCTTGACGCTGAAGATCTTCTCGATCGCGATCTTGATCTGCGTCTTGTTCGAGTCCGGGTGCACGACGAACGTGTAGGTGTTGTCTTCGATCAGCCCGTAGGACTTCTCGGAGATCACCGGCGCCAGGATGATGTCGCGGGGGTCAGTGACGGTCGCCATTTACGCCGATACCTCTTCCTTGTCGGCTTCCTTGTCGACGCTGTTCGCCTGGATGAAGGCGTTCAGCGCCTCGACGCTGAACACCAGGTCATCGGCGTCGAGCACGTCATAGGTATTGAGCTGATCCGGTGAGATCACCCGCACGCCAGGAAGATTGCGGACGCTCTTGGCGCCGACCTCATCGCTGCGGCCGATGACGACCAGCACCTTGCGACGATCGGTCAGCGTCGCGAGGAACGCCTTGACCGTCTTCGTCGACGGCGTCTGACCACTGATCAGCTCGGTGATCGCGAAGATGCGATCGTTGCGGGCCCGATCGGAGAGAGCGCAGCGCAGTGCGGCGGCGATCATCTTCTTGGGGGTCCGCTGGCTGTAGTCGCGCGGCTTCGGGCCGTGCACGATGCCACCGCCGGTGAACTGCGGTGCCCGCGTCGAACCCTGGCGGGCGCGACCGGTGCCCTTCTGGCGGTACGGCTTCTTGCCGCCACCGGAGACCTCGGCGCGCGTCTTGGTCGAGTGCGTGCCCTGGCGCTTCGCGGCCAACTGGGCCGTCACCACCTGGTGCATGAGCGCGATGTTGGGCTCGACGTCGAACAGCGCGGCAGGCAACTCGATGTTGCCGTCCTTCTTGCCCGCCGGTGTCAACACTGGAATTGATCGGACATCAGTCTTGGAAGATGCCATTACTTCTCACCTCTTTTGATCGCAGTGCGGACTACGACGAGCCCACCGTTGCGGCCAGGAATGGCGCCCTTGATCAACAGCACACCGTTCTCGGCGTCGACCTTGTGCACCTTCAGGTTCTGCGTCGTGATCTTGTCGCTGCCCATCCGGCCGGACATGCGCGTGCCCTTGAAGACGCGGCCGGGGGTGGCGCAGCCACCGATCGAGCCGGGTCGACGGTGCACGGCCTGTGCGCCGTGGGCCGCGCCCTGGCCCTTGAAGCCGTGACGCTTCATGGTGCCTGCGAAGCCCTTGCCCTTCGAGGTGCCGGTCACGTCGACGAAGCTTCCGTCGGCGAAGATCTCGGCGGTCAGCTCCTGGCCAACCTCGTAGTCGGCGGCGGCTGACTCGTCCTCGAGCCGAAGCTCGGCCAGGTGCCTGCGGGGGTTGACCCCGGCGGCGGCGTACTGACCGGTGACCGGCTTGTTGACCTTGCGCGGGCTGATCTCGCCGTAGGCGAGTTGCACGGCGCTGTAGCCGTCGCGCTCGGTGGTGCGGATGCGGGTCACCACGTTGGGGCCGGCCTTGACGACCGTGACTGGGACGACCTTGTTGTTCTCGTCGAACACCTGCGTCATGCCCAGCTTGGTGCCCAGAATGCCTTTGCGTGCCATTGTTCTGGAATCTCCTACTGGATGTTGACGTCGACGCTCGCCGGCAGATCGATGCGCATGAGGGCGTCAACGGTCTTCGGCGTCGGGTCGAGGATGTCGATCAGGCGCTTGTGGGTGCGCATCTCGAAGTGCTCCCGCGAGTCCTTGTACTTATGCGGGGACCGGATGACGCAATAGATGTTCTTCTCGGTCGGCAGCGGCACCGGGCCAACGACGCTCGCGCCCGTACGGGTGACCGTCTCAACGATCTTGCGCGCCGAGGCATCGATCGCCTCGTGGTCGTAGGCCTTCAGCCTGATGCGGATCTTCTGTCCCGCCACGCTTCTCCTACCTCACTACTTACGGGCCCATGGTTGGGCCATGCTCGCCTTGCTCGGTCTAGTGCGACACGCACCAAAGTGCGTTCCGCTAGCTATGCCGCCGCTGTTTACCTGTCTGTGGTCCACCGACCCCCGCGCTCGGGTGTGTCGCCCTTGCACGCACTCTCCTGCGCCGAAAATTCCGTCGCGATCGAGGATGGGACCGGATGCGCCCGCAAGGGCGCTGGTCGTATGCCCGACCAGGCGAACCTGGCTCAAGGCAACCCGAACAGTATGCCTGAGAACTGGGCCTACTCCAAATCCCGGACCGACTCCGGGTCGGCGAGTACTTACTCGAGAGTAAGGTAGCCCGCCGTGACTACTTCGACGGCACCTCCGACGACCACCTATCGGATGTGGAAAGTGCTGGCCGGACGTCCGGGGGGAACCCGCCTGTTCTCCGCGGCGGCGATGGCACGAGTGCCGTATTTCGCCTCCGTGCTGCCGCACGTCGCCCGCATGGAGCCGGGGTTCGCCGAGGTGACGGTGCCGAAGTGGTTCTTCGTGCACAACCACTTGTCGACAGTGCACGCCATCGCGTCCTGCAACGCCGCCGAGATGGCGATGGGGATGCTCATGGAGGCGACCGTGCCGACCAGCCACCGCTGGATTCCGAAGGCCATGACTGTCGAATACCTCGCCAAGGCCACGACGTCGCTGCGGGCCATCGCGCGGATCGACCCTCCGGACTTCGGCTCGATTACCGAGGGCGCCGAACTGGTCGTTCCCGTCAGCGTCGTCGACCGCTTCGGCACCGAAGTGGTGCACGCCGACATCACCACCTGGGTGACGCCGTTGACTTGAGCCCGAGTCCGGACTCGTCAGCGAGCAGGTTAGAGCTGACCCAGCGGTCGGCACACGTTGGACAACGCGTTCCAGTACTCGCCCGGTGCACAGTCGTCTGCCGGACGGGGTGTTTGGCACGTGTTGGTGATCGGATCCCAGAACTGCCCGTTGACGCAGTTGAGCGGCTCTGCCGAGCCGATTCCCGCGGTGAACAGCGAAGCGGCCGCGATGGGAGCGGCCGCAAGGGCGGCGATGGTTGAACGGCGCAAGAAACTTCCCATGAGCAAATCATGCCCGAGAAGGCACGGACTCAAACGCCGCGGTCCCGCAGTCTGGCGGAGGTCGCGATGGGCCTCAGGGTGTCTTCGAGACGGGCACGTCGTGAAGCACCGGCCGCTTCTGCGGCGTCTCGATGAGGACTCCCAGGTTGGGGTCGAGTTGAGGGCGCACGGTGCCGACGTTCGTCTTCGGCGCCGTGGTGATGATGATCGAGCCGCCGCGGCAGGAGACGATCTTCCCGTCGACGAACACGTCCTGACCGTCGTCGATCGGCACGTCGTAACCGTCGGCGTCGGTGTAGTGGCAGCCGCCGTCGGGACCGGTGGGCTGGTTGTCGGTGGCGTTGGCGGTCGCCGGCGCCAGCGCAGTCACGGCGAGAGCACCGAGGATCGTCGCGGCGTACTGGAGGCGGGTCAGCTTGCGGGTGGCTGGGATGGTGCTCATGTCGATCTCCTTGGTGGCGTCGCGACCCCTCGTGGGCCCCGTTCGTCAGCTAGGAGCGACGGGGGGCACGAATTCCCTCAGTTTTCTCGCCGACGATTTCTGGCCGGCGGCGACGGCGTCGTGAAGCGCAGTTCGCGCCGCCTCGATCGCGGGGTGGGCGGCGGTGTCAGCACGACCGCTGGTGGCGGCGCGAGAGCGCCGCACGAGAGCCTCGTGCCGTTGACCCGTGCGCTGTTCGCCGAGCCCAATCCCGTCGTGATCAAGGCGGTCCTGGCCGCCCGCGGGCGGATTCCCACTCCGGAGGTCCGCCTGCCGCTGCTCGCCACCGACGCGTCGTCGGTCACCGCCCCGCTCGATGCCTCGGATCAGGCGAGATAGGTGCCGTGGCCCTCGCGGACGAGGTCGCCGTCGAAGTGGAGGACTTCGTTGACGAGCCCGCCCCGCTCGTTGCGATAGTTGATCACCAGCAGTGACTCGCCGCGGTACACGCCGACGACGTCGAAACGCAGCCCGGGGATCATCCGAAGCGCCGTCACCCAGTAGTGCCGCAGCGCGGCCTTGCCGCGCACCACTCCCCCGGTCTCGGGGATCACCCGTGCGGCCACCGGCGAGCTGAATACGACGTCATCGTGGAAGTGGACGAGAACCGCCTCGACGTCGTGCTCATTCCACGCCCGAACCCAGTCGTCGGCGAAGACCACCGGATCGGGTGTCGGCATCTCACTCCTTCAGGCCGGCCCAGAAGGGGCATTGGTGAAACTGGGCGAAGTCGGTCTCCAGCCTGCTGCCGCCCGGCTGCAATGACAACCGCTTTTCCTCGCCGTCGTAGGCGGGCCAGTCGTCGCCGGGATGAGCGTCGCGGACGAACTGACTCCACGCGTCGATCATCTGGTCGGACAGCACCTGCTGGTCGGCGCTCAATGCAGGAGCGCCGCCGATGGCGAAGAGATAGCGCAGTTCGAGCGAATGGCTGGCTCCGACGGGAAAGGGCAGGGTACGCAACGGCTCTGGGGCGGGAGCGCCGCGGTCGTTGAACTCGTAGGCGTACACCGAGTCCTGCTTGGCCAGGCCGTCGGTCATCCGGTCCGCGACGCACGCGAACACGCCATCGGTGACGGCCGCCGAGTACGCGAGCGGCACGCTGCCCTCGTAGCGGCTCAGCGGATAGTGGGTGGCGACAGCATCGGCGTCGCGACCGAAGGTCTGCTTCAGCAGCTGCGGGTACTGCGCTGCGACGTACGGTTTCTTCAGCCGGATGTACTGCAGGGCGGCGAACAGCGTGAACTCGTCGCGGTTGGTGCCGATCAGGACGGGCACCTTGGCCGCCTGCCCCTCCGCGATCGCCATCATCGGGTCGACCGGCAGCACCTTGGTCCCCGTGACCGGTCCGCTGAGCGCGTCGTCACCGATGTGGTAGTACCACACCGGTTTTCGCAGTTCATCCGCTGGCAGTGCGCGCAGGCAGTCCGCGACGGTGCGGAGATCGTCGCAGCCGGCGGCGCGGGCGTAGTCGATGCTGACCCGCTGCGCCTCGGGCAACGCGACCTGAGCCTGGCACGGGCCGCTCTGGATGAGCGCTGCGCGGAAGAGACCCTCGGATCCGGGGGCGACGAGGTGGTCGCACACCGACATGCCGCCCGCACTCTCGCCGGCGATCGTGACGGCGTCGGGGTCACCGCCGAAGTGGGCGATGTTGTCGTGCACCCAGCGCAGCGCGGCCTGCTGATCGGACAGCCCATAGTTGCCGACGGCGCCGGGGGCTCCGAGCGCGGGGTGCGCCAGGAAGCCCAGCGCCCCGAGCCGGTAGTTGATGGTGACGACGACGATGTCCCCGCGCGTGGTCAGCGAGCGCGAGTCATAGATCCCGGAGCTGCCATTGATGAACGCGCCGCCGTGAATCCAGACCATCACCGCACGCTTGTGCTCCGAGGGCGGCGGGGTCCAGACGTTCAGCGTCAGACAGTCTTCCGAGGTCCGCCGGCCCATCTCGAGATCGCTGGCATCCTGCATGCACCGCGGGCCGGTGGAGGTCGCGTCACGCACCCCCGGCCACGGCGCGGCCGGTGCGGGTGGTTGCCAGCGCAGCGGCCCGACGGGCGGCGCCGCGTAGGGAATCCCGGCGAACAGACGGTGATCGGGTGCGACCACGCCGCGGACGGTGCCGGTCGCGGTCTGGGCGATGGCCGGGTCGGCCGGTGGGCCAGGGGGACTCGACGGGGCAGGCGCCTGGGTACGCGCGCAGCCGGCAAGAACCACCATGACGGCCACCACGATTGCCATCGCTCGCCGGCCAACCGATTTCCCGTGCATCTCGGCCGAGCCTACTGAAGTCCTCCCGGGGACGGCGCCGCGCGCCCGGGCCGTCGGCGTATCCGGGGAATCCGACCATCGCGCGCGTCCGCCCCACCTAAGCTTCCGCTTGACACCCGTCAAGTGCAGCCCGCGAATCAGGAGTCTCGATGAGCAGTGAGACCAACGGCCGTGTGATCGACCCGGCCACCAAGGTCCTCGCCGACCCCACCGCCTACGCCGACGAGGAGCGCCTGCATGCCGCGCTCACCGAGCTTCGCGCGAACAATCCCGTTGCGTGGGTGGACAATCGGCCGTACCGGCCGTTCTGGGCAATCACCAAGCACGCCGACATCATGGACATCGAACGCGACAACGAGCTGTTCCTGAGTGAACCGCGCCCGCTCCTGGCCACGGCGGCCGCCGACGACATGGCCAAGGAACAGCTCGAGGCGGGCATGGGCTTGCGCACCCTGATCCACATGGACGATCCGCACCACCGCAAGGTGCGCAAGATCGGTGCGGACTGGTTCCGGCCCAAGGCCATGCGCGACCTGCAGGTGCGTGTCGACGAGCTGGCCAAGCGCTACGTCGACAAGATGCGTGACATCGGAGGCGAGTGCGACTTCGTCACCGACATCGCCGTCGACTTCCCGCTCTACGTGATCATGTCGCTGCTGGGCCTTCCCGAATCCGATTTCGGGCGGATGCACTCGCTGACGCAGGAGATGTTCGGCGGCGACGACGACGAGTACAAGCGCGATGGCGGCTCACTGGAGGATCAGCTCGCCGTCCTGCTCGACTTCTTCGCCTACTTCTCGCAGCTGACGGCGTCGCGCCGGGAGACCCCGACCGGTGACCTCGCTTCGGCGATCGCGAACGGCATGATCGACGGGGAACCATTGTCCGACGTCGACACCGCGTCGTACTACGTGATCGTGGCCAGCGCGGGACACGACACCACCAAGGACGCGATCTCCGGTGGCATGCGGGCGCTCATCGACAACCCGGGCGAGCTGCAGCGGTTGCGCAACGACCCCGGCCTGATGCCCACCGCCGTCGAGGAGATGATCCGATGGTCAACTCCCGTCAAGGAATTCATGCGCACCGCTGCCGCTGACACCACCGTCCGCGGGGTGGACATCGCGGCGGGTGAATCGGTGTACCTGGCCTACGTCTCGGGCAACCGCGACGAGGAGGTGTTCACCGATCCGTTCCGGTTCGACGTAGGCCGCGATCCGAACAAGCACGTCTCGTTCGGCTACGGCGTGCACTTCTGCCTGGGCGCCGCGTTGGCCCGCATGGAGATGAACAGCCTCTTCACCGAACTGGTTCCGCGTCTGGACTCGATCGAACTCGCCGGCGTCCCCGAGCTCTCCGCGACGACCTTTGTCGGCGGACTCAAGCACCTTCCGATTCGGTACTCACTGCGGTAGCGGGTTCATCGGCGTCCTTGGCGAAGGACTTCAGGAAACCGTCGACGGCGGCGACGGCCACCTTCTCGTAGTCGAAGTCGGCCAGGGTGCTGATCCGGCCGAACGCCAGCGGACCGATCAGCAGCGCGAAAGCGACTGTGCGGTCGACGGGTTTCAGCTCGGCGGCGGCCTGTGGACCGTCGAGGATCGCGTCGAAGGGAGCCGAGTACTGCTGCGCGATGCGTTCCCGTAGCGAGCGCATCGCCGGACTGCTCGAGTCGTCGTCCTTCGCATGCGGCAACTGTCCGATGTCGGGACCCAGGGACAGCCATGACATCGCCGTCAGGATCGTCGGCGCCTCGGCGATCGACTCGGCCCAGGCGACCACGATCGCGGTGAGCCGCTCCCGCAGCGTGCCCTCCTCGGGAGGCATGGGCGGTGGCGGGATCAGGCCGGTGAAGCTGGCGGCCAACAGATCGTTGGCGCTGGAGAAGTGCCGGTACAGGGTGGCTCTGGCGACATTGGCGCTGCGGGTGACGGCGTCGATGGTGACCGCACTGGGGCCACCCGAGCTCAAGAGCGCCGTCGCCGCCTCGAGTAGCCGCGCCCGCGAACGGGCGGGCCGCGGGTCCGTACGGCCGGCCGTCATCGTTTACCTCCCCTCCGCAGCGGGCACGTGCCTACGAGACTATTGGTCTCGCACCAAGACTGTTAGTCTCAAAAGTATCCGACCCAAGGAGGGCGTCGCCCATGGTCGACACCATCATGCCGTCCGACCAGGATATCGACCCGGGCCTCGGTGCCATGTCCACGCGGGAGCGCGCGTGGCTGCTCGTAGTCGCGTGCCTGGCCGTCTCGATGGTCATCTCCTCGATGGTGGCCCTGAACTCTGCGCTGCCCGACATCGCGGTCGAGACCTCGGCCACCCAGTCGCAGCTCACCTGGATCATCGACGGCTACACGCTCGTGCTTGCCTGCCTGCTCCTGCCCGCCGGGGCGGTCGGCGACCGATACGGAAGGCGCGGAGCACTTCTCATCGGCCTCGCGATCTTCACGGTCGCCTCGCTGGCACCGATCTTCTTCGACGGCCCGATCGAACTGATCGTGGCACGGGGCGCCGCCGGTGCGGGCGCGGCCTTCGTCATGCCCGCCACGCTGTCGTTGCTGACCGCCGCTTACCCAAAGTCCGAGCGCAACAAGGCGGTTGGAATCTGGGCCGGCGTCGCGGGTTCGGGCGCCGTCCTCGGCTTCCTCGTCACCGGGATCCTGCTGCACTTCTGGTCGTGGCAGTCGATCTTCTGGGCCTTCACGGGTGCCGGCATCGTCCTGTTCGCGCTCACGTGCACCGTCTCCTCCTCGCGAGACGATGAGGCCGCCCCGCTGGATTGGCCGGGTGCGGTTCTCATCGGAGCGGCGGTGGCGGTCTTCGTCTTCGGCGTCATCGAGGCACCCGCGCGCGGCTGGACGCACCCCCTGGTCTGGGGGTGCATGATCTCCGGCATCGCGTTGGCAGCCGCGTTCACCGTCGTTCAGTTGCGCCGCCGGCAGCCCCTGCTGGACGTGCGACTGTTCGCCAGGCCCGACTTCGCCACGGGCGCCGTCGGGGTGACGTTCCTCTTCTTCGCCAACTTCGGGTTCTTCTTCGTGGTGATCCAGTACATCCAGCTGGTCATGGGGTACAGCCCGCTGGGGACAGCGGTGGCGCTGGCACCGCTGATGGTGCCGGTGTTCGTCCTGAGCATCGCCACCGGCTGGTACCTGCCCCGGATCGGCCTGCGAATCGCAGTGGTCCTTGGTTTGACCCTGATCGCCGCGGGCTTGGTGTGTCTACGGCTGCTGGACGTGGAGTCGTCCTACGTCGAGTTCGCATGGCCGCTGCTCGTCATGAGCACTGGAATCGGATTCTGCACGGCCCCAACGACTTCTGCCATCATGGGTGCCGTACCCGACGAGAAGCAGGGGGTGGCGTCGGCCGTCAACGACACCACCCGCGAAATCGGTGCCGCCCTCGGCATCGCGGTGGCGGGGTCGATCCTCGCCGCGAGGTACACCAGCGCGCTCACCCCGAACCTTTCCCAGTTCCCCGAGCCGATCCGCGAACGTGCGGCCGGATCGCTGGCCGAGGCGCTCGCGGCCTCTGCTCAGATCGGGCCGCAGGGCCCGCAGCTGACGACGCTCGCTCAGACCGCCTTCCTTCAGGCCATGGACTCCTCCGTGCTGGTGCTCGCCGTCGTGATCGCCATTGCCGCGGCGTTCGTGGCGCTCTGGGCTCCCGGCCGCGACGGCAGGCAGCTTCGCAGCGTGCGCAGGCTCACCGCCGCACGGACGCCCGCTGCCGAGGGGCGGCATCGCGCCTACCCTTGAGGTGTGCGACTTTTGATCGTCAACCCCAACAGCACTGCGTCGATGACCGCGGCGATAGGAGCGGCAGCACGCACGGTCGCCGGGCCCGCGACCGACGTGGTCGCGGTGAATCCCCCCGACGGACCCGCCAGCATCGAAAGTGACGATGACGAACGGCGTTGCATCCCTGGACTTCTCACGGAGGTACACCGGGCGGAGGCTGGCGAGAACCCACCGGACGCCTATGTCATTGCCTGCTTCGGCGATCCCGGCCTCGATCGGGTACGGGCCGCCGTAGGCGTTCCGGTCCTCGGCATCGCGCAGGCAGCGATGCACGCTGCGGCGCTATCCGCGGGAAGCTTCTCGGTGGTGACCTCGATGTCCGCCACGGTGCCGACGGCGTGGGAGCTCGCCAAGACCTACACTCCCCGCCAGTGCCTCGGCGTGCATGCCTCCGACA
The DNA here is from genome assembly GCF_016462545.1 of Mycolicibacterium sp. Classification (GTDB taxonomy): domain Bacteria; phylum Actinomycetota; class Actinomycetes; order Mycobacteriales; family Mycobacteriaceae; genus Mycobacterium. The sequence goes on along the minus strand of NZ_JAEMTA010000047.1, from coordinate 11,293 downwards.
TCCCCGTCCTGCAGATCGACTCGGATCCCAGCACCATCGACCCCATCGGCGACCTCTGCGAGAAGGCCCTGGTTCAGGACGGGAGTCGCGCGATCGTATTGGGCTGTGCGGCAATGGCAAAGTTCGCGAGCCCCCTTACCGAACGCCTCGGCGTACCCGTGGTCGACGGTGTCGTAGCGGCCACACTCCTTGCCGAGGCACTCGTCAGGCTGCGCCCGATCACCGAATGAACTCGGCCGCGCGGTGGCCGATCATCACGATCGTGGCGTGGGGTCCACGGCTGGTGATGTCGGGCAGGATCGAGCCGTCGACCACCCACAGCCCGTCCACGCCGCGCACCCGGCATCTCTCGTCGAGGGGCGCCTCGCCGTCGGGTCCCATCGGTACGGTTCCGCACAGGTGCTGCGAGGTCGACCAGAACGATTCTCTGGCCTCGTACCCCGAGCCCGCGAGCTCGTGGGCTAGCGCGGCGCCCACTTCCAGCGCGGCGACGTCGGCGGGCGCACTGTCGTAGCGGTGCTCGATCAACGGCGGGACCTCGATGTCGGCCGATCTCACGACCACCCGGCCCCGGGAGTGTGGCCGCATCAGGGTCACCCCGAGGTGAGGCCGGTCCGACGGATCGAAGTCCGCCCCCACCATCGCCGCGAATCCGGTGGTATAGCAACGTATTTCCAGACCCGCGTCGGTGGTGAGCAGCGCCTCCAGCGGCGGCCTGCCCGGCGCGGCGGGCCAGTTGACCGGTAACACCCACTCCGGATGATCGATACTGCGCGTGCCGACCGGTGAGTCCACCAGCACCTCGATGCCCGCGGACGACAGCCTCGCTGCGGGTCCGATGCCCGACACCATGAGCAGATGCGCGGATCCGATGGCGCCCGCCGCCAGGACGACCCGATCGGCGGTTAGCGCACCGTCGGCGTCCGCACAGTCGACCCCGACGACACGATCACCGGCGAATCGGATCCGCGTCACGCGGCGCTTTTCCAGGACGGTCAGATTGGGCCGTCCCACCGCGCGACCGAGGAATGCGTCGCCCGGACCCACCCGCGTGCCCCGGTCGATGTTCAGTGGCACCGCGCCGACTCCGGCCCGTCCCGGGTCGTCGCCATTGAGGTCGGCGACCCACTCGTAGCCCCGACCACGTGCGGCGTCGATGAAAGCGGATGCGCCCTCCTCGAATTCGGTGATCCGCCGGATGGTCATCGGGCCGTCGGCACCGTGCAGTGGGCCGTCGAAGTCCAGATCGTTCTCGATGTCCAGAAAGTGCGGCAGGACGTCGTCCCACGACCAACCGGGGAGTTGCCACCCGTCGAAGTCACCCGCCAGGCCGCGACAGAAGTATCCGCCGTTGACGGCGCCGGAACCACCGACGACGGCCCCCCGCATGATCGAGGCACTGCGTTGGGGCGCCTCGGTGAGCGTGGTGTCGTAGCGTCGCACCACCGAGCTCGCCGACCCGATCGGCAGGCGGTGACCATCGCCGATCTGTTCCCGGACGACGGGATCCGATGCCGCCGGGCCCTCCTCCACGAGCGTCACCCGACACCGCTCATCACGCGAAAGGCGTTCGGCAAGAACGCAACCAGCACTACCCGCACCGACGATCAGGACGTCAGAATGCACGTAGATCCGTTTTCGCGCTTCAGGTCCGGATCTGTGGCTTCAGCGCTCCGAGGTCGCGCTCGCGCACGACACCGGTCCACAATCCCAGCCCGTACGCGATGTCGTCGAGTCGCTTGAGGAGCAGATACGCCGGCAGTCCCATCCGCTTCGCGTCGTCGTCGACGTTGCCGTTGCGGGTCGCCCAGTCGACGACCCCGTCGACCACGGCGGCCACCAGCACGACGTGGCGGCATCGCCTGAAGAAGATGGCCGCCACGAGGGCGATCGGCCAGTAGTGGCGACAGATGGCCGACGCCAGCTGCAGCGCGGCCGACCACAGTCCCTGCGCCGCGAGTGCGGCGACCTCCTTCGGTTCGGTGTCGACCGCACTCAGCACCTTGGCGATCTTGCGGCCGGTGATGGCGGCAACGACCGTCGAAGCGACGTAGCCGATGCCCGATCCCATCGCCAACAACAGCCATACCAGCAGCGTCCACCCGGACAGGACCAGCGGGGCGGTCTTGCCCGGGTGCCGCACGGACAGGGGCGCGGCCGATGACCCGTAGAACGCCTTGCGCGCGAACCAGTCTCGCAGTTGAGTGCGATGGTCATGTCCCACCAGGGCGATGGGCTCGTACCGCAGCCGGGCCTCGGCCTCGATGAAACGCCAGCACAGGTCGACGTCCTCCCCCGACTTCAGCGTCTCGTCGAACCCCCCCACGTCGTTGAGCGCCGAGCGCCGGCAGATGATGGCCGCGCTGGGCACGTAGGACACGGTGCCGTAGGGCACGACGGGCGCTTCGCGCAGACCAAGATCGAGCGAGGACCGCACCGCCTCGTACCGGGCCACCAGGTTGCGCGGCTCTTGCAGTCCGACGATCCGTGGCGCCACCAGGGCGACGGCCGGATCGCAGAAGTGTCCGAGGAGCGCCTCGAGCCACCCGCGGCGGGGCACGACGTCGGAGTCGAGGAACGCGACGAAGTCCGTCTCGCATACGGCGAGGCCGGCATTGCGGGCGGCCGCGGGGCCCCGACTGGCGGCGTGGCGGAGCACCCGAACGTCACAGTGCAGGCCCGCGAAGTCGCTCACCTGCACAGGTAGCGACGAACCGTCGTCGACCACCACCACCCGCATGCCGCGCAGCGCCTCGACGAGTCGCTTGAGCCCAATCGCGTTGTCCAGCACCGGAATTACGATGGTGACGTCACGGTGTGACGGGCCGCTTGCCGGCCTGGGATGCGCCACGGTCGCGTCGAGCAGCGTGCGGGCCAACTGCGCGCTCTGGGCGTCGTGCACCTCCAAGCGCCCGCTGTTCAGCATCGTCTGGGCTGCCGGAGCCAGACGCAACAGCCGGGTGGGTGAGCCACCGAGCAGCGCCGAGCCCGCCCCAAGCACTCTCACCCGTCTGTCCACTTGCACGGCGAAGCCGTCGGGAAGTCTGGGTCCGGTCACTGCAGAAGCCCCCCCGCACCCGGGGTCCACGCCGCGACGCGACGGGTGCAGTTGTCGACCATCTCAGCAAAGATACGCGACCCGTCTTCCGCGGACGCGGTGGTGGGGTTGCCCAGCACCCCGACCGGGCTCACCGCAGCGACGCCGCCGTTTCGGAGGCGCGGCATGAGGTCGGACAGGGGCGCCTCGTTGCCCGCGACCCACTCCTCCGTGTGCACGGCTTCCGGTGAAATATGTAGCAATACAGACGTTTCGGTGTGGCCGGCGTGGGCGTCGGCGCCTGGCACGCTACAGGCGCACCACGCGACGTCACGGCCCTCTTCGCGCAGCAGCGTGACGGCACTGGCAACGGCGGCGACATTGCCTCCGTGGCCGTTGACGAACACCAGTTGCGAGGCCCAGTCGCACGCCGACCTGCCGTACTCAACCAGCAAAAGCTGCAGCGCAGAGGTACCGATGGAGACCGTGCCTGCAAATCCTTGGTGCTCTCCACTGGCGCCGTAACCGATCGAGGGTGCCAGCATCCAGTTCCCCGCAAGTCGCTCAGCAATCGCACCCGCGACGGCGGACGCGATTCGCGTGTCCGTGTCGACCGGCAGGTGTGGCCCATGCTGCTCGGTTGAACCTAGCGGGATTATCAACGCGGGGGACAGATCGCGGAGCTGTCTCGCCGTTGAGTTCCCAAGCTCGCTGGGGAAAGCCACCCGCCGATCGTAGGCCGAATTCACCTGGTGTGCGCCGAATGTTGGCGTTTGCGTAGCAATTGGTCCAGCGGGGTTCATCGGCGTCACGCCCTGGCCTTCACGTCCGCCACGTCAGCACCGCCCGCCCCACCGGGACCAGGCGGTAGCCGACTCCGGGGGCTAGCCGCCGTCGGCGGTGGGCACCCCGAGCGCGCGGGTGAACCCCGGAGGCGCCAGCACGTCACCGGGCCCGAGGTCGTGGATCGAGGCCTTGCCGAGACCCATCAACGCCGAGTCGATGCCGCTGCGCATGATGTCGAGGACGTTCTCGACACCGGGCTGTCCCTCGGCGGCGAGGCCCCACAGGTAGGCGCGTCCGATCATCACCGCGCGCGCGCCGAGAGCAAGTGCCTTGACGACGTCGCTGCCGCGGCGGATGCCTCCGTCGAGCAGAACCTCGACCTGGTCCCCGACCGAGGCGGCGATGGCGGGCAAAGCCCGAATCGAGGCGGGCGTGCCATCGAGGTTGTTGCCACCGTGGTTGCTGACCGAGATCGCCGAAACACCCGCGTCGACCGCACGTTTGGCGTCATCGACGCGCATGACACCCTTGAGCATCAGCGGCCCGCCCCACAGATCGGCAAGCCAGGCGATGTCCTCCCACGTGGGCGGCGGCGTGCCCATCCACTGTCCGTAGGCGTTGAAGAACGGGGGCCCGGCCTCGCCGGCATTGCCCTGGTTGGGTACCCGAAGGTTCGGTGGGCGCAACGTCTTGCCCCATTGCACCATCCAGCGCGGCCTGGTCAGGCCCTCCGGCATCATCTTGATGATCGTCTTGAGGTCCATCTGCTCGGGAATCTTGGGGCTGCCCCAATCCCGGCCGTGCGAGAAGCTCCAGTCGGTGGTGACGATGATCCCCACCGCGCCGGCGGCCCGCGCCCGTTCGATCCGTGCCGCGATCTCGTCGCGCCCACCCAGCCAGTAGACCTGGAAGAACAGCTTCGGGTTGGCGGCGATGACCTCCTCGATGGGCTTGCTGGCGAAGGACGACAGACCCATCGCGGTGCCGCGGGCCGCGGCCGCGCGCGCGACGGCGACCTCACCGTCGGGATGAACCGCCTGCACACCCGTCGGCGAGATCATCACCGGCAGCGAAATCTCCTGCCCCATCACGGTTGTCGCCAGATCGCGCTTCTCGATGGCGCCGATCACGTGCGGTGCGAAGCCGAGCTCGCCGAAGGCATCCACGTTGTCGGCGACGGTGATGCCGCGCTCACTGGCGGCAATCAGTGCGCTGTAAACGGATTTCGGCAGCCGCTTCTTCGCGCGCTGCTGCGCAATGGCGACGGTTTCGAACCAGATGTCACGAGCCATGATCTATACGGGACTTTCGTTGCAGAACTTCTTCGGAGCCGGGCCGCCGGCGACCCGGCGGTCCAGGGGAACGGTGAGGAGCTTCAACGGGACGGGCGCCTTGCGTCCTCCCGCGCGGGAGTGGTCGACGCTGGACTTGGGCTTGTCCCGTTCTCGCGCCAGGGCGGGCTCGCCGTAACCCTGCACGCATTCGGGGTCGGGTCCGTCCAGCGGCAGGCCGGTGAAGAACTTGGCGGCCATGCAGCCGCCGCGGCATCCGTCGTAGTGGTCGCAGCTGCCGCACGCGCCGGCGGACTGCGGCTCGCGCAGCTCGCGGAACAGTGGTGCGTCCTTCCAGACGCTGTCGAATCCGCCGTCGCGCAGGATGTTTCCGGCGAGGAAGCGATCGTGGATGGCGAACGGGCACGCGTAGACGTCACCGACGGGATCGATCAGGCACACCACCCGGCCGGCACCACAGAGGTTGAGGCCGGCCAGTGCGCCGGGCTGACCAAGTCCGGACAGGTGGAAGAAGGAGTCACCGGTCAAGATGCCCTCGCCGCGGGCCACCAGCCAGTCGTAGAGCTGGACCTGCTGAGCGGCGGTGGGGTGCAGTTCGTCCCACACGTCGGCGCCGCGGCCGGACGGGCGCAGCCGGGTGATCCGCAGTGTTGCGCCGTAATTGTCTGCCAGCGCCTTGAATTCGTCGAGTTGGTCGACGTTGTGGCGGGTGACGACGACCGAGATCTTGGCGTCGGAGAACCCGGCCGCGGACAGGTTCTCCAGCGCGCGGATCGCCATGGCGAAGGAGCCGGGACCGCGCACGGCGTCGTTGACCTCGGCGGTCGCTCCGTCGAGGGAGATCTGCACGTCGACGTAGTCGCTCGCCGCGAGCTTGGCGGCGACCTTCTCGTCGATCCGCACGCCGTTGGTGGAGAACTTCACGCCCACGTGATGTTCGGTGGCGTAGTCGACGAGTTCCCAGAAGTCCGAGCGCACGGTCGGCTCGCCGCCGCCGATGTTGACGTAGAAGACCTGCATGCGCTCGAGCTCGTCGATGATGTCCTTGCACTGGCGCGTGGTCAGCTCGCGGGGGTCACGCTTGCCCGACGAGGACAGGCAGTGCACACAGGACAGGTTGCAGGCGTAGGTCAGCTCCCAGGTGAGGCAGATCGGGGCGTCGAGGCCGTGCTCGAACTGTTCGACCAGTTTGGGCACTCGCGCGGGCTGCATCGTGGTCATGTGTCCTCCTGGCGAACCAGCATGTTGGATTTCACCAGCACGCTCAGTGCGTGCAGGTAGGGCGCCTGGTCGACGTCGTCGATTCCGGCGGCGCGGCAAGCGGATCTGACGTCGGGATGATCGTCGAGCGACTTGACCACTTCGACGATCTTGGTGTTCTTCAGGAACGAGAGTTTGCGCGTCCCAAAGTGATACAACAGCGCGCCGAAGGGCTCCGGCCGCACCGCCACCTGGTGGTGCAGGCGCCAGCGGGCGTCAGGATCGAAAGCCTGGGCGTCCACTGGCGCCTTCGCGGATGCGACCACCGTCAGTAGACGCCGCACATGCCGTCGATCGAGACCTCTTCGACGAGGCTCTCGGTGACGAGCTGGGTTTCGGTCTCCGCCTGCTGAGTCGGCTCCATGGTGTACACCCTTTCGGTTCGGGGGTCTTGCACAAATGTGATCGAGATCGCAAGAATATGGCATCGAGTGCCGAAACGGAAGGGTGGATTTGGATGAGCCGTGAACCCGCGGCGCGAGTGGGCCGACGCCGGTCCACCACCGGCGACCACATCACCAGCGTGGCGCTCGAGTTGTTCGCCAGCCGCGGCTTCGACGAGGTGAGCGTCGACGACGTGGCCCGAGCCGCGGGGATCGCCCGTCGCACCCTCTTCCGCTACTACCCGACCAAGAACGCGATCCCCTGGGGGGATTTCGACGCGCACCTCGACCTCATGCGGCACCTGCTCGACGCCGTGCCCGCCGACGCGCCGACCACCGTCGCACTGCGCTCGGCGCTGTTGGCATTCAACAGCTTCGACGAGGCCGAGACCGCCCATCACCGCCAGCGCATGCGCGTCATCCTGGAGACCGACGCCTTGCAGGCACACTCGATGACGATGTACGCGGGCTGGCGGACCGTCGTCGCCGAGTTCGTGGCTCGCCGCCTCGGACTCGCCGCGGGTGATCTCATTCCCCAGACCACCGCGTGGTCGATGCTGGGCGTCGCGCTGTCAGCCTACGAGCACTGGCTCGCCGACGAGTCCGTGTCGCTACAACGCTCGCTGGGCGACGCCTTCGACATCGTCTGCGCAGGCCTGACCGACCTCGATAGGTCCTGAACCGCAATTTGTGGAGCCCTTCCGGCGCTCACCGCCGCTCGAACTCCACGAATCTTCATTTCGGGCGTTGGAGTTCGGGCCCCAACGGCGACGATAGGAGTGTGAGCGTCGCACCGGACTCCCAAGACGCGCCGAAGGCGCTTCTCGAGCTGTACGACGACGCGCTACCCGCCGTCTTCGGGTACTTCGTCCGCCGCTGCGGTGACCGCGGCGCCGCCGAGGACCTGACGTCGGAGACGTTTCTCGCGGCGATGGATGCGGCGAGACGCGAGTCGCCACCGCCCATCACCACCGCCTGGCTGATCGGCGTGGCACGCCACAAGCTGGCCGACCACTACCGGCGAAGGCACGACCGGTTCACCGTCCCGGTGGCCGACCTGCCCGAGCCCGACGATCCCGCCGACGAGTGGGATGCCGAACTCGACCGCATCGTGTCCGAGAGCGTGCTGGCCCGGCTGCCCGAGCATCACCGGGCGGTCCTGACTCTGCGCTACCTGGACGACCGTTCGGTTCCCGAGTGTGCGGAGTTGATCGGCCGCACCGTGCACGCGACCGAAGCCCTGCTGGTTCGGGCACGTCGTGCATTCAGATCGCACTATCCGGAAGGAGGGGCGCCGTGACCTACCACGACCCGCTGAACGTGCTGCGCGGCAACGACCTTCCGGTTCAGCCCGATGCGGCGTTCGCTGCAGAACTTCGGGCCCGCCTGGAAGCGGCACTGTCCCTTCCCCCTCGAACCGAAGGAGTCGTCATGAGCGGAACGGATACCGCCATCGCCGAGTTGAACGACGCCGCCGCCGCGCCTGCCACGGTCGCCCGGTCGGCGGTACTTCCCTACCTCGCGGTGCCGGATGGCCGCGCAGCCATCGCCTGGTATGTCGACGTGTTCGGCGCCGTCGTGGCGAACGACCCGATCGTCATGGATGACGGCCGGATCGGCCACGCTGAGCTGACGCTCGCGAGCGGGGTGTTCTACCTGGCCGACGAGTTCCCGGAGATCGGTCTCAAGGCGCCTGTCCCAGAGTCGGTTTCGGTCAGCTTGATGCTGGGAGTACCGGACACCGACGCGGTACTGGAGCGCGCGCGTGGCCGCGGCGCAGACGTACAGCGCGAGCCGTACGAAGATCACGGCTCGCGAACGGCCACCGTGATCGATCCCTTCGGCCATCGCTGGATGCTGAGCGGCCCGATGACCGACGGCGTCGCGCAGATCCGGCACGGCGACATCGGCTACGTCTCCGTATGGACCGAGGACCCCGCACGGTCCGCGGCGTTCTACGGCCACGTCCTCGGTTGGGAGTTCGACGCGCAGACGCGCCAGGTGACGAATACCGACCAGCCCATCGGGATCTTCGCCGCCGGTGGGCCGAAGACGTTGTTCTGCTGCTACGCGGTCGACGACGTCGAGGCCGCCCGTCGGGCCATCCTGGCAGCGGGCGGTCAGGCCGACGAGGTCTCGGAAGCTCCGCACGGACCCACGGTCGAGGCCACCGATCCGTTCGGCATCAAGTTCGCGGTGTACCAGCCGATCGGCGCCAACCCCCGGCCCACGCTGAACGGCACTGGGCCAGGCGAACTCTCGTATGTGACGTTCCAGGTGCCCGATTCAGCGATCTTCCGGGAGTTCTACGGTCGCGTGCTCGGCTGGAGCTTCACCCCGGGCCGGATCGACGACGGCTGGGAGCCGACGTCGGTGCACCCCATGACCGGCGTCGCGGGCGGCAGCACCGAGCACGTGACCGTGCCGATGTGGACGGTCGCCAACATCGACGCCGCGGTTCGACGCGTCCGGGAGGCGGGCGGCACCGTCGTCGAGGAGCCGTCGAAGCAGTCCTACGGCGCGTCGGCGCTATGCGTCGACGACCAGGGCGTCCGCTTCTACCTCGGCCAGCTCTAGCGATTGGGTGTGTTCAGCGGCGGTAGGCGCCGCCGAACTCGCCGAAATCGCTAGAGGACGTCCGCGATGGGGGCGCCCGCGGCGATCTTGCCGCGGGCCTTCATCACCTTGCCCGGCATGCCGCCGCCCACCACGCCGACCACGGCACCGTCACGCTCGTAGTAGGCCAGGAACTTGCGGCCGTCATCGGCCACGACGTGCACGATGTCGTCGGCTTCCGGTTCACCGAGGCACTGGATCTTGACGTCGTACTGGTCGCTCCAGAAGTAGGGCACCACGACGGAGGACGTGGCCTCGAGGCCGAGCATCGCGGGCACGATGGCCCGGGCCTGCTCGGCGACGTTGCTCCAATGTTCTACGCGCACTTGGTGTCCGGCGGCATCGCGCCAGGAGGCGACGTCACCGATCGCCCACACGTTCGGAGCGCTGGTGCGGCCGGCGACATCGCAGACGACGCCATTGTCGACGGCCACCCCGCTGCCCTCGAGCCAGTCCGTGGACGGCCGTGAGCCGACGCCCACGACCACGATGTCGGCGTCGAGTTCGGTGCCGTCGGAGAGCACGACCTTCTCGACGTGGCCGCTGCCCTTCACCTCGGTGACGCCGATGCCACACCGCACGTCGACGCCCTCGGCACGGTGCAGACGAGCCACCAGCTCGCCGATCTGTTCACCGAGCACCGACGCCAACGGCGTCGGCTGAGGCTCGACGAGGACCACCTCGACGCCAAGCTTGCGCAGGCTGGCCGCCACCTCGCAGCCGATGAAACCGGCTCCGATGACGACGGCGCGCCGCGCCGAACCCGCATGCTTGCGCAACGCCAGGCTCTCGTCGAACGTGCGCAGCACGCGGACGCCCTCCAGGTCGGGGAACGACGGAATCCTCTTGGGCACCAGCCCCGTTGCAATGACCAGCTCGTCGTAACCGAGGACCTCGCCACTGGCGAGCGTCACCGTCTGCGACTCGGTGTCCAGGCTCGTCGCACCCGATCCCAGCCGGACGGTGATGTCCTTCTCGTCGTAGAACTCGGCCGGTTTGAGGACGACGTCGTCGGTCTCGGCGCGCAGCACTTCCTTGGACAGCGGTGGCCGATCGTAGGGCAGGTGTTCTTCGTCGCTGATGAGGGTTATCGGGCCCGCGTACTCGGCGCGACGAAGTTGCTCGGCCGTACGCGACGCGGCCAATCCACCACCGACGATGACAATGCCTGCACTAGTACTCACGTCGGCTTTCTTACACGATGGACGCGAACTGTCGAGCGGCACCCACGGCCGACGCGCTCAGCCCGGCGCTCGCTCGATGATGTTCGACAGCACCACGATGCTCTCGCTGCGTTCGATGTCGGCACTCGCCCTGATGCGTTCGAGGGCCTCTTCGAGGTGGCGCATGTCCCGCGCCAGCACATGCAGGATGGCGTCTGCCGTGCCCGTGACGGTGGCAGCGCTGACGACCTCGGGAATCCCGACCCATGCCTCGCGGAGTTCGGCGGGCGCAATCGTCCCGTGGCAGAACACCTGTACGTAGGCCTCGGTGTTCCAGCCGATCGCATTGCGGTCGACGACGGTGGTGAAGCTGCGGATGACGCCGTCGTCGAGCATGCGGTCGACCCGTCGTTTCACCGCGGGCGCAGAGAGATTGACGCGCTGTCCGATCTCGGCGAACGTAGCGCGCGCGTGGTTGGCCAACTCGGCGAGAATGCGTTCGTCGGTCTGGTCGAGCCTGTCCACGAGCCCTCTTTTCAGTCGTTGCACAACAAACTGTCGCAATAGTAGATCCGACACAACAAAATATGCACTCATACGCAATGAGTGGCGATTGATTGCGTGACAGCCGGCCCATATCGTCTATTTCATGACGATTTCAGATCTCGCCGGTACCCCGGCGTCCGATGTCGCCGCAACGACACCCGGGCGTGCGGAGCGACGGGAAGTAGATCCGCGCCCCCATCCCCTCCGTAC
>NZ_JAEMTA010000099.1 GCF_016462545.1 Mycolicibacterium sp. | reverse complement strand
CCGGCCCCCCCGGCTGCGCCTGCACCCCGCGTCGTCGACCCGCGCGAGGTGACGGTTCACCTGCCGGCTCGGCCCGCGACGCCGGTCAATCCCGAGGTGGCCGTGCCCACGATCGCCGGGGCGCCGGTCGCGCCGGTCGCACCGGTCGCGCCTGTCGTGCCCGGACAGGACGCCGCGGTGCCGGTGGCGGTGCCCGCTCCGCCCGTCGCTGCGCCCGTACCGGTGGCTCCGCTGGATGCCGCAGCCCCGCACCTCGATACGCCACAGGCCCCCGCCCTGCCTGGCCCGGCACCGGTCGCCGAGCCGCTCGTCGCCGCTCCCGCACCAGGCGCCCCGGCATGAGTCGCCCGGGCACACCGCATTCCGCGAACGAGCGCCGCACGCGCAAACCCGTCGCCGACGACGGACCGCGCAGTTCCTCCTTTGCGTTTCGGCACAAGGCAGGCAACGGGGTGATCCTGCTGGTGCTGATCATCGCGGCGGGCCAGCTGTTCATGCTTCAGGTGCCGCGCGCCGCAGGGCTGCGGGCCGAGGCAGCCAGCCAGCTCAAGGTCACCGACGTCGAAGAAGCCATCCGGGGCAGCATCGTCGACCGCAACGACGACAAGCTGGCCTTCACGACCGAGGCGCGAGCACTGACGTTCCAGCCCACCAAGATTCAGAAGCAGCTCGTCGAGGCGCAAGCCAAGGTTCCTGGTGCGCCCGATCCCATCAAGCGACTCCGCGAGATCGCCAAGGGCGTATCCGGTCTGCTCAACAACAAGCCCGACGCCGACACCCTCTACAAGAAGCTCGCGGGCAAGGACTCGTTCGTCTATCTCGCGCGCGCGGTGGATCCGGCGATCTCCGACGCCATCATCGCGAAGTACCCGGAGGTGGGTGCCGAGCGCCAGGACATTCGCCAGTACCCGGGCGGGTCCCTGGCGGCCAACATCGTCGGCGGCATCGACTGGGACGGACACGGGCTCCTCGGTCTCGAGGATTCGCTCGACTCCAAGCTGGCGGGCACCGACGGTTCCGTCACCTACGACCGGGGGTCCGACGGCGTCGTGATCCCCGGCAGCTACCGCAACCGGCACGACGCGGTCAACGGTTCGACGGTCCAGCTCACCATCGACGACGACATCCAGTTCTATGTCCAGCAGCAGGTGCAGCAGGCCAAGAACCTGTCGGGTGCCAAGACGGTATCGGCCGTGGTGCTCGATGCGAAGACCGGTGAGGTCCTTGCGATGTCGAACAACGACACCTTCGACCCCAGCCAGGACATCGGGCGCCAGGACGACCGGGAACTGGGCAACCCCGCGGTCTCCTCACCGTTCGAGCCGGGCTCGGTCAACAAGATCATCACCGCATCGACGGCGATCGAGAGCGGCCTGACCAACCCCGACGAGGTCCTGTCGGTGCCCGGGTCCATCGACATGGGCGGCGTCACGGTCAAGGACGCATGGGACCACGGCGTGATGCCCTACACCACCACCGGGGTGTTCGGTAAGTCCTCGAACGTCGGAACCCTGATGTTGGCTCAGCGGATCGGTCCGGAGCACTATGCCCAGATGCTCGACAAGTTCGGCCTTGGGCAGCGCACCGGCGTCGGACTGCCCGGCGAGAGCGCGGGCCTGGTTCCGCCGATCGATCAGTGGTCGGGTAGCTCCTTCGCCAACCTGCCCATCGGACAGGGTCTTTCGATGACCCTGCTGCAGATGACGGGCATGTATCAGACGATCGCCAACGACGGGGTCCGCATCCCGCCGCGGATCATCAAGTCCACCATCGCCGCCGACGGCACCCGGTCCGACGAGCCGCGCCCCGAGGGCGTGCGCGTGGTGTCGGCTCAGACCGCGCAGACGGTGCGGAACATGTTGCGCGCCACCATCCAGAAGGATCCGATGGGCATCCAGCAGGGCACCGGCTCCGGCGCCGCGGTGGACGGGTACCAGATCGCCGGCAAGACCGGCACCGCGCAGCAGATCAACCCGGCCTGCGGCTGCTACTTCGAAGACGTCTACTGGATCACCTTCGCCGCCATGGTCCCCGCGAACGATCCGCGCTACGTCGTGGGCGTGATGATGGACAACCCGCACCGCACCGCCGACGGCTCGCCGGGGACGACGGCCGCGCCGCTGATCCACAACCTCTCGGCCTGGCTGCTGCAGCGCGAGAACGTGCCGCTGTCGCCCGATCCCGGTCCGCCGCTCGTCCTGCAGGGTTGAGAGACCGAGGCGTCGAGCCTCGGCCGGTAGGGTGTCATCGCCATGAACTTGCGTCCCTCCCGTCCTGCCGGTGAAGGCCTCGCCACGTTGGCGGACCTCGTGCAGGCGGTGCTCCATGCCCACTCCGGGTCGGCGGACGTGCGGGTCACCGGCGTGACGCTGCGCAGCCAGGACGCCGGCCCCGGTGATCTGTTCGCCGCGCTTCCCGGCGCGTCGTCGCACGGTGCGCGCTACGCCGCCGATGCCGTGCGCCAGGGTGCCGTGGCGGTGCTGACCGACGAGGCCGGGTTGCAGATCATCGGCGACGTGGGAGCGCCCGTACTGGTGCATCCCGCGCCGCGGTCCGGGCTCGGCGACGTGGCGGCCGCGGTGTACGGCAGGCCATCGGAACACCTGCGCGTGATCGGCGTGACGGGAACCTCCGGCAAGACCACGACGACCTATCTGGCGGAGGCCGGTCTGCGGGCGGCGGGTCGGGTGGTCGGGCTCGTCGGGTCCGTCGGCATCCGCATCGACGGGCGCGACGAGCCCAGTGCGCTGACGACGCCGGAGGCACCCGACCTGCAGGCGCTGTTCGCCGTGATGCTCGAGCGCGGCGTCGACACGGTCGTGATGGAGGTGTCGAGCCACGCGTTGACGTTGGGCCGGGTCGACGCGGTGCACTTCGCGGTGGGTGGTTTCACGAATCTCTCGCGCGACCACCTGGACTTCCATCCGACGATGGAGGACTACCTCGACGCCAAGGCACGGCTCTTCGACCCCGAGTCGTCAACGCACGCAGACGTTTCCGTGGTCTGCATCGACGACGACGCTGGGCGTCAGATCGCGGGTCGCGCCGACCGACCCGTCACGGTGAGCGTCTCCGGCGCTGACGCGGACTGGCGGGTCGAGAGCGTCGACACCCTCGAGGGCGGCGGTCAGCGGTTCCTGGCGGTCGACCCCGCCGGCGTCCACCACGATCTGCGCATCGGCCTCCCCGGGCGATTCAACGTCGCGAACTGTCTTCTCGCCACGGCTCTCCTGGACGCGGTCGGGGTGTCGCCGGAGCAGGCGGCGCCGGGATTGCGGGACGCGATGGTCCCGGGCAGGCTTCAACCGATCGATGGCGGGCAGCGCTTCCTCGCCCTCGTCGACTACGCGCACAAGCCCGGTGCCCTGCGGGCGGTGCTGGAGACGTTGCGCGCTCAGACCAGCGGACGCATCGCGGTGGTGTTCGGTGCGGGCGGCAACCGAGATCAGGGAAAGCGGGTACCGATGGGGCAGACGGCCGCGGAGTTGGCCGACCTGGTCGTGGTGACCGACGACAATCCCCGCGACGAGGACCCGGCGGCGATCCGGGCCACGATCCTGGAGGGCGCCCGGCGTGGTCCGGCCGAGATCGCCGAGATCGGTGACCGCCGGGCGGCCATCGACTTCGCCGTTGGCTGGGCTCGGGAAGGAGACGTCGTGCTGATCGCGGGCAAGGGCCACGAGGCGGGCCAGACGACTCGTGGCTGGACCCGGCCATTCGACGATCGCGACGAGTTGATGCGAGCGATTCAGGCCCTGGGGTCGCGGTCGTGATCGATCTGACCCTGGCTCAGATCGCCAGCATCGTCGGCGGCGAACTGGCCGACATCTCCGCCGAGGACGCCGAGACCACGCACGTCACCGGCAGCGTCGAGTTCGACTCGCGCGCCGTCACTCCCGGCGGCCTGTTCCTGGCGCTGCCCGGCGCCCGGTCGGACGGGCACGACTTCGCCGCCCGCGCGGTGGCCGCAGGTGCAGTGGCCGTGCTGGCCGCGCGTCCGGTCGGAGTACCCGCCATCGTCGTGCCGCCGGTGTCCGCACCGGTCGACTCCGGCGCCAGCGTGCTCGAATACGACGCGGACGGCTCGGGCGCCGCGGTGCTCGAGGCGTTGGCCAAACTCGCCGCGGCGGTCGCCAGGGACCTGGTCGACGGGGGACTGGTGATCGTCGGGGTCACCGGGTCCTCGGGCAAGACGTCGACCAAGGATCTGCTGGCCGCCGTCCTCGCCCCGCTCGGCGAGGTCGTCGCGCCGCCGGGTTCATTCAACAACGAGCTCGGGCACCCGTGGACCGTGTTGCGGGCCACGCCGGCCACCGACTATCTGATTCTGGAGATGTCGGCGCGCCATCCGGGCAACATCGCTGCGCTGGCGCGCATCGCCCCGCCGTCGATCGCGGTGGTGCTCAACGTCGGCACCGCCCATCTCGGCGAGTTCGGCTCGCGGGAGGCCATCGCTGCGACGAAGGCCGAACTGCCGCAAGCGGTTCCGTCCTCGGGCGTGGTCATCCTCAACGCCGACGACTCGGTGGTTGCCGCGATGGCCGAGAAGACCGACGCCCGGGTGGTGCGGGTGGGCCGCTCGCCCGCCGCCGACGTCTGGGCTGACGGCGTCTCGCTCGACGAGCTGGCCAGGGCGCGCTTCACGCTGCACACCGCCCACGCGCAGGCCGACGTCACGCTCGCCGTACACGGCGATCACCAGGTGTCCAATTCGCTGTGCGCGGCGGCCGTCGCGCTGGAGTGCGGCGCCACCCTGGAGCAGGTGGCCGACGCGCTGGCGGCGGCGGGACCGGTGTCGCGACATCGGATGCAGGTCGCTACCCGGGCGGACGGCGTCACCGTCATCAACGACGCGTACAACGCCAACCCCGACTCGATGCGCGCGGGCCTGAAGGCACTGGCCTGGATGGCGAAGAGCGGCCCCGATCGGCGCAGGAGCTGGGCCGTGCTCGGGGAGATGGCAGAACTCGGCGACGACGCCATAGCCGAACATGACAGCATCGGGCGACTGGCCGTGCGCTTAGATGTGTCTCGACTGGTCGTCGTCGGAACCGGGAGGTCAATGAGCGCCATGCATCACGGGGCGGTGATGGAGGGGTCGTGGGGCAGTGAGTCCGTCATGGTCGACGATGCCGAGTCCGCCCTCGAGCTCCTGCGCGACGAGCTGCTGCCCGGAGACGTGGTGTTGGTGAAGGCGTCCAATTCGGCTGGGCTCGCGAACCTGGCGGAGGCCCTGGCCGGTGAGGTCGGATGAGGCAGATACTCATCGCCGTCGGCATCGCGCTGACGGTGTCGATCCTTCTCACGCCGGCGCTGATCCGGGTGTTCACCCGGAGGGGCTTCGGCCACGAGATCCGCGAGGACGGCCCGCAGAGTCACCAGAAGAAGCGTGGCACGCCGTCGATGGGCGGCGTCGCGATTTTGGCGGGGATCTGGGCCGGCTATCTCGGCACGCACCTGGTTGGTCTCGCGCTGGACGGTGAGGGACCGTCCGCCTCGGGGCTGCTGGTGCTCGGGCTGGCCACGGCCCTGGGTGGGGTCGGATTCATCGACGATCTCATCAAGATCAGGCGCTCGCGCAACCTGGGCCTCAACAAGACGGCCAAGACCGTCGGTCAGCTCGTCGCGGCCGTGCTCTTCGGCGTGCTGGTCCTGCAGTTCCGCAATGCCGACGGTCTCACCCCGGGCAGCCCCGAGCTGTCCTACGTGCGCGAGATCGCCACCGTGACACTGGCGCCTGCGGTGTTCGTGCTGTTCTGCGTCATCCTCGTCAGCGCCTGGTCCAACGCGGTGAACTTCACCGATGGGCTGGACGGTCTCGCCGCCGGAGCGATGGCGATGGTCACGGCGGCCTACGTGCTCATCACGTTCTGGCAATTTCGCAACGCGTGCGCCTTCAGCCCCGGGCTCGGTTGCTACAACGTCCGCGACCCGCTCGATCTGGCGTTGGTCGCCGCAGCCACGGCGGGCGCCTGCATCGGCTTTCTGTGGTGGAATGCCGCTCCCGCCAAGATCTTCATGGGCGACACCGGCTCCCTGGCGCTGGGCGGGATCATCGCCGGGCTGTCCGTGACCAGTCGCACGGAGATGCTGGCCATCGTGCTCGGTGCGCTGTTCGTCGCGGAGGTCACGTCGGTGGTGGTGCAGATCCTGGCCTTCCGGACGACGGGTCGACGGGTGTTCCGCATGGCGCCGTTCCACCACCACTTCGAGCTGGTGGGTTGGGCCGAGACCACGGTGATCATCCGGTTCTGGCTGCTCACCGCCATCGCCTGCGGGCTGGGAGTGGCCCTGTTCTACAGCGAGTGGCTGGCGTCGGTGGGGGCGTAGTCGCGGCTGGACCGCCCGTCCCGTTGCGCGACACGCGGCGGATGTCCGCCCACCTCGCGGTGTGACGGGGGAGGATTCTGGGGTGCAAGGGACAAATGAGCCTGCTGTTGCTTCTGTGACTCATGTGATCGACGTGGTTCGGTAGCGACGGTGACCGACATCTTCGCCCGAATGCGGCGCAGCAAACCCCCAGCCGGCAGCGGCACCGGCACCGTCGCGACGAACGTCGTCCCGCGTACGCGCTTCGGTGTGTGGCTCGGACGTCCCATGACCTCGTTCCATCTGGTGATCGCCGTGGCGGCACTGCTGATCACCCTGGGTCTGATCATGGTGTTGTCGGCCTCGGGGGTGCACTCCTACGACGAAGACGGCTCGCCGTGGGCGATCTTCGCCAAGCAGGTGCTGTGGACGGTCGTCGGCCTGGTCGCGTTCTACATCGCATTGCGCACGCCGGTGTCGTTCATGCGCAAGATGGCGTTCCCCGGGTTCATCCTCACGATCATCATGCTCGTTCTCGTCTTGATTCCGGGAATTGGCAAGGAAGCCAACGGATCCCGCGGCTGGTTCGTAATCGCCGGTTTCTCGATGCAGCCGTCGGAACTGGCGAAGATCGCCTTCGCCATCTGGGGCGCGCATCTACTGGCCGCCCGCCGCATGGAGCGGGCGTCGGTGCGCGAGATGCTCTTCCCGCTGGTACCCGGCGCCGTGGTGGCGCTGGCCCTCATCGTGCTGCAGCCCGACCTCGGCCAGACGGTGTCGCTGGGCATCATCCTGCTGGGCCTGCTGTGGTACGCCGGGCTTCCGCTGCGCATCTTCATGAGTTCGCTGCTCGCCGTCGTCATCGCCGCCGGCATCCTCGCGATGTCCGAGGGGTATCGGTCCGATCGCGTGCAGTCGTGGCTGAACCCCGGTGACGACATGCAGGGCTCGGGTTATCAGGCCCGGCAGGCGCGCTACGCCCTGGCCAACGGTGGAATCTTCGGCGACGGGCTCGGGCAGGGCACCGCCAAGTGGAACTACCTGCCCAATGCGCACAACGACTTCATCTTCGCGATCATCGGTGAGGAACTCGGTTACGTCGGAGCGGTCGGTCTGCTGTGTCTGTTCGGTCTGTTCGCCTACGCCGGGATGCGGATCGCCAGGCGATCCGCGGACCCGTTCCTGCGACTGCTGACCGCCGCGACGACGCTGTGGGTCATCGGGCAGGCGTTCATCAACGTCGGCTACGTCGTTGGCCTGCTGCCCATCACCGGTCTGCAGCTACCCTTGATCTCTGCCGGTGGAACCTCAACGGCAACAACGCTATTCATGTTGGGCATCATCACCAACGCGGCGCGGCACGAGCCAGAGGCGGTGGCTGCGCTACGCGCTGGTCGGGAAGACCGGTTCAATCGCCTGCTGCGACTGCCGTTGCCCGAGCCCTACGTACCGACCCGGTTGGAGACGGCACGCGACCGGCTTCGGACGCGTCAGGACAAGGGCGCCCCGGCCAAGCCGAAGCAGAAGGCCGCTCCGAAGGCGAAGCCCGCTGCCAAGCCGAAGGCCGCCGCGAAGGCCAAACCGAAGCCCGCCCGCACACCTGCCGACGATCGCAGGCGCACCAGGGTGGATGCGGCCGACCGGACCGCGAGGGGCTCAGGGCATCATGGAGACCGTCAGCGTCAACCGAGTCGACGGGCTCGCTCTCTGGAAGGTCAGCGTTACGGGTGAGCAAGGCTGAGTCCGGCGGGCTGGAGCGAAGCGACCCGGGGAATGGGTCCGGGGGTGTCTCGGTGGTCCTCGCCGGTGGTGGCACGGCCGGGCACATCGAGCCCGCCATGGCCGTCGCCGACGCCCTCGTCGCCCTCGATCCGGGAGTACGCATCACCGCCCTCGGTACGGCGCGTGGGCTGGAGACCCGACTGGTGCCCGAGCGCGGCTACGACCTGAAGCTCATCACGCCCGTGCCGTTTCCCCGCAAGCCGTCCGGCGACCTGGTCCGGCTTCCGCTGCGGGTCCGCGAGGCGGTCCGCCAGACGCGCACCATCCTCGACGACGTCCAGGCCGACGTCGTGGTCGGGTTCGGCGGGTACGTCGCGCTGCCCGCCTACCTGGCGGCCCGCGGCGGCGCCAGGCGGCGGCGCCGGGTACCCGTCGTGATCCACGAGGCCAACGCCAGTGCGGGGTGGGCGAACCGGGTCGGCGCCCGTTCGGCGCAGCGCGTCCTGTCCGCGGTACCGGATCCGGGCTTGGGACGGGTGGAGCTCGTCGGCGTGCCCGTCCGCGAGGCCATCACCTCACTGGACCGGATGGCGCTGCGGGCGGAGGCCCGCGCTCACTTCGGGTTCGCCGACGACGACAGGGTCTTGCTGGTCTTCGGCGGTTCGCAGGGCGCGCAGTCCCTCAATCGGGCGGTTGCCGGGGCGGCGGAAGAGCTTGCTGCGGCGGGTATTTCGGTACTGCATGCGCACGGTCCGAAGAACGTCCTCGACCTTCGCGAACCGATGGCCGGCGACCGGCCCTACGTCGCAGTGCCGTATCTCAGCCGGATGGATCTCGCCTATGCCGCCGCCGATCTCGCGATCTGCCGCTCCGGTGCGATGACGGTCGCCGAGGTCACCGCCGTGGGCCTGCCCGCCGTCTACGTGCCGCTGCCGATCGGAAACGGCGAACAGCGCCTCAACGCGCTGCCGGTGGTCGGAGCGGGAGGTGGCCTGCTGGTCGCGGACGCGGATCTGACCTCGGCCTTCGTGGGGGACACCGCGCGCGCTCTGCTGGGCGATCCGGATCGGCTGGCGGCGATGACGACGGCCGCCGCGTTGGCCGGGCACCGCGACGCCGCCCGCCGGGTGGCCCAGGTCGTGCTCGAAGTCGCCGCGAGCACGCTGGAGCGGACCCGATGAACCCCAGGGAACTGCCTGCGGAGTTGGAGCGCGTGCACATGGTCGGCATCGGGGGCGCCGGAATGTCCGGCATCGCCCGCATCCTGCTCGACCGCGGCGGCCTGGTGTCGGGGTCGGATGCCAAGGAGTCGCGCGGTGTCGCCGCGCTGCGCGCCCGCGGTGCCCAGGTCCGCATCGGCCACGACGCGTCGTCGCTCGACATGCTGCCCGGGGGGCCGACCGTCGTCGTGAGCACGCACGCCGCCATCCCCAAGGACAACCCCGAACTCCTCGAAGCGGCTCGCCGCGGCATCCCCGTCATCCTGCGACCGGCGGTCCTCGCCCGTCTGATGGACGGCTACACCACGGTGATGGTCACCGGGACGCACGGCAAGACCACGACGACCTCCATGATCATCGTGGCGTTGCAGGGCAGCGGATTCGACCCGTCGTTCGCAGTCGGAGGTGATCTCGGGGAAGCCGGAACCAACGCGCACCACGGCAGCGGCGAATGCTTCGTGGCCGAGGCCGACGAGAGCGACGGTTCACTCCTGGAGTACACGCCCGACGTCGCGGTGGTCACCAACGTCGATGCCGATCACCTCGACTTCTTCGGCAGCGCAGAGGCCTACGGAGCGGTGTTCGACGAGTTCGTCGCCCGCCTCCGACCGGGGGGTGCGCTCGTCGTGTGCGCCGACGATCCCGGTGCCGCGGCGCTGGCCGAACGTGCCGTGGCCGGCGGGGTCCGCGTGCTCCGCTACGGCAGCGCCGACGGCTCGGATCTCGCAGGCGCTCTGGTCCATTGGGAACAGCAGGGGACCGGCAGCGTCGCGACGGTGCAGTTGCGCGGCGAGGCGCAGCCGCGGGGTATGCGGCTGGCCGTACCGGGCAGGCACATGGCGCTGAACGCGCTTGCGGCACTGCTCGCGTCCGTGGAGGCGGGCGCGGACGCGGTGACGGTCCTCGACGGTCTTGCCGCGTTCGAAGGCGTGCGACGCCGCTTCGAGTCGGTGGGCACGGCGGCGGGTGTCCGCGTCTTCGATGACTACGCGCACCATCCGACCGAGGTGCACGCCACCCTGGAGGCGTTGCGAGCCGTCGCCGGGCACGGTCGATCCCTGGTGGTGTTCCAGCCCCACCTCTACTCACGGACGCAGACGTTCGCGCGCGAGTTCGGGCAGGCGCTGAGCCTCGCGGACGAGGTGTTCGTGCTCGACGTGTACGCGGCGCGGGAGCAGCCCATCGCGGGTGTGAGCGGAGCGAGCGTCGCCGAGCACGTCACCGTGCCGACGCGGTACGTCCCCGACTTCTCCGCCGTCGCCGAGTTGGTGGCGCGTTCGGCGCGAGCGGGCGACGTCGTCGTGACGATGGGCGCGGGTGACGTGACGTTGCTAGGCCGGGAGATCCTCGCCGCGGTGCAGGCGCGGGCGACCGGGGACGCGCCGGGGGCGCAGTCGTCGTGACGGGACCGACCGACGGACCGACCGACACCGCCGACGGCCCCAACTATGTAGGAGATCCGCAGGCCGTGCCCGACGCCGCAGCCGTCGACGACGAGTCGGCCGCCGACGAGGCCGCGGATTTCGAAGGGCCCCGGCGGCGGGCCAGGCGTGAGCGCGAGGAGCGGCGCGCGGCCCAGGATCGTGCGATGGCAATCGAACACGCCAGACGCGAGGCCAAGCGGCGCGTCACGGGCCGGCCCTCCGACGAACCGAAACCTCCTGCGCGCGGCCTCATTCGGGGCCTGAAGGCGTTGATGTGGTCGGCCTTGGTCAGCGTCATCGCCGTCGGTGTCGGGCTATTGCTGTACTTCACGCCCATCATGTCGGCGCGCGTCACCGACATCACGGGTTTGACGACCGTCACGCAGGAGGAGATCGAGCAGGCTGCTGCCGTTCCCGCCGACACGCCGCTGCTGCAGATCGACACCGATGCCGTGGCCGAACGCGTCGCGACGATTCGGAGGGTGGCGAGTGCCAGGGTGCAGCGGGAGTACCCGTCGACCCTGCGGATCACCATCGTCGAGCGGGTTCCGGTGGTGGCCAAGGACTATCCCGACGGCCCGCATCTGTTCGACCGCGACGGCGTCGACTTCGCAACGGCCCCACCGCCGCCCGGCCTGCCGTACCTCGACGCCGACACGCCCGGCCCCACCGACCTGCCCACGCTGGCGGCGCTGCAGGTGCTGACCGCGTTGCGGCCGGAGGTGGCCAGTCAGGTCAGCCGCATCGCGGCGCCGTCGGTCGCCGCCATCACCCTGACGCTGTTCGACGGCAGGCAGGTGATCTGGGGGACGACCGAGCGTACCGACGAGAAGGCGCTGAAGCTGGGAGCGCTTCTGACGCAGCCGGGTACGACCTACGACGTGTCCAGCCCGGATCTGCCCACCGTCAAATAGGGCGTCAGCTCACCGACGTCGGGAAAATCCCACGACACGTTCGGCGCGCCTGCACGGATACCCGCGGTGATCGCCCTACCGTTCTGTTTGCGCGAAACTACTTGACATAACTCTAAGCCTATGGTTGAGGTTGAGAGTTGGCCCAGGAGGAAGACTACCGATGACACCCCCGCACAACTATCTGGCAGTAATCAAGGTGGTCGGCATCGGTGGCGGCGGCGTCAACGCCGTCAACCGAATGATCGAGCAAGGCCTCAAGGGCGTCGAGTTCATCGCCATCAACACCGACGCTCAGGCGCTGTTGATGAGCGATGCCGACGTCAAGCTCGACGTCGGACGCGACTCCACCCGCGGCCTGGGCGCAGGCGCCGACCCCGAGGTCGGCCGCAAGGCTGCCGACGACGCCAAGGACGACATCGAGGAGCTGCTGCGCGGCGCCGACATGGTGTTCGTCA
>NZ_JAEMTA010000046.1 GCF_016462545.1 Mycolicibacterium sp. | reverse complement strand
ACTGCCTCGCCGCCCTGAACCCGCCCTCCACCGGAGTGGTCATCTACGTCGTCACCCACCAGGACACCCTCGACGCGCGCCCCGAGACACCACCACCGCCATCACCGCCGCCGCCCGACGAACCCGACGACGAGCCCGCCACGCCCAGCGACGCCGAGGCCGAGCCCGTCACGCCCAGCGACGCAGAGGCCGAGCCCGTCGCGCCCAGCGATGCAGAGGCCGAGCCCGTCGCTCCCAGCGAGCCCGGCGCAGAGGACTCCCAGCGCTCCGAATTGCCCGCCCCTCCGGCCGTGCAGGACATCGCTGCCGCGGGCTCCCAGGACTCCGAACAGTCCGAGGCCGACGCGGCCGACGCGCCCGCCCCTCCGGCCGCGCAGGACACCGCCGCCGATCACGCACCACGCCTCGACGGCACCCTGCCGTCGGCATTCACGAAGCCGTTGCGGGAGCAGACCCTGACCGAAGCCCTCACCGGGCTGATTGATTTGGCTCCCGCGGTGCCCAGCACGATCCGCCCCGCGGCCATGATGGGCGGACAGTTCCTGCCCGGCGAGATCGCCCGACGCGCCGCCCTCGGCGCCACCATCACCGCGATCGTCCACCCCGGCCAAGCCCCACCAGAACAGCGCTACACACCCTCGAAGAAACTGGCCGACTTCATCCGCGCCCGCGACATGACGTGCCGCTTCCCGGGCTGCTGCGCGCCCGCCACCAACTGCGATCTCGACCATACGATTCCGTGGCCCTACGGTCCGACCCAGGCCTCCAACCTCAAGGCACTATGCCGAAAACATCACTTGCTCAAGACATTCTGGGGCGGCGACGGCGGATGGCAGGACCGACAGTTCCCCGATGGCACCGTCGAATGGACAGCCCCCGACGGCCGAACACACCTCACCAGACCGGGCAGCCGACGACTGTTCCCCGAACTGTGCACACCCACCGCACCCACCATGGCGACCGGACCCGTGCCACCCGCCCACAACCCGGGACTCAAGATGCCGCGCCGCAAAACCACCCGCGCGCAAGACCGCGCCCGCCGCATCGCCGAGGAGCGCGAACTCAACCGCGCCGACGCCGACGCTGCCGCCGCAGCAGACGAAGCATCCGAAGACGAACCGGCCCCGCCATTTTGACCGCGTTGGGCGTCCTACTCGGGTGGCGACGTGACCGTGACAGTCGTGCCGTGGCCGGTGGCCGAGTCGATCGTCATCGCACCGCCCATCGAATCGAATCGGGCTTGCAGGGACGCCAGCCCGATGTGGCCCTCGGCGACGCGTTGATCGACGATCGACGGCTCGAAGCCCGCACCGTCGTCGGCGACGGTGAGCACCACGCGGTCGCCCCTGCGGAACAGCCGAACGGTCACCGCCGTGGCGCCTGCATGCTTGTTGACGTTGGCGAGCAGCTCGCGTGCCGCCCGGTACAGCAGGGCCTGCGACACGGGTTTTCCGACATCTTCGAGTTCGGCATCGATGGTGAAGTCACCGCGAGAGTCGTACTGACGCAACAGTTCCCGCACCCCCGGCGTCAGACCAAGTTGCGCGAGCACCTGCGGATGCAACGCCGTCACCGTCGAACGCAGGCCGGCCGCCGTGTCGTTCAGCGCCGCGTAGACCATGTCGAGCGCGGGGTCGGGCATGCGTTCTCGGACTTCATCGAGTTCCAGGCGCGCGGCCAGCAGCGTCTGCAGCGGACCGTCGTGAAGATGCTCGGCCAGCTCGCGGTTGGTCCTCTCGTCGGCCTGCATCGACTCGGCCACCAGCCTGCGGCGTACGTCGAGCAACGCCGCGACGCGAGCCGCGCGCCGCGTCAGCACCAGACAGAGCGCCGTGGTGGCGACCGCGAGCCAGATCAAGAATCCGAATTGCAGGTAGACGACGTCGGGCAGCCCCATGTGGTCGTCCCGCTTCGAGTACACGATCCATGCCCCGAGGTAGCACCCCGCAGTGCTCAGACCGAGGACGCCGGTCAGGACCGGCCGGTCACCGAACGCCACCGACAGCGGCAGCAGGAAGAACACGGGCAGCAGCGCCGCGGTGGCACCCCCGGAGACGACGCACAGCGACACCACCGCCAACACGTCGACACCCGTCGACACCCAGCCGCCCCAGGACGGCACCGGCCCGCGAAACACCACCACGGCCCACAGCAGCGCCGCTACGGCGTACGCGCCGAGGATCGTGGTGTAGACCTCGGGTAACCAGCTGTCGACCTCCCACAGCCACACCAGGAAGCCCATCAGCGCGATCAGCGGCAGCCGCAGCAGCGCTGAGACGCGAACGGGTTCGGCGGCGAAATAGTCGACGATTCGCCGGCTCACGCGATCCACCGCTACTCCAGGAGCCCGCGACGCATCGCTTCCGCGACGGCCGCGCCGCGATCCCCGACGCCCAGCTTCTCGTAGAGCCGCTGCACGTGGGTCTTCACCGTCGACGGAGCCAGGAACATCTGCTTGGCCATCGCCGGGATGGTCTGACCGTTGGCGATGTGGCCGAGCACCTCCCGCTCGCGGGCGCTCAGCGTGGGGGTGTCGGAGTCATTGCGGCGTTGGATCTCGCCGACCAACCCGGCGGCGAGGTTCGGTGCGACGACGTCACGGCCCTTTGCACAGTTCAGCACCGCATCGACGAGTTCGGCGCGGCTGGACTCCTTGGAGATGAACCCCGCAGCCCCCTCCTGCAGCGCGCTGTAGACGATCGCGGATTCGTCGTGCGCCGAGATCAGGAGCACGCGCGTCGGGAGCTGATCACGGCGCACCGCGGAGGCGACCTGGGCGCCGTCCAGGCCGGGCATGCGGTAGTCCAGCAGCGCGACCTGCGGCCCGTGCTCGCGGATCAACGCCAGTGCGGACACGCCGTCATCGGCCTCCGCGACCACGTCGATGGACCCGCTGGAGGTGAGCGCCCGCACGACGCCGTCGCGGAACAGCGGGTGATCGTCACCCACCACCACACGCACCTTCTCGCCGGTCACGCCGCCAGCTTCGCACAGGGCATTCAGTCTGCGCCGCCGGACTCGGCCTCTCCTGCGCGCGTCCGGCCGGCCAGACCGATCAGTTCCTCGTGCAGCTCGAACCACACCGTGTGATAGCTGTCGACCATCGGGCGGGTCAGCCATGACATGTCGCCGTCACGCGCCCTCTCCAACGCCGCCGCGAGGCGGTCGGCATACACGCCGAGCCGCGGGGTCAGCCCGCTCGCGGAGGCGATCACCGGCACCACGTCGCGGTGTACTTGGTCGACCTTCGCGAGGACGGCCGTCACGTCGTCCGGGCCTGCCCTGTCCCGCTCCAGCTGCCACTGCGATATCAGGGGCTTGAACGCCGCATTGATCACCAGGAATCGTTCGTAGACGTGGTCCGCGGCCCCCGGGTCGACGGCGGAGCGCTCGGCGGCGAGGAGCTCGGCCAGGCGGTGGCGGCCCTCATCGGTGAGCCTGGTCGTCGGCGCGTCGACCAGCAGTCCGGTGTCGATCAGCCCGTCGACGGGACCCGGCAGCTCGCTACGACCCACCCGGCCCTTGAGCCGCACCGCCTGCAGGGTCGCCAGCTCATCGGCGTCACTCACGCGAGGTCCCCCGGCAGGACTGCTCGCAGGGCCCCGGCAGACGTCGCGTCGGCATGGCGCACCAGCTCGGCGAAGCGGAGCAGCTCTGGGGAATGGGCCGGTACCGACGCCGACGACTCCCCGTCACGCACCTCTCCTGCATCTCCGTCGACGGTCACGGTCCGACCCCTCAGCACGTCGGTGACCCCGACCCCACAGCCGACGACCGCCGGGATGCCGAGTTCGCGCGCGACGATCGCGGCATGACTTCCGGACCCGCCGACCTCGGTGACGACGGCCTTGGCCGCCATCATTCCGGCGACGTCATCCGGGCTCGTCGTCGGACGCACCAAGATGACGTCGCGCCCGTCGTCGGCCGCATCGATGGCGTCATCGCTGGTCACGCACACCAACCCGGACGCAATGCCGGGACAGGCCGCCGCACCGGTGACCAGCGGCGGGCCGGTCGGCGCCGAGCGCACGTCCACCAGGGAGGCGAGCTGCTCGGGGCTCACCCGACGGATGGCCTCGACGCCGTCGATCACGCCCTCGTCGTAGAACGCCAAGGCCAGCCGCACCGCGGCCCGCGGAGAACGTTTCGCCACACGGGACTGCAGCAGCCACAACCTGCCCGCCTCGACGGTGAACTCGACGTCCTGTACGTCGGAAGCGAGTCGTTCCAGGCGCGCGCCCGCCTCCAGCAGCTCGTCGTACGCGTCGGGAAGGCGCTCTCGCATCGCGTCGAGGGGCTCGCAGTCCCTGGTCCCCGACACCACGTCGTCGCCCTGGGCGGCGGGGAGCCACTCGCCGACCGGGCTGGAGGCACCCGTCACCGGATCGCGGGTGAACAATACCCCGGTGCCCGAGTTCGAGTCGAGATTGCCGAACACCATGGCCTGCAACACGATTGCGATGCCACCGCGATCCAGGCCGTGGTGCGCGCGATAGGTGTCGACTCGGCTCGACGACCACGACGACACCACGGCTTCGATGGCGCCCCGCAGCTGCACCAGGGGCTCGTCGGGCACCGGAAGTTGGTAACCCCGGCGGAACCGCTCCCGGACGTCGTGGGCGAATCGGGGCGAGTACCGCTCGGCGAGCGCGTCACCCACGGCGTCGTCGATCCCGACATTCAGCACTGTGTCGAGCATGCCGGGCATGGAGGTGACGCCACTGCTGCGCACCGATACCAGCAGCGGGCGGGGACCCGCCCCGAACGTCAGCCCCGTCCGTTCCTCCAGCACCGCGAGCCCGTGCAGCACGTCCTGCCACATCCGATCGACGATCACAGTGGGATCGTTCATACATCCGTCACACCATTCGGACGTCACACAGAACGCCGGCGGGACGGGTAGGCCCAGCGCCGCCATCCCCGCGACCGCGCGTCCCTTGCCGCCGACGACCGCACGTGCGGCGTCGTCCAGACCGGCGTCGAGAGCCGTCCCGGTATGACGATGCACGGCGTGAACGGGTCGGCTACCTGCGCCGAGTGTCATCGCTGCCCTCCGTCGTCTCGCCCGTGCTGCGTGCAAATTTCGGAAAGGTCCGTCCGAGTCTAAGCAGGTGCGTGACAACCCTCGGGAAGCAGGGAACACAATGATCTGACAGCGTTCGCGCTGAATCGTCGCGCGCCGCCGGGACCGGCTCGGTTCCACTAATGGGCGCGTTGTACCGAATACTTGTGGGTCACTGCACGCGTAGTGATCCAGACAGGGAGTTTCACACCGTATGGCCGATCAACTCGCACACGCCACCGAGGCGCTTCGCCGGGCACTCGTCCAGAACGACCGGTTGAAGACTCAGAACCGGGCTCTGCTCGAGCGCTCCGGCGAACCGATCGCCGTCGTGGGCATGTCGTGTCGGTTCCCCGGAGGCGTGAACTCCCCCGAGGACCTGTGGGAGATGGTGGCCTCGGGTCGCGACGTGACGACGGAGCTGCCGGACGACCGCGGCTGGGACGTGGCCAGCCTGTACGACGCCGATCCCGACGCCCCGGGCAAGTCCTACGCGCGCGCGGGCGGCTTCGTCGACGACGTCGCCGACTTCGATGCGGGCTTCTTCGGCATCGCGCCCAGCGAGGCACTCGCCATGGATCCGCAGCAACGCATGCTGCTGGAACTGTCGTGGGAGGCACTCGAGCGCGCGGGCGTCGATCCGACGTCACTGCGCGGCAGCGCCACGGGTGTGTTCGCGGGCGTGATCGCCGGTGGCTACGGCATGTCCAACGACAGCATCGAGGGCTACCGTCTCACCGGCATGACGTCGAGCGTGACGTCCGGCCGGGTGGCCTACGTGCTCGGCCTGGAGGGCCCCGCGGTGTCCATCGACACCGCGTGCTCGTCGTCGCTGGTCGCCCTGCACATGGCGGTCCAGGCGCTGCGCCTCGGCGAGTGCGACATGGCCCTGGCGGGCGGTGTCACCGTCAACGCGACCCCGACCATCTTCGTCGAGTTCAGCCGCCATCGCGGCCTCGCCGCCGACGGGCGCTGCAAGCCCTACGCCGGGGCGGCCGACGGGGTCGGCTGGGCGGAGGGCGGCGGCGTGCTCGTCGTCGAGCGGCTCTCCGACGCACAGCGGCTGGGCCACCCGGTGCTCGCCGTGGTGAAGGGATCGGCGGTCAACCAGGACGGCGCCTCGAACGGACTGACGGCGCCCAACGGACCGTCGCAGCAGCGCGTGGTGCGCGCGGCGCTGGCCAATGCGGGGCTATCGACCGCCCAGGTCGACGTCGTGGAGGGCCACGGCACGGGCACGCCACTCGGTGACCCCATCGAGGCACAGGCGCTGCTGGGGACCTATGGGCAGGACCGGACGCAGCCGCTGTGGCTGGGCTCGGTGAAGTCCAACATGGGCCACACCCAGGCCGCCGCAGGCGTGGCGGGCGTCATCAAGATGATCATGTCGATGCGTCACGAGTCGCTTCCTGCGACGCTGCACGTCGACGCGCCCAGCCCGCACGTCGACTGGACCGCGGGCGCGGTCTCGCTGTTGACGGAAGCGCAGCCGTGGCCCGCAAGCGCGACACCTCGCCGCGCAGGCATCTCGTCGTTCGGAATCAGCGGCACCAACGCGCACGTGATCGTCGAATCGGCCCCACCCGTCGAGACCGATGCCGAAGCGGCGACGCCGCCGGCTGCCGTGCTGCCCTGGGTCCTCTCCGCCAAGACTCCGGCCGCGCTGCGCGGGCAGGCCACCCGGCTGACCGAGCACCTCGCGACACACGCCGACCTCGACGATCGCGACGTCGCGTGGACGCTGGCAGGCCGCACGTCCTTCGAGCACCGCGCCGTGGTGCTCGGCGCCGACCGGGCCCAGCTGCTCGCCGGCGTCTCGGAGCTGGCGTCCGACGCCGACATCACGCGCGTGATCCGTGGTACCGCCACGCCCGTGGGCAAGGTCGCCTTCGTCTTCCCGGGCCAGGGCAGCCAGTGGATCGGCATGGGCCTCGAATTGATGTCCGCCGCACCGGTCTTCGCCGACAAGATGACGGCCTGCTCCGAAGCGCTCGCGGAGTTCGTCGACTGGTCGCTGCTCGACGTCCTTCGCGGCACGCCTGGGGCGCCCAGCCTGGATCGCGTCGACGTCGTGCAACCGGCTCTGTTCGCCGTGATGGTGTCCCTGGCGGAGCTGTGGGCCTCGGTCGGCGTCAAGCCCGATGCCGTCATCGGCCACTCCCAGGGTGAGATCGCCGCCGCCCACGTAGCGGGAGCGCTATCCCTGCGCGACGCGGCCTGCGTGGTCGCGCTGCGTAGCAAGCTGCTGGTCGAGCTGTCCGGCTCGGCGGGCATGGTCTCGTTGGCCTGCGGGGTCGAGCGGGCCCGAGAACTGTTGGCGGGCATCGACATTCCCGCTGAGCGTGCCGACATCGCCGTGGTCAACGGACGCTCCGCCGTCGTGGTCTCCGGTGAGACGTCCGCACTCGATGCGCTGGTACGCCAGTGCGAGGCGCTGGAGATCCGCGCCCGCCGCATCGACGTCGACTACGCCTCGCATTCGGCACAGGTCGAGGCGATCGACGGCCGCCTGCAGGAGGCGCTCGCCGGCATCGCGCCGCAATCGACCCGCACGGCGTTCTTCTCCACGGTCACCGGCGATCTCGTCGACACCGCGACCCTCGACGCCGACTACTGGTACCGCAACATCCGGCAGACGGTGCAGTTCGACCAGGCCGTGCGGTCCGCGAGCCGCCACGGCTACCGGGCCTTCGTCGAGGCCAGCCCGCACCCCGCGCTCATCGCGGGTGTCGAGGACACCGTCCGCGACGCCACCGTCGGTGCGGCTGAGCCGGTCGTGGTGCCGACGCTGGGCCGCGACGAGGGCGGCTGGGACCGCTTCCTCACCTCCGCGGCGCAGGCCTTCACCTCCGGCATCGGGGTGGACTGGCGCGCTGTGTGCGAGGGCGGCCGCTTGGTCGAGGTCCCGACGTACGCCTTCGAACGACGGCGGTTCTGGTTGTCCGGCGGTGGCACCGGCACGTCGGACGCCACCGGGTTCGGTCTCAACGGCGCCGCGCACGCCCTGCTGGGAGCGGTCGTCGAGGTGCCCGAGACGGGGCAGGTCGTCCTGACGGGCCGGCTGGCCACCTCGACGCAGCCCTGGTTGGCCGACCACGCCGTCGGCGGTGTCATCCTCTTCCCCGGTGCGGGATTCGTGGAGCTGGCCATCCGCGCCGGCGACGAGGTGGGTTGCCCGGTCGTCGAGGAACTCACCCTGCAGGCCCCGCTGGTGGTGGCGCCGTCCGGGGTCACCGTCCGAGTGCTCGTCGGCGCCGCAGAGGAGTCCGGCTCCCGCGCGGTGTCCATCTTCTCGCGCAGCGACGACGGTGAGTCGCCGTGGGTGCAGCATGCCGAGGCGGTCGTCGGTCAGTCCGTCAGCGCACCGACGGCAGACCTGTCGGCGTGGCCGCCCGCGAACGCCGTTGCGCAGGACGTCAGCGACGCCTATGAGCTGTTGGCCGCCCGCGGTTACGAGTACGGTCCGGCATTCCGCGCGCTCACCGCGATGTGGCGCCGGGGCGACGAGGTATTCGCCGAGGTCACCATCCCGCAGGACGTGCAGGCAGGCGAGTTCGGCGTCCACCCCGTGCTGCTCGACGCCTCGATGCACGCCATCGCGCTTGCCGTCGGGGATCACGAACTGGCGCTGCCCTTCTCGTGGCAGCAAGTGGCGCTGCACGCGGCGGGCGCATCCTCGGTACGGGCCAGGATCGCGCCGGTCGGGCCCAACTCCGTGTCGATCGACCTGGCCGACGGCCTCGGTCTCCCGGTGCTCTCGGTGGGATCGATGACCACCCGTCCAGTCAGCGCCGAGCAGCTCGCGCTGGTGGGACGGGCGAGCGCCGACGGTGAACTCTTCGAGGTCGAGTGGTCCGCGGTCGCGGTCCCCGACACGTCGCAGCCCGCCACCGACGCCTACACCGTCTACGAGATCGATCCCGTCGCCGCCGACGCGGAAGACCTTGCGGCACAGGTTCATACGACCGTCCACCACGCGCTGGAGCGGTTGCAGTCATCGCTCGCCGAAGCGTCCCCGGGCACGCTGGTGGTCGTGACGCACGGGGCGGTGGCCCTGCCCGGTGAGGACGTCACCGATCTGGCGGGCGCGGCGGTCTGGGGTCTGGTCCGGGCCGCACAGACCGAGAACCCCGGCCGCATCGTCCTCGTCGACGGGCAGGGTGAGGTCGACGTTGCCGCCGCGCTCGCCGTCGGCGAACCGCAAGTCGCCGTGCGGGCCGGCGTCCCCCACGTCGCACGCGTGGTGCGCAGTCGCGGTGTCGACTCCGTGCTGGCACCCCCGACCTCTGGCAAGCCCTGGCGCCTCGGCATCGCCACCGCGGGCACGTTCGACAACCTTGCTCTCGAAGAGGTCCCGCGCTCCGAGGAACCGTTGCGCGCCGGACACATTCGCGTCGAGATGAACGCCGTCGCGGCCAACTTCCGCGACGTGATGATCACCCTCGGCATGTTCACTCACGACGCCCTGCTCGGCAGCGAAGGCGCGGGCGTGGTGCTCGAAGTCGGCGAGGGCGTCACCGACTTCGCCGTCGGCGACCGCGTGATGGGGCTGTTCCCGGAGGGCACCGGCACCGTCGTTCAGGCCGACGCCCGCCTGGTCGCCCCCATCCCGACCGGCTGGACCGACGCCGAGGCAGCCGCCACGCTGGTCGTGTTCACCACCGCCTACTACGGCCTGCGCGAGCTGGCCGACGTGCAGCCGGGTCAGTCGATCCTGATCCATGCCGCGACCGGTGGCGTCGGCCTCGCCGCGGTCCAGCTCGCCAGGTACTGGGGTCTGGACGTCTACACCTCCGCCAGCCGCCCGAAGTGGGACACGTTGCGGGCCATGGGGTTCGACGATGACCACATCGGCGACTCGCGCACCCTGGAGTTCGAGCAGAAGTTCGCCGACGTCACCGGCGGCCGCGGCTTCGACGTCATCCTCGACTCGCTGGCGGGTGACTTCGTCGACGCGTCGCTGCGCCTGCTCCCGCGCGGTGGCTCGTTCCTGGAGATGGGCAAGACCGACATCCGCGACGCCGACACCGTCGCCGCCGCCCACCCCGGCGTGCGCTACCGCGCGTTCGACCTGTTCGAACCCGGTCGCCCACGGATGCACGAGTACATCGTCGAACTGTCGCGGATGTTCGAAGAGGGCATCCTGCGCCCACTTCCGGTGACCACCTGGGACATTCGCCGGGCACCTGCGGCCCTGCGACACCTCAGCCAGGCCCGCCACATCGGCAAGATCGTCATGACGATGCCCGAGGCGTGGACGCGCGGCACCGTGCTCATCACCGGCGGCACCGGTATGGCAGGCGCCTCGGTGGCCCGCCACGTCGTGGCACACCATGGCGTGCGCCACCTGACCCTGCTGTCACGCCGCGGTCCCGACGCCCCCGGCGCCGCCGAGCTCGTCGCCGAGCTGACCGCCGCGGGGGCGGACGTGCGGGTGCTCGCCGCCGACGCCGCCGACCGTGCGGAACTGCGCGCCGTCCTCGGCTCCGTCGATCCCGCACACCCGCTGTCGGCTGTGATTCACGCGGCCGGCGTGCTCGACGATGCCGTCGTCGGATCGTTGACACCCGAGCGCATCGATCCGGTGCTGCGGGCCAAGGTCGACGCGGCCTGGAACCTGCACGAGCTCAGCCTCGAGACGAATGTCGCTGCGTTCGTGATGTTCTCGTCGATGGCAGGTGTCGTCGGCTCATCCGGACAGGCGAACTACTGCGCGGCCAACACGTTCCTCGACGCCCTGGCCGCCCACCGGCGCGCCCACGGGCTGCCCGCCAACTCCCTGGCGTGGGGTCTGTGGGAGCAGGCCAGCGACATGACCGGGCACCTCGCGGATGCGGACCTGAACAGGTTGGGCCGCGACGGCATCCTCGCGATGTCGACCGAGGACGCCATGGCGCTGTTCGACTCGGCGCTGGTGGTCGGCGAGCCGCTGCTTGCCCCGGTCCGGATCGACCGCGCCGCCCTGCGGTCCCGGTCGGCCGAAGGTCTGCTGCCGCCGATGTTCGCGCAGCTCGCCAGCACCTCCGCCCGCCGCCGCGTCGACGACTCGCTGGTCGCGGCCAAGTCGAAATCTGCTCTCGCGCAACGCATGCACGGTCTGACCGAACAGGCTCAGCAGACCCTGGTACTCGACCTGCTGCGTTCGCACATGGCCGCCGTACTCGGCAACACCGAGCCGGAGGCCATCACCGCGGAGCTCGCGTTCTCCGATCACGGTTTCGACTCGCTCACCGCCGTCGAGCTGCGCAACCGACTGAAGACGGCGACCGGCCTCGCGCTGTCGCCGACCCTGATCTTCGACTACCCGACGCCTGCGGCGCTGGCCGGTTACATCCGCCAGGAGTTGGCGGGTGCGCCGCAGGAGGTGGCCCACACCACCACGGCGGCCTCGGTCGCCGACGAGCCGATCGCCATCGTCGGCATGTCGTGCCGCTATCCCGGCGGCGTCGACTCACCGGAAGCGTTGTGGGACATGGTCGCCGCGGGTCGCGACGTGGTCACGGACTTCCCGACCGACCGCGGCTGGGACCTCACCGACCTGTTCAGCGCCGACCCCGACGCCCCCGGCAAGTCCTACGCCAGCACGGGCGGCTTCCTCCAGGACGCGGCCGACTTCGACCCGGCCTTCTTCGGGGTCTCCCCGACCGAGGCGCTGGCCATGGACCCGCAGCAGCGCCTGTTCCTCGAGCTCGCCTGGGAGGGACTGGAACGCGGCGGCATCGACCCGACCTCACTGCGCGGCAGCGCCACCGGCGTGTTCGCGGGCGTGTACGCCCAGGGCTACGGCGTCGGCGCCGAGGGCGCGGAGGGCTTCCGCCTGACGGGCCAGGCGTCCAGCGTGGCGTCGGGCCGGGTGTCCTACGTGCTCGGCCTCGAAGGCCCCGCGGTGTCGATCGACACCGCCTGCTCGTCGTCGTTGGTCGCCCTGCACATGGCGGTGCAGGCCCTGCGCACCGGCGAGTGCGACCTCGCGCTCGCGGGCGGTGTCACCGTCAATGCGACCCCCGACATCTTCGTGGAGTTCAGCAGGCAGCGCGGGTTGTCGTCCGACGGCCGGTGCAAGTCCTTCGCGGGCGCGGCCGACGGCACCGGATTCGCCGACGGCGGCGGCATTCTCGTCGTCGAGCGGCTCTCGGACGCGCAGCGCCACGGCCATCGGGTACTGGCGTTGGTGCGCGGTTCGGCGATCAACCAGGACGGCGCGTCCAACGGGCTCACCGCCCCCAACGGTCCCTCGCAGCAGCGGGTCCTGCGGGCCGCGCTGGCCAACGCCGGCCTCAGTGCCGCGGACGTCGACGTCGTCGAGGCCCACGGCACCGGCACCACGCTCGGTGACCCGATCGAAGCCCAGGCGCTGCTGGCGACCTACGGCCAGGACCGGCACCATCCGCTGTGGCTCGGCTCGGTCAAGTCGAACATGGGCCACGCCCAGGCCGCCGCCGGCGTCGCGGGCATCATCAAGATGGTCCAGTCGATGCGCCACGAGCAGCTGCCCGCCACGCTGCACGTGGACGAGCCCACCCCGCACGTCGACTGGACGATGGGGTCGGTCGCCCTGCTCACCGAGGCGCAGCCGTGGCCCGAGAACGGCACGCCGCGCCGGGCCGGGGTGTCGTCCTTCGGCATCAGCGGCACCAACGCGCACGTCATCATCGAACAGGCGCCGCCGTCGGTCGCATCGACCGTCGGGGTCCACCAGCCCGCCGTCGTGCCGTGGGCACTGTCGGCCAAATCACCTGAGGCGCTGGGTGATCAGGCACGCCGGATCGCCGAGCACGTCGACGCCCACCCGGAACTCGACGCCATCGACGTCGGCTGGACGCTGGGTGGCCGCGCGTCGTTCCCGCACCGCGCAGTGATGCTCGGCGGCGACCGGCAGTCGTTGCTCGCGGAACTGCGTGCTCTCGCGGACGATCAGCCGGGACCCGGCACCGTCCGCGGGCGAGCCTCCGGCTCGGGCAAGACGGCGTTCGTCTTCC
The DNA here is from genome assembly GCF_016462545.1 of Mycolicibacterium sp. GTDB lineage: Bacteria > Actinomycetota > Actinomycetes > Mycobacteriales > Mycobacteriaceae > Mycobacterium. The sequence continues at coordinate 29,882 of NZ_JAEMTA010000046.1, read as the reverse complement.
CCGGCCAGGGCGCACAGACGCTGGGCATGGGACGTGAACTGCACGCCGAGTTCCCCGTCTTCGCCGACGCGTTCGACGCGGTCACCCGCGAACTGGACCGCCACCTGCTGCGCCCGATCCGCGACGTGATGTGGGGCAGCAACGCGGCGGTACTGGATTCGACCGAGTTCGCGCAGCCCGCGCTGTTCACCATCGAGGTCGCGCTGTTCCGGCTGCTCGAATCCTGGGGTCTACAGCCCGATTACGTGCTCGGCCATTCCATCGGCGAGCTGACGGCCGCGCACGTCGCGGGCGTGCTGTCGCTGGAGAACGCCGCCGCCCTGGTCGCGGCGCGCGGGCGGCTGATGCAGCGTCTGCCCGAGGGCGGCGCCATGGTCGCGGTGTCCTCGAGCGAGGCCGAGATGCGGCCGCTGCTGCGCGACGGCGTCGGCATCGCCGCCGTCAACGGACCCGACTCGGTCGTGATCTCCGGTCCCGAGGAGCCCGTGCTGGCGATCGCCGAGGAGGCTCGCGCCAACGGCTGCCGTATCCACCAACTCGCGGTATCGCACGCCTTCCACTCATCGCTCATGGAGCCGATGCTGCTGGAGTTCAGCACGGTGGCCGGTGGAATGACGTTGTCGGAGCCAAGGATTCCGGTCATCTCCAACCTGACCGGTGAGCTGGCGGGACCCGACTTCGCGACCGCGCCGTACTGGGCCCGCCACATCCTCGAGGCCGTCCGGTTCGCCGACAGCGCCCGGTTCCTCGAGTCGGCGGGGGTCACCCGGTTCCTCGAGGTGGGACCGGCGAGCGGGCTGACCGCGTCGATCTCGTTGTCGCTCACCGAGTCCGAGCCGGTGACGGCGTCCACGATCAAGAAGGATGGCGCCGAACCCACGGCGCTGATGACGGCGCTGGCCACCCTCGCGGTGTCAGGGGTCGACGTGGACTGGCGCCAGGCCTGCGACGGCGGGCAACTGGTCGATCTGCCGACCTACGCATTCCAGCGGCGTCGCTTCTGGCTGTCGAGCAACGGGTCCGGTTCGACCGATGCCGCGGGCCTCGGGCTCGGCGGGACCGACCACGCACTCCTCGGCGCGGTCGTCGAGTCACCGGAATCCGGTGGCGTGGTGCTGACGGGCCGGTTGTCGGTGTCGTCGCAGCCGTGGCTGGCCGACCATGCCGTTGCGGGCGTCGTGCTCTTCCCCGGTGCGGGCTTCGTCGAGTTGGCGATCCGGGCCGGCGACGAAGTGGGCTGCAATGTCGTCGACGAATTGATGCTGCACGCACCGCTGGTGCTGCCCGCCGAGGGCGTCGCCGTCCAGGTCGTGGTCAGCGAGGCCGACGAGGCCGGTGGCCGCGTGGTATCGATCTTCTCTCGCGCCCAACGCGATTCAGCCACGTGGATCCTCAACGCCGAGGGCGAGCTGGGCGTCGCGCCGTCGGCCCCCGGCTCGGACCTGTCGATCTGGCCGCCGGTCGGTGCGCGGGAGATCGACGTCTCCGACGCCTACGCCGAGTTGACCGCACGCGGCTACGAGTATGGCCCCGCCTTCCGCGGTCTCAAGGCGATGTGGCGCCGCGGCGACGAGGTGTTCGCCGAGGTGGCGATCCCGCAGGAGTTGCAGGCAAACGGGTTCGGCGTGCATCCCGTGCTGCTCGACGGTGCGCTACACGCCGTGGTGCTCAGCCGCGAGGACAACGACGGCGAGATGGCACTGCCGTTCTCCTGGCAGAAGGTCTCGCTGCACGCCTCCGGCGCGTCGGCGGTCCGGGCGCGGCTCGCCCCGAACGGCACCAGTTCGATGTCGATCGACCTCGCCGACGGTTTGGGCCTGCCGGTGCTGTCCGTCGAGGCGATGGTGGCCCGCCCCGTGACCGCCCAGCAGTTGGCGGCCGCGGTCGGTGGCTCCGGTGGCGGCGAGTTGTTCGAGGTGGTGTGGACTGCGGCGACACCGTCGGCCGAGGCCACATCGGCCGACACCGTCGTCGAGGTGTTCGAATCTGCCCCTGCGGCAGTCGATTCGGACGATCTATCGGGCGTCTACGGTGCGACTCATGTGGCACTCGAGCGTCTGCAGTCATGGCTCGCAGAGACCTCTGACGCGACCAGCCCGTCGACGCTGGTCGTCACGACCCACGGCGCCGTGGCGCTGCCGGGTGAGGACGTCACCGATCTGGCGGGCGCTGCGGTGTGGGGTCTGGTCCGGGCGGCGCAGACCGAGCACCCCGGCCGGGTCGTGCTGGTCGACACCGATGGCAACGCTTTCGATCCCGCCGCGGTCGTCTCCCTCGGCGAACCGCAGGTCGTCATCCGCGATGGTGTCATGCACACCGCGCGGGTGCTGCCGAGCCGGGCCGCCGAATCGCTGCTGACTCCGCCCGACGGCGGGGCACCGTGGCGCCTGACGGTCGCCGCGGAGGCCTCGACGGGCACGTTCGACGACCTGACGCTGCAGGAGATTCCGGACGCCGCCGAGCCTCTGGAAGCCGGGCGCATCCGCGTCGCGGTGCGAGCCATCGGCGCGAACTTCCGCGATGTCATGATCGCGCTCGGGCTCTACCCGGGCGGCGGTGTCATGGGCATCGAGGCGGCGGGCGTCGTCGTCGAGGTCGCATCCGACGTGACCAACGTGTCCGTCGGCGACCGGGTGATGGGCCTGTTCCCCGAGGGCACCGGCACGCTCGCCACCACCGATGCCCGCGTCGTGCTGCCCATCCCCGCGGACTGGGGCTACGCACAGGGCGCCGGCTTCACGGTGGGCTTCGCGACGGCGTTCTTCGCGCTGCGCGGCCTGGCGGACGTGCAACCGGGCCAGTCGGTGTTGATCCACGCGGGCACCGGCGGCGTCGGCATGGCCGCCGTGCAGCTGGCCAGGCACTGGGGGCTCGAGGTGTTCGCCACCGCGAGCCAGCCGAAGTGGGACACGTTGCGGGCCATGGGCTTCGACGATGATCACATCGGCGACTCCCGCACCCTGGACTTCGAGCAGAAGTTCCTCGCCGTGACCGGCGGACGCGGCGTCGACGTCGTGCTCGACTCGCTCTCGGGTGACTTCGTGGACGCGTCGCTGCGTCTGCTGCCACGCGGTGGGGCATTCCTGGAGATGGGCAAGACCGACATCCGCGACGCCGACACCGTCGCCGCCGCCCACCCGGGTGTGCGCTACCGCGCCTTCGACCTGTTCGAGGCAGGCGCGGACGGCGTCGGCAAGATCCTCGCCGGGGTGGCCCAACTGAGCGACACCGGCGTACTGCGCCCGCTGCCCGTCGCGACGTGGGACGTGCGTCGGGCTCCGGCTGCCCTGCGGCATCTGAGCCAGGCCCGCCACATCGGCAAGGTCGTGCTGACCATGCCCGACGCGTGGGCAGGCGGCACCGTGCTGATCACCGGCGGCACCGGTATGGCGGGCGCCTCGGTGGCCCGTCACATCGTCGCGAATCACGGTGTGCGCCATCTGGTGCTGCTCTCGCGCCGCGGACCCGACGCTCCTGGCGCCGCGGAACTGGTTGCCGAACTGACCGATGCGGGCGCCCACGTCCAGGTGGTCGCCGCGGACGCCGCCGATCGCGATGCTCTCGGCAAGAGCCTGGCGGGCATCGACCACCAGCACGCGCTGTCGGCGGTCATCCACACGGCGGGCGTCATCGACGACGCGGTGCTGACATCGCTGACGCCGGACCGGGTCGATGCGGTGTTGCGCGCCAAGGTCGATGCCGCGTGGAACCTGCACGAGCTGACGCGTGATCTCGATCTGTCCGCCTTCGTGATGTTCTCCTCGATGGCGGGTCTGGTCGGCGCGTCCGGGCAGGCGAACTACTCAGCGGCCAACGCCTACCTCGACGCCCTGGCCGCACACCGGCGCGCCAACGGGCTACCCGGCATGTCGCTGGGCTGGGGGCTGTGGGAGCAGGCCAGCGGGATGACCGGCCACCTGCAGGACGTCGACCTCGCGCGGCTCAACCGCGACGGCATCCTCGCCTTGGCGGTCGACGATGCGCTGTCGTTGTTCGACGAAGCGCTCACCGTGGACGAGCCGTTCCTGGTGCCGGCGCGGATCGACCGTGTCGCCCTGCGGACCAAGTCCGCCGCGGGGACGCTGCCGCCGATGTTCATCGATCTGATCTCGGGTCCGGCCCGTCGTCAGGTCGGCGACTCGCTGGCCGCGGCACAATCGCGATCGGCACTGTCGCAACGGCTTTCGGGGCTGCCCACCGACGAGCAGCACGATCTTCTGCTCGACCTGGTGCGGTCGCACATGGCGACGGTGCTGGGTCTGCCGAATCCGCAGGCGATCGCACCGGATCTGGCGTTCCAGGATCACGGCTTCGACTCGCTCACGGCCGTCGAACTGCGCAACCGCTTGAAGGCCGCGACGGGGCTCACGCTGTCACCGACGCTGATCTTCGACTATCCGAACCCGTCGGCGATCGCGGAGTACTTCCGCACGCAGCTGGTCGGAGAGTCCGAGCAGGCGCCTGCGGCGAGTGCGGTCGACGAGGAGCTCCAGCGCGTCGTCGCGTCGATCCCCGTGAAGCGACTGCGCCAGGCCGGGGTTCTCGACATGCTCCTGAACCTCGCTGCACAGGGCAGCGGAGCGGACACGGGCGATGCCGCCGCCGCGACCGAGCCGAGGTCGCAGGACATCGCCGACATGGACCTACAGGATCTCCTGGCGGCGTTCAGCGACGACGACGATGACTCCTAGGCGTTCATGAGGATCGTCGTCACGGGAGCCGACGGCGCCCTCGGGCGCGGGGTGGCAGCACGTCTGACCAGCCTGACCCACGAGGTCGTGGGCATCGGGGTGCGGCGCCCCGAGAGTTGGCCGGGTTCAGTCGACTTCGTCGTCTCGCACCGCTACGACGCAGACGTCCTGAAGGGTGCCGACGCGGTCCTGCACTGTGCAGGGACCGAGGGCATCGACGCGTTGCGGACGGCGGACGTCGGCCGTGTCGTAACCCTGTGCGCGACCTCGCCCGTCGAAGAGTCGCCGCCCAGCGGGCTCGATGACGCAATCGTCGTCAGGACGGCACTGATGCTGGGCCGCCACGTCGACGACGCCGTGCTCCGGACGTTCTCCGCAGCGGTGGTGCTCGACGCCGACGGCGCCGCGGACCGACCGCTTCAGGTCGTTCACCAGCACGACGTCGAACGGCTGTTGGTGCGGGCACTGCTCGACGAAAGCGTGCCTGCGGGCCGGGTCGACGTCGCCGCCGACGGACACACCACCCTGCGCGCGATCGCCGCCGCCTGCGGCCGCCCGGTCGTCGGTATCCCAAAACCCTTGCGGCGCTTCGTCCGCCGGCGCCCGTCCGCCCCGTCCGCCCTGGACACCAGCACCCTTCGCGACGACTGGGGATTCACGCCCGGATACGACGTGGCGCAGACCATCGAGGACTTCGCACTCGCGTGCCGGGGCCGGCTCACGGTGGGCAACTCCGTCCGCGACATTCCGTGGCGACTACCCCGCGTGCTCGAGATCCCCGCGGTCGACGCCCCCGCGCCCGACGGCGTCGATCCCGTCCCCGCCGGCCCGGGCGGCGCCAACGGCGAGTTCGACACCCCCATCGATCCCAGGTTCCCCGCGTTCATCGCGACCAACCTCTCGGAGGCACTGGCGGGTCCGTTCTCCCCGTCGTCGGCGTCGGTCACGGTGCTGGGTACGCGTGCGGCCGGACTGGTCATCTCCGAGCGGCTGCGCCCAGGTGGCGCGGTACAGCGCGAGATGTCGGTCCGGACGACGGGTGTGTTCGGCCATCGCCTCTACGCGGGCATCACCACCGGACACTTCATGGCGCATACGGTGCCGTTCATCGACCCCAACCTGGTGCTCTCCGGTTTCTTCGGGCACACCGAGGACGGCCTGGAGTTGTTCGGGGAGCATCTGCCGCCCGTCGAGCCCCGCGGAATCGTGCGCCAACTCCGCGGCGGGTTGACCTTCGCGAACTGCCTGATCGGCCTGTCCGCGGGCTCGAACCGCGACACCAAGGACTTCGTGCGCGACGTTGCGCGACTGGAGTCGGCAGCCGAGCGCCCCGACGAGTTGTCGGACCGCCGGCTCCGCGAGCTGATGCTGCTCGGCCGCGATCACGTCGTGCACGGGTGGGTGTTGTCCTCGGCGTCGATCCTGCTGTGTGCCGGGTACGGCGTGGTCATGCGTCTGCTCTGCGGCCGTGACGTCATGCCCGCCGCGGGTGACGAGCTGGTCAGTGCGCAGGCGCTGAGCGCCGTACACCGCCTCGCGGCCGCCGCCCGCCGTGACCCGGTCGCGGCGCGGCTGCTGTCCGAACCGACGATCGACGCCGACGCCCTCGCCGCGCAGGCTCCGGAGTTCTCCGCCGCGCTGACCCGCGAGCTGGCCCTCATCGGGCACCGGGGGCCGGGCGAGGTCGAGATGCGTTGCGCGACATACGCAGACGACCCCGAGCTGTTGACCCGCATGGTGGCCAAGGCTCTGACGGCCACCCCTCGGGAGCTGCCCGTCCTGCCCCGGGTGCCGCTCCGAGCGCGGCCGGTGGGCGTCGCCGCCGCCAGCCAGATCCGGGAGCGCGAGGTGCGCCGCGACCGGATGGTCCGCGCCATCTGGGTGCTCCGACGATTGCTGCGGGAACAGGGTCGCCGCATGGTCGAGGCGGGCGAGCTCTCCGAGGTCGACGACGTGTTCTATCTGCTCGTCGACGAGTTGGACGCACCGCCGCCGGACCTGGCGGGCATCGTCGCGCGCCGTCGTGCCGAACAGGTGGCGCTGCAGCACACCGTCACCCCGGAGGCCTTCAGCGGCCAGTGGATACCGTCCAACGGCCCGGGAGATGCCTTCCGCAGCGGCGAGGTCCTGCACGGCATCGGGGTGTCCGGGGGCCGGGTCCGCGGATTGGTCCGCATCGTGCATGCCGAGACCATCGACGACCTTCAACCGGGCGAGATCCTCGTCGCCAAGGTCACCGACGTGGGATACACGCCGGCGTTCGCCTACGCGGCCGCGGTCGTCACGGAATTGGGTGGTCCGACGTCGCACGCGGCGATCGTGGCTCGCGAATTCGGCGTGCCGTGCGTCGTGAATGCCCGCGGGGCGGCCGCCCGGCTCTCCACCGGCACGCTCATCGAAGTCGACGGGGCGACCGGCGACGTGACCGTGCTCGGCGGCTGACTTTACGGGTGTCATATCGTGGCGGTCATGGACTTCGCACGGTCGGCTAAAGCGCAGGATTACCACCAACGGCTCACCGACTTCATGGTGGAGCACATCTTCCCCGCCGAGCACTCCTACGACCAGTACCGGCTGGAGGCCGGCCGCGACGACCACACCGTGCCACCGGTGGTCGAGGAGCTCAAGAAGCTCGCCAAGGACCGCGGTCTGTGGAACCTGTTCCTGCCCTCGGAGTCGGGGCTGACCAACCTGGAGTACTCGCCGCTGGCCGAGCTGTCGGGGTGGAGCATGGAGTTGGCGCCGGAGGCGCTGAACTGCGCGGCACCCGACACCGGGAACATGGAGACGCTGCATCTCTTCGCGACGCCGGAGCAGAGCAAGCAGTGGCTGGAGCCGCTGCTGGCCGGCGAGATCCGCAGCGCGTTCGCCATGACGGAGCCCACGGTGGCCTCCAGCGACGCCCGCAACATCGAGACGACGATGCTGCGCGACGGCGGTGACTACGTCATCAACGGCCGCAAGTGGTGGACCTCGGGCGCCAACGATCCGCGCTGCAAGATCCTGATCGTGATGGGCCGCACCAATCCCGACGCCGCGAGCCATCAGCAGCAGTCGATGATCCTGGTGCCCATCGACACCCCCGGGGTGAACATCCTGCGCTCGCTTCCCGTCTTCGGCTGGCAGGACCAGCACGGGCACGCCGAGATCGTGTTCGACAACGTGCGGGTACCGGCGACGAACCTGCTCGGTGAGGAGGGCGGCGGGTTCGCGATCGCCCAGGCCCGCCTCGGCCCCGGCCGCATTCACCACTGCATGCGCGCCATCGGGGTCGCCGAGCGGGCACTGGCGTTGATGGTCGACCGGGTCAACAAGCGCATCGCGTTCGGCAAGCCGCTGGCCGAGCAGGGTGTGGTGCAGCAGCAAGTTGCCTTGTCGCGCAACGAGATCGATCAGGCGCGGCTGCTGTGCGAGAAGGCCGCCTGGACCATCGACCAGCACGGCAACAAGGAAGCCCGCAACCAGGTCGCGATGATCAAGGCCGTCGCTCCCCAGATGGCGTGCAACGTGCTCGACCGCGCCATTCAGGTGCACGGCGGCGCAGGCGTCACCGACGACTTCCCGCTGGCGCGGCTCTACGGCTGGCACCGCGCGATGCGCCTGTTCGACGGCCCCGACGAGGTGCACATGCGCAGCATCGCCCGCGCCGAACTGGGCCGCGAGAAGAGCGCTCTCGCGGCCGCGGTGACCACGTAGTGGTCTCCACGGGCGACGAGCTCTCCGGAGCGTGGAACTTCCGCGACGTCGCCGAGGAGACGGGCATCAGGCCGGGTCGCTTCTTCCGGTCCAGTGAGCTCAGCCGGTTGGACGAGGCCGGCCGTTCGGCGATGGCCGGGTTCGGCATCGACGACGTCGCCGACCTCCGGTCGCTGCGCGAGGTGGAGCGTCGAGGTCCTGGTCAGGTACCCGACGGCGTGGCGGTGCACCTGTTGCCGTTCCACGAACTCGCCGCCGACCAGCCCGACGCACCGCACGAGAGCGCGTTCGAGAAGATGATGACCGCCAAGCCCGACGACGAGGATGTCGCGCTGGCGGCGGCCCGGTTCATGACCGAGGAGTACGAGCGCTTTCCGACTCTTCCGGGTGCGCAAACGGCTGTGCGACAGGTCATTTCGCTGCTGGCTCAGCAGCGCTCGGTGATCGCGCACTGCTTCGCAGGCAAGGACCGTACCGGTCTGACGGTCGCGTTGGTGCTGGAGACCGTCGGCGTTCCGCGCGAGGCGATCCTGGCGGACTTCGTGCGCAGCAACGCAGCGGTTCCCAAGCTGCGCGAACGGATTCTGGAATCGATCCGCAATCGCGCGGAGGAGACGACCACTCCGGAGATCGTCACCTTCGCCGAGGCACGGCTGGGTGAGGAAGTCCTCGGGGTGCGACCGGAGTACCTCGACGCCGCGAAGCGCACGATCGACGCCCAGTACGGGTCGTCGGCCGGCTACCTCGAGGCTCTCGGCGTCACGTCCGATGAGGTGTCGCGGCTGCGCGAGTACCTGCTGGGGTAGGTCAGTCGCGCGGCACTTCGACGTCGGACATCAGAATCCGCACGCCGCCGGTGGACAGTTTCGCCATGGCCTGGAAGAAGGCGCCGGCCTCCGGTGTGGTCACGGCCAGACAGGCCGCGTCGTAGTCCGGGTAGTAGAGGTCGATCATCCGGTAGGCGGGCGTCGGCGAACCGTCCTCCTTCGGCCACACCTTGGACGTCTCGAAGCGAATGTGACCGGGAATGGCGCGAGCGGCAGTCAATTGTTCTGCCTCGTAAGCCGTTTCGAAGGCCTCCGGGTCGGTCGGGTTGTCGTAGATGACGGTGATCTTGGTTTCGGACATGGACTGATCATGCCCCTCAGACCAGGAGGACTCCAGCCACCCACACCATCGTCGCCAGCAGCGCGCCGGCCAGTTCGACTCCGACCGACAGCGCGACGCCCTTGATCGCATGCTTGGTCGAGGCCCACGCCACCCGGGAGTTGCGCCGCAGCGCCAGCTCGGCGAGGAAGACGCCCAGCACGAAACCGATGACCAGACCGACGACCGGGACCACGAAGAAGCCGACGATGCCGAGCGCGCCACCGGCCAACAGGCTCCACGTGCCGACGTCCGCGCTACGCATCCGCTTCATCGGCCACAGGTACTTGACCAGTAGCGCGCCGGCCAGAATCGCCGTCACCACGCCCAGCGTCACCCACGCGACCGTCGTCGACTCGACGAACGCCCACACCGCGATCGCCGCGAACACCAGGACGCTGCCCGGCAGCAGGGGCACCAGGATGCCGATCAGGCCGATGGCGATCACCATCGCGACGAGCAGGGTCTCGACGGTGTTCATGCACCAAGTTTGGCAGCAAGGTCCAAGAAGTCGTCGGCCGTGACGTCGAACTCGCCATCGTCGAACCTGGGCGGTCGGCGGCCCTCGCCGCGCTCGAGCGGGCGCGCGACATAGGCCGTCCGCAGGCCCGCGTCCCGCGCCGCCCGCAAGTCGCTGGGATGCGCGGCCACGAGCATGAGCTCCCCCGGCGCGACGTCGAGGAGATCTGCACATCCCAGGTAGGCCTCGGGATCCGGCTTGTAATGGTGAAAGAGCTCCGCGGAAATGACGCAGTCCCAAGGCAACCCGGCCCTCTTGGCCATATTGGTCAGCAGGGACACGTTTCCGTTGGACAGCGTGGTGATGACGAAGTTCTGCTTCAGGCGCGTCAACCCCGCCACGGTGTCCGGCCACGGGTCCAACCGGTGCCACGCGAGGTTCAGTTCGCCGACGTCGGCGTCGGGGAGCTCTCCGATGCCCGCTTCATCGAGCAGGTCGTCGAGGATCAGGCGGTGCAGCGCGTCGATCTTCAACCACGGCAACTCGCCACTGCGGACGCGGTCCATCGCGGCGGGATACCCGCCCCGCCAAGCATCGGCGAACGTCGCCCAGTCCTCCGCCACCCCGTGTCGCTCACCGAACATCTCCAGCTCACCGATGATGCTGCTGCGCCAATCGACGACCGTGCCGAAGACGTCGAACGCCAACGCCTTTGGAGCGCTCGTCACGGCTCCAGCACGACCTTGCCGCGAACCCCTCCGTTGGCGAGGCTCTCCAACGCCGCCCGGCCGTCGGACAGCGGATACCGCACCGGTGGCGGTGGCCGCAGCCCAGCGTCGACGAGCTTGCCCAACCCGGCGCCGATCTCCGCCTGCGAACCCGGTGTGCGATTGATGAACTCCCCGAGGCCGACGCCGACGACGCTGACGTTGCGCAGCAGTAGCCGATTCACCTTCACCGAGGGGATGCCGCCGCCGGAGGCGAAGCCGAGCACCAGGAGTCTGCCCTCGGTGGCCAACACCCGGATGGCGTCGTCGAACGCCTCTCCACCGACGGGATCGACCACCATGTCGACTCCACGGCCATCGGTGTGTTCGCGGACTGCCGCGGCCCAGCCGTCGGTCAGCGGGAGCACCACATCGGCGCCGAGGGATTCGACGAACTCCTCCGCGCCGGGGCGGTGCACCATCGCAATGACCTTGGCGCCCATCGCCTTGGCGATCTGGATGGCGGCCGTTCCGACTCCGCCCGCGGAGCCGAGCACCAGGACGGTCTCCCCGGCCCGCAGCGCCCCGCGCCGCTCCAACGCGAAGTACATCGTGTAGTAGTTGCCGAGCAGGCACACCGCGGATCCATCGTCGATGCCGTCGGGGGTCGCCGTCACGCCTGCTGCCGGGACGGCCACCCGCTCGGCCCACGCGCCGAGCATCGTCAACGACGACACCCGCTGTCCCACGACGAAACCCGAGTCAACGGGTGCCGAGCGAACGACACCCGCGACCTCGGTTCCCGGCACGAACGGCGGGTCCAGCTTGAGCTGGTACTCGCCCTTGATCAGCAACAGGTCGGGGAAGGCGACCCCGGCGGCACCGACGTCGATGACCACCATGCCGTCCCCGGCGGCGTCATCAACATCGGTGTAGACCAGGCCAGCGGGCCCCGAGAGTTCCTGCGCGACAAGCGCCTTCACGGACTAACCGAGCTTGAAGCTGGCCGACTGCGCCGCGGACAGATCGGTGATCTCGCCCCACTTGGCGGCGACGTCGTCGACCGAAGGCACTTCGGAGAAGGTCACGCCGTCGTTCTGGAACAGCGCGGTGCGCTGTACCTTTCCGCCGCCAACGATGAAGATGGAGTCGGTGTCGGGCAGTTCCTCGGTGCACAGGTAGGCCACGACGGGCGCGACGTACTCGGGCGTGAGCTTCTCGAACACCTCGGGCGGCAGGATGTCCTGCGTCATCCGGGTCGCGGCGATGGGCGCGACGGCGTTGGCCTTGATGTCGTACTTCGCGCCTTCCTGGGCCAGCGTGTTGATCAGCCCGACGAGGCCGAGCTTCGCGGCGCCGTAGTTGGCCTGGCCGAAGTTGCCGAACAGCCCGCTCGTCGACGTGGCGACGACCACGCGGCCGAAGCTCTGCTCGCGGAAGTGCGGCCATGCGGCGCGCAGCACGTTGTACCCGCCGTAGAGGTGGACCTTGAGCACGGCGTCCCAGTTCTCGTACGTCATCTTGTGGAACGTGCCGTCGCGCAGGATGCCCGCGTTGCTGACTACGCCGTCGACCTTGCCGAACTCGTCGATCGCCGTCTTGATGATGTTCTCGGCACCCTCGGCCTCGGCGACGCTGTCGTAGTTGGCGACCGCGCGTCCGCCGGCGTCCTTGATCTCCTTGACCACCTCGTCGGCCATGTTGTGCCCGGCGCCCGAGCCATCGCGGGACCCACCGAGATCGTTGACCACGACGCTGGCACCTTCGCGGGCAAGGGTCAGGGCGTATTCGCGGCCCAACCCGCCACCGGCTCCGGTGACGACGATGACGCGATCCTGCACTCCGGGCATTGCGTTCCTAACTCTTGATCTTCAGTGAACGGACATGACGAGTTGTGTTGCCAGGGCTAGAAGAGCTTCCGCGCCAGCTTCCACGCCTTCTCTGTATACGGCGGGTAGATCATGGCGGTGAGATCGGGTCGGGTTGGCTTGGTCAGCACCGACTTGCGATGGCTGAACTCCTCGAAGCCGAACTTGCCGTGGTAGGCGCCCATCCCCGACGGCCCGACGCCGCCGAACGGCAGCTTGGTGGTCGAGAACTGGAACAGGAGATGGTTGACCAGCATGCCGCCGGCCGACACCTCCTTGATCACTCGCTCACGCACGTCCTTGCTCTTGGTGAACAGATAGGCCGCCAGCGGCTTGGGCCGTGAGTTGACGAAATCGATTGCCTCGTCCAGGGATTGCACGGTGACGATCGGCAGGATGGGCCCGAAGATCTCGTCGGTCATCAGCGGCTCGTCCACCGCCGGGTCGACGACGACCGTCGGTTGGATCTCGATGGTGGCGGCATCGGAGCCGCCTCCGATCGCGACCTTGCCCTTGGTGGCGGCCAGCGCCGTGGTCAGCCGTCCGAAGTGGCGTTCGTTGACGATGCGCTTGCCACCGGAGTTGCCCGCCTCGAAGCTCGCGACGGCCTCGCCGATCTTGCTGACCAACTCGTCGCGGATCTTGGCGTCGGCCAGGACGTAGTCCGGTGCAATGCAGATCTGGCCGGAGTTGATCAACTTGGTCCATGCGATGCGCTTGGCTGCGACGGCAACGTCGGCGTCCGCGGCGACGATCACCGGGCTCTTGCCACCGAGCTCGAGCGTCACCGGGGTGAGGTGCTTGGCGGCACCCTCGTAGACCTTGCGCCCGATCTCGGTACCGCCGGTGAAGCACAGGCGGTCGAAGCCCTGCGCGATCAGTTCCTGGCTGACCGACCCGTCGCCTTCGATGACCGCAATCGCGTCGGAGTCCAGGTACTTCGGCACGAGCTCGGCCATCAGCGCGGAGGACGCCGGCGACACTTCGGAGGGCTTGAGGACGACGGTGTTGCCGGCGGCGATGGCACCGACCGCGGGCCCGAGCGTCAGGGCGAACGGAAAGTTCCACGCACCGATGACCAGCACCGTGCCGTAGGGCTCGTACTCGATCCACCCGCGCCCCGGCAATTGGGAGAATTCGAGGCGGCGGTGCTTGCGCTTGGTCCACTTGCCGACGTTGCGGGCGGCGTCGGCGGCCTCACCCGCGGTGCTGGCGATGTCGGCCAACCACGATTCGAACGGCTTGCGGCCCAGGTCCTGTTCGAGCGCCGCCGCGATGGCGGGCTCGTTGTCGGTGACGAGCTTCTCCAGCGCTTCCAGCTGGCGCTTTCGCCAGGCGACGTCACGGGTGCGGCCGCTGGCGAAGGTCTTGCGGAGGCGGGCGACGGTCGCCGGAACGTCGACGGCGGTGCTGGGCGGGGCGTGAACTTCTGTGGCTTCGGTGGTCATGGGGAGTCCTTCCTGACCCGAGGAACGCCCCGATCCTAACCAACCACCCGGTTGGCGAACAGACCTCGGTCAGCCGCGCTCTCCCACGACGAAGTCGGAGAACGCCTTCTGGTCGGTTTGCTCCAGCAGCACCCACCGATCGAGGCGGCGCATCTCGTCCTGCGAGGTCACCGCCGATGCGGTCCAGCCGTGGCCGTTGAGCCAGTCGGTGACGTCGGCCCGGTTCTCGTCGTGATACATCAGGTCGCCGACGTCGATGGCGTCCTGCATGTCGAACTGCGCGGCGATCCGCTGGAACCGCTCACGCATCAGCTCACGTCGGTCCTGCGCCTGCACCCCGACGGTCTCGGCGGCAACCCGGCTGCCGGGCGCGCTCAGCTCGGTGACCTGCTCGAACAGACGATCCTGGGCGTCGGCAGGCAGGTACATCAGCAGACCTTCGGCAAGCCAGGCCGTCGGCGTCGAAGGATCGAAACCCGCCTCGACCAGTGCGGTGGGCCAGTCGTAGCGCAGATCGATGGGCACCTCGTGGCGCACCGCGGAGGGTTGCGCGCCGTGCTCGGCCAACGTCGTCGACTTGTACTCGAGGACCTTCGGCTGATCGATCTCGAAGACGGTGGTGCCGGTGGGCCAGTCGAGGCGGTACGCCCGGGAGTCCAGGCCCGACGCCAGGATGACGACCTGGCGGATCCCGGCCTCGGCGGCAGCAGCGAAGAACGCATCGAAGAAATGCGTTCGCACGGCCTGGTAGTTGCCCATGTGCTCGAAGATCGCCGCTGACTCGGGGTCCGCCTGGGCGACCTTCTCGACGAAGGAGTCGTCGAGCATGAACTCCCATACGCCCGTGCCCGCTCCGGCAACCAGGATCTTGGCGTACGGGTCGCGGATCAACGGTGTCTCGCGCTCGGTTTCACCGGCTCGCGCGGCGGCCACCATCACCGCGGTGGATCCCACGCTGGTGGCGATGTCCCAGCTGTCGTCGTGCGTGCGCAAGGAGCTCATGGGTGCCGTTCATTCGGTAGCCGCTACAGGTCGTTCGCCATGCTACCGAGAAGGTTAGTTCAGCTATGCGGCAATGTGCCCTACGTCACCGTGGACGTGCGCCGAAATCTTGCCGAGTTACTCGGCAAGCGTCCAGAGTTTGTTCGCCAGGAGAAGTTCGAGCTTGTCCACGATCGTGGTGAGTTCATCGTGCCCGCCAACGTAGCCGGCGTAGAAACCCATTCCCCACATCACGGCGACGAGCATCTCGACCAGCGTCGCGACGTCGGTGTCCGTCGTCAGCTCACCCCGCTGCAGAGCGTCGGTAACAGCCCAGGTCACGAAGGCCCTGGAGGTCTTCAGGGAGTTGTGCTCGTCACGGCTGAGCTCCGGATGGCGCTGCGATTCCAGCACCGACGTGACCAGGAAGGCCGCGGCCGAACGATCCCGGGAATCGGCTTGCATGGCGGCGGAGAAGAACGCGGACAGCCGCTTAAGGAGTGAGGTCTGCCCGTCGGCCTTGGCCATGCCGTCGGCAACCACCAACTCGTTGGTCTTCTCGACCACTTCGGCATACAGAACGCGCTTGCTGGCGAAGTAATGATTTATCGCCGGACGCGTCAGATCTGCACGTATCGCGATCGCCTGGAACGTTGCTGCGTCGTAACCGAGTTCGCTGAAAACCTCCCGCGCCGCGCGCACGATGCGCTCGCGCGTCTCAGCCGCCTTCGCTGCGGGCGGACGGCCGGGGCCTCGGGTCGCGGTGTATGGCACGGTCAAATTGTGCCACGAGCCACCTGCCGTCGAGGACCAAAATGGTTGCGGAGGCGTAAAAACTTGAAATCCAGCAAACCATCAGTGCCGTCAATCGGGGGAAACCGGCCGAATATTACGGAATTCAGACATAGCTGACAGCCCCTGCCCCGAGCTCACCGTGCACCTTGACAACTAGTGTTCTCACCCATGGCGGGCGCGGTTTCACGGGAGTCGTACTTCCAGACCGGCCTCGACGTGTTGTCCGACCTGGGTTACGGGGGCCTCAAGCTGGCCGGTGTCTGCAACCGTCTTGGCGTCACCACCGGCTCCTTCTATCACTACTTCCCCAGTTGGTCGGCGTACACCCGGGCGCTCGTCGACTACTGGGCCGCGGTGCGCGCCGCCAGCATCGCCACCATCTGCAGACAGTCCGATCCTCGACGGCGCATCGAGACGTTCATTCAGACCGCACTCGGACTGCCCCACGGCACCGAGGCGGCGATCCGGGCGTGGAGCTCGACCGATCCGGAGGTGCTGGCCGTGCAGTCCGCCGTCGATCAGCGACGGTTCGACGTGCTCGTCGACGCAGCATTCGCCCTCCTGGCCGACGAGCACCGCGCCCGGGTGTTCGCCTCCTCGGCGATGTATCTGCTGATCGGCTATGAGCAGTCCCGGCTGCCGTTGGCCTCCACGGACCTGGCATGGATCGGTGCCCAACTCCTCGAAGCCCTCGATTCCGGCCGGTTCGGCTCGGTGCCGGACATCACCTGACGCGCCGGTCTACCATCGGCTTTCATGCTGATCCCGGCTGGTCCATGGCGCCGGGCGATCGATCGGGTCAGGACGCGCGACCCGGAGAACGACGCGGCGCGGCGGGCGCTGCGAGCCGCGATCGTGCTGCCGCTGGCCGCCGCCGTCGGGTTCGCCGTCGGAAGTGATTCACAGACACCGTTGTTCGCGATCTTCGGTTCGGTGGCGCTGCTGATAACCGTCGACTTCCCCGGCAACCGGCCCGCGCGAGCGCTGGCCTACGGCGGTCTCGCGGTCAACGGCGTCATCCTCATCACCTTGGGCACGCTGGTGGCGCCGATCCCCTGGCTCGCGGTGGTGGCGATGTTCGTCGTGGCGGTGGCGGTCACGTTCTCCGGGGTGCTGAGCGAGATCGTCGCGGCGGGACAGCGGTCGACGCTGATGGTCTTCGTGCTGCCGGCCTGCACGCCCGCTGGGCCGATTCCCGAGCGACTCCTGGGCTGGTGCATCGCGCTCGCGCTGGCCGTGCCCGCCGCGCTGTTCCTGCTACCGCCCCGACACCACGACGATCTTCGCCGTCACGCCGCACTGGTGTGCCGAACGCTGGCCGACCGTCTCGACGGCGTGGCCACCGCCGACGACGTGACGTCGGCCATGGGCGCGTTACGGGTCAACTTCCTGGGCGCCGACTTCCGACCCGTCGGGCTGACGGCGGGCAGTCGTGCGCTGGTGCGGGTCGTCGACGACCTGCAGTGGCTCGCGGATCGGATCACCGATGCCAGCGGCGACCTACTGGCGGAGATGCGGGACCCCGTCGTGCGAGTGCTGCGCGAGAGCGCGCTGGTGCTCAGTACCGGCGTGGCCGAACGCGACGGCCACCGCGAGAGCCTCGCTGCGGCGCTGGCGATCCAGCGCTTGATAGCTCAGAGTCGCTATCGAGACGACATCGTCGAGATACTCGCCGAGGCCAACGATGCCACCGCAATCGCCGTGGGGCGAAAGCTGTTGACCCGCAGGACCATATCGGGCTGCGTGGGAACCACCGGACGGGTGATCGGCATCGCCGCGGCGGCCGACGCCCGCCCGGTGTGGGCACGGGTGCTGGGTCGCAGACTGCCGGAGTCAGGGGCCGCCGAACGCGTGCTGTCGGAGTCGCAAGCGCTCACGTCGCTGCCCGGTGGTTTCCTCGCGACCCGGGCAGTCGTGGTGCGCAACAGCATCCGGACCGGCCTCGGGCTGGCTCTCGCGGTCGCCGTCACCCACGTCTTTCCGGTCCAGCACGGCTTCTGGGTGGTCCTCGGTGCGATGTCAGTGCTGCGCAGCAGCGCACTGACGACCGGAACGAGGGTGATCCGAGCGGTCGGGGGGACGACGATCGGCTTCATGCTCGGTGTGGTGTTCATCGAGTTGATGGGGTTGGACCCCATCGTGCTGTGGCTGACATTGCCCGTCGTCGCGTTCGGATCGGCCTACGTGCCGGAGGTCGCCTCGTTCGTCGCGGGCCAGGCGATGTTCACCATGATGGTGCTGATCATCTTCAACGTCATCAGCCCGAGTGGCTGGCAGGTGGGTCTGATCCGGGTCGAGGACGTCATCGTCGGCGCGGCGGTGGGTGCCGTCGTGTCGCTGCTGCTGTGGCCGCGGGGTGCCGCCGGGCACGTCTCCCGAGCGGTGGACGCGACGATCGCGGCGGGCTCCACGTACCTCACCGTCGCGGTCAAACGGGTCACGCGGGGTGCCTCCGAGTCGGCCAACGACCGCGTCTTCTCACTCGGCCACGATGCGATGTCGGCCTCGCGAACGCTCGATGACGCCGTGCGCCAATATCTTTCGGAGAGCGGCGGATCGACCGACCAGCGAGCGCCGGTCATCCGCGCCGCCAACCGCGCCGTGCGCGTACGCAACGCCGCGGAGCTGATCGCCGACGTGGTGCCGCCTCCACTGAACACCTACCCGCGGGTGCGCGACGTGCTGGAGTTGCACACCTCCGCAATCCGCGAACGCTTGCACGGTCGGCGGCCGGTGCACGAGCTCGGTCCCATCGGCGACGACTTCGTGCTGGCCCTTCGCGCCGAGGCCGGCCCCAGCGAGCTATCGATTCGGGCCGCGCTACCGCTCGTGACCGTGGCGGCGAATCTCGGTGAGCTGGAACTGCTCTACCCCGAACCGGCGCATCCGGTCGCGGTGCAAAGCGGTTAGCGAGTCAGCGCCCCGAGGTATGCGGCATCAGGGCGTTCGGCGGGACGGTGCCGAACTTGCCCGCGTGGTAATCCTCCATCGCCTGGATCAGCTCCGACTTCGAGTTCATCACGAACGGGCCGTAGTGGAACACGGGCTCCCGAATGGGTTTGCCGCCCAACAGCAGGACCTCCATCGCGGGAGTGCGTGAATCCTGCGCGTCGTTCGCCGCGACGGTGATGCGGTCGCCGGGTCCCATCACCGCGAGCTGCCCCTGCCGGATCGGCGTGCCGACCGGGCCGACCGCGCCCTCACCGGCGAGCACGTACACCAGCGCGTTGAAGTCACGGTTCCACGGCAGATCCAGCCGTGCACCCGGCGCGATCGTGGTGTGGGCCAACGTGATCGGCGTGTACGTCGACCCGGGGCCCTGGTGGCCGTCGATCTCGCCCGCGATGATCCGCACCAGCGCGCCGCCGTCGTCTGAGGACAACAGCCTGACCTGGCCACCCTCGATCGCCTGGTACCGCGGCGTGGCGAACTTGTCCTTGCGGGGAAGGTTCACCCACAACTGGATGCCGTGGAACGTGCCGCCGCTCTCGACCAGCTCGGCGGGGGGCGTCTCGATGTGCAGGATGCCCGCGCCCGCGGTCATCCACTGCGTGGCACCGTCGGTGATGAGGCCGCCGCCACCGTGGGAATCCTGGTGCGCGAAGCGGCCATCGATCATGTAGGTCACGGTCTCGAAGCCGCGATGCGGATGCCAGTCGGTCCCGCGCGGTTCGCCGGGCTCGTACTCGACCTCACCCATCTCGTCCATGTGCACGAAGGGGTCGAGCGCGGCGGCACTCACCCCGGCGAAGGCGCGCACGACGGGAAAACCCTCACCCTCGTAGCCGCGCGGTCCGGTCGTGACCGATCGCACCGGCCGTGACGTGTCGGTCGCGGCGGGCCCCGCGATGCGGGCCAGTGTCAGGGTGTCGGCGGTGATGGCGGGCATCTGAACCTCCTCGGTGAGAACGTACCCACCATAACCGGACTGCGGTCCGATTGATTCCTGACCGGTTTTACCGCGCGAGCGAGGTCACGCCAGGACGGCTGCTGCGGCCGCGCGTGCCTCCGCGGCGGTGGCCGTGCCCAAGGCCGCCTCGGCCGCCTCCTGGCACTGCGCCAGCGTCACCTGGGCAAGCTTCGCCCCGACGGCGGCCACCGCCGCGGCGGCCGCCGACAGTGACGAGACGCCGAGCCCCACCAGCACGCAGGCCAGCTGCGGATCGGCGGCGGCTTCACCGCACACGCCGACGGGCTTGCCGACCGCGACACCCGCCTTGGCCGCCATTGCGACCAGTGCCAGCACCGCCGGCTGCCAGGGGTCGGTGAGCGTGGCGAGCTCGGCCGACATCCGGTCGGCGGCCATCGTGTACTGCGTCAGGTCGTTGGTGCCGATCGACAGGAAGTCGACGTGCTCGAGGATGCGATCGGCGAGCAGCGCCGCGGCCGGGATCTCGATCATCACCCCGGGCACCAGTCCGTGCGCCCTGGTCTCGGTGGCGAAGGCCTCCGCCTCCGCGGGCGTGGCGATCATCGGAGCCATCACCCATGGCGCACTGCCGGTGGCCTTGGCTGCGGCGGCGATGCCCTCGAGCTGCCTGGTGAGGATGCCTGGGTTGCCGTCGGCGATGCGGATGCCGCGAACACCGAGCGCGGGGTTCGCCTCGTCGGGATGGCCGACGAACTTCAGCGGCTTGTCCGAGCCCGCGTCCAGCGTGCGGATGACGACCTTGCGTCCGTCGAACGCCTCGAGCACCTCGCCGTAGATCTCCGCCTGTTCGTCGACGGAGGGTTCGGTCGAGCGGTTCAGGAAGCACAGCTCGGTGCGGAAGAGTCCGACGCCCTCGGCGGGCGTCTCACGCGCCGACCGCGCGGCCGCGCCGTCCTGCACGTTGGCCAGGATCGCGACCACGTGCCCATCGGCGGTGGCGCCCGGGCCATTCCAGCTCTTGGCCAGGTCCGCTTCGCCCCGCGCCACGTCGACCGCACGCGTCGCAGTGGCCTCGTCGGGCGACACCGTGACGGTGCCCGCGGTGCCGTCGACCATGACCATGGTGCCCGCGGCGACTGCGTCCAGGCCCTCGACCGCGACCACGCACGGGATGCCGAGCTGGCGGGCGATGATCGCGGTGTGGCTGGTGGGTCCGCCAAGAGTGGTGGCCAGCGCGACGACGAGCGAGGCATCCAAGCCGGCCGTGTCGACGGGGGCCAGATCCTCCGCGCACAAGATCGATGGCACCTCGGGTACCGGAACGCCCGGTTCGGGCAAGCCGTTGAGTTCGGCGATCACGCGATCGCGGATGTCGCGGAGGTCGGTGACGCGTTCGGCCATCAGCCCACCCAGCTGGGTGAACATGGTGACGAATTGATCGACGGCCCCGGTGACCGCGCGCACCGCAGGGTTGCCCTCGCCGATCCTCTTCTCGGTCGCGGCGATCCACGCTCGGTCCTGCGCCAGTTGCGCGGTGGTCGCCAGCACCTCCGACGCGGCGCCGGAGGCGTTCGCGGCGCGTTCGCGCAGCCGGTCCGCGACGGCCGCGGCCGCAGCCGCGAAGCGCGTCACCTCGCCGGGGCGATCGGATTCGCCGACGTCGCCGCCCGCCACTCCGTCGTCGACGGTGGGTCGCGCACCGGGTCGGATCACCGGTGCGTACTGCACACCCCCCACGGCGGGGATGCCCTGGAGAACGGCGCCCGCCGATGGCCGTGCGATGTCCGCGGGGTGAAGTGACGTGGAAGACGATGTCGTGCTCATGTGAACTAGGTTACAAGAATCCATTGACAAGTCAACACAGTCAGGGGTAAAACCAACGATATCAACATTTCAAAACCACATATCCCACAAACTGACGCCCACGACCGCCACGAACCCAGGAGCCGGAGAGTCATGTACGCCGAAGAGCGCCAACAGGCGATCGCCGAGATGGTGATTAGCCAGGGCCGCGCCTCTGTCGCCGAACTCGCCCAGACCTACGACGTCACGACCGAGACCGTGCGCCGCGACCTTGCCGCCCTCGACCGCGCGGGCGTGCTGCGCCGCGTCCACGGCGGCGCCGTCCCGACTCGGGCATTGCACCTCGTCGAGCCGGGTGTCGGAGAACGGGACACCACCCGCGCCGACTACAAGGACGCGATCGCCGAGGCAGCAGGAGAGTTCTTCCCCCTATCCGGCGCCAGCGTTCTCCTCGACGCAGGCACCACGACGGCGCGCATCGCCAACCTGTTGCCCACCGACCGCGAATTCGTCGTCGTGACGAACTCGGTGCCCATCGCCGCGCGACTGGCCTCGATGTCGACGGTCTCGCTGCAACTTCTCGGCGGCCGGGTCAGGGGCATCACCCAGGCTGCCGTCGGCGAACAGGCCCTACGGGTGCTCGACAACCTGCGCGTCGACATCGCGTTCATCGGTACCAACGGGATCAGCGCCAGGCACGGACTCTCGACCCCAGACAGCGAGGAGGCCGCCGTGAAACGCGCCATGGTCGCGTGCGCCAACTACGTCGTCGTCGCCGCCGATTCGACGAAGGTCGGCCGCGAGGACTTCATCAGCTTCGCGCCACTGTCCAGCGTCGACACACTCATCACGGATACCGAGATCTCGGACGCCGACCGGCGGCTGCTGACCGACGAGGGCGTCGAGGTCATCGTGACCGGAGGCCCGGAATGATCGTCACAGTCACCCCCAACCCCAGCATCGACCGCACGGTCGCCCTGGGCACACCGCTGACCCGCGGTGCCGTGCACCGGGTCACCTCCGCGACGAGCGAGCCGGGCGGCAAGGGCGTCAACGTGGCCCGCGCGCTGATGCTCGCCGGTCTCGACACCATCGCCGTCCTTCCCGCAGCCGACGACGATCCGATGGTGACCGCGCTCCGGGCGGCCGGTGTCGCCTTCGAGTGCGTGCCGGCGGGCGGTGCCGTGCGCACCAACCTGGCGATCACCGAGGCCGACGGCACCACCACCAAACTCAACGAACCCGGTGCCCACCTCGACGCCGCCGCGCTCGACGCACTCACGCGGGCGGTCGTCGCACACGCCGAAAGTGCCTCGTGGGTCGTTCTTTCCGGGTCGCTGCCGCCGGGGGTACCCGACGACTGGTACGCCGACGTCGTCGCGCTGCTGACGAAGGCGCCCTGCCGGGTTGCCGTCGACACCTCCGAACGCCCGCTCGACGCCCTGGCCGCCGGATTCGGCACGGCCGCACCGGACGTCATCAAGCCCAACGCGGAGGAACTCGCCGGCCTCGTCGGCGCGTCGCCGGAGATGCTGGAAAGCGCTGCTGCCCAGGGTGATCCAGGGCCGGTGGTGGCCGCGGCCAACGTGCTCATCGAGCGCGGCGCCAAGACCGTCCTCGTCACGCTCGGGGCGGCAGGCGCCGTGCTGGTCGACCCGTCCGGCAGCTGGATGGCGGCCCCGCCGCCCATCGCGCCACGCAGCACCGTCGGAGCCGGCGACTCGTCGTTGGCGGGCTACGTCCGCGCCGCAGTCGGCGGTGCCGAGCCCCCTCGCCGCCTGCAGATGGCGGTCGCCTACGGCAGTGCGGCAGCGGCTTTGCCCGGCTCCGCACTACCCGCCCCATCCCAGATAGATCTGAATGCAGTTCGGGTGTATGCGATTACACCCGCGTCCACCCGCCCCTAACCCCACCAAGAGGAAGAGAATCATGTCCATCATCACCACCGAGCTCGTCGCCATCGACGTCGACGCAGGCGGCGACAAGGAGGCTGTCATCAGCCTGCTCGCCGCACGTCTCGCCGATGCCGGGCGCTCCTCCGACGGCGCCGGCCTCGTCGCCGCCGCCATGGCACGCGAGGCGCAGTCCGCCACCGGCCTTCCCGGCGGCATCGCGATCCCGCACTGCCGCTCCCCCTACGTCGATCAGGCCACCATCGGCTTCGCCCGGTTGTCCCCCGCGGTCGACTTCGGTGCGCCCGACGGCCCCGCCGACCTCGCGTTCCTGATCGCCGCGCCGGACTCCGGTGGCGCCGAGCACATGAAGCTGCTCTCCAGCCTCGCAAGAGCGTTGGTACGCAAGGACTTCGTCGAGTCGCTGCGCAACGCCGCGACCGCCGCCGAGGTCGTCGCACTGGTCGAGGGCGTCGTCAACCCCGCGCCCGCGGCCCCCGCTCCGGTTGCCGCCGCCCCCGCTGAGCCGGCACAGACCAAGACGATCGTCGCGGTCACCGCCTGCCCGACGGGCATCGCGCACACCTACATGGCCGCCGACTCCCTGGTGGCGGCGGGCAAGAAGGCCGGGATCGACCTGCAGGTCGAGACGCAGGGCTCGTCGGGCAGCACGCCGCTGCCCGCCGAGACCATCGCCGGTGCGGTCGCCGTCATATTCGCCACCGACGTGGGCGTCAAGGACAGGGCCCGCTTCGCGGGCAAGCCGGTCATCGCCTCCGGGGTCAAGCGGGCGATCAACGAGCCCGACAAGATGGTCGCCGAAGCCCTTGCTGCGGCTGACAATCCGAACGCTGCTCGCGTCGAGGGCACTCCTGGCGCGGCCGGTGCGTCCACCTCACCGTCGGCGTCCGGCGGCGTCGGGTGGGGCACGCGTACCCGGCAGATCCTGCTCACCGGCGTCAGCTACATGATCCCGTTCGTCGCCGCGGGCGGTCTGCTCATCGCGCTCGGCTTCCTCTTCGCCGGCTACGACATCGCCAACAAGCCCGAGGGCGCCACCCAGTCGCTCGGCAACATCATCGCCACCACCAACTCGCTGACCAACCTGCCCTCAGGCGGTTTCGTCCAGTATCTCGGCGCGGTGTTGTTCACCCTCGGCGGATTGGCGTTCGGCTTCCTGGTGCCTGCGTTGGCGGGTTACATCTCGTTCGCCATCGCCGACCGGCCCGGTATCGCACCGGGTTTCACGGCAGGCGCCGTGGCGGTATTCGTCGGCGGTGGCTTCATCGGCGGCATCGTCGGCGGCCTGATCGCCGGCTTCACCGCCCTGTGGATCAGCCGCATCGACGTTCCGCGCTGGCTGCGGGGTCTGATGCCGGTGGTGATCATCCCGCTGGTCGCCTCACTGGTCGTCGGTCTGCTGATGTTCCTGTTGCTCGGCCGCCCACTGGCCGCCGTCACGTCGGGTCTCACCAGCTGGCTCAGCGGCCTGTCCGGCAGCTCGGTGATCCTGCTCGGCATCATCCTCGGCCTGATGATGTGCTTCGACCTCGGCGGTCCGGTCAACAAGGCGGCCTACGCCTTCGCCACGGCCGGGCTCAACGTGGCCGACCCGTCGACCCTGCGCATCATGGCCGCCGTCATGGCGGCGGGCATGGTTCCGCCACTCGCGATGGCGCTGGCCTCCACCGTCCGGCCCGGCCTGTTCACCGAGCCGGAACGCGAGAACGGCCGGGCTGCTTGGCTTCTCGGCGCATCGTTCATCTCGGAGGGCGCGATTCCATTCGCCGCGGCGGATCCGCTGCGAGTCATCCCGTCGATGATGGCGGGTGGCGCGGTGACCGGAGCGTTGATCATGGCGTTCAACGTGACCCTGAAGGCGCCGCACGGTGGCATCTTCGTGTTCTTCGCCATCGGAAACCTCGTCTGGTTCCTGGTCTCGCTGGCCGCCGGAACCGTGGTGGCTGCGATCGCGGTCGTCGCCGCCAAGCAGTTCGCCAAGCCCAAGAGCGACGCGGATTCCGCTCCCGAGCTCGTCGCCGCCTGACATCCTCGACACCAACCAACCAAGGAGATCCACCATGCCCGCCAAGACCGTCATCGTCGGCTCGTCGATCGGCCTGCACGCTCGACCGGCAGCAATCATCGCCGAAGCCGTCGTGAACGCCGGAGTTCCGGTCACCCTGTCTCTGGACGGCGGTGAGCCGGTCGACGCCGGCTCGGCGCTGATGATCATGACGCTCGGTGCCGGCAACGGTGCGCAGGTCACGGTCGCCTCGGACGACCAGGCCGCGCTCACCACCGTCGCGGAGCTGATCCAGAAGGACCTCGACGCCTAGGTAGCCGACACTCGGGGGAGGCGCCGTCGGCGCCTCCCCCGAGCTCGTCGAGAAAGGTGCGTGAGGCACTCCCGACGCACCGTAGGATTGCCTGGTGCACGTGGTCAGGGGGCTTGACGTGAGGGGATACGCCGTCCGCAGGGCGGCTTTTGCTTTGCTGTACGCATCCCAGCACAAACTGGCCGGACGCCGGGGCGCCGGGTGCGACGCCTGATGCGCAGGCTCGTCATGTTGCTGGCCGTGCTGCTGCTGACGGTGTTCAGCGCTCCACCCGCGTTCGCCATCGAGCCACCAGCCATCGATCCGGCGGCGCTGCCACCTGACGAGACGGGTCCCGACTCGCCCACCGAGCTACGTCGCGTCTGCTCGTCGCCGACCAGCTTCCCCGGTGCCAACTTCGCCGACAAGCCGTGGGCAGCCGACTACCTGCGACTCGGTGACGCCCAGAAATTCGCAACCGGTGCCGGTGTAACTGTGGCCGTCATCGACACCGGGGTGAACGGGTCAGCGCGCGTTCCCGCCCTGCCCGGCGGCGACTTCGTCGACAAGGCCGGCGACGGCATGAACGACTGCGACAGCCACGGCACGCTCACCGCATCGATCATCGCTGGGCGCCCCTCGCCGACCGACGGCTTCATCGGCGTCGCACCCGATGCGCGAATCCTCTCCCTGCGCCAGACGTCTGACAACTATCAGCCCGTCGGTGCGCGGACCGACCCGAACGATCCCAACACCACCCAGACCGCGGGTTCGTTGCGCAGCCTGGCCCGCTCGATCGTGCACGCCGCCAACCTCGGCGCCCAGGTGATCAACATCAGTGAAGCCGCCTGCTACAAGATCACCCGACCGATCGACGAGAAGAGTCTCGGCGCCGCAGTCGAATACGCGGTCAACGCCAAGGGCGCCGTCGTGGTGGTCGCAGCGGGCAACACGGGCCAGGACTGCACGCAGAATCCTCCGCCCGACGCATCGACGCCATCGGATCCGCGTGGCTGGCAGCAGGTGCAGACCATCGTCTCGCCCGCGTGGTACTCGCCGCTGGTGCTCACGGTCGGCGGCATCGGCCAGACCGGCCAGCCCAGCACCTTCTCGATGTCTGGGCCGTGGGTGGGCGCGGCCGCGCCTGCGGAGAACATCGTCGCGCTGGGCTACGACGGCAACCCCGTCAACGCACTTCAGGGCCAGGACGGTCCGATCCCGATCAACGGGACGTCCTTTGCCGCCGCCTACGTCTCGGGGCTGGCCGCCATGCTCCGGCAGCGGTTCCCCGATCTCACGCCGGCCCA
This sequence comes from Mycolicibacterium sp., assembly GCF_016462545.1. Classification (GTDB taxonomy): domain Bacteria; phylum Actinomycetota; class Actinomycetes; order Mycobacteriales; family Mycobacteriaceae; genus Mycobacterium. The sequence continues at coordinate 2,899 of NZ_JAEMTA010000046.1, read as the reverse complement.
GATCATGTACCGAATCACCGCCACCGCAAGGCATCCCGGCGGGGGCGTGGACAACTACGTCGGCGCCGGGGTGATCGATCCGGTGGCCGCACTCACGTGGGACGTGCCGCCCGGACCGAAGACGGTGTCCTACAAGGTGCAGCAGTTACCGCCGCCGGTGTTCGTTCCGCCGCCGGACCGCGGACCCATCACGATGGTCGTCGTCGGTGGCGCGAGTCTGGCTGTGGCCCTTGGCATCATCGCCCTGGCTCGGCGCGCGCTGAGGCGCCGATGACGAAGCTGCTGTCGATCTTCGGAGTCCGCATCACGACGGGCCACCTGCTGTGGGCAGCCGTGCTGATCCCGGCCGTCGTGGTGTTCTTCGTCCACCTCGATCTGACCTGGCTGGCCATTCTGCTGGCCGTCGTGATTGCGGTGGCAACGACTGTCACGGTCCGGGGACGACGCGCCACCGGTTGGATCGCGGCCGTCTTCTCCTGGCGCCGGCGGCACCAGGTGGCACCAGCGGCCCCGTCGGCACCCGCGGTTGGCGCCACGGTGATGCCTGGGGACCACGTCGCCGTGCGTTGGCAGGGCGAGCATCTCGTCTCGATCATCGAACTCGTTGCGCGCCCCTTCACGCCGACTGTGATCGTCTCCGGCGAGGCCTTCACCGACGACGTGGTGGACACCATGCTGGTCGAAGAGCTGATCGCGACGTACTGCCCCGACCTGGAGGCCGACGTCGTGTCGGCGGGCTATCGGGTCGGCAAGACGGCGCCGTCGAGTCTGGTCGCGCTCTACGAGCAGGTGGTCGGGCCCTACCCGGCGCCGGCCAACCGTCGAACCTGGATCGTGTTGCGCGCCAAGCCGGAGGAGACCCGCCGCTCGGCGCTGCGGCGCGAGGCCGGGGTCGCAGGCTTGGCGCGGTACCTGGTGGCGTCGACGACGCGTATCGCGGATCATCTGGCGAGCACGGGGATCGACGCGCGGTGTGGCCGCAGCTTCGACGACTTCGACCACGCCACCGAGATCAGCTTCGAACGTGAGTCATGGTCATCGATCAAGGGCCGCAGCGCCTTCACCGCCGCCTACACCGCGCCCGGCGGTCCCGACGTCTGGTGGTCGGCGCGCGCCGACCACACCATCACGCGAGTCCGGGTGCGCCCCGGCACCGCGCCGACGACGACGGTCCTTCTGACCACCCTTGCCGTGCCCTCGACGCCACGCGGGTTTTCATGCCTCTTCGGCGGTCAGCGTGCCGCGCTGCACGGCGAGAGCCCGACGACGGATCGGCACTACGAGCTGCCCATCGGTTCGGCAGGCGTGCTCGTCGGCGAGACGGCGGACCGGTACCCGGTGTACATGCCGTTCGACGACGTCGACGTCAGCATCAACCTCGGTGACGCACGGCTGTTCACGCAGTTCGTCATCCGGTCGGCCGCCGCAGGCGCGATCGTCACGCTGGGTCCACAGTTCCGGGAATTCGCCGGCTTCATCAACGCCCGCGTCGGCACCGTGGCCAAGATCGCCTGGCCGAACTCGACCACCTATCTTGGTCCGCACCCGGGTATCGGCCGAGTCGTGTTGCGGCACAACTTCATCGACACACCGCGCCACCGCCAGCTACCGATCCGACTGATCAACCCGCGTGAGGAAAGCCGCTATCAGATGGCACTAGAGCAGTGAGTGGGGGACGTTCATGCCAGATGAGGTGAAGGTCGTCACGCAGGATCTGCGCACCAAGGCGGCGGAGATCAAGAACATCCAGTTCAGCAATCCGATGAACAACGTGCCCGTGATACCGCCGGACGGGCTGAAGCTCTCCAAGGCCGCCGTCGACAATTTGAATCAGAACGCCAGCTTCCTCTACCGCAACCAGGACTACGGCGATCGCGAAGGCGACCGCCTGGCCGAGACGTTGCAGTCGGTGGCCGAGGCATACGACCTCGCGGATGCGTCAGCCGCCGCGAGCATCGACGGCAAGGGCGCGCCACAGACGCCCAAGACCAACGCCATCCCCGCACCGGCGATGCCAGCACCCATGGGCAGCCCACTCGGAATCACGGCCGATGAGATCGGTGACGTCGAGATGGCTCAGCAGACGCTCTCGGCGGGTGATCACGGCGCCTCGCTGCGCGAGGCGGCGGCTCAGTGGATGGCGAATGGGAATGCGTTGGAAGCGTCGTCCCAGCTGTTCAAGGAGAAGCCCCCGAACTGGGAGGGTGACGCCGCGGATCAGGCGCACGCCAAGTCCGTCGCCTATGGCGAGTGGCTGTCGCAACTCGGGGAGTCCTGGCAGAAGTTGGCGGGCGAGGCGATGCGCATCTCCGACGCCCACGTGAAGGCCCTGCTCACCCACACCCCGGTGTACCAGAACTATGAGCAGTTGAAGGCCCAGATGATCGCCGCGATCGCCAACGGGGGCAGCGCCGCCCACACCCTGGGCCTTGAGATGGAGAAGCTGCAGCGGGCATCCGAGGAGATCGTCGACGACTACGCGAAAGAAGCTGCACCGCAACGAGTCACCCCGCCGAATCCGCCGCAGACCGGAGTGCCGACTGTTCCTGTGACGAGTAACGGCCAACCGGGTCGGTCGGGACCTGCCGCGAGTCCTGCAGCCGGTGGATCCGGCGGAGGAGCCGGGGGCGGAAGTGGCCAGTCGCCCTCCGCACCCCAAACGCCGACACCGAACGCGTCGGCGATGTCGGCGGAGAAGCCCACTGGCGGAACACCATCCGGTGAGGGCGCGGGCTCGGGTGGTGGTTCGCCATCTGGCGGGGGCGCACCCGCGGGCGGGTCACCGGGCGGCGGCATGCCCAGCCTGCCCGGCGGCGGCGCAGGAGACGTTCCCCCGCTGCCAGACGAGCCTGGCCTGCACCCGGCCGCGGCGGACGCGGGCGGTGGCGCTGGTGGGAGT
>NZ_JAEMTA010000045.1 GCF_016462545.1 Mycolicibacterium sp. | reverse complement strand
CGTCGATCGAGGCACTGGCGACGATCACCAGGCCCGACACCGTCGACAGCACGCCGCGCGAGGCGGGCTGGAACAACCCGGCGCCGCAGTCGGCGAGGACGAGGTTGTAGTACCGCGACACGATGCCCACGGCGCCCTTCCAGTCCTCGTCGTTGAACTCGCGCCGCGCCCCGCTGTACTCCTCCGAGGAGAGCACCTCGAGGTTGGAGCCGTTCATGCTGGTGTACGCGCGGATGTCGTTATAGCGGGCCAATTCCTTGTCCGACAACAGATCCGCGACCGTTGCGGCGGACTGGCGACCTGCCCGGTCGGCGAGGTTGCCGCCGTCGGGGTCGGCGTCGACGGCCAGGATGCGGTCGCCCCGGATCTTGCTCAGCGACGAGCCAAGCGCCACGGTGACGGCGGTCTTGCCGACGCCGCCCTTCAGTCCGAAGATGCCGATCTGGTACGAGTCACGGGCATTGCGGCGGATCCGGGCGTGCAGGTCCATTTCGTACATCTCGTCGGGCGAGAGCCCCAGGTTGATCCGCGTCAGCATGTAGAGGATGTGACGCCAGCCCCGCTGCGACGGCATCTTCACCGCCGACCGCACGCCGACGTGGGACAGGGCGTCGATGGCGCGGTGGTTGCCGATCGACGCCGCCGACGTGGGCGTCGGTTGTCCGGCAAGCTGTTGCGGGGAGGGCCATGCCGGCTGACTCTCCACGTAGTGCTGTGACGGTGGCGGGGCCGCTGCGGTACGCGCCTGCGGCGTTGGCGTGGCGGGGCGCTGCTCGAAGCGAGCACCCGTCTGCGTCGCCGCCTGCGGCGAGCGCATCATCCCGTTCTGCATCCGCTGCGCGCCGGCACTGGTGGGCGGCATCTGCATCGTGACTTCGGTGGCCCGCGGCGGCGGAGCCGTCGTCGGCGCCGGAGCCGACTGGGTCTGGGTCGGCGCTACCGGCAGGGGGCCGGACGACGAGTCGCCCAGTCCGTGCGTGGTCGGCTTCGTCGGGGCAGCGGCCGATGCCACTGGCTCGCGGTCGACGCTTGCTGTCTCCTCGTCGGGCTGGGCCGCCTCCGAGGAGTGGAAGAGCCGGTCATAGTCGGCCGACATGGATTGCCTCTCACATTGAAAGTTGTTGGTGCGGAACGGCTTATGATGTGCCGCGACGCTCACGCGGTGGGCGGACGCGCGTCTCCGAATCGACCCGCCCACCGTCGTGCGACGTGATGCCTAAGCGAACATCCCGGTCACGCCAGCTTCGGTCTGAGCCATCGTCTGGCCGGACTCGCTGATGGTGTGCGCCAGGTTCTGCAGCGCAGCGTTGAGCTCGGTGGAGGTCTGATCCCACTTCGCCTGCACGGCCTGGTACGCCTCCGAGCCGGTACCTCCCCACACCGCCGCGAGCGACGCCAGGGACGCCTTGCCCTCGTCGAGCAAGCCCGCGGTCTGGCCCACGGCGCCCATGATCTCGCCCGAGCCGCCTTCGATTCCTGCGAAATTCCAAGTCTGTTCAGTCATTTCAGTTCTCCGTATTCGTTGGTCGTTGTCAGAACTGCATCATGCTGGCGAGGTTGCCGGCCTGGTCGTCATCGGTCGACGTGTACTGCGCACCCGAGGTGTGGATGTTGTTCGAGATGTCGTTGAGTTCCTGGATCTGCGTCGCTGCCGCGGCATCGAAACGCTGCAGCGCGGTCTGCGCCGCGACACCGGCCTGGCCGGTCCACTGGGCCTTCAGCGAGTTCGCGGTCATGTCGACCGCGGCGATCACCTGCTTCAATTCATCGGAGATACGTTCGAAGTTGCTGGCCTCCTTGGCGAGGACAGCGGCATCGGTATTCATCTGAGCCATCGCTGTTTACCTATTCTCTCCTGTGTCCTCACCAAGGAAATGGCGAGTCTTCCAGCCCCCTCTGGCCGGAAAGTCTTGTGCGTCAACGACTTACCAGTCATCATCGTCGTCTTCGTCCAGCGGCAGCGGAGACGGCGCCTTCAGTCCGGGCCTACTCCCACCGCTCTTGCCGTGCTGGCCCATCGCCCCCATCGGGCCACCGCCGCCGCCACCCACCGGCGCGAGGCCGGGTCCGCCCGCTCCCGCTGCAGCGCCGGGCGCTCCGGATGCCGGCGTCGTCGACGGTCCCACCAGGCTCGACATCAGCGGGCTGCGCGTCGACGTGCCGCCCATCCCGGGAAGCGAAGCCGCGCGTACCAGCCCCGCGCCCGAACTGGCTCCCGTTCCGCCGGCCAGCGGGTGGTTCGACACCGGGCTGGCCCCGATCAGACCGATCTGTGCCTTGTCCGAGCCGAAGCTGCTGCCCATCTGACTGAAGATCTGCGTCACCTGCTGCAGCGGCTGCGTCAACGTCTGCATCGGCTGCATCATCTGCTGCGGCATCTGACCGATCATCGACACGCCCTGCGACATCATCTGCGTGGCCATCTGGACGCCCTGCTGCATGCCCTTGTCCTGCTGCCGCGAGCCCTCCTGGCCCGCGGTCTCCGCCTTCTGAGCCGCGCCCTCGCCGCGTTGTGCGGCCATGTTGCCCTGGCTGGCCAGGTTGCCCGACTTGAGCGCCACCGACTGCAGTTGACCGTCGGCGGTGACGTGCGCGAAGGCCGTCTCCCGCATCATCGACCCCGGGAGCATCGCCGCGTTCTGGGCCACGGCCGTCGCGGCGGTGCTCTCCCCGACACCCGGCATGACGATCGGCGTCATCGGCGGGATGGGCTCGAAGATCGTGTTCAGCGTGGTCTCCGCCTGGTAGCCCTCCATCGCGCCGGCCGCCTGATTCCACATCCGCACGAAGTAGTCGAACTCGTTCATGCCGATGGGCACCGTGTTGACGCCCAGGAAGTTCGTGGCGTTCAACGTCGCGTTGGTGACGTGATTCATCTCGATCTCCGGCAGCGGTGGGGTGGTCACCATCGCCTGGGTGTACGCCGTCGCCTGCGCGATGGCCTGCATCGCCCGCTTCTGCGCCTGCAGCGCAGTGGTCCGCAGCCAGGCGACCATGGGCGTGGTCGCCTGGACCGCGCGCTCGCTGCCCGACCCCTGCCAGGAACCCTGGAGAGCCGCCAGACTTGCGGCGAGCTCCTCGGCCTGGGTCTCCAGCGAGATCGCAAGCGCCTCCCAACCGGCCGCCGCTTGGTACATCGGCTCGATCCCCGCGCCAGCCATCAGCCGCGCCGTATTGACCTCTGGCGGCAATGCTCCGTAGAACATCGCCAACATTGCGGGTACGGCGGACATGGTTTGCTGGACTCAGATCTGAATTCGTGAATTCGACGGGTGTTATTACGACAGGATGGCCGCGCCGGATTCGTCGACCGCCGTATAGATTCCGGCCGCTTCGACGTATGCCGCACCGGCGCGCGACAGTTCTTCCTGGGCGAGTGCATTGATGGCCATTGCCTGCACGCCCTCCGTAGCAAACGCGAGCGCCGCCTGCAGCGACACCTCCTCGGCACCGGCAGGCGCAAGCGCGCTGACCTCGGTACCAGCGGCGGTTCCCGTAGCCAGACCGCGAATACCGTTTGCGACGACCTCGGAACCGACTCCGACGGCGCCCGGGTTGTGCTCCAGTGGTTGCATTTGCGAGTACCCCTCACATAGTTCGAAATCAATGCATGCCGAGCCAATGGCCCGCGTGGAGCGGTAGCTTGCTCCCCCGTGGAATCGAACCCCCGATTCCTTTGCTGGCTAGTTGCCAGCCGAATAGCTGAACCTCTGCAGAGAATATTACCGGGCCGTCAGAGGTGGTGCGAACACTTCTTCTTCGGGGGGATCCACGTACGCCGCCTGGATGACTTCCTTGCCGTCCGGCGATACCAATAGCGCCTGGCCAGGCGGGCGCCGCTTCAACTTGAACTCACTGGTCGGGAACTCCGCCTTCTCACCGGACAAAAAGATCGTCGGCGAACCTGCACCGAAGGCCGCGCCCACGAATTTGTCCATCGTCGCGCGGTGCGCCTGGCTCATCTGGCAGGTCACGATGATGTGCAGCCCGATGTCTGCCGCGGCCGGTAACAGCGGCGCCAGTGGGGCCATCGGCGAGATCATCCCGCTGGCGGCCACGATCATGTGCCAGTCGTCGACGAGCAGCACGATGTCGGGGCCCGTCCACCAGGAGCGCGACCGTAGCTGGGCGGTGGTCAACTCTGGCGTCGGCAAACGCTTCTTCAGGTTGATGGCCAGCGCCTTGATGGATTCTTCGAGGTTTGCGTTGTTGCGGTTGACCGCTCCAGCAGCCAGCAAATGGCTCTGCGGCACCGCGTCGAGCAGGCCGGACCGATAGTCGGCGAGCATGAACCGCACCTCGGACGGGTCGTTCCTGGCGCAGATCGCCGACGACACCGCGTGCGCGATCCGCGTCTTGCCCGACTTCGGTGCTCCGAAGATCAGGAGGTGTGGCGTCGTGTGCATCGGCGTGTAGGCAACCGACAGATCGGATTCGCGCACACCGAGCGGCACCGTCCACCGCGAGCGGTAGTCGGTCTCGGGCCCGGGCGGGTTCGGGTCCAGTTCGTGCAGGTACACCCGTTCGGGCAGGACGCGCACCTGCGGTGCCTGATCGGTGTGCAACGACGAAATGTGCTCGACGGCCGCGGAGATGGCCTCGACGATGTCGTCCGCGCTCCGCACACCGTCCAGCCGCGGCACGCCCATCATCAGGTGGTGCTTCTCCATCGAAATGGCGCGCCCGGGCCGGTTGGCGGGGATGTCACGGGTCATGCGGTCGACCTGCGTCTCGTTGACGTCGCCGAGGCGGAACTCGACCTTGGTGCCGAGGTAGTCGCGGACGCGGGACTTGAGCTCGGTCCAGCGCGGGGTCGAGATGATCGTGTGGACGCCGTAGGCCAGCCCCTGGCCAGCCAGATCCTGGACGACGGGTTCGAGGTCGGGGAACTCCGCGACGAACGCGGGCCAACCGTCGATGATGAGGAATACGTCGCCGAACGGGTCCGCCGCCGCCGGGCTGGTGGGGTCGTCACGCATCTGCCGGTATGCCGCGATCGAGCCGACGCGATACTGCTTGAACGTGGCTTCTCGTTGGCGCAGAACGGCTTTCATCTCGGCGATCACCCGGTTGACCCGGTCTGGCTCGGATCGCGTCGCCACCCCGCCGACGTGCGGCAGGTCCTCCAGGTACATCAGGCCGCCGCCGCCCATGTCGACGCAGTAGAACTGAACCTGGCGCGGCGTGTGGGACGCCGCGGCCGACAGCACCAGCGTCTGCAGGAACATCGACTTGCCGGTCTGCGGGGCACCGCCGATCGCGATGTTGCCGCCGGCCGCCGAGACGTCGATGCCCCACACCTCTTGGCGGTGGCGCCTCGGTTCGTCCATGATGCCCAGCCCGAACCGCAGCGGTTGACGCCGATCACGGGCGACGAGCTCGTTGACCGGAGTCGGATCGGTCAACGGCGGCAACCACATTCGGTAGGCGCGGCTCTCGCCGGTGGTGAGCTGGCCGAGAACCACCTCGCGCAGAACTCTTTGTTCCGACTCGAGTGTCATTGCACCACCGCCTCCGCGATCGGCGCCGCCGTGAACGGTCGGATCCGCAGCGGACTCTGCGCCGCGTGCTTCGGCGCGGCATCACCGGTACCGGAGTCCACCACCGTCGGCACGTAGTTCGTGCCGGTGTAGACGCTGTGGAACTTCACCGGGTCCTCCATGCCGACCCGAAGGAAGCCGACGCCGCTCTCCTTGTTCGTGATGTATTGCGCCTCAGGCGTTCCGATCACCGCCTTGGACTCCGCCGAGCTGGTGGTGCGGAGCGCGATGCGGTAGGTGAGGTTCGGCTCCAACTTGTCGATTCGCACGCCGCCGGTGTTCAACGACTGGGTGGCGAGCAGTAGATGCACCCGCAGCGAGCGGCCGACGCGGCAGATCCGGTCGAACAGCTGGATGAAGTCCGGATGGTTCTGTAGCAGTTCGGCGAACTCGTCGACCACGACGAACAGCGTCGGCAGCGGGGGGAGGTCGGCCCCACGCTCACGGTGCTTCTCGTACTCCGCGACGCCCGACAGCGCGCCCGCCGCCCCGACCTGGATACCCGCCTGGCGCAGGATCGACTGGCGACGGTCGAGTTCACCGGAGAGCACCTCGCCCATGCGGCTGACGAGCTCGGCCTCCTCCTCCATGTTGGTGACGACGGCCGCGGTGTGCGGCAGCTTCTCCATGCCGAGGAACGTCGAGCCACCCTTGAAGTCGGTGAGCAGCAGGTTCACCTGATCGGGATGGTGCGTGGCGGCGAGCGAAAGGATCAGCGTCCGAAGGAATTCCGACTTGCCGGAGCCGGTCGTGCCGATGAGCATGCCGTGGGGGCCCGCGCCGAACTCCGCGCCCTCCTTGATGTCGAGGTACTGGATCTCACCGGTCTTCAGCTCGTGGCCGAACGGAATGCGCAGGCGGTCGCGGTCGAGGTCGCTGAACATCCGCCACCGGGCCGGCGTGACCTCTTCGATGGTCTGGGCGCCGACGAGTTGGTGCCACTCCGTGGCCACCTTCTTCTGCACCCTGGTGCTCTTGTCGATGATCGTTCCGGTGATGGACCAACCGGCCAACTTCCGCGCGATGCGCCCGGCTTGACCGGGTGTCATGCGATCGGAATCGCTGGTGACGAGTCGGAAGTTCGAGTTGGGCAGCCGGTCGTCGGCGGTGCCGCCCGAATCGACTCGGATCCGGTAGGCCGATCTGTGGTTGCCCAGCGTGATCACGGTGACCCCGGCCCGCCCGTCGACCGGGAAGCCGGCCCGGCCGCCGGTCAGGTCGACCACGACGACGTACGGACCGCTGGGCGCGGAGTCTGCGGTGTGCGGCCCGCGCGCCGTGAGGTCGGACAGTCCGTCGGGCCGGGTGAACACCAGCCGCGTGGCGCCCGCCGCGTCGGTGTCGGTCTGGTGCTGCACGTGGGGCAGCCATTTCAGCCAGGCCCAGTCGGGGTCTTCCGGGTTGTCGGTCAGCACCCGGATCTGCAGCAGGTCCGGCGGATGGAACACCGCCAGATGGCAGATCATCGCCCGCAGCAGATCCGCGGCGCCTGCGAGGTCACCACCGACGGCGATCGTCGGAAACGTCCGTAGCTGAACGAGTTTCGGGCAGTCGTGGATGAGTCCGTGCGTCCGCAGGAACTTCGTGACCCACATGTGGCTGACCGGTTCGAGGTGGGCCTGCGGCGCCGCCTGCGGACCCGCCAGCTCACCGCCGACGTTGGGTTTGAGCAGCCGGTCGACCGCGGCCTCGGTGCCGGTGCCGATCCGCGCCGCGGCGTAGAAGTCGGCGTTGGACGTGCGCGACCACTGCCGGTTGCCGCCAATGATGGACAGTAGGTCGTCGGGATGCGGCGCGTGGTAGTTGAAGAACGCCACCTGGGCGGCCGCCGACGACGTCACCCGAGTACGCAGGCCGGCCAGGTACCGCAGGTACTCCTTGCGGTCGGCGTTGATCTCGGGGACCTTCTTGCCGCCGGGTCCACCACCCGCCATGAAGCCGACGGTCCCCATCACCATCATCAGCGGCATCATCAGCATGTAGGGCGACAGCTGCCGGATGCCGGTGAAGATCATGATCGCGATCATGCCGAGCATGCCGCCGCCCATGACGTACGGAAGGATCTTCTGAATTCCCGACGGCGGGATCTCGACGCCGAGGTCGTCCGGCGGAGTCACGTTGATCTCGCCCGGCGTCAGGCGCGGGCCGCGCTTGATGATCGGGGTGAACTTGCGGGTCGTCACGAGCCACCTCCGGTTACCGCACCCACTGGCTGCTGCTTCCCGTCGGGAATCTTCCTGGGATCGGGATCCGGTGGCAGCGTGTCGTGCTCGAGCAGCGCCGCTTCCTTGGACAGCACGGGACCGTCGACCAGCAGGCTCACCACCTGCCAGGGCGCGGTCGCGGGAGCGGACAGTCCCAACCTGTTCGCCGTGTCCTCGTTGGGGATGCCGTAGCGCACACCTTGCGGATCGACGTAGTACAGGCTCTCGCCGTACCGGGGGTCGGGCGACTGCAGCCGGACGTACTGCCCGCCCGCGATGAACACCGTTGAGTCCCCGCCGATCTGATCGATGCCGGTGTTCATCGACGTCGCCGCGATCGGAAGGTGCCGACCAGTCACCACCTGGGTCTTCGGCGACTGGTCGCCGGGCTCGCGCTGCCACGCCCAACAGAGCGTGGGGGCGTCCTCACGCAGCAGCACGTCCAGCGGCGTGGCGGGAAGCGGCGAGGTGAACACCTGCTCGGCAATCTTCGCGACGATGCTGGACTCCACCGACGGCGGCGAGATCAGCCCGTAGGAGTTCGACGCCCGCAGGGCCGCGGCGGTCGTGTCGTTGACCTTCGCCACCCCGTCGGGCAGGACGACGTACTGTTGCGCGCCCGAGTCGGTGACCGTCTGAAACACGGAGCCGATCACCAGATTGGCAGGCAGCCCAAGCGTATTGGGCGCTCCACCGGCGGGTACCTGGGGCAGCATCCACGGCCCCGAGTTGGGCAACGCGTTGTAGAGCCCCTCCGAGATCGGCGTCGACCTCGCGGTGACCGGAATGCCCACCGCCGACGTCACCGCGCGGTCGGACAGATCGATGGCGTGACGGCCGGTGTCGGTGACGAGCCAATCCCGATCCTGGTAGGACACCAGCATTCCCTGACCCGGCGTCATCGGGCCTACGGATCCGTCGGTGACGAGTGGCAGCACGATCACCGACGTCTGCACGGTCGGCGCGACGCTCTCCGGCTTGGTGACCGTGTCGCACAGTGTCCACGTCGACTCCGGTACGCGTGCGACGGGCGTGGCGTAAGGCGCACCGGGAATGCCGATCGGCTGGCCCTTCGGCATCCGGTCCAGCTCCTCGGACTTCACGGCATTCGGCGTGCCGGCGTTGCCGAGTACCAGCCGGGCCGAGGTCAGGTTGTAGACGGGTCGCAGCTGGCCGTTCCCCGGCATCACCACGTAGAGCTGATTGGTGCTGCGGTCGACGAGCAGGGCGTCGCCACCACGCTTGCCCAGCGGCTTGAAGTAGGCCAGCAAGGCCGCGCCCAGACAGATCAGCACGGCGATGACGATGCCGAGAGAGACTGCGCGACTGTAGAACTGCAGCGGATCGTCGAACATGCGGGTGTCGCGACGCACGATCGCATGCTCGACCCGGCGCAACAGGAATCGCCAGCCGCTGACCTGGACCTTGGTGGTCAACCGGAAGCCAGCCACGGGTCAGTCGCCGATGTTCAGACGACCGTGCACGGCGTCGATGGCGCCGGCCATGTCGTCGCCGTTGATCTCACTGAGCTGCTCGACGTCGAGGCTTTCGAAGTCCAGTGACCGCGAGAGCCTCATGTCCCGGCCCTGCTCACCGGCCTCGACCAACTGCCTGGCGTACCGACCGTTGCCAGCGATGTCGAGCGCAGGCTTGCCGTTGAGCGTGCGCTGGCTCAGCAGGGTGGCCGCCTCGAGGACGCGCTTGGCGGCCTCGTCGCTGAGCGTCGAATCATTGGCTTCGGCAAGTACCTTCGCGATCTCGACGATCTCATCGGGACCGTACGAATCGAACTCGACCCTGGTGGAGAAGCGCGACCGCAGGCCGTCGTTGCTCTCCAGCAGACGGTCGATGTCCGCGCTGTAGCCGGCGATGATGACGACCAGACGATCGCGGTCGTTCTCCATCCGTGCCAGCAGGGTGTCGAGTGCCTCCGTGCCGAACGGGTCGGCCCGGCCGTCGCGCTCCTGCACCAGCGTGTAGGCCTCGTCGATGAACAGCACCCCGCCGACGGCTCGGTCGATCGTGCGCGAGGTCTTGACCGACGACTGGCCCTCGTACTCCGCCACGAAGTCCTTGCGCGAGGTCTCGACGAGCTTCGGTTCCGGAATCGCGCCGAGGCCGGCCAGGATGTTGGCGACCACACGCGCCACGGTGGTCTTGCCGGTACCGGGCGGGCCGGTGAAGATGATGTGCTTGGACTGCTGGGCGACCTTCATCCCACGCGCCGCCCGTACCTTCGCCATTTGTGTTGCGGCGCGGTACCTTTCGATCTGCTCCTTGACTCGGCTCAGTCCGATCTGACGGTCGAGTTCGGCCTGGGCGTCGGCGAGCAGCGTGGCGCGACCCGAGTTGTCGGCCTCCACGCTAGCGGGATCCCAGGGGTCCCGACGGGACGCGATCTTCTCGGCGGTGGTGGTGACCAGACGGTAGCTCGGATCACGCAGTGCCGCAGTGACCTTCGGCTCGGAGTTGGTGGCCTGGAGCCACTCGAGCAGCACGACGGCCGACTCCTCGTTGCCGAGGCTGCGCCGCGTCATGGCGAGGAACCAGGCAATCGCAAGCCCGCACGCCTCACCGGCGGGGGACGAGTTCGCTTCCGTCAGGCGCCGTTCCGCTTCGTTGAAGAGTCCAAGATTGGCGGCCGCGACTCCGTGCGCCACACCAGCGGCCGCGCCGAGGAACTTGTCCGGCCAGGTGCTGGCGCCCCGAACCTCGTCGATGACGTCGGTCCAGCGTTCGGCGGCACCGTAGACGACCGCCTTGGCCCACGACACCAGGTGGTCGGCGCCACTGGCCTGTACCCCCTCGAGTGCCTCCATCGCGTCCGCATAGTTGCCGACAGCCGCCTCGTTGACGGCGAAGCCCAGCGTGATGGACAGCGGCGAGTTCACCGGATAGGTGATGTTTCCGAACTGCCCACCGATCTCGACGCGGGCTTCGAGGGCGTTCATCGAGACCTCTGCGGCACCCGCCAGCTGCCCGAAGCTACCGCGGGAGTACCAGGCGCGGAACACGGTGGCCCGGTCGGTGTCGCCGCAGCGGATACGACCCACCCAGGCGTCGCAGGCAGATTCGTCGATCGCGGTGATCTCGGTGAACATCTGCAGGGAGCGCGCGGGCGCGGTGGGCAACATGCCGACGGCGCTTCCAAACAGTGCGGCCAACTGGTCAGTCATGCTCACCTGCGTACCTCATCGCGAAGACCTGCGCGCGTGCGGCGCTCGCATCCTCCGGCGACGGCAGGTCGAGTTCTCGGGACAGGAAGTCGCGCGTGGCTGCGTCGTCGTGACCCTGCCGGCGCATGCCGTCGAGCATGTAGGCGTACTGCGCCGCCCTGGCATCCTGGGTGGCCATCCGGGCTATCACCACGATCTCGTCCGCAAGATCCGTCTCGGTCATCGTGGCGACCTTCTGCGCAAGCTCGACTTGCCGGACGCGTCCATCCATGAATGCCGAAACCGTCACGGTGCCAGGCGGATTCGTCACGGTGAAGGTCGGCTCTTCGGGCTCGACGGAGAGACCGTCGTCCAGCTCGTATCCGCCGAACACGTCGAGAGCGTCTGGCGCAGGGATGTCGTCCACCAAGAGATGACCTTTCTCAGTCCGGGTGGTTGGCGTCGAAGTCGGCGGGCTTCTCGTCGAACCAGGCCTTCGACGGGAGGAACTCCACGAGCCCGTCGAGCGCACGTTGGAGGTTCTCGGGGGTGCCGGGCAGGAAGCTGCCGTAGAGCTCGCCGTTGACACGTCGCGGAATCGAGACGATCCGACCGTGCCGGGAATCGAGCACACCGGCAGCGACGTCGGCCTGGGTGTAGGTCCCACCGGAATGGCGCTCGTTGGCGGTGATCTCCACCCAGCTGCTGGGGGTGGCGGTGACCTCGGCGTAGAGCCTGGCCGACGGTGGATCGATGCCGAACTGCGCCAACTGATTGGCCGTCGTCGATTGCCCGAGCTTGCTCGCCACGCCGGTGAGCGGTTCGACGTCCGCCGCGGTGGCGGAGCCGAGGACCGCCATCACCATGCCTGCCAATCCCACCTGCGGGGCGATGCGCTGCAGCACGATCATGTCGCCATCGCGCGCGGCGATGACGTGGCGGTCGCCCTTACGGCAGATGGCGAAGCGCACCATCTTGCCTCCGACGTCCCGGCGCCACCACCGGCCCTCGAGGGTCCGGTCGGCGCGGCTCAACGTGTCGACAATGACGGCCACCTCGGGATGCGGTTTCCCGAACACATCGAGCACACCCTGCGCGGTGAGGTCTCGCGCGACCTGGTCCCACACCACGTCGCGCAGTTCGAGCTGGGGAATGTTGGGCCGGATTCCGAGCGCCGGGGGGAACTCCATCATGTGCAACCGGTCGGCGATGACGAGCATGCCGTCGATCGTGACCTCGACCGCGACGACGTCGTCGACGTGGGACGTGCCGCGCCCGCCGTTGGACAGGACCGACACGGCTACCTCGACCTGCGGCGGCTGGTGGCCGGCCTCCGCAGGTGTGACTCGTTGGAACGCATTTCGCCGGACATGTCGATGACCCCCTCGTCCCCATCTTCCTACGTAGCCGCTGTCGGGGCTCGAGATCGGCGGTCTCGACCGGCGACGACGCCGGCTTTGCCGACGCGGTCCCCGAGATTTGCCGACCTTCCACGAGTCCGCCAGCACCCCGACGCCCTCCGGGCCCACTGCTCGTTACGAGGGTACCAGCGCCTCCGTGACCGTCGATGCACGTATTTACGAAGTCGAGGACGACGACACGGGCCGTGCACCAGCGAGCGCACTCTCATTGAGCTCTGCGAACGGCGCGGACGACGACGCCCATCCGTCCGGCGCCGAGGCGCGGGCACAGCCTCTCGAAGGGAGTGGCCAACCAGCTTCCGCGACCCGTCACCGACGGCTCACATGAATTTGCGCTGATGACGATTCAGTTTGCTGCTGACCTACCGCATCCCTCGGGCGAACGATGCCGGGGCGGCACTGGGCGGGAGTGGTTGATACTTGGGTGAATGCCGGATGGCGCGTCGTCTGACCAATGGGAAGGAGCCCTGGTGCCGTGAGCGATCGCGACGACGCCCTGCGCAAGCAACTCGGGTGGACCGGTCCGGAGGAATCGGACTACGAACCCGCCACCGTCGAGCCGACGTTCACGCCGGCCGCGACGCCGCTGCCGTCCCGGCCGCCGGTCGACTACGCCGTTCCGCCCGAGCCAGCATCGGAGCCCGGGCCCCCGCACGAGCAGCTTCCGCCTCCGCCGCCGCCGCCGCGCGAGGAACGTCCTGACGGTCCCCGCCCGCCTCAACGTTTCGGTCCGCCGCCGGGCACGCCCCGCGACACGGGCACCTTCCCCGCACTCGGCCGTCCCCCCGAGCCACCAACGCAGTGGGGTCCACCGCCACCGCATCAGCAGCAGCCGATGTGGCAGGGACAGCCACCCCGACCGAATCAACCCCCGCCGGGACAGGGACCTCCTCCATACGGCAACTGGCAGGGACAGCCGTATGCCCCGGGCTCCCGCGTCGGGCCGCCCCCGCCGGTGGGGTCGTACGCCGATCGCATCCGGGCCGACGATCTGGTGCCCAGCCGCCGCGTCGTGCCGGCCAGAGGGTGGCGCCGCGTCGTCTACAAGATGACGTTCGGGCTCATCAACCCCGGTCAGTCACCCGATGAGATTCGCGAGGCCGAACTGGAGGCGCGGATCAAGGTCGTGCTGCGGGGCCACTACAAGGTCGGCGTGATGGGCAAGGGCGGCGTCGGCAAGACGACGGTGTCGGCCAGCATCGGATCGGTGTTCGCCGAGCTCCGCCAGGAGGACCGCGTCGTCGCGATCGACGCCGACACGGCATTCGGCAAGCTCGGCAGTCGCGTCGATCCGAAGGCGGTCGGCTCCTACTGGGAGCTGGCCGGTGATCAGCACCTCGAGACGTTCGCCGACGTGCGCAGCCGCGTCGGCAACAACTCCGCTGGTCTGTTCGTCCTTGCCGGCGAAGGCAGCCCAGCGCGCAGACGGGTGCTCGATCCCGCCATCTACCGCGAAGCGGCCGCCCGGCTGGACCGCTACTTCTCGATCACCGTCGTGGATTGCAGCTCGACGATGGACACGCCCGTCACCCAGGAGGTGCTTCGGGACCTCGACGCGTTGGTCGTCGTCTCCTCGCCGTGGGTCGACGGCGCGGCAGCCGCGGGCCAGACGATGGACTGGTTGGCCAACCGCGGCCTGACGAACCTGTTGCGCCGCACGGTCGTGGTGCTCAACGATTCGGACGGGCACGCCGACAAGCGGACTCGCGCGATCCTGGCGCAGCAGTTCGCCGGCCAGGGACAGGTGGTGGTCGAGGTGCCGTTCGATCCTCATCTGCGTCCCGGCGGCGTGATCGAAGGCACGGCCGAGATGTCCGGCCCGACGAGGCGGAAGTTCATCGAGATCGCCGCGGCACTCGCAGAGCACTTCCCGGCGAACGACGAGCGGGGACGGGACCGGTAGCCGGGATCAGCGCCAGTCGAGCTGACCGAGCAACGTCTCGATGACGCCGACCGCCGACGCCGGCACGGGCTGCTCCGACTCCACCTGGGTGATGACGTCCGCCGTGACCCCGGCGGCCTGCGCGGTCTCGCCGATGGTGAGGCTCGCGTTGCGGCGCGCGGCATAGAGCCGCTGACCGAGCGTGGCCCGCGGCGCCGTCGCCGCCAACACCGTCAACTCATCGATGCGCCGTCGGACGGCGCTGAGCGCCCTGATGAGAGTCGGGGTGACCCGGCCGATCCTGGTCGCCCGCGCGGCGACCGCCTCGAGCTGTCGGAGATCGGACAGGATCGCCGTGATCCGCGGCGTGAAGTCCGGATCCTCGACGGCGGGCAGCGCGTCGATCGTCGAGCCGAGGGTGTTCACCGCGGCGACCACCGCCTCGGCGATCAACGAGCCCTCGTCGCCGCCCTGATCCCGACGCACCACCTCGGTCCGGTCCGGCGCTCCCATCCTGATCCGGTTGATCGTTCCTGGCGGCCAGCGCAGCACTTCCTCGAGCTTCGCGCGCGTCTTGTCACGCGGCCAGCTCCGGCCCTTCTCGAACGCGATCAACGCACCGGCGTTGATGATTCCTTCGGCAGCCAGGCTTCGCTGACTCACGTTCAGTTCCCGGCGGCGTGCTGCCGCGGCAGCGCCCGCGCGGACCATGCCGGGATCCACCGCCGTCGGGTCGTCATCCCGAGTCGCGTCCGGCGTCACGTCATCACCCGCGCCCCTGGGTCGAGACTCGACGCTGGGATGGTCATCTCCGATGGTTCCTCGGTGCCGGCAGGGCGATTCGTGGTTGTGGGCGCGCTACGGCTTGGATTCTGCCGACCGTAGCAGGACGCGGATAACCGTTGCAGTCCGTGCACCGAAACTGTCTCACCGCGACGGCCAGTCGTCAACCCTGCGACCGGCGCTGCGAAGGGGTCTCCGCCCACTCCAAATATCCGCGTTGAACTGCGTCTAGTGCACTGGCTGCGCTGCTGCGCGTGCACCTGGAGAAGGTGGTGATCCACGTGCGCACCTGTCCACATCGTCGAATTACCGCCGTGTGCTTCAGTTTGAACTGTTGCATCGCTACGGTTGCTGCTATAGATTCGCTCCCATCGCGACGCATCCGACTGCGGCGCTCTCACGAGGAGTAACGACATGAAGGCAACGGGGACCGCGCCAACTGCGACCAACCCAGTGGCACTCGACGGACTGCCGCTCGGCGAGTGCACCCGTGACCCCGAGCGGTGGACGACCGCCGCAGACGAGGACGCGAAGGCCATCTGCCGGCTGTGTCCGCGCCGGTGGGCGTGCGCCCGTGAGGCCGTCGAACTTCCGAGGGCCGAGGGCTTGTGGGCCGGCATCGTGGTCCCCGAGGGCGGGCGCGGTCGTGGTCACGCGCTGCGCCAGTTGCGGGAACTCGCCGAACGCCACGGCTATCCCGTCCGTGCGCGCCGCATCTTCGTCGAGCAGTTTCTCGAATCCGCCTGACCGCTGACGTGGGACGCAGCCTGGTTTGACCGATCACCGGCGTCGAGGGGTCGCCGGAACGGAATACCTCGAGCCACGTCTGCGGTTAAACTAGCGACGACGGTGCCGCTCATGCCCCGGGTACCAACTAAATTCGTCGCCTAGAGCGACCACCTGCCGTGAGGCGCCATGGCGGCACCGTCGCCCGAGCCGCCGATGCATCCGCATCGGCGGCCTCGTGGTTTCTGGAGCCTGTGGATAACTTTCGGCACCTGTCGGCTGCTCCTCGTAGCTTGGCCGCATGAGCACCTACTGGATCAACACCGTCAGTCGCGGCCACGTCACGCGCGGCGTGGCGGGCGGCTTCACCCAGGCCAATCACGGCAAGCCCCACATGCTTCGTCGGATGGCCCGCGACGACTGGATCGTCTTCTACTCACCGAAGACCGACTACCCCGACGGCGCGCCACTGCAGGCCTTCACCGCGATCGGCCGGGTCGCCGACGACGAGGTATACCAGGAAGATCTGGACCCCGAGTTCCAGCCCTGGCGTCGTCGGGTCGAGTTCCTGGCCTGCACGGAGACGCCCATCCGGCCCCTGATCGCTGAGTTGTCGTTCATCGAGAACAAATCGCAGTGGGGCTTTCGCTTCCGGTCCGGGGTCTTCAAGATCGACGAGCGCGACTTCGACGTGATCCGCACTGCCATGACGGGGTGATGGCCAGGCCCACGGCTATCCTGATGCGGTGAGCAACACCGAGGCGTCGCCTGACCAACTCGCTTGTGGTGCTTCACGATTCACCGGGGTTCTGCATCCCCGTGAGGTGCCACTGGGTGGGCCGCGGGCGATTCGGGTCCGGCGGACGCTGCCACAACGGCAGCGCTCGCTCATCGGAGCGTGGTGCTTCATCGACCACTACGGTCCGCACGACGTCCGCACCGCACCCGGCATGGACGTACCGCCGCACCCGCACACCGGGCTGCAAACGGTGAGCTGGTTGTTCAGCGGCGAAATCGAGCACCGCGACAGCGCGGGCGTGCATGCCGTGGTCCGGCCGGGTGAGCTCAACCTGATGACCGCGGGCGCCGGCATCTGCCACTCCGAGGTCTCGTTGCCGAGCGCGCCCATCCTGCACGGCGTCCAGCTGTGGGTCGCCCTGCCCGACGCCGATCGCGACACGGAACGCGACTTCGTCCACTACGCGCCGACCGTGCAGGCGGTGGACGCTGCACGAATTCGGGTGTTCCTCGGCGAACTCGGCGGCGTCCGCGCGCCCGTGCCCAGCTTCACCCCGCTGCTCGGAGCCCAGATCGATCTGGCGTCGGGCGCGGACATCGAGCTCACCGTCGATCGCACCTTCGAGCACGGCGTCCTCCTCGACCGAGGTGAGGTAAGTGCCGGAGGGACCGCGCTCGACGTCGCCGACCTCTGGTACCAGTCGCCCGGCCATGACACCGTCGCACTGACCAACACCGGCCAACGGCCGGCCCGGGTGCTGCTCCTTGGTGGCCCGCCCTTCGGCGAGGAGCTGGTGATGTGGTGGAACTTCGTCGGCCGCAGCCACGACGAGATAGTCCGCTACCGCCGCCAGTGGGAAGAGCGCGACGGGCGGTTCGGTTCGGTCGACGGCTATCCGGGTAACCGCCTCAGCGCGCCACCGCTGCCGAACTCCACCCTGCTGCCCCGCCCCAACCCCTGACCCGAGGAGCGCCATGAGCACCGACAAGACCGGCGCGGAGACCACCGTCACCGCCGAGCCCGGCCGCTTCACCATCGCCGTCGACGGTCAGACGGTCGGCCTGGCCGACTACGTCGACCGCGACGGCCGACGCACGTTTCCCCACACCGAGGTGGACAGCGCGTTCCAGGGCCGAGGGCTGGCGACGATTCTCGTGGCCGAGGCCGTGAGCGCCACCCGGGAGGCGGGCCTGCGAATCGTCCCAGCGTGCTCGATGGTGGCCGACTACATCGACAAGCATCCTGAATACGCCGACATCACCGATCCGATCTGACGCATCCCAGCTGCGCGCGGACGGTAAGCGACCCCCGATATCGTCGCTTCCATGACGACACAGCCGCCGCCGGCGTTCTTCACCCCCGACGGCGACGATCTCGTCCCCGGCATCATGGCGCAGGGACCGTGGGGGTCGACGATCGGCGGCAACATGGTCGGAGGCGTGCTCGGCCATATCGCCGAGAACGCGGTCACCGACCCGGGGTTGACGCCCGCGCGGCTGACCGTCGACCTTCTGCGCCCAGCGGCCATGGCACCGCTTCGGGGTCGAGCGTCGATCGTCCGGCAGGGCCGACGGCTCGTGCTCGTCGATGCCGAACTGCTGCAGTCCGACGTCGTCGTGGCGCGCGCCACGGCCCTGTTCCTGCGCCGGGGTGAGCAACCGCCGGGCCAGGTGTGGACGTCGCCGCTGACGATGCCGCCCATCCCGCAGGCGCCGGCGAAGCTGAGCGCCAGCGCTCCGCTCCTGATCTGGGCCTACGGCAAGAACGGCGACGTCGCCGGCCGCAGCTTCGACCTCACCGAGTGGCAGCACGACGGCCCGAAGTTCGTCTGGGTACGGGATCTGGTGCCGCTCATCGATGGCATTCCGACCACCCCGTTCGTCCGCGCCGCCATGGCCGGCGACGTCGCCAGTTCCCTAACCCACTACGGCACAACGGGTTTGGCGTACATCAACGCCGACTACACGCTGACCATGAGCCGGTTGCCGGAGGGTCGCGACATCGGCCTCGCCGCGTTGACGTACTCCGGCGACGCTGGCGTCGGAACAGGTACCGCGGCGCTGTTCGACCACCGCGGGCAGCTTGGAACCGCAACGGCGACCACCCTGGCGAACCCGGGTTTCGCCGCGCCGGCCTGGCGCTAACGGGGTTCGAGCACCACCACGGGAATCTCGCGTTCGGTCCAACTCTGGTAGGTGTCGAAGTCGGCGTACAGGTCAACCAGCTTGGGCCACAGACGTTTCCGCGCGTCGGCATCCGCGACCACCGCCCGAACCGCTTGGCGCTCAGGTCCGATCTGGATGTGCGTGTCGGGATTCACTACGAGGTTGCGGTACCACTGGGGATGCTCGGAACGGCCGCCCTGGCTCGCGACGACCACCACGTCGGCCCCGTCTTGGAGGTAGAGCAGCGGCACCGTGAAGGACCTCCCCGACGTGCGTCCGACGTGATCCAGCAGCAGCGTCGGTACGGGCTTGCGGAAACCCGCTCCGATGCGCCACTTTCCGCCGATTCGGCCACCGGTCGTGCGGTAGATCCACACCTGGGCCCGGCCGACGTGCCGGAAGATCACCGGCAGCAGCGGCGAGTCCAGCTGATCCGGCCGCTTCTGCGCGGCCACGTCAGGTCAGGTACTGGGCGGTCGAGCCCGACACCGGCATGTCGGGCATGCCCAGCTTGCGGTGGTCCCAGCTGCGGGTCCGGGTGGGCACCAGTCGCACCGCGATCCGGTTGTTCATCATCTGATCGACGAACGGTTTCATGTCGTCGGTGTAGGGCCCGGTATAGCGCTCCCACACGCTGATCCCCACCCGCAGAAGAAGATCGGGGTCGCTGTCCACGATTTCGGCCTCGCCGTCGATCGAGACGCCGCGCAGCGTGTTGTAGGTGTCGCCGTCCTCGATCATCAAGGTGAGACGCGGATCGCGGCGAAGGTTGACCGCCTTCTGCGACTTGGCCTTCGTCTCGATCCAGATGTCACCGTCGACCACGGCGTACCACATGGCGACCAGATGTGGCCTGCCGTCCGCCCCCAGCGTCGCCATGGTCGCGGTACGGCTGTGGTCGATGAACTCGACGATCTCGTCATCGCTCATGACGATCTTCGAGCGCTCGTTCTTACCCATTCGACATCCCTACCAGGCGACGATCGAACCTCGCTTCCCGGGTGCCAGCCGGGGGTCGTCAACCGTGCGTTTTCGTACGCGACCCGCGGCCGACGGCGGATGGTTTGGCACGTTCACGGGCAGGGCCGCGCCGGTATACCCTCGCCTTTCGGCAGATCACACGGAACGAAGCGGGACGTGAACCAATGGGCGGAGTGAAGGCGGCGATCGCGGCCGCATGCGTGGCGCTGGTGGTCGCCGGGTGCGGTTCGACGACCCAGGGGCGGGCCGTCTCCCCGCTGTACGACCCGTTTCGTGCGGGCGGACTTCCCGCCCAGGACGGCCCGAGCGGCATCCGCGAGGACGCGCCCACACCCGAGGGCGACGTTCGGGGCACCGACGGTGGAGACGCCGACAAGCTCGCGACCCTGGCCGTCAACGACGTCGCCGCGTTCTGGGAGCAGAACTACTCCGAGTCGTTCGGCGGATCGTTCACGGCAGTGCAGGATCTGGTGTCCTACAACTCCGAGAGCCCCTCGAGCCCGGAGATCTGCGGCGGCCAGACCTACGACAACCCCAACGCACTGTTCTGCCCGCCGGAGCACCTCATCGCCTGGGACCGCGGGGTTCTGGTCCCCATCGGTCAGCAGTTCTTCGGTGACACCTCCATCGCGGCCCTTCTGGCGCACGAGTACGGGCATGCCGTTCAGGACATGGCGAAGATCGCTCACGACGACACCACCACGCTCGTCAGCGAGCAGCAGGCGGATTGTCTGGCAGGCACGTACGTCCGATGGGTGGCCGAGGGAAAGTCACCCCGCTTCGAGCTGAGCACCGGCGACGGCCTCAATCACGTTCTGGCAGGCGTCCTTACACTCCGCGATCCAACGTACGTCGCCGGTGACGCGCCGTATCTCGAGCAGGGCCACGGCACGGCGCTGGACCGGATCAGCGCGTTCCAGATGGGCTTCACCTCCGGGGCATCCGAGTGCGCCAAGATCGACATGGACGAGATCACCCAGCGGCGGGGCGATCTACCGCTGACACTGCCCGACGAAGACACCGGCGGTACCTCATCCGGGAACGTCGAGGTGACCCAGGACGTCGTGACCTCCCTCGTCGACGTACTCGGCGAGGTGTTTCACCCGAGCGATGCTCCGAAGCTGTCGTTCGACGCCCCGGAGTGCACCGACGCCAAGCCGAGCCCACCCGCGTCCTACTGCCCGGAGACCAACACGATCTTCGTCGACGCCGGCGCACTGGCGGACATGGGCGCACCCTCAGACCGCCAGGACTACACCCTGCTGCAGGGCGACAACACGGCGCTCTCGGTGGTGACGTCGCGCTACGCGCTGGCGCTCGAACACGAACGCGGCGAACCGCTCGACGACGCCGCGGCCGCCCTGCGCACCGCATGCCTGACCGGTGTCGCGCAGAGCGCCATGTCGGAGAACGAGGGCCTCGCCCTGACGTTGACGGCGGGCGACCTCGACGAAGCAGTGGCGGGTCTGCTGACCAACGGTCTGGTCGCCAGCAACGTCAACGGCGAGACGGTGCCCGCGGGGTTCACCCGCATCGTGGCATTCCGCTCGGGCCTCGGCGGTGACCAGGACCTCTGCTACGCACGCTTCACATGAGCCGCCGAGGCAGTCGTTCCTGACGTTTACGTCAATGGCTATCATGGTCTTCCGGTAACACCACGACAGCGATGGGGGTTCGCGAACAGTGGCACGAAAGACCGTCGTCGAGTGGGTCGACGACATCGACGGGACCGCAGCAGCGGAGACGGTGACGTTCACCATCGACGGGTCCCGCTACGAGATCGACCTGTCCGAGAAGAACGCAGCCGAGCTGCGGAACACCATGAGCGGATGGATCGCAGCCAGCCGTCGTTCGGGTCATCGACGGTCGCGCAAGGGTAGCGCCAAGGACGCGGCGTCCGAGGCGACGCGGGCCCGAAAGTGGGCGCTGGAACAGGGATTGGACGTCGGTCCGCGGGGTCGCCTTCGGGCCGAAGTGCTCGACGCCTACCGCTCGCGGCCACCGGAGAAGTAGTCCCCTATCCGCGCAGTGCGCTGCCCTGCAGCCACTCCTGCCACGGGACACTCCAGTCACCGTTCTGCCACTGCTCCAACGGTTTACCCCCGGTGTTGCGGATCTCGACCACGTCACCCGGCTGCGAGAAGTCGTAGAACCAGCGGGCGTTCTCCGCGCTCAGGTTCAAGCATCCCGCCGAGACGTTGGTGTTTCCCTGCGCCCACACGGTGGCCTCTCGCTCGTGCAGGTAGATGCCGTCGGGGCTGATCCGCGTCGCGTACGGCACGCTGATCCGGTAGCCCGAGGCGGACTCGACCGGCAAGCCATAGGTGGAGGAGTCCATCAGGACGGGGTTCGCCTTGTCCAGCACGGTGTAGACGCCCGACTGGGTCCAGAACGCAATCGTCTGCCCGCCAACGGTTTCCGTGCCACCTCGGCCCATCGACGTCGGCATCGTGCGGACCAGGACGCCATTGTCGTAGACGCTGACCTGCTTGGTGGTGTCGTCGGCGATCGTGACGTGCGACGGCCCGATGGTGAAGCCGACGACGCGGTCCGCCTCACCGTAGAGCCCATCGCCGAGCGGGGTGCCGTAGATACCGGCCGCGATCCGAACGGCGGTGTTGGGCGGGAAGTAGACCCGAGGCCGCCAGTGCGCCTTCTGATCGTTGACCCACGACCACGCGCCGTCGACGGGCGGATCGGTGGTGACCTGCATCCGGCCCTCGGCCGCGGCCCGGTCGACGATCGGGGCGTCGAACCTCGCCACGATCACGGTCCCGACGCCGTAGGTGCCGCCATCGCGCAGGGCGGCACCGGAGGTGGTCGTCAGCTCGACGCCGGTCTGGTTCTGCGGCACCACCGTCGAGAACCGCGTCGTCCTGGTCGCAGTGGTGGCGTCGGTCCCCCGACCGGTCGCCGTCAGCGTGTACGTGCGCCCGTAGCCGAGCGGTTCGGCGGGCCGCCACGCGGTGGCGTCGGCCGTCATGGCGCCGGCGACCGTCCGACCCTCCTCGTTGACCATCCGGACGTCGGTCAACGTGCCTGAGCGTGCCGCCACCCAGGCCGCTCCCGTGGGGACGACGTTGCGGGCGCCTGCGGGCGGCGACAGGGTGAGGCTCGGCGGCTCCGCGACGGCGACCTGCTCGGCCGGTGCGGACGCATTGTCGACGGCGTCCCGCAGCCCACCGCCGGCGGTCGTCGACGTGAGCGCCGCGACCATGACGATCACGGTGAGCACCGCGGCGCGGCGTCGGCGTTGGGGTTTCACGTGGGCACCTCTTCGGTCTGCGTTCTCTACGTAGCAGCATAGTAGATGCCCCGAAGAGAAACATGCCGACATTCGCATGTATCAATGTATGCTGCCTGCCATGGGCGAGACCGCGCACGAACACGGCCATCAGGGGCACTCTCATTCGATGTCAGCCGACGCCGACCGAAAGTGGTTGACGCTGGCCTTGATTCTGATCGTCGGCTTCATGACCGCCGAGGTCGTCGTCGGCGTCATGGCCGGCTCGCTCGCGTTGATCACCGACGCCGGGCACATGCTCACCGATGCGGTGTCGATCGTGCTCGCACTGATCGCCATCCGGCTGGCCGCACGGCCGGCCCGGGGCGACTACACCTACGGCCTCAAGCGCGCCGAGATCCTCTCCGCGCAGGCCAACGGGATCACCCTGCTCCTTCTCGCGGCCTACTTCATCTTCGAGGGCGTCCGCCGACTCATCGACCCCGGCGAGGTCGAGGGGCTGCTGGTCTTCGTCACCGCACTGGTCGGGATCGTCGTCAACGTCGCCGCGTCATGGTGCATCAGCCGCGCCAACCGATCGAGCCTCAACGTCGAGGGCGCATACCAGCACATCCTCAACGACCTCTACGCCTTCATCGCCACCGCGATCGCAGGCGCCGTCGTCTGGCTGACCGGCTTCGCCCGCGCCGACGCGATCGCCGCACTCGTCGTCGCGGCGCTGATGATCAAGGCGGGTTGGGGACTGGTCCGCGCCAGCGGCCGCATCTTCTTGGAGGCCGCCCCGAAGGGCGTCGACCCCGCCGCCGTCGGCGCAGAGCTCGCCGAGGTCGGCTCGGTGGTCGAAGTACACGACCTGCACATCTGGGAGATCACCTCGGGCGAGGCGGCGCTGTCGGCGCACGTGATCGTCGGCGACGGGACCGACTGCCACGCCATTCGCAACGAATTGGAACGGATCCTGCACGACCGCCATCACATCGATCACACGACGCTTCAGGTCGATCACGTATGCGCCGACGACCCCGACGAACACTGCGCGGAACCGCACGGTCAGTCGTATCGCGGCACCTAATCGCGCGCCGAGCCCACGCTCGTGGCGCGCTGGCGTGCGATGGGTGGCCACTCGCGGGTGCCACGGCTAGTCGCGCGAGATCCGGATGCCGTACTGACTTATCTTGCGGTACAACGTCGCTCGACTCATCCCGAGTTCGCGCGCCGCCTCGGCCATCGTCGGCCCCTCCCGCGACGAGAGCACCCGGATGATCTCGCCGCGCTCGAAGCTCTCGATGCGCGACAGGTGACGGGACGGGCCCGCGAGGACTTCCGGCGGAAGGCTGGCCACGTCGATCACGTCGGTGCGGTTGGCGGCGTGGGACACGACCCGCGCGAGCTGATCGACGTTGCCGGGCCAGCCATAGCTCTGCAGGGCGCGGGACGCGGCCGGGCTGATGACGACGTCGCGCCCCCGCGCGCGCCTGGCGATGTGCGCAGCGAGCGGCAGCACGTCGTCGGGTCGATCCCGCAGCGGTGGCACCTCGACCACGGTGTCGATCAAACCCGCGAGCGCCGGCGGGACGTCCTCGAAGCGTTCGGCCGTGACCGCGAACGGCACCGCCCCGTCTCGACTGGTGCGGACCACGAGATCGCGCAGTTGATCCGCCACCCATGTCGGCAGCATGTCGACGTCACGGACCACGACGGCGGTGTGTTCCTTGCCCAGTTCCGGCGTCCACAGGCCCAGCCAGGTCTGCACGTCCGATGCCCCGGGGGCGCTGGCCGACAGGATCCGGTCCCGCGGGTACGTGTGGCGCGCCGCCTGCGCCAGCAGAGTCGCCCGCCCGGCACCCGGTTCGCCGATGGCAGCCACTACTCCGCCCGTCGACATCGCCCGCTCCGCCACCGCGACCGCCGCGTTCCAGGACTCCGACAGGTCGTGCAGGCTGCCCGACCCCGGTTCGAGGCGCGGCACCTCGACGCGGAACACCTGGCCGCGAGGCGTCTGGCGCGGGCGCCGTCCGTTGGATCTCGCCAGCATCAGTGCCGCGGTGTTGCTCGCCGCCGAACGCGCAAGGGCGAGTAGCAGATCGCTCGACGACTGCGACCAGGTGGTGAGGTTGACGCAGCCCTCCAGGCGTCCGGTCGACGCGTCGAGAACCGGTACCGCCGCGCAGGTGAACGTGCACAGGCTCATCGCGTAGTGCTGATCGGCGCGCACCAACGTCGGCGCACGGTCGGCCAAGGCCAAGCCCAGACCATTGGTGCCGACGTCACGTTCGGCGTACGCGAAACCTGGCGCCAGGTGCACGTCGTCGAGTGCCTGCAGCAGGCTGTGGTCACCGCTCATCCGGCTGAGCACCACGCCGTCCGAGTCGGTCAACATCATGCTGACCGGCTCGCCGGACAGCGTGCGATGCAGGTCGAGGAGCACCTCGTTGCCGCACTCGGCGAACAGCGATTCCAGGTTGTCGGTCCCGGTGAAGACGGGCTCGACGCTCGTCTGCGGAACCCCGTACTCCTCGCTGCGCTGCCAGGACGCCAGCAGCCGCCGGGGCACCACGGGCGCCTCGCCGGGCTGCAGCTGATGCAGCTTCATGCGGTCGGGTAGGTCCTCTGACACTGTGTGATCCACGTTACAAGCAGTGTCACGGGTGCCGCCCCCGATGGGCGCGACCGGGTGTCTCAGATTGAGACGCGGATGGCCTCGGAAGCCCCGCGAGACGCCCATAGGCTCCGGTCAGGCGGTGTGACTGCCCTCACACCAGATCCTCAGCCACGCACGGAAGCCCAGGGAGAACCGCATGTACCGCAAGGACGGCAACAGCTATTTCATCGTCGACGCCCACATCGCCCTGTGGGACGCCAGGGCGGAGAACCAGCGCAACATCCATGGCAAGCAGTTCATCGACTGCTTCTACGACTACCACCGCAACCTATCGCCCGAATCCGAGCTGTGGAGCTACGAGGAGTACCTCTACCAGGGCGGTGAGCGCCTGATGAAGGATCTCTTCGAAGACGGGTACGTCGACCATGCGATCTTCCAGCCGGCCCACCTAGGTGAGTTCTACTACAAGGGCTTCGGGCAGACCGATGAGGCGTCCGAGCTCGCCAAGGCTCATCCCGACAAGCTGACCTACAACCACCACTTCGACCCGCGCAACGGTGAGGTCGGCCTGGATCAGTTGCGGCTCGATGCCGAGAAGTACGACCTGAAGGGCGTCAAGCTCTACACCGCCGAGTGGCACGGCGAGTCGAGGGGCTACAAACTCGACGATCCCTGGGCCTACCGCTACTTCGAGGCGTGCCGCGAGCTCGGCATCCGCAACATCCACGTACACAAGGGCCCGACGATCCGGCCGCTGGACCGCGACGCCTTCGACGTGGCCGACGTCGACCACGTGGCCTCGGACTTCACCGACCTGAACTTCATCGTCGAGCACTGCGGGCTGCCGCGGCTGGAGGACTTCTGCTGGATCGCCACCCAGGAGCCGAATGTCTACGCCGGTTTGGCGGTGGCGATCCCGTTCATCCACACCCGGCCGAAGTACTTCGCACAGATCATGGGCGAGTTGCTGTACTGGATCGGCGAGGACCGCATCTTCTTCTCGTCCGATTACGCGCTGTGGACCCCACGGTGGCTCGTGGAGTCGTTCGTGGACTTCAACATTCCAGAGGATCTCGGCGAGTACCCGCAGATCACCATCGATCAGAAGAAGAAGATCCTGGGGCTCAACGCAGCGAAGATGTACGACATCCCGGTGCCGGCCGAGCTGCAGATCCCCGACGCCGACGAAACCGCGACCGGGCCGCGCGGCGCCGACAATCTGGTGGGCGCGTGATGGATCGCCGTGACGCGGCCTACACGGCGCTGGATGCGGTGCTGGATCCCGAACTCGACGAACCGATCACCACCCTGGGATTCGTTCGGTCGCTGACGGTCTCCCCGGCTGGAGACGTCACGGTGCACCTGCGTCTGCCGACGTCGTTCTGCTCACCGAACTTCGCCTATCTGATGGCATCCGACGCGAAAGACGTTCTCAACGACCTTGATTGGACGTGCCACGTGGTGGTGGAGCTAGACGACCACCACGACTCGCCGATCATCAACGCCGGCCTGGCCTCCGATGCGGGCTATCGCGGCACGTTCAAGCACGAGGCCGACCACAGCCTCGACGAGTTGCGTGAGACGTTCCGGCGCAAGGCGCACACCGCGGCGATGGAACGCTGCCTCACGGCGCTGCTCCGCGCCGGGTATCCGTCCGAATCGCTGGGTGCGGTGACGCTCGCCGAACTGCCGGACGACGACGCCAGCAGTGCCCTGCAGCGACGTCGCGCGGCACTCGAATTGCCCACCGCGGGTGACTCATTGGTGCTCGTCGACCACGAGGGACGGCCGCCCGCCGATCCCGAACTGGCGCTGCGCCGGGCCCGATCGACCCGCATCTCCATCGACGGCAACGCCCACTTCTGCCGGGGGCTGCTCCGCACCCGCTACGGCGACGAGGAGCCCGCGACGGCGTCGGCGTTCATTCCCGTATCCGTACTCACCACCCACTAGGAGAATCGACCATGACCACGACATCTTCCCCGTCGCTCCGCTCGCCCCGGATGCGAGCCGTCCAGGTCGTCGGCTACCACCAGAACCTCGAGATGACGGAGGTCCCGATCCCGACACCGACGGGACCGTTCGACGTCGTCGTGAAGATCGGCGGAGCAGGCGTCTGCCGCACCGACCTTCACATCCTCGAAGGCCAATGGGCGGACAAGTCTCAGGTCCAATTGCCCTACACGATCGGGCACGAGAACGCGGGCTGGGTACACGCCGTGGGCTCGGCGGTCACCAATGTCGCCGAGGGCGACAAGGTCATCGTGCACCCGTTGATCACCTGCGGGCTGTGCCGGGCGTGCCGCTCCGGTGACGACGTGCACTGCGAGGCCAACGCGTTCCCCGGCATCGACACCAACGGCGGCTACGCCGACTACCTCAAGACCTCGGCGCGCAGCGTGGTGAAGATCGACGACTCGCTGGAACCCTCCGACATCGCGGCCCTCGCCGATGCAGGCCTGACCGCCTATCACGCCGCTGCCAAGGCCGCCAGACGGCTCACACCACGTGACCGCTGCGTCATCATCGGCGCAGGTGGGTTGGGGCACATCGGGATTCAGGTCCTCAAGGCGCTGACGCCTGCGGAGCTCATCGTCGTCGACCGCAACCCCGAGGCGCTCAAGCTCGCCGAGGCGATCGGCGCCGACCGTGGCGTGATCGCCGACGGCACGCAGGTCGACCAAGTGCTCGAGCTCACGGGTGGACACGGTGCCGAGGCGGTCGTCGACTTCGTCGGGGAGGGCGGCGCGACCAGTGAAGGCGTTGCGATGCTGCGCGGGGCCGGCGACTACTACGTCGTGGGATACGGCGAGAACATCGACGTGCCCACCATCGACATCGTCTCCAGCGAGATCAACTTCATCGGCAACCTCGTCGGCTCCTACAACGACCTGTGCGATCTGATGGCGTTGGCCGCGCGCGGCTCGGTCAATCTGCATACGCAGAAGTACCGGCTCGACGACTTCCAAACGGCCATCACCGATCTCGACAACGGCAACGTCCGCGGCCGAGCCATCCTCATCCCCTGAAAGAAGGCGTGATCTCCTGTGATCTTCATCGTCGTGAAGTGGACACCGAAGCCGGAACACGTCGAGGACTTCCCGAACCTCGTCGCCGACTTCACCGCGGCCACCCGCGCAGAACCGGGCAACCTCTTCTTCGAATGGTCTCGCAGCCTGGAGAACCCGTCGGAATACGTTCTGGTGGAGGGGTTCCGCGACGGCGACGCCGGCGGTGAGCACGTCAACAGCGAACACTTCACGACGTTCGTCGCCGGGGCGCCCGACATCCTGGCCTCGACGCCGCTGATCATCAGCCACTCGATCGACGCGACCGGTTGGTCGGAGATGGGTGAGATCAAGGTCTGAGCCCAGCGCGGGGACACTCGAGGGGTGCACACCGCCGAACCTCTGCTGAATCCCACGCTCGTCATCGTGTGCGTGGTGATGGCCCTGACTGCGGGGCTGGTCTCCCGATACCTGCTCAGAGGCCCGCTACTGGCGGTGCCGGGCGCAGCCGCGCGGGCGGCGGTTCAGCTGGCCGCCGTGGCCACCGTGCTCGCCGCGGCGATGGCGCGGCTGTGGTCCTCGGCGCTGGTTCTCGCGGTCATGTTCATCGTCGCGGCGGTCACCGCGGCTCGGCGCAGTGAGGCGAACCGCGGGTCCCCCTGGCTGGCGGCGGCACTCGCGGTGGGCATGGCAGCCGTCATTCCGCTACTCCTGCTGACCCGCGTCGTACCACTCACGGGGGTGGCGGTGGTGCCGGTGTTCGGCATCGTTCTCGGCGGCACCATGACTGCCTCGGCGATGGCGGCCAAGCGAGCTCTCGACGCCTTGGGCTTGCGCGCGGGCGAAGTGGAGGCGGCGCTCAGTCTCGGTCTCTCGGAACGAGATTCGCGCATGGAGGTAATCGAGCGTCCGCTCATCGACGCCCTGCTGCCCAACCTGGACCAGGCTCGCACCGCCGGGTTGGTCACCTTGCCGGGAGCCTTCGTCGGGGTGCTCCTGGCGACGGGTTCGGCGGCGCAGGCCGGCGCGGTACAGGTCTTGGTCCTCATATCGCTGCTGCTGGCCCAGGCCTGCGGGGTGGCAGTGGTCGGTGAGTTGGTGGCCAGGGGCAAGATCACCCGCGTCGACGTCGCACCGGGGGATCGACCCGTGCGCAGGTTCACGCTGCGACAAAGGAGTTGACGCACTCAGCGTCGTCACAGCCGCACGCTGCGACTGTGGGGTCATCGGCGGCACATTTCGGTGGCGTCGAGAGAGGAGACATCAGCCATGCAGAAGCGTCGAATCGCCGTCATCGGATCCGCGGCAGTCTGCCTCCTGCTCGGCGGTGCGGGCGCAGTGGCGGCCGCTCACCCCTGGAGCGGGTCGATCCCCCAGAGTCCGGCGGTCACTGACGCGCCCGACGTCCCCGGGCAACCCGACGTCCCCGAACCCGGTGACATCCCGGACGCGCCGATACCCGCGCCTCCGGGTTAGTCGTTGATCGTGCTCGTGCCCCGCACCGTCGATCAGCCGACCGACGAGGGGAGGATGAAGCGCGTGAAGGTTCTGATCGTGGAAGACGAACCCCGGTTCGCCGCCACACTCTGCATGGGTTTGCGGGCCGAGGGATTCGTGGTCGTTCACGTCGACAACGGTGTCGACGGCCTCTGGGAGGCGACGGAGAACAGCTACGACGTCATCGTTCTCGACATCATGCTGCCGGGGCTGAACGGCTACGAGGTCCTCCGCAAGGTGCGCGCCAAGGAGATCTGGACCCCCGTCCTCATGCTGACCGCCAAGGACGGCGACTACGACCAGACCGACGCGTTCGACCTCGGTGCCGACGACTACCTGTCCAAACCGGTCGCCTTCATCGTGCTCCTGGCCCGGTTACGCGCACTTCTCCGGCGCGGAGCTCCCCAGCGGCCCGTCGTGCTGACCGCAGGCTCGCTCACCCTCGATCCCGCGCGACGAGTCGTGGCACGCGGTTCGGTCCCCATCGAGCTGACGCCCCGCGAGTACGGCGTTCTGGAATACCTGATGCGACACAAGGACACCGTCGTCACAAAGAACGACATGCTGCAACACGTCTGGGACGCGCACTATGCCGGACCCGACAACGTGGTCGAGGTGTACGTGGGGTATGTGCGACGAAAGATCGACAACCCCTTCGGTACCAACACCATTCAGACTGTCCGCGGTGCTGGCTACCGACTGGATT
The DNA here is from genome assembly GCF_016462545.1 of Mycolicibacterium sp. Taxonomy (GTDB): domain Bacteria; phylum Actinomycetota; class Actinomycetes; order Mycobacteriales; family Mycobacteriaceae; genus Mycobacterium. The sequence continues at coordinate 13,376 of NZ_JAEMTA010000045.1, read as the reverse complement.
CCGGCGAGTACCCCAGCGGCAGCTGAACGGTCACCAGCGTCCCCCCACCAGGCCGATCGTCAATGGTCACGGTGCCTCCATGGGCTGACACGACTTCCGACACGATGGCCAACCCTAGGCCCGCTCCCCCGCTGCTGCGGGCACGGTCGGAGTCCAACCGAACGAACCTGTCGAACACCCGCGCCCGGTCTTTCTCGGGGATGCCGGGGCCGTCGTCCGCCACCGCCAGAACCGCATTGCCCCCTGCCACGTGCACGCGGAGTTCGACCCTCGACCTGGCATGTCGTGCAGCGTTCTCCAGGAGATTTCGAAGGACCCTCGAGAGCCCCCCGGGATCGCCGACGATTCGCGTCGGAGCCAGATCCGCGTCAATCACCATCGTCGTCTCCCGCAGCAGCCGCCCCATCTCGATGGAGGCGACGTCATCGAGGTCGACGTCCCGGTGCCCCGCCGTGAGCCCACGTTCGTCGGCGCGGGCGAGGAGCAACAGATCCTCGACGAGCGCCTCCATTCGCTGTGCCTCTGGCCGCAGCGTGGACTTTGCGAGGTCCTCGTCGAGGAACTCCGGATGCGCCGCCGCGACGTCCAGGGCAGAGAGGATGGCGGCCACCGGACTGCGCAGTTCGTGCGATGCATCGCCGACGAAGCGGCGTTGCGCATCGTGCCCTGCCTCGATTCGCGCCAACATCTCATTCATCGTCACCGCGAGCGCGGAGATCTCGTCGTAGTTCTTCGGCACCGGAACGCGTTCGGAGAGATCGGAGGTGCTGATGTCGGCGACCCGGGTCCGGATCGCATCGACGGATCGCATCGATCTACCGACCAAGAGGTATGCGGCCGCGGCTGATACGGCGATGACGATCGGGGCCGCGCCGGCAAGAAGCACCATCACCGTCTGGACCGTCGACTCGACCCCTTCGCTGCCCGCGCCGACCAGGACCGTGTATCGCCCACCCTTGCCGTCCACCGTCTGGCCGCTGATTCGCATGTCGCCGTCCGGCGAGGCGTAGTCGGGAAGTCCGGCCTGCAACATCGCCCCGATGGTTCCCGGCGCGACGAGTGGCGTGTCGGGGGCCGACGGCGAGCGTTGAATCACCGCCCCGTCGCGATCGATCACCTGGACGGCGACGATCCGCTGATCCGTGGACACCAACGCGGCGTCGAGTTCCCTTGCGGTGTCGAACTGCAACGCCGCCACCACGTCTCGAACCCGGCCGGAGGCGGCCTCGTCGACGCCAGAGAGAAGGGAGCGGTACAGCACGATCGCCAGACCGGAGCCAGCCACCACGAGAGCCACCAACACCACCGTCGCGGAGACGAACGCCGACCGCGCAGAGATACCCCAGAAGCGCGGTCGCCACCACGTCCGTGGCTGACCTATCTGCGGCAACGGCGCTCCGCCATGGTGGTCTGCACGGGTCCTCCCCGTCTCTGCCCAGGTGTTTCGTCGCGGCGCGACTCTGCGGATCATCCCACCTGGCTGGTCGTCGGTGCCGGGGTGTCGGCGTGTCCGAGGCTGCCGGGGTGCGCCGTCGCCACTCGCCCGAGTACGGACGAACCGACCAGCACCGCCGCGCTACCCAGCAAGCACCCGCCGACGACGTCGATCAGCCAGTGCACGCCGAGATACAGCCGGGTGAGCGCGACTACCAACGTGGCCGTTCCGACGCCGACTGCCAACGCCGCTTGGATCAGACGGCTCCGTCCACGTCCGCACACGACCGCGACGATGCCGAGCAGCGCCAGCGTTCCCGTGACGTGTCCGGACGGGTAGGACTGATCGAGCGCGAGCACCAGCTGCACCGCTCGCGGCGGCCGATGCGCGCCCACCAGCGTCTTGGTGAGGGTGCTCATTGCGTAGGCCAAGGCGAGCGTCGCCACCACGACCACGGCGGTGCGTGGCGAACGTCGTCGCCAGAGGGTCACGCTCGCCGCGACCGCCAGCAGCACCATCGCCGCGGGACTACCGGCGTTGGTGATGATGATTGCCGCCGTGGTGATCCCACCGCGACGATGCTCGACCAGCCAGCCCAGCACCTCGTGATCCAGAGCGATTCCGCCCTTGGCGCGGTAGGAGACGACGGCGAGGCCGATGAAGCCCACGAGCAGTGCGCATGGCGGCCATGCGCCTCGGACCGCTCGGCGCGCGTCACCGTGGGGTGCTCCCCGGGAAGGTTCACTCACCACCGCCAGCATCCACCGACGTCGCTGAGGCGGGCCTGAGAGAAGGTGGCCTTCTCAGCGTGCCTTCAGCCACCCGCCCATATCTTCCGGCCTCATGAGCGAGACGACGAAGGCTGAGGCGACGCGGCCCCGACGCGTGATCCTGAGCAAGGTCCCCGAGATCACGGTGTGGTTCTGGATCATCAAGGTCCTGTGCACCACCGTCGGCGAGAGCTTCGCCGACTGGATCAACATGACGCTTGGGGTCGGCCTCTCGTCGACCGCGGTGGTCTTCACCGTCGTGCTGGCCGGCGTTCTCGGTTGGCAGTTGACCCTGGATCGCTACCAGCCCTTCGTGTACTGGCTCACCGTCGTGGTAATCAGCGTGACGGGCACGCTCTACACCGACATTCTCACCGACAACCTCGGCGTCCCCCTGGCACTCAGCAGCGCGGTCTTCGCCGTGGCCCTTGCGGTGGTCTTCGGGGTGTGGTTCGCCCGTGAGCGGACGCTGTCGATCCACAGCATCACCACCCTGCCGCGCGAAGCGTTCTACTGGTTGGCCATCTTGGTCACCTTCGCACTCGGTACCGCGGTCGGCGATTGGACGCTGGAGCTCACGGGCTGGGGTCCAGGAACGGCGGTGCTGCTTCCCGCCGGATTGATCGTCGCGATCATGGTCGGCTGGAGGCTCGGCGCGAACGCAGTGCTGTCGTTCTGGCTCGCCTACGTCCTCACCCGACCGCTGGGCGCCAACCTCGGTGACTGGCTCGGCTTCCCCAAGGACCAACAGGGCCTCGGCCTGGGCGTGGCCCTCACCAGCGTCATCTTCCTGGCCGCCATCCTGGTCACCGTCGTCTATCTCACCGTCACCCGTGCCGACGTCATCGAGCGAACGTCACCGCCGCACGCTGCCAACCGGGGTCGGGAAAGGCTCATGCTCGCGTACTTCGCCGTCGTTGCCGTAGCCGCCGGCGCGTTGCTCACGTGGGCCAACGCGCAGCCCCACGCCACGGCCTCGGCGGAGACCGAGTCCGGGCCCGTCGTCGACGTTCCCCTGGCAGCGGGACAGGCGGCCGCACACTTCCCAGCGGCGGACGTCGCGCACCTTCGAAATCTCACCCAAGACCTGCTGAACAGCGTCCAGGCCGGTGATCGGACACGTGCGACGGCGGGTGCAAAGGATCTCGAATCCGCCTGGGACGAAGGGCAATCCAAGCTTCAAGCAATGGACGGGTCTACCTGGACCGCCATCGACGGCCGCATCGACGCCGTGCTCACGGCGATCCGGGACCGCAACCCGGATCCCGCAGCGCAGACACGAGCCCTCGACGATCTCCTGACTGCCCTCACGTGACGTCGATGCACAACCCGCAGGAAACTCTCAGCGCCGCTGCCGCGTGGCCGGCGGAATCCAACGCGACACTGCCGGTGCTCGAACGTGACAGCGCAACCCAACATTGGAGGAACCCGGATTGAGCAGCCTCAGCTATCTGGAGGCGACCGTCGTCGGGTTGCTTCAAGGAGTCACCGAACTCTTCCCCGTCTCGAGCCTCGGACATTCGGTGCTGCTGCCCGCCCTGATCGGAGGTCGGTGGGCCCAGGACCTGAACGTCTCGGCGCCGGAGTCGCCCTACCTCGCCTTCATCGTCGGCTTGCACGTCGCGACCGCTGCGGCGCTGTTGCTGTTCTTCTGGCGCGACTGGGTCGAGATCGTCATCGGCTTCTATACGTCTCTGCGGTACCGGCGCATCGAGACCACCGGCGAACGGCTGGCGTGGCTCATCGTCGTCGGCACGATTCCGGTAGGGGTGTGCGGTCTCGCCCTGGAGCACACGTTCCGCACCACCCTCGGCAAGCCGATACCCGCCGCCGCGTTTCTGATCGTCAACGGAGTGCTCCTCTACGCAGGCGAGCGCCTGCGTCGACGCCACTCCGATGAGCACGACCAGTCCCTGGCCATCGACGATCGTCTGGCACGAACCACCCTCCCCCAAGGCGCCGTGATCGGCGCGGCACAGACCCTGGCGCTGCTGCCGGGCATCAGCCGCTCGGGCGTGACGATGACGGTTGGGCTGTTGCGCGGGCTCACGCACGACGAGGCCGCCAGGTTTTCATTCCTGCTGGCCACCCCCGTGATCCTGGCGGCCGGTGTACTGAAGATCCCGGATCTGTTCGGTCCGCTGGGCGCCGGGATCGGCGGTCAGGTGCTCGCGGGCAGCGTCGCATCCTTCGTCAGCGCGTACCTCGCGGTCAGATTCCTCACCAGCTACTTCCACACCCGGACGCTCACACCCTTCGCCGTGTACTGCGTGCTGGCAGGGGTGGGCAGCCTGCTCTGGCTCACCCTGCGGTGACGGATCCACCGAGTGGCGACCAGTCGATCGGTGCAATTAATCTGTCGACGTACATGGCAAGGCGTGGTGGCCTAGCGGCCCCGTGTCGGGGGTGACTTCCACCACTTTCTCAGCCAGGACTCAAGGTTTCTCACGCATGGTGAGGGTCTCGACGATCGAAGGTGGCGGTGATGGGTGGACGGGCGCGTCACCTCATGCCGTCGACCCCACGTCCGAAGCGGGCGGCCTCGCGGATCCTTCGCGGCGGGCTGGCCGTTCTCACCGCCGTCGTCGTGGGGGTCACCGGCTTCGGCTGGTGGACCCTGCATGGCCTGTTCAGCGGCATCACGGTGTCCCAGGCCCTCGGCGCCGACGCACCGCGATCGGCCGGCGCTGCGGTCAACATCCTGTTGATCGGCCTGGACTCGCGCAAGGACCAGAACGGGAACGACCTGCCCCAGGAGATGCTGGATCAGCTCCACGCGGGTGACTCGAGCTCTGGTGGCTACAACACCAACACCCTGATCCTCGTGCACCTCGCCGAGGACGGCACCGTCGAGGCGTTCTCGATCCCCCGCGACGACTACGTCAGCGTCTCCGGGATCGTGCCCGGATATCAACACATCAAGATCAAGGAGGCGTACGGGCTGACCAAGGCCGACGCCGAGCAGAAACTCGTCGACGACGGTGTCACGGATCAGGGCACGCTGGAGAAACAGGGCCGAGAGGCCGGGCGCAAGGCGACGCTGGCGGTCGTGCGCGCGCTCACCGGTGTCCCCATCGACTACTTCGCCGAAGTCAACCTGGCGGGCTTCTACGACGTGGCCGCGAGCCTGGGCGGCGTCGAAGTCTGCCTGAACCACTCGGTGCACGACGACTACTCCGGCGCCGACTTCCCCGCGGGGCGCCAGACGTTGGACGCCAGGCAGGCGCTCGCCTTCGTCAGACAGCGCCACGGCCTCGACAACGGGGATCTGGATCGCACCCACCGACAGCAGGCGTTCCTGATCTCCGTCATCCGCCAGCTGCAGAGCTCGGGATCGTTCTCGGACATGGGAAAGCTCAATGCGCTCATGGACGTTGCGCGCCAGGACATCGTGTTGTCCAGCGGCTGGAATCAGGATCTGTTCCGTCGCATCGGCGGACTCGCAGGCGAGCAGGTGCACTACCAAACGCTGCCCGTGCTGCGCTACGACACCGTGTACGGCCAGGACGTCAACATCGTCGACCCCGCAGCCATTCGCGCCTTGGTCACGAAGACCTTCGGGGATCAGTCCGCCGCAACCAGCACCGTGGTGCCTGCCGCGGTCACCGTCGACGTGGTCAACGCCAGCGGTGTCCGAGGTCTGGCCACCGAGGCGTCGAACATACTGAGCCACAACGGGTATCGCGAAGGTGACCTGAGCCTCGGGCAGGACGCGGATTCACCCGCGACCGCCGTCGACTACGGGCCGGGCGCAGACGGTGCCGCTCAGGCCGTGGCGACCACGCTCGGAATCATCGCCCCGCCGCAACTGCGCTCCGACGTGACCGCCGGGCACGTCCGCGTCGTGCTCGGCGACGGGTACACGCTTCCCTCCGACGTCGCCAGCCTGGCCACCGCGCCGTCGGGAGGCGAGTCCCTGGGCATCGACGTCGGCGCCTCGGACGTACCCGCCCCCGATCAGGGTCTTCCCATCAGCGGCAGCGGAATTCCCTGCGTCAACTAGCATCTGCCGCAATGTCCGTCGACCGCGATCGCGTGCTACGAGTAGTCGCCGCCCGTATCCCACCCTCCGGCGACGGACGATGTCCACGGGTCGCGGTGGACGGTCCCGACGGGGCCGGAAAGACGCGATTCGCCGACGATCTCGCGAATGTCCTTCTCGCCCAGGGACGGTCCGTAGTGCGGGTCTCCATCGACGACTTCCACCGGCCTCGCGACGAGCGGTATCGACGCGGCCGCGACTCCCCCGTCGGATTCTGGCTGGACTCCTACGACTACGACCGCTTCCACACCGACGTGCTCGATCCGTTCGGACCGGGCGGATCACGGCGCTACCGACACGCGGCCCACGACGTCACGGCGGACGTGGCCGTGGCGCCTGCGGCCCGGGTCGCCGAACCCGGCTCGATACTCCTCGTCGACGGAATCTTCCTGCTTCGGGACGAACTCGCCGACGCGTGGGATCTCGCGGTGTTCCTCGACGTGGCGGTCGCCGAGACGACCACCCGAATGGCCGAGCGGGACGGCACCGATCCAGATCCCGAGCACCCGCGCACCCGCCGCTACATCGAGGGTCAGCGGCTGTACTTCGCGGCCTGTGAACCTCGACGTCGTGCCGAGGTCCTGATCGACAACAACGACTTCGACAGACCACGGGTGCTGCGCGGATGAGCGATTCGGGTGATTCAACGATTCGGACCTGCGGCCAATATCATGGACGGTGACATGACCGACTCCCCCACTCAGGCTCCAGGTACCTTGACGGCCGCCGAGGGACGGGCCGCGGACCGCATCACCGCCGAAGCGCGACGCCGCAGGACCTTCGCCGTCATCAGCCACCCCGACGCAGGCAAGTCGACGCTGACCGAGGCCCTGGTACTGCACGCCAACGTCATCACCGAAGCCGGTGCGATCCACGGCAAGTCCGGCCGCCGCGCCACCGTGTCGGACTGGATGGACATGGAGAAGGCCCGCGGCATCTCGATCACGTCGACCGCGCTGCAGTTCCCCTACGTCGCCCCGAGCGGGCAGGACTGCGTCATCAACTTGCTCGACACCCCCGGCCACGCGGACTTCTCCGAAGACACCTACCGCGTGCTCACGGCCGTGGACTGCGCGGTCATGCTCATCGACGCGGCGAAGGGCCTGGAGCCGCAGACGCTGAAGCTCTTCGAGGTGTGCCGGCTCCGCCGCATCCCGATCATCACCGTCATCAACAAGTGGGACCGCCCCGGCCGTGACCCGCTGGAGTTGCTCGACGAGATCCAAGCCAGGATCGGTCTGCGGCCCACACCGCTGACCTGGCCGGTCGGCATCGCCGGCGACTTCAAGGGCGTGCTCGACCGGCGGGTCGGCAACTTCATCCGCTACACCCGCACCGCGGGCGGGGCCACCGCCGCGCCCGAGGAGCACATCGCGCCCGAGGCCGCGCACGACGCCGCGGGCATCGACTGGGACAACGCCGTCGAGGAATCCGAACTCCTGTCCGCCGACGGGTCCGACTATGACCGGGACACGTTCCTCGGGTGCGAGTCGACCCCGCTGCTGTTCACCTCCGCGGCCCTGAACTTCGGCGTCAACCAGCTCCTCGACGTGCTCGTCCAGCTCGCCCCGCCGCCGCACGGTCAGCTCGACGTCGACGGCCACCGCAGGCCCGCCGAGGCACCCTTCAGCGCGTTCGTGTTCAAGGTGCAGGCGGGCATGGACTCCGCGCACCGCGACCGGATCGCCTACGCGCGGGTGTGCTCGGGAACGTTCGAGCGCGGCGAGGTACTGACCCACGCCACCACCGGCAAGCCCTTCGTCACCAAGTACGCGCAGTCGGTGTTCGGCCAGCAGCGCTCGACGCTGGACACCGCGTGGCCGGGTGACGTCATCGGCCTCGCCAACGCCAACGTTCTGCGCCCCGGAGACACCCTGTATCGCGACGTCCCCGTGCAGTACCCGCCGATCCCGAGCTTCTCCCCCGAGTACTTCGCGGTCGCCCGCGGTACCGATCCCAGCAAGCACAAGCAGTTCCGCAAGGGCATCGAGCAGTTGGAGCAGGAGGGCGTCGTCCAGGTCCTTCGCTCGGACCGCCGCGGCGACCAGGCGCCCGTCTTCGCCGCCGTCGGGCCGATGCAGTTCGAGGTGGCCTCGCACCGGATGGCCGGCGAACTCAGCGCACCGATCTCGCTGGAGTCGCTGCCCTACACCGTCGCCCGGGCCGCCAACGCCGAGGACGTCGAGTTCCTCCAGCGGCAACCGTCGGTGGAGGTCTTCACCCGGACCGACGGAGTCATCCTGGTGCTGTTCTCCACGAAGTGGCGCCTCGAGGGCTTCCAGCGCGACAACCCGTCGGTGAAGCTGACCTCGCTCGTCGCCGCGGGCGACGACTAGACCTCAGACGTACCGGATCACCTGGTGCCAGATCACCGCTTGCGCGACGACGGCCCGCCCGCCGTCCAGGCTGATCGCCGGATTCCCGTACAGCTCGTAGCCGAGTTCCAGCGCTTCGCTGACGCGGCGACAGAACGCCTCGTCGTCCGGTCCGGTCAGTAGGCGGTACCTCGGCAACCCGTTCGGTGGTTCCGTCATCCTCCGATGGTGCCACGCCAAGCGCTCGTCCTCGCGGGCGTCAGTCGGCGCCGTTACAGTCGGGCCATGGTGGCGGCGGCGCTGACGAACTGGCTCCTTGACTCCGATCCCGCCCTGCGCTGGCAGGTCGAACGGGAGGTGACGCACGAACCGCCCGAGGTCTGGGAGGCCACGCGGGCCAGGGTCGCGACCGAGGGTTTCGGCGCGCGCCTGCTGGCGCTGCAGGATCCCGACGGCCAGTGGGCCGGGGGCGCATTCTTCCCGGGGGACTTCGACTTTCAGGGTCCCGAGGCGGCTGAGGGCGCCGGGCAGCCGTGGACGGCCACCACCTGGACGCTGAACTCGTTGCGGGAGTGGGGCGTTGACTCGGCGGCCCTTCGCGGTACGGCCGAGCGGCTGGCCGCCAACTCCCGCTGGGAGTACGACGACCTGCCCTACTGGGGTGGTGAGGTGGACTGCTGCATCAACTCGTGGACGCTGTCGAACGGCCTGTGGCTCGGCGCGGACGTCGCCGCCATCGCAGACTGGTTCGTCGAGCACCGGCTGGCCGACGGCGGCTGGAACTGCGAATGGGTCGAGGGCTCGACGCGGTCGTCGTTCCACTCGACACTCAACGCCCTCAAGGGACTGCTGGACCACGAGGCCGCTACCGGCGGCACCGAGGCGACGCGGGTTGCCCGGCGTGCCGGTGAGGAGTACCTGTTGCAGCGCAACCTGTTTCGGCGGCTCTCGACAGGACAGCCGGTCGGGTCGTGGGTGGACCGGTTCGGCTATCCGATGCGGTGGGTCCATACCGTGCTGAACGCCGCCGACTACTTCCGCCGACGATCGCTGCTCGACGGCTCGGCGCCGGACCCCCGCATGGCCGACGCGATCGAGATGATCCGGGCCGCCCGGCAGCCCGACGGCACGTGGCTGCAGGCCAGATCTCTCCCCGGCCGGGTGTGGTTCGAGGTCGATGCTCCGGTCGGTGAGCCGTCGAAGTGGTTGACCCTGTTCGGGATTCGCGTGCTGAACTGGTGGGACGCCGCGCGCTAAAACCTGTTGCGATCATGAACGGTCCACGGCGACCATGGACGTCGCAGAGGGTTCCGAAGGGAGTCGGACCCGCGATGCATGGAGGGGATCGTGCGGCGTTACAAGACGGGTGACCAGGTCACTGCGCAGACCGACATCGCTGGGATCAACGTTCCGGACGTGCCTGCCGGTTCGACGGGCACGGTGGTGTCCACGACGTTGTTGGGCAAGCCCAAGGCGGTCTACTTCGAGCTGGAGACGCCGTGGGGAACCAAGCACTTTCAGGTGGGCGTCCATCGGCGCAAGGTCGACCTGGGCTAACGCATCGCGGGGTCCCGCATCCCGGCGATGACGCGGCCCAGAACCCGGCTCCGCAGTCGGCGAGGCAACAGCCTCAATGACGTCGTCAAGAACTTGCTCCGTACTCCGGGGACCACGGTGGTCGTGTGCCCCAGCGCCCGCAGCGCACCCCGGGCGACGTGGTCGGGATGGGTTGCCGCGTCCATCTTCAGGCCAGCGCGGGCGCCGAAGCCACTCCTCACCGGCCCGGGGGCAACGCAGAGAACGTCGACGCCGTGGGCCCGGTACTCGGAATGAATCCCCTCCGCGAAGCTCTGCACGTAGGCCTTCGTCGCGGCGTAGGTCGCCTGGCCCGGAACGCCCTGCCATCCGACGATCGAGCCGAACAACACGATCCCCCCGCGGCCACGTTCGACCAGTGGCCGGCCCAGGGCGTGGGTGAGATGGGTGACCGCGCCGACGTTCAGCCTGATCATGTCCAGCTCGTCCGCCAGGTTCGCGTCCGGGAAGGCACCGGAACTACCGAAGCCCGCCGCAAGGACGATCAGACCCACGTCCAGATCGCCGGTCGCCACGAGCACGTCGTCGCTGGCCTCCGGTCGGGCCAGGTCGGCACAGACCACACGGACCTGGACGGGTCGCGCGGCGGCGATGTCCGCAGCGACGCGACGTAGCACCTCGCCGCGGCGGGCAATCAGCACCAGATTGATGCCCAGCGCACCGAGCTGGTGCGCCATCGCGAGCCCGATCCCGTCGCTGGCGCCGGTGACCACCGCCCACGGTCCGTATCGCTCGACGAAGGTCATGACCGCACGCCGCTCGTCGGATGGGCGGGCAGAAACGCCAACACGAAGAGCGCACCGGCCAGACACACGGCACCCGCCGTCATGCATCCGGCATGCAGGCCGGACATGAAGGCGTCACTGACGCTATTGCGCAGGGCCGCTGCGATTTCACCGGGTGCGCGGGCCGCGACGGCAAGACCCTGGGCGAGGCCTTCTCGGGCCGTCGTTTGAGCGGGCTCCGGTAATGACTGCAGCGCCGAGCCGTCGGAGAGGTGACGAACGTAGAGCGTGGAGAAGATGCTGCCCAGGACCGCCACGCCAAGGGTGCCGCCGATCTGGCGGGTGGCGTCGTTCACCGCCGATCCCGCGCCCGCCTGCTCGGGCCGGACGACGCCCATGATCGAGTCGGTGGCCGGCGCGGTCGTGAGGCCGAGTCCGCCACCCAGCAGCACCATCTGCCCGGCGACCACCAGGTAGCTGACATCGGTGTCGATCCTGGTCACCCAGAAGAACGCGGCGGCGAGCATCACCAACCCGGTGACGACGACCGCCTTGGTGCCCAACCGGGTCACGGCGATGCGGGTACCCGCGACGGAGCCGACTGCAATCGACAGCGCCACCGGGAGGATTCGGACACCGGTCTCGAGCGGCCCGTATCCCTGCAGCAGTTGGAAGAACTGCGTGATGAGGAAGATGAACCCGAAGAGCGCGAAGAACGCGACGGTGACGGCGCCGCTGGCGGCGCTGAATCGCAGGTTCGTGAAGAGTCGCACGTCGATCAGAGGGTCGGGTCGTCGTGATTCCCACCAGCTGAAGGCCACGGCGGCGACGGCGGCCACGACGAAGCCGCCGATCGTTTGAGCGGACCCCCACCCACGATCGGGTGCTTCGATGATCGTGTACACCAACGCTCCCAGCATCACGATGGACAGCAGCAGTCCGCCCCGGTCGAGTCGGGAGCCCTCGTCGCGTGTCGACGGTGGAACCAGCACCGCCGCACCGACGGCCGCCACGACCGCGAACGGTACGAGTGCCAGGAAGAGGCTGCCCCACCAGAAGCTCTCCAGGAGCGCCCCGCCGAGGATGGGACCGATCGCGACGCCGAGACCGGTGACGGCGCCCCACACGCCGATCGCGGCCGCGCGTTGACGCGGATCGCGGAACGTGTCGGTGATGATGGCCAGCGTGGTCGGGTAGATCAACGCCGACGCCATGCCCATCACCAGTCGCGCCCCGATCAACGGGCCGGTCGACGTGCACAGCGCCGCCGCGACACTGCTGGCCGCGAAGAGCGTCAGACCCGCAATCAGGGTGCCTCGCCTGCCGAACTTGTCGCCGACGGTGCCGCCCGCGAGGACCAGCGCGGCGAAGGCCAGGTTGTAGGCGTCCACGATCCACTGGAGTCCGCGGGTCGACGCGGCCAGCTCCGTGTTCAGCGTGGGCAGGGCGACGTTGACGATCGTGGTCTCGACGTTGATCGCCAGCGCAGCGATCAGAACGACGGTGAGCACCAGCAGTGGCCGGCTGCGTGGAGGCGCTGCGTGGGAGTGCGTGGCGGTGGTCGCCGCTCGTGGCGGGTTGTCCAGGGTCATGGCCGTTCCTCAATGTTGACGCCGATAACATCTCGATCATGGGCCTGAATGTTATCGCTGTCAACATTTATTCTTTGGCCTGCTGCTCAGGCAAGCCCGACCTCGATCGTGTCGAGCAGTCGATCCGTGATCAGCTGCTGACGGTCCGGGTCGAGCCCACCCAACGGGCCGTCCAGGAACAGGGTGGCCAGGCCGTGCACCGCGGCCCAGGCAGCCTCGTCGAGACCGTCACGACGATCCGCCGAGAGCACACCGGCTGCGACGACGTCGTCGATGCATCGGACCAGGATCCGGAACGGATGACGCTCCCCGGTCGTAAGCCGATCGGGGTCATCGGAATCCGCACCCAGCAGCGGATCGAACGCGAAAGCCGTTCGGAACAGCCCGGGCTCGGCGAGCGCGAACGCGATGTAGGCCTGACCCGTGGCGCGCAGGCGGGCGAGCGCCCGCGTCGCGGACGAACCCTCGTCGGGGACCCTCGCGATGGTCGCGTTCATGGTGTCGGCGAGTCGGGCCTGAGCCACCTCGGTCACCGCCTCCAGCAGCGCGTGACGATCCGAGTAGTGGCGATACGCGGCGGAATTGCTCACCCCGGCCAACCGCTGCACGTCGCGCAACTTGACCGCATCCGGCCCGCCGACCTCGGCCAGCTCGACGGCGTGCTCGAGCAGCACGGTCCGAAGATTGCCGTGGTGGTACGTGTCGGTCGGCCGTCGCCGTGGGGTGCTCAACGCAGCCTCCTGTCGATGTTGACGAGACTTACATTGAACGCCGCCCAACGAACAAAGGTCACGAACCCTTTCGAGTTCGTGACCTTTGTGCCTGCAGTTCGTAGAACCGCTCATTGTGGGCGAAGGGGGACTTGAACCCCCACGTCCCGAAGGACACTGGCACCTGAAGC
>NZ_JAEMTA010000044.1 GCF_016462545.1 Mycolicibacterium sp. | reverse complement strand
CGGTGGCGTGTCCGAGCGGCCTAAGGAGCACGCCTCGAAAGCGTGTGACGGGTAACCCCCGTCCGAGGGTTCAAATCCCTCCGCCACCGCCAATACCGCCCTCCTGTTCCGACAGGCAAGGGCGGTTTTTGCGTGGCCAGGATTGGCCGGAGTGCGGGAGGATGAGCGCGATGCGCAACGTGGTGATCGCGGCGGTGGTGCTGGTAGCCGGGGTGGTGGGCCTCTTCCTGCCCGTCTCCGTCTTCGACGGCATCGATGCGACCGTGCCGTGCGGAAGCGCGGTGGCTCCCGATCACGTCGCACCGCTGGCCCCTGCCGTACCGAGTTCGCCGACCATCCGCCAGACCATCCCGCATGCCGACCTGACCGCCGCCTGCGAGACCGCGATCTCCGGGCGGCGGCACTGGGCCGTCCCACTGGTCGTCGTAGGGGTCGTCGGGCTGATTCTCGGGGTCGTCGTGCTTACCCGCCGGGGCGCTACTCGCCGTCGGTGATCAGCCCAGGATCCGGCGCACCTCGTCGGCCAGCGCGACACCCAGATCGCGATTGTTCTGTTCGGTGAAGTGCACCCCGTCACTGCCGTCGGTACTGATCACCGAGCCCGCGTCGAAGTACGGGATCTTCATGTACGCACCCAGTGCGCGATACGCGTCGGCCAGCCGTTCGGACTTCTCCTGACCACCCTCGAAGGTCATCTGGAACCACGGGTCCGGCATCGGGGCCAGCGGCGGCGGCGCGACGACGAGAACCTTCGGCGCGGGGTAGACGGTGCCCACTCCGCCCGCGGAACCGAGTACCTGGGCGGCCAGCACCCCCATCCCCGACGCGATGTCGAACGGGCTCCGATGGAAGTACGCCTTGGTGTCGTTGGTGCCCAGCATCAGGACGACGAGGTCCAGGGGAAGATGGCTCGCGAGCGTAATCGGCAGGTGCGCAGCGCCGTTCAGCCGTGGGTCGGTCGGATCGTCGACGTTCGTGGTGCGGGCGCTGAGGCCTTCCTCGATCACCGCGTAGTCGGCGCCGAGATACTCGGCGAGCACGCCCGTCCAGCGGACATCGCGTGCGAATCGCGTCGTGGGCGCGGTCTGCGCCGCCGGCACCCAACCCCACGTCAACGAATCACCGAAGCACAACACCGTCTTCTCGGTCATGGGATCAGCCTAGTGAGCGAGCTCCTCGCCGATCAGGGCAACAGAACGTAGGACATTCCCGCTACCTCGATGACGTCGCGGTCGTTGAAGATGCCGACGCCGCCGGCCTGCAGATTGTTCATCTCGGTCACGTGGATCACGGTGCCGGTGGGGCCTCGGGACACCGAATCCACCCACGCGACGTGACCGTAGCCGCCCGCACCGGCGACGCCCGGGGGGAACACGACGATCGAACGGGGCTGAGCGGCGTCGACCACGGTCCAGCCCGCAGCGATCGCGGAGTCTCTCCAAGCCATCGCATCACCGCGCATCGCGGGATACGAACCGCTCGCCTCGAACCACTTCTGGGCAGCACCCCAGGTGCACTGACCGGGGGTGCCAGGATTGTTCGCCTGCGTCCGGCCCGTCGCGCGCGCGACGTTGCCGACCTGTGCCGCCTCGACTGTGGCACCCGAGTCGGCGGACGCCCGAGGCACCTCGGCGACCGACTGAACGCCCATTCCGGCGACGAGTGCGGCGATCATCAACGCCCCAAGTCGATCTCGGGCGGTCTTTCGTGGGCGCGATCCAGTGACGATCACCGTAGGTCCTCCTGCCGTCGTTTCCCCGACCGGCATGCATGGATGGGACGTGTCAGGCGCCGTCATCCGTGACAATCAGATCACGATTTGGTCACGGGTGCGAACTGTTCGGCGGAAGCGTCATGCAACGACCGCGTGCCGACAGTGGTGTTCGTCCAGTTTCGCCGTTCGGTCGCCCGGGTACGGGGCACCGAATGTCCTCACTCTGGCTTGCCGACCATGCGGAAACGCCGAACACCTCCCCCGAAGCGCTGTCCGGTGAACCGTCGGCCGACGTGGTGGTGGTGGGTGCAGGCATCACCGGGCTGATCACCGCGGTGCTCTTGGCGAGGGCGGGTAAGGACGTCCTGGTCCTGGAGGCGCGCACCGTCGGCGCGGGTGCGACCGGCAACACCACCGCGAAGATCAGCCTGTTGCAGGGCACCAAGCTGTCGAAGATCGTCTCCAAGCACGGCCCCAAGCTGGCGCGGCAGTATCTGGACGGCAATCGCGAGGGCCAGGCCTGGCTGCTGGCGCACTGCGAGCAGCAGGGCATCGACGTTCAGCGCGAGGACGCCCATACCTATGCGCAGTCCTCGGACGGCCTCGGAGCTGCGCGGGCCGAGTTCGAGGCCGCGAGGGCCGCGGGCCTCGGTGTCGAATGGGTTGACGACGCCGACGTGCCGTTCCCCTTCAGCGGCGGTGTGCGACTGCGCGACCAAGCCCAGTTCGATCCGATGGCATTGTTGGACAGCCTCGTTCGCGAACTCGAGGAGCATGGCGGCCGGCTCGCGCAGGGAGCCCGCGTACGTCGTGTCTCGGGCCTCGGCGCCCTGCGGTTGACCGTGCGAACCTCCGCCACCGACGAGATCACCGTCAGGACATCGCAATTGGTGTTGGCGACCGGCGTGCCCATCCTCGATCGCGGCGGGTTCTTCGCCAGGTTGAAGGCGCAACGTTCCTACTGCATGTCGTTCGACGTACCCGGCGACGTCACCCGCGGCATGTACATGTCGACCGATTCTCCGACGCGCTCCGTGCGCTACGTTCCGACGTCAGGCGGTGACGTGCTCGTCGTCGGTGGCGCGGGTCATCCGGTCGGTCGCGAGAAGAGCCCGACGGAGGCGCTCGAGGAGTTGACGAGGTGGACCACGCTGCACTACCCGGGTGCGGTCAAGACCCACTCGTGGTCGGCCCAGGACTATGCACCTGCCGACGGTCTGCCGTATGTGGGCCCGATCCTTCCAGGGCTCGATGGTATTTGCGTGGCAACCGGTTTCGACAAATGGGGGATGACGAACGGTCCCGCCGCTGCGCTGGCCCTCGCCAGCCGCATCCTCGGTGGTCGGATGGAGTGGGCAGGCGCGTTCGCCAGCTGGAGTCCGCACGAGCTGACCGGCATCACGACGGCAGCCCAGTCCAACCTCGAGGTCGGCTTCAACCTCGCGAAGGGGTGGGTGACTCCGCTGACCGCGTCGACCGACCGCGCCCCCGAGGGGTGCGGGGTGGTCAGCGGACCGCCGTGGCATCTGCAGGCAAAGAGCACCGTGGACGGCGTCGAACGCGTGGTGTCCCCGGTCTGCCCGCATCTCGGCGGGATCGTCAACTGGAACGATGCGGACGAGTCCTGGGAGTGCCCTCTGCACGGGTCGCGGTTCGCCCCCGATGGCACGCTCCTGGAGGGGCCTGCCACCGGGGATCTCACCCGTTCGGTGTGAGCGGTCAGGGCTGGAGGATGACCTTGACGGCGCCGTCCTGCTTCTTCTGGAAGATCTCGTAGCCGTGGGGCGCCTGTTCCAGCGGCAGGGTGTGCGTGGCGAAGGTGTCGACGCCCAGCGGGTCGTCGTCGGTGAGCAGCGGCATGATGTCGTCGACCCACTTCTTCACGTTGGCCTGACCCATCCGAACCTGAATCTGCTTGTCGAACATGGTGATCAGCGGTAGTGGGTCGGCGGCACCGCCGTACACCCCGATCAGCGAGATGGTGCCGCCGCGCCGCACGATGTCGATGGCGGCGTAGA
Source organism: Mycolicibacterium sp. (assembly GCF_016462545.1). Taxonomy (GTDB): domain Bacteria; phylum Actinomycetota; class Actinomycetes; order Mycobacteriales; family Mycobacteriaceae; genus Mycobacterium. The sequence continues at coordinate 40,442 of NZ_JAEMTA010000044.1, read as the reverse complement.
TGGCGTCGAGTCGGTCGACCCCCGCCTTCTGCATCAGAGGCTTCGCGATCGCGTCGGGCAGCAGACCGGTGACCTGCTGGGCGACCTTCGCGACCGCTGATCCGTGGGCCTCCATGCCGACCGCGTCGATGACGGAGTCGGTGCCGCGCCCGTCGGTCAGGCCGCGGATCACGTCGCCGAGGTCGTCCTGGTGCTCCTGCAGATTCACGGTGCGAATGCCGCGGGCCTGCGCGCGGGCGAGCCGTTCGGGCACCAGGTCGACGGCTGTCACGTCGTACCCGAGGTGGGTGGCGATCCGGGCGGCCATGTCGCCGATCGGGCCGAGGCCGAGGACGGTCACCGAGCCGCCGTCCGGAATGCCGGCGTACGCCACCGACTGCCAGGCCGTGGGCAGTACGTCGGAGAGATAGACGAATCGCGAATCCGCAGGCCCCTCGGGAACTTTGATGTGCGTGAACTGTGCCTGCGGGACCCGGAGCAGTTCGGCTTGGCCGCCGGGTACCTCGCCGTAGAGCTCGGAGAAGCCGAATAGTGCCGCGCCCATTCCCTGATCGCGGACCTGTGTGGTCTCGCACTGGGTGTACAGCTGCTTGTCACACATGTAGCAACTGCCGCAAGAGATCTGGAAAGGGATGACGACACGGTCGCCCACCGCCAGATTGGTCACCGCGCTGCCCACCTCGCGCACGATCCCCATCGGTTCGTGACCGAGGATGTCGCCGGCGTTCATGAATGCACCCAGCGTCTCGTACAGGTGCAGGTCGGATCCGCAGATGTTGGTCGAGGTGATCTCGATGATCGCATCGGTCGGCTCTTCGATCTTCGGATCGGGCACGGTGTCGACGCGGACGTCGCGCTTGCCGTGCCAGGTAACTGCTCTCATCGGTGCTTCCTGTCGTCGTCGTTCGTGAATGTGTCGGGATCCTGTCGTTCGGCGATCATCGCCAGCCGCCAGGTGCACTCCCGGTTGCGCGGCGCCACCCCGGCGAGCTGCACCACGTCGGGTATCCAGCGCAGCGGTATCGAAACCGCGACCTCTGTCATGTCGATCAGGCAGCCACCGGGAATGTCGCGCAGCCGCATCGTGATTCGCGCCTTGGCGGCTGGGCGGACCTTTGCCAGTAGCACCAACTCGGCGCCGACCACGCAGCTTTCGACGACCGTCTCGTCGTCGATCACGACGGGCCAGGTGCCGATGGAGTGCAGGATCCGCGATCCCGGCGCAGGCCAGTGCGGGCTGACCGCGCGTATCCGGCTGTTGCCCACCACCCAGCCCGAATAGGTCCAGCCGTCGGCCAGCACGTCCCAGACACGTTGCCGGCTGGCCGTCGTCTCTCGCGTCACCGTCATGGGTTGCCTCCCTCTGCCAGTTGGCCGGAGGTACGGCCGAGTGCGCTCCGGTCGGGTGTGCGGGCTGAGGGCATGGATGCTCCTGACGAATGAGGCGTGGCGGACGGCGACACGGCCGCCTGTTTCGCCGTCGGCACCATCCAGTGGGGCACTTACCCCGTTTACGGATCCGTAAGCGGATGCGGTCAGGACACTTTCGCGACGGGATTCGCCGTCAGCGCGCGAGCTCCTCGCGGATGGCGGCCACGAAGGCGTCGACGTCGTCCTCGGTGGTGTCCCAGGAGCACATCCAGCGCACCTGGCCCGCTGCACGATCCCAGTCGTAGAAGCGCACGCGCTCGCGGATGCGATCGGCCGCATCGTTGGGCAGCACGCCGAACACGGCATTGGCACGAGTCTCCTGGCTGAAGGACAGCCCGCGGATGCCGCCGTCGGCGATGCCGGACTCCAGCGCGCCGCGCAGCCGTGTCGCCATCGCGTTCGCGTGCGCAGCCGATCTCAGCCCGAGTCCATCCTCGAACAGGGTCAGCAGCTGGGCGCTGGTGAAGCGCATCTTGCTGGCCAGCTGCATGCTCAGCTTCCGCAGGTACACCATGCCCTCGACGCGGGCCGGGTCGAGGACGACGACGGCCTCCGCGCCGAAGAGCCCGTTCTTCGTGCCGCCGAAGCTCAGGACGTCGACGCCCGCGTCGGTGGTGAACTCGCGCAGCGGCACCCCGAGGGCGGCCGCCGCGTTCCAGATGCGGGCACCGTCCATGTGCAGTGCCATTCCGTGTCCGTGGGCGAAGTCCGCGATGGCGCGCACCTCGGCGGGTGTGTACAGCGTTCCGAGTTCAGTGCTCTGGGTGATGCTGACGGCCAACGGCTGGGCGCGGTGCTCGTTGCCCCAGCCCCAGGCCTCCGTCGCGATCAACTCGGGGGTGAGCTTGCCGTCGGGCGTCGGCACCACCAAGATCTTCAGGCCGCTGACCCGCTCCGGCGCACCGCCCTCGTCCCCGTGGATGTGGGCGGTCGCCGTGGCGACGACGGCGCCCCAGCGTGGCAGGACGGCGGTGAGCGCCACGACGTTCGCGCCGGTGCCGTTGAACACGGGAAAGGACTCGGCGGCGGCGCCGAACTCGGCGCGAATGACCTGCTGCAGCCGGGACGTGTACGCGTCGCCGCCGTAAGCGACCTGGTGGCCGCCGTTCGCCGCCGCCAGCGCCGCCAACACTTCGGGGTGCACACCCGCGTAGTTGTCGCTGGCGAAGCCGCGGGAGTTCGTGTCGTGGAGGGTGTCGACCATGGCCTCAGTCTCGCAGTCGTGGCTCGCGAGGAAGATGGGACGGGTGGAGCCAAGGACGACCGCGGTGTCGGTCAACGGCAAGCGGCAACGGGTCACGACCGAGCCGGACACCGCCCTGCTCTACGTGCTGCGAAACCACCTCGGGCTGAAGGGCACGCGCTTCGGCTGCGGCTTGAGCCTGTGCGGATCGTGTGTCGTGCTCGTCGACGGTCACCCGACCTACTCCTGCGACACCCCGGTGGAAGCCGTCGAGGGCCGGGAGGTCGTCACCGTCGAAGGGCTGGGCACGCCCGACGATCCGCACCCGGTGGCTCGCGCCATCGTCGACGGACAGGCCGCACAGTGCGGCTACTGCATCTCCGGAATCGTCGTCACGGCGGCGGCCCTGCTCGAACGCAACGCCAATCCCAGCGACGCCGAGGTGCGAGAAGCATTGGACCGCAACCTGTGTCGCTGCGGCGCGCACAACCGCATCGTGCGCGCCGTGCTCTCTGCGGCCGATGAGATGCGGTCCCGACGGTGACTGACCAGGTCGCCGCGGATCTGCCGCCGTCGATCCTCGCCAATCCGCGGGTGGGGGATTGGCTTCGCTTCGACACCGACGGCGTCGTCGAAGTCCGCTCGGGCAAGGTCGAATTGGGCCAGGGCGTACTCACCGCGCTGGCGCAGATAGTTGCCGAGGAACTCGACGTCGACGTCGCCCGAATTCGCATGACCGCCGCCGCGACCGGAGTGAGCCCCGACGAGGGTTACACCGCGGGCAGCCTCTCCGTCCAGCATTCCGGCTCCGCGCTGCGGATGGCCGCCGCCGAGGCCAGGGCCGTTCACCTCGGGCTGGCCGCCGCGCAGTGGGACACGTCCGCTGCGCTGCTCACCGTCGCCGACGGCACCCTCACCGCACCGGACGGTCGCTCCCTGACGTACTGGGAACTCACCGATGACACCGTGCCGAAGCGGCCCGTGACCGGCCTGGCCGAGCCCAAGCCCGCGTCCGCCTACCGAGTCGTCGGCACCAGCGTGCCGAGGATCGACCTACCCGAGAAGCTTTCGGCGCAGCCAAGATTCGCACACGACCTGGCGCTGCCGGACATGGTCTACGGCCGCATCGTGCGACCGCCGTCCCGGGGTGCTGGACTGCGTGCCGTCGACACGACGCCGACCCTGGCGATGGCGGGCGTTCTGACCGTCGTCAGGGACGGCGACTTCCTCGGCGTGGTGGCCGAACGCGAGGAGACGGCGCTCGCCGCGGCGGAACGCCTACGCACCGACGCGCGATGGCACGAGCAGCCGACGCTGCCCGACGACGCGGATCTGCCCCGTTGGCTGATGTCCGCACCCGCGGCGAGCACCGTGGTCGCCGACGGCACGGACCCGAACCCCCATTCGGGGAACGGCTTTCGCGAGGCACTCTATGCCCGGCCGTATCTCGCCCACGCCTCCATGGGCCCGTCGACCGCCACCGCGTTGGCGATCGGCTCCGAGGGCGTCGTGCGACTCGAGGTGTGGACGCACAGCCAGGGCGTCTATGTGCTGCGTCGCGAACTGGCCAGGGCGCTGCGCATGACGGAGGAGCGCATCGTGGTGCGCCACGTCGAAGGTGCGGGCTGTTACGGCCACAACGGCACCGATGACGTCGCGCTGGATGCCGCCCTGCTGGCGCTCGCCGTGCCCGGCCGCCCCGTTCAGGTGGTGTGGTCGCGCCCCGACGAGCTCGGGTGGGCGCCGTTCGGACCGGCCGCGGCGGTGCGGATCGCGGCAGAGGTGGACGACGCCGGAACGGTCGTGGCGTGGCGTCATGACGTCTGGGGCAACGGTCACGTCAGCCGGCCGGGCTTCACCCGGACCGTCGGGCTGCTCGCGGCGAGCCACCGGGCGGGCGGCGCGCCGATCTCGGCCGCGGGCGAGCCGCCCCTCGAGCACGGTGGCGGCGCAACGCGTAATGCCCTGCCCGGATACCACTTTCCCGACGTCCGGATGGTGAATAATCTGTTGACGGTTATGCCGTTGCGCACGTCGGCGCTGCGGTCGCTTGGCGCGTTCGTCAACGTGTTCGCGATCGAGTCCTTCATGGACGAGCTCGCGGCGGCGGCCGGTCGCGATCCGATCGAGTATCGCCTCGCCCAGTTGAGTGACCCGCGCGGGCGCGCAGTGATCGAGGCGGTCGCGCGCCGGTCCGGCTGGGCCGAAGGTCCACGCGCGGACTCCCTCGGCCGCGGCATCGGCTACGCCAGATACAAGAACAGCAGCGCGTATTGCGCAGTGGTTGCCGACGTCGAGGCCATCGGCGAGGTTCGGGTCCGACGGCTGACGATCGCAGTGGACGCGGGCCTGGTCGTCAATCCGGACGGGGCGGAGAACCAGGTCGAGGGCGGCGCCATCCAGGCGACGAGTTGGGCCCTCAAGGAGCGCGTCCGCTTCGACGACCGCGCGGTCACCAGTGACACCTGGGACGGCTATCCAATCCTGCGATTCTCCGAAGTGCCGACAGTCGACGTGGAGTTGTTGCCCGACAACGGAAATCCGTCGCTGGGCGTCGGTGAGACGGCTCAGGGCCCCACCGCGGCCGCGATCGCGAACGCGATCTACGACGCGATCGGGGTGCGGGTGCGGAACATGCCGTTCACCCATGAGCAGATCGTGGCCGCCATGCCGCAGTGACGGCGCGTGGTCACGAACTGTTCTCTCTCGGTGTGTGTCTGAGTCGATCCAGGAGGTCCCGCGCGGCGTCGACACCGGCGGAATCGTTGCCCAGGGAATCGGCGAGTAGCGCCGCGCGCCGAGACCGGACGATGTCGATGTTTCGCTTGGCCAGCGCGGTGACGAACAGATTCGCGGTGCGCCCATCGGAGGGGTCACCGCGGCGTTCGATGAACTCCTGCTTCTCCAGGACCCGCAGTGCCGCGCTGAAGTTGCTGCTACGCATCCGTAGTTCGTGTGCGACGTCACTTGGGCGGCAACCGGGATGGCGGTCGACGTACTCCAGTACTGCCGCTTCGATCATCGACAGCGGAACGACGGTCTCGGCCGTCTGATCCCAGGATCGGATCAGGCGCGCGGCGTGCATGATCGCGTCGGCCAGGTCGGCCAGGGCGCTCTCCCGTTCGGTGGTCGACGCATGCGCGGCGGTGCGGTTCATGCTCTCGAGTTTACGCCGATCTACCTATGAATGTATAGTTACTTCAACATAGCTACCGAAGGACCTACGTTGAACCCACGGATCGATCTCGCCGAAGGCAGTGCCGAGCAGATGGAGCGCCTGGTCGCGCCCGGGTCGGCTCGCGCGCCCGTCGGTGGCCCGCTGCTACTCGTGCTGGCGCTGCTCTCGGCCGTGGCCCCGTTCGCCACCGATCTGTACCTCTCCGCGTTCCCGCTCATGACGACCGACCTCGGTACCACCGCGTCGTCGGTTCAGCTCACCCTGACCGCGTTCCTCATTGGAATCGCGTTGGGGCAGTTGCTGTTTGGCCCGCTGTCCGATCGCTTCGGCCGGATGACGCCATTGATCGTTGGCTCGCTCCTGTGCCTGGCGGCCAGCGCCGCGACGGCCCTGGCGCCGACCGTGGAGATCCTCATCGCCGCGCGGTTCGCCCAGGGCATCACCGGTGCAGCGGGCATGGTGATCGGCAGGGCGATCATCTCCGATCTCGCCGTCGGTGCGGCCGCCGCACGGGCGTACAGCCTGATGATGCTGGTCGGCGGTGTCGCACCCGTCGTCGCGCCCGTTCTGGGCAGCGTCCTGGTGGCTCCGCTCGGGTGGCGCGGCGTCCTGTGGGTGGTGTTCGGGATCGTCGCGGCCATGTTCATCGGAGTCGTCGTCGTCGTCCGCGAAACTCATACGCGCGAGCGCCGGGCCGTGGCCCGGGCCGACCGAGACGACTCGCCGTCTCCCCTGCGGGCCTTGGCCTCACGGGTGTACGTCGGCAATGCCCTGGCGTTCGCCTGTGCGTTCGCAACGATGATGGCCTACATCTCCGCATCGCCCTTCGTGTACCAGGTGATGATGGGATTCAGCGAGGTTCAGTACGGAATCGCGTTCGGGATCAATGCACTTGGTTTGGCGGCGATGAGCGCCGTGTCGGCCAAGCTGGCGGCGACCCGTTCGATCCGAGCCCTCGCGGGGACGGGACTCGCGCTGTGCCTGGCGGCTACCGTGGCCATCGTCGTCGTGGTGGCGACCGCCGCTCCGTCGTGGCTGCTGGCGCTTCCCCTGTGGGTTGCGGTGTCGAGCCTCGGTCTGGTGTTCGGCAACACCACCGCGCTGGCGCTGGGTGCGGTCACCCGGGCGGCTGGCTCGGCCTCCGCGGTGCTGGGTGCACTGCAGTTCGGCCTCGGCGCGCTGGTGTCACCGCTCGTCGGCGTCGGCGGCGAACACACCGCCGCACCGCTGGCCGCCGTGATGCTTGCCGCGATTACCCTTGCCTGCGTCTCGTTCGGATGGGCGGCGCGGGAGAGGCGGTGACGCGGTCACCGTCGTCCTCGCGGACTTTCGGCCGACCACCGGAACGAGGTGACCCTCGGATCACCGTTCACCGCGCCGAACGCCGTCTCGACGTCGGCATCGTCGCGCGTCAGCGTGGACACCTCGGCCCGCACGTCAATCTCTCCGGTCGACGAATCGGTGGACGAGCGCAGCGAATTGAGCTGGAAGCCAGGGCGACTGGCCGCGCCGACGATGGTCGACCGCACCTCGGCCTCGGCCTCGGCGCCGCACACCACCTCGACGAGGTAGTCGGCAGCGGGGTTCTCGCGGCCACCCCACAGATGCGCACGGTCCATCTTCGTGGCCAGCGGGAACAGAAAGCCGTTCGCGGCGATGATCACCACGGTCCCGGTGAGGGCTTCGCGCCACATCCATGCACCCGCGAGCGCACCGACGGCGGCGGACGCCCACAGCGTCGCGGCCGTGTTCAATCCGGTGACCGACGAACCCTGCTTCATGATGACGCCGGCGCCGAGAAAGCCGATACCGGAGACGATTTGGGCGGCCACCCGCGTCGGATCACCGGCCCCGCCGAACGAGAACCCGCCGAGGATCAAGAAGAGCGCGGCGCCGAGGCTCACCAGGGCCATGGTCTGCAGGCCCGCCATCCGCGATCGCCACTGGCGCTCCACGCCGATCGCCACGCCGAGGATGGTCGCCAGCCCGACGCGGCCGAGCATGTCGATGGCGATCACGGTGTGGGCACCCCGATCATCGTCAGTTGCAGCCGCTCACGCTGACGTGGCGGCCGTTGACTCCGATGCAGCCACTCACGTTCGGCAGCGGGGGTGGCGGCGGCGGAGGAGGCGGTGGCGGCGGGTAATCCTCGGGCATCGGTGCGTAGTAGTCGGGTGGTGGCACGTACGGCGCCATCACGTCAGCCAGGTTCGCGCATCCGCTGACGGAGACGCGGCGACCCGCCGACACACAGACGTCGGCTCCTGCGACGCCGGCATCGTGAATGGTCACGAGGGTTCCCAGGGTTGCCACGACGGCGAGTATGCCGCCCGCTTTGGAGGTCCAGGATCTCGACCGGCGATTCATCTGAAACATCTCCTCGTGCCGTGCCCGGAATGCTGCGCGGTTGTCTCGGCCCCGTGTGTCCCGGACCAATTCCCGAGTCACTTCGCTCCAACCCGCCGAATCCTGAGTGCACCGTATTCCTTCCGTGACTAGATTGGGGGTTATTCACGTCTAAGGAGGTCCCACTCATGACCGCGACCGTTTCGACCCAGCCCCGGTATCAGGTGGTCAATCCCGCTACCGGCGAACCGGGAGAGTCGTTCGACTTCGTCACCGACGCCGAGCTCGAGGCGAAGCTGGCCGCATCGGCCGAGGCGTACCGCTCGTGGCGGGACCTGCCGATCACCGAGCGGGCGCGGATGGTCGCGAGGGTGGCCGAGCTCTTCAAGGAGCACGCCGACCGGCTCGGAGCCATCGCCACCGAGGAGATGGGCAAGCCACTGCCGGAGTCGGTCGGAGAGGCCGACTTCTGCGGCGACATCTTCGAGTACTTCGCGACGGAGGGTCCGGGACTAGCCTCGCAGCAGGAGATCACGACGGCCGCCGATGGCAGGGCCTTCGTGCAGAAGCTGCCGATCGGACCGCTGCTCGGCATCATGCCGTGGAACTACCCGTTCTATCAGATTGCCCGGTTCGCGGCCCCAAACCTGGTGTTGGGCAACACGATCATCCTCAAGCACGCCGAGTCCGTGCCGAAGTCGGCGCTCGCCGTCCAGGAGATCATGGATGAGGCCGGGATACCTGCGGGCGTGTACCTCAACGTCTTCGCCTCCTACGATCAGGTCGAGCAGATCATCGGTGATCGCCGCATCGTCGGGGTGTCGCTGACTGGTTCGGAGCGCGCCGGTTCGGTGGTCGCGGCCATCGCAGGCAAGAACCTGAAGAAGTGCGTCCTGGAACTCGGCGGGTCCGACGCCTACGTCGTGCTCGACTCCGACGACGTCAAGGCCTCGGCAGATCTGGCGTGGGACACCAGGATTGGCAACACCGGTCAGGCGTGCAACTCGAACAAGCGAATGATCGTGACCAGCGACATCTTCGACGGGTTCGTCGACCGTCTGGTCGAGCGGGCAAAGGACCTCAAGGCCGGCGACCCAGCCGAGGCGGCCGAGGGCACGTTCGCGCCGCTGTCGTCGCGCAAGGCGGCGGAGATCTTGCACGAGCAGGTGCAGGACGCCGTCTCCAAGGGCGCCACGTTGCATGCCGGCGGCGTGCTCGCGGACGGACCGGCGGCCTACTACTCGCCCGCCGTGTTGACCGGCATCACCCCGGAGATGCGGGCCTACCGCGAGGAGTTGTTCGGACCCGTCGCCGTCGTCTACTCGGTCACCAGTGACGACGAAGCGCTGGCCCTGGCCAACGACTCCGACTACGGACTCGGCGGGGCGGTCTTCAGCACCGACACCGAGCGGGCCGAGAAGATCGCGCAGCGGCTGGAGTCGGGCATGTCCAACGTGAACTCGCCTGCCAATGAAGGCCAAGAGGTGCCGTTCGGTGGCGTCAAGCGCAGTGGCTTCGGGCGTGAACTCGGCCCGCTCGGAATGGACGAGTTCTGCAACAAGCGGTTGTACTACGTCGCCGACTGACGCTTTGCGCGGGCGCGCCGCTTGCCCTCGTGCATGGCGGCCACCCGTGCGACGGGGATGGTGTGACCCTGCGCTATCAGGTCGGACGGCAGCCGCTGGGGCGGCGGCATCGACTCCGCCCACGGATCACGGCCATCGAGGGCGTCGATAGCGGTGTGGACGGTGAAGTCTCCGGGGGCAACCCGGTCGAGATCGGACCAGTCGATCGGGAACGAGACCGGGGTACCCGGGCGCAGCCGCGGGCTGTAGGCCGCCGCGACGGTCGCCCCGCCGGCCCTCGTCGAGTCGACGAATACCTTGCCGTCGCGGTCCTCCACGAGGAACGCGGTGGTCGCCAGATTCGGGTCCAGTGCCTCGGCCCGCGCAGCCAGCGCGCGGGTCGCTGCCGCCACGTCCTCGACCGGCGGGGCACCCTCGCTCGAGTCGATCGGTACGAACACGTGAATTCCCTTGGCGCCGCTGGTCTTCACCGCCCCGTCGAGTCCGCTGTCGGACAGTGCCCGACGAACCAGATGTGCGACGGCCACCACCGCCGCGAAGTCGTCGTCACCGGGCGGATCCAGATCGAGGATCATGTGCGTGGGCCGGTAGACGTTCTCGGCCAGGCCCAGCGTTGGGTGAAACTCGACTGAGCGTTGATTGGCCAGCCACAACAGCGTCCGCCGGTCGTCACAAAGTGCGTAGTGCACCTCGCGATGAGACGCCTCGGCCCAGATGGGCACGGTACGCACCCAGTCCGGCGTGTACTTCGGAACGTTCTTCTGCATGAACGGCGCTCGGCCGCGCAGCACCCGCAGCACCGTGAGTGGGCGACCGGCGAGGACGGGAAGTATTCGATCGGCGACCCCGTCGAGATAGTCGACCAGCTCGCGCTTGGTGGCGCCCGCCTCCGGGGTCAGCGGTTGATCGAGGTTCGTCAGATCGACCCCGTCGCGCTGCTCGGTGGTGCTCACCCGTCCCATGGTGGCACTCCTGCCGGACGTCCTCGCCGATTTCGGACGCCGGGTCGCGTCGACGGCTAGCGTCGGCGTCGTGGGTTTCATCGAGAGCATCGAGCTCGTCGGCAAGGTCATCGACGGGGTGGGCGTCGCGATCATCGCGATCGGCGCCGTGGTGGCCGCCGGGATCGCCCTCGGTCGACTGCTCCGCAAGTCGGCTGACACCTACCGGTTCTTCCGCGAGCAGCTCGGCCGAACGATCCTCCTCGGCCTCGAATTCCTGGTTGCGGCAGACATCATTCGGACCGTCGCGGTCACTCCCAATGCGCAGAGCGTGGCCGTTCTCGCCGGCATCGTCGCGATCCGGACGTTCCTCAGCTTCTCGCTCGAACTGGAGATCACCGGACGATGGCCGTGGCAGAAGAAGCCCGGCGCAACCGACGAGGCTCCGACTCCGGCCTGACTACGACCCCGATGCGGTCGTGGCGATGCCACCGTCGACCGGGATGACCGTTCCCGTCAGGTAGGAACCGGCCCGGCTGGCGAGGAACACGGCGATTCCGGCCATGTCGTCGTCGCGTCCGATGCGCCGCAGCGGTGCGGAGGCCGCGATGGCCTCCCCGAAGGCATCGAGTGTCGCCGCCATCATCTTCGACGGAAAGGGGCCTGGCGCAACGGCGTTGACGGTGATGTGTTGCGGACCCAGCTCGCGGGCCAGCATGCGGGTGAGTTGATGCAGTGCAGCCTTGCTGCTGCCATATGAGTACACGGGCAGACGACTGACGTGGATGCCGTCGATGCTGCCGATGTTGATGATCCTGGCGGGATCGTCGGCCGTACCCGCCTCGCGCAGTGCGGGCAACAGCGCCTGAACGAGCCAGAACGGGGACTTCAGGTTGAGGTCGATCACCTTGTCCCACCCGGAGTCTGGGAAGGACTCGAGCGGTTCACCCCAGGTCGCTCCCGCGTTGTTGACGAGGATGTCGAGGCGTTCCGATTCGGCGGTGACGAGGTTGGCGAGGCGCCGGCATTCGTCGTGGCTGGACAGATCGGCGGGAACGGCGCGCACGTCGCCGAACTCCGACAGCAACTCCGCCGCCCGAAGGCAGGCGTCCTCCTTGCGCGAGCTGACGATCACGCGGGCACCCGCCTGGAGCAGACCCCGGGCCACCATCAGGCCGATGCCCCTGGTGCCTCCGGTGACCAGTGCCCGTTTGCCGGTCAGGTCGAAAAGAGCTGCGTGCGTGGTGTTGTGGCCGTCCGCCATGGGTCGCCCTTCGTGTCGGTCCGATACCGCCGTATCGCAACCCTACGTTCGGTGCCGTCGGGCGTTGCGGGATGTGGCAGGCCGTGGTCAGTACTTGCCGAAGGTGAGGGCGACGTTGTGCCCGCCGAAACCGAACGAATTGCTGATGGCGTACTCGTAGTCACCGGTGCGGGGTTGGCCGGCGACGACGTCGAGATCCACCTCGGGGTCCAGGTTTTCGAGGTTGAGCGTGGGCGGGACGATGCCGTCGCGCAAGGCCAGCAAGGTGAGGATCGACTCGACGGCCCCGGACGCGCCGACCGAGTGACCGAGAGCCGACTTCGGGGCGTACACCGCCGCCGAGTTTCCGACGGCGCGATTGATGGCGTGCGCCTCGGCCACGTCGCCGACCTTGGTGGCGGTGGCGTGCGCGTTGACGTGATCGATGTCGCCGGGGGTCAGACCGGCCAGCTCGATGGAGCGACTCATCGCGTGCGCGGCCCGTTCGCCGTTGGGGTCGGGCGCCACGATGTGAAACCCGTCCGAGGTGATGCCTGCACCCATGAGGCGGCCTAGGATGTTCGCCCCGCGCGCCTTGGCGTGCTCCTCGGTCTCGATGACCATCAGTGCTCCGCCCTCGCCGAAGACGAAGCCGTTGCGGTCGCGGTCGAATGGACGGCAGGCGCCGGGCGGGTCGTCGTTCGTCGTCGACATCACGATGCGCATCTGAGCGAACGCTGCGATCGGCACCGCCTCGATCCTGTTCTCGACACCGCCGCAAATGGCGACGTCGGCCTCGCCGAGGATGATCTGCCGCCAGGCCTGGGCGATGCCCTCTGAGCCGGAGGCGCAGGCCGACACCGGGGTGATGACGCCGGCCTTGGCGTGGCGCTCGAGTCCGACGGCGGCCGCCGGTCCGTTCGGCATGTACATCTGGACGGCCAGTGGCGACACCGCGGTGATACCGCGCTCGCGCATGCCGTCGTACGCGAAGACGAGTGCCTCGGCCGCACCGAGACCGGTGCCGATGGAGACGGCGAGTCTGGTGGTGTCCACCTCGGGATTGCCTGCGTTCGCCCATACCCGCCTGCCCAGGACCGTCGACATCCTCTGGACATAGCCGAGGCGACGCAGTTCGACCCGCGTCAGGTCGCCGTCGAACTCCTCGAGGAGGTGACCTCCGATCCGCACCGGGAGCTCGTACTCCTCGACGAACGAGTCCTCGAGGGTGCGGATGCCGCTCTGCCCGTCGAGCAGCGCCTTCCACGTGTCGTCGACGTTGGTCGCCACCGACGTCGTCATCGCGACGCCGGTCACGACGACGTTCGGAAGTCCGTTGCCGGTGCTCAGACTCGCTACCCGAGACGAGTTGGTTGCGCCCATGAGAAAAACCCTCACTTCACTACATGAGTGTTCGGCCCTGTGCTGGACCTGCATCTTTCTCTCGACGGTGACGTCGAGGAGCGCCCCGGTGCCGCGGGGCTGCTAAGGGAAAATCTTATACAACGGCCAATCGTGACGCACATGAACCGCTGACCAGCGCCTTTCACCCCAGACGCGGGTAACGTGGAGGCATGTCGAGGTACTTCGCCGCCGTCCTCGCCGCTGTCGTCGCGCTGGGCATCGGCTCCGCCGTCGCGGACGGTCCGGTCGCCGCAGCCGATCCGTCGGTCAGCGGCGGGTCGGCCAGCACCGTCGTCGACGATCTGGAGTCCCAGGGGTACAACGTGCAGATCAACTGGGTCAACGGCTTCGACACCAAACCGCTCGCGCAGTGCTGGGTCACGAGGGTGAACAATCCCGGTGACATCGCGCCCACGGAGGGCACGTTCACGACCGTCTACGTCGACGTGGCCTGCCCCAACGGCGATGGTGGCGGCGGCGACTTCGGGGTCGGGGTGGGTATCGGCTAGCTACCGCGGCAGCTTGGCCTCGATCGCGTCGGCCACGGCCGTCGCCTTGGTCACCGTCGAGACGTCACGTGTGCACGCCTGGGCGTCGATGATCACGTTGTCGTCGACCGCCAACACGCGCTGACAGGAGTCGACACCGTTACCGCTTCCCCTGGTGAACGGGATGGCCAACTGCGTGTCGGTCTTGGTCAGTTCACCGCTTCGCCACTTGGGCAGCGGCTTGTCGTTGAGCGTGATGTTCACGTTGTGGTTGGTGCACTTGGACCAGCGGTCTGCGGATTGGGTGAAGAAGTCGCGCGCGGCCTCGGTCGAGGGGTAGTTGACGACCGACTGCACGACGAGCGCGTTCCAGTTGTCCGTATCGGGCGACCGCAGCAGTTCCTGACGAAGCGCGATCCACCCGTCGGAGCCGTAGACCCCGGCTTCGTTGACCTGCCAGATCCCCAGGCAATTCAGGTTGGGCAGCAGATTGCGATGATCGCTCATGACCTGGACGCGGGGATGGGCGGTCATGCCGCTGGTTCCCATGATGGAGTCGATCTCGTTGGCGCTGAGTAGAACTCCGTCGAGTGCGTTGGCGGGCACCAACTCCGGCGTGGACGTCGCCTGGCCGTCCTTGGCCGAGCAACCGGCCAATGCCGCCACTGCCAGGGCGAGCGCGAAAGCTCTTGCGGCGTAGTGCTTCACCACGCGTCAGGCATGTGTGCCGGCTGCCGCGCAGGCCTGCTGGGCGTTGGTGGCGTCGTTGTTCATCTCGGTCGCCGTCGTGTTCAGGCTGTCGCCGGGGATGTGGAGTGCCATCTTGAGCAGGAGCTTGGTCGCGTCCGCTGACCATGCCCGCATCGGATCGCCGACGCTCGGGTCGAGTCCGGGGGTGTTGGCAGCGTCCATCGCGACCCCGGCAGCTTGGCGCAGGGCGGTGCGTCCGACCTCGTTGCTGCTCTGCACGGCTGGATCGTTGTAGTCCGAGCCCTCGAACGAGTCGGAGAACTCCCCGTAGTACTGGGAGGCGCCGTCCAGCGCCTGCGCGAAGTTCCCGCACGCCGTGATGGCGGGCGGTTGGGCGCTGTCCGCCATCGGGACGGCGTCCACCTGAACCGAGGGGTTGAAGGGTGCGTCTTCGTCCGCGAAAGCCATTGGTGTGAAGGCAAACCCCATGCCGACGGAGAGCAGGGAAACGGCTACCGCTCGTTCCCACACGCGGGATGAGTTCAAGATTTCCTCCAAGCTCGTCGGTCTCGCAGTCGAACAGGGCGACTATCTGGGCTCAGTCAACCGGTGGCGCAGCAATCGACAGAACCTGCAGCAGCTGGTCCCGCACCTCGGGCACTACCCGATATGACACGGTCGGCCAGTCGGGTGTCCAAAGGATGAACGGAAGACCAACGTGCGACATCCAGGGATGAACGATCGGATGTCTCCACCCCGTGCGACTGCCGCGACGGTCAATAAAGCAGGGCGCCAATAACTTAGGGATCTCTCACGCCACGCTCATTAGACGGTAATGAGGCGCGATGTGTTGGCCTTGCGTTTACCTCGCGGCAACCCTGTCATTGGATGCTCCGTCGCGACAGATCCGTTATCTGCTTGAGATTTTGACCACGAGAGGCGCCGATTCACTCATGTTGAACCGTTTTGCGACGCTGGCAGCTGTTTGCATTGCGATCCCGGTCGGGACGGCGCCCGTGGCGCTCGCCGACCCGCCACCGCCGGATCCCGCGATCCAGCCGGTCGGCGTACCCGGCCCCCCCGTGGACACCGGTGCCGTCCCCTCGGCCGCCCCCGGCGTCCTGAACACACCGGACGGTTGGACGCTGACGGTCGTCGGAAGCAACGAAACCCAGCTTCCGGTGGCGCCGCTGACCACCGCCATCTCCTCGCGCGAGTACCTGATCTCGGGCACCTTCACCGGAACCATCAAGGGCGGTGGCAAGACCAAGCTCACCGGCGGCACCATGGAGGCCGGCGAGCAGATCGGTTGCGGCATCATCTCCGACGAGACGGAGATCAACCCCGGCGCCAGCATCACCCCGGGATTCGGAGCCGGCGGCGTGCCGTCCCTGAGTGCCGGTATCAGCCTGCAGGGCAAGGTGTATCTCAAGCCCGGCACCGTCACCACCGTCGCGCTCGACAAGAAGTCCTTCAAGGGAACGTCGACCCGCATCACCTTGACCGGTGTGCGCGTCAAGACCGACCAGTGCGCGGGACAGTCGTTCATCCGCTCCTACGCCACGCTGACGAGCTCGACCGACAACACCGACGACGTCATCACCTACCTCGGCGTCACCAAGTCCGTCTAGCAGCCAGCCGTCCCCTCACTACTTGAAAGGCTTTGCAATGTTGAATCGTGTCGCCCTGCTGGCTACCACTGGCGTGCTGTTCTCGATGGGCACCGCACCGCTGGCGTTGGCCGACCCGCCACCGCCGGACCCCGCCGTGGCACCCGTCGGTGACGTCGGCCCGCCGCCGGACAATGGAATCGTCGGTTCCGCCGAACCCGGCGTCGTCACCACCCCCGACGGCTGGACGCTGACAGTGTCGGCCACCAACGAGTCGGAATTGCCGGTGGCGCCGCTCACGACCGCCCTCTCCTCGCGCGAGTACCTGGTGGGTGGCACGTTCACCGGTACGGTCGGCGGCGGCGGCAAGACCGAGCTCACCGGTGGCACGCTCGAGGCGGGCTACCAGATCGGCTGCGGCATCGAGCTCGGGCAGGTCCGACTCATCGGCCAGGCCGGCGTCAACGTCGGTGTCGCCAGCAGCTTCCTGGGTCTCGGCAGCGTCTCGTTCCCGCTGTCCGGCACCATCGAGATCCACCCCAAGCCGGGTACGGTCTCGACGGTCACGGTCGACAAGAAGTCGTTCAAGAAGGCGCCCGTCCGGGTCACGCTCAAGGACACGCACATCAAGGTCGACGGTTGCGTCGGTCAGTCGTTCCTGCGGTCCTACGCGACGCTGACGAGCTCGACCACCGACACCGACGACGTGGTGGCCTACTACGGCATCACCAAGTCGGTCTGACGTTCGACCATCGTTCGACACCGCGACGCAACCGAAGAGCGAGGCACGTGCCAATGATCGACCGACATCGCATCGCCGCCACGGCGTTCGGCTTGCTCGCGCTCGGCGCGGCGGTCGCCTTTCCGGCGACCGCCGCTGCCGACGAACCTCCGCCCGATCCCGCTCTGGTGCCCGGGGATGCGCCACCTCCTGCACCGCCGGTACCTCTGATCGGCACACCGCTCGGTGCAACCGGGCTCGACGTGCTGGCGCAGAGCAATGCGACGGGCGTCCCGGGGACCTTGGGTGCTCCTCCGGTCGTGGGCTTGGACCGCGACACGATCCTCGGCCTCAATGCCACCCCGTCGGCGCCGGGAGCAGGCCCGGGAACGCCGCCGAACCTGAACGTGTTCAACAACGCCTACGGCGCACAGCAACTCAACGACGTGCCGTCTGCACCCGGACAGGGCACGCAGTTCGGGGTTGCTCCCGGTGACGAGAACGCCGACGTCCGCAAGGGAATTTGGTTCGGCCGCTGGATCGACCTGCAGCGGTCGGGACGAACCTATGGCGGGCTGGGTCAGGCTCCCCAGCAGCAGCTCGGCGAGCCGCTGCCCGGCACTGCGCCGCTGCCCGGCACGGTCATTCCGCCGGGGCTGGTGCAGTTCCTGCCCGATCCGGCCGACGGTCCGACGCCGCCGCCCGGATTGATTCTGCCGCCACCCCCCGAGGGCTGATTCCACGCGACCGGGCGTCGCTATTTTTGGACTTGCGGGTCCATTTCTCGACGAGGGCTCTGTCGGGCATGGCACTCGATCAGTACTACCTCCTCGGAAGATCCGGTCTGCGCGTCAGCCGACTGGCTCTCGGCACCATGAACTTCGGCACCGGCGGCTACCACGCTGCCTATGGCAAGACCATCGACGAGAGTCGACCCATCTTCCACGGCTACCTCGAAGCCGGCGGAAACTTCATCGACACCGCGGACTTCTACACCGCGGGCGAGAGCGAGACGATCCTCGGCACGCTCATCGCCGAAGCGGGCGTACGCGACCGGGTGGTGCTGACCACGAAGTTCACCAACAGCGTCGCCGCGGGCGATCCCAACGCCGGCGGCAACGGCCGCAAGCACATGATCCGTGCGCTGGATGACTCGCTGCGTCGGCTCGGCACCGACTACGTCGACCTCTTTCTGCTGCACACGTGGGACCGCCTCACGCCCGTCGACGAGGTCCTGCGCACCTTCGACGATCTGGTGCGGGCCGGAAAGATCCGGTACGCAGGGCTTTCCGACGTGCCGAGCTGGTATGCCGCGCACGCGCAGACCCTCGTCGAGGCGCATTCCCTGCCGCCGATGATCAACCTGCAGCTGCCCTACTCGTTGGTCGAGCGCCAGATCGAGGTGGAGCACGTCGGCATGGCTCAGACCCTCGGCATGGGCATCACCGCCTGGAGTCCGCTCGGCGGCGGCTTCCTCAGTGGAAAGTACCGCCACGGCGAACGGGGATTGAGCGGTGATGGAAGATTGAGTTCTGCTGGCGCCCAGAGTCTTTCGCTGAGTGAGCGGGATTGGCAGCTGCTCGAGGTGCTCGAGGGTGTCGCCGCCGAACTCGGTGTCACCATGGCGCAGGTGGCGGTCAACTGGGTCGCCACGCAACCGGGAATTGCCTCCGCGATCGTCGGCGCCAGCAGCGTCGGCCAGCTGCAGAGCACGATGGCGGCACTCGAGTTCGACATCCCTCCAGCGCTACGCGTCGAACTCGACGAGGCCAGCGCGGTGGCACCCGAATCGCTCTACCGGATGTTCACGCCCGACTACCAGCACCAGCTGGTCAGCCCCGGCGTCAAGGTGGGGGACAAGCCCGCGGGCTACCTACCCGGGGTGCGGAACTGGACGCCCAAGCTCCCGGCGTGACAGGACGAAGCCCCCGCCACCCATGATGGGTTGGCGGGGGTTTCGGTTGCGAGCGTGACGGTTTCGCGGGTTAGTTGATCCCGACCACGTCCTGCGCGATGTTCGCGATGCGGGCCTGGGCGGCCGAGACGACACCCTGGCGGTTCTTGTGCGCCTCCTCGTAGGCGAGGACGGTGCGGACGTCGGCCGGATCGGTGAGCGCCTTGATCTCGGCGACGGACTCGGAGACGTTGAGGTCGTCGTAACCGTCGATGGGCAGCTCGGATTCGTCGAGGGCGCCGGTGGCGGTGCGCACGGCGTGCAGCACATCGGCTGCCTGCTCGGCCCCACCGTCACGGATGACCTTCTCGGCGGTCTCCAGCGCAGCGTCACGCGAGGCCGACACCGTCTTGGCCGCGACGTCGCCGACGCGCCGGCCACGGTTGACCAGCTCGCTCAGCGCGATGGGGGTCGCGCGGACGGTCTCGACCGCCTTGTCCAGGCTGCGGACCGACCAATTCATCGGGACGTTGATCAGCTGGATCGCGGTGCCGGCGGCAGCCTGCAGGGGCGTGCGGCGCAAGGCAGCCGGTCCGCCGAGGGCGTCTTCGGCGAGCACGGTGGTCAACCAGTCCACGGTCGCGGCGTGCGCCGTGATCAGACGTTCGGCCAACTTCTCCACATCCGACTCCTTCGCGGCAACCGCGAGGGCCTTGACGTAGCGCGCGCGGTCGAAGAGCTGGTGCTCCAACGCAAGGTCACCGAGGAGCGCCTCGTCGAACGGCTGCGCCTGCTCGGTCAGCGCCTTGACGGCGGCGGCAGCGCGGCCGAGGAACGGGCCGATCACGTCGGGGTGTCCGCCGAGCTTGCGGATGGCGGCCTCGATCGCCTCGGCGCGCTCACGCCCGTTGTCGGCGTTCTGGGTGAGCTCCGTGCGGACTGCGTCGGTGCGAGCCTGAAGCACCCGGGTCTCGGCGATCTGGATCTCGGTGTTGGTCAGATCGAGCACGGCGCGCAGCTGTGCGATCAGGGTATTGGTAGCGGTGGTCATCGTGGTTCGCCCCTTCGGCGTTGATGGACTACTCGGCGCGGGGTGCACCTCTTGAGGGCGTACCCGCCGGGCCGTGTGGTAATCGTCTGGACCCACGATGTGGGGCAGGTCTCACGCGGCGGGATCCGGCCGCGTTTCCGGCGTCGTCAGCCGGGTAAGTGCCACGATGTGTCCGATGCATGCATGACCCTCGACCCGCGATTGCCCACCGCCGTCGGCCCACTGTCGGCCGCGGTGCTCGAGCTCATTTCGGGTCGGCCGCCGCGCAGGAATCTGATGCGGGTCGACGCGCCGGTGGTCAATTCGGACCCCTACGGCTTGGATCTGCAACTGGCGCTTCACGTCTGCTACGAACTGCACTATCGCGGATTCGTCGGCGTCGATCCGCGGTGGGAGTGGGATGCGGGGCTACTGCACTTGCGGGCCACCCTCGAGGACGTCTTCGAGGAGGCCCTGCGCCGCGAGGTCGGCGAACCGGACGAGTCGGAGACCGCTCAGTCCGTGATGGACGACTTGTCCGTGGAACCCGTCGACGGTGAGGGCCTGTCCTACTTCCTCCGCGACGAGGGCACCTGGGAGCAGATGCGCGAGTACTTCGTGCACCGCTCGATCTATCACCTCAAGGAGGGTGACCCGCACGCCTGGCTGATACCGCGGCTCGAGGGCCGGGCCAAGGCGGCGTTCGTCGCCATCGAGTACGACGAGTACGGCGCCGGGCGCGCCGATCGACTCCACCAGCGGCTCTTCGCCGATCTGCTCGACGGCGCCGGGTTGGACTCCGGATACCTGGCGTACTTGGATCACGTTCCAGCCGAGGCGTTGGTCGTGGTCAACCTCATGTCGATGTTCGGACTCCACCGATGGTGGCGCGGTGCGGCCGTCGGGCACTTCGCATCGACGGAGATCACGTCGCCGCCGGGATCGCACCGGTTGGCACAGGCGCTGGAGCGCCTGGGTGCCGCGGTGGAATGCATCCGTTTCTACGCGGAGCACGTCGAGGCAGACGCCGTGCACGAACAGGTGGTCCGCACGGACGTCGTCCTGGGACTGCTGGACGGGAATCCGGGACTGGATCGCGACGTGGTGTTCGGCATCCGTGCGAGGGACCTCGTCGAGGAGCGGTTGGCCGCCCACATGATGAAGAGCTGGGTGTCGGGACTGTCGTCGCTACGGCGTCCGTTGGTCTGAGCGCTCGGCGCGCGTCCGCTTGCGGTGGCTGGTGTCGCACAGTGGATAGGTCTTGCTCCGTCGGCAGGTGCACACCGCCACCATGAAGCGGTCGGACTCGACCACCTCGCCGTCGGGCGTCTCGATGCGCACCGGACCCTGAACCATCATCGGTCCCCCCGCGACGATGCGCACGGTGCGGGCGTCAGCGCCCGCTGCCGTCGGGTCATCGTTTGTCGGCACGGATCACCGTTAGTTCCTCCTCGCGGCGTCCGACCGGGGAGCGGCCCGTGCTCTCCAGCCAGTTCGCCCTGGACGTCATCACGGGGCCGAACGGGATGCGTTGACGGGCAACCACACTCGTACGCAGGCCCGCTGCCGTGAGCGCAGCTAGCGACTGCTCGACACCGGTGAACTCAGACTGGACGAGCAACATCGTGCCCCCGTCGTTCAGCAGACCCGGCGCCGCCGTGCACAGCGGATCGATGACGAGGCGCCCATCGGAACCCGCATCCCATGCCTGGGCTGGGCCGTCGATCGCCGGTAGGTCGGGACTGAATGGAACGTACGGGGGATTGGCCAGCACGACGTCGAATCGACCGCGGCCCTGGGCCAGTGCCCACGAACCAAGGACGACCTCGACCGCGACACCGGCGGCCGCGACGTTGGACCGACTGCACTGCACGGCCCTGGGGCAGATGTCCCACGCCGTGACGCGCGCTGCGCCGAGGAGCGCGGCCGCGATCGCCACCACTCCGGTACCGGTGCACAGATCCAGTGCCGTGCGCCCCTCGAGCGCGACGTTCTGTTGCAGCGCGTCGATCAGCAGGCGTGAATCTTCCTGCGGGTGGTACACGCCGGGGGCTGCGACGGCGATGTCGTGGAGAGGCGGGGCGGTAATCGTCACCATGGGCAGTTGCCCGCGCCGAGGGCACCCGAAACGAATGCACTCGATCAGTCGGCAGCGGGTGGGCGTCGATGTCTTGCGGCACCGCGGTGATGTCTATACATTGCCTCGCAACGGACACGAATTTGCTTCCCCAGTCCCCGGAGGTGAATGGTGCGATCGCTCATTGCCCTAGTCGCAACACGTTGCGATGGACGACGGCGACATGTGGCGCGCCCGCGGCCTCCGCTCGCAACGCCCAGCCCAGCCGAGTTCGACTGACGTGCTGCGACCGCAGGACGGTCCGGACGCCGGGCCGGACACCACCACCAGCCGCCAGGTGTTCCAGCGGACCGGTTCCTTTCGCTTCCTGTTCGCCGACCAACGCTGGGAGTGGTCGCCGGAAGTGGAGCGGATGCACGGGTACGGACCGGGTGAGGTGATGCCTACGACCGAGTTGGTGCTGTCCCACAAGCACCCCGACGACCACAGCCACGTGGCAGCGACTCTCGAGGAGGTCGTCCGCACCGGGAAGCCGTTCAGTGCGCGCCATCGCATCATCGACGTCCAAGGCGAGGTCCACGACGTGATCGTGGTCGGGGATCGTCTGCACGACGACGACGGCGCGGTGATCGGGACGGACGGCTATTACGTCGACGTGACGCCCGATCGTCGCGCGCACCAGCAATCGGTGACCGACGCGGTCGCCGAGATCACCGAGAATCGCGTGGGGATCGAACAGGCCAAGGCCATGCTGATGCTCGTCTATCACATCGATGCCCAGGCGGCGTTCGACCTGCTCAAGTGGCGATCGCAGGCCAACAACGTCAAGCTTCGCGCCCTCGGGGAGCAGATCGTCACGGACTTCTTGAGCTTGGCCTACACCGACGTGCTGCCACCCCGATCGAGCTACGACCAACTTCTTCTGACCGCGCACGAACGGGTGAAGGACGTCGGTTAGGGCGCCGCGACGGGCTGATTCCGCGGCGTCGAGGATGTTTCGAACGTACGTACGACGGATACTCGGCGGGCGGAGGTGATCTCAGTGAGCAACGAAGCGCAACAAGCGCCACACGAGACGGCAGAGAAGGACACGGCGGATTGGGTCACGGGCGATGAGCCGATGACAGGACCGCAGCGAAGTTATCTGCACACGTTGGCCCAGGAAGCCGACCGCCAGGTGCCCGAGGACCTGACGAAGGCGGCGGCGTCGGACCTGATCGACGAACTGCAGCAGCAGACCGGGCGCGGGGCAGACTGAAGGCTCCGACCGGCGCCGATGTCCAGGCGTGACACGATGGCCACGTGCCCGGTTCGTTGCCAGACGGTTACCCCGTCACCGCCCCGAGTCTGCCGCGGCCCGTGTTCACGCAACAACGCTGGAGCGACCTGACGTTCGTGCACTGGCCGGTGGATCCTGACGCAGTTGCGCACATGTTCCCCGACGGCACGCGACCCGACGTGTTCGGCGACGGCCAGACCTACGTGGCCCTGGTCCCCTTCGTCATGAGTGAGTTGGCACTCGGGGTGCCGCGCCCGATCCCGTACTTCGGCAGCTTCCTCGAAACCAACGTGAGGCTGTACTCGACCGACGATGCCGGCAGGCACGGTGTGCTGTTCCGCTCGTTGGAGACGGCGAGGTTGGCCGTCGTGCCGATTACCCGCACCGTCCTCGGTACGCCCTACACGTGGGCGAGGATGCGGCTGACCCGGAACGGCCAGCGCATCACCTACGACAGCGTGCGTCGCCTGCCGCGGCGCGGGTTGCGAAGTAGGGTCACGGTCGACGTGGGTGCCGCCGTGGATCCCACGCCGCTGGAGATCTGGCTCACCGCTCGATGGGGCGCGCACACCCGCAAGGCCGGTCGAACCTGGTGGGTGCCAAATCAGCACGCGCCGTTCGCCTTACATGAAGCGAACGTGCTCGAGTTGGACGACGAGCTGGTCGCGGCCAGCGGCGTGACCCCCACGGGCGACAGACTCCGCGCGCTGTATTCGCCCGGCGTGCGGACGAGTTTCGGTCGACCGACGGCGCTGTGAGTGCATGACCGGCAGGTGAACACCAGGAAACCACGAGGTTGAGAAGTTGGCGGGTCACCTTGCGGCCCGCGATGATTGACCAAATGGATGCGTTCGTGTCGGTCTACGTCGATATGGGAGCCCGGGTCGACGACGTCCGGGCGGCCGTTGATGCCCTGCCCCTGCCCGGCGGTGTCATCGAGGCGAAGGTCGACGGCGAAGCCGTGACCGACACGTTCGGATGTCGCATCGCGGTGGATCTCACCGGGACGTTCGACGAGAAGGCCGACGGCCTGGCCATCGCCCGTGCGTACGCCGCCGAGCTGTCCATCGCGCTCGGCGTGCCCGCCTTTGCGTTCTACGATTTGCTGCGCCGCGATTACCCGGCGAGTTGACGTCCGTCAGGTTGCCCGGGATCTTCCTGCGTCCAAGGCCATTTCGACTTCCGTCCAGGTGCGGCGCAGGATCTCCGCCACCGGCAGCAGCTCGGTGATCCGGGATGACACCTGACCGGTGTTCGCCACGCTGGCGTCCATGTCGCCGTCGAAGTAGAGCTCCTCGATTCCCTTCAGCAGCGGCGCGGTGGGCTCGTCGGTGGCCAGTCTCGCCGCCAACCCGGTGCGGAGCACGCGCATCGTCGGGTTACCCGGCAGGTCGAGCATCACCGTGCCGTCGTCGGCCGCGGCCACGATGGCGTCCTTGAAGTTCGCGTGCACGCGGGCTTCCTGGCTGGCGAGCATGCGAGTGCCCATCTGGACGCCCTCGGCACCCAGCACCAGCGCTGCCGCCGCCGATCGCGCGTCGCAGATCCCACCCGCGGCGATGATCGGAAGGTCGACCGACTCGGACACCAAGGGCAGCAGCACCATCGTCGAGGCGCTCAACGCCGACTTGAACCCGCCGCCCTCGACGCCTTCGACCACCAGGGCGTCGACTCCGGCGTCCGCGGCCTTGAGCGCACCCTTGAGTGAACCGACGACATGGACCACCGTCATGCCCGCGTCGTGCAATCGCCCGGTGAACAGCGCCGGATCACCCGCGGAGGTGATGACGTGACGGACGTCGGCATCCGCCAAGACGTCGACGATCGTCGGGTTCCTCTTCCAGCCCTGGATCATCAGGTTCGCGGCTACCGGTCGGTCCGTCAACGTGCGGACCCGGTGCAGGTCCGCGCGACCCTCCTCGGTCAGGGTCTCGATCACGCCGAGGCCGCCACCCTCGGAGACGGCAGCCGCGAGCTCGGCTCGCGCGATGTAGGTCATCGGCGCCTGCACGACGGGGTATCGCACGCCGAGGAGGGACTGGATTCGGTTGGGCATGGTGGCTACCCCTGGCTCGCGAGGGCGGCGATGGCGGGGCCGTACATGGTGGTCTTGATGGCGCGCAGGGTGCCGGCGTCCTTGCCTGCGAGCGGTGCGAGCATTGCGACCGCCGCATCGGTGACGGCGTCTTCGGCCGCCGTGGCGTCGACGATCCCGAGCCGGAGTGCGTCGACCCCACCGAAGCGTCGTCCCGTGGTCATCGACGCGACGGCGGCCGCCGGGGTCAGCTTCGCCTGGATCAGCGTGGCCATGCCCGGGGTGAACGGGATGCGGATGTCCACCTCGGGGAAGCAGAAGAACCCTCGATCGTCGCGCATGACGCGGTAGTCGTGTGCCATCGCGAGCATGGCTCCCGCTCCGAAGGCATGACCGTTGAGCGCCGAGGCGGTCGACATGGGAAGCGTCAGCACGCGCGCGAAGAGCGCGTGGACGCGGCCGACGTAGTACTGCATCTGGTCGCCGTGCGCGAGGAGCCAGTCGAGGTCGAGGCCGTTGGAGTAGAACTTGCCCGTGCCGGTCGTGACGAGCCCGCCTGCCCCTGCGGACTCGATGTCGTCGAGATGGCCGTTGACGTCGTCGAGGAACCCGAGCGAGAAGCGGTTCTCGTCATCGCCGAGGTTCAGCACGGCGATCTCCTCGACGTGGGTGACGCTGATGGGCATGGTGCGCTCCTTCGGGGTGGACGTGCGATTCTATTGCGTGACAACAGGATCGCGATGGGAAGGTGATGGCATCGACCGCTGCGGCGTCCCGCGGTGCCGCCGGTGCAACGACAGGTCTACACCGCCTTGGCGAAGAACACCCGGTGATACCCGTCCTGGACACCACGTCCCGTTTCGTGGAAGCCGCGCCGCGGATAGAACTCGAGGTTCTCCGTCATCGCCGCGTTGGTGCACAGCCGGATCTCCGGCAGGTCCAGCTCTTTGGCGTCAAGATCCGCCCGCTCGAGCAGGGTCCGTCCGTGGCCGCCACCCTGCGCGGTGGGTGCGACGGCGATGCTGTCGAGCAGCAGATGGTCGGGTTGGGCCTGCGTGACGAGGACGCCGACGACCTCGCCGTCGTGGTCGATGACCCAGACCCGCGACGTATGGAGAAGTGCGGCGTAGTCGGCGGTCATCGGCGCAGGCGGTCGGCCGATCCGCTCGACGTACCTGCCGAAGGCGGCCACCGCCAGTCGTTCGATGCCGTCGACGTCGCCGTCGGTGGCCCTCCTCAGCAGTGGTCTGCTCATCCTGGCGACACTAGGCGGCTGCCGCAGCGCTCGCCTTGCCGGTCTGGGTGTCGTTGGTGGCGGGCTCCGGGGTGGGGTCCGTCTTGGTCGAGATGGTCGACGTGGTCGCGGTGGTGGTGGTGGTCGTCGCGGTGGTGGCGGTCGTGGTGGTCGTCGGGGTGGTGTCGCCACCTGCGCTCGGACCCTGCGCCGCAGCGCCGTCGGTGCCCGGCGTGAACTTGTTGCCGTCGGAGGTCACGGTCGGATGCAACCCCGCCTCCGGAGCGTTCGAGGACGGCGCGGGGGTGGCCGACGACGTCGCCGGCTCGGGCGAGGACGTCGTCTCCTCGGGCTTCTTCAGCGGAGCGGCCGACGCCGGTGGCTCCTCCTGCGGCGTCTGCTCGGGTACGGCGCGCTGGGAGGTGAGAGCTCGCGAGACGCGAGCCTCGCTGGTCTGCGTCGACGGTGGCGCCGCTTGGCTCGTCGGTCCCTGTTGCAGGTTGCCGATGGGATCGGGGAGCGTGACGGCCGCGTGTCCGCCCGACACCAGGTTTGCGAGGCCCTGCGCCAACGCCCCCGGAATGGCATTCAGTGCCTCGATGAACGTCTGCGGCGGTGTGATCAACGAGAACGGCACGGCAGCAGTCGGATTGGCGTTGACTCGGTCGGTGTAGCTCATGTCCACCAACACGCGGAGCAACGGTTCTACGGCACTGATGAAGGGCTCGGTGAGGGCGGTGGCGCCGAACAGCGACGAGATGTCGCGCAGCGGGCCCAGCAGCGGCAGCTGCGGGTTGTAGTAGAGGATGTACGTGTCGTGTCCGCCAGCCGAATTCGTGCCGCCCGTAACGTATCTGGGCCCGTTGGGGTCGAGGGGATCATAGGCGGGGTCGGGATGTGAGTAGCGAATTCCCAACGCGGTGTTGAGCAGCGCCAGCGGATTGAAGTATGCGGGGAAGTCGCCGTAGGTGTCGTACTCGTTCGTGTGGTAGGTCGTGTCGTACCGGGACGGCTGAGTCGCCCCCATCGGATCCGTTATGCCGGGGATTCCGATCGTGGGGAAACGCGCATAGATGCCCCCGTTGCCCGCGAACGGCGAGCCGATCATCACGAAACTCAACTGACTCGTGGGCGGCGCAACGGGGTCACCGGCGTTCGTCGCCACGAGGGGGAGCAGCTGCAAATTCCGTCTTTCCTGCTCGGCGAGCAACGTGCCCTCTGAGTAGCCTGCCACGACGATGAACTGATCCGTGGAGTTGGAGGTGATGAGTGCATGCAGCACGGGTACGCCTGCGTCACGGCTTCCGGACAGGTTCGCAGTGGCCGGATACGCCACGCCGGCGTAATCGTATCCAGGTGGGACCACCGTGTGGCTCAGCTTGTTCCGGACGTTGGAACCCGTGATGTCGTAGAGGCCGCCGGCCGCGATGACGGTGTTGGTGGTGCTGGCGGCGAGCTGGACCATGGGTGTCCATCCCGTGGCGTGGCCCGCCACGAGCGCCCCCGAGAGGCCCGCCGCAGCAGCCCCCGCGATCACGGTCCTGCGAGCCCTCCGCTTCTTCGGCATCCGGTGCTTTGCCACATTGCCCCCGTCCTGTTCAACATCGCGTCGCACGCTACCTCTCGGCGAGCGGTTCCGAGGGCCGAATCGGGCCATCGTTCGCGG
Source organism: Mycolicibacterium sp. (assembly GCF_016462545.1). GTDB lineage: Bacteria > Actinomycetota > Actinomycetes > Mycobacteriales > Mycobacteriaceae > Mycobacterium. The sequence continues at coordinate 12,406 of NZ_JAEMTA010000044.1, read as the reverse complement.
CGTGGGTGGGGGTTAGCCAGCTTGGCGACCGGTCGGCGGACCGCAGCGGTCGCGGTTCGAACGGCCAACGGCGACGTTCCGAGTGGAACGCCGCCGTCGGTGAGTACCGCTGATCGTGGTGTGCTGTGAACTAAGGGCAGGTGAAGTCCAGTTCGAACGGCTTCTTGGTCGGCTGAAGAGGATTGGACATGTCGATGCCCACCGCGTTGCCGGTGATCTTGTAGGCCTTGCCGTCCTTGGTGGCCGTGGCGTCGCCCTGGCCCGCGCCTACCGCAAGGGTGACGCCGTTGACGTTGCCGAGCGCGACGGACGTGACCGTCGGTGAGTCGCCGTCGCTGATGACGGCGGCGATGCCGGTCCCCGCCTCACCGATGGCGACGTTCACGTTCCCGCCCACCGTGGCGCAGACGACGGAGCCGCCGAGGTCTTTGGGAGTGCCGTCGATGGTGACGGTGTTCGTGCCCGAACTCGCCGCGGCGCTCGACGACGCGGCGCTCGAACTGCTCGACGACGAGGACTTGCTCGAGCTCGACGACGAGGATCCCGACGATGACTTGTCTCCCGACGAACAGCCCGCCAGGCCGGCGACGACGATCGCGGCGCCACCTACGACAACCAGCAAACTCTGCTTCACCAGTGTTCTCCTTCTGTCCCTGCGATCCGTCAAGATCAAGAGGATCGTCCAGGGCAGTATGAGACGCGCTGGACCAGGCGACCTGGGATTGAGCGAAATACTTCTTCCGGACTTACTGGCAATTCGATGCGGTCCACCAGGGCTTTTCAGGAAATGAACGAACTCGCGCACCGAGCCTGCGGCCAGCGGTCGGTTCGAGATCACGAGGTCGGTGGGCAGCTCGGTTCTGGCCCCGACCCGTCAGCAGGCCACGGCGATCGTGAACGTCCCGCTGGTCTGGATGGCCGCGTCGTTGACGGTGACGTGCGCCGTGCCGAGAAGCAGAGTGCGAGAACGAGTCTCGTCTTGCGGCGGTGGTGTGCCGCCGCCGACCCAGGCGACCATCGGTCCGGCGACGGTCAGCAGCGCGCGCACGGTGTGAGAATGTACAGCGGTGAGCACCCCGTCATTCTTCGAAGTCGAGGCGCATCTGCCGGGTCGTGCCGGGCGGGCGGGCGTCATCCACACCCCGCACGGCGACATCCGAACGCCTGCGTTCATCGCGGTCGGCACGGCAGCGACCGTCAAGGCCGTGTTGCCCGAGTCCATGAAGGACGTTGGCGCGCAGGCAGTTCTGGCCAACGCCTACCACCTGTACCTCCAGCCCGGGCCCGACGTCGTCGACGAGGCGGGTGGTCTCGGCGCGTTCATGAACTGGCCGGGGCCGACGTACACCGATAGCGGTGGCTTCCAGGTGCTCTCGCTGGGCGTCGGGTTCAAGAAGGTGCTGTCGATGGATGCCGGACGCGTCCAGGCCGACGACGTGATCGCCGAGGGCAAGCAGCGCCTGGCACACGTGGACGACGATGGCGTGACGTTCCGTTCGCACACGGACGGCTCCACCCATCGGTTCACGCCCGAGGTGTCGATCGGCATCCAGCACCAGCTCGGGGCGGACATCATCTTCGCGTTCGACGAGCTGACGACGCTCATGAATACCCGCGGTTATCAAGAGAGTTCGGTTCGGCGAACCCACGACTGGGCGGTTCGCTGCCTCGCCGAGCACCGACGCCTCGGCATCGAGCGGGCGGACAAACCCCCGCAGGCGCTGTTCGGCGTCGTCCAGGGCGCCCAGTACGAGGATCTGCGTCGGCAAGCATCGAGAGGCCTCACCGAGATCGTGGACGCCGATGGTAGAGGGTTCGACGGCTACGGCATCGGTGGCGCACTGGAGAAACAGAATCTGGCCACCATCGTCGGCTGGTGCACCGAGGAACTGCCCGACGACAAGCCGCGCCACCTGCTCGGCATCAGCGAGCCCGATGATCTGTTCGCCGCCGTCGCAGCGGGAGCGGACACGTTCGACTGCGTGTCGCCCTCGCGGGTGGCCCGCAACGCCGCGGTGTACTCGGCGACGGGCCGCTACAACATCACCGGTGCGCGCTACAAGCGCGACTTCACGCCCATCGATGCCGAATGCGACTGCTACACGTGTGCCAACTACACACGCGCCTACATCCACCACCTGTTCAAGGCAAAGGAGATGTTGTCCTCCACGCTGTGCACGATCCACAACGAGCGCTTCGTCATTCGATTGGTGGACCAGATCCGGGCGGCGATCGTCGCGGACGAGTTCGACGAGCTTCGCGACCACGTGCTGGGCCGCTATTACTCAACGCGTGCACAATAAAAGGGTGGCGACCACGGCGGAATCACGGGACGTGTTGGTTCGGCTGCTCGATCCGGCGAACCGCGCCGATCCGTACCCCGTCTATCGGGACATTCTCGACCGCGGGCCGATGGTGATGCCCGAGCGCAATCTGGTCGTCTTCTCGTCCTTCCAGGACTGCGGGGACGTGCTGCGGCATCCGGCGTCGGCTAGTGACCGGCTCAAGTCCACCGTCGCTCAGCGCGAGATCGCCAAGGGGGCCCAGCCGCGGCCGTTCGGCCAGCCCGGTTTCCTGTTCCTCGACCCGCCCGACCACACCCGCCTGCGCAAGCTCGCGCAGCAGGCGTTCGCCCCGAGACGGGTGAAGGCACTCGAGGCCGACATCACCGAGATGGTCACCGCGCTGCTCGACGAGGTGGCCGACGCCGATCACTTCGACGTGATCGCCGACCTCGCGCACCCGCTACCGGTTGCGGTGATCTGCCGGATGCTCGGTGTGCCGATCTCAGACGAGCCGGAGTTCAGCCGGGCGTCGGCGCTGCTGGCCCAGGGACTCGACCCGTTCGTCACCTTCACCGGCGAGGTTCCCGACAGCTTTCACGCGCGCATGGAAGCGGGGCACTGGCTGCGCGGCTACCTCGCCGGACTCGTCGAGCAGCGGCGGGCCGATCCCCGCGAGGACCTGATCTCCGCCCTGATCGCCGCAGAGGAGGACGGCGACCAGCTGACGTCCGAGGAGATCGTCGCCACCTGCAACCTCCTGTTGATCGCGGGCCACGAGACGACCGTCAACCTGATCGCCAACGCGATCCTGGCGATGCTGCGCCAGCCGCGGTACTGGACCGCGCTGGGTGAGGATCCCGACCGGGCCTCGACGATCATCGAGGAGACCCTGCGCTACGACCCGCCCGTGCAGTTGGCAGGCCGGACCGCAGCGGAGGAGATGACGATCGGCGACGTTGGCGGAGGGCAGGAGCGAAGCGACCGGGGAATCGTCACCGTCCCCAAGGGCGACACCATGATGCTGCTGCTGGCTGCCGCTCAACGAGATCCGGCCGCGTTCGATCGACCCGACGTGTTCGACCCGGATCGTGAGAACATTCGACACTTGGCCTTCGGCCACGGCGTGCACTTCTGCCTGGGCGCACCGCTGGCGCGGTTGGAGGCGCGGGTCGCGCTGGCGGCGGTCACCGCACGGTTTCCGAACGCGACCCTGGCCGGCGAGCCGGTGTACAAGCCCAACGTGACGCTGCGCGGATTGGCATCGCTGCCCGTCAGCCGCTAGTCACTCCACGAATCACTCAGGGCAGGGACGCGATGACGGCTCGCGCGGCGCGCTCGCCGGCCTCGACGGCGCCCTCCATGTACGCGCTCCAGTACGTCGCCGTATCGGTTGACGCCCAATGGATCACACCGATCGGCTCCGCGAGCGCGTGACCGTAGGTGGTCCACACGTGGGGGCCGTGGTTGGCGTTGTAGCAGCCGCGGGTCCACTGCCGGTCCGACCACTCCCCGTCGACGTAGGCCTCCGGGTGCGCGGCCTTGCTGCCGAAGTGGCGCACCAGTTCGGCCGTCAGGGCGGTCCGTCGCTCGTCGGCGGGAAGCCGTCCGAACGTGCGGGCCTGGTCGCCCTCCAGGAACAGCAGGATGACGCCGTGGTCGTCACCGGGGCTGCAACTGTCGTTGGACATTCGCGCCGGTCCGACGTCGGAGATGAGTTGACCGTTGAATCCATCTGCGCGCCAAAAGGGTTCGTCGTAGACGAAGAAGGCCTTCATGGCCGAGCCGTTGGGTAGCCGCTGGGTGAGTTGATCGCGGATGCCGGACAGCGGAGGGTCGTACATGATGCGTCCGGCCAACGTCGGTGAGATCGCGACGATGACGCGGCGGCCGCGTGCCACCAGTCCGCCGCGACAGTGCACCGAGACGCCGTCCGCCGTGTGCTCGATCAGTAATACCGGAGCCTCGAGCACGATGTGGTCGGCGATCAGCGCGGCGAGTCGACGCGGGATCTCAGCGGTGCCGCCGACGAAGCGCGTGGTCTGGGCGCCGCCCTCGGACTCCGCGAAGAGTTCCGACGTCACACCGCAGGTCTGGATGGTGAAGAGCAAGTGCAGGAAGGACACCTCGACGGTCGGCACCGCAAGGATTCCGACGGTGCAGATCTCGAGCAGTGTGCGCGCGATGGGCGAAAGTCCCTGCGCGTCATACCAAGTGCCCGCACTGATGACGTCCCATTCGGCGGCGCGCGGCGCCAGCCACGGCGCGTCCACCGGTACCTCGGCGGCGAGCTCGTCCAGATGCCGCAGCACGCGTTCGAGTTCGGCCAGTTCGCCGGCGAAGCGAGCATGGAAGGCGTTCTCGCGCAGCACACCGGAACCGTCGAGGTCGTAGGACGTCTCGCCCTCGTCGTACTGGGGGAAGGTCTGCACTCCGAGTTCGGCGGCGAGGCGGAACATCCGCTCGTGCGTATCGCCGATCCACTGGGCTCCCAGATCTACTGACACCCCGGGGATGGCGTCCTCGGTCAGAATGCGTCCGCCGACCCGCTCATCCGCCTCCAGGACCAGTGGCACCAGCCCGGCTTCGAGCAGGGTCCGGGCGGCGATCATTCCCGAGAGACCCGCACCGACCACGATGACGTCCGCTTCGAGGTTCGTTGGATGTGCCATGCCTCCACCTTCTCTCACCCACCCCGCGAGCGTGCGTGTCTGCACGAGACACGCCGAGCTATCTCGCGACTTTCTGCACGCTCGCGAGGCATCGGACGCCTGTCACGGCGGAGGTACGTTGGGCGGATGAGCGGTGACGGACGGCGCTACGTGGTGATCGGCGGGGGTCTGGCCGGTCTTGCCTCCGCGGTCTGGTTGGCCGAGGCGGGCAAGGACGTCACCCTCCTCGAGCGGCGTGGTCGACTCGGCGGGCGCACTCACGCGATGCGGGCCGAGCAGGTCGACGATCTACCCGACAACGGGCAACACGTCATCGCCAGCGGCTACGAGCACCTCTTCCGCTACCTCACCAGCGTCGGGACCCGCGACTTGGTCGTCTTCCCCAAGACGTCGACGCTGCGCTGGCCGGACGGGCGCAAGGTGACGGTGCAGACCGCGGGGCTCGGTGCCGTGCGCACCCTGTTCGGCGTCCACCCTGACGCAGGCATCGCCGATCGGCTTCGGGCGGCTCGCGCGACGCTGCGGCTGGGGTGGCAGGCCCTGCACCCGCCTCCCGACTTGGCCGATCTCACCACCGAACAGTGGTTGCAGCGCGTCGGCATGCCCGCACCCGCGCGAGAAGCGTTGTGGGACTGGCTCGCCCTCGGCATCGCGGCCGAGCCGGTGGCGCGAGGCTCGGCGAAGGTGTTCGCCACCGTGATGGCTACCGGCTTCCGGATGGGCATGAAGCATCGGACGCCGGTGAACATCGGATATCCCACGGTCGACCTCGATACTCTCCTCGTCTCGGGCGCCCTCAGAGTGTTCACCGAGCGCGGAGTCACGGTGCGATACCGGGCGGTGGCCCGCCGGGTGCAGATCTCCGAGGGCGCGGTCACCGGTGTGCTGCTGGCCGACGGCACGGTGGTACCGGCCGATGACGTCGTATGCGCCGTACCGAACTCGAGCATCGGCGGGCTGCTCGACGAGCTGCCCGAACACGACGAATTATATGCTGCTGCAGATAAATTGGGTTATACGCCTATCGTCAGCACCAATCTCTACCTGGACCGTCCGCTCGGTACCGTGTCGGCATTCGAGGGGTTGATCGGTGGGACGGGCATCATCGACGAGGTGTTCGACCGGCAGATCATGCACGGCAGGAGCACCGACCGCGGATGGCTGTACTGTCTGACCACGAGTGGCGCCTATGACCAGATCCACCGGGGCAGTGACGACATCGTGGCCGAACAGATGGCGCTGCTGCGGCGCTACTACCCAGCTGCCGCCGACGCCAACGTCGTGGAGGCGCAGGTGGTCAAGATGCCCAAGGCCACCTTTTCGCAGGTCGTCGGCATGGATTCGCTTCGTCCGCCGCAACGAACGTCGGTGCCGTCGCTGGTGCTGGCGGGAGACTGGACCGCCACGGACTGGTCGGCGACCATGGAGAGCGCTGCTCAAAGTGCCGCCCGGGCAGTCGATTTGCTGCTCTCGCAGCGGTAGCGAGCGTGCGCCGGATGCCATGAACGCCCGGCGTGTCGTGTGCGAACACGCACGCTCGCGGCAGAGGGGGAGAGGGCTAGAGCGGGTTGAGGATCCGGTCGAGGAACTGCCTGGTGCGATCCTCCTTCGGGTTGCCGATGACCTCGTCGGGTGTGCCCTGCTCCAGGATGATGCCCTGATCTGTGAACAGCACCTGGCTGGAAACCTGCTTGGCGAACTGGATTTCGTGAGTGACGATGACGAGCGTCCACCCTTGCACGGCCAGATCCTTGATCACCCCGAGCACCTCGCCGACCAACTCCGGATCGAGCGCGGAGGTCGGCTCGTCGAAGAGCACCAGCTTCGGCTTCAACGCCAAGGCCCTGGCGATGCCGACGCGCTGCTGCTGGCCGCCGGAGAGTTGATAGGGGTACTGATCCTTCTTCTCGGCCAATCCGACCTCGTCGAGCAACACGACCGCCTCCGCGACGACCTCGTCCTTCGGCCGCTTCTGCACGATCACCGGGCCCTCGATGACGTTCTGCAGCACCGTCTTGTGCGGGAACAAATTGTGCCCCTGGAACACGAAGCCACTTCGCGACTGGAATCTACGGATCTCGGGTTTGGGCGTCGGCGTGGAGAAGTCGATCTCGACGTCGTCCACCCGGATCACCCCGGCATCCGCCCGGTCGAGCGCATTGAGCGTGCGCAACAGCGTCGTCTTGCCAGATCCCGACGGCCCGATGATGGCGGTCGCCGTGCCGCGCTGGACGGTGAACGAGACGCCCTTGAGCACCTCGTTGTCGCCGAACGCCTTCTTGACGCCCTGTGCGGTGACTCGGTTTTCGACCGTGTCGGTCGTCGTGTCGGCTCCAGTATCAGTCATCGAGCGATGTGCCTTTCGAGTCGTTCTTCGAGGCGGTTCTGGCCGAACGAGAGAACCAGGCAGATCACCCAGTAGTACGCCGCCGCCGTACCGTAGAGAGCGAAGAACTCGAACGTCGGAGCCGCCGCCACCTGTGCGGTGCGCAGCAGTTCGGTCACCAGGATGGTCGACGCCAGCGAGGTGTCCTTGACCAGTGAGATCAACGTGTTGGACAGCGGTGGCACCGCCACCCGGGCGGCCTGCGGCAGGATGATGCGTCGTAGCGCGCCGACGTAGTTGAAGCCGATGGTCTCGGCCGCTTCCCACTGCCCCTTGGGAATGGATTGGATCGCCGAGCGGATGATCTCCGCCGCGTAGCCACCGACGTTGATGCTGAAGGCGATGGTGGCTGCGAGGAACGGGTCGAGTTTGATCCCGATCTGCGGCAGCGCGAAGAAGATGATGAACAACTGCACCAGCAGCGGGGTGCCGCGGATGATCGAGATGTAGAACCGGGCGATGTTCGACAGGACCACGTTCTTCGACAGCCGGCCCAGCGCCACGACCAGCGCGATTGCCAGACCGATGACGAAGCTGATGATGGTCAGCGGGATGGTGACCGTGATGGCGGCCTTGGCCAGCGGCCACAGGTTCTCTCCGATGAGCGTCCACACCGAGCGATGGCCTGCTCCCGCGCCGTCGGCCCCAGATCCTCCGGTGACGTTGGCCTTCAGGTACTTCTGCGAGATCGTCTCCAGGGTGCCGTCGGCCTTCAGCGCGTCGAGTGCCCTGTTGAGTTCGGGCAGCAGGCCGCTGTTCTTGCGCGCTGCGAAGCCTTGCTCGCTCTTCTCGCCGATGGTTGCCGCGATCTTCACGGACTGGTCGTTGGTCTCGGACTGATAAGCGTGGAAGGCGATGCTGTCGTTCACCACGGCGTCCACCCGGCCCTGGTTGAGCAGGGTGATTGCCTGGGTGAAGCCCTCCACCGGCTCGAGGGTCGCGCCGGCGTCGCGGGAGACCTGGGCCCAGTTGCTGGTGACGGTCGCGCCTGCCTTCTTGCCCTTGAGGTCCTCCAGCGATGTGATGGAGTCGTCGCCTGCGCGGGTGATGATGACGCCTTCACCGACCGAGTAGGGCTGCGACAGGTCGTACTTGCTCTGCCGCTCGGGGGTGATCGTCACCTCGTTGGCCACGACGTCGAACCGGTTGGCCTCGAGTGCGGCGAAGATGGAATCCCACGGCGTCTGGACGAATTCGACCTTCTTGCCGAGCTTTTCACCCACGGCGTTGGCGACGTCGACGTCGTAGCCCGCGAGTTGTCCGGTCGCGGGATCCTGGAAACTGAACGGTGCGTAGGTACCCTCGGTGCCCACTCTCAGCACCCCGGAGGACGCCACACTCTCCGACCCGTTCTGGCTCGAACCGCAGGCCGCCAGCAGCAGCGCGGCAAGCAGCACCACCGCGGGCAGTGCTCTTCGTAGGTGGTTGGTCACTGGCGGAACGTAGCAAGGACCCCACCAAGATCGAAGGGTTCTGCTCACCCCGGGTGATACGTCCAGGCCTCGCGCGGCAGTCGGGCCGGGTCGAAGGCGTCCAGCATTCCGCCGAGGGATGCACTCGCGAAGCCCAGCGAGTCGGCGATCTGGGCCATAGCCCGCTCAGCCCCGATCTCGTCGAGCGTGACCGCACCGTCGCGTTTCGCCAGGCGCTTGCCCTGGGCGTTGAGGACCAGCGGAACGTGGGCATACCCCACTGGGGGGTATCCGAGCAGCGAGCCCAGGTAGGCCTGCCGCGGCGATGACGTCAGCAGGTCATCACCGCGGACCACCTGATCGACTCCCTGCGCGGCGTCGTCGACGACGACCGCGAGGTTGTAGGCCGGCACGCCATCGCCGCGGCGCAGCACCAGGTCGTCTACCACCCCGGTGTAGCTGCCGTGCAGTACGTCGGTGACGGTGAACTCACCGACCTCGGAGCGGAGTCGCACCGCGGGCGCCCGGCCCGAGGCGCGGCGAGCGGCGTGCTCCGCGTCGGTGAGGTTGCGACAGATGCCGGGATAGGCGCCCTCGGGGGCGTGAGGTGCGCGCGGGGCCTGCTGGATGTCTCTTCTGCTGCAATGACATTCGTAGGTCAGACCGCGACTGACGAAATCGTCGATCACGGCGTCGTAGCGAGATTCGTGGGCGGTCTGATACTCGGGTGGTTCGTCCCAGTCGAGTCCGACCGCGGCGAGGTCGCGGAGTTGGCGTTCCGCGACGTCACCGGAGGTGCGGTCGTCGAGATCCTCGACGCGGATCAGGAAGCGGCGGTCAGTGGACCTCGCGAAGAGCCACGCCAGCACGGCCGTGCGCACGTTTCCGACGTGCAGGTCCGCCGACGGACTCGGCGCGAACCGGCCTGCGGGACTCATGACCGCAATCTAGCCGTCTCGACACCGGAGCCGTCGTCAGCTCTGCAGCGCGACCGTGGCGCCGGCCGCGGGTGAGTGCACGCCGATGCCGCGGCCCTGTGCGGTGACTGCCAGGCGCGTGCGGTCTCCGCGGAACAGGTCGCGGGAGAACTCGCACGGCACGTCGTGCTGGTCGTAGGTGATCCGGGTGATCAGCAGCAGCGCCGCCTGAGGTTTGACGGACAGCGCGGACGCCTCGTCCGGTGTGGCGTTGACGGCCTCGATCCGTTCGTCCGCCCTGGACGTGACGAGGCCGTAGTCGTTCTCGAGGATCTCGTAGATGGATCCGCCGAGCTGCTTCTCAAGCAACCCGGGGAACGCCTCGGCGGGAAACTGCGCGAGCTCCAACGAGATCGGCGATCCGTCGGCGAGGCGGACGCGCTGGATCTCGACGACGAAGTCGTGTGGGCCGAGGTTCAACGCCTTCTGCGTGAGGGCGTCCGGTGCGGTGATCTTCGTCGACAGGACCCGTGTCCCCGCGACATAGCCCTGGTTGGCCAGGAAGGCCGGTACGCCGACGACGTCGGACAAGCTGCGTTGCACCTGCGCGTGGCTGATGAAGATGCCACCCGCGCGGCCGATCACGCGGTGCACGAGGCCGGCTTCCTCCAGAGCCGCGAGCATCTGGCGCAGGCTGGACCGGCTGGTGGAGTAGCGCTCGGCAAGATCGCGTTCGCTTCCGAGCTTGGCGCCGGGAACGCCCGCATTGATATCGGCGACGATGCGCCGCCGGAGTTGTTCGGTGGTCTTCGGCAACGCATCGCTCCTCTCGCGATTTGGTCCGACCAATTGCCAGCGGGAGGACTATTGCTCCGCGATCGCGGCCTGGGACTCGGGCAGGATCTGCCCACCGTCGACGACGAGGGCCTGGCCGGTGATGTAGCCGGCCTCGTCGGTGGCGAAGAACAGCGCTGCGTTGCCGATGTCCGCCACCGTGCCGAGGCGCCCCGCGGGAACGGCCGCGGTCATCTGATCCATGTACTCCTGGCCCATGTCGATGAGCCCTTCGGTGATGATGTTGCCGGGCAGCACCGCGTTGATCGTGATGTTCCTAGGCGCCAATTCCATTGCCGCAGTGCGGATGAAGCCCAGCTGGGCGGCCTTGCTGGCGCCGTAGTGCGACCACCCGGGGTAACCGGTGATGGGCCCGGTGATCGAGGACGTGACGACGATGCGACCGTGCCCGCTGTCGGTCAGCGCGGACAGGGCGGCCTGCACGATGTAGACGGTGCCCTTGAAGTTCACGCCGATCACCTCCTCGATGTCCTCGGGGGTGAGGTCCTCGAGGCGGCCGGACGGGAAGATGCCCGCGTTGGCGCACACGATGTCAAGCGCCCCATGCCGTTCCACCGCTGCGGCGACGACGCGCCGGCAGTCGTCGGGACTCGTCACGTCGGCGGCTACGCCGGTCACGGTGCCGGGCGTGCCAGACAACCCGGCGACGGCCGCGTCGACGTCGGCCTGATTGCGGCCGGTGATGACGACGTTGACACCCGCGCCGGCGAAGGTCTCCGCGATGCCGCGGCCGATGCCCTTGCTTCCGCCGGTGACGATGGCGGTGCGGCCCTGCAGTGATGTGAACATGTCGTGACGCCTTTCTGTGGAGGGGATCAGGCGAGCCGGTGACCGTCGGAGCTCAGGTAGCGTTCCGCGAGTTCGCAACTGCCCCTGGCGTAGTCGATGGACATCGCCTGAGATTCCCTGGAGTGGCTGTGCGAACCCATCCACGCCAGCAAGAGCATCCTGCGCAACAGGACGAACGAAGGCAGCATCGCCTCGTCGGTCGTGGGCAACGTCCGACGGGTCCGATAGCCCGTGACCCAGGCGTCCTGCCATTCGGGCACGGCTGGGTCGTCCTCGAAGAAGGACACCGCGGTGCCGAAATCATAGAAGTGCCAACCGAAGCCGCAGTCGTCGAAGTCGATGACCGTGATCTGGGGTCCGTCGACGAGGAGGTTGGCTAGTCGCAGGTCGGCGTGGATGAGACCGAAGACCTCGGGCCCCGTCCCGTACTCGAGGAGCCGTCGCCGTAGCAGTGCGACGGCCCGCTCCAGTGTGGCGGCTTCGGGCTCACCGACGCCGGTGGCATCCTGCCAACGGCCCCAACGAGGCTCGTCGCCGAGGCTGTGACGCCAGTCCCAGGAGAAGCGGCCGAAGCCGGCCGGTCGATTCCAGGACGTCGAGTGGTCGTGCAGGGTAGCGGTGATTCGTCCCAGGGTGTGAAAGTCTGCGACGGTCAGGGTCTCCTCGTCGGGCTCGGCGCCCGCGACCATCTCGAAATGCACGACGTGGCGGTCGATTCCGTGCTGGTCGACGGTGACCATGCGGCGACCGTCGCGCGCAGGCAGCACCGTCGGCACCGTGACGTCGCCATCGTGCTGCAGGGCGTCGAGCCAATCGAGTTCGGACTCGATTTCGTGGGGTCGGTGGTAGCCCTTGCGGTGCACCCGCAGAATCGACTGGGCACCGGTGTCGGCGTCCGTCACGGCGTAGGTCGCGTTCTCCGAGAGGTTCAGGAGACGCAGGCTCGAGTTGGGGGGCAGGTCGTACTCGGCGAGAGCGCGTTCGGCTACGTCGACGTCGTCGGCGACGAAGCCTTCGTCGGAACCGCTGCCGGTCTGCTCTTCGCGCGAGCGCTCATCGCTTGTCGTCTGCTCTTCGCGCGAGCGCTCATCGC